>CBDFMU010000012.1:0-659791 GCA_965249785.1 Saprospiraceae bacterium | reverse complement strand
ACTCTGACGGTGCTGCAAACCCGTCGCCTGCCCGCTAATCTCGACCTGCGGCAAAACGGATTTGGCCTCGAAACCCGCCTGAATCGGCTGGATTACTGCTTCAATCCCCGGCGCGGCTGGGATATGTCATTGAAAACAGTCGCCGGATTTAATACCGTACAGCGCAATAACCAAATCGAAAGTCTCCATGACCCGGACGACCCGAATTTCCGTTTTGCCACCCTGTACGATAGCGTGGCCGGACGCACTACGCGGTTTCGGGTGGAATATAATGTGGAAGCTTATCTGCCATTTATGGAGCGCAGTACTTTCAAATTCGGCTTGCGTGGTGGCGATATTCTGGCGAAAAAGAAAGTTTTTGCTAACGAACAATACCGTTTGGGAGGCACTAAACTGCTCCGGGGTTTTGATGAGGAAAGCCTGTTTGCCACCCGTTTCGCCGTAGCAACGGCTGAATTTCGACTATTAATCGGTATTAATTCTTACCTCGCGGTCTTTAGCGATTATGGCTATCTGGAAAATATTACCAATAACACCCGAATATTTCTGCGTCCACTTGGGCTGGGCGTTGGCTTAAACTTTGAAACCAAGGCCGGTATTTTTGGTATCAGTGCTGCGGTGGGTCGCCGCGATGTAGGGCAGGGCGTGGATTTGAGATCAACTAAGTTTCACTTGGGGTATGTGAGTTTATTTTAAATTTATCTGACATTTGGATTATCCCTACTTTTCCGACTGAATTGAGACACACGCACTTATGACCATAAAATTCTGCGGTGCCGCCCGCGAAGTGACCGGCTCGGCCCACCTGCTCACCTTAGAAGATGGCTTCCAAATACTGCTCGACTGCGGCCTGTATCAGGGCGGCGGCGATGATGATGGTCAGGCCAGAGAAGAGAATGCACCTGCTTCTCCTATGGAGCATTTCAATGAAAAATGGCTGTTCAATCCCGCCGACATTGGTTGTCTGGTGCTGAGCCATGCCCACATTGACCATACTGGGCGGGTGCCGAAATTAGTCAACAACGGATTCAAAGGCAGGATATATGGCACGATGGCGACCCGTGATCTATGCGCCATTATGCTGCTGGATTCGGCCAAAATCCAGGAAGGCGATGCCGAATATTATAATCATAAGAAAGCCTTTTCCGATCCGGAGCGCACACCGCTCTATACTATAGAAGATGTAGGAGAAACGTTGAAACAGTTCGTTGGTTATAACTATGAGCAGTGGTTTGATATTCACCCCAATGTGCGAGTATTGTACCGCGACGCGGGTCACATTCTGGGTAGCGCAACCACGACGCTCGAAATCAAGGAAGGCGACCGTACCATTCGGCTGGGCTTCAGCGGCGACATTGGTCGGCCTAATCGCCCAATCCTTAACGATCCTTTGCCGATGCCGCCGCTGGACTATCTGATCTGCGAAAGCACCTACGGCGACCGGGAACACGAAGCCGCGCCGGACGAAGTGGAACGCTTCTTAGAAATCGTTCACCATACCTGCGTGGATAAAAAAGGCAAACTAATTATCCCGGCTTTTTCGGTGGGGCGTACCCAGGAAATCGTGTATATGCTTGACCGGCTACAGCAGGCGGGGAAACTGCCAAAAGTGCCGGTTTTCATCGATAGTCCATTGGCAGTAAATGCGACGGAGGTATTCGTCAATCACCCCGAATGTTTCGATGCCGACGTAAACCGTTATATAATGGACGACAATAACCCATTCGGATTCAATGGTTTATCTTACATCCGCACGGTAGAAGGATCCAAGCGACTTAATACCAATCAGCAACCTTGCATCATCATTTCGGCTTCGGGTATGATGAATGCTGGCCGTATTCAGCACCATTTAGTGAACAATATCGAGAACCAACGCAACACGTTTTTGATTGTTGGTTACTGCTCTCCCAACACGCCGGGCGGCCAACTCCGAAACGGAGCCAAAAGCGTGTACGTGTTAGGCCAACACAAACAAGTTTTGGCGGATATAGAAGTGATGGATTCCTTTTCCGCCCACGGCGATCGGGTGGAGATGCTGGCGATGATCCAGAATCAAACGGAGACCGTCAAAAAAATCTGGTTGGTGCACGGTACGCTGGATCGACAGGAAAAGTGGCGGGATTATTTATTGGAGCATGGTTTTAAGGCGGTGGGGATTCCGGAATTGGGAGAAGAGGAGAAGATTTGAAATCAGAAAAGATCAAGGATAATACCCAGATTCTCATCTACTTGCTTTTGTTTTTGGGCATTCAAGGTGCCAAGTTTACGCATGAAGCGGCGATTATCAATAGCGCGCAATTGATCTATTAGAATGTCGGATGGGTTTGCCACACCGGATTCGCCCGCGGTCAGATGAATACGCAGTAATGTTGCGCCTTTGACGATTTGCGTAGTTACCGGACAAACAATAGTAGAAGGATGTTTTCCATTAAGTAAGTCCGTTTGAACGATTACCACTGGACGTATTTTACCCGGCTCCGTACCAAAATGGGGACTTAAATCTGCTATCCAGACTTCATATTTGCTAATCATGGTGTTTAGGGTTAAGAATGCAGCAAATTATCGTCTTCTATTTGCTCCATTTCTTCTAGCACTTCCATTGAGCTCTGCGCTACAAGACGGCTTTCTTCGTGCAGCCTTTTCGCTAACAACATTCGTTTTTGAAGGCGATTGTAGTAACTAACTGCTTCGTTAATATAAGCATTCCGATTTTGCTTGATTTGTGCCAATAAGGCTTCTGTCTCGGCAAAAACACCTTCTTGCAATTTTAGCGATAACATTTTCATACCTAAAAGGGTGTGTATGTTTAGTGACACCACAAAGATATACTATTTATAATTTACAAATTAAACTGCCACCAATTTCTTTTCCCGCTCCAAAACATAAACCAATCCTAAAAATCCAACAAACAATCCTATACGCATTGCCCAAAGCAACATCGGCCAAGCCAGCAAAACTGGCTCTAACCAACGACTAAACCCAAACATCACCAATGCCACGGCCACATAAAATCCCATTCGACTCATTTCGTATGGCACAGGATGATGCTTCCGCCCGATGTACCAGGTCGTCCAGCACATAAACGCATAACAGACCAAAGTTGCCCAGGCGGCACCCACATAACCGATGATCGGTACCCATAAAAAATTGAGAATGAGCGTAATCATGGCTCCGCCTATCGAGACCCACGCCCCTAGCATCGTGCGATCTTTCAATCGGTACCACACCGAGAAATTGTAGTAAAGGCCTAATAACAGATTGGCAACCAACAAGATGGGTACCACATTTAGTCCAGCCCGGAAGTCTTTGCCTACAAAACCCTTCACCACATCCAGAAAGAGTAAGATACCCAACATTCCTACCGTAGCAGCAATAGTGAACCACTTGGTGGCACTCGCCTGAATTTTCAAAGCATCTTTATCCGCCGCGTGGCGAAAGAAAAATGGTTCGGCAGCATAGCGGTAAGCCTGCGTGAACAGGGTAATGAGCATCGCCAGTTTGTAGTTGGCGGCGTAGATGCCGAGTTGGGCACGATTTTCTTCCAAAGTACCGGGTAACAAGCGCGTGAGAATGGCCCGATCCAGCATTTCATTGATAACACCTGCGAAGGTCACGATGATGAGCGGCCCGGCGTAGCGCATCATTTTTACCCATAATGCACCATCTAATGGCCAGCGGATGGCCCGTAGTTGCGGCAGCAAAAGCAGCAGCGTAATGCCACTGGCCAACAAATTCGCCAGAAATATATAGGCCACACCCAATTGCGGCGACCAGACATAATACACCCAGTTCCAGCCGTTTTTGGCCGCCCACGGGCAAAAAAGCAACCAGAACAGGTTGAGTCCAATATTGGTAGCAATCCAAGTAAGTTTGACAAAAACAAACCGACGCGGACGTTGCTCCAAGCGCAGTCGGGCGAAAGGCAATTCAGTCAGGCAATCAAAACCCAAGATCAGCGCAAACCAGCGGATGTATTCCGGGTGAGCCGGATAGTTCAAAAAATTGGCGATGGGCTGGGCAAACAAAAACATCAGGGCCACAATCACCGCTGTGCTACTCAGCAACGACCAAACGGTAGTGGAATAAGTGCGCTCCCGATCTTCCACTGGCGTTCCAAAACGGAAAAAAGCCGATTCCATGCGGTAAGAAAACAGCACCATCAAAAAGCCGGCGTAGGCCGAAAGTTCGTTCGAAATACCATACTCGCTGGGGAGGAGCGTGCGGGTGTAGAGCGGTACCAACAGGTAATTCAGGAAACGCCCCACAATGCTGCTTAGGCCGTAGATCGCCGTTTCACTCGCCAATTTCTTGATTAAAGACATAAATTATAGACTTTGGACTATTGGACTTGGGACGTTGGATTCGCGTTTTGACCGCCCATTTTGATTACTATTGTCCAAAGCATAAGACGCTGACCTATTTTGATTCGCGGCCAAAGGTACATGGCAACGGTAGAGATTTGAAAAAAATATCCCCGCTGAGCGAGTGCTCGGCGGGGATAAAGAAAAAAATTTTTATTGGGCCGGGTTAAGCCGCACTAGCCTTTTTACCGATCAGGGATCGGCGATACACTTACGCCATTTCCTGTACCACCTCCGTCACTTCCGGCACCATACGTTTCAGCATCCCTTCGATGCCCGCTTTCAAAGTAACCGTAGAGGAAGGGCAACCGCTGCAAGAACCCTGCATGGTCACGAAGACTTTGCCATTTTCAAAAGCCTTGAACTCGATGTTGCCACCGTCACCTTCTACGGCGGGCTTCACATACATATCAATCAGGTCTTTTACCTTCTTGGCGATTTCGCCGCCCTCGCCAGTAAACTGCACGGCATTGCTGGCCGTCGTCAACTGCTCGGCATATTCCGCAAAGCCATCGTTAATCACTACACCGCCATTTTCGATGTAACTTTTAACAAATTCCTTCAATTTGAGCATCACATCCGCCCATTCGTAATTGAATTCCTTCGTAATGGTGACGTAGTTATTATTGAAATAAACGCTCTTCACGTACACCAATTCCATCAGGCTATTGGCCAGCGGACTCCATTCGGCAGCAATATCTTTTTCTTTGAACTCGGCGATGCCGCGATACAGCATCCGGTTGGTGACGTATTTCAGGGATTCGGGATTCGGGGTTTCCTCCGTGTACAACATCACGGGGCTTTTGGCTACTGCTTCCATCTTTTGTATGACTTGATTGATAAAAATCCAGACAAAGATAACACCGCGACGGCAACTTGGTTTAATCGGAGGAGACGAAGATTTGAGTATTTGATCAATTACCTGATTATCAAGTGCTTTAATCAGATACTCGAATCTTCCAATCCTCAAAAACGTTGGCTAACAGAGCATTACGTCAACTTCAATTTTTTTCCCGGTAGTTTTCGCCAGGTCGGGTGCGACGTTTCTAAGCCCCGGCGACTGATCACCCACAACACCGGAACCTGCGGCGCAAAGAGCGGCGGCTCTGCAAAACCGTCCGTAAAATACAGCAGCGCATCGGGCCGCTCGCGATTGGCCAGTTCCAATGGTTCGGTGAAATTAGTACCGCCCCGACCTTCTACCGCATCGGGAACTGCGCCCTGATAGGCATAACGGCGGGTAATACGCGTGTCGCATTCCACAATATCCACCTGCGCCCCGGCTCGCCAGAGATGAAATATTTCGTTGAAAAACGGCTCCAAATCCTCCACGCCGATGCTGCCAGAAGTATCCAAAGCCAACAACAATCGCTGCCGCCGCCGAATTTTCACGCCTGGCACCGTCCCGAATCGCTTGCTGGGTCGCTGCATGGTGTTGCGCAACTGCGTACGCGCCGCGCTGCCCGCAAACAGTCGCAATATGCCGCGCCAATTGATCTCTGCTGGCGGACGAAACAGGCGATTTTGCATTAGTTCCCGCAATTCACCGGGCAAATTACCCCAAGCATGAGCATTTGTCCGCTGGTGCGCAGTACGCATGAGGCTGTCCAGTTGGGTTTCCAGCACATTGTTTTCCAGTTCGGAGCGGCTGCGAATTTCCTGCCAAGGCTGATGACGTTCCAAACCGTGGGAATCAGAGCGAATTTTTTGTAGCGTTTCCGCACTGGGCGATCCCGCTGAACTGCCGCCCGCGCCGCGTTGGAGTTCCTCGATTTTCTTGTAATAATAAAACCACGTTTGTCCGGCGGACAAATACAGATCGGGGAAAGATTCCAGGAAAATGCTGTCTTCGGGCAATTGCAGCCGCGCAATGTATTGATTGACAACCAGATCAAAGGCGACATTAAGCAAACGACTGTCCAGAAATGGCTCGCGTATTAACAAATGCCGAAATACCAGGTGCAGCATTTCGTGTTTCACTACGCCGTAGCGATGGTCGGGACTAATCAGCACTTTGTCCCAAAAATCGGCATTGACATAGAGTGTCAACGTGTTATGGCCGAGGCCCACAGCCATGCTTTCTACGGGATGACCTTTGCCTACTACCTCTTTATTGATGCTACCGAAGAGGTGCGCATAAAAGGGTTCGCGCAGCAACAGCGCAATACCCGTGCGGGAAAGTTCGTCGAGAATGCGGTTGACCATAATGTACTGGCGGTTACGGAACCTGTTGCGGCTGCATTTTCAGGTCCAGTTCTTCCAATCGAACCAGGCGTTCGAGATTTAGTTCGATTTTGCGGAAAGGATTTCCGCTCAAATCGAGCACCTTCAATTCCGTACAGTCACCCAGAAAAGTCGGTAGTGTTTCCAAATGATTGTTTTTCAACGCAATATGTTCAATCAGCGGCGCATTTTCCAGAAAAGACATATTGGTCAGCGCGCAACGAATAAACGTGGCCTCGCGTAAGCGCGGGAAAGGTCCGAGCCGCATTTCGCCCACCAAAGGGTAACCGTCGATAATGAGTTTTTCTAAAACCGGACTACCGAAAGATCCGCCTTCCGGCACCAACATCGGCTGTTTCGGACGAAAAGAACCGCGTTTAATACTCAACGTGCGTAATTGCGGTAATTGAAACAGCGCGATCGGGAATTCGTCGAGACGGGTATTTTCAATAAAAATACTTTCTAATGGCAACTTCTCTAAATACACCAGCGAGGCTACCAGATCAAAGCCTTTGTGAGCGGGCAAGGCCAAATAATGCACAAAATCCAGCGTCGCCAAGGCCGGAGAGAGTTGAGCCTCCGGGTATTGCGATAGATTCAGCGTTTGGTGCGCGGTGATGAAATAATGGCTGCGGGCTTCACCAACCCGGTGCCAGTTGCACATTTTATAGGCCAACAAAAAGTCGAAAAGATCGAAATCAGGATTACTGTATTTCCCCAAATATTCGACTTCGTTGTAATAATAAGCGGCACTTTCTTTGAGTTTTTGGGCTTGCTTGGTGGTAGCGGGCGTCGCGTTTTTGGCCAGCAAATTCATGGCGCGGTCGGCCACTTCCTTCCGATGATGGAAACAGGCAATCCCAAATAAATAGCCCAGCAGCCGATGATTCACGCCGCCCCCCGTGATGAGTTCGAGCAACAACGGGCAATTGTCGGTGCTTTCATCGCGCAACAGGCGCGTGATCTGCTCGGTGTATTGCCCGGCGGCATCTTCGGTGAGGTACTGGCTTGGTTGCTCCATGTTGTCAGGCTTCGGCGTAGACCTATGAGGTTTTAAAACCTCCTAGGTCTCGTTCCCCACAAAAATACCATTTAAAGGGCCCAAACACGTCATTTTTTCAATTTTCATTTTTTTTTGAAAACAATAGTAGCCCAAAGCGTATTTTCCTGCATTACAAACCACTCAATACATGGACGTCCAGGAAGGCAAAGCAAAATTCATCGAATCGTGGGGCAAAATGGGCACCGATTGGGGCATCAATCGCACGATGGCGCAGGTACACGCGCTGCTGCTGATCGCGCCGGAAGCGATGACCGCCGACCAGGTGATGGAGGGTCTCAACATCTCGCGTGGCAACGTCAACATGACCCTGCGCGCGCTAATGGATTGGGGATTAGTGCATAAGCAACTCAAAGCCGGCGAACGCAAGGAGTATTTTTACGCCGAAAAAGATATGTGGACGGTGGTCCGCCAAATCATTATCAATCGTAAGAAACGTGAGTTGGAGCCGATGCTCAAAGTGCTGAACGAGGTAGCCAATGTGGAGGAGAACTCCCCGGAAGCCGAGAGTTTTTGTGCCGTGGTGCGCGACATCCGCGTGTTTTCCAACAAGGCCAATCAGACTTTGGACACGCTGATCAAGGCTGATTCCAACTGGTTTACGAGTATTTTTATGCGTATGGTGCGCTAGGAGCGCGGAATTTATTCCGCAGCAAATTCAAATACGCGATACTTTTGCCGGAGCGCGACATATACGCCGCCATAACCGTTCATTATTTGTCGAAATAAATTTCGACCTCCGACAACATGACCCTGCAAGAATTTTTCAACTACCTCGACGCCAATCCGTTTGTGGTGCTGGCCCTCTTTATCGGCATTCCACTTTGCGCCTTGCTGGCCAACTTCATGGGGCGCGGCGAAGGCCACCTCCCTCCGTGGAATTACTTCTACGCGGTACTGGTTTTTGCAGTTTGTATTCCCGGTATTTTTGCGGTGGCCCTCGCCATTTATATGTTTTTATTTGAACGCGGCGGAAGCATTTACAATGTCAATCTGCTTACTCAAGTGTTGCCGATTGTGTCCATGATTGTCACACTGGGCATTGTAAGACGCAATGCGCCGTTCGAGTATATTCCCGGTTTTGGAAAATTATCAAGCCTAATGATGATGATTGCGGCCATTTTTGTCCTCATGTATTTCCTGGATCGTATCCATTTGATCGCCTGGGTAAATGTGCCCGTGCACTACCTGATCCTCATTGTGGTGGGGCTGCTGTTGATTTTCCGTATCGGGCTTAAAAAGGTGATTTCCTGATGGTTATTTTTCCACAAAACATAGGTAATCAAATCGTTATAATTTTTCTGGTCATCGTGCTGCTGACCGCTTGCGACGACCTGAAAAAGGAAAACAAGCAACTATTTACCCCCGAAGACACGCAGGTGGTGATCGCCAAAGATGTCGAAATTCTCTACTCCGACAGTGCTATTTTGCGGGTGCGAGTACATGGGCCAGTGCTATACAATTATGATGATCGCGAGAATCCACGGCAGGAATTTCCGCAGGGCGTGAAAATCGAATTTCTGGAGGCAGACCTGTCGGTGAAAAGCGTATTGACTGCCAAAACTGCCGTTCGTTTTCCTGAAAAAGGCCAGATCGTTGCCCGTGATAGTGTGGAATTGAACACGATCAAACAGGAAAAACTGGAAACCGAAGAACTGGTTTGGGATGAAAAAACGGCCAAAATATTCACCGACAAATTCGTGAAAGTGACCAAGCCCGGCGAGATCATTTATGGCTACGGATTGGAAGCGGAACAGGATTTTTCTTACTGGCTGATCAAAGTCCCGAAAGGCCGCATCAAAGTGGATCAACTAAATAACGCTATTAAGTAATGGCTGAAGATTTGAATATTTGATTACCCTCACTTCTCTTTGATTCAAATCCTCATCATCTTAAATCCTCAACGCCTTTGCATTCCCTCCCTTCTTCCGCCCTGCGCATTGGCAGTCACGCGCTTCCCGCTACGCTGGCCCTCACCACCCTGGGTACGCTGGTGGCCTTGTGGCTGATACCACCGTTCTGGTTTGTCTTCGGCACGGGTTGGGTGGCTCCATTTGTAGCTGGCTTGCTGGTATTTCTGACGTTGCTGTTGTTTAAAAATTTGATTTTCAAAAGTTTATACAAGAAAGTCCCCAATGACGGCGATGCAGCATTGTTAGAATATCTGGTGCAGCAAAACGCCACTGGCACGCCCGGCGAAGAGGAAATGGAGATGGAATTGTTGGAAAATGCGCTCCATTTAAAGCAAGTTCGGGCCTACGATTGTATGTCTCCGCGTCTCGAAATCGTGCATGTGGATGTGCAAACTTCTGTGGAAGAGTTGCGCCAGCAGTTTATTGAAAGTAGCATGTCGCGTATTCTGGTAACCGACGGCGACTTGGACAAGGTGTTGGGCTACGTGCATGTGCAACAACTTTTCGCTCGCCCGACCAATATTCGCAGCATGGTGATGCCCATCCGTTTCGTGCCGGAAAGCATTCAGGTCAATGATTTGCTCAGCAAATTTGTCAAAAACCGCACGAACATTGCCTGCGTAGTGGACGAATATGGCGGCATTTCCGGTTTGGTTACGCTGGAAGATGCTTTGGAACAACTTTTCGGCGACATAGATGACGAGCACGATCAGCAGGAATTCATCGAAGCCCACATTAGCGACACGGAATATTTCTTTTCCGGGCGGCTGGAAATAGATTATTTAAACGAAAAATACCCCGCTCTACATTTGCCTGCTGGCAGTTATAATACCCTTTCCGGTTATTTGATTGATGCTTTGCACAACATCCCGGAGCAGGGCGCGCGCCTTCAACTGGATGGCAAAACCTTTGTATTGGAACTCGTCAGTGACCGCAAAATTGAAACGGTACGGGTGTTGCTGGAAAACGGTGAATAACCGTACCGGCGGGCTCAGCCGCCAACCTTCTTTCCCTAAAATTAAAAACGGCGGCTGAACCCGCCAGTACTATGCGGTTAAACCCGCTGTTACAACTTCCAATAACTCATTGAGGATCATCGCCGTAGCACCCCACAAAACGCGGCCTTCCACTTCAAAATAAGGTACATTTTTCAAAGTAATGGCTTCGCTGATAGTCATATCCGTCATTTTTCGGGTATTTTCATCCAGAAATATCTTCAAAGGCGGTACCAGAATAGTCGCTACTTCCCCCGGCTGCGGCGTAAAACTAGGTGCCTGACCGTCCTGCAATACGCCCACAAAAGGATGCACCACAAAATTGCTCACCGGCACATACAGTTCCGTCAATCGGCCCAGCAAGCATACCCTTTCAGGTCTTACCCCCAACTCCTCGTGCGCCTCCCGCAGGGCGGCGTTTGCCAGGGTTTTATCTTTCGATTCATAGCGCCCGCCGGGAAAACTGATCTGGCCACTGTGCCGGTCTTGTGGATTCACCGTCCGCTGAATGAGGGTCAAGTGCCAGGTTTCGGCCTGTGTAAATAGCAAGATTAATACGGCAGCCATTTTCACATCGGAGGGTGGAACAGTTGGCAACTCAAGCTGCTGTAGGCGGTGCATACTTGCCATTTGGTATTGCGCAGTCTGACCTGGCAACGGCTGGGCAAGGCATTTAGCAAGATAATCGGCGAAAGGTTCAGGAAAGGACATCATGGAAAAATGTGGTCAATAAAATAATGACCAATGCAGGAAATGAATGACTGGCGCGATAGTTCACGAAAAGTCTAACTCAATGCTCTTTTTGTACCAGTCTTTTGGAAGGATCACTATTTTAGAGATGAATGATTGTTCCTTCTAATCCATTGCCAACTTGTTAATTTTTATGACCAAATCAAATTGAATAATTTTTGAGTAGTAACGTTTAGACACTATTTTTAACAATAATGTAAATAAATTAAAAATACGTTGAAATATTTGCAATAAAAAGACCAATGCGTTTACCTTTGCCTCAGTGAGAAAGTTGAGAGAGGTTAGAAAGTGAGAAACATAAGAGGTCCACTCTTAGATGCTCTCACATTCTCACTTTTCTCTCACCTCTCTCACCATTCAAATTGTGAGGTGATGAAATTTGGCAGCCATACCCTCCTGTCTCGGGGGTGGGGATCACAGAATAAACGCAGCGTAAAGCCGGCTTCGGCCGACTGGGGTGGACCACCAAACCTTTGTGCTGTCGCTAACTGCCTCGTGAAGGTTCGAGTCCTTCCCTTACAGCCATGAGAGACGTGAGAAGGTGAGAAAAATAAGAAGAGTGTGTTCTCTGAGCCTCTCACTATCTCACGTTTTTCCTGTCGAATACGAAATGCCAAACGCGTGGGCGGCAGGTGAATTCACCTGTTGCCCTTTCTTTTATTTTGCTGGTATCGGTGGTGGAGGAATATTAAGCTGCTCCATCAGCTTCTGGAGCCGACTTGGATGTGTGAGACGGCCAAACTGCCAATAATATCCTCGGGTCTGGTCTTGCTCAAAATTACAATGCCGTGCGTCATAGAAAAGAATCAATTCCCACTGGCGTAGTACCTGCATTCCCCGCCGAAACGAATCTTCTGGCATCTCATCGCGGTGAAAGAGCAGCGAATCAATGGAATTATCCAGTACTAAGTCGCGTTTTGCCAGCAATTTCGGGCAAGGATCTGTTTGGCAAGCGGTAAATCCAGCCAGCAGCAGCAGGACAAAAATCTGGCGCATAGAAGTTTATTTTGAAGGTATAGAACAGGGCAAAATTGCTGATTTCCGCCGGGCATTTCGGAAAGCCGTTAAATCGTCCGTTTTTTGTGGCAAAATCTCCGCCTTGTCTTAATGATTTTGAAAAAATTTACTTGATATGCTCTCTTCCGATCTTGTCATTCTGAACGCAGTGAAGAATCTGCCCAAGAACGAAGGTGAATGCTCACTTTTTTCATAGCCAGTTCCTCCACTGCGTTCAGGATGACAACATTTCGTGGTAGGTATAATAATGGCAGGCATCAAAGTGGAGACTATCTCTAAACGAATGTGTTGAAATAGAGCACATTAGAATATTTATTTAAACATGAAAGTTTTAAAATTCGGTGGTACCTCCGTCGGCTCCCCAGCCACAATCGGCGGCTTGCTGCAAATATTACTCGATTATCACCAGCGCGGCGAAGAGTTTACGGTCGTTTTTTCGGCTTTTTCCAAAGTCACCGACACCCTGATCGACATGGCCAACCGCGCTGGAAAGGGCGACGAAAGCTACCGCGAATCGTTTGAAAAAGTGCAGGCCCGCCATTTTGAAGCCATCGAACAACTGCTGGAAGCCGGCAATCGCCCGCCAGTAGAGCAACATTTGACGGCCAATTTCGAGGCATTGAGCAACGTACTGCAAGGTATTTTTCTGTTGCACGAAGTGTCGGCGCGTTCCCTGGATTTTGTGGTAAGTTTCGGCGAGCGCAATTCCGCGTTTATCATCGCCCATGCCATGCGTCAGGCAGGTATTCCCACCGAATTTCTCGATACCCGCGATGTAGTGCGCACCGACGCGCATTTCGGCGGTGCCAAAGTAGATTTTGAAGAAACTAATCGCCGCATTCGCGCGCACTACGCGACGCATAAAGCGGTGCAAGCGGCCACTGGCTTCATCGGCAGCACGACGGATGGCATTACTACCACGCTAGGTCGCGGCGGCTCTGATTACACGGCGGCCATCCTCGGCGCGGCGCTGGATGCCACGGCCATCGAGATTTGGACGGACGTAGATGGGGTACTGACCGCCGATCCGCGACGGGTAAAAAAAGCGTTTACGCTGCCAACCATGACCTACCGCGAAGCGATGGAAATGAGCCATTTCGGGGCCAAAGTCATCTATCCACCGACCATTTTGCCCGCCCTTGCAAAGGACATTCCTTTGATTATCAAAAACACGTTTAACCCTTCATTTGCAGGCACTTATATCAGCAATAAAGTCCAAGTCATCTCGCCGGAGACGCCCGGCGGCGGAGCCATTTGCGGCATTTCTAGCATTAACCAAATATGCCTCATCACACTGCAAGGCAGTGGATTATTTGGTGTGCCCGGAGTAGCAGCCCGCCTGTTTGGCGCATTGGCCCAGGCAAGTGTAAACGTGGTGGTAATTACCCAGGGATCGAGTGAAACGAGTATCACTTTCGCGGTGTCGCCCGCCCAATCGAAGGCAGCGATGCGGGCAGCGGCGGAGGAGTTTGCTTACGAATTGCGCGGCCAACTGATTGAGCCGATGAAAATTGAAGACAACCTGTCGGTCATCGCGGTAGTCGGCGAAAATATGCGCTACCGGCCAGGTATTGCTGGACAACTCTTTCAGGCTTTAGGTAAAAATGGAGTCAATATTGTCGCTATCGCGCAGGGATCGAGCGAGCTAAATATCTCAGTGGTCATCGGCGCGCCCGACGAAACGAAGGCCCTCAATGCTATTCATGAGGCATTTTTTTTATCGGATACCAAAACCTTGCACCTGTTTATCATCGGTATTGGGTTGATTGGCCGGACGCTGTTGAAACAAATTGAAGCCCAGGCCACTTTTTTGCGGGAAAGACGAAATCTGGAAATTAAGATCGCGGGCATGGCCAACAGTCGTCGCATGGCTCTGAACGAAGAAGGTATTGCGCCCAGTGAGTGGGAAACGGCCCTGCATGACGGCGAACCGTTTTCGATGCCGCGTTTTGTGGAGCAAATGAAAAATTTCAACCTATCCAACACCATTTTTATTGATAATACGGCTTCCGAGGAGGTCACGCAATATTATGCAGCTATTCTGGAAGCGAGCATTTCCATCTCTACGCCCAACAAATTGGCCGCTTCTTCTTCTTATGCGCAGTACCGACATTTGAAAAAAATCGCCGAGAAACGCGGAGCCTATTGGTGTTACGAAACCAACGTTGGGGCGGGGCTACCCATCATTACCACCCTTAACGATCTGATTCAGTCCGGTGACCGCATCCTAAAAATCGAAGGCATTCTATCCGGCACGTTATCATTTATTTTCAATACTTTCTGCCAAACGACTACCTCGGAAAGAGCCTCCTTTTCGAGCATTGTACGTGAAGCCCAACAGCGTGGCCTCACCGAACCCGATCCGCGCGACGACCTTTCGGGCGCAGACGTGCGACGCAAAATCCTGATTCTGGCGCGCGAAACCGGGCTGCCTTTGGAAACTGCGGATGTGGATTTGGAAAATATTTTACCTGCCGATTGCCTGGCCGCTCCATCGGTAGAAGCATTTTTCACCGCACTGGAAAAGCACGACGATTACTTTGAAAAAATGCGTCAGCAAGCCGCCGACCAGAGAAAAGTGCTGCGCTTCGTCGCCTGTCTGGATGAAGGCAAGGCCAGCATTGGTCTGCAAACTTTCGATCAAAGTCACCCTTTCTACTTCCTGAGCGGCAGCGATAATATGGTGGTATTTACGACTGAACGTTACCGGGATCGCCCTTTGGTCGTGCGTGGCCCGGGCGCAGGCGCGGAGGTGACGGCAGCGGGAGTATTTGCGGAAGTAATTGGGATGGGAAGGTAGAAATTACATAAATGTGGCCAATGATTGAATGTGGCCAATGTGTTGAAATTCAGCATATTGAATAAGTGCATAGACCTATGAGGTTTTTGAAACTTCATAGGTCTCGTCATTAAAAAGTAACAGCCTATCTATTGACCACATTCTAAAAACTACTCTCTTTTACTCAAATTCTTCAAAGCCTCCGCCAGATCGGCGTTGATGGCCCTTTGCTGCTCAAGCATATTGGTGAGTAGACGAAGTTCTTCACGCAGGGTAGCATTTTCGGCCTTTAACAAGGCATTTTCCATTGCGACATTTACGTAAGGGATGTCCGGTTCATGCACCACCATTGCTTCAGGGTTGCCTTCCAAAAAATACGCCGCCGATACGCCAAACACCTCCAAGGCCTTTTTGAGTGGCTTTGCAGGCAAAACGTCCATTTTATAGAGTCTCGGTAAGTACGATTTATCGATATTCAAGGCTATAGCAATCTCCTCATTGGATCGGCTATCGCGCTTGACCAACAGCATTAGTTTCTCTCCTTGCTTTATAATACTCATGTTTTCAATGAGATGCGATTCGATGAATCTTTTAAAAAAAGGACTAAAAGCAAATCGAAAGTGGATAAATATATTTTATGGAAACTATTTATCCACTTTATGACATTATTCCATTTAGTGGATTAATTTTGCTGCCTATATTCTTTCATCAGCAAAATTACAATTTATGTCGGAGCAAATTGACGAAGCTCATCCTGCGAATATCCGCATTGTGTACGAGATTATGTTATATCGTCATCGCGACGGCAAAGGCGTGGAGTGGATAGGCGAGGCAGCACTGATGTTGGAACGCGATGCGCGATCTGGTTTGCTACGCTCTTTGCACGTTACCTTGCTTTCTATATTTAATTCGGCTGGCGAGGAAGTGTATGATTTGATAATCAAAGATTTGGCTTTAAAAAAACGCTTGGAGGCGACTGTGGTGGAACAGTATTATCATCCGTTGGACGAGCCTGTGGTATTGCCTCGGCGGGTAGTAGAGTGGTAAAAAACAGAGTGTTTTTTGAGCATAAGAAAAAGCCATATTTTAACTTGAAGGCAAAATTTCTCCTGTTTTCAATCTACAAATACCCCTTCACCACTTCCACGGCCGCCTGCAACTGGCTGGCATCCGTACCGCCCGCCGTCGCAAAACCCGGCTGCCCACCACCGCCACCTTTTAGGAATTTGGAGGCCAATTCGCGGACGATAGTGCCGGCGTTCAAGCCTTTCTCTTTGACCAGATTATCGCTGATTTTGATGCTCAACGACGGCTTGCCGTCGGCGGATATTGCACCAAAAACAACGACGGCGTTTCCAATTTCCCGCTCGATCTCTACTGCCAGATTTTTGATAATGTTACCGTCGCGCAGGGGAAGGATGGTCGCGATCAGATGGACGCCATTTATTATAGTTACTTGATTGCGCAACCCTTCGCGCAAGCCGTTGGCCTGCTCTTGTACGAGGCGTTCGTTCTCTTTTTGCAAACGCTTGGTTTCGTCCTGCAAGTCGGTGATAGCCTTAGACAAATCTTTGGCTTTCAGTACGTTGCGAATGCTCGATAGTTCATTTTTTAAATTGGCAAAATACACTTCTGCGCCCTCGGCAGTTACCGCTTCTATGCGGCGCACCCCGGCGGAAACGGCACTTTCTCCGGTAATGACAAAGTAGCCAATCTGGCCTGTATGATGCACGTGACAACCGCCGCAGAGTTCGCGGGAGTAGGTTGGATCGAAAGTAATCATGCGCACGGTGTCGCCGTATTTTTCGCCAAAAAGCATCATCGCGCCGGACTTTTTGGCTTCTTCCAGCGGCAAGTTGCGGGCTTCTTCGAGAACGATATTTTCCCGAATTTTTTCGTTGACAATATGTTCTATTTCCGCCAGTTCCTGATCGCTCACTTTCTGGAAATGCGCAAAGTCGAAGCGCAAAGCGTGCTCATCGAGATAAGAACCTTTTTGCTGGACGTGGCTACCAAGCACACGCCGCAAAGCAGCGTGCAGCAAATGAGTCACCGAGTGGTTATTCTCAGTCAAATGCCGTTTCTGCGCATCTACCTGACAAATAACGTTTTGATTTTCCAGATCGTAAGGAAATTTATCCACAATATGGATAATCAGGTTGTTTTCCTTCTTGGTATCCAGCACTTGAATTTTCTCGGTACCGAAAGTCATCCAGCCTTTGTCACCGACCTGACCGCCACCTTCGGGGTAAAACGGCGTCCGGTTGAGTACCAGTTGGTATTGATTTTCGCCTTTGGTTACCACTGTACGGTACTTGACAATGTGGGCATTTTCTGTTGCCAATTCATCGTACCCCACGAAAGCCACATCAGATTCGTCAGTCAGGACGACCCAGTCGCCCACTTCTTTGGCGGCATCTTTGCGCGAGCGCGCTTTTTGTTCGGCCAGTGCTTTATCAAAACCGGCATCATCCACCGACCAGCCCTTTTCGCGGGCGATCAGGCGCGTCAAATCAATGGGGAAACCGAAGGTGTCGAGCAGTTCGAAAGCCTGCTCGCCGCCGAGCGTATTGTTCTGTATTTCAATATGTTCGATGCGCTTCAAACCGCTTTCGAGGGTGCGCAGGAAGGATTTTTCCTCTTCCAAAATTACTTTGACCACAAAATCAATTTGCGCTTGCAATTCCGGGAAAACATCGGAAAACTCCTCGGCCAGCACCGGACACAACCGGTAAAGCACTGGCTCGCGCAAATTCAAAAACGAATAATAGTAGCGCACCGCCCGGCGTAAAATGCGACGAATCACGTAACCAGCACCGGTATTACTCGGCAACTCTCCATCGGCAATGGCGAAACTCACGGCCCGCAAGTGATCAACCACGACGCGCATCGCGACGTCGGTTTTCTTCCAGTCCGTTGTTCCCGGATAAGTGCCAGTGTAAGTGATGCCCGACAGACTTTCGAGCAACGTAAACAGCGGTAGCCATAGATCGGTGTCGTAATTGGATTTTGCGCCCTGGACAGCGCGGCAAAGACGCTCGAAGCCCATGCCCGTGTCCACGGATTTGGCGGGCAGTTCTTCCAGCGAGCCGTCGGCCTTGCGGTTGAACTGCATAAATACGTTATTCCAAATCTCGATCACGTTGGGATCGTCGGCATTCACCAGTGCCTTGCCGTCGGTTTTAGTACGTTCCTCATCGGAGCGCAAATCCACGTGAATTTCCGAGCAGGGGCCGCAGGGGCCTTGGGCACCCATTTCCCAGAAATTCTCTTTTTTGCCGAACGGCAGAATACGATCTTCGCTTACAAACTGCTTCCAGGTATCGAAAGCCTCTTGGTCGAAGGGCAGGTTTTCTTGCTCATCTCCTTGAAAGACAGACACATAGATGCGGTCTTTCGAGATTTTATAAACCTCAGTGAGTAATTCCCAGGACCAGGCCAACGCGTCTTTTTTGAAGTAATCGCCAAACGACCAGTTGCCCAACATCTCAAACATAGTATGGTGATAACCATCGAAACCTACGTCTTCCAGGTCGTTGTGTTTGCCCGTCACGCGGAGGCATTTTTGGGTGTCGGCGATGCGCTTGGCGGGCGGCGTTTGGTTGCCCAGAAAGTAGTCTTTGAGCGGGGCCATGCCAGAGTTGATGAACATCAACGTCGGGTCGCTCTTGGCCACCATCGGGGCGGAGGGAATTATTTTATGGCCTTTGGAGGCAAAAAAGTCGAGGAATTGGCGGCGGATGTCGCGGGAGGTCATGCTGGATATTTGTTATTGGTGTATTGGTTACTGATTATTGGTATATTATTAGGTGGCACGCATTAATGATAATTTCCAATAAACAGTAACCTAAAGCGGCGCGAAGGTAAGAAGAAGGGCGAAAAAATAGCTTACTCGCTTGTCCTAGCGTTGATACTGGCTTTTTATCTTAGCTCCACACGCAACCCCTTCCTTCAAATCAACGTAAAGGATAAAAGTTCCTGCCGCAAGTCATGTTGGCAAAATAATTGCGCGTTGGAATAATATGCTCCTTTGCTAATGTGCTACAAAATCACCGTTTTTTAATTTTCTACTTTTGCCACTTTTTCAAAGGACATTCAAGACGTTTATAGTTACGTACTAATCAATTTTGCCCTCCCATTTTCAAGATTTCCATCTCTCAACTTTCATAGTGATCTCACATGAGAAAATTTCTCCTTT
The DNA here is from genome assembly GCA_965249785.1 of Saprospiraceae bacterium. GTDB lineage: Bacteria > Bacteroidota > Bacteroidia > Chitinophagales > Saprospiraceae > M3007. The sequence continues at coordinate 640,495 of CBDFMU010000012.1, read as the reverse complement.
TTTGTCTACTGGTGTCCGCCAGTTCTTCTTTTGCACAATCTCTCTGGGAAACCATTCCCGAATCGAGCATTTCGACAGTCGGTGAACGACGTATTATTCCGTCGAAATATCAAACGATGTGGCTGAACGTGAATACCCTGCAAACGTTCCTGACGAATGTGCCGGAACGTTTCACCGCAGCGGCCAATCTCAATTCAGCTTTGCCTATTCTCACTTTGCCTACCCCGGAAGGACGTATGAGCCGCTTCCAACTCGCTGAATCCCCCGTAATGGCTCCCGAATTACAAGCACAATATCCTGACATCCGCTGCTACACGGGCTATGGTATAGATGATCCAACCGCTTTTCTTAAGTGCGATCTGACTCCGCACGGCTTTCACGCCATGGTGCTGTCTACCGAACACGGTACCTATTTCGTGGATCCGTATAGCCAAGGTGATCGACAGAACTACGTGGTGTATTACAAAAAAGACTATCCTCGGCCTGCCGGAAAAGAGTTTGTCTGCGAAACAGCACCAGGCACACCAAAGGAGCTCGACCCTTTGCAAACGCCGGATCAAGGGAGTTGCCAATTGAGAAGGTATCGCCTGGCCTTGGCTTGTACTGGTGAATATGCCACTTTTCAGGGCGGTACTGTGGCTCTCGCCTTAGCCGCTATGAACACTTCCATGAACCGCGTGAATGGAGTGTACGAAAAAGAGTTAGCCGTAACCATGCTACTGGTGGCCAATGACAACTTGCTCGTTTATACCAATTCCGCCACCGATCCTTACTCCAATAGCAATAGTAGTTCACTGACCAACCAAAATCAAACTAATTGTGATGCTGTGATCGGCTCTGCCAATTATGACATCGGTCACGTATTCAGTACCGCCGGTGGCGGATTGGCCTGCCTGGGTTGTGTGTGCGTAGCTGGCCAAAAGGCTGGTGCGGAGACGGGGACCAGTGCACCAACTGGGGACGCTTTTGATATAGACTATGTAGCCCACGAAATGGGCCACCAGTTTGCGGGGAATCACACTTTTAATGGTACTGCTGGCTCCTGCGGCGGTGGAAATAGAAACATAGGAACCGCCTTTGAGACGGGCAGCGGCTCTACCATCATGGCCTACGCAGGTATTTGTACCGGACAAGATGTGCAAGCCCATAGCGATGCTTATTTCCACGGCGGCAGTTTGGCGGAAATGGGCAGTTTTATCATCGGAACCGGTGCTTCCTGTGGTACGGTCATCAATACCAGTAATAACCCGCCGACTGCCAATGCTGGCGCGAGCTACACTATCCCAAAGTCTACTCCTTTTATTTTAACCGCTAGCGGTACCGACCCCAATGGTAACTCGTTGACCTACGATTGGGAGCAAATGAATAATACCAGCTCCACCCAGCCCCCAGTTTCAACCGCTACTGGTGGACCCAATTTTCGCAGTTTTACCGCCACTTCTTCCCCATCGCGTACTTTTCCCGCGATAGACGCAGTGATCAGCAATACTACGCCCACTTGGGAGGTGCTACCCTCCGTTGGTCGCACCCTTAGTTTTCGGGTAAATGTTCGTGACAACGCCGCTGCGTATGGCTGTACCGAAATGAGTAATATGACGGTTACTGTCAATGGGAGTGCCGGGCCATTTCTGGTCACTGCCCCCAATAATGCTGGCATCACTTGGACAAACGCTGCTCAAACCATCACTTGGGACGTGGCTAACACTACAGCCGCGCCAGTCAGTTGTGCCAACGTCAACATTCTACTGTCCACGGATGGCGGGAACAGTTTTGGCACCACTTTAGCAGCCAACACTCCTAACGATGGATCAGAAATCATTAGCGTTCCGCTTGGTGTACTCGGACAAACCAGTTGTCGGGTCAAAATAGAAAGTGTCGGCAATATCTTTTTCGATATGTCCAACAATAATTTTGCGATAGCTGCCGTCCTGCCAGTAGAACTTACCAGCTTTCAGGTGCGACTGGCGGGTGAAAACACCGCTTTGCTTACTTGGGCCACTGCGTCCGAAACAAACAATCGGGGCTTCGACATCGAAATGAAACGCGAAGGCGACAATGATTTTCAAAGTGCCGGTTTTGTAGCCGGAAAAGGAACAACTACGACCAAAAACAGCTACCAATTTCAGGTACCCAATCTTACGGAAGGCACCTGGTATTTTCGCTTGAAACAGCTGGATCTCGATGGCAAAACGACCTATTCTCCGCAGCAGAGCGTACAAGTACGGGACAATTTCTCAGTAAAAGTATTCCCCAATCCCGTGCAGAATGATTTGAACCTAGTGCTTTTTCAGAAAAATGATGGTGCCGTATCATTTGAATTGCTGAACCAATTGGGCCAGCGTTTCGATTTGTTATCTGCCCAACCACTTGATAAAGGTTTTAGCACCCTACACCTTTCGGTGGCTTCGTTGCCCAATGGAGTCTATTATTACACCTGTCACGGCGAAAGCGGTACTTCGACAGGAAAACTTGTGGTGGAACGGCGTTAAAGTTATTGATTTTTGCTTTTAGTATCCAAGGTGCGCCAGGTTTTAAAACCTGGCGCACCTTCTTGTTGGAGATTATCCAGTAGTATGCGCTTTTGCCTATTTTTGCGCCTCGTTTTCAAAAAATGTTAAAAAAACCGCTTACCCTATTTAATGTTCCGATCCACGGCATCGCTGATCGCGGCAAGGGCGTGGGCCGAACATCGGAAGGACTTACTGTGTTTGTGGAAGGAGCCGTGCCGGGTGACGTAGTAGACGTGTTTGTGCAAAAAAAGAAGTCGGGTTTTGCTGAAGGCAACGTAGAAAAACTCGTCGCGCCTTCGCCTGATCGGGTGGATTATTTCTGCCAGCATTTTCCGGTCTGCGGTGGCTGTAAATGGCAAAACCTGGATTATGCCGCCCAACTTCGCCACAAACAGCAGGTGGTAGAGGATGCCCTGCACCGCATCGGCAAGGTGGAGGTAGGTGAATTCCTGCCCATCCTCGGCGCACCACAAACGACCTGGTACCGCAACAAACTGGAATTTGGCTTCGCCAATCGCCGCTGGCGACTCACCGAAGAAATGGGCGATGACGATCTGGATGTGGAACACGCGCTCGGCTTCCATCGGGCCGGTTTTTTTGACAAAATCATTGATATTCAAAAGTGTTGGTTGCAAGCCGATCCGTCTAATGATCTGCGAAATGCTTGCCGCTCTATTGCCTTGGAGCAGGATTTGGCTTTCTATGATATGCGCCGCCACACGGGTTTTTTACGTAATTTGATGGTGCGCCTGACTACGACCGGAGAACTGATGCTGCTGGTCAGTTTTGCCCGCGAAGACGACGAGGCGATTCGTCGTTATTTAGATGCTATTTTGGAAAAATTCCCCGCCATGACCACCCTGGTCTATTGCGTGAATACCAAGATGAACGACTCGCTGTTCGATCAATATATGATCACTTACCACGGTAAAGGCTACGTGGTGGAGCGGCTGGGCGATTTGCAATTCAAAATTGGTCCCAAATCCTTTTTTCAAACCAACTCCATTCAGGGTAAAAATCTGTATGATGTGACGGCGCGTTTTGCCGGACTCACTGGGCAGGAAAACGTGTACGATTTGTACACTGGCACAGGTAGTATTGCGCTATATCTCGCCCGATTCTGTCGCCACGTGGTGGGTATTGAAGAAATACCGGAAGCCATCGCCGATGCAGAGGAAAATATGCGCCTGAACGATATTACTAATGCTACTTTTTACGCGGGCGATGTAAAAAGTGTGCTGTCGCCTGCATTTGCAGAAAAACATGGCAAACCCGATGTAGTCATTACAGACCCACCTCGCGCGGGCATGCACCCGGTGGCCGTTCAATTTTTACTTGACTTGGCTGCGCCACGTATTGTTTACGTGAGTTGTAATCCAGCGACGCAAGCCCGTGATTTGCAATTATTGTCTGAAAAATACGACACCTTGAAAGTACAGCCCGTTGATATGTTTCCACATACGCACCATATTGAGAGCGTGGCCTTATTGGAATTGCGTTGAAGACAGAATGCGGAAGTTGTAAACTCAACATTTTCAATAACATAGTGCTCAACAGGCAAAGCCACTCAACTTAGTTATACCATGTTCAGCCGAATCAGTGCATTTATCCTTTGGATGTTGGGCTGGAAAATAACTGGCCACTATCCGCAAGAACTGGCGAAAGTTGTGGTGGCCGTAGGTCCGCATACTTCCACCTGGGATTTTCCACTGGGTGTGTTGGTGAACAGTGCGGGCAGGCTCCACGCAAACTACCTGGGTAAACATACGCTGTTCAAACCGCCCTTCGGTTTCCTGTTTCGCTGGTGGGGTGGTATTCCGGTAGAGCGTTCCAAAAATCACAATTTCGTCGCTTCCACCGTCGAGGCATACCAGCGAGAGCCACGCCTGCATATAGTTATTGCCCCGGAAGGTACCCGGAAAAAAGTGGAAAAATTAAAGACGGGTTTTTATCATATTGCTCGTTTGGCGGGCGTACCAATCTGTCTTTGCAAATTTGATTTTGAGCACAAAGAGGTCTTTTTTGACCCTCAATTATTCTGGCCCACCAGTGACGAAACTGCCGATCTGGCCTATATCTGGGATTATTTTAAAAACGTAAAGGGTGCCAATCCTGAGTTAGGTTTATCTTGAATGGGCGATTTATGGTTGGGTGTAATTATTGGTACCGCTTGAATAGCCAGCTTATTTTTTTTCGTTTCCCTTGATAATTATCTTTTGGCTCAATTTTAGAAAAAATGAAACTGCTGCTTTCCCTCGTATTATTAGTAAGTACTTTGCTGTCGTTGGATTGCCAAAACGCTGCGCCCACTCCTTCTATCCCGCCTTCTACGGTAGTCATATCAAACCCAGCGCGGGATTCTGTGCCAGTGGCAGATACCCTGGCACTGTCTGAAAATCAGCAAAAAAGCACCGTCCACGAAATGAAATCGGCCCCGGCAAATTCCGGGACACCCAGTCAGACCAAACCATTTCCGAATACTAAACCCGTCACACCAGCGCAGAACGGTTTTACGGAAGTAGTTGCGCTAGATGCCAGCATCCGACTCGATATTCGCTATGCCACGACCAACAATTTTACGAAAGCAAAAATATACGATTGCCCACGTTGCCTGCTACGGCCAGAAGCGGCAGAGGCGCTTGTAAAGGCGCATAAGATGTTGCAAAAGAAGGGCTTAGGATTAAAAATGTTCGACTGCTACCGTCCCCGGCCTTACCAGCAACGCTTGTGGGATAAAGTGCCTAATGCTGACTACGTGACACCGCCCGCCAAAGGCTCCATGCACTCACGCGGAGCCGCTGTAGACCTCACTATCGTGGATGCGAATGGAAAGGAACTTGATATGGGTACGCCCTACGATTTTTTTGGGGTCGCGGCCCATACCGACCACACTAACTTACCGGCCAAAGTGCTGGAAAACCGCCGTCTGCTCCGCGAAACACTGGCAGCCGTTGGTTTCAAAGGCATTCGCACGGAATGGTGGCATTTTTCATTTCAGGGAAAAAATTATCCCTTGTCGGATTACGTGTGGCCTTGTGATAAGTGAACTCAATTCATATTGTAATTCAGTCCAAAACGCACCAACCGACCCGGCTGCGGATTATACAGCAAATCGTCGGGTGTCCCCGTAGCATCCAGCCCGGCATAGTGCTGATTGAACATATTTTGCATTTGTACATAGACCAGAAAGTGGTTGGAGAGATACACTTGGGCGCGCATATCCCAGGTCCGAAAAGTGGGGTAGCGTTCCTGGGTAGTGCGCTGCACTTGGTCTCGGTACATAACCGATTTGCTCAACGTGGAGGTCTGGCGATTGGAAGACAACATTAATTCCAGTTTGTGGGCAGTAAGCACAAACCGCACCTGCGTTTGCCAGCGCGGCGCATTGAATACATCGCTGGTGGGCGTACGCTGCTCGCCATACCATTCGCGGCCACGGGCATACTGCACAAAAACCTCCGTGCGACCACTCAAGCGGTAGCCATACAATCGCCCGGCTTTCTGATAACTATAATTTTCGGAAACAAATAAACCCTGCAAGCCCCACATGGAAAGTGCCAGACCCGGCGTATTGCGAAAGCCATAACTCCAGCGGTCGTCGGGCCCCGTCGGCGTTTCTTTCTGCAAAAAACCGGGGCGAATCAGGTTATAACCCTGCTCCTGAAAAAATGTCAAATTGGCCCGATTGCCTTTTTTATGGTAACGCACCCCCAATTCAAAAGAGCGAATAGTCTCCGCCGTTTTTGGGGGCGTTTCACCGGGTTTTATATCGCTCTCGGCAGTAGCAGAATTACTTACATACAACAAATAAGATTGAGCAATCTCGTAAAACGAAGGCCGACGATAGCCAGTGGCATAATTGCCAAAGGCCGACCAAACACTATCTATCTTATAAAAAACGGCGGCGCGTGGCGTGGCCAGTAAAAATTGTTCGTAATTGGTAGAAAAGTTAGTGGACGATCCTGCCGACACCGACCATTTGCGCGTTCGCCATTCCAGTTGGCCAAAAACAGTGGCATCCAGGTCGGCATCGGAATAAGGATTGAAAGGCTTCTCGCCCACCGATTTGACTTCGCCAAAAGCGTTGATATCTGCCGGATTAACCAAATAACTACTGGCCGGAACACCTGCACTGAAATTAACTTGCAACCCGGCATCCAAGTGAAATTTTGAGCCTAAAGTCGCATTTAGCCGTGATTCGAGCCGCGCATCGAAGCCATTAGCCACCGTATGCCGACTTCCCTGAGCCAGTTTGGCGAATGTCTTTTGCAAAAGCACCGAATCTGTAATAGAAGGAAATTGTTGCTGGTCAAATTGAAATTTAGCGGCACTCAAACGGTCAAAAATATAGGTCGTAGTAGAATTATTACCAATGCGATAATTCAGAAATGAAATATTGGTATTAGCGATCCAATGGCGACGGGTGCGTTGAAATCCCAACGCGAAAGTCTCGCTGCGCTCGAGCAGCTGGTCGGAAGAATTACTCCACGATACCGCCAATGGATTCAATCCCAACGGACTATAATCCGCCCGGCTCATCCGGTGGTAGGTGAAATGTAGTCCCCGAAAGGTCAAGTTAATGCCAAAAAGGCGACTTTCATGCACTGCCGCTACGGTTTTCGGCTGGTTATTATTGTCATCATCGGGGATGAAATTCGGGTTTTGGTGATAGACGGCAGCATCCAAACCGGCAGGCACATAGTTATTAAGATTAAACAAATTTTGATCATAATATACATCCGCTCGCTCCCGCACCGTACTGCTGCCATAGGCACTGAACCGAAAAATCTTTTTGTCTTTCCCCAATTTCCCGCCACACATCACGTCTAGGCTGTTATAGCCATCACTACCAAAAGAAATGTCGGCCTGGGTAAATATTGGACGCTCCGATTCTTTTAAAATGATATTGATCACCCCTACGCAGGCTTCATTGCCATAAATCGTGGACGCTGGCCCATAAAATACTTCAATACGTTGGGCCTGCCGAATGGGTAATTGTGCTCCGATAGAAATACCGGATGCCGCAGAAGGCTTCACTGGCACATCGTTGATAAGTATTTTAACGTATTGATTGCCAGACAGTCCGCGCATCAAAAAGGTTTCTCCTTCCAGTGCATTGCCCGATGATGACACCCGAAGACCAGGTGCCGCCTTCAGTACATCACCGAGCGTGACAAAACCATAGCGTAGGATGTCGTCGGCCGTAATCACCCAAACCGACCACGGCGACTGCTCTACATCTTCCAGGCTGCGGGTGGCGGTGATAGCCATCGTGCGGTGCAAATCCAGGTTGCGGGTCACGATATCTCGCTCTTGCAGCCGTTCGGGCGCAAGCAATAAGGTGGAATCACGCTGTGCTAACAGCATGGTAACTTCGAAAAAAGAAAGCAGCAGCAATAAGTACCTCACCATTGCAAGTAGTTATTGGTTGTTAGTTATTGGCTATCAATGTCTTAAAAGATTGGCGATCAAACTTTTATCTAAAACAAGCCAGCACAGATAATTGGGAATTTTTAGTTGCGTGGTAAATATCCGATGCGGAAAACTTGTACTGGCCAAAAGATGGAAACATTACAGTAATAAAAAACCGCCATTTCCGAAGAACGGAAATGGCGGTAGAGCCAAATGAAGCGAAATTGCTCCATGTAGGATGGTAATTATTTTTATTCCACCTTGGCCGCAGAACAAGATTTACCGGATTTGGCACCGGCTGCACAGCAAGATTTTTTCGCGCCAGCAGTGCAGGCAGCTTCTTTTTTAACCAGGCCTGCTTTTTCGGTTTCACTCACCGTGGCTGGTGGAGCGACGTTGACAAAAGCATTTTGGCCTTCGTCATAAGCGACACTTACGAAACGCACATTACCTTTTTGGTCATCTTCTTTGCGCACATAGCTCATGGTGCCGTTTTCGGCCTGACGTTTTTCGATGGTAGGGTCCTTGGCGGCAGCACTGGCGGCTTTGGAAGCGCAGCAGGATTTACCGGCTCCGGCAGTAGCGTGGCATTGGGCATTCGCAGTAGCGATACCGGCAGCCAAAAAGAAAGCGAGCATTAAAATCGCATTTTTCATGAATCGAACGGTGGGTTGTAAATAGTTGAAAAAGTGAGGATATGAATATTTGAGGATTTGATCGCATCCACAAAATAGCAATTAAGCGGATAAAAGTACGCCAATCCCGGTTATTGAATTGTGTTTAGAGAAATCTTAACTATGCAAAAGATGAACTATTTGTCCTTTTAAAGACCAATTGCTCAACTATTTATGACCTTTAACTTACCAAACCCGCTTGCGCTGATACTTCCAGCATCCGGTCAATGGAAGCCCGGCCTTGTGCGATTACCCAATCGGGCAGCACAATTTCCGGCAATTCGTACTGCATACACAGGTAGAGTTTTTCCAGCGTATTGCGCTTCATGTGCGGACAATCATTACAGGCACAATGGTTATTAGGCGGCGCAGGAATGAAAGTTTTGTTCGGACTGGCCTTTTGCATTTGGTGTAAAATCCCCGATTCAGTCGCCACGATAAATTCAGTCGCCGGATTATTCATTGTGTATTTCAGCAGGCCAGTGGTACTGCCAATATAATCGGCCATATCCAGCAAACGGGCTTCACATTCCGGGTGGGCAATGAACTTGGCGTCGGGATAACGATTGCGCAATTTCGCGATGCGTTCCTGACTGAATATTTCGTGGACCATACAGGCCCCGTTCCAGAGGATCATATCGCGGCCCGTCTTCTTGATGAGGTAAGCTCCGAGGTTTTTGTCCGGCGCAAAAATGATCGGTTTATCCTTCGGAATACTCTCGATGATCTGCACGGCATTGGTGCTGGTGCAGCAAATATCGGTCAGCGTTTTCAGTTCCGCCGAGCAATTAATATAACTGACTACGACGTGATCAGGATATTTTTCCTTGAATTTCCGAAACACCGCAGGCGGACAGGAATCTGCCAATGAACAGCCCGCTTTCAAGTCAGGAAGCAACACTTTCTTGGTTGGCGAAAGCATTTTAGCAGTTTCGGCCATAAAATGCACCCCGGCAAAAACGATCATATCCGCATTCGTCTTGGCCGCCTCCTGCGACAGGCCCAACGAATCACCGATATAATCGGCGATGTCCTGAATTTCCGATTCCTGGTAATAGTGCGCCAGAATCACGGCGTTTTTCTCCTTTTTCAGGCGGATTATTTCGGCCACCAAGTCGAGCGTCGGGTCTACTTCGAGGTCGAGATAGCCAAAACGGTCGAGTTGTTGGTCAATTGGAATTGCGCTCATGTAATTGGTTCTGGTTTGCGAAACTTTTTCAGTTTCGTAAACTTGTTGAGTGGTGAATAGATGATCGTCTACGAAACTCTTGAAAGTTTCGCAAATGCGATAAAACAACAAAATTAGGAGGTTTGGGTTGAAAATCCTGTTGAGAGCAAAGCAAACGCATCAAAATGGCTACGAAAAACGCTTAATCGTCCCAATTTATGCTGTCATGCTGAACGAAGGGAAGCATCTGGCCACGAGAGCCGTGGGCATTCACCTGCGCGCTCGGCCAGTTCGTTCCCTTTGTTCAGGATGACATCTTGATACAGGATGATTTGACTTACGCTTGGCTATTTGATGCATTTGCCCTGTGTTGAGAGGCCTTCATAACGATATTTAGAAATGATAGCTCAAATACAGAAACCGTAGCAAATCATTCGCCCCTTCAAAAACTGTAGATTTATAAGGAGTACCCGCTTGTCCATCGCGGATGATTTTACTGGTAGAAAAATCAATGCTGAAAGCAATTTGCGCTTCAACACCCACACTTAAACGCGGTAAAATGAAATAATTGCAGCCCACAAAGGCTGATACTATGGGTGCATTACTAATGACATCGCCTCCGTAGGAATCATATAGAAAAGTTGTATTATTCACCGTAGCATTGATATAAGTAGTTGATTTATAAGTGCTACCACGATAGCCAATGTCTCCACCGAAGTAAAACCTGAATTTTTTCCGATCAAGTTGACGTTCCATACCTACACTGATAAAGTACCGATTTGCATCTCCTCCGCCATCATGAACAAAAGTGGTATCTCCTCTGTGATAAGGAAAATTATAGGGGTCTATTGGGTCTTTGTAAAACCCCGCTACCGCTCGCAACGCACTTTGTTTTTGCCATTTTTTGACTTTTACCCGCCCGATTTTGTGTTTGTATATCAAGCCTAAACCTTGTTGTCCACGCACGAACGGCGCGAAATCCAGCCCAATCTGATTGGGAAATCTAGTAGTCGAAGTGGGCTGATTCTCCTGCGACCAAGTATTATTTATCAGTAGAAAAAGGCAAAAAGCAGGAAGCAGTAATTTTTTGAAAAAATTGGGGAAAGTCATGAGTGTTTTAAGAGGATAGTTAATCGTTCGGGCAAAACTACTCGGCGATCAGCACCAAAGAATACCCGTTCAGATAATATTTTTTCGGCATCGCTCCAATTCGACATAATTTCACGCTTTCACAGTTTTTGGCTGGCAAAACAAATATGATTCGGGTAAATACAGAAGCCCAACGCAAAATCACTTGAATGCACCCATTTCTCCTCCCACTCGCCATTTTACCCGGTCTGCTGATTAGTATCGGCATCTTTTGGGTGGACAAGTACGAACGCGAAGGCGTGGTTCCACTGGTGATTTGCTTCGCATTGGGCGCGTTGGCGACCTGGCCGGCCGTGCAGGCGGAAATGTACACGTTTGCACAACTCGATCCGCATCGTCAACAAGCTTGGGCGACGTTTTTATTGGCTTTCGCCGCTATTTCCTGCAATGAGGAGCTTTGGAAAGGACTCGTTTTGCTGGTTGCTGCTTTCCCGTACCGTTTTTTCAATGAGCCGCTCGATGGCATCGTTTACGCCGTGCTGGTGGCGATGGGTTTTGCCACAATGGAGAATATTTTATATGCGTATCGCTTTGGTTTTGATACAATTTTGGTGCGAGCCTTTACCGCCGTGCCAGCGCATTTGGTGTTTGGTATCGTGATCGGTTATTTTGCTGGATTAGCTAAATTCGACCCGCCAGACGTTATATTTTGCTGGCGCAGGGCTTCGGGCTAGCCGTCTTGTTGCATGGTGCTTACGATGTATTGATTATCCAACGCTGGTCGGATTGGTTGCTGGTGTTGGCTACTTTTGCGCTTTATCTCAGCCTGTTTTTTTGTAGTAAATTGGTACAAATCCACCTGCAAAACTCACCGTTCCGGCCAAATACAGAATAGGAAATGTGGCGTGCGGAATTTTGCTGTCGCCCAGTTCCATCAGCAAAACTAAATTTCAACCAATACAATCCACCATGTATAATCGCTTTTTCCAGCTTCCGCTAATCTTCGATCCGCAACGCCTGGTCCAAGACTTGGCTGTCTGCGAATCGGACCATTGGACGCAGCACTTCAATCAGCGCGACTACGCGGGGGAATGGACAGGAATAGCCCTGCGCTCGACTACTGGCCAGGCGACCGATATTTACGCGCATCCCGGCGAATCGAGCACTGGCCCTCGCTACGTGGATACTCCATTGCTGGCGCAATGTCCTTATGTTCAGGAAATATTAAATCAATTTCACTGCGAACTCGAAACTGTGCGGCTGCTTTCCTTATCGCCCGGCAGCGTGATCAAAGAACACCGCGACGTAGGATTAAGCTACGAGCAGGGTATTTTTAGGCTCCACATTCCCATTGAAACGGATGTGGGTGTGCGATTTCGGGTGGATGGAAGTGATTTGGCGATGGCGGCGGGAGAGTGCTGGTATGCCAACTTCGACTTGCCGCATAGTGTGTTGCATGAAGGCAAGACCCGCCGCGTGCATTTAATTATTGATGGTCAACGCAATGCCTGGTCGGATGAGCTATTTCGCAGGGCTGGCTATAATTTTGAAGCGGAACAGGCGGGTCCGGTATACGATGAGAGGACGCGACAGCAAATCATTGACCAGCTGACAAGCCTGGATACAGAGGTGGCGCGAGAGTTGATTGCCAGGCTTCGGGCAAATGACGGTTCTCCCGCTAGTCTGCATATTAATGAGTCAGCATTACATGGCTGGTTTCCGGTGGAAATGAAGGCCGAAAACGACCAACTTATATGTCGTTGGATGTATTTAGGGGATAAATCCTTTACCGAACCTTTTTGGGAGAGTACGCTCTCCATTTGCAATGGACATTCTTATAATGCCCAGCCATTTGCCAGCTTGAGCTCGCTGGATATACTGCTCGAAGCGGTTGAAAACATGGATTCTATTCCGCCTACGGCTTTCATTTTTCACGTTTCCCGCTGTGGTTCCACGTTACTATCGCAATTGGTGGGCCTTGACCCAACCAATGTAGTAATTTCCGAAGCCGCTGTAATTGATCAAGTGTTGCGGTGGCCATACCAGCATCCGACCCTGATGTTTGGCTACTCCAGCGACACTTGGCTGAAAGCGGTAATTCAGTCATTAGGACAGCGTAAAAATCCAGCAGAGCAACGGCTTTTCATCAAACTGGACAGCTGGCATTTGTTTTTCTATCCAGTGTTGCGCCGCTTGTATCCGCAAGTGCCTTTTATATTTTTGTATCGTTCGCCGGAGGAAGTGCTGCGTTCGCACCAGAAACAACGCGGCTTTCAGGTTATTCCGGGCGCGCTTGAACCGGGTATTTTCGGCAGCCATCCGCCACAGACAGGGACAACCGATTTGGATATTTATTGCTGCGAAATACTCGAACGTTACTACGCAGCAATGGTGCACATCGCAGAGAGTGACAAGAATTGTCATTTGGCCAACTACGCCGAAGGGGCGTTGCAATTAGTGCAACATTTGTCCAAATGGACCCATTGGCCCTTAGAAATCAAGGTGCTGCAAGAGATGGAAGCCCGCCAGGAGTATCATGCCAAGCATCCACATCAGGTATTCAACGAAGTGCAACTAAAGGAGCCGCTGCCAGCAGCATTGACACCGATTTTGGAATCTTACCTTCGTTTGGAAAAAATGCGGAAGGACTAACTATCGCAGCCGATCCACCGAGCGCACCAACCGCTCGTCTTTGCGGATCGAGCGACCAGCCAGCCATTGGAACAAAAGCGCGACGACCGGCAAAGCCAGGCCCGCCTGATAATGTGCCGATCCGCCCGGCGGCAACGATGCCAATGTATTGTAGGCCGTAAAACCCGCCAAGGCCAGTAATAGCCCGGAACTCAGCAAGGCACCAATGGTGAAACTGCTCTGCAAAGAACGATTGCGAAACAGAAAAATAGCCAGCAGCGAAGCCAGCCCCGCCAACATAGTAAGACCCAGCAGGCCAATATTATCCAGCGGATTGAAGATGCCATCAGCCAATATAGGCATGGTGCGGGCCGGGTCGTCTGCGGAAGTTTGCAAATAAGGCAAACCAAACTGCCCAAAAATGGAGCCGGATGCCAGCAGTAGAAAAATAGACTGGATGCGCTGAATCATAAAAATTGGTTGATAAAGGTTGATAAACAACAGTTTACATAGCCGCTGCCCGATAATTTGAACACTAGCTGAAGAATAGCAGCCTACATAAGACAAGCAAAAGTACGACCGTCCGCTATTTGGCGGCTATTCTCCAATGGTTAAAAAAGCGACGTAAATAGGAGACTAGCTTTCTCTTTCAAAAAAGACAAAATCACGCAAAAACAATACTTTTATAAAATGCCAAGTGGTTAATCATTACCTTTTCGCCCTTTAGCGTCTCAACTTCGCTTTCCTAAAACCTCACTGCGAAAAATCATGTTGTCCCCCCGCTGGCTAATGCTCCCCGCCGACGAAACCGCCGTGCAACACCTGCACGAGGTGCTGGGGATTGATACTTTATTTTGCCAGTTGTTGGTCCAACGCGGTGTCAGTACCTATAAACAGGCCCGCCAATTCTTTCGTCCTACGCTGGATGATCTGCACAATCCCTTCGAAATGAAAGATATGCAGGTGGCTGTCGAGCGGCTGGATCAGGCAGTACAGGGCAACGAACGCATTCTGCTTTATGGCGATTACGACGTAGATGGTACCACCAGCGTAGCCCTCATGTTCGATTTTCTGTCTGGCTTTCATCGCAATCTGGATTATTATTTGCCCGACCGTGAAAAGGAAGGGTATGGGGTAAGCCTGGCTGGAGTGGAGTATGCTCGCGAAACGGGATGTACCCTCGTGGTAGCGATGGATTGCGGCATCAAAGCGCATGCAGCGGTGGCACTGGCCAAGTCCTATGGCATTGATTTTATCGTCTGCGACCACCACCTGCCCGAAGGCGATCTGCCCGATGCAGTGGCCAACCTTGATCCAAAACGACCTGACTGCAATTATCCCTATGGCGATTTAAGCGGCTGCGGCCTGGCTTTCAAACTCGCTCAGGCTTTCGCTTTATACCACAATACGCCCGCCGAAGAACTGGATGACCTGCTCGATCTGGTGGCCGTCAGTATTGCCTGTGATATTGTTCCCATGACCGGGGAAAATCGGATTCTGGCGCATTATGGCCTAAAAAGGCTCAACCAAAAACCGCGACTTGGGCTGTGGGCTTTGCTTGATCGCGCCCACCGTCCTTCCCCACTGACTATCAGCGATGTCGTATTTGGCCTAGGGCCGCTCATCAATGCCGCCGGTCGTCTGGGTGATGCGCGGGATGCAGTGCGCCTTTTACTTTCCGCCGACCGCAGTGCCGCTATAGAAAGTGCGGGCAGACTGGTGCAACGCAATCGCGAACGACGCTCCGTAGATCAATCTATGGCGGAAGAGGCGCAGCGGCGTTTCCGTGCCCTGCCTGATTGGGAAGTACGCAAAAGTATCGTCCTGTTCGATGCAACCTGGCATAAGGGCGTTATTGGCATTTCGGCCAGTCGACTGGTGGAGGCCTTCCATCGCCCTACCATTATATTGATGCAAAGTGGCGACCGGGCTGTAGGTTCGGCGCGCTCGGTGCAAGGTTTCGATCTGTATGCAGCTTTGCAAAAATGTGAAGATTTGTTTCATACTTATGGCGGTCATGCTTACGCTGCTGGAATGCAGATGCCACTGGATAATGTGCCGGTTTTTGTGGAACGTTTTGAACAAGTAGTGCAGGAACGGCTGACTCTGGAGCAGGAAACGCCAGTCATAGATATTTGTGCGCAGGTGCGTCTGGATGATTTGACCATCAAATTCTGGCGCACGCTCCGCCAGTTTGAGCCTTTTGGCCCCACCAACCTCACGCCCGTATTTTGGGCAGAAAACGTCGTGGATACAGGTCATGCCCGCCGCTTGGACAACAACCACATTCGGCTTTCGCTGCGTCACCCGGACGGACAAGCAGTTTTTTCTGCCATTGGCTTTGGCTTGGGGAAGGCATTTGAGCAAGTACAGGGGAAAGCCTTTGATGTGGCCTTTCAATTGCGCGAAGAACAATGGCGCGGCGAACGCAGCCTGACTTTACAAATCAAGGATTTTCGCCCAAATGAGCAAACTTAGCAGTCGGCCGTTATGTAGTTTTATGCTACAAATCAAGGATTTATGCTCGACTAACCAGCACTCCGCTGGAACCCGCTGTTAATGATAACAAAACGCAAAAGGCTTCCCGACGTTTTGACCACTCGTTTCTAACTTTGCTCGCCTTTTCGCGCCTTTTAACATAAAAATCAAATCATTTTTTCAAATACCATGCTAAAATACTTTCTTATTTCCCTGAGCGTATGGCTGTTTTCCACAGCCGGAGTGGTCGCCCAAACGCCCGACCCCGTGCTCTTCACCGTTAACGGCAATCCGGTCACGGCCTCTGAATTTAAATACATTTACAGCAAAACGAACCAGGACAAAGCCGACTTTTCGGAACAATCGCTGCGCGAATACCTCGATCTGTACACGAAATTCAAACTGAAAGTGCAACGGGCCCGCGATATGCGCCTGGATACCATCAGTTCCCTGAAAAGCGAACTGGATGGTTATCGTCGTCAATTGGCTAATTCCTACCTGGTAGATCGCGAAGTGACCGACAAACTCATCCGGGAAACATACGACCGGATGTTGCAGGACGTGGATGTGAGCCATATTCTGGTAGTCGTGGATCGCAATGCAAAACCCGCTGACACCCTGCGCGCCTACAATCGGGCGATGAATTTGCTACGTAAAATCAACGCTGGCTCGGCATTCGACAAAATAGCTTTGGACAGCTCGGAAGATAAGACGGTAAAAGAAAATAAGGGCAACCTCGGTTTTGTTACTGCTATGCTCCCCGATGGCTATTATGCGATGGAAAAGGCCATTTACGCCGCCAAACCTGGTGCTGTACTGGGACCTATTCGTACTACCTCTGGCTATCATCTAGTACGCGTCAACGGCTTCCGTCCGGCGCGTGGCGAGGTAGAAGTGTCGCAGATTCTGTTTCGCAAAGGCAACAACGAGGAACAAAACGTGATGGTCAAACAACGCGCCGATAGCGTATACATGGCTTTGAAAAAAGGGGCCAATTGGGAAGAAACGGTAACGCGGTACACCGACGACAAAGCAACTGCCCCCAAAGGCGGTTATATCGGCTTTTTCGGGATCAATCGTTACCAGAAAAATTTTGAGGATGCCGCCTTCAATTTGCAAAAAGACGGTGATTTCTCCCCCCCCGTCGAGTCCAGTATTGGCTGGCATATTATCAAACGAGTGAGTCAGCGGCCAATTGGATCTTACGAAACGGTAAAGCGCGGCCTCGGCGACCGGGTAAAACGCGACAGCCGTAATGAAGTGGCTCGCCAGAGTATGATTACGCGGATTAAAAAAGAAAACAACTTTCAGGAATATCCAGATGCCCTGCAAAAGTGGACAGCCAGCCAAAAAGACACCGTATTTCTCACTTTTCGCTGGAAACCAGACCCTGCCAAGCCGCAAACTGTACTGATGCGTTTTGGTCAACAAAAAGCATACACAGTCGCTGATTTTGAAGAGTATAATGCTCGTGCCAGCCGGGAGCGGATGCGTGGTAGCGGCTATCCTTTGGCCGAAACGGTGCAGAAATTATACACTGGCTGGACGGAAGAGGTAGCTATGCAATACGAAGAAAGCCAATTGGATAAAAAGTACCCGGAATTCAAATCGCTTATGCGCGAGTACGAAGAAGGTATTCTGTTATTTGAAGCCCTCAAGCAAAACGTGTGGGATCGGGCAAACACCGACTCCGTAGGCCTGGAAAAATATTTCAAATCCACCCTGAGCCAGAAATATAAATGGGACGAACGGGCCGGAGTGAGCATCTACACGATCAAAACCAACGACCAGAAAGTTGTGGACAAAATTCGGGAGTTCGCCGCTAAAAAGCCTGCTGCTGATGTGTTGAAAAAATTCAATAAAACCGGTAAGTCCGATGTGGTGGCTGTAATAGAAAAGATGTACGAGAAGGGGAAAAACAAAGACCTCGGCGACCTTTGGGTAGCCGGTGCTATGACCCCCGTAAAAATTGATACTAGTACCAAAACCACTACTTTCCTGAAAGTAGAATCCATCCAGCCACCCACAGCGAAGGGCCTACAAGATGCCCGTGGCTACGCAGTGGCGGATTACCAGGATTACTTGGAAAAGCAATGGATTGAAGAATTGCGGAAAGCCTACCCGGTAAAGGTGGATGAGACAGTATTACGTAGCCTGGTGAAGAAATAAAAGACTAGGAAAGCAAAAAGGCAAGGAGCAGGAGGCAAAGGGCAAAAAAGCAGAAAGTAAGCGGCAAACACCAAAATAGTTTGCCCTTTACCGCTTGCATAGTTGCTTTTTTGCTTACTGCCCTTTGCCGCTTGTTCTACACCGTTCCGCGATTGCGCGTACGCCAGACCGACATGAACAGACGACCAGCCAGCACCGGAGCTGCTACAATGCTACCTGCGCCGAAGAAAACCATCGTGCCCCAGATGTAAGATTCCATGGCGCGTTTTTCGTCGGGTGGCAAGTGATCGGTAAGCTGATCCCAGCTTTGTTCTTCCACATAATTCAGGAAGCTGTGCAGGCCACTGACGAGCATGAAAGTAACTGGAAGCAGTAGCAGGATCAATGCCACTTTTAGCACTTGCCTTTTAGCCAGGAAAGTGTGCTGGAGCAGAAAAATATACCGGGTAAAAGTGATCAGTACCACGATAAACGCCAGGTTCCAGTTTTGAAAAGGCCAGACTGGCAAGGCACGATCAATGGGATAAACCAGGGCAAAAGCTGCTACGGCTGTGGCTACCCACCAAATAACTTCCAGTAAAATCGTTAATGATTTTTTTTGATTCATCTTGTTGCCAGTCTACGGCAGTACTATTTCAACGGTGATGCTTATTGGGATAGCCAAGAACAAAGGAAACCGTGAGGCCACCGAAATAATACCAGTCGCCCTTATTTGGATTTCCATTATAGCGAATACCATCCAGATCATCTGAAAAAACCGGGCGAAATCCTCCTTCTACCCCCAACACCAGGCGTTCCGTAATGTCGGCACGCAATCCAGCACCCATCGGTATCAAGACGAATTTGTTGCTCAATCCTTCTTCCGGGAGCGGCACCTTTAGGCTTTCATTGCGTTTATCTGGTGGACCATAGTATTCGGCATCCGCGCTGGCAAAAGTAACGCCTATTCCGCCGAACAAGTAGGGAGAAAAAGAAAGATGGTGGATGCCGGTGTTAGAGAAGCGAGAGTTGCCGATCAAAAACCATTCGCCCACCAGTCCCATTTCAACGATAGAGCTGGAGAAACGGATTTTACGAGTAGCCAGGGAAGGAGAATTAGCATCGTCGCCGGAAACGGTCCCCGAATAAACATGGAAACGGGTAGCTAAATGATTGTTAAAATGATAGCGCAGATAAGCACCATAACCAGGATGAATCTCGGAAATATCTACCACCTTCGCCGTAATATCGCCGGAGTAACTGGTCAAGCCAAATAGAAAGCCCACCTCTAAATAGTTTCCTTTGGGAGCACTCCGGCTGGGGGTTTGCGCTTCTACTATTAAAGTAAATAGTAAAAAGAGCGATAACAACAGTTGTTTCATGAAACTAAGGTTGGGTTGTACACGTATTGGTGATAGTAACGCCATTGAATTGGATTAATTTGGTAGAAACTTCGCAGGCTCTTACCGAACCTCCTACCTTTGATGGTTTCAGCAAGGTTTGCAAAAACACTGCCATCGGCATTTTTTAACCTGATTACTCTATGCCTCTCGATCAGCAACACGAAGTCGAACGCCTGAAAACTCAGCGCGGTGAAATGACTTTTTTCGATCATATAGCCGAACTGCGACGCCATATTTTGCGCTCGTTGCTGGCTATTTCTGTCTTTGCCATCTATTTTATGTCCGATAAAGAGTTTGTTTTTGACAAGCTCATGTTTGGGCCACGCAGTCCAGATTTTCCAACCTATCGGGCAATCTGCTCCTTATCCAATTGGATGGGCATGGGTAACAGCATTTGCTTTGAGCCGCCTAAATTCAATGTGATTACCCGCGAATTGGGCGAAGTGCTCATGGAGCACATGTATATTTCGGTCTGTCTGGGTGTCATTTGCGCTTTCCCTTTCATCTTTTGGGAGTTTTGGAAATTCATCCGACCAGGTCTGCTGGAAAGTGAGCAGCGGGCGGTGCGTGGCAGCGTTGGGGTATGTTCCTTTCTTTTTTTGCTGGGCAATGTCTTTGGGTATTATATACTCGCTCCGTTTTCGATCAGTTTTCTGGCCAGTTATACTGTGGAGGGGCTGGATGTATCGCCGACCCTCGAATCCTATGTATCGTACATGACTATGTTTACGATACCGACTGGATTGATTTTTGAAATGCCAGTTATCGCCTTTTTTCTGACGAAAATCGGCATCATAGGGCCAAAAATGTTGCGTACCTATCGTCGCCATGCCATCGTCGCGATTGTCATTATTGCCGGGGTAATTACGCCGCCTGATGTAGTCGCACAAACGCTGGTTACCATTCCATTGCTTGCTCTCTACGAGATCAGTATTATAGTATCCGCCAGAGAACAGCGGCGGCGGAATGCTGCTCTGGATGCCAAGGAAAGTGAAAGTCGCCAGGTGGTAGCGATGAAAGACGAAGAGGACTAAGTAAAAAGTCAAGCAGAACGTAAATTGCCATCCCTCCCATCAGGAGAAGGATGGCAATTTTGTTTTGGATAATTACAGTTTTTCCAGTTGCCTATTGTTTCCCTGCGGCGTAGGCGGCGGCTCCGATGATACCAGCATTATTGAGTAATTTAGCCGGAATCACTCGTGCATGGGTCAGCAATTGCGTTTTGTAGGATTCATAAAACTTGCTCTCGCCGCCGCCCAGAATGAATAGATCGGGCGAAAACAGGCGTTCCAAATGCAGTAGGTATTCATTGAAGCGGTCGGCCCATTCTTTTCGACTGATTTTGAGCCGTTCCCGAGCACCCGACGAGCAATACTGTTCCGCAGATTTGCCATGCTTCCAGAGTACATGACCGAGTTCCGTATTGGGTATTAATTCCCCGTGATAGAACAAAGCCGAGCCTAATCCAGTACCAATGGTAATCAGCATTACCAAGCCTTCCTGACCCCGCCCTACGCCATAGCGCATCTCGGCGATGCCAGCGGCATCCGCATCGTTGGTGGCGAATACGGGGCTGCCGGTCGCTTTGGAGAAAGTTTCTTCAATGTTGGTCTCTACCCACGATGGATCAATATTCGCTGCCGAAAGAGCCACACCATTTTTGACGATGGCAGGAAAACCGCAACCAATAGGGCCCTGATAATTAAAAAATTCGGCCATTTCGGCGACCGCTGCCCCCACGAGTTCGGGTGTAGAGGGTTGTGGAGTGGGAATCCGGATTCGTTCCCCGTGGAGCTTGCCTTTTTCAAGGTTTACTAAAGCGCCCTTAATACCGGATGCGCCTACGTCAATGCCGAGAATGGCAGGCATAAGTTGTTCGTTTTGAAGTTATTCTATTGACGACCAGTTGGGTCTTTACTCATTCCATGCTCTACAGGCTGGAAAAATTATTCTTCCGGGAGTATATCATCCACCACTTCGTCCTCTCCTATTTCGCTGACCAGTGCTTTTTGTTTGCGCCTTTCAATCGAATTAGCATACATATCCAGATATTCGGTGCGATGTTGGACAATGTCGGCGGCAAGATAGAGTGCTTTAATGAAGGAACTTTCATCTGCTTCTCCTTTCCCGGCAATATCATAAGCCGTGCCATGATCGGGCGAAGTACGCACCGAAGCCAGCCCAGCCGTATAATTTACGCCCGCGCCAAACGAGAGTGCTTTGAATGGCACCAAACCCTGATCATGGTACATAGCCAGAATACCGTCAAATTTGGTTTGTTGATTCGAGCCGAAGAAACCATCGGCAGGAAATGGACCAAAAGCAAGGACTCCTTTTGCTTTAGCTTCCTCGATGGCCACCTGAATTATTTCCTCATCTTCCGAACCAATGGCACCCTCGTCGCCAGCGTGGGGATTCAACCCAAACACCGCAATAGTCGGCCTGGCAATATCAAAATCAATCCGTAGTGTCTCCGCCATGATGAGGATTTTGCGTAGCACTTTTTCCTTCGTAATCGCTGCTGCGACTTCTCGAATTGGCAAATGGTTGGTCACCACCCCAATACGCAGATTATCGGAAACCATAAACATCAAGGAATCCTTGGCATTGAATTCATTAGTGATATATTCCGTGTGCCCAACAAACGGAAAATCAGCCAGTTGCATCGCTTTCTTGTTGATGGGAGCCGTGACCAGGGCATCTATTTCGCCGGATTTCAGGTCCTTTACCGCCCGTTCTAATGCGTCATAAGCACATTTACCGCCCAAATCGGTAGCTTTGCCGAGGGTAATATTTACACTATCGGGCCAGCAATTGATAATATTGATCCGATCCGATTGCGCCTCGGCAGCCGACATAATGGAATGAAACTGAATATTTTCCTGAGTAATAATATTCTTGTGATAAGCGACCACTTTGGTGCTACCATAGATAATCAATTTGTATTTGGCACCAATTTTTTTGATGGCGATGGCTTTCAAAATGACTTCCAACCCAATCCCGTTAATATCGCCGCAGGAAATGCCAATGGTGATGTTGTCCATTTTTTTAACTATAAACGATGAAGTATAAACGATGAAATGAATGATGAACTCCTATTTGAGCTATATCGTTTATAGTTCATCGTTCATCGTTGGTATAACATACCTTTTTTTCAAGAAATCGTACAAAAGCCGCACGCCTACGCCAGTGCCTTCCTTGGTGCGGTAGCCATTGGCGGTGCGAAGATAGGCAGGGCCGGCAATGTCGAAGTGCAGCCACGGATAATCACCGATAAAATGTTCCAGAAATTTGCCGGCGGTGATCATACCGGCATTACCAGAACCCAGGTTTTTTAAATCAGCGATGTTGCTTTTGAGCTCGTCGCCGTATTCTTTCCATAAAGGCAACTCCACGAGACGCTCATAAGTGGCCCAGCCGCTGGCTTCGAGCGCTTGTTTTATCTCTTTGGAAGCGGTACCCATGTAACAAATGCCTTGGTTGCCAATTGCTTTTACTGCTGCCCCAGTCAAGGTGGCGAAGTCCAGCACGAGTTCGGGATCGTATTTTTTAGCATAATGCAAAGCATCTGCCAACAGCAAGCGGCCCTCGGCATCCGTATTCATAACCTCCACAGTATGACCAGAATACATAGTAATCACGTCGCCGGGAGCAAAAGCGCCCGCCCCGATCAGATTGTCCGTAATTGGTATCAAGCCGATCAAATGAATGGGCAAATTGGTGCAAGCCACTACTGACACTGCCCCAACTACCGCCGCAGCACCACCCATATCGCATTTCATGTAGTCCATGCCCTCGGTGGGCTTTAGGCTAAGGCCTCCCGTATCATACACCACTCCCTTGCCAATCAGCACGATGGGTTTGGTATTGCGGGCATCCGCTGGTTTCCATTCCAGAATACAAAACTGCGGCGGATCCTGACTCCCCCGGTTTACTGCCAATAGTCCCCCCATTTTCAGGGTTTCTATTTTCTCTTTGCCCAATATTTCGACCGTAAATCCGCAGGCTATACCCGCTTCTTCCAACGCTTTAGCCAATCGTTCCGGGCCTTGGTGGGAATAAGGCTCATTCACCAGATCGCGGGTCAGGAAGGTTGCTTGCAGCAAAGCATTCAATTCATGTATTTCTGCCGTAGTAGCGATACTGTTTTCCAGCCGGATTTCCCGCAGGTTTTTGGCCTTCTTTTCCGGCTGGGTAAAGTATTTCAGAAACTGATAACTGCCGAGTGCCAGCCCTTCTGCGAACGCCATCGCCCGATTGTCTATGCAGTAATTATGGATCGTGATGGTCTCCATCTTATATTGCCGTAGCTCGCGCAACAGCTCGTTGCCCGCCAACCGAGCAACTTCACGGGCTACGGCAGGGTCTTTTTCGGCTTTTAATAAGCGTACAAACACCGACCCTTCGGCACGGGGAAAGAAAAAACTATACACGCCACGCTCAACGGATTGGCGTAAAAAAACGAATTCCGAGGGCGAAAGCAAACGGTCGAGTTGATCGAGACGAGTCTTTTCGGCCAGTAGAACCAGATTATCATCGGGTAAAAGGACCGGGGCGGCCACTATTTGCACTCGTTTCACGGACCGGGCAAGATTAGAGAGAAAAAGTCGGAGGTGGAAGACGCGCCTTCTTGAAATTCAAAACGGTGCGACGATTTTTGACAGGACGGCAAAGGTAATATTTTGACGGGAAGTATGCGAAAAACGTTAGCAGATTGGTTATAAGACTGCCTGCCAATCTTGGAAGCCAATTACTACACTTAATAGAAGGCCAAAGAGCAATTACCCCATACTACGCCCTGCCAGCACAATGCCGAAGACAATCAGCAACATACCGATTATCTGCTGTACCCACCACAAATGCCTTGGTGTTAGCCATTGACGCAAGCTCTTAGCACCCCATGCCTTCAGTAGATCGGTCAAAGC
This sequence comes from Saprospiraceae bacterium, assembly GCA_965249785.1. Classification (GTDB taxonomy): domain Bacteria; phylum Bacteroidota; class Bacteroidia; order Chitinophagales; family Saprospiraceae; genus M3007. The sequence continues at coordinate 616,057 of CBDFMU010000012.1, read as the reverse complement.
GAGCGTACAAAGCATCCCCCCGAAAAAATAAATCGCCGCTGCTCCTCCTGAATGACGTGTCGCGATGACCCCACTGCCAATGCCAATCCAGAAAAAAACAGTAAATGGATTGACGGTGTTGATTAGAAAGCCGCGTAAAATGTAACGCCATAAATTGACTGTAGGGAAGGGAATTACTGGCGATGGTGCTGGTAGAGGTCGTTTTAAAAGGCTACCTATTCCAAAAGAAATAAGCAATAATGCACCTGTCAAGCCCGCCCACAACCGAAAATTTGGCAAAGCCGTAAAAGAAGCCAGTGCGGAGGTGCCAAAGTGGGTCAGCAGCGCAAACAGCACATCACTCGTCCATACCCCAATGGCCATCGCGACCCCTGCTCGGAATCCACCCGCCAAACCGGCTTGAATAATGGCAAAAAACAATGGCCCAACCATTAGGCTAAGCGTAAGGCCCAGCAGAATCCCTTCTAAAAGCATATTGTAGCACGAAAAAGCGAGCGAAGATAGGGAGATACGCTATGGTTATTAGCCCAATTTTACCGTATTCCGACCGACGCAAATACCGGATAATGATCGGAAAAATTGCCGTGCACTGTGCGGCAAGAGTAGGTGAGAAAACTCGGTTCCGTCAAAATATAGTCAATGCGCAGCAGCGGCAAGGCACCACCAAACGTAGTACCGAGGCCACAGCCTTTTTCCCGAAAAGTATCACTGAGACCTTGTATGATTATATTGTAAACATAAGAATTTGGCGTGTCGTTGAAGTCGCCGCAGATGATGACCGGATTTGGGCAGGAGGCGATATGGTCGCACAAGAGTTGGGCCTGTTCTGCGCGGATTTGGGTGGCGTCGCCTACTTTATTCAGCACATTTCCGATGTCGTGCCAGGTTTCGCCTTCGTCCAGTTCAGCCTCTTCGATCACTTTTTCCGTGGCCGTGGTAACTCTATTTGATTGTAAATGAACGTTGTATACGCGAACTAACTTTTTATCAATGCGCACATCCACCCACAGCGAAGAGTTAGCCGTTTTGCCAAAAGGAATTTCCCCGCCGCCTTCTATGGGAAAACGACTTAGAATAACCGTGCCTTTTTTAAGATTGAAAGTGTGGGGATAGCCCATTTTTTCGGCTAACAAACGGTAGAATTTGCCGCTCGTTTCCTGCGTACACAGAATATCGGGGAATCCATTTTCCTGCAAAAACCGCGCGTAGTCGGAAGCCGTTTTTTCGCGTAGCGCATCAGTCACTTTCTTTTGGCCATACCATAATCCACCGAGATTGTGCGTCGCTACGGTGATCGCGTTTTCGGGAACGGTCGTTTTGGCGGTGTCGTAACCAATAAATCCGGTGACATGCTGCCAGCCCAAAGCCACTATGCCTAGATGGTAGAGCGCGAAACGATTCACGCGCAAAGCCCAAACGAGAAAAAGAAGTACATTAGCCAACAAAATCCACGGAAAAGCGGTGCCGAAGAACGCCAGCCAACTGAATCGAATCGGGTTCACGTACGGACACACATACGCCAGCAAAGTCAGCACCACCACCAACGCACTCGCTATTTTCAAGAGGTGACTGAACAAGGAACCCATGGTTGAGGAAAAGAGGCAAAATTACAAAGGGCAAATTGGCAATGAAAATTGGAGGTCACTATGCTCATTTGCCCCTTGCAATTTGCCTTTTGCTTTTTATTTATTTTTTACTGGCTTGGTACAAAAAGTCCTTTTCTTCCTGAGAAAGGCTCTCGTAACCCTGCTGTTTTATTTTGTCCAAAATCGCATCTAATTGATCCTGAAAAGAATAAACCTCCCGATCACTGACACTATTGCCTTTGGCTTTGCCAAAAGTGGTCGCTTTCATGGCAGGCTGCGGACGACGTTTGGGAGCAGACGGCCGTCGGGAGCGACTGGAAAATAAATCCTTGATAGCCTCCAATATACGATCCACGCCTTCCGACATATCCTTGCCGTCGCGCAGGCGATACACGAAAAAGCAGCCGAACAAAAAGCCGCCAATGTGGGCCGCATGGCCACCCGTATTGGATTGATTGGCAATACCCACCAGATCGAGCAGCACGATGACCAGCACGATGTATTTCAACTTTACTTCTCCCAACAAAAACAACATGACCCGATAGTCAGGAGCCAAAACAAGCGCGGTTCCAGCCAGAGCCATGATCGCTCCCGAAGCGCCCAAGGCATAGTAACCGATGTTGAATTGCGGAATTTGTGCCGAAATTAAGTACAGTGCGTTGCCCACTAATCCGCCCAGCAGATATACTGGCAACACCCGACGATTCCCAATCAGGTCGCTGACGATGGTGCCAAATAGGTACAAACCGATGACATTATTCAAAAAATGCCAAAAACTTTCGTGCAGAAATATGCTGGTGATTGGGGCCCACACGCGCCATAAAAGGTGCCAATCGCCGGGCATACAAAACCAGTTGAGGACGTTGTTGAACACCTCATTGGTCTCGCCACGGTCGCCACGCAGGGCCAACCACAGCAGGAAATGAAAAATATTGACCGCTATGAACACGGCAAAATTGATGAAGACCAACCGGGTCACCATATTGCCGTTGCGAAAAGCGTAGTTAATGTCGTCCCTGATGGACCGAAAAACGGCCATAATTACAGCGTTTTTGTGTAGGTTATTTAAACAGCCGCCCTTTATACCACACCAAAATAAGGATCAAGCCAAATAATGCGCCGCCCAAATGGGCAAAATGCGCTACGCCTTTTGCGTATCCGCCAAACCCGTAAATTACTTCCAACGCTGCGATAATCGGCACAAACACCTTGGCTTTCAAGGCAATAGGTGGAAACAACAAGCGAATTTCCACATCTGGAAACAAGCAGGCAAAGGCCACGTACACCCCGAAAACCGCCCCCGAAGCACCCAGCATCGGAATATTATACGCAATTTCGGCCAGTTCAGTTCCCTGATTGATCTGCCACCATTGCGTGAACATTTGCAATCCCCAAGACCCGACGCCACAAAACAAATAAAAGAACAGAAAACGGCGTGGCCCCCAAATCATTTCCACCATCGTCCCGAAAAAGTACAGCGAGAGCATATTAAACAAAATATGCATGATATTGCTGTGCATAAACATGTGCGTCAATATTTGGTAGGGCTGAAAATGCGGCGAACCGGGCAAAAAAGCCGCCAATTGCAACCGTCCCAAAGTCCCGCTCCCCGTCACGACATCCCAGTTTTCCGCGCCCAACACCACATAACTACCAAAAAACATCAGCACGTTAAGAATGATCAAATGCCGGACAACGCCGGAAAAAGGTTGTTGAAAATTAAAATTTGACATCGTGAATAAATGTGCTAAATTGCAAATGTGCTAAGACGTTAAAATTCAGCACGTTATAATCGACAAAAAAGGGTTTTGGATTGATGAAGGCAGGGGTTGAGAAAAAATTGTTGAGAGAGTTGAGAGGAAAAGTTGAGGTTGTTGAGAAAAAAATGCATTTTTCATAGCATTGATTATCAGCCTAAGACCTTTCTAAACCCTAAACCCCTCTAATTTTTTCTCAACATTCTCAACTTTTCTTCTCAGCAATTTTCTCAACCCCTCAACATTCTCAACTTTTCCTCTCAACAATTTTTTCAACATTCTCCACTTTTCTTCTCAACAATTTATCCTCCTCCCTCAAATTGCTTGCGCAACTCATCCAGCCCAAAAGTGATAAAACATTTTTTCCCCGAAGGGCTGGCAAATGGCACCGCACAAGCAAACAGCCGATCCGTCAAATCTTGCATTTCCGGCACGGTGAGTGATTGGCCACGTCGCAAAGCGGCACTACGAGCCATCGCACGGGCCAGACTATCTTGCAGACCTAGTTCTAAATCAAGATTTTCCTTGTATTGATTAAGCAATTTTTCTACTAAATTTTCTTCCGCTTGATTACCACTCAGTTCGGCGGGCGTACCGTGCACCACGAAGACATTGCCGCCAAATTCCGCGATTTCAAAACCCAATTTGTTTACTTCCGGCAGAATATTGCGCAAAAGCAGTGCATCCGCTGGCGGTAACTCAATAGTCTTGGGGAATAACGCATTTTGCGTAGCCATTGGTTGGCTGCCCAACGCTTCCGCGTAACGCTCGTATAAGATACGTTCGCTGGCAGCCTGCTGATCAATCAACAAAAAACCGGACTTGATGTGGCTTACAATATACTGACCGTGAACCTGGTACGGCTCTTTGATGCCTTTGGAAAAACTATTCGTCTCGTCGTCCAAACGACTATTTTCGGCACTGGCGCGCACTTCAAAATGCGTTTCGGCATCCCCCGATTCCGCAGAAGGAAACATATTTGGATCGGTCGCCGAAGCCGTCGGGCCACCAGCGGGCGCAAACAAATCCAAGCCTTCGTAAGCCCGTTGCCAATTGCGCAAATTATCCTGATGGCGGCGGTCATCCGGACGATTGGATTGGTAGTCACCCGATGAAGAGGATTTATCGTTGGGGCGATTCAAAGTCGGAGTGCGTGTTGGCTGCGCTTGAAAGGCTGGTTCCTGTTCAAAATCGAGACTTGGCGTAATATTATTTGTCCCCAAAGCGTGGCGCACCGTAACTTTCAGATAGTTATACACCAGTTTTTCATCATCAAATTTAATCTCCTGTTTGGTCGGATGCACATTAATGTCAATGCGCGCCGGATCAATGTCGAGAAACAAAGTGTAGAGCGCGTAACTATCAGCGGGCAGCATTTCCTCATAAGCACTCATCACCGCGTGGTGCAGATAACTGCTCTTAATGAAGCGTTTATTGACAAAAAACAACTGCTCTCCACGCGTTTTCTTATAATAATCGGGCTTGCCAACAAAACCGGTGATGCGCAGAATGTCGGTTTTTTCTTCGACTGGCACCAGTTTTTTATTCACTTGTTCGCCAAAAATCTTCACAATTCGCTGCCGCAAATTGCCAGCGGGTAAGTGAAAGATTTCCTGATCATTATGATGCAGCGAGAAAAACAAGTCGGGATGCGCCATCGCCACATGCTGGAATTCATCCAGAATGTGCCGCATTTCTACGGGATCGCTTTTCAGGAAATTGCGACGAGCAGGCACGTTGTAAAATAGGTTTTTCACCGCAATGCTCGTTCCAGGCGTTGTCTGGCAAGGTTCCTGCACTTTTACCGTCGAATCTTCGATCACAATGCGCACACCAAGTTCGTCGAGGACACGTCGGGTACGCAATTCCACCTGCGCCACCGCTGCAATGGAAGCCAATGCTTCGCCGCGAAAACCCATCGTATTGATGGCAAACAAATCTTTGGCATCCCGAATTTTGGAAGTAGCGTGCCGCTCGAAACTCATACGCGCATCGGTTTCCGACATACCGCAGCCGTTGTCAATGACTTGAATCAAGGTCTTACCCGCGTCGCGCAGCAGCAGTTTGATCTGCGTCGCCCCAGCGTCCACGGCATTTTCCAGCAATTCCTTCACCACCGAGGCGGGACGCTGTACCACTTCCCCGGCGGCGATTTGGTTGGCCACACTTTCGGGTAATAATTGGATGACGTCGGTCATATTTTTGTGCCAATTGGCAGCTTTCAGATAAGAGACGTGAAAAGGGCAGAAAATGGAAAGCCGTCGATCGTTTTTTTGTGTTAATGGCCTTTTTCAGGCTTAATTTAGTGGGCAAAGATACAATTTTGGCGACCCATGTTCAAATGCCAAACGCACTTTATACTTTTGCCCCACTTTCAGAATCAAACCATTCGGACAAAATGGATAATATTCAAAATACGCGCGGTAAAGGGTACTGTATGTTGTACCTGGCTATGTTTCTATTTCTGATCACCGCATTGGTGCTAATGCTGTATGGCCGGAGCGGTTTGGTGGATTTTGCCCACTAAAACGCGGAAATAGCGGTCTTTGTTGAGGTTGCTGTACCGGCGGGTTCAGCCGCCGCAATAACATTGGCGGCTAAACCCGCCGGTACAAGAATAACCGCAGGCGTGGCGCAAGTCACAGTTGCGGTTTTTGTTTTTGCCTGATTAATAGGGTGGCGACTTGGTTTTTCAAAACCCACGCATTACCTTTGCGCGCCCTTTGCGAAAAGGGGCATTTTTTTCACTAGTTTTTGATCTATTTCTATGTTCGCAATCGTTTCCATTGCCGGTCAACAATTCAAAGTTGAGGAAGGTCAACAGATCTTCGTCCACCGGCTGGCAGCTCAGGAAGGCGACGCTGTCTCCTTCGACGCCGTGCATCTCATCGAGAATGACGGTAATTTCACCATCGGCGTCCCGAATATCGGCGGCGCGCTCATCAAAGCCAGTGTTCTGGGACACGTGCAGGGTGACAAAGTGATCGTTTTCAAAAAGAAACGCCGCAAAGGCTATCGGAAGAAAAACGGCCACCGCCAGCAGTTTACCAAGATTAAAATTGAGGGTATTACGGTGTAAAATGAAATTTTGAGTATTGAAAGATTTGAGTATTTGATCAAATCCTCGACTCCTCAAATATTCAAATCCTCACCTCCTCCAAAAAACCACATTCACTCAACTATTCACGCATTCATATATTTTTGAGGCATGGCACACAAAAAAGGTGCAGGTAGTACTGACAACGGCCGCGATAGCCATAGCAAACGGCTCGGCGTAAAACTGTTCGGCGGCGAACGCGCCATCGCTGGCAATATTCTGGTTCGCCAACGCGGCACCAAATACCATCCGGGCGAAAACGTTTACATGGGTCGCGATCACACGTTGCACGCTGGTATCGACGGCGCAGTGACTTTTAAACGCACCAAGAACGACCGGGTTTTTATTAGCGTTCTCCCATTTGATCTGGTTTCCACCCAGAATACTACTGGTCTGGCAGCCCCGGTGGCAAAAGAAAAAGCTGCTCCAGTTCAAAAACAGGCCACGGTGGAAGAAAATATCGTCCCCGTTGCTGTAGAAGAAGTAGCAACACCTGCCGTGGAAGAAGAAACATTCACTGCTTCTGCACCAGCCGCAGAGCCAGAAGAAGTGAAAGCACCTGCTCCAAAAGTACCGAAACTCGACGACCTGAAAATCGTGGAAGGTATTGGACCCAAGATTGAACAACTGCTAAAAGATGGCGGTATCAATACATGGGCAGAATTGGCCGCAGCCCCGATTGATCGCCTACGCGAAATATTGGACGCTGCTGGTTCGCGCTATCAAATCCATGACCCAAGCACTTGGCCCGCCCAATCCAAATTCGCTGCCGAAGGACATTGGGAAGAATTAAAAGAATATCAGGATATGCTCACGGGCGGTCGCGATGCTTCTGAATAAGAAGACTCGTTTATCCTTTCGAAAAAACACAATAATGCCCTTGCCCCGGTTGTAGACAACCGGGGTTTTTTGTTGTAAAACTGACTTTAGTATGCAACAATTCTCTTTTTTTGGCCTGGTCTTTTTCGGTGGGGGTATTGGTAGCATGTGCCGCTACGGGCTAACTCTGATTACACAACCTTGGCAACTGCGATTTCCTTGGGCAACTTTACTCGCCAATGCCCTGGCTTGTCTGATACTGGGATTAGTGTTGGGCTGGCATCAGCAAGGGGTGTTGTCCGATCAGCGGCGTTTATTGTTGGCTACTGGTTTTTGCGGCGGATTCAGCACGTTTTCCACTTTTACCGCCGAGAGTTGGCGATTATTTCAGCAAGGACAAACCACGACGGCTTGCGTCAATGTCGGTTTGAGTTTGCTACTATCTTTGGGTTGCCTACTTTTGGGATTGAAAATGGCTGCCTAACCAACCACCACCATGCAAGCAGAAATAATTGATCGCCTACACCAACTCGAAAAGAAGTATGGCGCGATGGGGCAGGACATGAAGTCTTACCTCGACGGGCTTTTGCACGCCGACTATCTCACCTACTGGGATTATATCCATTTGGATACATTGCTCAGCCTACAAAGTCCGCGCACGAACATCCCCGACGAGCGGATTTTCATTATGTATCACCAGATCACCGAGTTGTATTTTCGGCTCACGCTAGATGCCATTGAGCAGTTGGGTTTGACCACTCCAAACCTCGATTTGTTCAAACGGCAAGTAACCCGGATTAACCGTTATTTTAAGCAACTCATTGATTCTTTTGATATTATGGTGGACGGTATGGACCGCGACGAGTTCCTGCGCTTCCGCATGAGCCTGCTTCCGGCGAGCGGTTTCCAGAGTGTTCAGTACCGGATGATCGAGATTGCCAGTACGGATTTGCGGCAATTAGTACATGTAGAAAAACGCGAACTCACTGCCAATGTGACCGATATAAAATTGCTTTGTTCGGTGTTGTACTGGCGTTCCGGGGCCACGGAATTAGCCTCTGGCAAAAAGACGTTGACGTTGCGTCAATTTGAGCAGAAATATGCTGCCGAACTGGCGCGTTTCGCGGAGCAATATCAAACGATCAATTTGCGCACGCTCTACCACCAGTTACCGCCGGAAGCGCAACAGGATGCTGAGCTCATTGAAATGTTGCGCGAATACGACCTGAATGCTAACGTGCGTTGGGCACTGTCGCACTATCGTTCAGCGGTACGTTATCTGGATGCCAAACCCAAAGAAATTGCGGCGACGGGCGGTACGAACTGGCAGAAATTTTTGCCTCCCCGGTTCCAGCGTTTAGTCTTTTTTCCGGAGTTGTGGGCCGCTGATGAAATAGAAAATTGGGGGAAATTTTTAAACAAAGTATCTGAAAATCAACCTGTTGGTTTAGAAAATATACATCCCTGATTCCATGGAAGCCACCATTATTCGTCACCACGCGGAGACCGCCTACGCGCACGAGCTTATTGCTTTGGCGGCACACGACGATAAGCCACGCCCCACCAATTGGCGGCTTTCTCCTTGGGCCGTAGTGACCTATTTGCTGGGCGGAAAAGCCGGAGACGTAATGATTGAACCTAAATATTATGGACAACGGCGGCTTATGGAAATTGCCGTGGCCACACTGGCTACTGACCGCGCCTTGCTGCTCCTCGGCGTTCCCGGCACAGCCAAAACCTGGGTCAGTGAACATCTTGCTGCGGCTATTAGTGGCGATAGCACGCTCATGGTGCAAGGCACGGCGGGTATGAATGAAGAAGCCCTGCGTTACGGCTGGAACTACGCCCGACTGCTGGCGGAAGGACCGACGGAACAGGCTTTGGTGCCAAGTCCGATGCTGAATGGCATGCGCGACGGAAAAATAGTGCGTGTGGAAGAATTGACGCGCATTCCCTCTGACGTACAGGATACGCTCATTACTTTGCTTTCCGAAAAAACGCTGCCTATCCCGGAATTGGGTTTGGAAGTGCAAGCCCGGCGCGGTTTCAACGTAATTGCTACTTCTAATGATCGCGACAAAGGCGTGAACGAATTGTCATCTGCTTTGCGGCGGCGTTTTAACACGGTGGTACTACCTTTGCCGGGCAGTTTGGCGGAAGAAGTGACCATCGTGCAAAATCGGGTGACGGCCCTCGGCGTCTCGCTGGAATTGCCTGCCGATGCCGCGCCAATACGCGAAATCCAGCGTTTGGTCCGAATTTTTCGGGAGTTACGCACAGGCAAAACGGAAGATGGTCGGGAGAAATTGAAAAGTCCGACGGCTACACTCAGCACGGCGGAAGCCATTTCGGTGATTCATCAGGGACAAGCGTTGGCGGTGCATTTTGGTTCCGGGGAATTAAATGCGCATGATTTAGCGGCAGGATTGGTCGGTGCTATCGTGAAAGACCCCGGAGCCGACCAACAGGTTTGGAACGAATATTTGGAAACCGTCGTGAAAAAACGGGAAGACTGGCAGGACCTTTATCGGGCTTGTCGGGAATTGGGGTGAAGATTAATGTGGTCAATTTGATAAATGTGGACAATGTGAGGTTGGTAGTCAATGCTTTATAACGCAACAACATCTTCCATTCCTCTTATATTTAAGTCTATCATCTCAACTGAAAAGTTATGCTCCATCTAGACAAACAAATCTACTCCGGTCTGCAAGAGGCCAAACAACAAGGCAAAAAGAAATTGGTCATCCTGTTTGATCCCGACAAGTTGCGACTCAAACAAATGGAATCTGCCCTCGATCTTGCCGTGGAATGTGGCGTGGACTACTTTTTTATTGGCGGCAGTCTGGTGGTGAATGATATGCTGGACGAGCTGCTCGTCAAGATTCATCGCCGTTGCAATATTCCATTGATCTTATTTCCGGGCAATTCTTTCCAATTGAGTTACCGCGCGGACGGCCTGCTTTTCCTGTCGCTTATTAGTGGCCGTAATGCAGAATTGCTTATCGGACAGCACGTTATATCTGCGCCTTTCCTGAAAATGTCGCCTTTGGAAATCATTTCCACAGGTTATATGCTGATCGACGGCGGCGTACAAACTGCTGTACAATACATGTCCAACACTTATCCTATTCCGGCTACGAAAGACGATATTGCCGTCTGCACGGCCATTGCCGGAGAAATGCTAGGCATGAAACTTATCTTCATGGATGCGGGTTCGGGCGCACGAAATCCTATTTCGGAAAGCATGATCGAGGCAGTCAGCGGGGCGGTTTCGGTGCCGCTCATCGTCGGCGGCGGTATTCGCACCCCGGAAAAAGTGGAAGCCAATTTAAAAGCTGGTGCCGATCTGGTAGTTATTGGCAATGCTATTGAAAAAGACCCCAATTTAATTAGGGAAATGGCGGCGGCGGTACGCAGTTGTAACGCGGAAAAGCAACCCGTGTAGGGGCAACCCTCGCGGTTGCCTAACAAAATGGCGGAACGTTTTGGCCAACATCGGTGTTATAGACTTTCGTATGCAAATTGGAACCGTCATAAAGTCCACCGGGAGTTGGTACAACGTTCGGATGGAGGAATCTCAGGAAGTCTTGACTTGCCGCATCGTCGGCAAGTTTCGCCTGGACGACGTGCCACTGACCAACCCCGTGGCAGTGGGCGACCGCGTAGAAGTGGAGCTGGAAGGGATGGACAACGGCATGATCAAGAAAATACTGCCGCGCAAAAACTACGTCGTGCGCCAATCGCCGCGCCGCAAGCACGATATGCACCTGTTGGCCGCCAATATTGACCAGGCCGTGTTGATCGTGACCATTGTGCAGCCCACCATCAAGCCGGGCTTCATTGATCGCTTTTTGGTGATGATCGAGCGAGACGATATTCCGGTGACGATTATTTTTAATAAAGCCGATCTATATGACGACGAGGATGTAGCCAAATTCTTTGAATTCAAGGCAATATACGAAAAAATCGGTTATAATGTGTTGGCCACCTCGGTGGTGGAGCAGCGTGGTTTGGGAGCCTTTCGGGAATTATTGAAAGATAAAACCACCCTGATGAGTGGACAATCGGGCGTTGGCAAGAGTAGTCTGGTCAATGCTATCCAGCCGAAAATGGACCTGCGCACTGGCGAAATCAGCGATTATTCTGGTAAAGGCCAACACACCACGACGTTTGCAGAGATGTTCGAGCTGGATTTTGGCGGACGCCTGATTGATACACCAGGTATGAAAACCTTGTCATTTAATAATAAAGACAAGCATAATTTGGCCCACAGTTTTCGGGAATTTTTCGCTTTATCGCCCCAGTGCCGTTTCGGCGGAGCGTGTTTGCACCGCAACGAACCGGGTTGTGCGGTACACGAGGCCCTGCGGAATGGAGAGGTAAGCGAACTCCGATTTACCCATTATCTGGGTTTGCTGGACGAAATTGAAGAGCAAAATCACTGGGAACGGACGAGCTTGTAGAATGCGGATTAATTTCTGCTAAAGTATACCTGTTGTAATTACTCCATCTCCTCCGAATCCGCCAACGTCACCAGCCCTGCTCCGCCCAACATGCCTAGCGCGGTCATGGCTCTTTCGCTGGCCAATTGCTCCGCACTTTTCTTATTAAAATCGTCGGCGGTACCGAGTTTCTTACCATCTACGAATACAGCTACTTTGAATTTATCCCGTTTTTCACTCTTGTATTTAGCCACCACTTTATACTCGATGGCATGACCGTTTTTCTGACACCACTCCAGCAGTTGGCTTTTATAGTTATCATCAAAACTTTCTAACTCGTGGATATCCAGGTATTTGCGCAGCACTCGCTGTATCACATAGTGCTTGGTTCCATTGTAACCTACCTCGATATACACGGCCCCGACGAGCGCCTCCAGCGCATTGCCGAGCATAGATTTGGATAACCGCGTCTGGTTATAATTAGCCAAAAAGAGGTCGAGTCCCATCTTATCCGCGATGTCATCCAGCGAGTTGCGCTTCACGATCTTGGAGCGCATTTTCGTAAGAAAACCCTCGTCGCTATTGGGATATTTCTTGAACAAATACTCCCCCACAATGGTACTCAACACAGCATCACCCAGAAATTCCAGCCGTTCGTTGTTAGAAATGGCGTAGTCACGGGTGGTAAAAGTGCTTTTGTGAAAAAACGCCAGCTTAAATAAGGGTAAATGCACCGGCGTGAAACCGATGAGATGCCGAAGCCGACGGGCCAAATCTTTGTCAGGATGAAAATAGTAATTGTAAAAACGTCGAATGAAGCGCACAGAATAAGTTTTTGGACGGGTACTCAGACCTGCCGGAAAATAATGGAAGCATTGTGACCACCAAACCCGAAAGTATTGCTCAGGGCTGCGCGTATATTACGTTGTTGCGGTTCGTTGAAGGTCAGATTCAGCTGCGGGTCTATCTCCGGATCGTCCGTGAAATGATTGATAGTTGGTGGCACAAAGCCATGTTGCATCCCCAGAATACAAGCGATGGCTTCTACGGAGCCAGCAGCTCCCAATAAATGCCCCATCATACTTTTGGTAGAGGAAATATTCACCTTATAGGCTTCCTCGCCGAATATTTTCGCAATAGCTTTCAATTCGGCCACATCGCCCAAGGGCGTGGAAGTGCCGTGCGTATTGACGTAATCAATGTCGCTCGGCTGCATTTCGGCTTCTTCCAGAGCTACCCGCATCACCTCGATCACCCCAATACCCTCCGGATGCGGGGCCGTAATATGGTAAGCATCGGCCGTCATGCCACCGCCCACGTACTCCGCGTAGATATGCGCACCGCGCCGACGAGCGTGTTCATACTCTTCCAATACTAAGGCTGCCCCCCCTTCGCCCAGCACAAAGCCGTCGCGGTCTTTATCATAAGGCCGGGAAGCCGTCAGAGGATCATCATTGCGTTCACTCATAGCTTTCATGGAAGTAAAACCGCCAACCGCCGTCTTGGAAATGGTGGATTCAGAGCCACCCGCGACCATAATATCGGCTTTGCCCATTCGAATGTAGTCCGCCGCATTGATGATTGCGTGCGACGAAGAAGCGCAGGCCGATACGGTGGCGTAATTAATGCCCATGAAACCATATTGAATGGAGATCATGCCCGCGCCCATATTGCTGATCATTTTCGGGATCAGAAAAGGATTGTGTCGGGGTGTACCGTTGCCCATTATATGGTCTTCCACTTCTTTTTCAAAAGTGTGGATGCCCCCGATACCGGATGCCCAAATAACCCCGGTGCGGAGTTTGTTTATTTTTTCCAGATCCAGCCCGGAATTGGCAATGGCTTCAGCAGCAGAACCCATCGCGAACTGGGTGAAGCGATCTACGCGACGTACTTCGCGTTTTTCCATAATACCCTCTGGATCAAAGCCTTTGACCTCGCAAGCAAAACGGGTTTTGAACAACGTAGCATCAAACTGGGTGATAGGACCAGCTCCGCTCACGCCTTTTTGCAGCCCTTCCAGGTAGGCGGCGATGGTATTGCCAATGGGAGTAATAGCACCTATGCCGGTGACGACGACTCGTTTCATGAATTCAATTTTGTAAAACCAAATTTGAAAGATTGCCCCGGTGCATACCGGCGACAAAAGCGAACTTGAGTGAGCGAGCAAATGTACAATCTCTCATAGAAATGCCGAATAGCCATACTACGGCAAATTGCAAATCTGTTACAGATAAAAAATACAAAAGGTTCAAAACCACTATGGCTTTGAACCTTTTGATCAAAAAACACCAGGAATAAAATGGTGTTGGCGCAGGTAATTAGGCGTTGGTCTGTGCTTCGAGATATTCCACCGCCTGACCAACCGTCTGAATCTTTTCCGCCTGTTCGTCTGGGATGGATACATCGAATTCTTTCTCAAATTCCATGATCAGTTCCACCGTGTCGAGCGAATCGGCGCCGAGATCTTGGATGAAGTTGGCTTCGTTAATCACTTCATTGTCGTCTACGCCCAATTTGTCGACAATAATTTTCTTTACGCGTTCGGCTACGGTTTGTGCCATGATTTTATAAACTTTAGTGAGAAAAAGTCAATTTTTCGAGGGGCAAAGGAAGTCAAATCTTCTGGGTCTACCAAAGTTTTTTAAAGTCATTTTTTTGGCTTGTTGAGGTAAAAATTGGGCATACTGGCTAAAGATACCCTTTCCCCTTCCTTCGCCTGGACCAGAGTATCAATCTTTTAAGCATTAATTCAATAAAAACAATGCCTGGGAATAGCCATATTGCCTTTGGTCGTTCTACTTTTGCCCGCTACTTATTGTAGGTTGTACACATCAAAAAAAAGGGTTGGCTATGCGCAAAGACGGTTCGCAAAACACTAAAATCGTGGCCACGGTTGGTCCCGCTTGTAATACGTATGAAAAACTGCTGGAAATAGCGCAGGCTGGAGTAGACGTCTTTCGGCTCAATTTCAGCCATGGTACCCACGAGGATCACCTGAAAGTTATTCAGCACATTCTGCGAATTAACGCCGAAAATCACACCCACCTCAGCATTCTGGCCGATCTGCAAGGCCCGAAGCTGCGCGTTGGAAAAATCAAGGACAATGCTTTGGCACTGGCACCTGGCGACATCATCACCATCGTAAATGAGGAGGTGCTAGGTACCATGGAGAAAATTTATATGTCCTACGACGAATTTGCGGAGGACTGTGAAGTAGGCGAGCGCATCCTGATGGACGATGGCAAACTGGTATTTGAGGTGGCTGAAACCAACAAAAAAGACATGGTTCGGCTACGTTGCCTCTATGGCGGCATCTTGAGCAGTAATAAAGGCGTGAATCTGCCCGATACCAACGTGAAGCAGCCCTCCATGACCGTCAAAGATCGGGAAGACCTCGAATTCATCCTCACTCAGCCGGTGAACTGGGTCGCCTTGTCCTTCGTCCGCCGCCCGGAAGACATCACGGAGCTGCGGGAAATACTGGACCAACGTGGCCACCCAGCCAAAGCGATGGCCAAAATAGAAAAGCCCGAGGCCGTCAAAAACATTCGCGAGATCATCAAGGCTGCCAACGGGATTATGGTGGCGCGCGGTGACTTAGGCGTGGAAATGCCTATCGAACAGCTGCCCATCACCCAAAAAGAGATCGTGCTGTTGTGTATGCAGTACGCTCGCCCGGTCATTGTGGCTACTCAGATGATGGACAGTATGATTACCAATCCGTCGCCGACTCGTGCCGAAGTAACCGATGTAGCCAACGCAGTGCTGGATGGTGCCGATGCGGTAATGTTGAGTGCTGAAACTTCGGTGGGCGCGCACCCGGCACTGGTGGTGCAGGCGATGACGCGCATCATTGGACAAGCCGAAAAGCATTATTGGCCACAAATTTTTAGCAAACGCCCGCACGCCATCGAAAAATCGCGCTTATTCCACTCCGATGTGGTATGTTTCAATGCCTGCCGGGTCGCCGAAGAAATCGGTGCAAAAGGCATTATTGGTATGACCACCTCTGGTTATACGGCATTCAAAGTGAGCAGTTTTCGTCCGAAATCAAGTATTTTTATTTTCAGCGATTCCATGGCTATGCTCAACACACTGAACCTGGTGTGGGGCGTGCAGTGTTTTCACTATGATCGTTTTACTACTACCGACGAAACCATCGAAGATTGTACTAAAATACTGAAAGAAGGGGGCTATGTAAAGGCTGGCGATAGCATCATCAATACTGCTTCCATTCCTATTCGGTATAGGTTCCGAACGAATATGTTGAAAATCACCGAAGTAGAATAAGCGGGCAAAAAGCAAAAAACAAAGGGCAATTACTTGATAAGTGATTGCCCTTTGTTTTCAGTCTCCCCAGCCTGGCTCATCCTCCAACATTTTAGGTTGCTTGCGCACAATGCCGAATTCAATTTCTTTTTGGCAAGTGCCACAAATGCCGTAAAGATTCAGTGCATGGTGTGTAATCCGGAAATTGAGCAAATCGCCCACCATATCCTTGATCTGCTGCACCCGCGGATCGCAGAATTCTACCACTTTGCCACAATTAGCGCAGATGACGTGGTCGTGCTGTTTATAACCATACGACTTCTCGTATTGCGCCAGGTTTTTGCCAAACTGGTGTTTTTTCACCAGGTCACAGGTCACCAGCAAATCCAGCGTATTGTACACCGTGGCGCGGCTCACCCGGTAGCTGCGGTTTTTCATGTGGATATACAGCGCCTCCGCATCAAAATGGTCGGTTCGCTTGTATATTTCTTCCAAAATAGCAAAGCGTTCCGGCGTTTTGCGAAAACTGTTTTTTTCCAGATAGGCTGAAAAAATGTTCAGTACTTGCTGAATAATATCCTGCTCGTTGCGGACGGTCGTAATGGACATGGAATGTGGGTCTGGAAATTATTTCCCGGCAAAAGTAAATTAAAGTGTCTATTAAACAGCCAGAGCGCAGGTTGGTTGTATATCCATAAAGTTCTGTAGCACAAAAATATCCTTTGGGTAATCGATATTTTTTCAGAATTTGGCCCCGTATTAGTCAACCCTGCCGTATATTATGCAAGAAAAACGCGTTTTTGAATATCTCCACGACCAATTGGCAAACTACCCGCTGGAAAAAGCTTTTGGCCACAAAGTAAACGGCCAGTGGAAATACTATTCCACCGCTGAAATGGTGGATTGGGTGAATCGCGCCAGCGTAGGATTATTACAACTGGGTCTGCGTCCGGGCGACAAAGTAGCCACTGTAGTGTACAAAACTACCCCCGAATGGGTGGCACTAGACTACGCGCTACTCCAGATCGGCGTACTCAATGTGCCGATGTATCCGACCATCAGCTCGCGCGAATACGAATACATTCTGCAAGAATCAGCGGCAAAATATTGTTTCATTGGCGAGGGCGATCTTTACCAAAAGGTCACCGATGCGCAGGCAAAAATTACTGACTTACGCGAAGTGTTTACTTTTTACGAGCATCCGGCATCCCGATCCTGGTCAGCAATATTGGCCCCAACGGGAAGCGACCTGACGGAAGTAGAGCGCATCAAGGCAACCATCCGTCCCGATGATGTGATGACATTAATCTATACCTCTGGCACGACGGGCAATCCAAAAGGGGTAATGTTGACCCACCGCAACATCGTTTTCAATGCAGAAGCGGTCAGCAATATCGTTCCGGTGCAAGCTGGTGACCGTTGCCTGAGTTTTTTGCCAGTCAGCCACGTATTTGAGCGAGTAGCGGTGTATTTTTTCACCAGTAAATACGTGAGTACGTCGTTTACTGGTACCGAAAATCTGGGAGGGGAAGACGGAGATTTAAAGGCAATTCGTCCACATTTTTTTGCTACAGTACCGCGTTTGTTGGAAAAGGTTTACGAACGCATTATTGCTAAAGGCATGGAATTGAAGGGTTTAAAGAAAGCAATCTTCTTCTGGGCTTTGCAATTGACCGAGGATTGGGATTTTGACAAAAAATATACGGGCTGGCGTGCGATGCAATGGCGACTGGCGGATCGGCTTGTTTTTTCTAAATGGCGCGAGGCACTGGGCGGATGCGTTAAGGGGATTGCCACCGGGGCGAGTGCCTGCCCTATGCGGGTTTTGCGCACGTTCAATGCCGCTGGTATTCCGGTGCGTGAGGCGTATGGCATGACGGAATCTGCCCCTGGCCTGAGTTTCAATCGCTTCGAGCCTGGCAGAGCGCGGTTGGCTACAGTTGGGATGATGCTGGACGGCGTGGAAGTGTACATCGAGCAAAGCCCTGATTATCGCCCCGGCGAAGGCGAAATACTGGTGAGCGGCCCCAATGTCATGGAAGGTTATTATCAGCAACCGGAAAAAACTGCCGAGGTGATCCGCTATATGAATGGCAAGCGTTGGTTGGTTACGGGCGATGTTGGTACGCTGGAAGTAGCCCCAAATGGCAATCAGTTTCTCAAAATTACTGATCGCAAGAAAGAATTGTTAAAAACCAGTGGCGGGAAATACGTGGCTCCTTCCCCTATTGAATCGAAATTTAAAGAACATCAGTTGGTAGAACAGGCAATGGTCGTAGGCGAAAATTTGAAATTTGTGTCGGCCCTTATTGTACCGTCTATGGCAGGGCTCAAAGACTGGTGTACCCGACACGGCATCACTTGGACGAACCTGCAAGAAGCCGTTGTAAATCCGAAAGTACAGGAACGCTACCAAATGCTGGTGGATCGCATCAACCCTAATTTCGGTCATGCCGAGCAAATTAAAAAATTTGCTTTGCTGCCAAATGCCTGGGATGCCATAAAAACGGATGGCTCGGAGGCGGAGCTGACCCCAACGCTCAAACTTAAGCGACGGGTGATTATGAAAAAGTATGAATCGGAGATTGAAGAAATGTACGCTTAATGGGCGACTATTGCCTCGGCATATAGTAACTGCTTAAAAACCCTATTTCCTTATGGCCATGCCCGAAAAAACGCCATTGCCTATTGCGCCAGATATTCGTTTAGCCCGCTTAGCCCAAGAGCGTTTTTTTGCTTATTATTTTGTTTGTCAACAGATTATCTATGCAGAAATGCCCGCTGGCGAAGGCGTCGTTTATAATATTGCCATAGATATAGACAAAAACAGGCTACACTGCACCTGTAGTTTCCAACCCCAGCCTTGTTTGCACGCCGTAGCCCTGCATCATTTTTTCTTACAGTCCGCCGATACTGATTTTCCGACTGCCGAGGTGTTACCCGATTGGGTACAGGAATTGTTGGCGGGAAATAGCGGACGTTTGCCCACTAAAGCGTTGGTTAGCCATTCTATTTCTCGCCAGCAGCGTCGTTATGAACGCCTGGAACGCGCGACTGACGGATTTGCAGATTTGGAAGGCTGGCTTTTCGATGTAATTCGTCGTGGGGTAGCAACTACGGTGTCAGAAGACCAGGGTTGGACCACCGGCATCGCTACCCGAGCAGCCGATGCCTCGCTCACTGGCCTGAGCCGCACTTTACGTTTAACTGGAAATATTGCTCCCAACCGACCTGATTGGGCAGAAAAAACACTGGCAGTACTAGCTGAAAGCTACCTGGCGGTACGGGCTTTTCGCAAACGGGAGACGCTGCCGGAAAATCAGGTGGCGGAGTTGCAGCAATGGCTGGGCATTTCTACCAAAAAAGAAGAGGTGTTGGCCAAAGGAGAGCAACTAACCGATGCTTGGGCAGTGGTAGGACAGGTGGAAGAAGTGACTGAAGATAAGCTGAAAGTGCGTCGTACCTGGCTCCTTGGTCAGACCAGCCGACGATATGCACTGCTGGTGGACTACGCTTTCGGTGGTGCGCCATTTGCGCCAGGTTGGTTGGCTGGTACCATACAACGGGGTACAATCGCCTGGTATCCATCTAGTTGGCCACTTCGGGCATTGGCATTTGATGATTTTCAACACCTGTCAAAAATAACGCGGTTAGAAGCCTATGATGATTTTCAAACCTTTGCAACGGATTATGCCAAAGCAGTGGGAGCGCAGCCCTGGCTCTCCATTTTTCCGGCCATTTTTGCAGAAGCAGCTATTTTTTTCAAAAATGAAATCCTCTTCGCCGTAGATGTGGCGGGAAAAATGCTGCCACTCCATGCTGCAGAGCATGATATATGGCGCCTGCTGGCTTTGAGTGGTGGACATCCAATCAGCGTGTTTGGTGAATGGAACGGAACGACACTTAGGCCGTTGACGGTGATTGCTGCCGGGCGTTTAGTAGTGCTATAAATTAGCATGAAGCCATCAATAATTTTATATTTATAATTTATAAATGCTTTATAATCAAATAATTATTATTATTTCTATATTATCAAATTGAATGCTACTACTGCTAGCAAGCCAGCCGTCTCCGTACGCAGTCGAGCGGAGCCAAGTCCTACGCCCATAAAACCATGCTGCTCTGCTAATGCTACCTCTTCTGGAGAAAAATCGCCTTCGGGGCCAATGGCGATTAAAGTGCTTTGGCTAGTGGTGAAGGTTGTTTTGAAATGGGGCAGCGGAGAATCGGCACACCAAGCGATGCGTTTCTGGCTTTCTGTAGCAGAAGCAACGAATTGGCGGAAAGGCACCAACCCATGAAGCTGCGGCAACCAGGCACGAAGCGATTGTTTCATGGCTGATACCAGCACTTTTTCGAGACGGTCCAGCCGTACTGCATCGCGTTCGGAGCGTTGGCAGCGCAGCAGGGTGATGTCGTCTACGCCGATTTCGGTGGCTTTTTCGAGGCACCATTCGAGGCGTTCCATTTGTTTGGTCGGCGCAATAGCAAGGTGCAAACGTGCAGGGCGTTCGGGTGGTAGTTGGGCGGTATTCACTATGCGAATAGAGACATTACGTTTACTCGCCTCTGCTATTTCGCCTTCATATATATTACCAAGACCATCAGTCAGTTGTAAGCGGTCGCCCACTTTACGACGCAACACCGTGAGCAAGTGGCGGCTTTCTTCTTCCTCCAAATGCGCAAAACCATGCTCGATACGGGGGGCATAGAAAAGTTGATCCAAAGCAAATTTATTTAACAATAAACTAGGAGTGATGAACCAGCATCAGTACGCAGGCCGGGAATTTTTACTAAAAATAAATAGGGCGTTTCGGTTTTCGCCAAAACGCCCCGCCGGTTATTCGTTTCTATTTTTTCCAAGACAATTCTACTCGGTACTCACCTGCTGCCGATCCTGGAACAACAGCGCAAAGCCTAGTAGTACGGCTACTGCAATACCAGCCGGTATCAGCCAGATTTGCTGCCAATCATGGCCAGCGGTGTTTTTGTACATCCCAACCACATAGCCCGAAATGTAGGAACCGATCAACATGCCTACGCCATAAGTAGCCAGAGTAATGAGGCCCTGAGCCGCACTTTTTACTTTTTCACCAGCCTGGCGGTCGGTGTAAATTTGGCCAGTTACGAAGAAGAAATCATAACAAACCCCGTGTAATACAATACCCAGCACCAGCATCCAAAACATTTCGCCAGCATTGCCGAAGGCGAATAATACGTAGCGCAATACCCAGGCGATCATCGCCACCAGCAACATTTTTTTGACTCCTAACCGACGAAAAAACCACGGCATAGCGATCATAAAGGCCACTTCACTCATCTGGCCCATGCTCATTTTGCCAGCAGCACTCTCTACGCCTACTTCGTTCAAAAAGAGGTTGGTAAAGTTATAATAAAAGGAAAGCGGTATGCAAAGCAATACCGAACCGAGGAAAAAAACCAGGAAGGAGCGATCTTTTAACAATCGTAAAGCCTCAAAACCAAGCAGATCACCGATCTTGATCGCAGATTTTTGCGTGTTGGGAGGTGGCGTATTAGGGAGCATAAAACTGAATACGCCCAGTAAGGCCGAAGCCACCGCAGCCATACGGAAAGTATTGGAAAGGGTGTTTCGACTTTCCCAGGCCAACCAACCGATAGTAAGGCCTGCGACGATCCAGCCAATAGTTCCCAGCACCCGTACATTCGGAAAATCTTTTTCTGGATCTGCCATTTGCCGAAAAGAGATCGAATTGACCAACGCCAGCGTAGGCATGAAAATAATCATGTAGGTCAGTACAAATGGGTAAAAGCCCCCAAAATTCACTTGGCTGCCAGCCATCCAAAGTAGCGCGGCTCCCGCCAAATGCAGAAAACCGAGGATTTTTTGAGCAGCGAAAAAACGGTCGGCGATGAGGCCAATGATAAATGGCGCAACGATAGCCCCGATACTTTGGGTCTGATAAGCCAGCCCGATCTGCACATCGTTGGCTTGCAGTGACTTACTCAGATAGGTGCTCATGGTGACGAACCAGCCTCCCCAGATAAAAAATTCGAGGAACATCATCACAGAAAGTTGCAAGCGTACAGTACTGTTCATGCGGATTGGTTTTGAATTTAAAAACGGCCAAATGTAGAAACAGACCGCACTAAAAACTCCGTTTCCGCGAAAATTGCTGCAAAAATTTTATTCTGTGCCTGTAACAGGAAATATGGCCCGTGAATAGCGTATGCATCGTTTGAAGATTTTTCATGCCTTGTTCCACCAGCGAATGTCATTCTTTGCCAACAAGTCCCCTTATTCAGCGTTTCAAAGTCAGCTTTTGAAAGCACCATTTTTCGACCTAACTAATTGAACATGAAGAAATACTCATTTGTCCTATCCCTTCTACTCGGCACGAGCCTGTTTTTTATTGCTTGCAAAAAAGACAATTCGCCAGTATCAAAGAGCATTCTGGAAATAATTGCTGCCAAGACGGAGCTTAGCACTTTTGTGGTGGCACTTGACCGTGCTAACCTGACAAGTACGCTAACTAGTGGTGCCTCGTTTACCGTATTTGCACCGACTAATGAAGCATTTGCTTCGTTTCTGGTCAATAATGGCTACGCAACGTTGGAAGATGTTCCAGTAGCTACTTTGAAACAACTTTTACAATACCACATGGTAATCGGAGAAGTAAAGTCTGGAAACATCACGAAAGGCTATGTCGCTTCTTTGGCTACTTTCGGTACGACTTCCAGTGCCTTGAAATTGTACCTGGAAAATACTACTACGCTACTTATCAATAATAATACCTCCGTTACTACTGCCGATTTGATCGGTAATAATGGCATAGTGCACATTGTGAATAAAGTGATCACTTTACCCAAAGTAGTTGATTTTATTCAAAACGACGTAACGCTGAGTGCTTTTATTCTGGCCTTAACGCGTGCTGATTTGAGCATAGATTATTTTGCCACCCTCACCGAGCCAGGCCCATTTACAGTTTTTGCACCCGACAACGCAGCTTTTGCGTCGCTGCTCATCGAACTGGGATTGGACAACATTAATGATATTCCGGCCGATATGCTAAATACAATTTTGCAGTATCACATCGTGCCTAATGTCAACCTTTCTGCTGACCAATTGGAAGATACGCAGGAAGTAACTACGCTGGGTGGCAAGAAATTTTCCATCAATGCCGGCAACAAATTAACTGACCAGCAGGGTCGCCAAGGCAATATAATTACCTTTGACATTCAGGCGGCTAACGGGGTAGTACACAGCGTGGATAGGGTGCTACGGCCTAATTAAGATGACCCCTTTGCTGAAATAAATGTTAAATCCTGCTTTTTGACTTTTTTCCGACCCTTAATCAGTGACATAAGCCGTTACTTTTGTCGGCTGGCTCGTTTTCCAATTGGAAAAACTATTCCGGCAATTTTTTACCTATGAAAAACTGGATTTTATCCTTACTCCCGCTATTCCTGACGGCTTCCTTATTTGCTCAATCGGCGGATAGTTTGCCACAAGGTGCATGGGCGCGTATGGAAGTAGTGAACGGCGATACCATCTTTGATATGACGCTCAACCTGTACCGGCTGAGTTCGCGTCGTACGTTTAAGGATTTTACGGAACAACGCCAGTACTACTTGTATTCTCATGCTGCTCGTAAAGTGTATCCCTATGCCCTGGAAGCCCTCGAATTGTACGACGAGATTGCGGAAAATACGCAGGATATGAATAACCATCAG
This sequence comes from Saprospiraceae bacterium, assembly GCA_965249785.1. Taxonomy (GTDB): domain Bacteria; phylum Bacteroidota; class Bacteroidia; order Chitinophagales; family Saprospiraceae; genus M3007. Next base: position 592,371 of record CBDFMU010000012.1, on the reverse strand, counting down.
CGTCGTCGCTATGTGCGCCACGAGCACAGGGAATTGAAGGAAGATATGAAAGATCAGATGAAAAACCTATCGCGCACCGAAGGCAAGGTGCTTATCAAAATGATCGAAAGTCAAGTACATAAGCCCTTCTATGATTTGATCAGAGATACACGCGGTGCTGCCACGGCTACCTACTGGAATACGTTGGGCAAAATGTGGGACTATGATCTCAAGGAAGGTTACCAACCCGGTGCGGATCCATTATTGGATGAAGTATTTATTGATTACGACTTCGGTCAGGCTCCTTGGTTGCACTAGCTGTGCCACCAATCCCCGATGGGCGAAATCGCTCCACCAATCCCCACAGTTGCTTAATCCGCGCTGTCCAGGTATTGGTATTGGCCAAATCTATGCGTTGTTGAACCAATTTTGGGTCATTTTCGGACAATGCTGCTTGGATTTGACTAATAAAGGTCGGTGCATCTTCGGCCAGATAAATGTAGTCCGCAAAGCCCCGAATATCGTCCGAGAAACTAGTGGATACCACGGGTTTGCCCGCCGCGAGGTACTCATTGATTTTCAAAGGATAAATGCTCCGCGTCAGCGTGTTGCAGCGAAACGGAATCAATACGCAATCCATGTATTGCATCAGCGGCGGCAACTCTTCCAGTCGGCGACTTCCAGCCAGCACCACATTCGGTAATTCGCCTAAGCCAATTTCGTCTACTTCCGGGCTATTAACCGGCCCCACCAACAAAAGCGTGTATTGTGGATAGGCTTCGGCCACTTGTTTCAATAATTGGTAGTCAATGCGTAGCGCATCCAGATTGCCGACAAAGCCAATTACCTTGCCTTCTTTGCCCGCCAATTCCGTTGGACGCGGGTACTCTTTTTGCCAGACATTATGGAAAATGGCGACTTCCGCAGCGTTGAAATAAGTCACTACCCGCTCGGAAAAAGGCTCTTTCAATTTTTTTAAGTTGGTAGAAGTCACCAGCGTAATATCGGCCTGCCGGATAGCCTCATTTTCCAGATCATGGCCGTGTTTGTTGGTATAAGCATCCTGCGTAATATCATCAATGCAGTGATAAATGCTCAGCGCAGCTCCCATTTCTTTCGGTAATACACCCGCATAAAAAGGGTCGTAGCAATTGATAAAGATATAGTTATCAACTTTCTGGTCGCGCAAGGCTTTCTGAATGGCCCGCAGTATGATGCCATTATTTCGACGTTGAAAAAACTGATAAATGGCACCTTTTGGTAACCAGTTGATAGGCATTGTTAGTGGCGGCTGCACGGCCACAAAGTTGCGCGGAATAGATTCCAACTGCTCATAACGCACTTTTCCAACTAGCAAATCACGTAAACGGGCGCGCAATGCCTCGTCGCCATATTTAATTCCGGTCAATAAATCGCGCCACGTGTAAGGATGATTTATATAAATAACCCGATGCGTTTTGGCCAGTTCTTTGGCCATCGACAGCGAGATGGAAGAATAGGGATTGTCGGTACGAAACAGGGTGAAAAAGACGACGTCGTAGGGCATTAGAATTGTTGAGGTTGTTGAGAATGTTGAGGGGTTGAGTTTCATCGAGGCTCATGGAGGGAATGGGAGCTCACAGGGTCCATTTATAATATTTCTCCGTGAACCTCTATTTGCTTGGTGAGCCTCCGTGACCCTATGCCTCCGCTGGCACCTCCACTCTTTGTAATTTTTTTCTAATTAAACCAAAAGCAAGTCTGTAAAACTCTGGCACATATCCAAATGCTGCCCACCAACGAATGTCGAAATCGCGGCGCAGCAGGCGTTGCATAAAGACAAAACTCACCGCATAGCCTGTTAGCGTAGCAAAGGCTGCCCCGTAAAGGCCTATTTGGCTAATGAAAACGTAGCACAAAACCAGATTGAGCAATGCGGTGAATAGTGTGTACACGAAATTGGTCGCTGGTCGCCCCGTCGAGTCGAGGATAGTACCGAATTGCACCGCAAAGGGCATAAACAGTCCGAAAAAGGCGGTCAATCTCAACAAATTGGCCGATTCTGCATATTTCGCGCCAGCAAAGAGCCATACGACGGGTTCTGCAAATAGCAACACCAGCAACACAAAAGGCAAAATAATCGCCAGAATTGCGCCCACACTGCGTTCGTACAGCCATTTCACACCCGCCGTTCCGTCCCGTTCCAGCCGTGCGGCACTCTGCGGAAATACCACCGCCGCGATGCTAAACGAAGGCGTTTCCACCATTTGCGTAATGCGTCCGGCTACGCCATAAATGGCGATGGCGGCCGGATCAAGCAGTTTACCGAGGATGAGTTTGTCGATGTTTTTGTAGAAAATGGTGCTCAGGTTGGTGCCAAACACGTATTTGCCGAAGGCGAGTAATTTTTTAATCCACACCCAGTCCAGCGTCTTGGCATGACGCAAATATGGACTTGCAAAACGCCAGGTAAATAATGCGCCCACCGTGGCCCCCACCAAAGAAGCCGCCGCCAATTGCCAAAGTTCCACGGGCCAATGCGCAAACCAGCAAATTAGCACCCAGCCAAAAAGCGATCCACGAAAAAAGAAAGTGCTCCAAAAAATGCCGCGAAATTCGAAGTTGGCCTGCTGCACGAAATTGCAGTGGTAGAACCAGGCCATCACGAAATTGGTGATGAAATATACCGGCAGCACCACCGCCAATTCCGGGGCCTGATAACTGCGGCTTATCCAGCCAATCATCGACCAGAGTACCAAATTAGAAACGATAGAAAAGCCTACATTCAGTGCCAAAGATGCCGTCGTGATGGCTGGATATTGGGTTACATCTTCCCGATTGGCCGCCAGAAAACGAATTAATCCGTTCTGAATCAGGCCTGAACGGCCCATTTCAAGGAAGTAGGTAATGATCAAAAATAACTCCCACGCCCCCAACCGTTGCTGACTCAATAGTCGGTAAAGCAGCACCGAAGTACCTAACGCGAACACCAGCCCGGCGCCTTTTTCGAGCAGCGTGAGCAGCCCGGAACGTAGCCAGTATTGGTTATTGGAAGTGGGGTCGGCGGGGGGATTGGACATGATTTTTTATAATGTGGTCAATATACTAATGTGGTCAATGTGCTAATCAAACACATAGCCGAAAATAGCCTTTGCAAATCCCGTTCCTAAATGGATGCCAATACCTCAAATAGAATATTTTGATTTTTCTTTCGATCCAATGATTTCATTACCAATATATTGGAACATTGGCCACATTAGTACATTGGCCACATTTTTTATTATTCCCGCGCCAATCCCCGGATTTGACGGGCCATGCCGATGTTTTCAATTCCCGCTTGCAGACTGGCGGCATCGATGATTTCCCGCCCGGAAAAATACTGCCAGGCGCCCGACAGCAAGAGCAGCACGAAACCAAAGTAGGTGATGAAGAGCATGGCCACAACGGTAATAATGCTAGAAAAAACCGCCATATTTTCCCCGCCAGACGGCACCAGCCAACTAAAAAATCCCAGCGTCATGTCCCAGACCTGTGTATTCAGAAAAAAGTAGAGGACGACATTGAGATTGACCAGCATGAAACCCAGCGTAAGTCCCTGCTGCCAACGCATCAGCGAAAAGGCTCGGCCCATCGCTTGAAACGGATTGATTCTTTCAAAATAAATAATGGAACACCACAGGGCCAGCCACGGAAATACACCCATCGCCAACAGCCAGCCTAGAAAGCCTACTTCTATTTTCCAGATTAAACCAAAGACTAGCATAGGAAGGACTAATGCCAACCATGTCGCCAGCCATTGAGCGGGATTTCTTTTATTATCTGCCACTTCCATTTCCAGCTCCACCGCTCGGAGTGCCACAATCGCCAGTCCGGCAAAGAGCAAAGAATGCAGCCAGAAAATATAGGGCAAATGCTCATTTTCGAAAAAACTCATGGCTCCTTCCATCACGCCAAACTCGTCGTTAGGAATGGAAAAAGTGGAAGTTATCTTGGCATCGGATAGCCAAAAACCTAGTCCGGCAAAACCAGTGGCGGCTAGTAATATGGTTGGCAAAAGACGCTGCGCCCGACGACGTAGCACGGTGAAAGTATCGGACAATATTTCTCCCGAAGTTTTTATAGCTTGAAAATCAATCAGTTCTACACGGTCAGGTGGCAGTTCTTTATTCATCAATGGTTGTTGAAAACCACCCGTCCGTGCTTTATGCCAGGGCAACCAAGCAAAATACCATAGCACGAAAAACAGAGAGAGGAAAATGAACATCCCGCGTATCACGTCGGGCGTGTCGGTATAGCGGGTGAGAACGCCTTCAAAAATAGCCGCCAAAATGATGATCGGCACTACGCCAAAAAATATTTTCATGCCGCGCCGGATGGTGATTTGGAAGGCTTGTGTTCGGCGATAGGTGCCGGGAAATAACAAGCCGGAACCCGCCACCAAACCCGCCGCTCCGGCAATGATAATACCCGCGATTTCCAAAGTGCCATGCACCCAAATGGTCAGAAATGACTTCCAGAAAATGCCGCGCTCAATGAAAAAATACTGAAAAGTACCGACCATAATACCATTGCGCAGCAACATGAACAGCGTACCAATGGAAGCCAGCACACCCGAAATGGCAATCCACAACATCACAAAAAGGTTATTGGCAGCAATACCGACCGACATTCCAAACGGGCCACTGTCTTTATAAACGGCCATCGGATCGCCGCTTTCGATGTTGTGCAGCGTCATTTCCACGTAGTCATTGCCCAAAATCTGCCGGGCAAAATCGGGGTTAATAATGCTGGATGCCACACCAATGGCAAAGGCCAAAATGAAAAGTCCGAACGATAACAACAGCGCCTGCCGCGATTCCCACATCAGTTGCGGCAACTCATCCGACCAGAAACGTTTTAGCCGTTCTGCCGGAAAACGTTTGCCGCGATAAATATTGTGGAAAACTCGTTGCGCCAGCCCGTTCAGGTACATGCGCACCGAGCGATTGGGATAGAAAGTGCGGGCGTACGACAAATCATCGGTGATCTGAATGAAGAGTTCATTCAGTTTGTCCGGGTCGCGGCGATTCTCGCGGAGCATCTGCTCGAATTCGGCCCATTTTTCCCGGTTTTGCTCGATGAATTTGGTTTCCCGCATTGGCTGGTTGATTGGTTACTGGTTTAATAGTTAATTAGTTTGTAAAATATTGAAAGGAGGCCTTTGCAAAAATAGAATGATTCAGGCGGGCGGGTGTTCACCAAGTAGCAACAAGGCTACCCTCAAATTGCACAATTCGCCGCGATTGAGCCTTAGCGCATCTATGGTTGCCCGCCTTGTTGGCGTAAGGCCAATAATCCTTACAAATTGCACATCCCAGGCAAAATGTTCGTGCCAATCGGACTGTCGCGGGTGATATAGAGGTGCCGAAAGCAGCGTCAATGGGTCAATTGCATGAGTCTTTGTGTATTTATAGCCATTACAACCCGAGCAAGATAGAGCCAGATTATTTGGATCATTGCTGCCTCCTTTGGCTTTTGGCAAAGCATGTTCAATAGCAAAAGGATGATTAGAGAAAGAGGCCAAGCATTTACAATATTCGCAGCAACCATGCGCACGGTCAAATACTAATTGCTTGATCGTTAATGAAATACGCGACTTAGGCATAGAGTGGCGGCGATAATAAACCCAATTGCTGCATCAATTCACGCACCGTCAAATTGCGTAGTTGCGCGAGTGCAGTTAGGTGTTGAACCCTTTCCACATTAAGCCGCTCCATTTCTGTGATAAGCGAAAGTAATTCCGTATGTTCTGCTTTTGTCAATAATTCCTCTCGGCGACGCTCCTCTAAATATTCAAAGCGTTGCAGTTGAGCAGTTGACAAACTATGATTGATTTTTTCCAGCAAAATTGATTCTGCATCTACCAACCCGTCTACTTGTCGGCTGGCACGGAGGGCAGACAACTTTTGTAGCACATAGTCAAGGTCTTGCGGAACTAACTGTGCCGCATTGTCAACTAATTCAGCAGGAGAAAGTAAGATGCCCATAGGATTTGCTTGTTTTAAAACAAAAATAGCAAAATTTATTCATTTCAACAACCCGACGGTCTGCTTTGTCATGGAAAGTGAAAAGGTTATTTTTCCTTCTCAAAAAGTCCTGCTTTATAAACACTTTCCGCCAATAGGTTATGCAAAGCCGCTTGTACGGTTTCCTTGTCTTCCGGATAGGTTACGCCATACCATTGACTGCTGCTATTAAGTACACGCAATCGGATTTCACCGCTTTCGATCAGGTTATTAACGACGGTGGGAATGTAAAATTCCGCTTTGGGTTTGTCTTGATTGGCTAATACAAACTTGTGAAACTGCTGCTCAATTTCCTCCAAAACATTTGGATGAAAGCCCCAGAAATTCATGGAAACGGGCGTAGCGTCCGGCAAATGGTGACGCAGGCCATGTTCGTCCACGTAAGCAATTTCATTATCAAAACGCTCGATTTTGGTGCGCTCGGTCACATCGGAAAGATAACCACTTTCATTGACGGAACAAACGCCCCGCGAGACGGCACCGTTTTCCGAAAGGGTGTTGCTCAAACGATAGGCGACCATGCCATACTCGGCTGGCGAACAATCATTACGCAGAAACTCTCCCATCGCATGAAAAGCATCGGCACCGTAAAAGTCGTCGGCATTAATGACCACGAATGGTTCAGTTAAGTTGGCTTTGGCTGAAAGAATGGCGTGGCCAGTGCCCCAGGGCTTCTCCCGATGCGGTTTTTCGTCCAGCCAATCTAATGCCGTATCCATTTCCTGATAAGCGTATTCGACTGGAATGTGCGGCGCGATTTTGCGGCCTACTTTTTCGTGAAAAGCCTCCTCAATATCGCGGCGAATCACGAAAACGACCTTGCCAAAACCGGCACGTATGGCATCAAATACCGAATATTCGAGGATTGCTTCGCCGCCAGGGCCGATTCCGTCCACCTGTTTTAGTCCACCATAACGGCTACCAATCCCGGCGGCCAAAATCAAAAGGGTTGGTTTAGTACTGGAAGTCATCCGAAATTCTACTTTTACCGCGCCGACTTTACCTTTATTTGGTTCTTAAAGTCGGCGACTGTGTTTTTTATTTAACAAAACATTCAAAAGGACGGCAAAAGTATGGAGATTCTCGACACGCCCGTTGTTTCCCGCTCAGCAAATTACCGCTACCAGATTACCATCATCGGCATTCTGTTCTTCGTTTTCGGGTTCGTCACCTGGATGAACAGTGTGCTGATCGCCTTTTTCAAGCAGGCATTCAAACTTGATAACACCAGTTCTTATCTGGTGACGTTCGCCTTTTTCATTTCTTACACCGTCATGGCGGTTCCTTCTTCGTGGTTGCTGGAACGGACGGGACTAAAAAAAGGCATGTCTTACGGACTGGGTATCATGGCATTAGGGACGCTGATTTTTATCCCGGCGGCCAACATGGTGTCGTATCCATTTTTCCTGATCGGGCTTTTTATTATTGGTATTGGCCTGACCATTCTGCAAACGGCATCCAACCCTTACGTTACTATTTTGGGGCCACCGGAAAGTGCGGCGCAGCGCATCAGTTTTATGGGGATTGCCAATAAAGTTGCCGGGATCAGCGGGCAATATATCATGGGCGGCCTGCTGCTGGCGGGTACGGCGGCCACGACTGAGGATTTAAATAAAGTAGAGACGCCATATCTGATTCTAACCATTTTGCTGGCTGGACTGGCCGTGTTAGTGCTGTTCTCCAAATTACCGGAACTGAATGAAGCGGAAGAAACCGTGGCCGCGGATGGCGTGGCCAAAACGAGCGTTTGGCAATATCCACACTTGCTGCTGGGGGTGCTGGCTTTGTTTCTCTACGTCGGCGTAGAAGTTATCGCTGGCGATACAATCATCAATTATGGGCTATCACAGGGATTCAGTCAGGAAGCGGCTAAACACTTTACTACCTACACTTTATATGGGATGTTGAGCGGCTATGTGATTGGTATTTTTGCTATTCCTAAATATATTACGCAACAAAAAGCGTTGCAATGGTCGGCCATTCTCGGCGTGTTACTTACCCTATCGGCCTTAATTACGACTGGTTTTACCTCCGTGCTTTGCGTGGCGCTGTTGGGCTTGGCCAATGCTTTGGTGTGGCCAGCGATTTGGCCACTGGCAATTGCTGGCCTGGGCAAATTTACTAAGATTGGCTCGGCACTGCTAGTGATGGGTATCGCCGGAGGGGCTTTGATACCGCTGGCTTATGGACGGTTGGCCGATAGTATTGGGACACAAATGGCTTATATGATCGCTTTGCCTTGCTATCTTTTTATCTTGTATTTCGCGGCGCGGGGGTATAAGGCGAAGTAGGGAATTGGCAAGAGGCAAATTTGTAAAAAAAATTAGTTTAAATTTTTGACAATCAACATATTGCGAAAGCAGGGCCACTATACAGCGGCCCTGCTCATAGGGAAAAAAGCCTTCATCGGTTTCTATATTATTTTCATTTGGTTTCCCGCTGTTAGTTAGCGGCTTACCACGAGGCGTTTGGTCTGTTTTTGTCCGCCTGTTTGCATCACTAAGAAGTAAACACCCGTTGGCAGGTTTTCGGCTCTGAAATAATATTCATGCTTACCAGCGTCTTGATATTCCTGCCGGATGGGTTGCGCCACCAGGTTGCCAAGGAGGCTAAGTACCTGCATATCCACCTTTTGCGCAGTAGGCAAAGTATAGGTAATGGTCGTACTGCCGGAGAAAGGATTCGGCGCAATGTTTACATCGGGGAGAGGGGAATTATTCTCTGATTGCTTGGTCGGCGGTTGCTCCGTCTGGTTATTTTCGGCACTGGCCATCCATTCCTCTACCTCGGGATCGGAACTCCGGTGGTACACGCCGCCGCAACCCTCAATGACCGCCTTGAAAGTGCAGCCCTCCACTGCCTTAAAGCCAGGAGACAGGATGACCGCCACTCCTCCGTCATAGATCATATTGTTGCCGCTCAGGATCGTGGCACTGGAATTAATCGTGCTAACCACCTCCATAACCATCGGGCGAACGACCTGCGGAATGGTTTGGCTCAATGATAGGCTGGTCAGGCAATTGTTAGATGGATATATCGTGTTGATGGTGGCTATGTCGCCAACACTATATTCCGGAGCGTTTCCGAAGGCCTGCCCACCGTTGGCCACAATCGTCGGTTGACCGTTTTTGCTGAATGCATCGGCAGCGTAGTGCATCCGCGAGTTGAAGTCGTAGGGTCCAATGTCACTACCCGTATTGTATTTATAAAAATTGTACTTCGCAGTGTCAATGATATTTTCCCAATGGATCGTCACAAAGTTGTCGCGATCCTGTCGGGTCTGTTCGTGCCAAAGCCCGGCAGCGTGAGCAATTTCATGAATGATCTGGGGAAAATCGCAATAACTGGTCACTCCGGGAGCAAACTTATCGGCCAGTCGAATGGGTTGTGCGCCCACCTGCTGTCTTCCCACCGCTGATTTGCAGACGTTGGAGGGCGTAAACTGGACGTAATCGGTTTGTGCCAGCCGGGGTACGATGAGTAGATGGGTAGTCGCGTTGATATAGTCGATGGCCGTGCGGATCAGGGTGATGTAGGCCGGTGTGAAGCCAGGTGCTATGACATAAGGTATTTCGCCACCTGGCCAGCGATACCCAGTTCCTCCGACTACTGCGCCCCGATCTTGCGCACTTTGCAATTCAGCGATGGTGCCGAGCAGAATGTCATCATCCAGGGTAGCCATACCGTCTTTCACAGATACTGTCAAGGTTTGTGGCTTGGTTGTTCCGGGAAGAATGGTCGTGATCTGGACAATGGAATCCGGGGTGGTGGCGATCAGGGTACTTTGGGCAAAAATGTTGCTGGCAAAGAATGGAAGGAGTATCAACGTGATCGTGCAGATAATACTGCTATGAAGGATGTTTTTCATGACGTTGCATTTTTGAGAAGGTGAAAAGAGGTACAAATTGGGCCGCCGCAGCGCAGAGCGTTTGTACAGCGGCCCAATCGTGAGGAGGTCTTATTTTTCCAGTTTTTCCAGTCGTTTTTTCAAATCGGCATTTTCTGCCTGCGTCTTCGTGTTTTCCTTTTTCAGGTCGATCACGTAGAGGGTCAGTTCCTCGATCTTGCGCATCATCTGCGTCATTTGTTCGCCCACCTGAACACCATCTTTTTGAATGTCCTCCGCTGAAGTCACGTCTGGCAAATGTTTGTTAGCCTGAATATATTTTTCTACTTCCGCCAATGGACGCAGCGAATAATCCGGCTCGAATACATAATCGGCCCAGTTGCTTTCTACTCGTACTTCTTTGGCCCGGATGGTGCCATTGACGTTGAGTCTGTAGGTCAGATTGCTGGTGCCGAGGCCCATGTAGCCCGCACTATTCATGGTCATTTTAATGGTATTGTTATTGCTGAAATTGAGGCTGCTTGCATCTAAAATCAGGGGCGCGTTACCTGCGTCGGTAGTGCCCGAAGAAGAGCGAATGACGCCGCCAGTAGCGGTAGTCGTTTTGAATTGCACGACGCCATAGCCTCCGCTTTCCGTACCCGTGGCACCCACGTACAGGCGACTGCCAATCGATACTTTACCTTCATTAGTGACCATAAATTTCTCTCCACCTGCGGAATTATCCGTTCGAAGAGAAAACCGGTTGCCGGCCTGGTTAGGAATAAACACCGACAGATTTTTCTCCGTGACGCCCATACCGTAGCCTACATTGCCGCCCAAGTCAAAGAAAGAGACTTTATTGCCCAATGCATTGTCGAACTGCATTCTGGAGTAGTAGGGGATGGCCCCGTTCAGGCCAATGTTCCCTTCATTGGTAACCATAAATTTTTCCGTGCCGCCATAACCATTGAGCCGAACAGAAAAGCGGGTACCAGCTATATCGGGCATATAGGCGGCTAGGTTGCCACCGTTAATGCCGAAGCCATAGTTGTTGGTGCCATCTCCCCACAGCGTAATTTTGTTACCCAGTGTATTAGCGAATTGCAGACTGGCATTGAATGGATTATCAGTGCCGATGCCCACGTTGGCATTCAGATTGGTCGTCCAGACGCGCCAGCCGCCATCTGTCCATTGGGCAGAGAGTTGACCAGAGCAGAATAAAGTGAAAACCAACAGGGAGGCAATTGCGAAGATTTGATTCTTTTTCATGGTATTCATTTTTTTTAAATTTGAGTGAACTTTGTTTTTAATTTGTAGCACTTTCTTCGATAGTGATTCCGTTTTGAGTGCCTTTGAAAGTATATTTGAGCAGGGTGGAAGACGTTATATGTCGTGGATGATTTTTTTCAAAAAACTTTAAGGAGGGGCTTAAAAAGGTTAAAATCAATGCTGAATGCAAAGCAGAAACCAACCATATCCTTGTTTTTGATAAACTTTTAAATTTCCTCGCCCATGCGAATACAAGTCTTCTTTTACACCTTGATTTTACCCGTTTTTGCCTATGGACAAAAAATGGATACTATCGGAGTGGCACGGCAAGTGGACAGCCTGATTCAGGTGTCGCGCTCGCTCACAGCAGCAGGAAATTATGAGCAAGCCTTAGCAACCAATGCGGTAGCCGAAAAATTGGTAACTGAGAAACTGGGACTGGAAACCGCGGCCTACGGCAGCACGTGTTTTAATCATGGTCGCGTACTTTACTTCCAATCAAACTATACAGAAGCCGAAAAATGGTATTTGACTTCAAAGGCTATCCGCGAGAGAGTGCTTGGGAAAGAAAATGCTGCGTATGTAACTAGTCTGAATAATCTGGCCAACCTCTACAAAGACAGAGGTAATTATGACCAATCGGAACAGTTGTTTCTGGAAGCGATCGCCATTCAACATAAGATACCGAATGATAAGAGTCTCGAACGTATCAGACCTATGATTATGATCGGTATGGGAGATCTTTACCGTCTGAAGGGCAATTACGAAAAGTCTGAATCCATCATGCTCGAAGCCAAAGACATCCTTGAAAAAGCAATGGCCAAAGAAAATCCTTTCTATATAAAGGTTCTGATTAATCTAGCGAATGTTTATAGAGAAGAGGGAGAATATGACAAGGCTATCAATCTTTATTCAGAAGCAAAGGCTCTGGAAGAAAAAGAAATGGGAAAAGAAAATCCGGAGTATGCGTTGATTATCGGCAATTTAGCTAATGTGTATTATGCGCGAAAAGACTACACAGGTGCCCTGCCGCTTTATTTGGAAGCGAAGACCATCGTTGAAAAAACTTCGGGAAAAGAAGCTCCGGATTATGCCAGCTGTCTCGACAACCTGGCGAATGTTTATCAAGACCAAGGCGATTTCGATCAGGCTCTGCCATTGAGATTGGAAGCCAAATCCATCTGGGAAAAGACAGTTGGAAAAGAAAATTTCCATTACGCCATTACCTTAACCAATCTGGCCAATCTGTATGGTGGAAAAAGGGAATTCACCCAGGCACTCCCTTTATATATAGAAGCTAAGAATGTTCGGGAAAAACTGGTCGGAAAAGAACATTTTTCTTACGCTACGAGCGTGTACAATTTAGCTATTTGTTATGCCGCACAGAATAGTATCAGTGAAGCCATCCCTTATGTTATTTCCTCTAATGCCACCTTCCGTTCCCTTATTCAAAAGGCTGCCACTTATTCCTCCGAAAAAGAAATACTGGAATACCGGGATTTATTTAAAGAGAAGTTCGGCACCCTGCTGCATTTTGCTCAACGTTACCACAACGATTTGCTGATTGCTGCTGCCTACGACGATGCCCTTTTTCTTAACCATGCCTTACTTTTCAGGACCCTGAGCCTGGAAAAAGACATTGCTCAAGCGGATAGTAACACCCGCGCTATTTATGCAGAGTGGAAATCATCGCATTTCCAGCTCGCTCAACTTTATGCCTTGCCGGTCGCTGAGCGCGACACGACGAATATTGCCAGGATCGAAGAACAAGCGAATTCCCTGGAAAAAGAAATTGCCCGGCGATCAGCTAATTTTCAGGCTGCACAGCAGGAAGTTCGCTGGCAGCAGGTGCAACAAACCCTGAAATCCACAGAAGCGGCCATCGAATTTATCCGTTATCAGTTTGAAATTATCCATCCTGAAGACAGTATTATGTATGCCGCACTCGTTTTGCGGCCTGATTCCCCACCACAAATTATCTCCCTTTTTGAAGAAAAAGAACTAATTCCACTCTTACGCGGCGCATCAGGTGGCAATAATTTCCTAAAAATCAATGATTTATATGCTAAAAAAACTACTGGAAGCAAACAAAAATCCCTCTACGAACTCGTCTGGCAACCGCTGGAAAATTCCTTAAAAGGCATCACTACTATCTATTGTTCACCCTCCGGCCTGCTACACCGCATCAATTTGGCAGCTATCCCCAATGCTGATGGAAAAGTCTTTGGCGACCAACGGCAGCTCGTAGTGCTGGGAAGCACACGACAGTTAGTCATCCCCAATTCACAGACGCAAAATGCTGCCAACACCGCCTATCTGGTCGGCGGTGTCCGCTACGATAGCGATAGTACCGGCATTGCCTACGCCAATCGCGGTAGTTCCTTACGAAGCATTCTATCCGACGAAGCACTTACTTTCCAACCCGACAGTGCCAGTATTACCCGAGGCGGTGTACTTGATTATTTGCCCGCTACCGCCGCCGAAGTACGGCAGATCGGACAGACGCTTAACGCCGCAAATATTACCGCCAAAATAGATACCGGTTTCTACGCCACCGAAGAAGCCTTCCGGCAATTAGGGGTGAAATCACCCTCGCCGCGCATTATCCACTTGGCCACCCACGGGTATTTTTTCCCAGATCCAAAAGGGAAAGGAGAAAAAACAAATGGTGGTGACCAAGAACAAATCTTTAAAATGTCGGAACACCCGATGATTCGCTCTGGGCTGATTCTGGCGGGTGCCAAAGAGGCTTGGCTCACTGGCCAGCACCCGGTCGGCCTGGAAGATGGTATCCTGACCGCTTACGAAATCAGCCAGATGAATCTTTCCGGCACCGAACTGGTGGTGCTGAGTGCCTGCGAAACGGGACTGGGTGACATTGTCGGCAATGAAGGCGTATATGGCCTGCAACGGGCCTTTAAGATCGCCGGAGCCAAATATCTGATGATGTCGCTCTGGAAAGTGGACGACCGAAGTACCCAGGAATTTATGACCACTTTTTACAAACACTGGCTGACGGAGAAACAGACTATTCCGCAGGCATTCCGGGTTACGCAACGCGAAATGCGGGTGAAGCATCCAAGTGCTTATGACTGGGCGGGATTTGTATTGATTGAGTAATTTCTATCGTTCGATTATCAAACTTTTCCGGTCTTAATTCTCCTCCCATCTTGCAGGAAATCAACTATTTATCTGCTATAGTTTCGGGTGATCGCGCTATCATCAGTCAGATGTACGTCAATCTTTTTCCCGCTATTCGCCGACTGATTCATGAAAATGGCGGTTCGGAGGACGATGCCAAAGACGTATTTCAGGATGCCGTTATCGTGATATATGAAAAAGCTCAGCGACCGGAATTTCAGCTCACCAGCAAGTTCAGCACGTTCCTGTACAGCGTCTGTCAAAATCTTTGGCGATCGCGTCAGCAAAAAAAGTCAGCGGCGGAGATAACAATTCCCGACCACGCCAAATATATCGTCGATGACTCCTCCCAAGTGGACTTTCTTCAAGTGGAGCGCGGTAAACTTTTTTACAAAGCCCTGCGCCAACTCGGAGCAGACTGCCAAAAACTGCTGGAACTTTTCTTCCAAAAACGGGGCATGGACGAAATCGCTCAAACGATGGGTTTTGCCAGCGCAGGCTACGCCCGGGTACGGAAATCGCAGTGCAAAGACCGATTAGTTGAATTAATCAAAAATGATCCTGAATTCTTGGAACTGCAAACTGCCTGATCGGTCATGGAAAATTTAGATACAAACGAACTCATCGAACAATACCTGAACGGCTCGCTTTCGCCTGCTGAGCAACAAGTCATAGAAAATCGCATTGCCGATGATGCCAATTTCCGGGCTGAAGTAGCATTGCATCGCCAACTACATCAGGAGTTGGCCGATCCGCGAAAACTCCAACTCCGCGATCTATTGAGTGATATTGTTCAGAACCCAATACCCACTCCGCCGACAGCAAATAATAACTGGCTCCAATGGCTGGGTATAATAATGGCAATTCTAACGCTGCTTTGGCTGGGTTGGCTTTGGCTTTCGCTCTCCCACGGAATCAATCCTATGCCTCCTGTGCAGCAGGAAATAAAAACTCCCGTACCTTCCATTACTCCGGTTGATTCCCCGGAAACCCACCTCAAACCTGCGGAAAAAGCACCAGAACCCATTGCGATGGCTGATCCAGCGGCATTCGCTACCAACGGGGATTTTGAAGCCCGCTTAGGCAGTACTATTCGTGCTGCCGATGGCTCCGCCGAAATGCAAAGTCCTGCGTTGGGTGCCAATTTTAAGCCCCAAAATGGATTAGTGAAAATCAATTTTCGAGGCACTGCTCCCGCTGCTGCGGACACTGCACAATATCCTCTGGTCTTAAAAATCTATGGTAATAAATCTGCTGCCAGCAAACCTCTGTTCCAGTTATTGCCGAGCATCGTTCAACCCAGCAATGGGATTGGACGATGGACGTTTTCTACTTCGCAACAATTGCGCTTACGTCCCGGATTATATTATTTTACCGTAGAGCGACAGGCGGATGAGGACTTGATTTTTGTGGGGAAGTTCACGGTTGGGGCGCGATAAAAAAACTGTGGGTCGCAGGAGCAACAAAGAGCAATGCCTCTACAACCCGCAACACCCTATATTAGCCCCTGAAATCTGCTCTCGCCTTGCATCGCTCTCTGTCATACCTCTTGCTCGCCCTCGCTGCTTTTCAAGTCGGCGTAGCCTTGCTGTTGCCTTTGGTGCAAGTAGGCGTGGCATATAATCAGGCTTCTATGCGGCTGGGTAATACGTCGGAAGGGGAGGAAATTTTCGTGCTAAATCGGCAAGATTTCATGCAGGGCCGCTCTGGACAGCGCGAATGGTGGTATAATGGCGTACTGTACGACCTAAAAAAGGTGGAAATGCACGGCGATTCGGCACATGTCACTGCTTTGCCAGATGCCCTGGAACAGCGGCTGTTAATGGGTTTTCAAAGCCTTTTTGGGGTAGGCCCGAGTACACTGCCGTGTACCAATCCACTTTGTCGCCTGCTCGCTCAACTTTTCGGTCAGCCTTTTCTCCCAATTCATCAAACTTGGGCTTTGCTGCCTTCGCCGCTACATATTGCCCGGCTTGCCTTCTTTTTTCAGGCAAATAGGTTGGTCGGTTTTACCCGCATTTTCACTCCGCCGCCAGAGCATGGGCTGGCCACAAGTTACGCATTTCTCCTCTTTTCTTTTTCCAAACAAGCCATCCGATAGGTCTGTCATTTTTGAAAATAAAATTTCAAAAATTTGATAATCAGGGTGTTGTACTCCAGCCTATTTTTCCTGAACCCCGTTCAGGAAAGGTGGGCGTAGTGCTTGCTGCCAAATGCTTTATGAAGCATGAAACATTTTCTGCTGATCGGCTTTTTTCTTGCTCGATTCGCCAACTTTTCTTCCGCCCAAACGTCCGACTCTCTTCGTACCTCAACCCTTGCGAAGGCATTACCAGAAGTGCTTATATCTGGTCTCCGTGAGTCAGAAGGCAAAGCAACGGCCCTCAATATCAGTGCCTTATCGCACGAGCGCATGGTTCGTTCCGGTGCTGCCACGCTGGCTGCTGCGCTCACTGCTCTGCCGGGTGTGAGTCGGTTGAGTACGGGCGCAGGCATTGGTAAGCCAGTCATACGCGGTCTGTATGGCAATCGAGTACTAGTGCTGCTGTCCTCGCTCAAGTTCGACAATCAGCAGTGGCAGGATGAGCATGGCCTTGGCCTCACCGATGTTGGCGTGGATCGGGTGGAACTTATTCGAGGACCAGCATCTATTCTGTATGGCTCGGAAGCAGTTGGTGGGGTCATCAATGTCATTGAAGAGCAACCAACACCCGGACGACATCAGCAGGGAGATGCCAACTTGCGGCTGTACAGCAACACGTTGGGGATGAGCGGTGATGTAGGCTTTTTGGGCAATACTAAACAGGGTTGGTGGCGGTTGCGGGCAGGTGCAGATAACCACGCCGATTATACCCAGGGCGGCGGTAAGCGTGCCCTCAACTCGCGCTTCGGCGGCTATTACGTCAAGGGCACGCTGGCTTTTCGCAATGCTCGCCGCCAGAGCATTATTAACTATAATGGTTCGCTCAATAATTTTGGTTTTGTCCTGGAAGATCTGGTCAGTTTTTTTACTCCCGATGCCCGCTGGAGCCGTTCGCTGGCTGGGCCGCACCATACCGTGTTCCTCAATGTGCTTTCTTCGGAAAATACCTTTTGGAAAAAGAATGGTCAACTTAAAGTAAATGCTGGCTTGCAAAGCAATCTGCGGCGGGAAGATGAAGGCGGCGGGGCGGTCAGCTTGAATATGCACCTCGTCTCGCTGCCGTGGAATGTGCAGTGGGCGCAACCGATTAGTCAGCACAATATACTCATTATCAGCGGCATCGGTGCCTTAGAAAATAACACCAACTACGGCGCGCGCATTATAGTCCCCGATGCAAATATGGCGGAACAGGGTGCATCCGTCTTTATGCGGCACTTACGCGGCACACTGACTGTGGAGGCTGGCGCAGGTTTGCAGGACAAATTTATCCAGACCAAAGAGACGCGCCTGCTGAACACGCCCGACAAAGGCATTCATCCGTTCAGCCGCCATCGGGCCTCGGCCAACGGGCTGCTGGGACTGGCCTGGAACCCCTCGGCTGCCTGGACTTTGAAGGCTAATGCGGCCACTGGATTCCGGGCACCCAACCTGGCCGAACTTTCCTCCAATGGCCTGCATGAGGGCGTTTTTCGCTATGAAATCGGTCGGCCAGATTTGTACAATGAACAGAATCTTAATCTCGAAGCCGACCTCAGCCGCGAGGGAAAATGGTTTGCCGTAAGCGTGGCAGCTTGGATTAATCAATTCAAAAACTACATTTATCTGGCGCCAACGGGCGAGGATGTGTTTGGCTTTCCGGTCTTTCGCTACCAGCAGGACAATGCCCGATTGGTGGGCGGCGAAGCTACAGCTACGATACAAGCGGGCCAGGGTTGGGCCTGGGAGAACGAGTTCGCAATAGTGCGCGGTAAGCGGGCGGACGGCACGGCATTGCCCTTTATTCCTGCACCAAAATTGGTAAGCCGGGTAAAATGGGCGGGCAATTGGAGTCACAAACTGTCAAAATCCTGGGCATTTGCCGAAGGCGAATACGTACTGCAACAAAATCATCCCTACCGCCCGGCAGACTGTGATCAAACAATGGCTAACGAGGCACAATTGGGCTGCGAAACTCCCACGCCCGCCTATTTCTTGCTAAATACCGGTGTGGGCACCGATCTGCAATGGGGCAAAAACTGGCTAACCCTGCGCCTCACGGCTCGCAACTTGCTTGATCTCCGCTACTTTGATCATCTTTCGCGCTTCAAGTCTTATGGCATTTATGAACCGGGGCGGGCGGTAGTTTTATCGGCACGAATAGCCTGGTAAGTAGTAAATTTATGGAGGATGCGAGTATTTGAATATTCTACCAAAACACTTGATAATCAGGCAATTGATTAACTATTCGCATCTTCAAATACTCAAAAAACCTTCTAAACACCCTCTACAACTTTCACCAAAACAATTTTTAAACACATGAAAAAGTACCTGTTTTTCTTGTTGCCAGCCTTGACGCTGTCCTTACTATTCACCTTAGGTTCTTGCGAAAAAGATGCAGGCAAGTTGCCCAACATTTCCTTCCAAACTGGCGTGGTGTATACCTCCGCAGATAAAACGGTCGGAAAAAATGAAGCCATTCTGGTTGGTATCCAGGCCAGCAAAGCCGAGGATAAAGATGTGCTAAAAAGCTTCAATGAATCGGTGAGCTATGATGGAGCTACTGCCACTACTGTGCAAAACATCACGTTGAGCGGTTCGGAGGGTGACAACTATACTGTAGATGTGCCCATCGTAACCCGCAACCAGGCGGGTACTGAAAAGTACAGTTTCACTGTGACCAACCGCGACGGGTTGACTAATACGGTGAATCTGACATTGACGGTGCAGTAAGTTTATAAGGTGAGAAGCTGCCCCGAAACCTCGGGGCGGCTTTATCTTTGCTCTTACTCCTGTACGGCCTAAAATATAAAGTTCTTTATATTGGCATTTATGATGTTAAGTTTGATATACACATGTGATCTCGTCTCGCGCAGGTATGCCGCCTGCTAATATCTGCCAATATTTGGCATAAGGGAGGTACAGCGAATCATATATGCTGCCCTCACATCTTCTCATTATGATCCACCAGCTCCATCGCTGTCCGAAACACTACATACCGCCCTTCATAACGCGATTTGTGCTGAGCCTGTAGTTTGGGCGCGAACTCCTGCTGGAAACGGAGCAAATGGGTCATGTCTTTGACTAAATATTGTACTGCATAAATTTCCGAGTCCTCGTGTTCATGCCCGAGCAGTCGGCACATCCGATAGGAGATAAAGCTGCCTGTAGCCATGATATCGGGAATATGGGTCTCGCGCATCCAGTGCACCCAGTCGTCGTGTATTTCGAGATCCATCGTGACGGTGACGTTATAAAGCAGCATAGGCGAAAGGTGTTAGTGAAAAGAAAAGGGCAAGGCTGGCAAGACTTTTGGCAAAAATGGCAAACCCAAAGGTTTTTTCGGAGTTTACAGGAAAAATATTTTAATCTTGTAGTCCGTTCCCTCTCCCAGTCCCCTTTGCCCAACCAAGCACTCAAACACCATGAGATTGATATTACGTTCCCTCCTTTTGCCGGTTCTTTGCTTTCTTCTACCATATTCCTTGCTGGCGACTCACAACCGCGCTGGTGAAATTCATATTCGACAGATCGGTCCTCTCACTATAGAAGCCACCATTATTACCTGGACGCGCACAAGCAGCGTAAATGCGGATCGCGATACCCTGACTATTATGTGGGGCGATGGCACCATGGAATCTGTACCGCGAGCCAACGGACATGGTGTACCTTATCCAAACGATATTAAATATAACATTTATGTGGCGCAACATACTTTCGCCGGACCGGCCAGGTATCGTATTTCGATGACCGACCCCAACCGCATTGCTGGTATTATCAACGTCAATCCGCCTTCTTCGGACAATGTCCCTTTTCACATTGAAACGATTTATTCCTTTCAAGACCCACAATTTGGCGGCAATAATACCACGCCGTACTTGCTGCAACCACCGATTGACAATGCTTGTGTAGGCAAACTTTTCCTGCATAATCCCAATGCTTTCGATCCGGAAGGCGATAGCCTGGCTTATCATCTGATTGTGCCGTTGCAAGATTTAGGTGTACCTGTCCCAAACTATAGTTATCCCGATCAGATCGTACCAGGCCCGAACAATACCCTGCACCAAGACGAACGTACCGGGATTATTTCGTGGTTTTCGCCGCAGGCACCCGGCGAATACAATTTGGCATTCATCGTCGTTTCCTGGCGCGGAGGCGTTCCCATAGATACCACTATTCGGGATATGCAGATTTTTGTGGATAGATGTGAAAACAACCCGCCCGATGTACAAACTATTGATAAGTTATGCGTGATAGCTGGCACTAATGTCGAATTTCCGGTGTTCGCTACCGATCCAGATAGTGGTGATTTTGTGCAACTCACGGCTCTGGGCGGCCCCCTCGACACTGCCCTCGTTAGTCACGCTACTTTTGATGGCCCGACTGGCTTTCAACGCCCCCCTCTGAATGGCACTTTCCGGTGGAAAACAACTTGCGAACATATTTCTAACCAGCCTTATTCCGTGGTTTTTAAAGCCGTAGATTCGCAGGATAGCGTTACCGCCCAGCTCGCCGATCTGAAAACGGTCTCTATTAAAGTGGTTGGCCCGCCTCCAGAAGACGTACAGGCTACCACCCAACAGGGTTTTATTGAACTTACCTGGGCCAAGCCCTACGCTTGCGAAAACGCTGCCGACAATTATTTCTATGGCTTTTCGGTGTGGCGACGCGAGGGTACCAAGCCTTTTGAAATTGACACCTGTACACCGGGTTTGGCGGGTAGAGGATACACCCAAGTTATTTTTGTTACCAAGCAAACGAAGGACGGGCGCTATTACTTCAAAGATACTAATGTAGAACGTGGCCGCACCTATTGCTACCGGATATTGGGGAAATTTGCCCGTATTTCGGCAGGTGGTTATCCGTATAATGTGGTAGAAAGTCTGCCTTCGGAAGAAGTTTGTATTCAGTTGCCACGCGATCTACCACTTTTGACTAATGTGGATGTCAAAGAAACTGATGCTACGAATGGGCAAATAAAAGTGATTTGGACAAAGCCTTCGGCTACTGAACTGGATACGGTGATTAATCATGGTCCTTATCGCTATCAATTACTGCGCGCACCAGGATTTAGTGGTGGCACTTTTCAGGAAGTCCCTAATGCTTCTTTTACGTCCCCGACTTTTTGGCAAGCCAGTGACACCATGTTTACGGACCAGGGCTTGAACACACAAGGCCAACCTTATCGCTATCAAATTGCCTTTTATGTAAATGGAGAAAACACGCCGCTTGGCACGACTACGGCTGCCTCATCCGTGTTTCTGACCGTCAATTCTACTGACGAAACCAACCTGCTTTCCTGGCAAGAAGATGTGCCTTGGGAGAATTTTAGATATGACATTTTCCGCCGGAATTCCGTCGGACAATTCGACTCCATTGCTAGCACAGCGGAGACACATTATGAGGATCGTGGTTTAATTAACGGGCAGGAATATTGCTACTATGTTCGTAGCGAAGGCACATACAGTGTTCCTGGCATTCGCAGTCCACTTGAGAATAATTCGCAGCGTGCATGCGGAAGTCCATTAGATACTGTACCGCCTTGCCCGCCGAAATTGCTGGCAATCAACAATCTGTGCAATGGTCAGGGTGGTCCAAGCCCGGATCCGCCTTACGAGAATAACTTACAATGGACTAATCCTAATCAGACTTGCAACGGATCACAGGATGTAGTGCAGTATAATGTCTGGTACGCTCCAAGTACAGAGGAACCATTGGCCATAATTGCTACCCAGCAGGAACCTGGAAATACTGATTACACTCATTTGTTGGACGATGGATTGACTGGTTGTTATGCGGTATCGGCTATTGATTCGGCTGGCAATGAAAGTGCATTGAGCAACATTATTTGTGTGGATAACTGCCCGGAATATGTGCTGCCGAATGCTTTTACGCCCAATGGTGATAGTCACAATGACGTATTTACTCCTTTTCCCGGCTGGCGTTTTGTAGAGCGGGTGGAAATGCAGATATTCAACCGCTGGGGCAATCTGGTTTTCGTGACCACCGATCCAGCCATTAACTGGGCTGGGACCAGCACCACCGGGAAAGAATTGTCAGAAGGTAGTTATTTCTATGTTTGCAAAATATTTGAGCGTCGGGTAGAAGGTCTTTCTTTGCGGCCCGAACCATTGAGCGGCTATATTGAACTGATTCGAGGCGGGAGGTAAGGGAAAGGGCAAAATAGCGAAAGGCAAATTGGCAATGATAACCAATGACTTACGCTGATTAATTGCCAATTTGTCCCTTGCTTTTTTGCCCTTTGCTCATTGCTTTTTTATTACTAAAAGATGCCCAAATTCGAGCACCCGGAGTATTTATGGCTGCTGACTGCCGTGCCGCTGCTGGCCTTGCTGGTGTTGGGCTATTGGTTTTGGCGACAGGGAACGCTGCGGCAATTGGGCGATCCCAAGTTGTTGTCGCGCTTGCTACCCGGTTTTTCGGCTACTCAGTTTTGGTTAAAAAATGGACTTTTGGGACTTGGTTTGGCATTTTTGGCGGTAGCCTGGGCCAATCCACGGTGGGGTGCAAAATCGCAGAACGTCACCCAGCAAAGTGCTGACATCTTTATCGCCCTTGATATTTCGCAGAGCATGTGGGCCAAAGACGTGGCTCCCAGCCGTTTGGAATTAGCGCAGCGTTTTGCCAGCAAACTGGTAAAAGCACTAGAAGGGGAGCGCATTGGATTGATCTTTTTTGCGGGTGATGCTTTTCTGCAAATGCCGCTCTCGACGGACTATAATTTTTGCCTGCAAAGTCTGCAAACCGCTAGCCCTGAACTGATTACCGAACAGGGGACAGCTATTCCGGCAGCCATAGATTTAGCCACGGAATCTTTCGCGGCTGGAACGGGCGGTGGACGAATGCTGATCCTAATTACCGATGGAGAAGACCACGATGAAGAATCCGTGGATCGCGCCGAAGCAGCGGCGGACGACGGAGCGGTAATTTGTACGGTGGGCGTGGGCACGCCGAAAGGTGGCCCCATTCCGATAGATGGTTTTGGCGGTAATCAGTATAAACGCGATGAGCAGGGCGAAGTCGTTACGACTAAACTGGATGGTGCTTTGCTGGAAAAAATCGCGCGTGCTGGTAATGGTTCTTCCTACAATATTAGTCAGGATGACCGAGCCATCAATGCTCTGCGCCGCGAGGTGGATCGTTTGCAAAAACGCACCGTGGAAGTACGCTCTTTTACGGAGTTTGAGTCATATTATCAATGGCTGTTATTACCCGCGATTCTGCTTTTAGCGGCGGAGCAATGGTTGTTATTTCAGGATAAAAAACGGAAGACGACATGAGGATGCTATTCTGTTTACTCACATTTTGCTTAACAAATACAGCAATATTCGGCCAAAATGCCCACCAGGCACTCCGCGCTGGTGATAAGGAATATTTGAAAGAAAATTATACGGCTGCCCAGGAGCACTACAAAGAAGCCGTCCGACAAAATTCCGGGAGTCTAAATGCAACGTACAATTTAGGCTGCGCCGAATACCAACAAGGCAAATATCCAGAGGCGGAAAAAGCATTTGAACAGGCCGTTGCGGGTTCTCAATTGCCTGCCACCAAAGCCGATGCACTGTATAATTTGGGAAATTCGCAGATGAAGCAGCAGAAATTCAAAGAAGCTGTGGAAGCCTATGAAAACAGTCTGCGTCTGCGACCCGGCGATGCCGCCACGAAGCAGAATCTGCAAATGGCCAAGCAAAAATTGAAAGAAGAGCAACAAAAGCAGCAGCAAAAACAGAAGCAGGACCAACAGCAACAAAACGGCCAACAGCCACCCGAAGATCAAAAGCCGCCTCAACAAGATCAACAAAAACAGCCGCAGCAACAGCCACCACAAAATAACAGTCAGCCACAAAAACCGGAGAAACAACCGGGAGAAGATCAAGGGCCTACTCAAAAAGAACCCAGCAAAATGACGAAACAGGAGGCTCAGCGCATGCTGGAAACGACCATCGGCCCCGAAGATCGCAAAAATGCGCGCAAATACCGCGCGGCTGTGCAGCAAAAAAGGGTTCCGAAAACGAACAAGAAAGATTGGTAAAGACGGCTGGTTGTCTGGCTATTATAAATGTCCGAACTTTGCGCACGAGCGTTTTACTCAAATCCTCGTATCCTCATATCTTCAAATACTCAACAAAAATAATATGCAAGAGAAAGGTGTTCCCACAGTTGATCTCTCCAAATTCGTCAACGGAAATACTAGCGAACGCACCGAATTTGTCAATGATTTAGGCAAAGCCTTCCATGAAGTTGGTTTCGTAGCCGTCGTCAATCATGGCATTCCCAAAAAACTGGTGGACGATTTCTACGCGGCTTCTAAAGAATTTTTTGCTTTGCCGGAAGACGTGAAACGCCGCTACGAAGTGGCGGGCATGGCTGGCCAACGCGGTTACACCTCTTTTGGTAAGGAACACGCTAAGCAATCGCAGGTAGCAGACTTGAAAGAGTTTTTCCAGATTGGTCAGGAAGTGCCTAATAATCACCCACTTAAAAGCATGTATCCAGATAATGTGCAGGTGAGTGAAGTGGAGAATTACGCGCAATTGGGCAAAGAATTATACCGCGCTTTTGAGACATCTGGCAGCCATTTATTGCAGGCCATCGCGCTTTATTTGGGTTTGGAAGTGGATTATTTTGAACGCCACATCACGCACGGCAACTCCATTCTGCGCTCCATTTTCTATCCGCCGATCAAGCAGGAACCAGCCTCTGCCATCCGTGCCGAGCAACACGAAGACATCAATTTGATTACATTACTAGTGGGTGCCAGTGCCGGTGGTTTGGAGTTATTGAATTCCGAAAATAAATGGGTCGCCGTCATGCCCGGCCCGGACGAAATCGTGATTAACGTCGGCGATATGCTGCAACGCCTTACCAATAATTATCTGAAAAGCACGACCCACCGCGTCGTAAATCCCCCGCGCGAAGAGTGGCATTTGCCGCGCCTGAGCATTCCGTTTTTCCTGCATCCGGTCAGCAGCATGGATTTGAGCAGTTTGCCGATTCTGGTGACGGAAGATAGTCCGCTGCATTATACGCCTATTACTGCTGGCGAGTATTTGGATGAGCGGCTGCGGGAAATAGGACTTAAAAAATAGTTATGAGTTATAAGGGATGAGTTATGAGTTATCACAAGCGGCCATAACTCATAACTCATCCCTCATAACTAAATTTGCTCCTTCCCGTCCCACCAAAGTTCCAATCGCCACGCCCATGCCACTAAGCCGTACGGCCACCACCACATGGGGTGATACGCGTTCGATGATGGGCTTTTTGACGGGGCCTAAACCGAGAATGCCTGTCCACCAACTATCTATTTCCACGTGTTGGTTAGGACAAATAACTTCGTGGAGCAATTTTACTAACACACTGCGAATCAATTCATTGGCTCCAAATTGATCGGTATTTTCCACCTCGCGGTCCAAGTGCCGACCACCGCCGAGTAGAATGCGTCCATCGATATTGCGGAAATAAAAATAGCCCCGGTCGTAATGGAAACAGCCTTCTACTTTTAGTCCGGGAATGGGTTGCGTAATAAGCACTTGATTCCGCGCAGGCACCACATCTGGGCGGCCCAGCAAGCGACCGGCAAAGCCATTGACCGCTACTAATACTTGCCCCACTTTTAAAGTCCAGCCGTATTCGGTTTCCAATTCTACGCCCTGTGAGGTATCTTCCAAGTGGCGAACACCGATGCCATTAAAGATTTGAACGCCTTTGGCCAAGGCCAATTCCAAAAGGGTCGCCATCATTTTTCCGGTATGCACCTGGCCTTCTGGTTGGTTCAGGATGAGGTGCTTTACACCGTGGAAACCGAATTTGGGCAACTGTTCATCTACCACTTTATAGCCTTCGGGATGACCAGTTATTGTGCCTATTTTTTGGTTGAAATCGGGAATGCGTGCTATACAGGATTGAAAAATGTCTTCTTCCTCAGCATTGAACATTTCATAGCCGCCGTGCATTTGAAAACCTAACCGTTCGTCGCCCGCCAGTTCGCGCAACTGTTGTAAACCGCGCCAACGCTTCTCCACAATGGTCAGCACTTCCTCTTCGGTCAGGTGCGTCAGGTCATCCAGCAGTTCGGTCATGGAGCCGAAACAGGCAAAACCAGCGTTGCGCGTGCTCGCACCGATGGGCAAGGCACCGCGTTCCAGGATGGCTACACGCAGGTTGGGCTGAATTGTTTTTAAGTGAATGGCGGCGTTTAGGCCAACGATACCACTCCCAATAATGGCGACATCGAAGTCTTTTAGAAAAGTTTCGCGCTCCCAGTAACTTAGTTCGTATTGTAACATAATGAAAATGTGGTCAATATAGAAATATGGTCAATGTGACAATACAAACGCTCAAAAAGTCTGCTTGCAAATAAATTACTTTTATGTTGAAATGGCTTGTTTAAAATTATTTATGTTGATTTCCTATAAACATTTTATTTAAAACCTGTATATTCCAGCCGAACCTTCTATTTTTGCCACTAGTACAATTTTTAAAAAGGCAATTTGCAGCAGATAGTGAAGTGATTTTTGAGGCAGGCTAATAAATATTAGCACATTTTCACAT
Organism: Saprospiraceae bacterium; assembly: GCA_965249785.1. Taxonomy (GTDB): domain Bacteria; phylum Bacteroidota; class Bacteroidia; order Chitinophagales; family Saprospiraceae; genus M3007. The sequence continues at coordinate 565,415 of CBDFMU010000012.1, read as the reverse complement.
TGGCAAATTAGCACATTTCTTAGGATGAACTATCTCGACGAACTCAATCCGGTGCAACGCGCGGCCGTCACCACCACCGAAGGGCCGGTTTTGGTCATCGCGGGGCCAGGCTCCGGCAAGACGCGGGTGCTGACTTACCGCATCGCTTATTTGCTGCAAAATAACGTCCCGCCCTGGGAAATCCTCACGCTGACTTTCACCAACAAGTCGGCCAAGGAGATGAAGGAGCGTATCAGTAAGGTGGTGGGAGATCGGGCGCAATCGGTATGGGCGGGTACGTTTCACTCCATTTTCGCACGGATTTTACGTGCTGAGGCTACCAAGATCGGTTTCCCCGCCTCCTTTTCGATCTACGATACGGATGATACTATGAGCCTGTTGCGGTCCATCATCAAGGAGATGAATCTGGATCCAAATGCTTACAATGCCTCGGCCATTCGTTCGCGTATTTCGTTGGCCAAGAGCAATTTAATGTCGCCAAAAGGTTATCGGGACAATGCCGACATGATGCAGCAAGATCGGGTGGCACGTCGCCCGTATGTGGTGGATATTTACGAGAAATACATTGCCCGCTGCCAACGCTCCGGCGCGATGGATTTTGATGATTTGTTGTTCCAACTCTACCGCCTGTTTCGCGACAACCCAGACAATGTGGTGGCTAAATATCAGAAAAAATTCCGCTACATCCACGTGGATGAGTTTCAGGACACCAACTTTTTGCAGTACGCCATTTTAAAACGTTTGTTGAAATATGAGGGCAGTTCGGAAAATGTGTTTGTGGTCGGCGATGATGCGCAAAGTATTTATGCTTTTCGGGGCGCAACGATTGACAATATTCTTGATTTTGAGAAAGACTATCCGGCTTTAAAGACTTTTAAACTCGAACAAAATTATCGTTCTACTCACCACATTGTGTCGGCGGCAAACGAGGTAATTTCTTTCAATCGCCGCCAATTGAATAAGACGATTTGGACGGATAAAGAAGATCGGCACAAGATCAAATTGCTCAAATGCGTCACCGACGATGAGGAAAGTCGCCGCGTGGCAGATTTGATTTTGGAACAAAAACACCGCTATCATATACCCAATACGGAGATCGCGGTGCTGTACCGTACCAACGCGCAGAGCCGGAAATTTGAGGAACACCTGCGGCGGCTAAATTTGCCTTACCGGGTGTTCGGTGGCTTGTCATTTTATCAGCGGAAAGAGGTGAAGGATTTCGTGGCTTATATGCGTTTGGCAGTAAATCCCAACGACGAGGAAGCCCTGCGCCGCGTCATTAATTTTCCAACGCGCGGCATCAGCGACACGACGGTAGATAAGATCAGTCAGGCCGCTAGTGCTACCAATCTGCCGATGTGGGAAGCCATGCTTCATCCGCAATTGGATGTGACCGACCGGGCCAAAAAATCGCTGGCGGGCTTCCGCAACTTAGTAGATGACTGGCAAAAACGTGCCGCTACGGACAACGCGCTGCTGCTTGCATCAGACATTCTACGCAAGTCGGGTCTGCTGGATTTGCTGAAAAGCGACACCAGCCCGGAAGGTATTGGTCGGCTGGAAAACGTGAACGCCGTGCTGGATGCTGTAAGCGAATTCACTGATAACCAAATAGATATACCCAATCCTGACCCCGATGTAGTCGATACTTCTGCCGACCGCTCTTTGGCCGCTTACCTCCAAACTATCACTTTACTCACCGATTCCGACGAAAATAAGGACGACCGCGATCACATTACGCTGATGAGCGTACACGCCGCGAAGGGTTTGGAGTTTCGCAGCGTGTTCGTGACTGGATTGGAAGAAAACCTCTTTCCTTCTTTCATGGCCCTGGAAGATCCCAATGGTTTGGATGAAGAACGACGTTTATTTTACGTGGCCATCACGCGGGCCAAAGAATTTCTGACCATTTCTTACGCCCAGAATCGCTATCGTTTTGGGCAGATTCGCACCAGTGAGCCGTCCAGATTTATGGACGAAATCGGCGGTGAACACTACGAATTTCAGGGCGGCATCGGCAACGCCCGCGCCAATGCGACCCCGCAACCGGTGGGCCAGCCGCGCGCCAGTATTTCCGGAAATTTTGCCAATCCGCGTTTCCGTCCGATGGCCAAATCGGGGCCTGTTGCGGAACCAGCCGGTTTCAAACCTTCCTCGGTGGAAGAAATTATTCCCGGCGTCATGGTGCTGCACCTCAAATTTGGACAGGGCAAAATCGTCAGTGTAGAGGGCGCAAAAGATAACAAAGTGGCCACTATCCATTTCAAGGACGATGAAATGACGGAGCGGCGGATTGTGTTGAAATTTGCGCGGCTACAAGTGCTTGATAATTAAAGAGTTCAATTTCCTTTTACCCATTTTGCCACCCAAGTCTTGCCAGCGGTATCCAGTATTTTCAAGTAATAAATGCCGTTTGGTAAATATTCCACGGAGAGAAAATCGGTTAAATCGGCTAGTTTTAGAGATTGTACTAACTCGCCCTGTGTGTTCAGTACTTCAGCAGAAAAAACCTCTAACTCGTTCATTTTCACCCAAATGCCGGTTTGTACCGGATTGGGCCAGACTTTAACGGACGAGCGGGAAGATGGGGCATTAGTAGCAACGATGTTGTCTACAATGACTGGGGCCAGCAAAGTTTCGCAACCATTGGCATCCGTAATAGCCAGCATGTAACTCCCGGCCTGTAAACCAGTCAAGTCTTCTTCATTGGAAAAGAAAACGAAATCTTTTCTCCAAGTGAAAGTATATGGTCCTACTCCACCGACAGCAGTGACATAAATACTGCCAATTCCGCTATTGTCAATGTCATTATGGGTACTGTCGATGAGAATATCCGGTGGAGGAAATACCGTGACAGTGAAGGAACAAATGCTGGTATTGCCCGCTGCATCGGTCGCTGAAAATACCTGCATAGTCACGCCATCATCAAAAGCAGTACCGCTGGCCTGGCCACTCATCAACGTTGGAAGAGCACTGACCAAACTGCAATTATCCGTAATTATCGGCAGCGGATAACTCACTAAATCTGCTCCACACAGGGAGATATTTTCAGGACACGCCAGGGCTGGCGCAATTGTATCCAATAATACTACTGCAGCGGTAGCCAAGCTGAAACAGCCAGCCGCATCGGTTACCGTCACCAAATAACTCCCCGCAGCGAGATTGTTCAATGTAGCCAAAGTGCTGCCATTGTTCCATACATAGGAATAAGGCGCACTACCTCCTCCAACTCCTACCGTCGCCGAGCCAGTAGCAATTTCTGAACAGGTAGTCGGCGTAGCCGTTATAGTAGTAAGAAGCGTACAGTTGAAGGCATTTACCGTCACGGTTTGCACAGCAGTACAAGCATTATTATCGCTAACGGTAACAGTATAATTTCCTGGTAATAAACCAGTTAAAGCGTTGACCGTACTGCCAGTATTCCACAGATAATGGTATGGGATTGTGCCTCCATTAGGTTGTGCTATCGCTTGGCCATCATTCGCATTGACCGCTGTGATCGCCGTAGCTGTGGCATTGGCCAGCAGAGTAGCTGGCTCGGTGATCATGGCACTGCCCACTGCCGGGCAGCCGTTAGCATCAATAATACTAACGGTATAGCCGCCCGGAGTCAGCCCATTGATAGAAGCGGTAACTGCTCCATTAGTCCAAATATAAGTGGCTGGCAAGGCCGCACCCGTCAAATTAACGGTAGCCGAGCCATTTGCTGCACCGTGACAAGTCACTTGATTACCAGTTACCACGGCAGAAAGGTTGCAATTAATGCTGTTGACCGTCACGGTTTGGATGGCCGTACAGCCATGTGTGTCAGTGACGGTGACGATATAATTCCCTGGGGCTAGACCAGTAATATGGGCGGTGGTAGCACTGTTGCTCCAAATATAGGTATAGTTACCTGTGCCACCCGATGGCGCAGCGGTAGCTGTTCCATCGTTAATACCATTAGCTGTCTGAGCGGTAGCGGAGGCATTGGCGGCCAGTAGTGCTGGTTGGCTAATGGTAACGACTGCCGTGGCGGTACAAGTGTTTGAACTGGTTACAGTAACCATATAAGTGCCAGCAGACAGATTATTAGTAGTAGCCGTTGTTGCGCCAGTAGTCCAGAGATAGGTGTAATTACCAGTTCCACCAGTGGCATTAACAGTAGCCAGACCGTTCGTGCCACCATTACAACTTACCTGTATACTGCTGGCAATGGTTGCACTCACGGCGGGCGTTTGGATAATTACGACCCCGGCATTAGCAGTACAACCATTTTGGGAGTTGGTTATCAACAAGTTGTACGTTCCAGCAGCATTTACAGTAGGTGTCAAGGTGCTACCTCCGGCTACAATATTGCCATTGGCAGTTGTCCATTGATAAATAAAATTATTGCCCTGCGAAGAGGCCGAAGCATTAAGTTGAAGAGTCAGGTTATTACAATTCAAAATACCCGGCGTGGCGATGCTGACTATCGGCGGCGCAATGTTTTGTACAACTATCGCCGTAGTAGTGGCAGTGCAGCCATTGAGTGGAGAAGTAACCGTAACCGTATAGTTTCCCGGTATTTTGATGCTGATATTTTGCGTAACGGCATTAAATCCGCCAGGGCCCGCCCAATGAAAAGTAGCACTGGACGCATTGGTGGTAGTAGTTATTAGTACAGAAGTATCGGTACACGTGAGCGGGCCACTGGGCAAGGCGGTTGCTGTGGGTGGAATAATGTTTTGCACAACGCTGGCTATTGCGGTTGCCGTGCAACCATTGCTGGACGATGCAACGGTAACTGTGTAATTTCCAGGTACTTGCACATTAATATTTTGCGTAGCAGCCGTAAATCCATTGGGGCCAGACCAAAGGAACGTGGGGTTTGTGGCATTGGTGGTCGTCGTTATGGCAACGGAAGTGTTGGTGCAACTAAGCGAACTATTTGACGTAACACTGACCGTGGGCGAAGTCGTGCTTTGCGTCACAATAGCCGTGCCTGTGCTAGTGCAACCGTTGGCCGGATTAGTAACAGTAAGAGTATAAGTACCAGCGACTGTTACGGTCGCAATTTGTTGATTGGAAGTAAATCCATTCGGTCCAACCCAGGTAAAAGTAGCCCCAGTAGTAGTAGTAGAAGTGGCATTGATAGTAACTGATGACTGCGAGCAGGTGAGCGTGCCGCCAGTAGCACTGGCATTCGGCGGTGCAATGCTACTAGTGACAGTCGTGGTGGCCGCGTCGGTACAGCCGCTGGCATTGTCAGTCACCACCAAGGTGTAAGTACCAGCCGCATTCACGGTAGGTATCAAGGTATTAGCTCCAGAGACGATATGTCCACCATTGCTAGCCGTCCAAAAGTAAGCAATGGTAGAGCCAGTGGAAGACCCCGTGCCACTAAGCATAGCTGTTGGCTGGATACACGTAATGGTAGCACTGTTTCCGGCGGTTGCAGTGGGTGGATTACTATTGCCTTGAATAACAAAGGACGCTACTTTTATACAACTATTAGCGTCAGTTACCGTCACGCTCTGACTGCCACCAACGCTATAACTCGCCGGGTTGCCAGTAGCGCCATTAGACCAGGCATAAGTGTACGGCCCAATGCCGCCGCTGGTGGTCGCCGTTACATTAACTGAGCCTTGGGTGCAATTGAGCGTTCCGCTAACATTGGCATTGACGATGACAGGGGCAGGCTGCGTAATGAAAGCCGTTGCCGTTGCGGTCCCACTTCCCCCACTGGCGGTAACGGTGACAGTATAGCCATTTGCCGTCAAATTGATAGCAGTTTGGCCCGTTTGACCGTTGCTCCATAAATATGTGTAAGGTGGAACACCGCCGCCGGGTTCTACGCTGGCACTTCCATTATTGCCGCCACTACAAGTTACATCGTTCGTATTGCTGATATTAGCCAGTACAGATGGCGCGCCAGCAAACGTATAAGTATCGGAGGTAGCCACTGCATGGTCGCCGCTATCGCTGTTGTTTCCGTTGGTAAAATTGCCGATGTAATAAAATTTGATTGTGTTGCCGGAGGCACTACTTGGTGCAGTCCAGGTAAAATCCCAGGTAACAGAACCGCTGGCAAATGCTTTAGCTCCCCGGTGTTCGAGGTATTGGCGTCCACCGGACGTTTCTGTGCCGGATTGGGCATTTCCAGCGGTCAAATTGCCAGCATTAGCGTTGTTGCCGTCCACCACTACTAACTGAAAACCACCTTTACTTGGACTGCCAGTCGTAGCATCCATTGTAATTTGCAGCGGATAAACCACGTTAGGCATGATGGTAGCGGGCAGTCCTGTAATGGTCACATCGCCATTAAGCGCACTACTTGGGCTGTGGCACTGATTACAATTGCCATCAAAAGGGGCTCCGGTGCGGCCGTTTGGTGGGTTGGAACTATTGGCTAACCAAAGCAGAGCAACCATCAAAAGACCGGCGCAATGCACCAGCCGGGAAGAGTGGAGTTGTTTCATGAAGAAGGCACGGTAATTTTAAAAGACGATTGAAAAAGAAGCGTGAAGGTAAATGTTAAGACATATAATGTTGTAAGTCGCTGCCTTTCAGGGTGACAATCATTACGATTTTGCCTGCATTAGCCAAACTTTGCCAACTTGGAAAAGTGAAACTATAAATAGCAAAAAGAGAGAATAAAAATCTTTCTCGCCCGCACTACCTTCGCGCAGCGAAAATCCGCTGAGAATCGCTTTTGTTGCCTAACATAGGTTGGTATAGAAAAATCCAACGCTGAAATAACCAATTACTTACTACATTGTAAAATAAGTTATTTTGAGTATTTGAAGATTCGAGTATTCGATCAATTACCTGATTATCAAGTGGTTTGATCAAATATTCAAATACTCGCCTCCTCAATAAATTTAGTTTACAATGTACTTACTAACCAGTAACTAATAAAACCAATGCTCAATAAGCACATCCGCAAAGTTGCCGTTCTGGGTTCCGGCCTCATGGGAACAGGCATTGCCGCCCATTTAGCTGGCTGTGGCCTCGAAGTTTTGTTGCTCGATATCGTCCCTCCTCCAACCCCACCTAGAGAGGGTAGTCCAATGCCTCCGGTGCCACTCATGGGCGAATTGGGCGGTGGTGCGCGCAATATAGTTGCTAACACGGCCCTGCAAACTGCCCTGAAAGCCAAGCCTGCGCCTTTCTATGACACGAAATTTGCGTCGCGCATCACCGTCGGGAATTTTGAGGATGATATGCCCAAAATCAAAGACTGCGACTGGATCGTCGAGGTGGTGGTCGAGCGGCTGGATATAAAAAAACAGGTGTTTGAAAACGTGGAAAAACATCGTCGCCCCGGCACGTTGGTTACTTCCAATACCTCCGGCATTCCCATTCATTTGATGGCGGAAGGCCGCAGCGATGATTTCCGAAAAAATTTCTGCGGAACCCACTTCTTCAATCCGGTGCGCTATATGCGGCTACTGGAGGTGATTCCAACGCCGGACACCGACCCGGCTGTGACGGATTTTTTCATGCACTACGGCGACGTGCAGTTGGGCAAACAAACGGTGCTTTGCAAAGACACGCCCGCCTTTATCGCCAATCGCGTGGGGGTATATGCGATGGCCAAAATCTATCAACTGACTCAGGAATTTGGTTTGTCCATTGACACTGTGGATGCTTTGACTGGTCCAGCGGTGGGCCGTCCAAAAACTGGCACGTTCCGGCTCGGCGATCTGGTTGGCATGGATACCGCCGTACACGTACTCAATGGCATCAAGCAAAATTGTCCCGACGACGAGCAAGCCAGCACTTTCGAGATTCCGGCGTACCTGAAATTTTTGATCGACAATAAATTTTTGGGTAATAAAACCGGACAGGGTTTTTACAAAAAAACGAGTGAAAAAGACGCGAAAGGTCGCCCGGTCATTCTGGCCTTAAATCTCGATACCCTCGAATACGGCGTTCCGCAAAAGGAAAAATTGCCGATACTGGATACGCTTAAGCAAATTGATGATTTGCCCCGGCGTATTAAAGCGGTATTCAAAGCAGAGGACAAAGGCGCAAAATTCTTGCAAAAAGCCCACCTTGGTTTGTTTGCTTACGTCAGCAATCGCGTTCCAGAAATAAGTGACACGTTGCACGCCATTGATGATGCCATTCGTGCGGGTTTTGCCTGGGAAAAAGGACCATTTGAATTGTGGGACATGGTGGGCTTGGAAGAAGGCATTCGTTTAGCCGAAGCCCAAGGCGAACAGATCGCTCCGTGGGTAAAGGAAATGGTAGCGGCTGGTCACACCAGTTTTTATAAGGTGGAAAATGGGGCGCGTCAATATTATGATCAAAACGGCAAAACTTATTTGCCACTGCCGGGAGCCACAGAATTTATCATTCTGGACAATTTCCGCTCCGCCAAACCCGTCTATCAAAACTCCGAATGCACGCTCCACGATATTGGCGACGGCATTCTATGCCTGGAATTCCAATCTAAGATGAACGCCATTGGCGAGGGCATTTTGCGCGGCATCAATAACAGCATCCAGATTGCCGAGGAGCAAGGCTGGAAAGGTCTCGTGATTGGCAACAATGCCCAAAATTTCACCGTGGGAGCCAATATAATGATGATCGCTATGCTGGCTTACCAGCAGGAATGGGAGGAACTGAATATGGCAGTCAATCTTTTCCAGCAGACGTCTATGCGCATTCGCTACTCGGCCATTCCGGTGGTGCTGGCTACGCAAGGGTACGTGTTTGGCGGCGGCTGCGAATTTTCCATGCACGCCGACGCAGTGGTGGCTGCTGCCGAAAGTTATATAGGCTTAGTCGAAGTCGGCGTGGGGATTATTCCCGGTGGTGGTGGCACTAAGGAATTTGCGTTACGGTTGTCTAATGAAATAAGCCGGGAAGGTGATGTGCAGATTCCAAGTTTGATCAATAAATTTAAAACTATCGCTACGGCGCAGGTCGCTACTTCGGCGCACGAAGCCTTCAATTTTGGCTATTTGTTGCCCGAAAAAGACCACGTGGTGCCAAACGCCGCGCGCAACATTAGCGAAGCGAAAAAGATAGCCCTGGCGCTGGCCGAAAACTATGTCCAACCTATCCAGCGCAAGGATGTGTGGGTGCTGGGCCGCACGGGATTGGGCGCGTTGTATGTGGCGGCGCACTCGCTATTGCTGGGTCATTACGCCAGTGAGCACGACATCAAGATCGCCAAAAAGGTGGCCGACGTGTTGTGTGGCGGTGATTTGACTTCGGCGCAGTATGTATCTGAACAGTATTTGCTGGATTTGGAACGTGAGTCATTCATGAGCCTTTGCGGTGAGCCTAAGACATTGGAACGCATTCAGTATATGCTGGAAAATGGAAAGCCGCTGCGGAATTGAGCGGACAGGTGCTTATTTTTAAATTCTTCTGCAAATCACAAAATGCTCCACCCACTTTTCCAGGCCGTCCGTTCCGAAACCGAGTTTGAGGAACTGCTACAACTAACTTTCACCGAACACGAGCGCGACCTGATGGTGGAGCGTTGGCGCATTTTTGATGCCTTTGACCGGGGGTTATCGCAGCGGGAGGTAGCCAGGGAAGTGCCGTGCAGCATTGTAACTGCGACCCGTGGTGCCAAGGTGTACCGGGAGAATCGGGAGGTGATTCAAAAATATCTGGCCATCTGGCGAAAAAAGTAACTCCAGGGTAAATATTACCTGTTGTAATTGAAATCAATAAATTAGGTCGTATTCGTTGTGTCTTCGTAGTTTCATTTGTTTTGGACAGTTACTTAATCACAGTAATGAAAATGATGCAAAAAAATCGGATTAAACCATCTTTTTTACAGAAATCAGTAGCCAGTAACAGAGATAAGTTTGGCACAGATTTTTTATTACGGAAGATTTCTTTCACATCTTAATTTGCTCCTTATGCGCCTTTCACTACTTGTTCTACTCTTTACTGGCCTCTTATTTCCATTTAATTCTACCGCTACCACGATTATTCCATTCGCCAATTTAGCCGACCTGTATGCCGCCAGCGATGCGGTTGTATTCGTGCAGGCGGGGCCTCTTTATCAGACCTCGACAGAGGCTTCTACGTATAATGATTGCAATTTTAAGGTGCTGACTACTTTAAAGGGAGCAATGGCCACCAATGACGTCTTCCCGTTGCGGCAATATTCCCGTGCCGACCAGTGGGGGCACCTTGATATTGCCGGAGACTTTGTTCCCACGCAAGGTCATAGCTACCTGGTATTTTTGAATAAAAACAATAGTGCCTGGCGCCTGATGATGCTTTCATACTATGTGTTTGAGCAAATAGAAGCAGATGGCATTCAATACCTGGTGCCAGTAGAGCAAAGTCTGCGTATGGCGGTCTTACCACGGCCAGATGGCACCATGGCGGAGCCAATTACTACTTACCGGAAAGATGCCCTGTTGCAATTGCTCCAACAACAAGGTAAAGGCTCTTATATCCCCTGGGATGACCGCGGGGCCCAAGCTACTTCGCCGCTGCTGGATCAAGTAAGTGATCGCGTTTTGCCAACTGGTTGTGATTTTGACTTGGGCAATGGAATGTCGCGCTGGCAAAACACGACTATCAATGTCTATTATGATGTTACTAATGCACCCGCCGATGCATCTGCTCGCTATAGCAGCACCATTGCTACCCTCAATTCAGAATATACGGGCCTAAATTTGATTGCCGCTGGTACTACCGATTTCACGCCTAATTGCACGGGTGGCTCTGCATCAGGAGGCAACTTTACCAGTTTTGTGAATAGCTTAAATGGCACTCAAACAACGTTGATAATGTTTGAGGATCCTTGTAATGAAATACCTCCGCTCGTTGGTTGCGCTGGCACACTGGGCATTGGTGGCGGCTATGCATTTAATACTACGCATACCTATAAAGGTCAATCCTGGTTTAATGCTACCTGGGGCTATGTGATTATTAACAATGGTGCCCGTGCCTGTGAGACAAATGATGTGGACTACGAAAGACTATTGTCCCATGAATTGACGCATACTATGCAGATGGACCACCTCGATGCGATTACCTATTCAGGGAATAACATGAATCCATTATGCTGCAATCCAATCAATACAAAAGATCGGGAGTGCATGAATTACGTGTACGATATAGCACTTCCGGTGGACTTAATCTCTTTTGATGCACGTGCCGCCAAGGAGGAAGTGGTGCTAAAATGGTCTACCGCACAGGAGTTTAACAATGATTATTTTCTTGTGGAGCGCTCCAATGATGGTCGGAAGTTTGAGCGTCTGGCAACTGTGGAAGCCAGTAACGTGTCGCACAGCAGCAATTATACCCTGACCGATGAGCAACCTTTTGCAGGGGTCAACTACTACCGATTGAGCCAGGCGGATCGGGATGGCACCACTAAGGAATTAGGCTTGCGGGTAGTTACTTATCAGGGGGAAGCCAGTGGCTACACACTGGTGCCCAATCCTGTGCCAGGTAACTCCATCATTTTGACTTCCAGAGCTAAGGAGTCGGCAGTTGGGTCGCTGCAAATATTTAGTTCGACCGGCACATTAGTGTATGAACTGGCGAACAGCCCACAGTTGGAAAATAAACGTTTGGAAGTCCCTATCGGCGATTTGCCAGCTGGTATTTATTGGTTGAAAATAAATGAAAGCGGGCGGTCAGAAAGTTTGAAGTTTGTAAGACTTTGATGAGTTGATAAATTAATGGGGACTCTGACCTGTCAGTCAAAGTCCCCATTTTTATTTCTATTTAAGCATTTCTCAACACCCTCAACATTTTCTCAACATCCTCAACAAACCTTCTTACGACCAGTTTTTCACCTGATGTGGATAACGAATTACGTATGCCTCTTTAATAAGGCGAGTCAACCGTTCTTTCAGGTCATCTATTCCTTCTTTGGTAATAGCGGAGACAAAAACATTTTCTCCATAAGTGTGCAGCAGACGCTCTCGCAGTTCAGTTTCCAAGTCTAACCGGGTCGCTGCATCCACTAAATCATCAAAATATCGTTCCCGATAAAGGTCGATTTTGTTGAGCACCATAAGTGTGGGTTTATCGCCAGCACCCAGTTCTTCCAGCGTTTTTTGCACCGTACGGATTTGATCTTCAAATTGCGGGTGGGCAATATCCACCACGTGCAGCAAAATATCACTCTCGCGGACCTCATCCAGGGTACTTTTAAAGCTTTCTACCAAGTGGTGAGGCAATTTTCGGATAAAACCGACTGTATCGGATAGCAAAAAAGGTATTTGTCCAAAAACAACCTTCCGCACCGTCGTATCGAGGGTAGCAAACAATTTATTTTCTGCCAACACCTCCGCTTTACTCAGTAGATTGAGCATGGTGCTTTTACCGACGTTGGTATAGCCGACCAAAGCAACCCGAATGAGCTCACCACGCGTTTTACGCTGCGTCTGCGATTGCAGGTCAATATCGCGGAGACGGCCCTCCAATATCTTCACTCGATATTGTACAATACGACGGTCCGTTTCGATCTGGGTTTCCCCCGGTCCACGCATCCCAATACCGCCGCCTTGACGCTCTAAGTGGGTCCAAAGACCGCGAAGACGGGGCAGCAGGTATTTCATTTGCGCCAAATCCACCTGCGTTCTGGCTTGAGCAGTCTGGGCACGCTCCGCGAAAATATCGAGAATCAAGGTGGAGCGATCTACGATTTTCACCTTCAAAGCTTCTTCTAAGGTGTTGGTCTGTCGGCCCGTGAGGTCGTCATCAAAAATGACCATATTGATCTCTTCGTGACGATCCAGATACTGTTTTATTTCGTTCACTTTACCACTGCCCACGAAGGTGCGATGTTCGGGATGAGGAAGCCGTTGGGTGAATCTCTTCACCGTAGTAGCTCCAGCGGTAAGAGCCAGAAACTCCAGCTCATCCATATATTCATGGGCTTGCGTCTCCGTTACATCCGGGGTGATCAGACTGACCAGTACCGCAAATTCAGCTTCTTTTTTTAGCGATGGGCCTTTCTCGCCGAGCGTCCATTCTTTTGCCATGTATTCTTTTTTATAGTGGCGAAGGTACACTAGTCTTTTCCTTCCCGTCACAAAAGGAGAAGACGCATTAAAAAGTTCCAGTTTATACACATTTACCGCTTTTTACGCCACAGGAGATGAACAAGCAGCGTTAGTGTACCTTTGACGCTGCAAAACCATGACACGATATCATCTATCCGCTGTAATATTTTTGGCGGTTCTTGTTTTTTTCGCCTGTGCCAGGCAGAGTGCGCCCACGGGCGGCCCCAAGGATACTACGCCGCCAAAAGTGGATTCGCTGGTCAGTTCGCCCAATTTCAGTATTCATTTTAAAGAATCACGCATTCGGCTCACCTTCGATGAGTGGGTGGTGCTGAAAGATGCGCCGACCCAGGTGCTGATTTCGCCGCCGCTTGCTAAGCGACCGGATATTACACTTAAAGGCAAAACGGTGACGATAAAATTTGCCGAAGGCGAAGTACTGCGCGCTAACACCACCTACGCCATCAACTTCGGGAACGCGGTGCAAGACCTGCATGAGGGAAATCCGGCCAAAAATCTGCGATTTGTATTCTCAACTGGCGATTTTCTGGATAGCCTCACCGTGCCGGGCAGAGTGGTGGATGGCTTTACTGGCGATCCGGTAGAGAACCTGTCGGTTATGCTGTACGATAATTTCCGTGATAGTGTTCCCCGAATGGAAAAGCCATTTTATTTGGCTAAAACTGATAAAACTGGCCAATTTATTTTACAAAATGTGCGGGCAGGACAGTTCAAAATGGTGGTTATAGAGGATAAGGATCAAAACTTGAAGTGGAACAGTGATAATGAAAGTATAGCTTTTGCCGATACTTTACTGACCGTTTCCTCCATTTCGGGGCGGCGGCCCATCACTTTACGGCTGTTTAAAGACCAGGCGCGTTTTCGGCTGTTTGAGCGCAATGCTAATCGGTACGGTTTGATTAAGCTAACTTATACTGGCTCGCCGGATTCAATTCCCTTGCGCGTAGAGCCAGAAGTTCCGGGCTTGAAGTTATTGGCCGAAAAAGACCTGGACACCTTGCTGGTCTGGTATGATCTTCCGGTTTCCAGTGCCTGGCAAATGCTGGCCAGAAACGATACCGTGGTGGTGCGTGATCTTTCCCGCGAAGATTTTTTCAAAAGTTACCGGCTTGGTTTTGCGCAGGAAGGTGGCGCGGCCCCTGCCACTGGCAAATTCAATAATCGCCGTGAGCAGCCCGTCGTAGCCACTTCGCCTAAACAAGCGCAGCCTGCGAGAAATGTGAATCAAAATCCAGCCAAAACCGGGTTTTTGAAATTTTCCGCGCCGATCCTCACAATAGATACTTCCCGCTGGATTTTTAAATTGGACAGTGGCCGGGTAACCAATTTCAGCGTGCAAACTGATTCCGTCGTGTTGCGGCAGCTAAATATTATTTTGCCGTGGAAAGCGGGTAAAACGTATAATCTCACCCTTTTGCCGGGAGCTGTCACCGATTTTTATGGAATACGCACAGTGGACACGCTGCGGCAGATATTCACTATACTTTCTGAAAAGCAACTCGGTGGGCTAAACCTGACGGTCAATAGTTTGGTACCCCATAACCGTTATGTGTTACAATTAATGAATGGCACTGATCTGGTGGAACAGCGTCCTTTTCTCGCTGAAACTACGGAAAAGCGACTGGTTTTCACTAATTTATTGACTGCTACCTACACTATTCAATTGATAGAAGATCGCAATGGCAATGGCCGCTGGGATACTGGCGACTACTATGCACATCGCCAGCCAGAAAAGATTTTTACGAAAAAACTGGAGCCGCTACGCGCCAATTGGGAGGTAGAAGCAACGATGGAAGCCTTGCCCGATACCAATCGTAAAAAGGAAAAACCTAAAACGAATTAGTGTTGCACGGTCTGTAGGGCCTTGATTTGAGCAAATAGTTCTTCCTCATCGCCAGTGACGTAGCGGCGATGCTGCCAAACGAGTTTTCCATCTTTATCGAACAAAAAGACTTGTGGCAACCCGTTTAATTCGCCCGGCAAAATATTTTTGAAAGCCTGCGCACTATCCCAGTAAGCTGGAAAGGGCCAGCCAGAAGAATGCGCCATTTTCGCCATTTGGGGAAATCTTTGCGGGAAATCTATGGAAATCGCGAACATCTGAAAATCGGCCTGGCGTTGCCACTCAGCGTATTTCTTCGTGTAGGCCGATAATTCTATCTGGCAAGGCAGACAAGTGCTCAGCCAAAACGCCAACACGGTTACTTTGCCTTTTCCTAACACTACCTTGCTGTTGGTAGCGACGCTGTCTGGTGTCAAGAAATCAACTTGAAATGGAAAAGCGGCAGAGGGTTGTTGAACCTGCGCTACAGCGGACGAGTAAAACACACATCCCAAAGCCAAACAGTACAAATAACGCATAGGCAAAGATTTTTTTGACAAAGAAACGGGACACGCAAAAAATAACGGTAACCAGAGTGTGACGCAGGACGATTTTTAACGTCCCATTAACGGTTTTAAGAAATTCGCAGATATGGCTACATCTTGTCATGGCTTTTCCGTCTCTTTGCAAGATTATATATATCTCTTATCTCTTTAAAATTACTGGAAGTGCCGGCTATAGCCTCCAAGAAGTTAACTGAATTCACCGACAGTGAATTGATCTCGCAATACTTGCGGGAACAAGATGCTACGTATTTCACCGTATTATACCGACGTTACGCAGGTAAAGTGTTTGGAAAATGTATTACCATGTTGGCCGATGAAGGGCAGGCCCGCGATGCAACCCAGGATATTTTTATCAAGGTGTTGCTGAATCTGTCAAAATTTACGGAACAATCCTCTTTCTCCACGTGGGTGTATTCGATCACTTACAACTATTGTATTGACCTGATTCGCAAAAAGAAAAAGATGCCGCTGATTTTCTCCGAAGATGTGAGTAAGGTAAGTCGCGAAACGAATGAAATAGACGACATTCCCGATAGCGTATTGCTGGAAATGGAACAAGGCCGACTGGAAAAGGTATTCGAGCATTTGCCAGTGGGCGATAAGGCCATTCTGCTAATGAAATACATTGATGATATGTCTATCAAAGATATTGGGACTGCGCTGAACAAGACGGAGAGTGCCATCAAGATGCAAATCATGCGCGCTAAACAAAAATCGCAGTCCATCTACGAAGAGTTATTTGGAAAAGAAGAGGCGTAATAATCCGTCAAGCTAGTTTCCAATGGAAAATATTATCCATCAAACCACCAATGAAAATTACCGATTATTAAACCGATTATCTAATCAGGCCGCTCCAGCCTTAAAATTAATCCATTATGAATAAAGAAAATTCTTTACAGCGCATGATGAATGGCCATGCAGATAAGTTGCCAGGAGATTTAGAGCATAGTGTAGTCCATCAAGCCAACACATTTTCTGTTTTTAGCCGGGTCGTAGAATTATTTGGCCCTAATGCTCTAAACATAGCCTCCCGCTACATTTGTGGTCATACTGACTGCAGCAGCCAGGGACCACAAATTGATTTGAATGAAAACGTTCCTTTTTGGCGAGTGAGGCCGTAAATTGTCTGGTTTTCGTCCTAAGTTATTGATTTTATATCACTTGTACAATCTTCCCTATCCCTTCCTATGCAATTCTGGGACGAACTGAAAAATGGAGTATTGACGCAGTTGCTGGCAAAGTTTTCCGATGCCATTCCAAAAATTGCGATGGCTCTGATCATTCTATTGATCGGGCGATTTGTGGCTGATATGATCCGCAAAATTGTACGCCGTACATTGATCGTCCTGCAAGCAGACCGTTTGACGGCTCAGCTCAACGACATCGATCTGGTGCAACGCACTGGCACCCGCATTGAAATATCTGGGGTAATTTCCAGCATGGTGTACTACGTACTGATGCTGGGTTTCATCATTTTTGCTACTGATATGCTGGGTATTCCGGCCATTACAGCCATGGTGCGCGATGTGATTGATTACCTGCCTGCGTTGTTCTCTGCCTTGATCCTTTTCCTGATGGGGCTTTATCTGGCCGACATCCTGCGTAAGGCCGTGCAAACTACACTGCAATCTTTGGGGATTGCCTCTGCCAAATTAATTGCTTCCGGCGTGTTCTATCTTTTGTTTGTGACGGTCGCCGTGAGTGCTTTGTCGCAGGCTAGAATCAATACGGCCTTCATTGCCAGTAACTTAACCGTCCTTATCGGGGCGGGAGCATTGGCCTTTGCCTTTGGCTATGGCTTGGCTTCCCGGGATTTGGTGGCTAGTTATCTGGCTGGTTTTTACAACCGTAACAAAGTGCGTCTTGGCGACGACGTCCGTATTATTGGTGTACGCGGCAAGGTTGTGTTGATAGACGCTACTTCCATGATTTTACAGACGCCTGAGCGCGCTATTGTTATTCCATTAAGTAAACTAACGACCGAAAAAGTAGAAATTTTTTATCCGGATGCGCAGGATGACAGCCTGCTGCAAACCGGTGAATAATCGTATTTTTTTACTAAACCAACTTTATAATTTTATGAAATTCAAAGTTTCCCTTATCGCAGCATTATGCTGTTGGATGAGTTTGACCTTGCATGCGCAAGACAAACCCGCCGAAGTAGTAAAACTGGGCTGGACCAAAGGTGGCAGCTTGGGCCTTGATCTTTCCGGGATCGGCATTATTAATCCCCGTGTCGGCAGTGGTGCCAATCGCTTTGGTATCGGCGGTATCGGTGGGCTTTTTGCCAACAAAAAAGAAGAAAAAACGTACTGGGAAAATGCGCTGACGCTGCAACTTTCGCTGCAAAAACTGGGCAAGACCAAACCGACCGACGCCACTGGTTTCCAAAAAAATCTGGACTTGGTGCGCCTCACCTCGCGGGCAGGCTGGAAACTCAACAGCGACAAACTGTTTATTGCCGTGGAAGGCATCGCGCAGAGTCTGATATTAAAAACCCACGCCAGCAATTATTTGCAAGCGCAGGATAGCAGCGATAAAATAATTGCCAAGTTTTTCTCGCCTATTGAGTTTCGCCTTTCTCCCGGTCTGGATTATCGCCCTGATGCTCACTGGTCTATTTTTTACTCTCCTGCGAGCTCGCGTTTAATTTATGTCGCTGATGACAGCATCGCTGCCCTGAATATTCACGGTAATGATAAAGGGCAACATAGTTCCTACCAAATAGGCTCCAATCTGGTCATCAAGTATGCTAACAAGTACTTGAAAGAACGCGTATCCGTCAATAGTTCGCTGAGTTTGTACAGCAACTATCTGAAAAACCCTCAAAATGTGGATGTCCTTTGGACGAACAACGTAAGCATCAGCATTGGCAAAGGATTCTCGCTCGATTTGCTGGGTGAACTGAACTATGACGATGATGTAGCCATTATCCGCGACCGCAATGACGATGGTTATTACAACTTAGAGACCGATGGCACCAGCAAAGGCCCGCAAATCACTGGTGCCTTCCTTTTCAAATACAGCAAAATTTTCTAAGTCCGTTTTAGTTTCCGATCTTTGTACGCTGCTTGTCCTACGTTTGGGCAAGCAGCGTTTTTATTGCTCCATTTGCCTTTTGCTATTTGCCTCTTTATAAAATATGCGTATTCTCATGGTTTGTCTCGGCAACATTTGCCGAAGCCCGTTGGCTGAGGGCATTCTACGCCACAAAGTCGCCCAGCGCGGCCTTGATTGGCAGATTGAAAGTGCTGGCACCGGGAATTGGCATGTCGGTCATCCACCCGATCCGCGCTCGGTTGCGGTGGCCTCGAAATATGGTATTGACATCTGCGAACAACGTGGCCAGCATTTTCAATCCGCTGATTTTGAACGTTTTGACAAAATCCTTGTTATGGATAGTCAGAACTTTCAAGATGTGTTGCGGCTTGCAAAGACTGACGAACAACGCGCCAAAGTGGAACTCATTCTCAATTATAGTCATCCCGGCGAAAACCGCAGCGTACCAGATCCGTACTGGAATGATAACGGGTTTGAATCTGTCTACGCGATGCTGGATGCGGCTTGCGACCGTTTTTTAGACCATGCTGCGTCCTGATTTTTACCCTTTCCCATTATGCGTTATTTTCTTACCTTGGCTTACTGTGGAACGCGCTACTGCGGCTGGCAGGTGCAGCCTAATGGCCCTTCGGTACAGGCAACTTTGAAAAAAGCGTTGCAAACTATTCTAACTCAACCCATTGAAATAACGGGCTGCGGTCGGACGGATGCGGGGGTACACGCTCGGTATTATGTGGTGCATTTTGATGCAGAGGGAGCATTGCCGCCCTCGTTGTTGCATCGACTAATTAGCTTGCTTCCCGATGATGTGGCGGTATACAGCATTCAAGCAATGCCTGCGGGAAGTCATGCGCGCTATGATGCTTTTGAGCGCAGTTACGAGTATCATATTTCACTGCGTAAAGACCCGTTTACAACCGAGACAGCCTGGTTTTTTCCGCAGTCCGATCGTTTAAATCTTGAAAAAATGCAGGCGGTAGCGGATTTATTTGCCAACTACTCTGCCTTTTTTCCGTTTTGCAAAACGCATAGCGGCGTTGAAAAATATAATTGCCAATTGTATCGCGCCACTTGGATACACGACACGGAGCAACAGCAATTGGTGTTTCACATTAGTGCCAATCGTTTTTTGCGCGGTATGGTCCGGCTGATGGTGGGCGCGTGTTTGCGAGTAGGCTTGGGAAAATTGGATATTTCCGATGTAAAAACTGCTTTGGATAACCAGCAGCCTTTGCAAAACAGCCTGAGTGTGCCGCCACAAGGTTTGTATTTGGTTGATATAAAATATCCTTATGCCGTGTGAATGCCCTTTTCTCAATCCATTGTTACAACTTATCAATTTCCAATTAACCAGTAACTGATTAACCAATAACCGACTCATGACCTTTTCTTCCAAACTGATCGAAAAAGCCGTTGAAGCCTTTGCTTCCCTGCCCGGTATTGGACGCAAAACTGCTTTTCGTTTGGTCTTGCATTTGTTAAAACAGGATAAAATCGTCACCACGCAGTTCACCGAGGCGTTGGTGCGCCTGCGGGAGGGCATCCGCGAGTGCCGTATTTGCCACAATCTAGCCGACGATGAAATCTGTCAAATCTGTGCCGATGCCCGTCGCGACCGCTCGCTGGTATGCGTGGTAGAAAACGTGCGCGACCTAATGGCTATCGAAGAAACCAGTCAATATCGCGGTTTGTATCATGTGTTGGGTGGCATTATTTCGCCCATTGAAGGCGTGGGTCCGGGCGACTTGCAGATCGAATCTTTGCTCGTACGAGTAGGCGAACACGAGGTCCGAGAAATAATTATGGCCATCAGCCCAACCATTGAGGGCGAAACTACCATCTATTATCTTTCCAAGAAGTTGCAACCGTTAGGGGTGCAGGTAAGTGCCATTGCGCGGGGTGTTTCGTTCGGCGGCGACCTGGAATATGCCGACGAACTGACCTTGGGTCGCTCCATTGTAGCCCGTGTTCCTTATGAGACTAGGGGCTAAATTTCCTAATGTGCGGATTTCGACCCATCCGTCGTACCTTAGCGCGCTGAAAATGTATCCGGATTTATGAAGCAATCCACTATCGAAAAATCGGTTTCTCTGAGTGGGGTTGGCCTGCATACCGGAAAAACGGTTACGCTGACCTTTAAACCGGCGATTGCCAACCACGGCTTTCGCTTTCAGCGCGTGGATCTGGCCGACCAGCCCATTATTCCCGCCGACGTTAAATTGGTGGTTTCCACTAATCGAGGGACCACCCTGCGTAGTGGAGAGGCACAGGTATCCACCATCGAACACGTGCTTTCAGCCCTGACTGGCCTGAATCTGGACAATGTATTGATGGAAATAAATGGTCCCGAAGTGCCTATTATGGACGGGACTTCTATGCCTTTCGTGCTCGCTTTACAATCAGCAGGCCGTGCTAATCTTGATGCAGAGCGCGAGTTTTTCATCGTCACCGAACCCATTGCTTACAAAGACGAAGTGACCGGCACCGAGTTGCTGGCTCTTCCGGCGGACGAGTTTGAGGCGACGGTGATGATCGATTTCAATTCGGCGGTGTTGGGCCAACAGTTTGCGGCACTTCACCATTTAGACAATTACGTGGAAGAGATTGCGCCTTGCCGCACCTTTGTTTTTGTGCATGAGTTGGAAAAATTGCTCGAAATGGGCTTGATCAAAGGCGGCGATTTGGACAATGCTATCGTCATTGCCGACCGGCGCATGGAGCAGGAAGAATTGGATTTGCTGGCTAAAAAAATGGGTAAACCCAGCATCAAGGTAGGTGCCGAAGGGGTTTTGAATACGGTGAAATTGCGTTTTCAGAATGAACCTGCCCGTCACAAACTTTTGGATGTGATTGGCGACCTGTCGCTCATCGGCAAACCCATTCAGGGAAAAATCGTAGCGACCAAGCCAGGCCACACTGCAAACGTGGAATTTGCCAAAATCCTGAAAAAACACCACCTCGAAAAACGGCGACTGGTAGGCGTTCCACGTTATGATCCAGATAAAGAACCCATATACGACACGAGGCAGATCACCCGTTTGTTACCCCATCGTTTCCCTTTTTTACTGGTGGATAAGGTAATCGAGTTGAGTCCCAATCACGTGGTCGGGATTAAGAATGTAACCTTCAACGAACCCTTTTTTCAAGGCCATTTTCCCGACAACCCCGTTTTTCCCGGCGTGTTACAAATGGAAGCATTGGCCCAAACCGGGGGCATTCTAGCCTTAAACAATGTGGCGGAAGGCGAGGTGTGGGACACTTATTTTTTGAAAATTGACCATGCCAAATTCAAGGCCAAGGTACTCCCTGGCGATACTTTAATCCTGAAAATGGAATTAATCGAACCCATTCGACGCGGAATCGTACACATGCAAGGTACGGCCTACGTAGGCAGCAAGATCGTCTCCGAAGGCGAACTGACGGCTCAAATAGTGCGCAGGGCACCGAAAAGCAGTGCCGAGGGCGGGTGTTGAGGACAACCAAAATGGTGCCTGGGCCTTTCCCTTGCGCCCTAACTGTACTATCGTGATGAGTTACTCAAATGGCTTGCGGGATATTCACCCTAATGCAAAAATCGGCAAAAACGTCACTATCGGCCCGTTCACAGTGATCGAGGCGGATGTCGTGATTGGCGATAATTGCTGGATTGGTTCCAACGTGAACATCCTCAACGGCGCACGCATCGGTGAGGGTTGTCGCATTTTTCCCGGTGCGGTGGTCAGTGCCATTCCACAGGATTTAAAATTTCGGGGGGAGAATACGACCCTGATTCTCGGCAATAATGTGACGGTGCGCGAATGCTGCACCCTCAATCGGGGTACCAGCGCAGCCAACACGACCATTATTGGCGACGATTGTCTGTTAATGGCTTATGTACACGTAGCCCACGATTGCGTCATTGCGGATCGCTGTGTATTGGCCAACAACGTCACTTTGGCTGGCCATATCGACATTGGCTATCAGGCTACGTTGGGTGGTATGGTGGCGGTGCATCAGTTTGTGCGGATCGGCGAGCATAGCGATGGTCGGAGGTGGTTCACTAGTGCGCAAGGACGTTCCGCCTTTCGTAACCGCTGCTCGCGAACCACTGTCTTATGCTGGTATTAATTCTATTGGCTTGCGTCGGCGCGGCTTTTCCAAAGAGGAAATGCACCACATCGAAGATATTTATCGAGTGCTGTTTGTACGCGGCCTGAGTGTGCGTAAAGCATTGGGTATCATTGAAGACGAAATAATGCCTTCTGTGCATCGCGAGCGGATTCTGGATTTTGTGCGGACGGCCAAACGGGGCATCATGAAGGGTTTCCGTACGATGAATGGGGCTAGTAAAATGGCGGAGCCGGTGCTGGACTAATTTTAAATATTTTAAAATAATTCCCATGCTTCGCCGACTGCTGTGTTGCTTTTTACTTTTAAATGCAGCGCAACTCTGCTCTGGCTCAACACCATGTAATTAAAGGTCGCCTTTTCGCTCTTCCCGGTAATCTGAAACTAAGCAGCGTAGCGATTGGTTATGAAAGAGTTTTTGTCAATAAAAATGCTGTTCAACTCCTGTTCAATCGCAATGTGGTGGACATGAGCGAAACCGATGGAAATAAAGATGTTTTCCTGACGCTGATTCCCGAACTCAAACATTATTTTCGTCCCCTTGAATCCTTGCACAAATCGGCATACTCGGCTGTTTTTGTGGAAATGCGTCAGTACTATATTGGCGGTGGTGGTTGCGACGAACGCAGCATCGCTCCGGGCCTATTGATTGGTCAGAATTTACATTTTTCGCGAAGATGGTATTTGGAAGTTTATACTGGCCCATTGCTCCGATTTGGCCGAAAATCCTATACTGTTTTAGAGAATGGTATATCCAGTGTAGAAGAAAATACTTTATCGCGTTTCGGCTGGCGATTTGGCATTAATCTAGCCTATAAAATTTGATTTACCGCCCATGACGACCATCGAATTAGAAAATACTGGCAAACGCTACCGCCTGGAATGGATTTTCCGCAACCTTGATTATCGCTTCCAAAGTGGTCAACGCTACGCCATTCTTGGCCCCAATGGTTCGGGCAAATCCACACTACTGAAAGTGCTGTCCGGTCATCTGTCGCCTTCCAAAGGGCAGGTAGATTTTGTAGAAAATGAGCGAAAAATAGAGGCCGAAGATGTGTACCAACGGGTGAGTTACGCCGCGCCATACATCGAACTGATTGAGGAATTTACGCTGGAAGAAGCCCTGCATTTTCACAGCAAACTGAAACCCATGCAGTCGGATATTACGGTCAATCGTCTGGGTGAACTACTGGCTTTGCCTCGCGCCCGCACGAAGGAAATCCGCTTTTTTTCTTCTGGCATGAAACAGCGGCTTAAACTTATTTTGGCCATTTGTTCCGCCACACCTATTCTATTGCTGGACGAACCCGCCACTAATCTGGACGAGCAAGGTGTGGCTTGGTACAAAAGTCTGATTGGCGAGTATGCTGCTAATCGGTTGGTAATCATTGCTTCTAACGACCCACACGATGCGGAGTTCTGTCCGATGCATTTGAATATTTTGGATTATAAATCACAAAATTCCTTAAATCCAGTCAATTCTCGTCCTGAAACATCTCGACTGCCGCCAGAAATGCCCCGGCTTTGAGTTTGGTTTCTTTCAATTCACTTTCCGGCACCGATTCGTAGAGCAGCGTAGCTCCGGCGCAAAATTGCAGATGTCCATCGCACAGATGAGCTGTGCGGATGGTAATGGCCGTATTGACATCACCGTTTAATAGCAGCCAACCAATGCTACCGCCGTAATAGCCCCGCGTGTGTTGTTCGATCTGTTCAATATATTCCATCGCGGCTACCTTCGGCGCACCTGTTAGCGTACCAGCATTCAGGCTTGCAATCAGTGCATCAAAACCGGAATAACGCTCCTGCAACACGCCGCTCACCTGCGCTACCGTGTGGGTAACGTGCGAGTACTTCTCGACAATTCGATAATGATCAATCTCAATGCCGGGCTGACAAATCCGCGCTAAGTCATTGCGTCCCAAGTCAATAAGCATATCCAGTTCGGAATTTTCCTTCGGTGAATTAAGCAGTTCCATCATCAAGTGGTGATCTTCGACGGGATTGGCCGAGCGACGCACGGAGCCGCTGATGGGACGCAAGGTGGCTCTTCCGTTTTCGTAGCGCAACATGAGTTCAGGACTGGCTCCCAATAGTATTTCGTCGCCAAAATCGAAGAAAAAGAGGTAAGGCGATGGATTAATAGATTTATATCGTTCGTACAGAGCCAGAGAATCGCCGGAATAAGTAGTGGTCATTTTGCGGCTCAACACGATTTCCAGCAATTCCCCTTCGTGACAAAGTTGTACCCCATGCGCCACCTGTTTTTTGAATGTTTCATCGTCGGGCGTGATGGTTATTGTGCCGACGCGTAGCGTTTCCGAAGCGCTCTTTCTTTCCAGCGGCAAGGATTGGGTAGCCAAGCATTGTTGCAGTATTATTTCCAAATCAATCTCTGCTTCCGGTTTTGTTTCACGAGTGACATACAGGCTTAAATCCTGCGTCAGATGATTGAATATCAAGATATTATCAAATAAAAACAGGTGAAAATCAGGCTCGACACCGACTTTTTTGTGTTGCAAATCTTCAAATTGATAGACAAACTGATAAGACATTGCCCCATAAAAGCCCATGAAATTCTTATCGCTCGAATGAAATTCTGCCAATACTCGACGCAAAGGCTGCACGATATTTTGCCGGTCCAGCCGGTCTTCTTCCGCGCCATAAAATGGCAGTTTCGGAATGCATAACCGCAGCGTATTATGACCTTCATTTTCTATAAAATCCTGAAATTCCGTTTTGATAAAATCATAGAAAACCTCACCGCGCGGATGCAATAAGCGGAGCGTGAGGTAATCGTCTTTGCCCACTAATTCCAAAGTCGGTTCCAGCCCAATGACCGACAGGCGGCTGGATTTGTCTACCGCCGAGGCCGATTCAAAAAGACAGGAGGGAATATTGCCTTTCAAATGGCGATACATGGGGAGGGCATCAGAATAGGGCAGACGAGCGGTGAGGGTGTGCATAATTGAACGATGAACTATAAACGATGAATTATAAGTTAGTATTACTGTACTGATACGATGATGCAAAGATGCGGGGAATATCCCACTCGTACAACCTATCGGCTAAAATTTCTGTCTTAGGAGGGCCTCTATATTTTTTCTACTGCCTGTTAATACATATAATGACGCTGACCTTCTTTAAAAATATGTTCATTATCAATAAGTTACAGACCTATTATTCTATTCGTAAATGGTCAGTAGTTATTTTTTGCCTAATACCGATGGTTCGTGTGGCTGCCCAAAGCACTGACACGCTGGCATTAATTCAAACCTTACCCATCTCCGCCAATTTCGCTACCACCGACAATCTCGGCAACGTATATGTACTCGGTACCGATAATGCCCTGCAAAAATTCAATGCGGATGGTACGCGCTTAGCCCGTTATTCTAACAATCGCCTCGGGCCAGCCACATCTGTGGATGCCACCAATCCTTTGAAATTAATGCTTTGGTATGCCGATTTTCGCACGGTGGTTTTTCTCGATCGCAGCCTCACGGAATTAGGTTCTCTACAACTGGATGCAGTGGGATTTTCGCTCGTGCGCAACGTGGCTATGTCTTTCGACGGCAACTTGTGGGTCTACGACGAAGCCTTATTCAAATTGAAAAAAATAACGCCGGAAGGTTCCGTGCTTTTTGAAACGCCCGCCTTAAACCAGTTGGTCGCATCGCCGCCCACGGCTGATGATCTGCGCGAAATCGGCAATCAGGTTTTTTTAGCCGATCAGCGACAGGGCATTTTCGTTTTCGACCAATACGCGGCTTGGATAGAAACGTGGAAATACCAAAATGCGAGAGATTTTTACGCCGTGGATGGTCGGCAGTATTACGTGACCGATCAGAGTTTGTTAATTCGTACCTCTCGCCCTTTTGCAGAAATAACTTTTACGCTGCCAAAAGGCATTGACAACAAAACTCGCTTTCGGCTGGCGGAGCAAAGGCTGTTAATTTGGGATGAACGGCAAGTGCAGGTGTTTCGCTTGCCTTAATTTTAAGGTGCTAATCGCTCTATTTTCCAACTGCCTTCTGCTGTTAAACCATAAATTATTCGATCATGCAAACGGCTGGGTCGCCCTTGCCAAAATTCGAACGCATCGGGCCGCAAACGGTAGCCACCCCAAAACGGTGGTAGGGGTAGGGCATCAGCGGTAGCGTACTGGTCACGCAATTGCGATTCTTTGGCCTCCAAAACCGTCCTATCAGCGATGACCTGGCTCTGCGGGCTGGCCCAGGCACCAATCTGGCTGGCCTTGGGACGGCTTTGGAAATAAATTGATGATTCATGTAACGTGATTTTTTCCACTTGTCCTTCCACACGAATTTGCCGCTCCAGTTCCAGCCATGTAAACAATAGGGCAGCCTGCGGATTTTCGGCCAACTCTTGCCCTTTTCGACTTTCATAATTGGTATAAAAAACAAAACCCAGCGCGTCAAAGCCTTTTAGCAGCACCGTGCGGGCACTGGGCCGTCCAGCGCGGGTGGAAGTAGCGAGGATCATGGCGTTAGGTTCGCGTAATTGGCTGTCCGTTGCTTCGCGAAACCAGGCATCGAATTGCGCGATTGGGTTGGGCATCACGTCTGTTTCAGAAAGAGTCTGACGAGCGTAATTTTCGCGGAGCATCGTGAGGTCAAGCGAAATATCTGGCATAATAATAGGATAATTTTTAACAAAAGTAGGGCTTCCAAACGGGTGTCTGTAACGTTTAGACAGAGAAAAATCAAACCACCTTCTATCCAGATGACCACTAAGCGGGTGATTTTGAAATAATTATAAAATCATCGGTTAACGATGATAGATGACTATTTAACAAACGATTTTGCTGCGTACTTTTGTCCCCGAACTAATCCCAGCGTGTTTCTATCGTGCGCTTTTGTTCACAAAAAAATCATTGCAGTATGCTGGATTTACAGCCCATTGAACGCCGTACTGGTCTCCAACCCGACACTTTCGCGGCAGAATTTCTTGACCCAATGATTCCGGTAGTCTTTACCGATCTCATGGACCAGTGGCCCGCCAAACAAAAATGGACCATTGACTATTTCAAAAACAAATACGGTCAATTGCGGGTGCCGGTCGTATCCAACAATTACTCCAAGCCCGGCAAAGGCTACATGAGTCCCGATCGGGTTATTTCTTTCAAAGAATACCTCGAAATCCTGGAATCCGGACCGACCGACTTGCGCATTTTTCTGTGGAATATCTTTCGAGTGGCCCCGGATTTGCGCGACGACTTTCGCATTCCGACCATTATGGATGGCTTTGTCAATGAGTTGCCATTTATGTTCTTTGGTGGTCAAGGGTCTAAAGTAGCCCTGCACTACGACATAGATATGAGCCACGTATTTCTTAGCCAAATTCATGGCCGCAAGCGCGTTATTCTCTTTGCGCCCGACCAGAGCCGATTGTTGTACCAACATCCCTTTACGGTGGCCAGCTATGTAGACGTAAATCGACCCGATTTCACCCGCTACCCGGCTCTGGCCTTTGCCAAAGGTTATGAAGTAATGCTGGAACCCGGCGAAACGGTCTACATTCCGTCCGGCTATTGGCATTACATTGAGTACACAGACGGCGGCTATTCCATCAGCTTACGGTCGTTTGGTTCCATTCCTGCCCGGATGCGCGGATTGGCCAACATTGCCACTCACTACGTGGTAGACAAGGGCTTGAATCGTCTTATCGGGCCGAGCTGGCGCAAGCTGAAAGAGCGCATGGCCGAAAAGCGGGCTGAGGCGATTTTATAATATAATTTGTTGATTATCAATAAATTAAAAATACCCGTTCCGCAGTCTGCGGAACGGGTATTTTTGATATAATGTAAAATAGCATGAACATCGGTTAGTACCAATTTGTCCATTGCCATTTTGCCTTTTACTACGCTTGTGCTTGTTGCTTAATCAATTCCACATGGCATTGAATACGCACGTTATCAGCCAACACAATACCACCAGTCTCCGTCACTGCGCCCCACACCAAACCGAAGTCTTTCCGGTTCACTTCGCCGTTGATTTCAAAACCTGCGCGGGTATTACCCCACGGATCCGCAGCGATGCCACCAAATTCAACTTTAAGAGTTACTGGTTTGGTGACACCGTGGATGGTCAGGTCGCCATTTAGCGTGTAATTACCTTCCGCATCCGCTTTGGTGGATGCGCTCGCGGTAAATGTCACTTGCGGAAATTGTTCGGCATCAAAAAATTCCGGACTCTTCAAGTGGCCGTCGCGCTGTTCGTTCCGGGTATTCACCGAAACAGTATCAGCGGCGAAAGAAATTTTTGCATTAGAAAAGTCGTCACCGTCCGTTTCAGCTTTTCCACTAAAAGTTTCAAAGCCACCCGTAACGGTGCTGATCATCATGTGTTTTACCCGAAAATTGATTTCAGAGTGAGCGGGGTCGATGTTCCATTGTGTTGATGCCATTGGATATTGCTTTTTAAAATGTGATTGGTACGTTTAAATTAAGTGTATTAACATCAAATGTGCAGACATGTTTTAGGAAAAGCAAAATTATTTTCAAAAAACTTTTGAACGTTCAATTTCCTGTCTTAAAGTTGAATTTTACGGCGCGTTTTTCTGTTTGAGCCAAGCCTGAAAAGCCGCTTCTACCGCCGGGCTTTCCCACTCATTTTCGATGTTTTCCAGATTCAAAATTTGCGCAAAAAGTTGATTTTGCGCCTCGTCTTCCTGTAAAGCCAAGTGATAAGGCGTGTTGCCAAAAGTGACCATCGAATAGACGGGCAAGAATTCTGGATGGCGAGATTGTAGTTGCGCAGCAATTTTTTTGCGTAATAAAAAACGCGGATCACCCACTAAATCCCTCATTTCGATGAAGTTACGCTGCGCTAATTCCGCAATGGCATCACCGTCGGGCTGCCGCTGTTGGGCAAAAGCCGGGATAATTTGTGACCAATCACCCGCATAAATTTCATATAGAGCATCCAAAATAGTGCAGTCTTCAAAACCCGCATTCATGCCTTGTCCATAAAAAGGCACAATGGCGTGGGCGGAGTCGCCGATGAGCAGAACCCGGTTTTGCCATTGCCAAGGCTTGCATTTCACCGTCACCAGCGAGGAAACCGGGTTTTGCCGAAAATCCTGCACCAAAGTGGGCATCAAAGAAATTGCGTCCGGAAAATAGATTTGGAAAAAATCCAGAATATCGGTGTCCGTTTTCAGTTGCTCAAACGACACCGTACCTTCAAACGGTAAAAAAAGCGTACAGGTGAAACTCCCATCGGCATTGGGCAGCGCAATCACCATGAAATTGCCGCGCGGCCAAATGTGCAACGCGCCGGGATTCATGCGATAAGGATAAAAAGGCGAGTCGTTGGGGTTGGTTGCCACCGGGATAGTCAACTCTTTATAGCCGTGTTCGAGATATTGCTGGGTGTAATCGAACCGATCCGTGCGCTGTAATGCGTAACGCACCGCACTAAAAGCCCCATCGGCGGCAAAAATAAGTGGCGCATCCAGCGTCTTTGTTTCGCCAGTGCGCAGGTCTTCCACCGTAATTTTTGGGTATTGTAAATCCACGTCTACACAACGATGCTCAAAGAAGAATTCTACATTTGGAAATTCGGCGGCGATGCGCAACAGTTCCAAATTCAAACCGCCGCGCGAAACGGAATAAATGGCTTCGCCTGCTTTTCCATAGGGTTGAAAAGTCAATTCGCTCGTCTTGGCGTGCATCATACGGCCCGGCATCGCGATGGCAACTTGCTCGATTTTCTGTCGGATACCCGCTTGCTCGATAGCCTTCCAGCCACGCTCGCTCATCGCCAGATTGATGGAGCGACCGCCTTGATACCCAGCAGCGCGCATATCGGGCCGACGTTCAAAGACTTTTACGGCGTAACCGCGTCGTGCCAAAAAGACGGCCCATAGTGCGCCGACCAACCCTGCACCGACGATAATCGCTTCTTTTTTCATGTGAATACTTGGCAAAATCAGTTTAGGCTAAAACGTATAAATTATTCGTAATCAACAATTTGAGACACCAATAACTAATAACCAGTTGACCAATAACCAATCAAAGTTCGCCCGCCAGAAAACGCAATTGCAATTCCGCCACTTTCAGATTATATAGTACCAAATTGCGCCGCGAAAGAGCTTGTTCGAGGGTATTCTGGGCAATTTGAATTTCCAGTCCAATCGCTTGCCCAAGACGAAAACGCTCGGTGCTGACATTTAGATTTTCGCGCGCATTGCGCACATTTTCTTCCTCCAAAGTAAGTACTTGCTGTTGCGTTTGAAATGAAGCAATCTCGTTATCCAATTCCGTTTCGACCGTAATCCGCTGAATATCAACCCGCAATGTAGCTTGCTGGGCGGCGAGTTGGCTTACTTCAATTTGGCGACGCAGGTTTCCGCCAGTATATAATGGCACCACGAGGGATGCGCCGACCGTCAGGCCAGCTTGCGTATTGCTGGTGGTAAAGCCTGCGCCATTGTCTGCGCGCTGGGCGCTCAATTGGCCAATACCGGTAATGCGTGGCTTAGTCAGCGTCCTATTTTCATCTGCCAATAGTGCCGCTATCTCTGCCGTTTTTTGCAAAGCCACCAAAGCAGGGTTTTGCGCCAATATTTTCTCTATCAACACATTGCGATCGGGCTGATAGGTATTGACCAGATTTTCGTCCACCTCGAATGCTGTGTCGGAGGCGCGTACCAGCAGACGATTGAGGGTACGTTTGGCCGCAGCCGTAGTCGTTTGCTGATTGATCAAATCCGCGCGACGCTGGTTGAGATCAATTCGTGCCTGCAAAGCATCGGTCTGGGCGGCAAACCCAGCTGCCAAACGCGCTTCGGCGATGCGCAAACGCTCTTCATTCAAAGTAATTATTTCTGTCAATGCCCGCTCTTCCAAACGTCCACGCACAATATCATAGTAGGCTTGTAGTACATTGGCAGTGGTCGTTTGCACAGCGGTGCGAAGATTGAGTTGACCGAGAGATTCCTGCGCTTCGAGTCGGCGTTTGGTGATATACATACGCCGTCCATCGAACAGGGGCCAGTTCAGCTGAACACCAACGTTGGCTGAATTGAACGGGGCACCTGCCGTATTAAATTCTGTACCATTAGCCAGCTGTTGATTAAATGCGCTGACCGTGAAATTTTCATTGGCGACCAGATTTATGGTGGGAAGTATGCCAGCATTGGCGCGGGTATTATTCAAAGTAGCAATGTCAGCGTCTGCCTGCGTGAGACGAATATCGTAGTTGGTTTCCAGCGCAATGGCTACTATCTGGTCAGCAGTAGCGACCGGAATTTGAGCAAATATCTGTTCCGCCGTGAGCAGTAATGAAAGGGTAAAAAACAAGTATTTCATAACTATTAGTCAGTTGCTAAGTAGTTGTTTTTCAAACACTTAGATACTCAAACATTACAACAATATTTGCCAGCCTTCTACAAAGTAAGTAGTCCGTCCGGCAATGGTAGCGCGTTGTACGATGCCCACCCCTTCTGGACCAGGTTGTCCCAGTTGGCGCCACTGCCAAAACCAGTTTTCCGGGTACTCGCGGTAGTAGGCCAGCCGCTCGACTGCCGAGCTAAGTATTTCGCGCATCAAGCGGAAAATCAATCGTTTCTGTTCTTCCGACAGCCTATCTATCCGCGATGCAGGATGAATACGTGCCTGGAAACAAATCTCATCAGCGTAGAGGTTGCCTACCCCGGAAAAAGCGTGTTGGTCGAGCAAAAAAGCTTTGAGTTGGCCTTTACGACCGGACATTAGCGCAACAAACTCGTTTTCGGTAATCTCCAGCGCATCGGGGCCAAGTTTTCGGCTAACCAGATAAGCGGGCAAATCATCTACCCAAACGATGTGGGCAAATTTGCGGGAATCATCGAAACCCAGCACCGAACCATCCGTAAAATGAAAACGAAATCGCTCAAAACGCGGCGCATCGGCCGGGTCTTGATAAGGCACCAAATCGCCCGTCATGCCAAAATGCAACTGGAGATGGGCCTGATGCTCCAGCTCGCCAAACAGGAATTTGCCGCGGCGATAACTGCCAGTGAAGGTAAGGCCGGTGAGTTTTTCGACAAACTGGTCCGCAGTAAAGTTGCGCAATATTTTGGCATCATGGACCACTACCTCGCGAATAGTTTTCCCAACGGCATGCCGCTCAAAAGTTTTTTGATACGTAGCAACTTCGGGCAGTTCCGGCATGGTTTGGCGAAAGAAATGGACAAGAGGAAAATCGGTGTACTAACGTCGCAACACCATTTTGGTTTTTAAAAGGCCAGCTTGATAAGCGCAGTTACTGAGGAGCTATCAAACAATGTTCTGCTCATTTTCTCTGTGTGCTTAAGATGTGATTACTTGAAATAATTACTTGACAATCAGGCAATTATTTCAAGTAATCACACCTATCTTCAAAATCAATAATCAGTTCTCGGAAGTCTTCGGCGACGCTGCTTTTCTAGGAGCAGTTGCGTCTTCCCGCGGACGAAGGCGAGTGGAGCCAGCGGGCGTATCCACGCGTTGGCGCGGTTTCAACACTTTTGCATCCTCGATTTTGACATCTCCTGCTTCCATACCAAGACGACGGCGCAGGTCGGTAGGAATGGCATTTTTATTCACCGTAAACGAAATAGTGTTTACGCGCATATAGGCATCGGAGACGTACACGAAGCCTTTGCGATCAGAAATTTCTCCCCACGAATTTTTCACGACATAGTAAGTACCGCTATGCGTTTCATCTTCCAGGCCCACTACGTGCATCAGGTGATCGTCCATTGTTTCCTGTCGGTCAAAAAGTTGCTGGCGATATTCTTGAGTTACGGCTTTTTCGGGTTCCCATGTTTTAAACGTACTGGCGCGAGCAGCAGCATCTTTTTCTTGCCAGTCTTTTTCCGAAACAATGGCCATTCCCTGGCCGGCGGCAAAACCTGAATTGCTTACATCGGCATCCCATTCCACAGTATAGCCCTGCTGAATAGAGTTTTTGGCGCAGCGCATCAGCTCCGTAATGGGCAAATTGTAGAACAAACCGTTCGACCAGTTGTCGGGAACTTCCAGAATGAATGTGGAATAAAAAGGGTGGTGCGTAAATGACGTTACAGTGACGTAGTCATCGGGATTAATGCCCAAAAAGTCGCGGAAAGAAAGGGGCGTAAATTCCGTCTGGCCCACTACAAACTTGAGCGGCACCTTTCCAAACTCTGCATCAAGTACACTGTCTACCCGGACAATCCAGTTGGCAGGCAACTTGCCATCGGTTGCCTGGGTCACAAAACCATCGCACATAGTTTTCAAGATTTTTTGCAAAACGCTGTGGTTGTAGGGTTTAGCAGGGTCTTTCCGGCCTGGATAAGCACTTTCCGGCATCACGCCGTATTGCCGAACGGCGTTCATTTCATCGTGGGCCAAACCGCCCTCGCCAAATTGCGCATGACCCTGACGACGCACGTAGTTGTCACATTTTTGGTGATAAATGTTCCGTACGACGAACATTTCCGAAAGGTCCTGTTGCCCTTTTCCGAGACGAAGAGCTTCACTTTCGAGAAAAGAGGCGGTGCTGAAAGCCCAGCAGGTACCGGTTTGATCCTGGCTTTTCACTGGGGTGCAGGCCAGATTTTTTACTTCTTTAAATTCGTAGGCTTGCGCTTTTTGCGCAGATAAGGCGTTTGCTGACGCCAGCAAAAAGAGGCAAAAGAGTAGTCTTTTCATTGTCAGGTATTATTATTAATTTGTGGAGGCACAAGATAGGCTGCCAAACATTTTCGAGGAACCGGACAGGTTGTCTTTTGAAAAATTGGCCAGTTTCGACAGTTGGTCACAAGGTACGCTGTTTTGCAAAACTGTCAATTGTTCAGGTTAGATGGGAGTTTAATCAGAATTTCAGGCAGATCATACGATATTTGCAGCTGCTTAAATAAAAATAATCATGGCTGCGAAAAGCAAACCGAACCTGCGCGCTTCAAAAACCGGGAACGCTTCCCCGGCGAAAAATCGTACATCCGCCCCGGCTAATATCGCCCAACTGCCTCGTACCAGCACCTTTCAACCAGGTTTTTGGCGTAGCCATTGGTTGCCTGCTCTGGTGTTGCTAGCCCTGGCCTTTGGGTTGTATGCCTTGTCCATTCAGTTTGGCTACAATCTGGATGACGAAATGGTGATCTGGAAAAATTCTTTTGTGCAACAAGGCTGGGCCGGACTACACGACATTTTTACTGGCGATAGTTTCCTGGGTTATTTCAAGGAGCCAAAATTTCTGCTGGAGGGTGGACGCTACCGTCCATTGAGTCTGGCGACTTTTGCTGCCGAAGTGGGTATTTTTGGCAAAGACAATCCACAATTGGTGCACATTAGTCATGGGATCAATATTCTGCTGTACGGCTTCACCGGCATTTTTTTATACCGAATTCTAAGTGGGCTTTTCCCGATGCGGGAAGGCGGTCGTTGGTACTTTAGCTTGCCATTTTTGGGCGCAGCCATTTTTTTGTTGCACCCGCTACACGTAGAAGTGGTGGCCAATATCAAGGGCCGTGACGAAATACTGGCTTTGCTTGGTAGTCTCGCTGCGCTCTGGGCGACGCTGAAATATTATGACACCCGAAATTTTGCCTGGTTGCTATTCGCGGGCGTTTCGCTCTTCCTGGCAATGCTTTCTAAAGAAAATGCCTTGACTTTCGTGGCCGTCATTCCACTCACGGTCTGGGTATTTGCCAAGGTGCCGGTCAAGCGTTTGATTGGTGCTACCACAGCTTTAGTAGTAGCGGCCTTGCTCTTTATTGTGGTACGCTACCAGGCGTTGGGTTATATGCTCAATCACGGCGAAGCGATGACCGACCTGATGAATAATCCATTTCTGGATATGACGGGCAGCGAACGTCTGGCTACTATTTTTCTCACTTTGGGTTGGTATGTCAAACTACTTTTCATTCCACATCCGCTTACCCACGACTACTATCCTTTCCACGTACCGAAAGTCGGCTGGTCGGACTGGCGCGCATTGCTCTCCCTGGCTCTTTATGTCGGTATGGGCATTTGGGCCATAATAAATATACGAAAACGCGATTTGGTCGCCTGGTGTATCTTGTATTTCATCCTTACTCTAAGTATTGTTTCCAACCTGTTTGTTTCAGTTGGTACTTTTATGAACGAGCGATTTGCTTATATGCCATCGCTGGCTTTTTGTGTGCTGCTGGCCTGGTTTTTTGCGCGGCGTTTGCCAGATTTAATTAAAGAACAGGCTGACCGACCGAGTATTGTGGGGGTTATGCTTTTTGCTGCTATTGCCATACTATTTGGCTGGCGTACCAT
Source organism: Saprospiraceae bacterium (assembly GCA_965249785.1). Classification (GTDB taxonomy): domain Bacteria; phylum Bacteroidota; class Bacteroidia; order Chitinophagales; family Saprospiraceae; genus M3007. The sequence goes on along the minus strand of CBDFMU010000012.1, from coordinate 529,598 downwards.
GACGCGGGTCCCCGATTGGAAAGATGAAATGAGCCTGAATACTTCAGCGGTAAAAATTTCTGAAAACAGTGCCCGGTCGCACTGCTTTTACGTGACCTCCCTGTATAAAAATGATTATTTGAAGGCGCGCGATGCGAAGGATTTACAGGCAAAAACGCGGATAACCGATGAAATGGAATACCATATTAAGCGGTCGTTACAGATCAACCCTGCCTACGGCCCGGCGTTGATCATGGAGTCGGCAGTAGCGGTAGCGCGCTTTGACCTCGATCACCAGCTGGACAAATTGTTCCATGAATTTGAATATATTATGGAACGGATACCATATAATTCTAACTTTCGGGATTTCGTGGATCAAAATATGACCAATTATCTAAATGGGGCGAATTCTGAAAAGTACGTTGCCTTCTGCCACCGGGTGGGGTATGAGTTTTTTTATCAGAAGAAAAAAGATCCGGCGACGGCCCTGCATTTTTTGCAGTATGGTCTAAGTGTACAGACCGAGGATTTGCGGATATTGGGCGATATGGCCGAAATTTATACTGCTCAGGGTGATACTACCAAGGCAGCTGAAATGAAAGCCCGAGCCGCGATTTCTCTGCGAGATCAATAAAAATGGAAGGCTCCTAAGCGATGCCAGAAATGACAATAAGCAAATATGATTGTGAAAGACATAAGATTATTCACCGGAAAGAAAAAATAATTTGCTTTTTTGCACTGTGCCAAAACAATCATCGTGCAAATAAAAAAGCCGACGCCGCGTTTGTTCCAGCGGTTTTTTCGAGAATAACCAGCTAACCAGCAAGAAAACGCTTTTAATCCCCCTCCCCTTTTTACTGGCAAAGCCGACGCAATCAAAATTCAGCATTGCCCGGCCCTTGTTCAATTTTTAGCACTCATGAAAGTAACCGAACATTTTAATAAAGCGAAAGGAAAAACCCTCGTCTCGTTTGAGGTGCTGCCACCGTTGAAAGGCGGCAGTATGGAGGCTATTTTTAAAACGCTGGATACCCTGATGGAATTTAAGCCACCGTTTGTAGACGTGACTTACCACCGGGAGGAGTTTATTTATAAAAAACGGCCGTCCGGCTACTACGAAAAGACGGCTATTCGGAAACGTCCCGGCACCGTTGGGATTTGCGCCGCTATTATGCACCGTTACGGCGTGGATGCGGTGCCTCACCTGATTTGTGGCGGCTTCACCGTAGAAGAAACAGAGAATGCATTGATTGATCTTAATTTCCTGGGTATCAATAATGTATTAGCTTTACGTGGCGATGCCCGGCAGTTTGAAGACAAATTTTTACCGGAGGAAAATGGTCACAAGTATGCGGTTGACCTGATACGCCAGATCGAAGGAATAAACGAGGGCCGTTATCTCGACTCGAATATTCAAAATGGTGAACGGATGGATTTTTGCATCGGTATAGCTGGTTATCCGGAAAAGCACTTCGAATCGCCGAACTTCGCCAGCGATCTGGAATATACAAAACGGAAAGTAGAAGCTGGAGCAGGTTATATCGTGACGCAGATGTTTTTTGACAATCAGCGTTATTTCGATTACGTGGAGCAGTGCCGCGCTATTGGCATTACGATTCCGATTGTACCCGGCCTGAAGCCGCTCACCAAGCGTTATCAGCTCAATTCTATCCCTCGGAAATTTTTTCTTAATCTACCGGAACCCTTTGTCCAGGAAGTGCTAAAAGCCGAAAACGAAGAGGCTGTGCGGCAAATAGGTATTGAGTGGTGCATTCAGCAATCGCGGGATTTGAAAGCAGCTGGTGTGCCTTGTCTGCACTACTATACGATGGGCGACACAGAAACAATACGAACTATCGCGGAGACGGTTGCCTGAAATACGGCTAGATTTTAATCCGCTATTTTTGTACCAATACCGGTCAAAACATCTTCTTGTCTTCTCCTATCCTTTTGGAATTTGCTCCTGTATGCACGCTCTTATTCTTGGCTTTATTACGGCCTTTACACTCACTTACCTGATCATTCCCACCATCATTCGGGTGGCTCAAAAGCGTGAGCTATATGATCATCCCAACGAACGCAGTGCTCACTATGTACCTACCCCTTCGCTGGGGGGCATCGGTATTTTTGCCGGTACTATTTGCGGGGTCATCCTTTGGACACCGCTCGACTCCTTTGGCACTCTACAGTACATCCTTGCTTCGTTCGTGCTAATTTTCCTGATCGGAATAGTGGATGACCTCCTGCCGATGTCGGCAACTAAAAAATTCCTCGGCCAAATACTGGTAGCCACTATTCTGGCTTATAAGTCAAATGTGCGGCTGACTAGCCTATATGGCATATTTGGAATAGAAGTCCTACCGGAAATCACCAGTTTTTTGCTATCTGTGGTCATTATTGTGGGCATTATTAATGCTTTCAACCTGATTGACGGTATTAATGGCCTGGCTGGCAGCGTAGGTCTGGTTGCCTGCATTACCTGGGGCATTTGGTTTGCTTTATCTGGCTCGACTGGTTTGCCATTGGCCGTCGTTGCATTTTCACTGGTAGGGGCTATTGTGGCATTTTTGAAATATAATTTTACTCCAGCGCGAATTTTTATGGGCGACACAGGGTCGCTTTTAATTGGAACGGTATGTGCGATTCTGGCAATTAAATTTGTGGAAATGAGTCCCCATTCCATCATGGTAGGCGACGTTACTTTCGGATCGGCACCGGCTATTGCTATGGCTGTACTAATTATTCCTCTTTTCGATACGTTGCGGGTTTTCCTGATGCGGGTGCTGCGGGGAAAATCCCCTTTTTCCCCCGACAAAACCCATATTCATCATTTACTATTGCAAACTGGACTAGACCACATGCAAACGACCAGGGTGCTGGTGGTAGTGAATATCCTGTTTATTCTGATCGCTTTTGCAGGGCATAGCTTAGGCAATATGATGTTGCTGTTTATTGAAATTGCGCTGGCACTTGCCCTGACCGGCTTGCTCCTTTATCTGGTTCGTCGGCACCAGGCGCAACCCGTCCCGCAATCTATCGAATGACGCCTGTTTCTGAACGCCGCAAATCCTGGTTGCGTTTTCGTCGCAATCGTCCCGCCGTAATTGCCTTATGGTTTATTGTGGGAGCAGTAGGAATTGCCATCTTCGGATACTGGCTGGCCCCTGATCAGAGTCAGGATGCTAATACCCAAATCCCGGAAATCGCCCTGCAGCCGCCTGGCTTTCAGGTAGAGGTCGTGCCGGTACACCTGAACCGAATAGCCGTAAAACAAAACTGGTGGTCTATACTTTTAAATGGTCGAATACCTGATTCCCGGTGGATACCTGTCGAATCGGGCAGCGTACATATTACTTTGGATTCCATTGATTTTCAATCTTTTGGCAGTACTAAACATTCTACGACACTACCTTTGCCTGTGCTTGTCTGGGTGGTACAGGATAGTCTGCGCAGTGCATCAGGTGCCTGGATATTTACCGATGAACAGGGAAAAGCCCAGCAAATAGACAAGCAGATTTTGCAGCAAAAAATACAAAACGAAAATGTCCTGCAAGTGCGCCATTATCCGTTGGGTACCGATAAATATGGACGCTGTATTTTGAGTCGCTTGCTCTTGGGATTTCGGGTCTCGTTGCTGGTGGGATGTATTGCTGTAGTCATTTCGCTTACGTTAGGATTGTTTATCGGCGCATTGGGAGGCTATTTCGGTGGACGAGTGGATGACACCGTTATGTTACTGGTCAATACGATTTGGTCCATCCCGACGCTACTTTTTGTCTTTGTAATTGTGTTGGCACTGGGTCGGGGTATTGGTATTATTTTTCTGGCCGTTGGATTGACTATGTGGGTAGAAGTAGCACGGGTAGTGCGAGGACAGGTGCTTGCGTTGCGCGATCTGCCATTTGTGGAGGCGGCCAGGAGTATGGGCATGGGATCGGGTCGGATTTTGTGGCGACATATTTTGCCCAATTTGTTGGGGCCGGTTCTAGTGGTAGCGGCTGGAAATTTTGCGACTGCTATCCTTCTGGAGTCAGGCTTAAGCTATCTTGGTTTCGGGGTGCAGCCGCCTACTCCCTCCTGGGGGTCGATGCTCAATGAAAATTATGGCTACGCGATTGGTGGTAAACCACTGCTGGCACTCGCTCCGGCGGGGGCTATTGCGCTGACCGTTCTGGCTTTTAATTTGGTGGGCAATGGACTGCGCGATGCCCTGGATGTACGTGGGCGGGAGTGAATTAGCCGAACTTTCTATTTGCCTATATGGTTAGTTATATGGTATTCTACATTTGAATGCTCAAACCACTTGATAGTACAGCATTTGGACAGAAAAGGATTTCCGTCCTACTACTTACCTTTGTGCCATGAATGAAATCCGTACCCTGCGCCTACAGAACAGTCTTTCGGGCAAAAAAGAGGAGTTTAAATCTATTGTGCCCGGCCGTGTCGGGATGTACGTCTGCGGGCCTACCGTCTATGACGATGTCCATTTGGGCAACTGCCGCACTTTCGTGAGTTTTGACGTGATCTATCGCTATCTGCTGCACCTCGGCTACAAAATACGCTACGTACGTAACATCACCGATGTAGGCCACTTGCTTGATAATGGTGAAGACCGAATGTCGAAAGGTGCCCGGCTCGATCAGCTCGAACCGATGGAAGTGGCGCAGAAATACACCCTGGGGTTTCACGATATGATGCGGATATTCAACACGTTACCACCAAGTATTGAGCCGCGTGCTACGGGCCACATTCCGGAGCAAATCGAAATGGTGAGCTTGATCCTCGACCACGGCTACGCCTACGAAAAAAATGGCTCCATCTATTTCGACGTACCCAAATTTGCCCAAGCTAACCCCTCCGTCTATGGTCACCTTTCGGGACGGGTCATTGAAGAATTGGTAGCAGAAAGCCGGGATAACCTCAAAAAACAGGATGAAAAGAATCACCCAGCTGATTTTGCCATTTGGATAAAAGCCTCCGACGAGCACATCATGCGCTGGAATAGTCCGTGGTCGGTCGGATTTCCTGGCTGGCATTTGGAGTGTAGCGCGATGAGTACCAAATACTTAGGTCAGACTTTTGATATTCATGGTGGTGGCAATGATTTGAAATTTCCGCACCATGAAAACGAAATAGCGCAAAGCTATGGCTCCTGCGGTCATGCACCAGCCAACTATTGGCTACACACTAATATGCTACTGTTGAATAACAAGAAGATGAGCAAATCGGATGGTAATACCATCACGCCCGTGCAGCTCTTCACCGGCAACAGTCCTTTTGTGACCAAAGGCTACTCGCCGATGACGCTGCGTTTTTTTATGCTGATGGCCCACTATCGGAGTACGCTTGATATTACCGACGAAGCTTTGCAGGCGGCAGAGAAGGGTTTTCGCAAGTTGATGGAAATCCGTAAATCGCTGCAACGTCTCCCGATAACCATTCCAGAGGCAGCTATGCCAGTCACAGAGGCTGACCGCGTCATATTGGACCTGATAGAGCAGGCGTATCAAGGCATGGATGATGATTTCAATACTGCCATCGCCATTGCTTCGCTCAATGAATTAGGCGGTTACATTAATAAAATCACGAATGGTCAGTTGCCAGCCAGTGCCGTATCTGGCACTATACTGCAAGAATTAAAAACGACGTTCGATCATTTTATTTTTAACATCCTCGGCTTGCAGGAAGAGATAGCAGCAGAAGATAATACGGTGAATGGTCTCATGGAGTTGGTGCTCGAAGTACGTGCGCAGGCTCGTAGCCAAAAAGACTGGACTACCAGCGACAAGATTCGGGACGTGCTCAATACCGTGGGAATTCAAGTCAAGGATGGCAAGGAAGGAGTGACCTGGGCCAAAAATTAAACAATAGAATTTGGTAGTTAAAAGGCAATTATTTCAAGTAACTAATTGATTATCAAATCCAAATCCTCGATTTTTCCAATCTTTGGTTGACAGGCTAACAATTTTTTCAAACTATACTATGAAAACCAATATTCGCCAAATCATTATTTTTGGCCTCATTGCCGTACTGATATTAGGTGGCTTATTTACCCAAATACCAGCCTGTAAATCTGATCCTCCGGCCCCAAAAGTAGAAGCTCCAGCAACCAAACCAGCTGCTCCACTGGTGATGGCACCAGCCTTTAATGCCGACTCAGCCTATTATTCTGTCAAAAAACAGGTAGATTTTGGCCCGCGCGTTCCCGGTACTCCGGCCCATAAAAAATGTGCAGCGTGGTTAGTAAGTACTTTCAAACGCTATGGTTTGACTGTAATTGAGCAGCCTTTTCAGGCAAAAGCCTATTTTGCTACGCTGGATGCGGTGAACATCATTGCCCAATACAAGCCTGAATTAACCAATAGAATTATCGTCGCTTCTCACTGGGACAGCCGTCATATTGCCGACAAAGACACAAAAGATCCTAATAAACCAATTTTGGGCGCGGATGACGGTGGCAGCGGCGTAGGTGTATTACTGGAAATAGCACGGATGCTACAAGCCAATGGCATCAATGTCGGTGTAGATCTTATTTGCTTCGATGCCGAAGACCTCGGCAAAGAAAATGATGCCTCTGTGGTGCAACAGGTGACCCCGCCCAATACGGAGGAAACCTGGTGCCTCGGTTCGCAATACTGGGCGGCAAATTTGCACCGACCTGGTTACACTGCTCAATTCGGTATTTTGCTCGATATGGTGGGGGCAAAAGGAGCGCATTTCCCCTATGAAGGTTACTCAACTGCAAATGCTGGTGGTCCACAAAACAACATTTGGGCGGTGGCGAAAGAACTCGGTTTTGAAAATACGTTTCCCAAACGTACGGGCGGTTACATTACAGACGACCACTTTTTTGTGATGAAAGGCACTGGTATTCCGATGGTGGACATTATCAATATCCCGGACGAAAAGGGCTTCGGCTCTTATCATCATACGCATGCTGACAACATGAATATTATTGACAAAACAACTTTGAAAGCAGTGGGCCAGGTAGTAGCGACTGTAATCTATCGCGCAGGTAAGACGATGTAATAAATCAGTCTTTTTGCTTATTATTTGGTAATTTACAATTATTTAAAGTAAAACTTTTGCTTTTTTCGTTTTAAAAGCAATAATTTTAGCCGTTCGTGTCTTTAAACCTAATTACCGAGAGCAGACTAACCGTATTTTAAAACTAAAAGCACTTAACTATGCCGACCGTACGCCAATTGCTCGCTGAAAAATCTGCCAACGCGGTCTATGCCGTGCATCCCGCTCAAATGGTGATCGAAGCCCTGGAACTAATGTCTTCCCGTCGACTTGGGGCGGTGATGGTCATTGAAAATGACCGACTGATCGGTATTTTTTCCGAACGTGATTATGCTCGCAAAGGAATTCTGGAAGGCCGTAAAGCCAAGACCACGCCAGTCACCGAGGTTATGACTCCCAACGTGTTCGTCGTGACTCCCGAACAGGGCATTGAAGATTGCATGAGACTGATGTCTGAAAAACACATTCGCCACTTGCCGGTGGTGGAAAATGACCAGGTAATCGGGCTGCTCAGTATCGGCGATATTGTGACCGCCATGCTGCATGAACAGCAAAATCACATTCAAAATCTGGAGCAGTATATCAGTGGATACTGATTAAACAATAGGCCTTACAAGAAAAAGTCCTTCCCGGTTAAATCTGGGAAGGACTTTTTTAAGCTTTAAACGACGCTTATATCTTTAATAGTTGATGCCCAATGCTTTAAGGGTTTCCATGTCCAGATTGCCGCTCGGCAAACCTTTATCGGCTTGAAATTTTAGCAAAGCCGTTTTCGTACGTCCCCCCATAGCATTGTCCATGGGGCCGGGATCGTAGCCACGAGTTTTCAATGCTTGCTGAATCTGGCGAATGGTGTAACCTGACGTTATTTTTTCCCCGCAAAGCACCTCGCGCCATTCGGTAAAACCGCCCGCCTTGACGAGTTTGCGCTTGGGAATTGTCAAATATTCGGCTGGCACAGTCTCCTTTTTAGTAGTTGCTGCCTTTTTCAACACACTGCTGGTAACGGTTTTGTATTCGGCCGGAGTTACTTCTTCCCGAAAGCTGGCTGGCGTTTTCAGCACTTGTACAGGTAACATGGTATATTCGGCAGGTATTTCTTCCTCGCGTATAGTAGCTGGGGTCTTTAATGCTTGTTTTTTTTCTGCCAATTCCTGGCTACTGATAGTTTCTTCTTTGGTAGTAGCCGGCGTTTTGACGATTCGTTTGGTGATGGTTTTGTATTCGGCGGGAACTGTTTCCTCTCGTACGCTGGCGGAACTTTTCAGCTTGTGTACGGTACGGCTGCCCATTTTGGCCGGCACTTCAATTGTCTTGATACACCCGGAATTGGCCACCCCAGTGCCATCACAACCTTTATTTACGCGAATGGGGGTTGTCTGATATTCAGGCGGTGTCTCCACCAGACACCATACCATACAGTCATCGGGATTGGCACTCAGGCAGTTAGCAGTCGCACTTTTCTTCACCCATTTCGTCGAAGCAGGTTTAGTTTCAATGCGGCTATATTCTGTCTCCATTTTCGGTTTCAAAGTATCTGCACGGGTTATTGCTGGTTCGATCACATATTGTTCAGTTATATCTTCATAAACAGCCGGTACTTCGATTAATTTTTTGCTGGCTTCTTTTATTTCTACTTGTTCGGTCGTGGTCTCATATACGGCATCCGTGACCGTGATGCGCTTCGATGATTTACTTTTCTCGCCTTCTTTGGCAGGTTCGTACACTGCTGGCACTACGATAAGCCGTTTACTGGCTTCTTTTATCAGTACATTTTTTGTTTGGCTTTCATACACTGCCTGGGTCAGCGTAATACGTTTGCTTTCATCTTTCACCAGTATTTGTTCGGTACGCGTCTCGTATTCGGCAGGCACAAATACTGATTGAGTAGTAGCAGGTTTTACAACTACTTGTTCATTTACTGTTTCGTAGGTATCGGGGATCATGCACTTGGCGTAGCATTTGCCCGGTTGTGCCTTTGGAATTTCATTCGGATTTTGCGCAAAAGAAACGATTATCGTACCAAAAAAAATCGGTATAATAAATTTAAATTTTCCCATAAACAAGGTTGGTTTGACTAACATAAACGTTGGAGCGGATGCTCACCTGCTCGCAAATGTAAGCAAGGCGAGCGGAAATTTTTCCGGTCAGGGCAACACAGGTTACGTTTTCACCAATCCCTTTGGATAACAAATAAAATATTTGGTTACCAACTGCGTGTACAATGGCACGTCCGAGCATTGCGTGAGCGGCAAGGTTTTTCCATTTTTAAACAAAATATTGATCTGGTCGCCCGCTTCATCGTAAGCACGGTTGCTCTCCTGACCAACGTACACCAAATGTTCCGCCTGAATGTCTGGCCCAAGCACAAGTCGCACTTGTTCACGAATGCTCTCCGCATAAGCCGGATCTACTGGCGCACTATGCCATTCCAAACGCAGCAATTTACGATCTAACAGGCCCTCAGCTAAATAAGCCAAAGTTGGGTCGGTAGATTCCGCCCAGTATTTAATGGCGGTAATAATGTCGTTATCGTCTAGTTTGGCAAAGTGTGTCAATAGGTCATTCGTCGCCAAATTTCCCGGCTGGCGATAGAGCAGCCAAGCCAAATGACGCGGTGCTTCCAAAGCCGCGCCTTCCATCACCAGTTCGCGGGCGCGCTGCAAAGCGTGGATGAGCATTCGTTCGGCTGTCACGCCAGTTTTATGCAAATAAACCTGCCAGTACATTAGCCGCCTAGCGATCAGGAATTTTTCAATACTATAAATGCCCTTTTCCTCCACCACTAATTGACCGTCGTGTACCGCCAACATTTTGATAATCCGGTCATAACCAATCACACCTTCGCTTACGCCCGTGAAAAAACTATCGCGATTGAGGTAGTCCATCCGATCCATATCCAATTGACCAGACACCAGTTGGTAGAGGAATTTTTTGGGTGCTGATTTTTGAAAATAGAAATGGCCAAATCAAGTTGTCCGCCAAATTGACGGTTCAAATCTTCCATGAAAAGCATGGAAATATCCTCGTGGTGCATATCGACTAACGTATGCTCCAAAGCGTGAGAAAAAGGCCCGTGACCAATATCATGCAATAAAATGGCTACGCAAACGGCCTGCGACTCTTCCGGTGTAATAGATACGTCCTTGCCACACAGCGTCTCAATGGCCTGTTGGGTCAAGTGTAAAGCTCCCAGCGCATGGTGGAAACGCGTATGCAAGGCACCTGGATACACGTAGGGTGTCAGACCCAATTGCCGGATGCGCCGCAAGCGTTGAAAATAAGGATGATCAATGAGATCCAACAGTAAACCATACGGCACGGAGACAAAGCCATATACCGGATCATTGAAGATTTTTTTTCGGCTGTTCATAAATGCTGTTGAGAATGTTGAGTTTGTTGAGAGACTTCGCCGTTGAGAAAGGTCGCGGGGTTCTCAATGGCGAAGCCTCTCAACTTTTTTCCCAACCCTCTCAACTCCTGCTCAACATTGACTATAACCACAAAACGCCCTCGCCGTTGGTACGACGAGAGCGTTTTTTTTATTCAAAAAGAATCGGAAACTTAGTCCTGATCTTTCTCGCTACCAAACTGCTCGCGCAATTGGGCCAGCACCGAAAGGTCGCCCAGCGTTTCTTTTTCCACTTTCTTCTGTACTTCGGTCACGGCGGCCTGGTTTTCACCTTCTTCCTTCGCCTTTTCAGTGCGCATGGCAGATTCGGCTTTGTACTTCAAATCTTCCAAATAGCGCGTGTGCGACACCAAGATGCGGCGGTCATCGCGGTTGAATTCGATCACCTTCACAGTAACCGTATCGCCCACGTTCAGTTGTTGACCATCGTCCTTCTTGATGTGCTTGGCTGGAGCAAAAGCTTCCAGATTATGTGGCAATTGGAACGTAGCACCCTTGTCATCGCGTTTGAGTACCGTAGCCTCGTGGTAAGAACCGACGGGGAACAGCGACTCAAAATTATCCCACGGATTGTCCTGCGTCTGTTTGTGACCCAGGCTGATCTGGCGTTTGTCTTTATCGATGTCGAGCACCACTACTTCCAACGGAGCACCCACTTTCGTGAATTCGCTGGGGTGAGCGTAACGTTTCGTCCAGCTCAAATCGCTGATGTGCACCATGCCACCCACGCCTTCCGACAGTTCCACGAAAATACCGTAGTTGGTGATGTTTTTCACCGTACCAGTATAATGTGTACCAATCGGGAAGTGTTCCTGGATTTCGCTCCATGGATCTGCGCTGAGTTGCTTGATCGAAAGCGACATTTTGCGGTCGCCACGGTCGATAGTTACGACGCGCGCATCCACTTCCTGGCCCATCTTGAAGTATTCCTTCGCGTTGATGCTTTGGTTGCCCCAGGTTATTTCGCTAATGTGAATCAGACCTTCTACGCCAGGTTGGATTTCTACAAAAGCACCGTAATCTTCGATGTTGACAATTTTACCTTTCACCGTAGCACCTTCGGTCACGTCGGCAGGCAACACTTCCCACGGATGCGGGGTAAGTTGTTTGAGGCCGAGGCTAATCCGTTTTTTGTTTTCGTCGAAATCAAGCACGACGACATTGATGCGCTGGTTGAGGGCCAATACTTCGCTTGGGTGACCAATACGGCCCCAGCTGATATCGGTGATGTAAAGCAAGCCATCTACGCCGCCGAGATCCAGGAATGCCCCGAAATCGGTGATGTTTTTGACAATACCTTCCAATACCTGGCCTTTTTCGAGGCTACCGAGGATTTGTTCGCGTTGTTCAGCCAAATCGCTCTCAATCAACGCTTTGTGGCTTACCACGGCATTTTTGATTTGCTCATTGACCTTCACTACTTTGAACTCCATGACTTTACCAACGTATTGGTCGTAGTCAATAACTGGCTTAATATCGATTTGCGAACCCGGCAGGAATGTTTCCAGACCGTTGCAATCCACAATAAGACCACCTTTGGTTTTGCTGATAACTGTACCGCGAATGATCGTGCCGTTTTTGAACGAATCCACGATAGATTCCCAGGCGCGGAGAATCTTAGCTTTCCGACGCGACAGACCCAATTGGCCTTGGCTGTCTTCCTGACTTTCTACGTACACTTCGACTTCATCGCCTTGTGCCAATCCCGGCGTATCGCGGAATTCGCTCAAAGGAATAAGGCCGTCGGATTTGTAGTTGATGTCCAACACCACATCGCCACCGCTGATCGCACTCACGCGGCCACGGATGATGGCATTTTCTTCCACATTGCTCAACGTAACGTCATACTGTTTGAGCAAGTCGGCTTTCTCAGACGAAGTGTAAGCGATAGCGCCACGCTTGTCCATGTTCCAGTTGAAATCATCGTGCGAACCACCGGCTGCTACGATTGGCTCCGTTGCTGGCAATTCCACCTCTTCCTCTTCTTCGGCAGCTGGCTCTTGCACTTGCGTCAAAGCAGCGGCAGGCGTATCGTCGGTAGCGGCTATGACTGCATCGGCTACATCTTCCTGCGTTTCTGCCGACATTACTGGCGAGCGATCCGGGGTAGTTTCTGTGATTTCATCAACACCTTCCGTCGTTTCCACGACACCCGATGCATCTGCGTCTTCCGCCGTCACTCTAATCGATGCTTCAGGAGAGTCTAGCATCACTGGCACCTCTAAAGTGGAGCCAGATACGGTATGGGTGGGGTCTTCTATAACAACCGCAGATTGCTCTTGCACGTCGTCGGTAGTTTCTTTTTCTTCGTCAAATACCATAATAAGTGAAAGTGGTTTATTTGGAAGCCTTTAAGTTAAAAATCGTTGCTCGGCTACACATTGGGACGCAGCCGTTGCCCCTCGCTTTTTCAAAAGCGGGCGCAAAGATAACGCTATTTTATTTGGACACCAATTTTTAGCGGGATTTTCAGCAGGGTTTTGGCAGAAAAAATGCGTTTACATCTCCCTTGTCTGCGCTTGTGGAGTGACAATGGGGGTTTCCAGTGCCATTTCTTTCAATTCTACCAAATCCAGCAGTTCTTGTTTGTTTTCGCCCTGCAAAAGGGCAGTCAATTGGCAGCAACGTTCAAAAAACGCTTTGGCTTCTTCTCCCTGAAATACCTTGCGCGGATGGTAGGCAATGAGATAATAATTACTACCCTCTAAATGAATACGCGGGCCACCCAGCAGGAATTTTTGCAATTCGGGGCTAAACTTCTGCCGCGCCAGTTCTTCCAGTTTGCTGGTCAAATAAAAACGTTTGGAAAAATCAGGGTTTTCGGGAAAATTGATGTCTTCGGCAGCCCCGAGTTTAGCCAGTACTTTATGCCACCATTGCTCCGGTCGCAAGCGAAAATCGGGCAAGGCCCACTTTTTATCATCGGCAAAAAAGATGGTCTGCGAGACACGTTTGGCACTTTTACCCGTAGAAACGATGTAGGTATAGTCGAATTGAAAAACTTCGGTGTTACCCACTTTTCCACGTAACACGTTCTTTACCTGCGGTTTGCGTCCCCAACGCCTTCGCGAATGACGAAACATATCGAAGGCTTTCAATTGCGGAGCCAAGCCAAAAAAATCTTTTTCGGAGTAGGCGAGGCCCAGACTATGCGCCATTTGTTGGGCGTCCGCACTTTTCCGTGCATCTCGCCTGTGTTTGATCCATAAACCTAACGACGCGAAAAAAGTGATAAAGAGAATACTCAAAAATATCGGCAGCAGAACCGTGGCATCGAAAAGAAACATGATCGAAGATTTGAGCGACAAAACTGCTAAAAAAGGGCGAGATGTGGAATTAAAAAAGACTAATATGACAAAAGAAGCCGCCTTCTACTTCAATGACTTCTTCGGCACCAATGGGCTGTCCGGGTTCACATCCAATCGTTCTTCCGGAGGATAAATGACCACGTCCATATCTTCCATCGGAATTTGTCCCAGCAGTGGTTCTGTCGTGCCCGGTAACACAACGGCGCGAGTCGTAGTATCCCGATTTTTGAAACGAACTTCTACCGGCCCAACAACATCGAAGGTTTTATGGGAGTCATCAGCCAGTTCATCAGCCAGTTCAAATACCTGTTCCGTAATCCTTTCCAGGCCTAATTGCTTTACAATATTCTCGTTGATCGAAAGATTGTAGGCACCAGAATCCACCAGCATACGCACCATCATCTTCCGAATTTTATCTTCGGTCAAGTAACCCCTACGAAACAGTGCAATGTCATCGGTATTGACGAGTTCGATGTCGGCATATATTTTTCCCATTAATAGAAGTTATTTTGATTGACAAAGATAGCCTCGAAAGTAGGTCGCAGAATCAAGTTTGAAATGCAACAGAAATTATTTTTATAGAAGCATCTTGAAAGAACTCTAATGGAAATAAGAAGCCGCCTGATTTTGAGGCACAGTCTTACTACATATTCACTTTCGCATTTTCCAAATACGTCCGCACCGCACTAAAACTGACCGTCTGCTTCGCAAAATGAAATTGCGCCGCCGCCGCTTCTTCGTCCGAAGCACCCAAGTGATGTAGAATATTGGTCAAGTGCATTTTCATGTGTCCCTGCTGAATGCCCGTAGTTACCAGCGAACGCACGGCGGCGAAATTTTGCGCCAGACCCGCACAAGCCACAATGCACATCAGTTCGCGCGCCGAAGGATGGCCCAGCAATTCTAAAGAGTATTTCGCCAGCGGGTGTAACGCCGTCAGTCCACCCACCGTACCGAGGGCCAGCGGCACTTCCAATTCAAAGCGAAAAATACCGTTACTCACTTTGCAACGACTCAGGCTATGATAATGTCCGCCCCGGCTAGCATAGGTATGACCGCAGGCTTCTATCGCCCGAAAATCGTTACCCGTCGCCAGCACCACGGCATCTATTCCATTGAAAATGCCCTTGTTATGCGTCGTGGCACGGTAAGGGTCAATATTGGCAATGCGCACAGCAGTGGCAAACCGATCTGCTAAAATATGTGGCTCCATGCCCAGGTCGCGAGCCGGGCCAGCGAAAGAATCAATCGTACATTCGACCCAGGCCCGCACGCGGCAGTCGGGCGTGAAATTAGAAAGAATAGCCATGATGACCTCCACATCCCGTTCCTGATCGGATAAACCGGGGTGGTTCATCAAAAAATCTTCGAGGCTGCGGGCAAAGCGTTCCAGCACGGAATTGACGAAATTGGCCCCCATGCTGTCGCAGGTCTCAAAGGAGACACGAATTTGGTAGTAATCCGGCTCTAAATGCGTGTAATCCAGCAATTCCACCGTGCGAATGCCGCCCCCGCGACGTTCCATATTGGCCGTTATATCGGCAGCATCGGCGATGAGTTGCGTTTTTATGGCTGGAAACCAACCTTGCAACCGATCCGTCTGACCAGCCCAACGAAAGTGTACCTGGCCCAACTTCACGGTGTCTATCACTTCGGCATGAAAGCCGCCGCGCTCTGCCCAAAACTTGGCAGCACTGCTGGCCGCCGCCACCACACTACTTTCTTCGATCACCATTGGCACAGCGTAGGTCCGGCCATTAATCAGAAAATTCGGGGCAATGCAATAGGGCAGGGCGTAGTTGGCTACCGTATTTTCGGCAAGGCCATCGAGTACCCGTTGCACCTTTTGGTCGGGATGTTGCCAGGTATGAAAATCTTGCGCCGCCGCAACGGGGTCTTGCGCAAAATTTTCTACTAACCAGTTGATTTTCTGTTGTTTGTTGAGCCTGGAAAAGCCGGAGATTGATCTGTTCATGCTATTTGAAATGGTAAAGGCAGTCGCTGCTGTTTATTAGGGTTGATAGGCGTTATAAAGGTTGATGAAGGTTTATAAAAATAATAAGGTGTTGATACTCAAATACGTGTACACTGAATTATAAACATTCATCAACCTCTTTTATAAACCCTTATCAACTTATTTAATCCCTGATTCTCAAAAACGCCTGCGCCAATTCCAGCCCGCGCACCTGACTTTGTACAAAGGCTCGCAGGTTGGCATAATCGCCTTGTGCGTGTTTCAAAAAACTGGAGGCTTGACCATACACCGCAGGCAGTGGTGATTTTTTCAGCAAATAATATCCATCCAGAAAATCGCGGATACCGCCCGAAATAATCAGGTTTTCTACCTGACAACGTTCGCCCAACTCCTCTTTTAAATCGTTGACAAAGCCCATCATTTCCTCGGCGGAATGGCCGATGGTGGTTATTTTTTCAAAAGTCAATTGTGTGGAAGGGTCGCTGCGTAATAGTTCGAGTTTGGCAAAATTGGTACCGCCCGCCGCTGCAAATTCGATGGCCGCCAACGGCAATTGCATCAAAGCCCGCAAACTTTCCGGCCCAAAACCTTGCCCTACTTCTTTGACAATGACCTTAAAATCAGCCAATTGCATAATCCATTCAATGGTCTCAATAGGCGGCACCCGGAACACATCGCCTTCGGGTTGCATCGCTTCCTGCAAAGGATTTACGTGGATAATGAGGCCGTCGGCGCGCAATTTGGCGATCAAAGCCGGAATAAGGTCGGTTTCGTTGCGCTCGATGAGTTTTTCAAGTTGGGCAATGCCAAGATTGGCGAACAGTGGCAAATCTGGCCCCAAATGATCGCGCACATCAAAATCGGGCAACGCGGCATCGGAATAGAGCAATTGGCGGCAACTACCCAAACCCATGCCCATGCCAAATTCAGCGCAGGCACGAGCGAGATTATTATTGATCTTTCTGGCCATCGCCGTGCCGCCGGTCATGGACGACACCCAGAGCGGACTACGCAGCTTTTTTCCCAAAAAGGAAAATGGCATCCACGACGGCGAAACTGGATGCGCACTCAACAACGGCTCGTAATAAAAACGTCCGTCCAGACCAGCCGCAGCCACCTGACTTTGAAAAGCCAGGGCAATATGATCCTGTTTACGCGCCGAAGCCGTTGGATCGCTATCGGGAATTGAAATATTGTTTGGGTCAGTGGACATGGTAGTGGCGAAGGTAGGGCTTTCGGTCAGGTGGGCAAAAGGTAAATGGGCAATTGACAAATGGCAATTTTATAAAAGCGTAAAAGACCATGAAAACCAATGGTTTATAGGGATTGTCATTATACATTTATGGCTCGTATTTTTACAATTCAGGCGAGTTATAGGTCAAGTATGCAAAATGCTGCTAATGAGGTGCGAAATTTGACAACTTTTTGAAAAGTTGTCAAATTTAAGGACGTAAATAGTTGAAAATCAGTATCAATACTTAATTCATGATTTTCATAACTCGTAATTTTTGTTCTTGACATTTCCCCTTTCCTACTTTGCCTTTTATTTATACGCTATGCAACAACTGAAAGAGCAAATTCGCGCCTTAATCATGCAAAATGAGACCGACCAGGCAGTAGATACCCTGTTGGCGTGGTCGAAATCGAATTATTTGAGCATATACGACCAATGTGTGCTGTTGAGAGCGCGATTGGAACAAACGGAGCGGGAATCGAATATGAATTTGATCGCGCCAGACGATGCCATGCGTCAGGTAAATCAGGTGAATGCGGCCTTGCTCAATCTCATTTCCAACCTGGAAACAGGAGCCGTGGAGCAAAGTGCACCAACAACATCTCCCGGTAATAAACCCAATAATTGGCTGGTGCCAGTTTTGGTAGGTGCATTGATCCTGGCCATCGGTGTAGCTATTTATTTTTTCTCAAAGGCTCCTTCCACTCCTACGGCGACCTCTACGACTAACACTAACACTACTGTTGGTCAAGTACGCTTCCCCGAAGGTAAAAAGGTGGTGCTAGTGGAGAATGCCCAGGAAGTCACCTATGAAATATTGGACGCAAAAATCGAGTCGCTCAGCCCGCAGCAAAAGCGATTGGCACTACGAATACGTTGCTCGCCAAAAACGGCTTACGGGCAAGCCATCAATTTCTGGGTGCGGAATTTTCGACTGGAATGTCCCGGAACTCCGCCGCTGGCACCTTCCAACGATCTGAATATGTTAGCGGAGGGCGGCAGTTATCAGGATGGCCCGTTGGAGTTTTTACTGCCTGTACAAAGCCGTTCCGGGAAACTAAGTTTTCAATTTGGTGAACAAACTGCCCAATTATCCTTGGTTTGGTAGGCCATACTTTGTTGTTTCCTTTGCTGGAAACTTATTTTTCTTACTTTTGCCGCCGTTTTGGGGCAAGATTTGCCTGGTTTTCGACGAATTTCAAACCAACTTTCATTTTTTCATAACCAACTAAAAATCACGGGATGGATTCTCTGATTTACTTAATTCCTCTTTTCGGTGTGGTCGGGCTGGTGTACATGTTCGTGCTGCAAAACTGGGTGACCAAACAAGATGCTGGCGACGGCACCATGCAGGAAATTTCCAAGGCCATCGCCGAAGGAGCATTGGCCTTCTTGAATGCAGAATACCGCGTACTGGCCGTTTTCGTCGTCATCGCCAGCGCATTGCTCGGCTGGCTGAGTACCCAAGTGGAGACCAGTCACCCATTAATTGTTGTGGCCTTTATTATCGGTGCATTTTTCTCGGCACTGGCTGGCAATATGGGGATGCGCGTGGCCACCAAAGCCAACGTACGTACCACCCAAGCCGCTCGTACCAGCCTCGCCAAAGCCCTGAAAGTTTCTTTCAACGGTGGTTCGGTGATGGGTTTGGGCGTGGCCGGTCTGGCTGTGCTGGGTTTGAGCCTGTTATTTATACTTTTCTATAACTTTTTTATGGGCGGTGTGTACGGTGCCGATCGCGGTGCCGTGGATATGTCGCGGGTGCTGGAAGTGCTGGCGGGTTTCTCGCTGGGTGCGGAATCTATCGCGTTGTTTGCCCGTGTGGGTGGCGGTATTTATACCAAAGCCGCTGACGTAGGGGCCGATTTGGTGGGTAAAGTGGAGGCTGGTATTCCCGAAGATGACCCGCGCAACCCGGCCACTATCGCCGATAACGTGGGCGATAACGTGGGCGACGTCGCTGGTATGGGTGCCGACTTGTTTGGTTCTTACGTGGCGACAATGCTGGCTGCAATGGTGCTGGGCAACTCGGTGATCCGCGACACAGGCGTGGCCAACGACGGCTTCGGCGGTATTGGCCCAATCTTATTGCCAATGCTTATTGCTGGTTTAGGTATTCTGTTTTCTATCATCGGAATGTTGATGGTGCGCGTAAGCGATACCGCCAATTTGAGTTTCGATACGGTGCAAAATGCGCTGAATCGTGGCAACTGGGCGAGCCTGATTATTACGGGCGTGGCTTGTTATCCAGTTATTAATTGGATGATTCCAGCGGGCCAAGTAACCATGAACTTTTTTGGCAGAGGTACGCAGGTTATTTCCAATCTAAATTTGTTTGGCGCAGTCGTCGTCGGTCTGGTAGTGGGCGCGGCCATTTCCAAAATTACCGAATATTATACTGGTTTGGGTGGCAAGCCGGTGATGGGCATTGTCCGTCAATCGGGTACGGGCCACGGCACCAACGTGATCGCTGGTTTGGCGACGGGTATGATGTCTACCTGGATGCCGATTGTGTTATTTGCTGGCGCAATCTGGGGTGCCTATTCGTTGGCCGGTTTCTATGGTGTGGCTATTGCGGCTTCGGCGATGATGGCCACCACGGCCATGCAGTTGGCCATCGACGCTTTCGGGCCAATTGCTGATAACGCGGGTGGTATTGCGGAAATGAGCAAATTGCCCAAAGAAGTACGCGAACGCACGGACGTGCTGGACTCGGTGGGTAACACCACGGCAGCCATCGGTAAAGGCTTCGCTATCGCTTCGGCGGCACTGACGGCATTGGCGTTATTTGCTGCTTATGTGGACTTTACTGGGATTGCAGGGATTAATATCTTCAAGGCCGACGTGCTGGCTGCGTTGTTTATTGGTGGCATGATTCCGGTGGTTTTCTCGGCTTTTGCGATGCAAAGCGTAGGTCGGGCGGCTATGGAAATGGTGGAAGAAGTACGTCGTCAGTTCCGGGAAATTCCGGGTTTGCTGGAAGGTACTGGCAAAGCCGAATATGGCAAATGCGTCGATATTTCTACCAAAGCCGCACTGCGCGAAATGGTGGCTCCGGGCCTGATCACTATTATCACTCCAATTGCGGTGGGTTTCATCATGGGAGCCGAGGCATTGGGTGGCTATATGGCCGGCGTGACGGTGAGCGGTGTATTGTGGGCTATCTTCCAATCTAATGCGGGTGGTGCCTGGGATAATGCCAAAAAATCGTTCGAAAAAGGCGTAGAAATCAATGGCAAAATGTTTTACAAAGGCTCCGAACCGCACAAGGCGGCGGTGACCGGCGATACGGTGGGCGATCCATTCAAAGATACTTCCGGCCCTTCGATGAATATTTTGATCAAATTATCTTGTCTGGTTGGCTTGGCCATTGCCCCGATTTTGGGTCAACGCGCTGCGGCTGATGGCAGTACTTCTATTCAAAAACCGGAACAAAAAATAGAGCAACTTTCGGTGGCCCCTGTGGCTCCGGCGGTGGCACCGATTAAATAAGGAAGTTTGTTTTTTGAATAAATTTTGATTTTCAACCGCCTCGTTAGCCATGTGCCAGCGGGGCGGTTGTTTTCGCAGAAATCCGTTAATTTTGCTGGCAAGATTATCTACCAAAGGCTATGACCAGAATTGTTCTCGAAATTCCTAATCTGCAAGACTTTGACTTGTTGCTTCCGTTGCTTCGGCGGCTGGGGATTCGTATTGCAAAAACGGAAGTAGAAACGCCCAAGCCTTCTGAATCTGAAATAGAAAAGGCGTTACGAATTATTCGGCAGGGTTGCGATATGAGTAGTTTCGGAGACGCATTGCAATATCAAATCGAAACCCGACAAGAACGTTCCCTGCCTTTCCGCGACTGACTTCTACATTGTTTTTTAGAATAAATTTCCAAGTTTTATCGGCCCCGATAGCAGAGTGCTGTCGGGGCCGATTTTTTTTAGTATTTGCCTTGATGTAGAAAGTTGCTGTAAAGTTTTCCACTTTTGTGCGACAACACCTTTTACCAGCCTTAACACCTCGCCATGTACGATCTAATCAAAACACCCTTCGGAAAATATAGCCGCTACACTTTACAACACGAGGCAACGGGGAATTCTTTCAGCGTCGTGCCAGAGCGCGGAGCCAACCTGCTCGATATTACTATCGGCGGGCAGCAAATCCTGGACGGCTATCAAACGCCGGAGGAATTAGACGCTGCTAAATTTGGGAAAAGTGCTATCCTGTTTCCTTTTCCCAATCGGCTCGACCGGGGTAAATATGAATGGCTGGGCAAGCACTATCAGTTTCCGATCAATAACGCCGCCACCGAAAACGCAATTCACGGCTTCGTGCGCGACGAGGCGTTTGAAATAGATTATGTGTTTTTGGCGAAAGACCACGCCAGCATTCAGTGTACTTTTAATTATGAAGGCCAGCGCGAGTATTATCCGTTCCCTTTTGCTTTGCAAATAGAATTTATGCTGCACGACGATGGCACTTTCAGTGTGGAAGTGGCCTGTCAAAATTTGCATAGCGCGGCTATTCCCATCGGCTTTGGCTGGCATCCATATTTCCGTTTGACAGAAAAAGTGGACGATCATTTTCTGCAATTACCTGCTTGCGAAAAAGTGGAAATTCAAGAGCGCATGATTCCAACAGGTGAGCAGACCGCTTTTCCTGATTTTCAACGTAAAAACAAGATCGGCGCAATGGTGCTGGATAACTGCTTTCAAAATGAAAAATCCGGAGGCAGTTATAAAATGCAGTTGTCGAATGATGCCGGACAACAATTAAAAGTACAAGCCAGTACGAAGCAATTCCCTTATTTTCAAGTCTTTACGCCCCCACACCGCACCAGCGTCGCCCTGGAACCGATGACTTGCAACGTGGATGCTTTCAATAATGGACAAGGCTTGGTAACGCTGCAACCCGAGCAGGAATGGAAAGGGAAGATGACGATTACTTTAGAAGGGTAACTTGCGTTGGAATTGCGTGATTTCCTGTTTAGTTTTTTAACGGAATAAATTCCGTCCTCCAATATGTCTACCGAATTACGTCGTACACTCACCCTTTATGGCCTCACGATGATCGCCGTAGGCAGCACCATTGGCAGCGGCATTTTTCGTACCCCCGGCAAAATCGCGCTGGAACTGCACTCCCCGCAACTCGTCATTGTACTTTGGATACTGGGTGGCGTGGTGGCTCTGACTGGTGCGCTCACCTTTGCAGAAATGGGCAGTATGTTTCCCGGCGCAGGTGGTCTGTATGTCTATCTGCGGGAAGCGTATGGCGACACAATCGGGTTTATGTACGGCTGGTTCATCCTGTTTATCAGTACATCAGGGAGTATTGCGGCGCTGGCGGCGGTGTGCGCGGAACATTTACTGTACTTATTCGGGGGAAGCAGCGGCAGCCGATGGACACTTCCATTGGCTCTGGGAATCACCATTTTTTTGACGGTCGTCAATTTGTTTGGGGTGAAAATTGGGGAGTGGATCGCCAACTTATTCACCGGAGCCAAACTGGCAGGATTGGCTCTTATTATTATAGCAGGTTGGTTGTTTCTCAATCCAGCTGTGGCTCCCGCCAATGCTGCCAGCACTTTTGCCAACACGCCACCGACCAATCTTTTCACTGCTTTTGCTGCCGCATTCATTGGCGTACTATGGAGTTATGGCGGCTGGCAACATGCATCGTTTCTGGCTGGCGAAACACAAAATCCACAACGCAATGTTCCTCGCGCCATGATGTTGGGAGCAGCCATCGTTACTTTCGTGTATGTATCGGCTAATCTCGCCTACATGCGCCTGTTGCCCATCGAACAGATCGCCCAATCTAAAACCGTGGCCGCCGATGCCATGAGTTTAGTATTTCCCGGGGCTGGTTTGGTAATGGCTTTCTTGATCGCGCTATCCACTTTTGGCACCACGGGCATTTACTGTATGACGGCTCCGCGCATTTATTACGCGATGGCGAAAGACGGTATTTTCTTCCAAAAACTGGCCGAAGTACACCCCCGCTGGCGCACGCCGGTGAATGCTATTTTGATTCAAAGTGCCTGGTCGGTTTTCCTGCTCTTGTTCTGGGGTACCTTCGAGAACCTCATTGATTACGTGACCTTTATGGACTGGATTGGCTTGGCGATGGTTGGCACGGCCATTTTTGTTTTTCGCCGCAAATACCCGCAGGCCGAGCGTGGCTACCGCACCTGGGGCTACCCGGTTACGCCGATCATTTTTGTCAGTTTATGCGGTTTATTTTTGGTTTTTACGTTAGTGGGCAGGCCCATCCAGGCGGGTGCCGGACTGGTGGTGGCGGTGGTGGGGTGGTTGGCTTATCGGTTTTATTTTAAGAAGAAGTAAACGCTTGGGTAGCCGCAGCGCGGCGAAATATTTGTAGCCTGTTATACCCAGCATTTTTGTGGAGGTGCAGCGCACCGAAGCATATTTCGGTGCGCTGCACCTCCACCTTTAGCTTTATCAGATTTTGCTACAAATATTCCGGGGTGCTGCCCCTGTCCAAGTCTTTTTGCCACCAATACTTTGCGGTGCCACTGACGTGGTTTTTTCAATGCTTAGCGGTATGGCCCCAAATTCCCCTTGCCTCGCACGGCCACTCCCTACGCGGTCGGGGGGCTGCTCCGCAAGCCTCCCCCGCCTCGCTCGGTCGTTGCCGCACGAGGCTGTTGCTCACAGGTAAGCCGGGTTGGACTAGCCAACTGACTGCGGGGCAAGAGCGAGGCGGAAGCCGAGATAGAAGTCCCGGAAGCCCGGCGAGATGAGGTTGCGAAAGGCAACACGGCAGCGCCGCGCCGAGCGGAGCCAATCGCCGCCGCGAACCACGCGAAGCGAGCCCCGTTGCGGATAGTCTAACCAAGCCGTGCCATGGTTAGGCGCGCCGTCATAATTGCCGTGCCAGTCATCCTCGCACCACTCGTCCACGTTGCCGCTCATATCGTGGAGGCCCAATTGGTTGGCGTATTTTAGCCCAACGGGTTTCGTCCCACCTTCGCTGTTGTCTGCGAACCAGCCCACGTCTTTTAAGCGGTCGCTACCCGCGTACTTGTAGCCTTCTGCGTGGTATTTGCCGCCACGCGCTGCATATTCCCACTCGGCTTCCGTCGGTAAGCGATAGAGTTGTCCTGCCGGGCGGCTGGATTTAGTCAGCTCATTCAATTGTTTGATGAACGCCTGCGCATCGTCCCAGGAGACCTGCTCCACGGGATGGTCGTCCCCTTGAAAATTAGACGGGTTTTCGCCGTTCATTACTGCCTTCCATAAGGCCTGGGTTACCGGGTATTTCCCGATATAAAAATCGGAGACGGTCACCGCGTGTTGCGGTTTTTCGTCGTCGTAAGATTCAGGATTTCCATCGGGGCTGCCCATGCTGAAGCTGCCTCTTTGGACAGGAAGCATCCAGAATTCGTGGCCGTTGACGATTTGTTGGTGCGGGTCGGGCATGGTGTGTTTTTGATCCGGTATTTTAAAGTTTTGCTAAATGTTAGTTTGTCCGTGAAGCATGCCCCTTGAGCGTAGAAAAGGACCTGATAAAAGTTCCTTCGCTCCACTTAGGAGGACAGGGTAAGTCGATTTTCAACGTTCAACACTTTTTTAGAGCGCAGAAATATGTTCATCTCCTCTGCTAGGAGTTCGCCGCCCATGACGGGGATGGTGAAGATTTTTATCTGCATCTTTTCAAAATCGCTTTTTTCAAAAAATTCGAGGGCTACGCCCTAAATCCTTTGCTTCGCCCGGCCACCCCCTACGCGGTCGGTCGGGCTGCTCCGCAAGCCCCGCTCGCCTCGCTTGGTCGCCGCCGGGCGAAGCCGTTGCTCACAGGTAAGCCGAAATGGACTAGCCAACTGACTGCGGGGCAAGAGCGAGGCGGAAGCCGAGAGAGTCGTCCCGGGAGTCCGGCGTGCCGCCGAAGCGACAGGCAACACGGCAGAGCAGCGCCGAGTCGACCCAAGCGCCGCCGCGAACCACGCGAAGCGAGCCCCTCTTCGGACGGTCCACCCAAGCAGCGCCATTGCTGGGCGTGCCATCGTAATTGCCGTGCCAGTCGTCTTCGCACCACTCATCCACGTTGCCACTCATATCATGGACGCCCAATTGGTTCGGATATTTCAGCCCAACTGGCTTCGTTTTGTTATCGCTGTTTTCATTGAACCAGCCCACGTCTTTCAGCCGGTCGCTGCCCGCATATTTGTATCCTTCCGCGTGGTATTGGCCGCCGCGCGCTGCGTATTCCCATTCGGCTTCCGTCGGCAAGCGATAGGCATGGCCTATCGGTCGGCTGGATTTGGTCAGCTGGTTCAGGTTTTTGATAAATGCCTGCACGTCGTCCCAGGAGACCTGCTCCACTGGACGGTCGTCCCCTTGAAAACGGGACGGTTTTTTGCCGTTCATCACCACCTTCCACAAGGCTTGCGTCACCGGGAACTTGCCCAGATAGAAATCGGAGACGGTCACTTGGTGTACAGGTCGGCAGTTTTCCTGAAGGTCGCCGTGCTCGTCGCCCATGTCGAAGGTGCCGCCTTTGATGGGGAGCATGGCGAAGGGGAGGGGAAGGTTGGGAAAGGATTGGGAAAAGATTTGCATAATTATTTTTGAGTCTTCGCTTCTGCGTAGAGGTCTAAAATACTCTTTCGAATATTCATCTTTTCCTGAGCAGGTTTATCAACCATATTCATCGTCTGACCCCGTTCCAGGTCTTTTAAACGGCCCTGGAGGAGCATTACCTGCTGTTTCATACGCTCAGGAACCAAGTTTTTTAATTGGTCGAGGGCCTCTAAGTCATCGGTTTCCCTCGGTGGCCGATAGCCATCGGGGAAGACGCCGTCAAAGAGTTCCTGTACCAGCACGTCTTCCTCGCTTTTGGTACACTCAATGGAAGGTTTTTTTCGCCGTTTCAACGTACTAAAATCAAAAAAGTGCGGTTCTGCGGAGGTAAGGCACTGACTACAGCAGCAGGGTATTTTCTGTTCAAATTCCAGGTTGGTAAAAGAATCCTGATGAATGCTACTCAGGGCCTGCGTAATGTCGCGCAGTACGTAGCGACGTTCTTCGACAATTGGGCCATTTACTTCTATCTTGATGATTTTTAGCCCGGTTTTGAGGTCTTCGGTTTCTTCCACCAAGGCTCGATACCCATCTTTGCCATCGAGCAGCATCCCTTTTTCCCACACCAGCTTTTTGCCTTCCTGCGTTTCGAGCCGTTCGTTTAAGCGCACGATCAGCCGTCCGATAATGCCTTTGGGCATGAACGGATACTGAAAAGTGTAGCGCAGCAACGGACCGGCAGGCGGCCAGGGAAAGACCGGACGAACCTGGGGCAGCAATTGTGGGGCAATGTAAATTTCGCGATTATTTTCCTTCGATCTAAAGCAGACCTCCAAGCCATCTTTCAACATGAGATTGAGCAGGTGATGCTGCTCGATCCAAGTGAAATGGCAGGCGCCCCATACCCGCTGCAACATTTCCTGGTCGAAACGTCCCTGTTTTTCCTCTACTTCCTTGTGCCGCAATACTTCGTACACGGCATTGACCGCCCATTCGGGATTGAGCACGATAAAATCCCGGAGGGAGAGTTCCTGAAAGTGCAGAATAACCCCGAGATCGTGCAACAGCTGGCTTAAGTCACCTATCTGGGTCTCATCGGTTTCGCTAATGCCATGTTTCGCGCAGATGGCTTTTAGTTCTGCAAAATCAATATAGTTCTTTTCGCTACGCAACGTGTACAACTCACGACGAACGGCATTCCAGTAAGCGGGTATTTTTAATGGCAGATGGGAAAGCTCGCGACAAAGAACCGTCTGGATGATACGCGGCAAGCCTTCCAGCCGGTCGTCCCGCTGGGCAAAATTCACCTTACGTTCCAGAATATTGAGTTTTGGAAAACCAATTTTGGCGGCTTCCAGGTCGTAGGGCATTCTAAACGGCTGACCAGCGTGTTCGTTGAGCAACACGAGCACGGGCACGGGTTTGGTTTGCCTTGGCTCGCAACCAAGCAAGTTAATGACCTTGAGCCAATAGGGGAAATTGGCGTTTTCCCGTCGGCCATCGGCCAACAGCACATAAAAGGAGCGCTTGGTAAGAAAGAACTGGTGGGTCATGTACTGTATTTCCTGTCCACCAAAATCCTACAAGTTGACTAAAAAAGTCACGTTCGGCCGATCCAAGTGCTCAAAGTCCCATCCCTCTTTGATGTCAATACCAACCGTACTGGGCTGCAGGCGTTCAGGCAGCGGTACCGGGTAATCAATTTTTTGCAGTTTATTCCAAAAAGTGGTTTTTCCCGCTCCGCCTTCTCCGACGATCAACATTTTTACTTCAAAAACTTCGCTTATCCCTTGCTCGACCAGTTCACGCAGGAAACGCAATACCGCCGCCTTGCCCTGTCTCAATATTTCCGGCCCCGGATTCTCCAACGGATTCTCCTCCAAATCCAAATCCAGCAACCCATCCACGCCCGGCGGCAGCAAAAATTCCTTGAGTTGGTTTTCGGCCAAGCGCAGGCTTTCCAGTTTGCGCAAACCATCGCCAGGCGGGAAGGGGAATGTCGTCAACGAATTCTGGCTCAGGTTCAAGGCCCGCAAGGGTTCGGCCAGGCCCGGCAGCACCAGGATTTTTTGCCAGTTTTCATCCTTTAGGCCAGTTTTAGCGAGGTTCAGGCCAACGATCCGATCTGCTTCGAGCTCATATTTCGGGTAGTCATCCTTGATCGGCATGACGGACTTCAACAGATCACCCTGGTGGTCGGGCGCCGGATGGAGTTTTAATTGGAGGATGTCTTCAATTTGCTGGATGAGGTGGGCCATGACGTTTTCCGCTTGAAAAGTGATGGACAAATGTAGTAAAGTCCGCTCTTCCAGCAGACATTCCAAGTTTTTGAAACTTGGAATGTCTCGTCACCAATCACCTGAAAATCAGCACTATCTCCAACCCCTACTGCGCTCTACTCCTTAAAATCTACCTTCTTAACCTGATCCAACCCCAAAGCCGCCAAACCCCGGTCGAACATCCAGTACACCACCGGCACCACGATCAGCGACAAAAGCATAGACGAACTGAGGCCGCCAATAATCGCCCAGGCCAAGCCGTTTTTCCAGTCCGACCCTGCGCCGCTGGCTAAAGCAATGGGTAGCAAACCGATCACCATCGCAATATTAGTCATCAACACCGGACGAAAACGAAGTTTGGTAGCTTCCAATAAGGCTTCACGCAGGGGGCGGCCTTCCTGTTTGAGTTGGTTGGCAAAGTCTACTACCAGAATGGCATTTTTGCCGACCAGACCGATCAGCATCAGCAGACCGAGGCCAGTAAATACGGTCAGGTTTTCGCGGGCCAAAGCCAAGGCCAATAGCGCACCAATCAGCGAAAGTGGGATGGATACTAAAACCACCAGCGGGTATACCCAGTTGTCGTATAAGGCCACCATAATGAGGTAAACCAACAGCAACGAGACCCACAGGGCAAAACCCATGGTGCCAATACCTTGTTGCTGGCGTTTCAGGTCGCCGCCGTATTTGATGACTGTGCCGGGCGGCAGCGGCAGACTATCGAGTTTTTCCTTCATTTCACGGTTTACTGAGCCGCTGGGCCGACCAATTACGTCGGCGGTGAGCATGACCGAAGGCACACGGTCGCGACGTTCCAGGCGAGTGGGCGCAGTGCCGGGCCGCACGTCGGCAAATTGCCGAAGATAGACGGTGCTACCAAGTGGATTGACAAAAGACAAGTCGCCAATATCGGCAGCACTACGACGGTCAAAAGCGTCCAGACTGACTCGTAATGGATATTCATAAGCACCGTCGCGAAACTTCGCGTCAGTGTTTCCGCTGAATGCCGTTTGCAACGTCATACCGACTTGGGCCATTGTTAATCCGTTGTCTGCCAGATTTTTACGATTCACATTTACTTTAACTTCGGGGTTGCCACCTTCCACAGTGGGCGTAATTTCCACACAGCCAGGAATGGTCGCCATCGTGTCTTTTACCCTTTCAGAAAGGACTAACAAGCTGTCGAGATTGGGGCCATTGAGCTTGACTTCGATGGGCGAAAAGGAGAGACCGAGCAGGTCAATCGGTGAGGCTTTGATGTTGGCCCCAGCCACTAATTCTTCCAATTTAATTTTGGTCGTGCGGGCAAAAACGGCAGTGGTAATTTTTCTTTTTTCGCCATAAGGCCGCAGAAAAACCATAATTTCCGCTACATACGGGGCATTTAAACCAAAAGATTTACTGGTCGTACCAACGGTCGTAAAAGAATTAACTACATCGGGTTGATTATGGAGCCACGTTTCGATCTGTTTGGTGACTGCGTCGGTTTGGAGCAGGGAAACGTCTTTCGGCAGGTCAATTTGCAGCAAAAACTCGCCGCGTTCACCGGGTTCAAAAAAGGCGTTGCCAATTAATCCTGATTTTACCAGCAAAAAAGAACTGGCAAACAGACCCAAAGCAATCGCCAGCGTAGTAAAACGGGTTCCTCGCGTACGCAAGGCGGCTTCCAAAGTAGAAACAAAGCCAATAGTCACCCAATCCAGAAAACTTTCAAAACGCAGCACCAACCGCCCGGCGAGGTTTTTTCCCTGAAAACGGTGGGTACTGGCCATCCGAGAAGTCAGCCAAGGCACCAGCGTAAAACTGACCAGCAGCGACATCAAAGTGGAAGTCAGCACGGTCATACAGAACTGGCGAAGCAAATTAGGCACCAAACCGACGGTAAATACGATGGGCAAAAACACCACCACATCCACCAAAGTAATGCTGATAGCCGTAAAACCGATTTCCTGCCGTCCATCGTAAGAGGCCTGCACCCGGTCTTTGCCCATTTCCAGGTGTCGGTAAATATTTTCAATAACCACGATGGCGTCGTCCACCAGAATGCCAATGGAGAGCGATAAACCCAACAGCGACATCAAGTTGAGTGAATAGCCAAATAACTTCATCATCACGAAAGTCGTCAGGATGGAAGTCGGGATGGCCACCAGCACGATGATCGCATTGCGCAGGCTGTGCAGGAACAATAACATCACCAAGCCCACCAGCAACACCGCGATAAATAAGTCGTGGATCACGGCGTTGGTGGCCTGTTTAGTAAATTCACTGCTGTTGGCGACTACTTGGACGTGCAGGCCTTCGGCAGCGTAACTTTTTTCCAGTTCTTTCAATCTGGCCAACACCAACTCGGACATTTCTACGGCGTTCGCATCGCCCTGCTTACGAATGGTGAGGCCCACCGCTGGCAAACCGCCCGTGCGACAAATAATTTCCCGATCACGAATTCCGTCCTGCACTTCGGCGATGTCGCGGATGAAAATGGAGGATCCAAAACGGGTTTTTCCAACGATCAAATTGCGGATGTCTTCCAAATCGGCAAACTTCCCCGCTAAACGAATCCGAATAGAATTATCATCGCTCGTTACTTTGCCAGTGGGAAAATCGAGGTTGGAAGCCTGCACCGCCTGAGTGACTTGCAATAGAGATAAACCGTACTGTTCCAGCAGTTTACTCGAAATATTGATCTTGATTTCCCGCTCTTCGCCGCCAAGTATGTTGACTTGTGCCACCCCTTTTATGCGAGCTATTTCGGGAACAATGCGGTTGCGAATCAAATCAAAAAAAGCAGTTCCGCTGGTGTTGGCTGACACGCCGAGCCGCAAAACGGGTAGTTCATCCAGCGCAAATTTATTTACCACTGGCGGACGCACTTCTTTAGGCAAAGTGGGTAATATCTGGTTGATCTTGCGCTGAATTTCTGGTACGGCATCGTCTACATTTACCGACTGGTTCATTTCCAGCGCGATGAAGCAGGAATTTTCCATTGAACCAATCTGAATTTGTTCAATGCCTTCCAAACTGGAAACGACATCCTCGATGGGTTTGCTCACCGCGTTTTCGATTTCCGCAGGCGACGCACCCGGATAAATGGCGGTGACAGTGACTACCGGCGGATTGAATTTGGGTACCAACTCAATGGGCAAGCTGCGATAGCTCGCCACTCCCATGAAAATCAATACGGCTAACACTACAATGATCAACGAAGGGCGGCGTATGGAAAGGGCGGTAATGTTCATGGCATTTGTTGAGAGTGTTGAGGTTGTTGAGATTTGAGTCGGCGAATATACGGCGACCCAAACGCCTTCATCTGTTACCAGCGATTTATGACTTTAGACAAGATTATTTGACTGATCTCTTCCAAAAACTAAACATTTCGTACAGCAGTGGATTATAAGCAATCCGAGGCTCTACCCTCTCACTTTTTCTCACTCTCTTACTCCTCTCCCGTATGTGGCATGAAGAAAAGAGCCGACTGCAGTCGGCTTTCAAATTTAAGGATTTCGTGGAAGCCTTCGCTTTTATGACCGAAGTAGCTGCCGAGGCGGAAAAGCAGCAACATCATCCGAATTGGACAAATTCCTGGAACACGGTAGATATTCAACTGGCGACGCATGATGCTGGCAATACGGTGACCGAAAAAGATCGGAAATTGGCGGCGGCGATTGATGAGATTTATAAGAATTACCAGCCTGAAATGCCTGATTTTACCGAAAAAATTTGAAGATCTGCGTATTTGAGTATTTGATCAAATACTCGTATCCTCAAATCTTCCAATCCTCCTAATTTCATGCGCATCGAATCCAAGTTGCCCAACGTTGGCACCACAATTTTTACCACCATGTCCGCGCTGGCAACGCAGCATAGGGCGATCAATCTGTCGCAGGGATTTCCGAATTATCAGCCTTCGGCAAAATTACAGGCGTTGGTAACGGAACACATGGCAGAGGGTGCCAATCAATATGCGCCGATGCCGGGTTTGCCAGTGCTTCGCGAAAGAATTGCCGAAAAACTGGCTCTTACTTATAAGGTAGAAGTTAATCCAGACACAGAAATTACCGTCACGGCGGGTGGAACTCAGGCCATTTTCTGCATCATTGCGGCTTTCGTACGACCCGGCGATGAGGTAATTTTGATTGAACCTTGTTACGATTCTTATCGTCCTTCGGTAGAAACAATGGGCGGCATACCGGTTGTTCATGCCTTACAAGCCCCTGATTATCAAGTAGATTGGGTAGAATTGGGCAAGCTTATTACGCCACGTACCCGTTTACTCTGCATTAATACGCCGCAAAATCCGACCGGGACAATTCTAACAGATGCTGATATGCTTGCCTTATCCGACTTGCTGCAAGGCACAGAGGTACTACTGATGAGCGATGAAGTGTACGAGCATTTGATATTCGATGGAGAAGTCCATGCCTCGGCTCTGCGTTATCCGGCATTGCGCGAACGCACGTTGGCGGTCTATTCCTTCGGAAAAACCTACCATAATACTGGCTGGAAAACTGGGTATTGCGTAGCCCCTCCCGAACTGACGCGAGAGTTTCGTAAAGTTCACCAGTTCAATGTATTCAGTGCCAACCACCCGATGCAGGCTGCTTTCGCCGATTTTATGGCTGATCCGCAGGAGTATTTGGGTTTGCCGGATTTTTATCAGCGAAAGCGCGATTTTTTCCTGGCGGCGATGGTCAACACGCGATTTCGGCCGCTGCCCTGTCGAGGTACTTATTTCCAGTTATTTGATTATTCCGCCATCAGCGATGAGCCGGATTTGGATTTCTGCAAACGTCTGACCACCGATTTTGGCGTAGCCTCTATTCCGGTTTCGTCTTTCTATTCCAATGGGCGTGATGACAAAGTGATTCGATTTTGCTTCGCTAAAACCGAGGATTTATTGGAAAAAGCGGGGAAATTGCTGGAAGCAGTGTAAAGGGAATGTGGTCAATATTTAAATAATGTGGTCAATGTGCTGCTACGGCACATTGACCACATTAAACTTATTGGCCATATTATTTTTCAACTTCTGACCACCATTAGTTTTCCACTTTGCATCCGTCCATCTTTCAAGATGCGAATGGTATAAAAACCGGGGGCTAAGTCGCTGATATTCACTGTATTCTGACCAGCTTGCGGTTTTTCTAATTTGCGAACAGCCTGCCCTTCCGCATCATAAATGGTGACCGATTGCACGGCAAAAGGCAGGTCCAAAGTGAATTGCGTGTTGGCTGGGTTGGGATAATACAGGGCTTGCCAAGCAGTGGGCTGCGGTTGGTTGGGCTGGGCTTGCGGGTCTTCGAAAGCAATGGCAGATTGTCCATTGCAGGTTTTGATGGTCGTGTATTCCGTAATGAGGCGCACCAGCAAGTCGTCGAGCAATTCCACTTTGTATTCGTCGGTAGTGGGGGCGATGTGTTTTCCGCCGATGCCGCTATCATCGGTGAGGAAAACGTAGGTGCCATTAGTCGCCAGACCAAAAAACTTCATCAGAAATTCGGTGTCTTTTTGAATACCGCTGGCCGTGACGGGTACGATGCGAATGCCTAAACGGGCAGCTTCGCGGATGCTGCGTTGCAGGCTGGCGTTCACTTCAGGGGACTGGTGCGGGCTAGCATCCAGCACCAGAAAGCAGATGCGAGCAATGGCGTTTTCACTCCATTTTTGACTAAAAATGGCCTCTTCCAAGGCACTGTGCACCGCTTCGGGATAGTCGCCGCCACCACCCGCGAATTGTTTCTGAATAAATTCGACGGTCTTGGTAATATCGGGGGACAAGCCGCTGGTTTTAGTAATATAATCATCGCCTTGGTCGCGATAAAAGACAGTCCCCATCCGAAAAGCCAATTCTGGGTTGCGGTCTTTAGCGCGGCCAATGACATCTAAAAGTTCGCTTTTCAGGTATTCAATTTCGTCCCCCATACTACCGGTGGCATCTACGGCCCACACGATATCCACGTTTTTCGAGGATTGGCAATCCACATTAATCTGGTGGCGATTGACGCCGTCTTTAGCTACTTTGGGCTGGCCCAGATCGTGTTTTTTACCATTCACCCAGGCTTCTGCACGAAGTCCGGTTATTTCTTTTTGGTCAAACAATCCTGACCATAATTCGGCCTCGCCAGTGTTGTCGGTACGGGCTTCCCAGATCAATGCGCCACTGGCGGTGTGAAGTTGCACAACCACATCTGCGACGGGGAAATCCTGGGCATTAGTGAGCAATATGGTGTAGCGATTTTTTGGAAAAAAACCATACATCGTTTCATACTGGGTGATTTCTCCATCGGCTAACAGATCGAGCCAGTGCTTATTCCAGTTGTGCAGATCGTTCCATTCGCCAGCGGTGAGGAGGCCGGCCCGGGGAGCGGGGGCTTCTGGAATGCCGGGGTTAGAAACCACTCGGTCCGGTGTATCAATCACTTTTAGGCGTCCTAATTCATCTTTTTCAACCGGACGACCAGTTTCCGGGTCAAGTTTTTTGGTAAGAAAACGATTTCCCCGGTAAGGGTTTTCATCAGGCGAGACTTTTTCATCTACTACTTCGATGCGCTCTTCGTATGTTTCCGGATCAAAAGCCACGCGGACTTCCCGCATTACGCCGTCAATTTCTACTCGATCATCGCTTGGTGGAGTAGTAGGTGACACGGGGACTGGCTTTACAGTCGGCACCGTAGTAGTAGTCGAAGGCGCAGCAGTAGGCATAGCCTTTAAGTATTCGGCTTTAAAGGATTCCTTTTTTCGAGCTTTGCCACTATCGCTGCCCGAATCGGCGGCTCTTCCAGCCGGAGTCGCAGTGACGGTAAGGACACTACTAACTACTTCACTTTTCCTTGATACTGAGTACCCGACTACCACACATTCTTGTAAAGTAGTATTACTGGTGGCGAGATTAATGTCGAGTATGTTTGGCTCCTCCGCTTTAATTCTTACGTCTACAATTTTTTGGGAGGTATAGCCAACATAATTAAATTCTATCTCGTAGGTACCCGGTTCCAGTTGAATACTGTATTTACCTTCTACGTCGGTGACCGCTCTTTTTACCAACTTGCGATCTTTAGTTACCTGGATACCCACCCCAACCAGGGCTTCTTTACTGTCATTGTCTTTGACTATTCCCGAGAGGGTCGTTTCGACGACGGGACGCAAACCGGCCATGCCGATCAATGCGGAGCAAAAAATGAGGAAGAATGCTTTCATGTGCTTTATTTTTAGAAGAAAAAAATTGCTTTCGGCTAATGGGATGTTGGCCGAAAGCAGAATGCACACGAAAGGCTAAATTTTTTTCTAAACCTCTCTAAACATTTTTTAAACCAGCTAAACCTTATCGTAACATTTTTCCCAACTTCCAAAGCGGCGACCACTCCCGTTGCAAACGAGAATAAGGTTGCTGGACTGCGCCAAATTGCCGCCGTACTCGTTCGATGGGCCGCACCATGCTTCCTGAAAAATCGAACGTCGGTACTTTTAACACCTCATGCGCATACCGAATAACCTCCCAGGCCAGCAGTATACCCGCACCCGAAGCGCGAAATTGCGGATCATCGCCAGCCAATAAATAATAAGCCGACTGCGTGTCCCAAACCAAATAGGCCACAGAATGAACCTCGCCTGTTTCCCGATCACGAGCAAAAAACATTTCACGCTGCCCATGTTCAGCAAGGGCTGTATCCAGACGTTGCAAAAAAGCCGTAGAAATAGGGGCTGGTAAACCTTGGCGAGCGTAGCTGCGATCATGCACCTGTTGAAATTCGAGCAGAGAACCACCCGTTTTTACTTCCACTTTTTCAGCGGCTTTGGGAATTTTCTGGTTGCGATAATCTGATACTATATTTTTCCAAACTTCTTTTAAATCATTGATATTCAATATATAGGAATAACGCGTCGTTTGCCGAAAACCCTGCCAATAAAAAGGCAGCCAGTTGCTAATCGTGTAGTTAAAATCCTGTTCTAATGCGGCGAGCGGTGGCAACTGCGCGATCATTTTTTCCAGCAAACCTGTTTCGTGGCGAGCAGTACGATAAGCAGGCAATAAATAAGGCCCCATTTGGCGGGTGAGTTGCGGCATAGCCACGTAAGACCACGGACCTTTTTTTTTCAAAAAGTAAGGCCAAACTGCCACGACTGCCTCACCTTTTTGCAGCACCAGCGCATCCCAGGCACCGCCTTCGCATGTAGCATCTAGGTACCAGGCCTGCATAAACAGCGGAAAATCCTGCGGAGCCATAGCACAAAAGTGGCGGTATATCTGCTGAGACAAGGGAAGGTGTGAGAAAAGTGAGAGGTGAGCAGCGTAAGGCTACCAAGTAACCAATGATTTGTCAACCAGTCAGCTCAAAGGCCCGTATTAATCTGAATAAAAAAACCACTTTGGCCCAAGTCATTTCGGCTCCATTCGATGCTCGCGGTTTTGTCGTAGTAAGCTACAAAATCCAGGCCTACCCCATATCCATACAGCCAGCGATTAGAAATCGGATTGCTCGCTCGGTACCACGGATCGTTGGCATAACCGACATCATTATTAAACGCCAGATAAAGTTTTAAGGGAAAGTTTTTGAAAGCTTTGACCGGCATCCATTTGCCCAAATTGAAATTGCGGTCGAACAGGTTAAAATGCAATGCCGTTTTGGTTACAAAGTAATCCAATCCGTCCGCTACATAATATTCGTAGCCACGCACAAAACTTCCGCCGTAGCCAAGTGCCTGATTATTATAATAAGGCGGCTTGCTACGAGGCAAACTAGTACGGCCTTTGACAGCGGTTTCGAGGCTCCATCTTTTGTCAAAAGAGAAATACCGGTCATATTCGGCAAAAAGGCGTGACAAATGCAGATCGTCGGAAGGAAGAAGTCCATTTTGGCGGGCTTCCATCACTACTTGCCAACCATGCAGCGGATAGGGTTTAATGTCGCGGTGGTCAGTTATAAGTTTATAGACCAGACTGAAATGGCGTTGTCGGGTACCGGAATATAGGAAAAAATCAGGGTTGAGTTCCTTGGCTATTATATCGGAAATACGATTATCGCGGTATTCCAACATGAAAGTATGGGTCGTCAGTAATTTGGGCCGCCAAAAAAAGTTAGCTGTGGCAGCTAGCTGACGAAACATCCAATGCTCAGAGTCGCGGTAAAACAGTACTTTGTTGCCCGTAGTTAGATAACCAACTTCGTGTGTCCGGCTGTATGCCACGCTGGCTTGCATCCCGATGGTGCCTTCGCGATTGAAAGGGGGAAAACGATAGCCGAGTTCGTAGCGATTATTATACCCAAATTGCCCTTTAACTTTTAGCCCGTCGGCGTGGCCGGTGAGGTTCAAATAGCTCAGATCAACGCCGTAATTAACACGGCGCAGCGAATGGTGAAATTCCTCCCACCAAACGTTGAAATTGCGGTCGGCCAGCTCAAATATTGGAACCGGGTAGATATACCAGGTTTCTACTAAGTTGATTTTCAGTTGAATATGTGACATATTCGGGACGGACGTCATCTCGATCTTGGCACTGCTAAACAGACCAGTATTCATCAACCGAAGCTGGTTGCGCTCCAAAGTGGCCGTCAAATCAGCAACGGTAAGGGAATCGCCACTGGCAAATTCGAGCTCGCGCAGAATGATCTGATTTTTAGTCTTGTGATTTCCAGTTATAATAATGTCATCAATGTGGACGTAAGGTGCGATGGGTGCTACTGAATCCACTGGCTGCGCAAAAATGGGAATTGCAGGTAGAAACAGAAATAAACATTTGATTACCAAAAATTTAGAACTTTGTGCCTTCAATATATACAGTTGAAACGGATGATCGGGGCAGTTTTTTCGGTCAAAACGTCAGATGCCACAAAAAACGGTTAATCGCGTCACTTTTTTTCTCTGCTCTACACCTTTGGTTAAAATGGAACTGAGCGAATTACTTCGGGATCCTATGTTTTATGGCCTCATTCTGGCCATTCTTGCCGTAACAGGTATGGTCGTCGGCTGGACGTTACGGGCGAATTTTCCAGAAAAAGAGGTGCGCCAACACCTGGTGCGTACCGAACAGGAACGCAACACCCTTGCCCGCCTATACACCCACCTCAAGCACCAGCACGACCTGCGGGAAGCGGATTTTCGCCGTGCTTCCCTGGAAGCCACCAATCTGCGCGACCGCCTTCGAGCCATCGAAATGGAAAAAGCCGCATTGGCTGCTGCTCAACAGGCCGCTGCCAATCGCATGGATCGTGCCGAAGCCGCCACCCTCGAATACGCGGAAAAAATAGCCGCTCTGGATCACCAGGCAGCTGTACTCCGCTCCAGGAATATTCAGCTGACCAAAGAACTGCTCAAAATGCAGGAAGAACTGGCCGCCTGGAAAACACTCTACCGCGACTTCCAACTGATGCAGCAGAAATTGGCCAGTTTCGAGCAATCCTCCCGTACCCTGGAAATCGAACGGGATCAACTCCAATTAGAGCTAAGCACCGCACGCACCGATATAAATAACTTACGTACAGAGATGACCCGACAGTTGGCTTTAAATGGCAAAAGTACACCATCCAGCGTACGCAAAGGTGGCCCAGCCGCACCGGAACAGAGTGATGATTTGAAAGTCATCAAAGGTATTGGCTTGCTGGTCGAGCAACAACTGCATCAGATGGGTGTCTTTTCTTTTGCGCACATCAGCCGCTGGGACGATGATATGGTGATCAACGTCGCCCGAAAACTGAATATAAGCCCGGGAAAAATCTTTCAGGAAGACTGGGTGGGGCAGGCCCGCCATTTACTGGCTGGTTATCAGCCATGACGTAAATCAAGTGTCCAGGGATGGCCGGATGTGCTAAAAAATTATACCATTGGAAACATCTTTGTTTTCCCAGCGTTTCTGCCGAACAAAAACTTCCGGTATTCGCCCCACGCGCGGATGTCGGAAGTTTGTTTTTGAGAACTTTGATGAAAACCTAACTTTGTCGGATTCTAATTTTTTCACCTTGTTTTATAGTGCTTGAATACCAATCTTTTATAAATCCTATCACCTTTAATCGCCACTGACCAAGTAGCTCAAATTTATGGATAAAATAAAAATTCTGTGGGCCGACGACGAGATTGATCTGCTCAAGCCCCATATTATGTTTTTACAAGCCAAAGGCTACGAGGTAGTGACCGCCAGCAATGGCCATGATGCCGTAGAAATCTATGGGGAACAAGCGGACGAAATAGACGTAGTTTTTTTGGACGAAAGTATGCCCGGACTGACTGGCCTGGAAGTGCTGCCACGCATTAAGGATCGTAATCCGACGGTGCCTGTGGTGCTCATCACCAAGAACGAGGCCGAACACGTCATGGAAGAGGCCATTGGTTCCCAAATCTCGGATTACCTCATCAAGCCGGTGAATCCCAACCAAATTCTGCTGACCCTCAAAAAGATCATTGATAACAAGCGGCTGGTACGCGATAAAACCTCCATGGACTACCAGCAGGAGTTTCGCCAGATATTCATGCAAATAACCGGCGGATTAAACCATTTGGAATGGGTAGATGCCTACAAAAAGATCGTGGGTTGGGAATTAAAAGTGGATGCCAACGAAGCCTCTGGCGTGAGTGATATTTTGGCCCAACAAAAACAACAGGCCAACACAGAGTTTTCCAAATATGTAGTGAAGAACTATGCCGATTGGGTGAATAAGGACAAGGAAGTTGGCCCAGTCATGTCGCATTCGCTGCTGCGCAAACACGTATTTCCACACCTCGGCAAAGGGACACCGACTATCCTTGTGCTGCTCGACAATTTGCGTTACGATCAGTGGAAAACCATCGAACCATTTCTGAATGAGCAATTTAAGACCGAAAGCGAAAGCTGTTTTTTCAGCATTTTGCCGACCGCTACACAGTATAGTCGTAACGCGATTTTTGCCGGGATGATGCCCGCCGATATTGAGACGGCTTTCCCCGATAAATGGAAAAATGATACCGATGAAGGCGGCAAAAACTTATATGAAGATTTTTTCCTCGGCAAACAAATCGAACGTGTGTTCCGCAAAGGCCTCAAGTGGGACTACATTAAAATAACGAACGTAAACAATGCCAAGGAACTTAATGACAACATGATCAACTATTTAAACAATGATTTGACGGTCATTGTCTACAATTTTATTGATATGTTGTCGCACGTGCGTACCGAAATGGAGGTGCTGAAAGAACTGGCGGGCGACGAACGGGCGTATCGTTCGCTCACTCGTTCGTGGTTTTTGCACAGTCCGTTGTGGACCGCTTTGCGCCGTCTCGAAGGTCGCGATGTGCAACTTTTCGTGACGACCGATCACGGCACTATTCGGGTGCAAAGCCCTTCGCGGGTGGTGGGCGACCGGGAAACGACTTCCAATCTGCGCTACAAAGTTGGCCGCAACTTGCAATACGAAAAACGTGATGTACTGGAAATCCGCGATCCCAAGCAGGTCGGTTTACCGCGCCCCAACATCAGTTCGACCTTCATTTTTGCGAAGGAAGATTACTTCTTTTTGTACCCTAATAACTACAATCACTTCCACAACTATTACAAGAATACCTTCCAGCATGGCGGTATTTCTTTGGAAGAAATGATCTGCCCGGTGGTGCGGTTGCGGAGTAAGTAAAGGTTATTACTTCCAAAATTTTTGACGTGTGAAAACCTCGACTCTCTGGAAAAAGGAAGAACTCATCATTGTTCTTAATCTTTATTGGAAAATACCCTATAACAAAATTAGCGGTAGCTCTAATAACCAGATCAAGGAAATGGCAAGAGTAATTGGTAGAACTCCTGCCTCAGTTGCCTATAAATTGATGAATTTTACAATTTTTGATCAAGAGCGGCAAAAACAGGGGAATAAAGGTAAAGAAGGAGCAGGCAAACTTGATGAAATTGTTTGGAATGAGTACTTAGGTGAGTGGGAAAGACTTGCAAATGACAGCACTACACTATTGTCTGAAATCCAAAGTCGGCCTGCTGAGGAAATCATAAATATAGAAGAAGAGATAGCAGACTATGTAGGCAAGGAAAGGGAACAAATAGTCAAAATAAGGATTAATCAGTACGATTTCAGGCAGAGAATTCTGGCTTCCTACAATGAAAAATGCTGTATTACTGGCATTGATATTCCAAATTTGTTAGTGGCAAGTCATATCATCCCTTGGTCAGTAAATGAGAAAGAGAGGTTAAATCCAAGAAATGGCTTATGTCTTAATTCGTTGTATGATAAAGCATTTGATAAAGGTTTGTTGACCATTACCTCTGATTTTCGGGTTCGCTTTTCCAAAAAAATAATGGAAAAGAAAAGTGATAGCATTAATCAGGAATTCTTCTGGCAATTTGACAATAAATCTATTGCGCTTCCTGACAGATATTTGCCGGATACTAATTTTCTGATTTGGCACAACACTAACGTTTTTGAAAAATTTGACAATGGAAAATAATTTGTCAGACAAGGAAAAAGAATTGGCAGAGGTGCTAAAATCCATAGTTGAATGGTGGGACACTTGGGTAACCTCTCCTAATCCAACTGATATGGAAGACCCTCCTATTGAAGAGGCCAGAGATATTTTAAAGAAGCATGGTATTGAGATCCTAGCCCAGTCATTTTTGCAATAGTTTCCTATCAGTTATTCAGCATTTTGAACCACTACTACCATCTCTCCAAACCCGACCGCTCCCTGCGTGGCAACATCACCCTCGATGGCTCGAAAAGCATTAGCAACCGCGCCCTGACCGTGCTGGCTTTGGCTGGCGCAAATCCGACTGATTATTTACAACGTCTGTCTACCTCCAAGGATACGACCACGCTGCAACGCCTGCTGGCGCAAACTGGCAATAATTACGACGCCGGTGATGCAGGCACCACTTTTCGTTTTATGACCGCTTACCTGGCAACTCAGCCCGGCACCCAGGTGTTGACTGGCTCGCATCGTATGCGCGAGCGGCCGGTAGGTGCGTTGGTGCAGGCTTTGCGCGATTTAGGCGCGAACATCCAGTTTTTGGAAAGAGATGGTTATCCGCCGCTGCAAATTGGAGAACCGAAGAATTTGGGCCAGGGCAATCAGGGAGTGCACATCAAAGCGGACACCAGTAGCCAGTTTTTGTCCGCGCTACTAATGATTGGCCCATATTTGCCCGAAGGTTTGACGCTGATTCCCGAAGGAGAATTGGTATCGCGTCCTTATCTGGAAATGACGCTCCGCCTGATGCGCTACTTTGGTGCACAAGCCGATTGGCAAGGTGATCAAGTGCGGGTAGAACCGGGCGGTTATACGCCTCGCCCTCTTATCGTTGAGGCGGATTGGTCGGCTGCTTCCTATTGGTACGCGATGGCCGCTTTTGCTGACGAGGTTGATTTGACATTGAATGGTCTTTTTGCCGAAAGTTGGCAAGGCGATTCGGTGCTGCCAAAGATGATGGAGCAGTTTGGTATTCAAACTACTTTTCAGGAAAATGGGCTGCATTTGAACAAATCTGGTGGAAATCAACCACCCGTTTTTGAATGGGATTTTTTAGAATGTCCCGATGTGGCCCAAACGCTGGCCGTGGTCTGCGCTGGCCTGGGTCGCCAAGCCATTTTCACTGGATTGGATACGTTGGCTATTAAAGAAACTGACCGCATTGCCGCGCTGCGTACGGAACTAACTAAAATCAATGTTTCGCTGTCCAAATTGCCGCGTCATTTTTCCAAAAAACAGCCGAATCGCATTTTTTATCTGATAGATGGACAGGCACAATGGTCAGGTGTTCCACATTTTGCTACGTATAATGATCACCGCATGGCCATGTCGTTTGCGCCCTTGGCAATGCTGCAGCCCATTGATGTGGCCCAGCCCGATGTGGTAGCCAAATCCTATCCAAAATTTTGGGAACATCTGGCGGAGGTGGGTTTCGTGGTGGAAAAGCCTCATCATTAATTGATTCCCGATGCTCCATTCTTTTTTTGAGACTCGCGCCCAGGGCAAATTATTATTGACCGGGGAGTATTTTGTGCTGGATGGGGCATTGGCACTTGCCTTGCCCGTGCGTTATGGCCAGACTTTGCGCGTCGTGCCCGCTACCGAAAATTTATATTGGCAGAGTCTGGATCACGATGGTTCGGTATGGTTTACGGCTACTTTTACGTTGCCTGTTTTGGAAATACTGACTACAACGGAGGCGCAGATTGCTCATACATTGGCCCAAATTCTCTCGGCCTGCCAACTACAAAATCCTGATTTTTTATCTGGCGCGCAAGGCTGGCGGGTGACTACCCACA
Source organism: Saprospiraceae bacterium (assembly GCA_965249785.1). Taxonomy (GTDB): domain Bacteria; phylum Bacteroidota; class Bacteroidia; order Chitinophagales; family Saprospiraceae; genus M3007. The sequence goes on along the minus strand of CBDFMU010000012.1, from coordinate 486,630 downwards.
ATGATTTTCCCCGTCCATGGGGCTTAGGAACTAGCAGCACGCTCTTGGCTGCGTTGGCCCGTTGGGCAGAGGTGAATCCCTACCCAGTCCTGTTTTCCACGTTGGGCGGTTCAGGGTACGATTTGGCTTGCGCTTATGCGGATGGACCAATTTGGTATCAACTGGAAAACCAGATTCCGAAGGTGCAATTAGTTGATTTTCAGCCTCTTTTCACCGATCAATTGTATTTCGTTTATTTAGATAAAAAGCAAAATAGCCGGACGGGAATCGAGCGTTATCGCGCTCAAACGACAGCGAAAAATGGTTGTCTGGAAAAAATATCCGCACTGACCCGGCAATGTACTGCGGTGTCCACTTTGGCTGAATTTGAAAATCTGTTGGCGGAACATGAATATTTGGTGAGTGAAGCATTGGATTTGCCGCGCGCCAAAAGCCTGTTTTTCCATGATTTTTGGGGAGAAATAAAAAGTCTGGGTGCCTGGGGCGGTGATTTTGTGTTGGTGACCAGTCAGCGTTCGGCGGAGGAAACAAAGGCCTATTTCAACGAAAAAGGCTTCCGGGTGTTTATTCCCTATCGAGATATGGTGATGCCACCTCGTTCTTCCTCTTAAACTGGCGGCTAAACCCGCCTTTACTCGCACTCATGCCAACCATCTGGTACGACGGTATTGTTAAAAAAATAGATTCGATTGCGCCCAACGTTCATCGCTTAGTGATAGAGGTTCCGACGGTGCAACAGTTTGCTTTTCAAGCTGGTCAGTTCATCACCTTGGATTTGCCAATTGGTGATAAACGCATGCAACGCTGGCGCAGTTACTCGCTGGCCAATGCGCCCGACGGCTCTAACCAGCTGGAACTCTGTGTAGTTCGTTCTCCTTCAGGTGCGGGTAGCCGTTATTTATTTGAACAAATTGACATTGGCTCTACCCTGCGCTTTAAGGGCCCGGACGGCGGATTTGTTTTGCCGGAAAAAATTGAAAATGACCTGGTTTTTATCTGCACTGGCACTGGTGTCGCGCCGTTTCGTAGTATGCTACTGGATATCTACAATAACCATAAATCGCATCGCGATCTTCATTTGATTTTTGGTACGCGGGAAGAAAACGGTATTCTCTATCGTGATGATTTTGAGTCGCTTACGAAGAGCTTAGCAAATTTTCACTATGATGTGACCCTTTCGCGCCAGCCAGATTGGACAGGTTATCAAGGATATGTGCATCCTATTTATGCGGCGGAATACCACACCGTTCGCTCAGACGTGCATTTTTATATCTGTGGATGGAGTAATATGATTGATGAAGCAGTGGAAAATTTGTTGGTCAATATGGGCTACGACCGCTCTCAGATTCACTACGAACTGTACGGCTAAAAATTACAGCCCTCTATATCTCCCGCGCTGCCTATTTTTACCCGGAAAAAATCCGGAAAGTATGGCCAAACAGCGCAACCAAAGAACGAATCCTGCTCCTCCTACCCCCGTAAAAAAGAAAACGGTAACGGCTCGACGCGAGTCGGAACTCCGCACAAGTAGTGTGGAAAAATCGCCGCTGCCGGGTGCCTGGATCGTCGGCTTGATTGCCGCTGGCTTAGGCTTTTTGCTGTACGCCAATACGCTGGGGCATACCTACGCGTTGGACGATTTTTCGGCCATCAAGGAAAACTGGGTGGTAAAAGGTGGCCTGAAAAATCTGGGCATCATCTTTTCCACTGAATACCGCTACGGTGCCTGGGCTAGCCCTGGATCGCTGTATCGCCCTTTGCCGCTGGCGATGTTCGCTTTAGAATGGCAACTTTCGCCCGACCATCCCTTCATAAGTCACTTTATGAATGTGGTTTTTTATGCCCTTTCTGGTTGGGTATTGTGGATGACCTGGCGGCGCATTTTGGTGGATTATCCGCCCGCCATGACCGCTATGGCTATCCTGATTTTTATGGCGCATCCGGTACACACCGAGGTAGTGGCCAACATCAAAAGTCGGGACGAAATCCTTTCGCTGCTCTTTAATACGCTGGCACTTTACTTCATTTGGCGACACTTGGATGAGAAGAAAAATTCCTTGTTAGTCGCGGCAATGGCTATGTTTGGCTTGGGGCTTTTTTCTAAGGAGAGTAGCTTCCTGTTTCTGTTCATTTTTCCGCTGACTATTTGGTTTTTCTCCTCGGTTCGCTTTTCTGAAATCGCGCGCGTGTCCGGCTTAATGGCCATCCCCGCGGCATTATTCATTGTCATTCGGCATATAGTCTTGGCGGCGCAGCCTTACAATGAGGTCTATTCTATACTGGATAATTTCATCATTGGTGCCACGAATCAGGCGGACCGTTATGCATCGGCTTTTTCCAGTTGCTGGCGGTATTTGCAAGTGCTGTTGTGGCCACATCCATTGGTCAACGATATGGGTTATCCACAATTGAAGCCAGTTAGTTTTGCGGATTGGAGGGCTATTTGGGGGCTGCTTTCTTTTTTTGGTATGGGTATTTGGGCCTTAATAAATATGGGCCGCAAGCACTTTTTGTCGTTTGCCATTCTCTTTTTCCTGATCACTTTTTCGCTTTTCAGCAATGTTTTTGTGATTATCGGTACGTCTTATGGCGAACGTTTGCTGTATGTTCCATCGCTGGGTTTTGCTTTTGCTGTGGCGTGGGGTATTTGTAAAATATTTAAAATCAATGATTTATCAAACCTTTGGAAACCAAATGGCCAGAATACAGCCTGGATCGTGGCGGGCGTACTTATTGGCTTATACAGTGTAAAAACCATCATGCGCAATCCGGCTTGGTACGATAGTGCTTCCTTATATGCAGCAGATTTGCCGACTTCTCCCAACTGCGCCAAACTCAATTACCACAATGCGCTCGAAGTGACCCGGATTGGAATGGATGAAAAAAAAGGAACCGTAATTGATACTACTCAGCTTTTGAAAGGGATTGAGGCATACACCAAAACCATTGGTTTGTACCCGGAATACCACGACGCTTATGGTAGTCGCGGGTTGGCTTACTTCCGGCTAAAAAAGTACGATCAGGCCTTTGAAGATTATCAAAAAGCACTGCAATACCGTCCAAACGATGCGAAGGTGCTATCCAACCTGGGCTACATTTATTTTATGCGCCAACAGTTGGATAAGGCGGAAGAAGTGTATCGAAAATCTATTGTGTATGATCCTCGATTCGCGGACGCTCGTCGCAATTTGGGGGCAGTACTGGCGATGAAAAAACAATTTCCGCAGGCTATCGAACAGTGGAAAGTAGCCCTGCAATACGAGCCGCGCAATGCGACTTTGCTCTATTATATCGGCTCGGCCTACCGCGATATGGGTCAGCCTGCAGATGCGACTCCCTGGTTTGAACAAGCTTACGCCATTGAGCCTTCGCTGCGCAAATAATTATTGGGTCGCCAAATAAGGCTTTATTTTTTCCAGCCACTTTTTGTCGGTAAACGCAATAATCTTACTCAAATCTTCTACAGTCGCGAATGACCCATGCTGAGTACGATAATTGACAATAAGAGCGGCTTGCTTAGTAGAAATGTAGGGATGCCGATCAAGGTCTTCCGCCGAAGCAGCGTTGATATTGATCTGATGAACATCTTTAAAATCCAGCGTCAGCATCGGCTGAATGAGCTGAAAAACGCTATCGGGCAGATTATACATCTCTCCTAATTGCGCGATACTCAGGAAACCACCGAGCGATTCCCGGAACTTCACGATCTGTTGGGCGCGTTTTTCGCCGATGCCCGGCAGCCGGAGCCAGTCTTCCAATGTCGCCCGGTTAATATCTACCAGCGCTTTTGGGAAAGTTTTTCTCTCTGGAAAAGTAGTGCCACCAGCGTACATAATGGGCCGTTCGGCTTCGGCGTTGGCCAGTGTACCAATAGTGAGGTAAGGCAACAATCGCGCATAATCCTTTTCATCGAGGGTATATATTTTGGCAAAATCCTCTTTTTTGCGAAACTGTCCGCCTTTAATTCGATAATTCAAAATGCTTTTGATGGTGCGGCTCGACAAACCCAGGCGGCGGAAATCACCTTCGGAAGCAAGATTTGGATCGAAAGAAAATAACTCAGCAGTGACTGCCACTTCGGTTTGTTCTTCCTGCTCATAATCTGGTTTGGCTCCCCCAATTTGTATCCAGGGCCGCAATCGCTGAAAGTCTGCTGTGGGCAAACTATATATTTTTTGCAAATCCTCCGGCTGGCGAAAATGCCCGCCTTTATTGCGGTAATTGCAAATCACGTTGGCCACTTTTTCGGAAAGTCCCAACCGCACAAAATCCTCCAGCGTAGCGGTATTGGGGTCAAAAGCAAATAATTCACCAGCTGTTTTTCCTGCTGGAGCAATATCTGCCACGACGCGCATTTTTTCCCGAAAAGCCTGTACATCCGTCTGGAATTGACTGAAATCTGTTGCGCTTTCTGGATGCAGCCAATGCAAAATAGTGGGCGTGAGATACACAAGCCCGCAAATACACAGCAAAGCTATTGTTCCAGCCCGTTCGGCCCGGGAAAAATGTAAAATTTGGTTGAAAAAACGTTTCATGTATTTTTAAATAATACTTTGATTTTCACCGCATTGATAAGATAAATGCGCCATCTTGTCGAAGGTCGCGGCCACTTACTCCCAGGCTTTTGCATTCCACCCGCCAGCGTTCGGTTTGTTTCCAGGAATTGGTGAGATCCCAAACGACTTGTTTGCTGGGGAAACAGCGCAGACAATCAGCAATACTCACTTTTGGATTGTTGGAGAGCAGAATCACATCTACTGGAAAAGGAGCCGAAGAGGTAGGTTTTACCCATTTGGCATCATCAAGCATCACCATTTTGTGGTCGAAAAATTGGACAAATGGTGGGTCGAAACAGTAGTTTTTTGATTGAAACGAGGAGTCAACTTCCAGAAGTAGGTTAGTTTTTTGGTACATTCCCAAAGCCCAGCGGTTGGATTGCGCGGTAAAAGTTTCCTGTTTTCTAGTCAAAGTATCAGACAAAGACACGACCAAGCGACCATCGAAAAAATCCAGTAAATGATGCTTGGAAATGGAATAGACGACCATTTCCTGTTGGTATTCCTGCTCACAGCTGCGCCACAAGCGACAAAACCCCAGGAAAGTAATGACACCTACCGCAGCAATGGCCCATTTTGCCTGTCGGGTAGTCATCGCTGCACCGATAAAACCAATCGCCAAGTACAACAATAGTGCTGCCCATCCTGCGATCCAGATGCCGCTGATAAGACTCCCCGGCAAATGCTGAATAAAAAACACTAATTTATTCATCCATAATACCAGATAATAGAGCAGCCAGCCACACCAATTGGCCAGCCAGCCGGAGATCATATCCAGCACCACCAATGCTACACCTCCAATCATGAAAATAGCCCCACCCAGTACTACTACCCAACCGGCCAGCCAGAAATAGATCGGAAACTGATGAAAATAGAGCAGGGAAAGTGGCAGCGTACCCAGCTGTGCCGCGAAACCGACTAAGAAAATTTTTCGGAATTCGCCCAGGGGTTTTGGCCATTTTGGCATCCATTTGTCGAAGAATGGATAAAAAAATACCATGCCTGCGACTGCTACATAGGAGAGTTGAAACCCTGCATTGTACAACAAATAGGGATTGTACAATAACAAAATAACCGCCGATAGTGCCAGAATATTCCAAATCGAGGCGTTGCGAAAAATCAGTTTTCCACATAAAAACAGGCTAAACATTACGGAAGCCCGCAACACCGAAGCCGTCGCGCCAGTTAGAAAAGTAAAAGCCCAAATGCCCAGCAGTGCCAAAAGAGTTTCGATCAATTTTCCTCGCCTACCCCGTAATGGCAACTTACTTAGCAAAAACATAATGCCGATATAGATCATCCCCACGTGCGTACCCGACACCGCCAAGGCGTGCATAGAGCCCGTCTCTGCATAAGCGGTGCGCAAATCGTCTGATAAATCATCCGTGTAACCCACTAATAAAGCGGATGCAACGGCATATTCATCCTGCGTGGGGAAATGATGCTGCAACAGTGCCAGCAGCCGATCACGACATCCGTAGGCCAATTGCCAGAGCACATATCCATGTCCCTTGGACAAGCGCACCAGCGAATCTCCTTTTATAAAGGTCTGATAATGAATGTTTTGATAATGTAGATAACGTCCGTAATCAAACGCGTAGGGATTTTTTGCTGGTTCTGTCGGATGCACTGTTGCGTGAATGCCCAACCGATCCCCATAGTGCAAACTATCAGTTTGTGCGGTAATATCCAGAAAAACAAGCAGATGACCGGAGCATTTTGTCAGCGAATCCGGCGAAGGGCCAATGGCCTCTACCAATAACGGCACTTTCAGTTTCGATCCACGCGAGGGTGCTTCGTAGATACTTCCGACCAAATAATGGCCTCCCTGAATTTGTGGAGCAAAGTGATCAGGCTGGCGGCTTTCATTATGCTCCACTATATGGTAGTACCCGAAGCCAAAACACCACAAACTAAACAACGCTCCATAAATCCAGCGATAGCGGTAACGAGCTTCCCACCCCGCCAACAAGTATAATATTGGAGCGCACACGATCAGAGCAATGCCCAACCAAGGCAAGTACCAATCATAATAACCACCCAGTCCCAAGGCTAATGCAAAGGGAACAAGCAATCGTAAGGCAGGAATAGCACGGGTATTCATGGGGAAAATCAGCCGTTAAGAGTTCTGTTAGCTGCTTTCCCAGATTTTTCCGTCGCCAAAGTAGGGCTTTACTTTGTTATAACAAACATAAACGCTATATTTTCAAATTTCGCCATTTATTACATGTCATAAGTCAATTCCACCACCGAACTTTCCAACTTACTTTGGCAAGTCAAAATATAACCATCCTTCACTTCGTCATCATCCAGCGCGTAACAGGCATCCATTTTGATTTTTCCACTGATTACTTTGGCCATGCAAGTAGAGCAAGCTCCCGCCGTACAGGAGTAAGGCGGATCGAATTTTTCCTTGACCAATACATCCAGAATCGTGGCTCCTTCCGGCACTTCCAGTTCGATGCGCTGACCTTTTAAGTGCACGATAATTCGTTTGCCCGCACCCGTCGCGCCTGTGTCCGCGATGTCGCCCGGCACATGATTCGCATTGACAAAGTATTCCGTCTGAATTAGTTTCGCAGGAATCCCACGCGTTAAAAGGGCGGCTTTTACGTCATCCGCCATGCTGCCGGGGCCACACACATAATACATACAGTCGTCTTCTGGCCCACGCGCCATGTTGTCATCCAAGAAAACATTGGCTGCGCGCGGCGCAATCCGGCCGGTTTTCCCGTGCCAATTCGTCGTGCTTTTTCGGAACATTCCCAGCAAACCGCCACCGCCTTCTTTTTTGGGTTGACTTAAAATATGTTCCACGTGTAACTGTCCGTCGTAGCGTTCCGTCAGGCGGTCCAGTTCGTCGCGAAAAATGATGCTTTCTTCATTTCGGCTGCCATAGAGCAAGAAAACGGCACTCATCGGCTCGCCTTCGAGAATGGTTTTCAAGATGGACATTAATGGTGTAATGCCACTGCCTGCACCGAACAAGTAATACGTCCGCCGTTTTTCAGGATGCAATGTGTTATAAAAACGACCATCTGGCGCGGCGACTTCGAACGTATCGCCGACTTTGGCCACGTCGTGCAAATAGTTAGAAACGCGCCCGCCTTCTACTTTTTTCACGGTCACCGCCACCCGTTTTTCCAACGGGCTGGACGACATGGAGTATGAGCGGCGCAGTTCCTGACCAGCGTGTTCATGCCGCAGCGTAACGTATTGGCCTTGCTGATAATTGAATATTTCCTGCAAATCCACAGGTATTTCAAATTCGAGCGTCACAGTATCGGGGGTTTCCCGGACGACTTGCTTAATTTTGAGCGGATAAAATTCCATAGCAAAAAATAGAACCGAAGGGTTTTAAAAGTAAAGGTTTTGCACCAAAAAATTTTGGGTTCGAGAAATAGTATTTTTGGAATCTGAACGCAAAAGTACACCAATGAAAGATGCCAAGTATTTGATTGCCTATGTTCTACCGGGCAGTGCGCTTCTTGCGCTAGCCTGGCAAGGCGCGTGGGCATGGGCGACCGTTGTTTTGGCGTTTCTCATTATTCCGACTTTGGAAATATTTTTGCCCGTTTCCAAAGAAAACATTTCTTCGGTAGAAGAAGAGAACCGCACAAACCGCCGTCTGTTCGATTGGCTGCTATATTTTAATGCCGGACTGCTGTTTGGCATCGTTGGTTGGTACTTATTTGTTGTAAGCCAAACTGAAATAACGACTTTGGAAGTGGTGGGGTTAACTCTTAGCGTAGGAATTATCGTCGGCGCAGTTGGGATCAATGTTGCTCACGAACTTGGACATCGCAATAATTCCAGCGAACAATTGTTGGCTAAAATCATGTTACTCCCCGCGCTTTACCAGCATTTTTTTGTGGAACATAATCGGGGCCACCATAAAAATGTAGCCACCGATCAAGACCCGGCGACGGCGCGTTTTGGAGAAAATTTGTACGCTTTTTGGCTGCGTTCCGTTATTGGTAGTTGGCAAAATGCGTGGGCTTTGGAGCGGGAGCGTTTGCAAAAAGTCATCGTTTCCGTCTGGTCTTGGGAAAATGAAATGCTGCGTTTTTTGGTGACGCAAGTGCTTTGGCTAACCGGAATTTTCGCATTTTTTGGCTGGAAAGCCTTATTGGCAGCAATTACCATTGCCATTATCGGTTTTCTTTTGCTCGAAACGATTAATTATATCGAGCATTATGGCCTGCAACGTCGTCTGCTCGCGTCGGGTCGCCCAGAGCCAGTGACGCCTGCACATTCCTGGAATAGCGACCACGAACTGGGTCGGATTTTTCTATACGAATTGACGCGCCACAGCGATCACCACGCTAAGGCGACACGCAAATACCAAATTTTGCGTCATACTGATGAAAGCCCGCAATTGCCTTTTGGTTATCCAATGAGTGTGGTAGTGGCTTTGGTGCCGCCGCTGTGGTTTTCCATAATGAATGCTCGAACGCAGCAATTACGTATTCAATCCAGTTAAAATCAATGACTTGACCGGAGCACACTACATTTTGTCATCCTGTCGGGAACCGTCCACGTCGCAGAACACACCGTAGCGTGGACGGTTCCCGACAGGATGACAAAAACCCAAAATCCAAACGCAGACCACGAATCAATTTCACAGCAGGAAAGATTCTAAGAACGATTGTAAAAATTGATGGAAGGTCTTTTAACATGAATCTCGATTCCAAAATTGAATTTTTGAAGGGCGTCGGTCCGCAACGAGCGGGCGTGCTGAATACCGAACTGGGCATTTTCACCTGCCGCGACCTGCTGTTCCATTTCCCGTTTCGCTACATTGATCGTACGCAATTTCATAGCATTCGCGACGTACAAACGGAAGGCGAACAGGTACAGCTTCGAGGCATTTTGCGCAAACTCGAAACGCTGGGCGAGGGCCGCGCCAAACGTTTAGTCGGCAGTCTCCGCGACGATTCTGGTATGATGGAACTGGTGTGGTTTCAGAGCACTCAATGGTTGGAAAAAACCCTGACCGTTGGCAAAGAATACATCGCTTTTGGCCGCGTAAATGAGTTTAATGGCCGTTTCAGCATCACCCATCCGGAGATGGAAGAGGCTTCGACGGACAACACCCAAAAGGCCCGCACTTTCGATCCGGTTTATCCCACTACGGACAGGCTGACGCAGAAAGGACTGGATGCCAAAGGTTTACGTAAATTGATGCGTATTTTGCTGGACGCTCTGGAATCCGGCGACATCCTGGAAACGCTGCCCGATTATTTGCTGGCGCAATATAAAATGTTACCGCGCGGGTCGGCTTTGGCAAAAATACATTTTCCGGAAACACAGTCCGAGTTGGATGCTGCCACGCGACGTTTGAAATTTGAGGAACTTTTCTTTTTGCAACTTCGATTATTGCAAATCAAGGGTCGCCGAAAAGACGCGATTAAAGGCTTTGTTTTTGAAAAAATCGGCGATTACTTCCTCACTTTTTTCAAAGAAAAATTGCCTTTTGAACTCACGGGGGCACAAAAACGAGTGCTCAAAGAAATCCGCACCGACCTCGCGACGGGCCAGCAAATGAACCGCTTGGTGCAGGGTGATGTCGGTTCCGGCAAAACAGTGGTGGCCCTAATGACGATGTTGATGGCTTTGGACAATGGCTTTCAAGCCTGTTTGATGGCTCCCACCGAGATTTTGGCGCAGCAGCACTTTGCGGGCATCACCGCGTTGGTCGGCGAGATGGGCGTGCAAGTCGGTTATTTGTCTGGCTCGGTGAAAGGCAAAAAGCGTGCGGCGATTCTGGAACAACTGGCTTCCGGCGAAATGCACATTGTAATCGGCACCCACGCGCTGATTGAAGATTGGGTAGTTTTTCAGAATCTCGGTCTCTCGGTCATTGACGAGCAGCATCGTTTTGGGGTGCAACAACGGGCTGCGCTTTGGAAAAAGAACCCAATTCTGCCGCCCCACGTGCTGGTTATGACCGCGACGCCCATCCCACGTACGCTTGCGATGACCCTTTATGGCGATTTGGATGTATCAGTTATTGATGAATTGCCGCCGGGTCGCAAGCCGATTACTACACTGCACAAAACAGAACATCATCGCCTTCGAGTGCAGGGTTTAATGCGCCACGAAATGGACAAGGGCCGACAAGTGTATGTGGTGTATCCGATGATTGAAGAGACGGAAACGATGGATTTGCAGAATCTGATGTCCGGTTTTGAGGCGTTGAGCCGCGATTTTCCAATGCCGGATTACCAGATCAGTATTGTCCACGGCAAAATGAAACCGGCGGACAAAGACTTTGAAATGCAACGTTTTGTGCGTGGCGAAACGCAGATTATGGTCGCAACCACCGTTATTGAAGTGGGCGTAAATGTGCCGAATGCTTCGGTAATGGTCATTGAAAATGCCGAGCGTTTTGGCCTGTCGCAGTTGCACCAATTGCGCGGACGCGTGGGGCGGGGCGCGGAACAATCGTACTGTGCATTTTGCTGACCAGTTTCAAAATAAGTCACGAAGGCCGTGAACGGATTAATACGATGGTGCAAACCAACGACGGCTTTGTTATTGCCGAAGCCGATTTGCGATTGCGTGGCCCCGGCAACATCGAAGGCACCCAACAAAGTGGTATGTTGCGCTTTTTGCTGGCTGATTTGGCCCGCGATGGTCAGGTTTTGGCCGCTGCCCGACAGATCGCCGCCAATATTCTGGAAGCCGATCCGGCGTTGCAAGCTCCAGATCATTTGCGGTTGCGCCAGCATTTAGAGACGGAGGGCAAGGATGCTCGGGTGTGGAGCAGAATTTCTTAAAAGGCAAAAAGCAAGAGGCGAAAGGCAAATTAAGCGCAGAGACATTTCGGTTTTTTACTTTTAAAGTGCTGAAAATCAATTATTTAAAATATTTTTGCCTGATTTTTTTAATAATTCTTTGATGAAGACACTTCTTCTCTCTTCCCTGCGTCAGGCTTTCCAACTGGCTAAAACCGTTAACGCCCATCCCGAATATTCCGTGGATGATGTGCTGGAAAAATCCCAGCAACACTTGCTTGATCGGCGACAATTTCTACGTCGCTCTGCCCAAACCAGTGCTTTACTCGGCTTGGGCGGCGCGGCGGTGGCGCATGATTGGCTAAATATTCTGGGCGATAAAACTGCGCCGCGCATTGCTATCGTTGGAGCCGGTATTGGAGGCTTGACTGCCGGTTATTACCTAAAACAGAAGGGAGTATCTGCTACGATTTTTGAAGCGGACAAACGCGTGGGAGGCCGTATTAAATCGACGAAAACTTATGGTGGAGGCAATCTTTTTACCGAAATCGGTGCCGAATTTATTGATACTGTTCATGTGGATATGCTTCGCTTGGCGCGCGCATTGGGTTTAGAGACCAAACTCATGGATGTAGACACCGATACTTTTGGCGAACGCGACGCCTTTTTTATTGAAAACAAACACCATAGTCTGCGCGACATAATTACAGAATTGGCCGCCGCTTATCCACGCATTGCCAAGCATCAGGAAAAAGTGCTGGGCTCGCACATGGAGGCATTTGACCGGTTTTCGATGGCGGAATATATTGATACATTGGGTGTTAGTTCTTGGGTAAAAAAATTGCTCGCCGCTGCCTATATCGGGGAAAATGGCCTGGAAACCGAACAACAAAGCGCGGTCAATTTGCTCAGTATTTTTGATACGCGGCCCAATCAGTTCACGCCTTTTGGCGAAAGCGACGAACGCTTCAAAGTTATTGGCGGCAATGATCAAATTACCACAGGTTTGGCCGATTTGCTGCGCGATCAATTGCGTTTGGAACATAAATTAGTAGCCGTGCACGAAAATTCCGACCACAGTATTCGCCTGACTTTTTCAGAAAATGGCACCACTCGCGAAGAGACTTTCGATGCGGTGGTGTTGGCCTTGCCGTTTACCATATTGCGCCAAGTGGAGATAACGATGGATTTACCGAGTGTTAAACAGCAGGTAATCAAGGAGTTAAGTTATGGTACTAATGCCAAATTTATCCTCGAAACTACTGGCCGCCCGTGGCGCGACAATAATTATCGCGGTTATTTATTTAATGAAAAAATCCACAACGGTTGGGATAGTTCTCAATTGCAGCAGGGAAATAAGGGCGTAGGAACTTTCACCGTTTTTTATGGCGGCGAGCGCGGTAAAAATGCCGGGCGGGGTAGTGAACAAGAACAACTGGCTTACTGCCTTCCCGAATTGGAAGGCGCATTTCCGGGCAGCCGCCAGCAATTGACGGGAAAAATGGAGGTAGCGGCATGGCCAAGCAATCCATTTATAGGTGCGAGTTATTCGTGTTTCAGTGTTGGCCAAGCGACCCGATTTACCGGAGCGGCTTTTGCGCCGGTACGCAATCTGCATTTCGCAGGCGAACATTGCAGCATTAATTACTGGGGATTTATGAACGGCGGCGCGGAGACTGGGCGCATGGCTGCCAAGTCGGTGTTGAAAAAAAGGTACGCGCATTAGCGTAAGCCTCCTCCCCTTAATGAGGAGAGTACATTGAGCGAAGGTAAAATCAGCACATTCCTCGAAAGCGAAATTTGGTTAGACTATTCATCGGCAGCTGAACCCGTCGGTACGGGGTCGTGCAAATCCGCCTCGTCGTTGATGGGTTTATTCAATTTGTCTGACACCCGGTATTTTTCCAACAACCCATCGGGAGTCACTAACGAAAGTTGTTCTTCGGCTTCTTCTGGCTTTCCGAACAGCCATTCTTGGCGTTGTTCCTCAGTGGTCAGCAACAGCGGCATTCGGTCGTGCAAATCGTTCATGTCTGTATTGGCATCGGACGTAATGATGCTGAAAGTACGTTTTTTCTCATCGCCTTGTCGCCATTCCTCCCAGATGCCGGCCATAAACATCAGGTCGCCGTTTTTGTAGCGAATGCGATAAGGTAGTTTTTTCCCGTCTTTATCCGTCCGCCATTCATAGAAACTATCGGCCGGCACCAGGCAGCGACGATGTTTGAAAGCATCGCGAAAAGCAGGTTTGTCAGCCACCGTCTCTGCGCGGGCGTTGATCATTTTGCCGCCGCCTTTCCCATCCTTGCTCCAACGCGGCACTAGGCCCCACGACATTTCTACCAACTGGTCTGGTGCCTCGCTGTGGATAACCAAGGCCTGCTGGGTGGGAGCGATATTGTAGCGCAGTCGAAATTTTGCCGGGGCCTCTTTGCCTTGCAGTTGTTCTTCGACTTGCTTTTTGGTTGGGGCGTAAGAATATCGTCCGCACATGATAAATGCTGTTGAGAATGTTGAGAATTGTGGAGGATGTTGAGAAGGAAAAAATGTTAAGCAGTTGATAATCAAGTCTCTCAACTCCTCACCCTCTCCACTTTTACAAACACTATTTGTTTTATAATGTTACCAACAACCTTTAATTTTTCCACTTGGTAAATGCCTCAAAATCAGCCTTTAAGTAAAAGCGATTGATGCAGCAAATTTGTGGAAAACGATGGTAGTTATACACGCTTGCCAACATAGTTGGCAAATTATTCCCCGGTTTGGCCCATTTTTGTGGTTCTCTGTGTACAACTCGCTTTAATCCGAACGACTATTCACACAGGGATAGCAGGTGAAAAGTCCAACATAGGAGTTCCTAACTTTTGCTGGTAACTGTGTGGATAACCGCGCAATTCGTTGAGAAGACAGCCCAATTAATCGGCATAACCTGTGCATAAAGTTGGTAAGTGCAATGGAAAACGCGTTCGGCCCGCGCAGTTACGCGGTTACTCACATATCAACACCCCTGATGATGGGCGATGATATTTCTTATAAACTATTTAAAATCATTAAAGAGTAATAGAGGCTGTGAACAGTGCATAACAGGATGTCCTACTTTTGTTTCAAAAGCGCGGCCACTGGTTGGGCGCATAAAAAGTAGAAAATGGCATTATTCAAAATTACCTACGCAGATGACCAGCGGATTGGTCGTGCAGTGAAAATCTGGCTGTTTATCGGGCTGTTTATGATACTCATGCAGATCGTAATCGGTGGTGTGACTCGGCTAACGGGCAGCGGCCTGAGCATTACTAAGTGGGAAATTGTTACGGGTTCTATACCGCCACTGAATCAACAGGATTGGCAGGGAGCATTTGAATTGTACCAACAGACGCCGCAGTACCACAAGATCAATCAGGGCATGTTGCTGGACGATTTTAAGTTCATTTATTTCTGGGAGTACTTCCATCGGCTTTGGGCGCGACTGATGTTTCTGGTATTTGTGTTTCCGTTTGGCTGGTTTTTGCTGCGCGGGCAATTGTCGAGGCGATTAACTACGCGGTTGGTCGGCGTGGTGTTACTGGCTGGTTTGGAAGGATTCTTTGGCTGGATTATGGTGTATAGCGGCCTCATCAAGCGTCCGTGGGTAAATGCCTATAACCTGACTTTGCACCTCACGACTGGAATCGTTATTTTCAGTTATTTGCTATGGACTATCTTCATCGCCTTAAAGCATAAGCCATTGATAGAGAATGAATTAGTGCTGCGTCCCTGGCGTCGTTTTGTTTGGGTGATGGTCGGCGTTAGTTTTTTGCAAATTGCGTTGGGCGCGATGATGTCCGGCACAAAAGCGGGTTTGCTCTACCCCACCTGGCCGTCTATGGCGGGCGGATATTTCCCGAGTATTTTGTTCGATGCGGAAAATTGGCGGTGGGCGCATTTCATTGATTATGATACCCATCCGTTTTTGCCGACATTGATACAGTTTTTGCATCGCAACACAGCCTACATTTTGACGGGCCTGATCGTTTACTTTGTTTGGCAACTACGTAAAATTCCAATCTCAAATACTTTGCGACAAGCAAACATAGTGGTGATCGCGTTGTTAGTGATTCAGGTTTTGCTGGGCATCTTTACGCTGATTAACTGCGTGGGCAAAGTGCCAGTTTTGCTGGGCGTGTTACACCAGGCGGGAGCGGTTTTGCTGTTGAGTGCGTTGCTGTATGTGGCGTACCAATTTAGTGGGCTAACGACAAATAATAGCAGTTCCCGGCAAAAGATGTAGGGGAAGAGACCGTTAGATAATTGACCACCGGGAAGTGCGTGATTTTTTGATTCTTGTCGGCGAAATGCGAACTCCCGGAGTCCAAACGGAATAATTGCGGCTATTTTGCTACTTTTGCCTAATTAACTTGAAACAGAACGAATGAACGTAATCATAGAAGAGAACAATTTTCGGTACATGGAGTCCGGCCCTGAGAAAACCGAGACGCTGCTGCTTTTGCACGGTTTGTTTGGGGCGTTGAGCAATTTCGCGAGCATCATCAATCATTTTTCTGATCGTTATAACGTCGTAGTACCGATGTTGCCGATCTATGAAATGCCAATTTTCGAAGTATCGGTTACAGGCCTCGTGGATTTCGTAACCAGGTTTGTAGACTACAAAGGCTACGATCATGTCCATTTGCTGGGTAATTCTTTGGGTGGCCACATTGCGCAATTGTACGCTTTGGCACATCCTGACAAAGTTGCTTCTATTACATTGACGGGTAGTTCGGGCCTTTTTGAAAGTGCTTTTGGTACCGCTTTTCCGAAACGTGGCGACTACGAATACATCAAAAACAAAACTGGCGATACTTTTTACGATCCGACCGTAGCCACCAAGGAATTGGTGGACGAGGTGTTCGGCATCGTCAATGATCGCAGCAAAGCCATCCGCGTGGTGGCCACTGCCAAATCTGCGGTGCGCCACAATCTTGGGGATAAACTACATGGCATCAAGGCTCCGACTTTGCTAGTTTGGGGAAATCAGGATGCGGTTACTCCCCCGTTCGTGGCGGAGAAGTTTCATGAACTGATTGCCAATTCCCGACTGCACTTTATTGATAAATGTGGCCATGCGCCGATGATGGAGAAGCCAGCAGAGTTCAATCGTTTGCTGGATGAATTTTTGGAAGAGGTGACGGCGGGTAAAGCGGTGGCTTAGTGTTGTTTTAAAAAAAGAAGCGCAAAATGAGGTGATCTCGCTTTGCGCTTCTTTTCGGAGAAATTTGTAAATATATTGTTTAAATCCTCTGTACTGGCGAGTTCAGTCGCCGAGTAAGTGTATGGACAGCGGCTGAACACGCCGGTACGATTAGGCTAAAAATTTTCCATCAACCAACCTTTAAATTCTCCGAAGTCTGGTTCCATCGAAGTCGCTACTTTTTCTCGATTTTCCAGTTCTTTCAAACGTACAGGAACCTCAATCGGCTTTTTCAATATGCGCTCTACATCTTCTAGGAACTTGGCTGGATGCGCCGTTTCTAAAATAACGCCCACTGCCTCAGGTTCAGATTTTTGATATTCTTTCCAGGCCAAATAACCTACCGCGCCATGTGGGTCAATCGTGTAATCAAACTTCTGTTCCACTTCTCGCATGGCCTGTTCCGTTTCCTGATCGTCGAAAGCAAAGCCAGAAATATCATTCTTCAAATTGTTCCACGTGGAACCATACAGATTGAGCATCCTTGCGAAGTTGGAAGGACTTCCCACATCCATTGCATTGGATAAAGTACGCACCGAAATACGGGGAGTGTAAAGTCCAGTTGTCAAATATTCAGGCACGACATCATTGAGATTGGTAGCAGCCAAAAACTGATGCACGGGCAAACCCATTTTCTTAGCTAAAAGACCAGCAGTCAAATTACCGAAATTGCCGGAAGGGATAGAGAACACAATTGGCTGCTTTACTTTGTCATTCAATTGTTTGTAAGCCTCAAAGTAATAAAACGATTGAGGAATGAGCCGCGCCATGTTGATGCTGTTCGCTGAACTGAGGTTAATTCGTTGCGTCAATTCGCGATCTAGAAATGCTTGCTTTACCAATGCCTGGCAATCATCGAAAGTGCCATTAACTTCCAAAGCGATAATGTTGTGACCCAGCGTAGTCAACTGCTTTTCTTGTAGTGGACTAACTTTTCCAGAAGGGTATAGAATGACCACTCGAATACCGGGTGTTTGATAAAAGCCTGCCGCCACCGCTCCACCAGTATCACCGGAAGTGGCGACCAAGATGACGATTTCCCGCTGTTTATCCCGATTCAGATACGACATCATTTCGGCCATAAAACGTGCCCCAAAATCTTTGAAGGCCAAAGAGGGTCCGTGCGTTAATTCCAAAACATAAGTCTGTTTATCCAAACTAATTAGAGGAGCGGGAAAATTAATAGCCCGATCAATGATAGAGCGCAACGCTTCGTCTGGAACAGCCCCTTGCAAAAAGGTTTGTGCGACTTGGAAAGCAATTTCTGGAAAAGAAAAGTTCGATAGATTCCGAATAAAATCTTCTGCCAACTGCGGAATGTGCAAAGGCATGAAGAGCCCATTATCATCTGGCAAGCCTTTGAAAATGACCTCTTGTAAATCAGCGCGCAGATCGGGGTTGTTGGTACTGTAAAATTGCATAAAGAAGTTATGAGTTAGGAGTTATAAGTCATGACTTAGCTTGACCTAAACTCGATAAAAAGCAGGGTTAGAATGGTGATTTGGCTTAGACAATACTGATTGTTCCACGTGGAACAATTAAGAATATGTAAACTAGATTTTGGTGATTATAATTTCTACACGACGATTCTTGCTGCGCATCTCGTCCGTGCTGTTATCGGTAAGCGGCTTTTTAGGACCATAACCAATAGTTTCCACCCGAGCCGGATCTATTCCTTTGCTCAATAAAAAAGTCTTAATAGCATCAGCCCTTTGCTGGGAAAGTTGCATCAAATCTTCGGCACGGCCTATATTGTCTGTATAGCCTTCGATGCGAATACGCAGATTAGGATTGTCAACCAATAGTGCGTATAATTTATCCAATTCCCCATAAGACGATTCCAAAATCGTAGCCTTGGATTGCTGGAAATAAATGGGCAGCAAATCAATCTTGTCGGCTACTTGTAACGGGTCGAGATAAAGATCAAGGTAGCGTTCTCGAAAATAGTAATAGTCACGCCGAAAATAAACACTATCAGGTGTGCCGCGAAAGCCGAGTTTCGCAGCGGTGAAATGGAAAGGTACACCTCGGGGGATTTTCAAATCAAGCGTACCAGTTGGAGCAGCGAGACGATTGCTCGTGTCTTCCTCTGACTCATATACTATACTGGAACCTGGTTCCAAACTATTGGTCCGGCGATTGATCACACGCACCGTCACCGGCATTTCGGTGGGTTGGGGTGGGGCAATCCGCACTCGAAAAATATCGCTACTTCCGCCAGCACGCCTAGAAGTAAAATACAAATATCCAGTCGTCGTATTGAAATAGGGCTGGCTATCGTCGGAGAGCGAGTTGATAGGGTCGTCCATCCGCACTGGCTCGGACCAGTTTTGCCATGTTTTGTCAAGCCTCTTGGAGTAGAAAATATCATTTCCACCTGCACTACTCCCCTTTCGATTGGAAGAAAAATAGAGCGTCACATTATCTTCTGCCAGGAAAGGCGTGGTCTCGCGTTGCGCGGAATTAATGACATTACCCAAAGACTGCGGCGCGCTCCACGTATTTGGCCCTTCCCGAAAACAGATATACAAATCCATATCCCGGGAATCGGAACGCACGGCGGAAAGAATCAGCACTTTCCCATCAAAACTCATGGTCAAATTCACCTCCGAGGAAATAGTATAATAATCTTTGATCGTCACCGGCTGCGGGAATGTCCAGCCCGTCGTATCGGTCGTACGCCGTACCAGAGAGAAACCACGATCCATATTGCCATTAGGCAGGTATTGATTGATTACGTACAGCGCATTGGGATCAGGCGTGATGGTCACCACACTATTGGGTAAGGCATTATTCAAAGGCGGTCCCGGATGAATAACTTGGGTAAAACCAGATGTATCTCCCTGGGCTATCCAGACATCCTGATTATAAGAGGATGCCACCGGACTAATAACCGGGCCTTCATTGATCTGGGTATAGGCTTGTGCTAGCAAGGCCATATACTGGTCGGGAGGCAAAGTGAGGCTTCTATCTATGCTGTCCACGAATAGGGTACGATTGAAATCAGGGTAACCTACTCTTGTAAAATAGAGAGTTGTACCATCGCGACTGAGGACGGGCGTGATTTCATCGTAAGAAGAATTGATGATGGCGGGCAACTTTTCCAGTTGAAAGTACCGCTGCGCTTGGACAAAGTAACCGGCCAACAAGCAAACCGAGGTTAAAAAGAGACGTATCATAGGAAGGGCAAAATTACGAATTCCGGGCGGTACTGCCAATCCCTGCTTGGCCATGGCAGCACAAACGATAAAGCCGCAAATTCGCTTCTGACGAATTTGCGGCTTTATAACACTTGCTTTCCTCTATATTTTATCGCGTCAATCGGGAATTGACATTACTGTGCGCTTCTGTGGCGATCCCTCATTTCGGCCTCCATTTTCCGATGTTGCTCTTCCATAATGCGTTGTTGTTTTTCCATCTCTTTTTGCGCCTTTTGCATTTCCTTCTGGGCTTTCTGAAATTCTTTTTCCTGTTTTGCACGATCTTTTTCGGAGAGTTTCATGTACTCTTTGGATTGGATTTCCATCTCCTTAGCATTATTGTAATAGAAGTTTCCGTCTTTGCCAGGCTCACCACTATATATCAGGTAATTCTCATGGTGGCCGACGTGCACTTCGTCTGGTGCCGATAATTCAAGGGAAGACCCGTTTTCCACGCGCGCACCATCTACCCAGACCTCGCCATTCTTCACTTTTATTTCTACGGGTTTGCCTTCGCGTTCGAGCCGAATAACGGTATTGCCCTCACTATCATTGGTAGTGGAAAGGCGCGAAACCGAGCCAGGACCATCGAAACGAAAGCTCATTCCTTCCTCATTAGGCGCAGGTGGCATCGGGGCTACGGGCGGTACCGGCGGGACACCCGGCACAGGTGGAACCGGGGGAAAGGGCGGCACAGGTGGCACGTCTCTGATCAGGTCATTGGTCAACGCTCGATGCTGGTCTAGTTCATTAGCCGGAATTTCTTTCCCATCAATGTTCAGGCGGGTTACTTCCCCGTCCTGCGCTTCCATTTCCACGCGTTTCCCGTTTTCTTCCCGCGTGACTTTTTGTACACGACGTGGCGGTTTCGGGACCGAATCGTTGGCAACGGCAGTTTGAGAAAGGTCTGCCCACCATTCAAAAGGCGTTTCAGATAAGGCAGTTTTGAAGGCTTCCAATTGTGGGGAGCCATTAGCCCGTACTCCAACGAAGACTAATATGCCCAGCAGGAAGACGGTAGTTACAAATTTTTCCATGATCAATGATTTTTGCTGTGATGGTTGATTTAAAATCCGCTGAATACGGGTTAATAGAGAAAAACGGTGGGAGAAATGTGCCCGACCTTTGGCACCCAAAGCCAGCACTGGCACCGAATGTTGGGCATGAAGTTGCTGTAAATGCAAGAGTGCTTTGGCCAACATGACCCGATTGCCAGTAAGTTGCACAGCGGTGTCGTCGCAGCAATTTTCGCGTTCTGCCCGCACCACGGAGGATAGCCACCAAATGGCCGGATGGAAATAAAAAAGCGTTTCGATGAAGGCTTGCAGCAAATTGAAAAGCCAATCGCGTCGGGCAATGTGCGCTAGTTCATGGGCGAGAATCGCTTCCACTTCGGCGGGCGAAAGATGGTTCAGCAGGCCCACAGGAAAAAAAATGATGGGTTTGAAATATCCCAATGCCATCGGCGATTTTACCAAAACCGACTCTAACAATTCGACGGGCCGTGCCAAACCCAGGTGTTTAGCCAGCGCTGCAATTTTCTCCTGCCAATAATCCGTCGTGGGAGAGTGACTATTGCGTTGCAAACGGTGGAGATAATAAACACCGCCCAGCAATCGAAATAGTGACACGGTAAAGCCCAACAGCCAGCACATTACTACTATCGAAGTGTGTTGTTCCAGCCAAGTATCCAGAGTTTCCAGAAAATCAGGCGTAGGAAATGTTGCTATAACGCCTTGAAAAAACGTATTTGAAACAGTTGTGGTTTCCAAATTAGCAGCCGTTGTTTCATATTTATTCAAAAAAATCCAGACGAAGGTGCCCACAAAAACACCAAAAGTGGAAAATAAGGAGGCAAATGCACTCCAATATCGTTGTTGAGCATTTTTCAGGCGTGGCAATAGTAAAGCCAACAACAAGGCCAATATCGTGATCTGCCACACTACGTGAACCAGCGACCAGGCTAAGGCTTGGAAAAGAGCGGTTGTAAATTCGGCGTTCATAGTTTGGAAGAGTCGTTGTTTTCAATTTGAGCGATGAGTTGCTTGATCTCGTCCAGTTCGGCGGCACTGGCTTCGTGGTTTCCCAACGCCTGCATCACCATTTTCATGGCACTACCTTTGAACGTGTTGTCCACAAAAGTTTGCAGCAAGCGCGACTGGGTATCCGTTTCACTGACGGCGGCCGTATAAAGGTGACTGCGGCTATCGTCTTGCCGGGTTACCAGACCTTTTTCAAACATAATTTGCATCAGTTTCAGCGTCGTCGTATAACCCACTTCCCGTTGGGTGCTAAGTCGGTCGTTTACGAGACGCACAGTGCAAGGGCCTTCTGCCCAGAGAATGTGCAAAATCTCTAATTCGGAGTCGGTCGGTTTGCTAGTCAGCATAATAGAATAGTTGATGAACGTTGATAAGGGTTTATAAAAAGGTTGATTATCAAACCTGAACGCAAAGATGTACGAACTATTTCGTAGATCAAAATTTTTCTACGAATATTTTCGTACTTTGGACTTTAGTCCGACTGTTCGATAAACCTTTATCAACTTTTATAAACCCTTTTTCAACTTTTGCATTACCCTAATACTATGGAGCCACATACCGACCAAGACGACCCTACACCACCGGACTGCTTTCGGCTGGAAGAATTAGAGCAATTACAATCCTTTGAAAATCAAATCCTTACCGATGTAAACTATTATTTCTGGATCAATCAGGTGGAGCAGGAAGAAGTTCCTTATCGCTTCCTGTTTTTCCTGGAATTGATTTTTGATAACAATACTTCGCTACTTCTCACGTCTGGCGAAGACACCGAAGCCATGCGGGTGAGTATGGCCGAAGAATTGGTAAGGACAGCTGAAGCCTTGCGGATGTTGCACGGCAAAATTGTTATTCAGCGCGTGGTGGCAGGTGGATTTCCGCTTTGGGCAGGTGTGCAGGGGAAAATGCTGGCGCATATCCGTTTGTCCAAAAACGAGCAGCACTTGTATTCCAATGACGCGCTGTTGCTCGATTTTGAGGAGCAAAAAATACTGGTGCGCCTGAGTGCACGGGAAGGGTTGGAAGTGGGAAATTATTGATAGAACATGAATAGAAGTGGCACATTTTCAAAATGTGCCACTTCTTGGAGTCTAGTCAAAACTTATATGCCTCGATAAACGCCCGATACCGCTCATCCATCCCCAATATTTCAGCGTTGCCAATTACCACCACGTGCTGGCGCGCACGCGTCAGGGCCACGTTGAGTTTGCGATCCACGCCTTCCGTAGAAAGATTGACCAAACTGCCCAATTGCGATTCCGAATGGACGCAGGTGGAAATAAGAATAATATCGCGCGCACCGCCCTGATAGCGTTCTACGGTATCAATGGTAATTTCGTCCGGGTCGAGTCCAATCGCGGCGATACTGGCGCGAAGTTGAGCGATTTGTGCTCGCCAAGGCGTGATGATGCCCAGGGTTTTGGTCGGGTGCCAGGCGTACTCATTAGTAGCATACAGGTTTTTGAAAAATAAGACCAACTGCGCGGCTTGCTCGGCCTCTCCTAAACTGGTCTTTTGACCGGGCGCGGAGGCTTCTTTAATGCTGGCCAAAAATGACACGCGTCGTCCGCTCAGTTTTTTTTCAACTTCGCTAAAAGTAGCGGCCAAACGATAATTCAGGATGGAAACCTGATGATTTACGGTCTCTCCAACCGGCAGTGTTTGCAAAAATGCACTATAAAAATGCTGATTGGGAAAATCCATAATATCAGTGTGCATCCGTCCTTGATGGCTCAATCGGCCAAAAGCCCAATGCCAATTTTGCTGCTCACAACGCCGATAAAGCCGCTCGAAATAAGAATCCCGCAAATCCGTCAAACCGATGCTGTGCAAATCTTCATCCTCTACCCTGCTCAATTCCGCGCGTTGCGTCGTGATGGCAGGCAACTGCCGATGATCGCCCACCAGCACAAAATGCTGAAAACGAGTTAATAATCCAATTAATTGAGGTTCAAGGATTTGAGAGGCTTCGTCTACTACCAGCCGTTGAAATTTCTTAATTTTTAGCAAGCCGTCATTTTGCGCGAAAGAAGCCACCGTACTCACAAAAATCCGACGGTTTTGCAGCACATTTTTTAGATCGGCGCGGGTAGTGATGCCGCTAATATTGGCAGAAAGTAGTTGTCCGCGAAATCGCTCGGCTGTGGCATGTTTGGAACCGATACGCAAATATTTTTCCCGAATATCGCCGCCCAGAGTGTTTAATGCTTCGCAAATCTCGTCCACCGCGCGATTGGTATAGGCCAAAAGCAACAAATTGTCCTCCGTTTCGCGCAACACCCAGTCGGCCAATGCGCGGAGCATTACGCTGGTTTTCCCCGTACCCGGCGGTCCCCAGAGCAGAAAATAGTCTTCGGAGCAAATGATTTTGCGCAGCAAGCCAACTTGCTCAGCCGTCAAGCCTTTTTCCCAAATTTGAATATCGGCCGATTCAGATACAGCCACTTTTGGGGGACGACTGGGTTCTACCGCGATGAGTTGTTTACGCTTTTCTATCGCCGAGCCCGCCCATTCAAACAAGCCACGATACATCCCGGCGAAACCCATATCCATCATGTCGGGTTCCAATTGCCACAAGCCTTCGGTGTTAAAAGGCTTCAAATTAAATTGCCGGAAACGCAATTGCACCGTCAAGAACTCTTTTCCCAACTCGGTGATAATACACTTGATAACCTGATGATCGAGCACCGTATCCGTTTCTTCCAACGCCGGATACAGCACCGCGATGTCGCCGACACGGAAATTGGCGAGGGCGTTGGTTTGGGCGGTTTTGCGAAAAATAATCGTAGGTTCAGGCTGGTTGGCGCGATTTTCCACGATTTCCAGATGACTTAAAATGCAGAATCCTTGCTGTTTGTCCTGAAAACTTCCCCGCCAGAGCGCGGCGTGGCCATTCAGGTTCTCGGAGTTTTCCTCTCCTACTTTGGCCAGCCAATGTTCACGAGCTACAAAGCCGACGAAGGCGTTGAAATATTTTCTTTCCAGTAAAGACAGCGCGCTGTACACGCCTTCAAAGCGAATAAAGTCCCGTTCCAGAAAGCCTTTCACCGTGCCGCTGCGCAGTTTTTGCAGTACTGGCACTGTGGTTGTTCCGGGCTGAATATTGGTCAGCAATCGCTCAATAGCCACGAGTTGATTGCGCACTTGCAAGGCTTCCCATTGTTCCGGGGCCACGGTCGGCGCAAAACGCAATTGGTTGATGTCTGCCCCGGAATAGAGAATGTATTTGGCCGGATCAGTTTGTTGACCAAAGACGGAACGCACCAGCAAATCGTAGAGCAAAGTTTGGGTGAAATGGCTCCGCTGAATACCGTAACTGTTTGGTTTAAAAGGAGTTCCACTTTTTAATTCTACAATGGCGGCTTTCTCCTCTGTTTTATAAAACAGATCCAAACGTCCTTGAATACCGTAGCGTTCGCTGAAAAAAGTGGGTTCCAAAAAGCAATTTTCCGACTCAATCCCCTGTTTGGAAAGCCCACCGCCGGGCATAGCCATGCTTTTTAAATTGACAAAATGCTTCTGCGCCTTGCCGGAAACACCCCGCACTTCCGCGTCGCTCATGGGCGCGTAGACGAAAGGATACAACTGAAAAGTTTCCCGAAAAAGCGATTGCCAGGAGACTTCCGGTTCATTCAGCAAGCGATCCAGAAAAAAATTGGCGATGTTTCCCAACAGGATGGGTTCCGTATTTTCCTGCGGCAAAAACTTGTGCGCCAAATACGCATACGGTTCCGCGCCCGTATCCTTGAAACATTCCGCAATGGCCGACACATCCATCAGATAGTCGGGCTCCACCACGATGGCGCGAGGCTGGTAGTCGCCATTGGCAGCAATATTTACTTCCAGTAAATTCAGCGTGACCGGAAAACCGAACACGCGGCGAATCACCTGAATAGTCGGATCAAAATTTTCATTCCGGTCAGGCAGACCATAACGCACCCGAATACTTTGGGCTGGATTCTCTTCTTCAAAGGCGATCAGGCAGTTTTCTTCCGGTTGATCGCGCACCGCTACTACGCGCACTAAATTAGCAAAACCAAGTTCTGCCCGTTGTTGCTCGGCTTCCAATTGCAAGTCGCCCCATTGCTCAATCACTTCCAGCGGAATAGCGGCCTGCGAAAGCACCAGCACTGCTTCGGCCACCGCCCGGATGCCCAATTGTACTTCCCGTTCGCGAGCAGTATAGCCCTCGCGAACTCTTTTGGCGGTATATCGGAACGAATGGATGACTTGCAGTGTGGCGGGCTGCATATTATATAGGTGTCCAGTGTAACTGATCCGGGCAAACAAGGTGCTGAAAGCCAGTTGCTCCTGTTTGGTCGCCTCCGTAAATATCCGTTCGAGCAGCAGGGCCAACGCCAATACCTGCTCGCGCGGCATCCAGTCGGGATGCCCGGCTATTCGCAGCAATTCACGGTATAGCAGCGGTGCGGCAGCAGTAAGGGGTTGTTGGGTCACTTGGCCCACGTATTATATTTTAAAATGCAGTAAATGGCTCGAAAAGCGTCGCGCCAACCGATTTTTTTGCCCTCGGCATAGGTGCGCCCATAATAGGAAATGCCGACTTCATAAATCCGCACATTCGGGACGCGGCTGATTTTAGCTGTCACTTCCGGCTCGAAACCAAAACGTTTTTCTTTCAAATGCAGTGCTTTCACCAAATCTGCCCGGAACATCTTGTAGCAGGTTTCCATGTCGGTTAAATTCAGATTGGTAAAAGCATTAGAAACAGTAGTCAGAAATTTATTGCCGATGCTGTGCCAGAAAAACAGAATACGATGGGGCTGACCACCCATAAAGCGGGAGCCAAAAACTACGTCGGCATGTCCATCCAGCATAGGGCGCAGCAGAATATTGTATTCTTCGGGGTCATACTCCAGATCAGCATCCTGAATGATGATGTAATCGCCCGTTGCGTGTTGAATACCAGTATGTAAAGCCGCACCTTTTCCCTGATTTACCTCATGTCGCAGGTAGCGAATGGACAAATCAGGATTATTGGCCATATATTTTTGAATGGCTCCTTCGGTATCGTCCTTAGAGCAGTCATTGGTGATAATCAACTCTTTACGAATATCTCCAACCAGTTCTACTGCCTTTATTTTGTCTAAAATACGGTGAATTGTACGTTCCTCATTGTACGCAGGAATGACAATAGATAGAATTTGGCTCATATTTTGTGCAACTCAGTTGACTTTAAGGGAGCAAAAGTACACCGTGTTTTTTATACCATCTCGATGTGCGTACGGATACAGGAGCGAAGTTTAACTATAAATATACATAAGCGAAAGAACTTATTTACAATAGTGTTCGTTAATATGTTTGTAATCAATCGTTTAATCGCGTTTTTTCATCCATACAAAACTCTTCTTTATGGCAACTCGCATCAACAAATTCCGTCGCATTTGGCGTACTTCGCCCCGTCTGGCCGTCGCTTTTTTGCGTCGTCAAATGTCCAAAGCCAAACGCATCATCGCCGTAGATGAATGGAACATCAACTGGCTCGGTGAGGAAATGCGCCCTTTTAACAGTCACAGCTAAACAATGCACCACGAACATTCTGGTCAAAGTACTTGAAACCCTCCCCGTCGGCGAGGGTTTCGTTGTTTTACGAACAACAGCGACTAAATACCGTTAATTACCAGGTTTACGTATTCCAATAGTTTTTGACCTTTATGAAAGTTTCCCACCTTCCCCTCTTTGCTGCCTTACTCTTTGCTGCCTGTGGTAAATCTGAAAAACAACCTAACGCCGCTCCCACCACCGCATCGGGAGCAAATCTTAACATAACTTCGGTAGAAGGCTACATCGTCAAACCTTCCACCTTGAGTGAAGATATTACCGCCAGCGGTACCCTGCTTTCGGCAGAAGAAACGGAATTGCACTCAGAAGCATCCGGTCGTGTGACTTTTATTAATTTGCCGGAAGGCAAGACGGTCAAAAAAGGGCAGTTGTTGTTGAAAGTCTTTGATGAAGATTTGAAGACGCAATTGCAGAAATTGGAAACACAAAAGAAGCAGGCCGAAATTACGGAGCAACGCCTTGCCGAACTCTTAAAAGTGAAAGGGGTCAGTCAACAGGAGTATGACTTGGCAAGTTTACAAGTACAAACCCTGAATAGTGAAATAGAACTGGTGCGTATCAACAGCAACAAAACCGAGTTGCGCGCACCTTACGACGGTATTATCGGATTACGAAAGATCAGTCCCGGTGCATACGTGACACCTACCACCGCCATTACGATGATTCGCGCAACTACGGCCTTAAAACTCGACTTTTCTGTGCCAGAAAAATATAGTGCCTTTCTGAAACCCGGCCAAACGATCTCCTTTACCGTGGAAGGAAGTACAGCACCCTATACCGCTACGGTGCTGGCCACTGAACAAAGCATTACAGCCGACACTCGTAACCTGCAAGTGCGTGCGACAGTGAAAAGTAGTTCGCACGACCTGCTGCCCGGTGCTTTCGCTGAAGTCCATCTGTCATTGGGCAATAAAACTTCCGCCTTGCTCATTCCCAGCCAATCTATTATTCCGCAAGCCCGCGACAAAAAAGTGATTCTCAGTAAAGGCGGCAAAGCTACTTTTGTGACAGTAAAAACTGGTATTCGGCAGGCCGAGATGGTAGAAATTACTGAAGGTATTCAGTCGGGTGATACGGTGGCCGTGACCGGAATGCTGTTTCTACGGCCTGCCATGCCCATGAAATTTTCCAAAATAAATTGACTTTCACAGTCTTATGTTTGAAAGCTTTCGTCAGTATCAGGATAAATGGCGTGTTTTTAAAAAATAGCGGATATTTGAGCAGCGCGTAAGTCTATCATTCTAAACATCGGAGTTTACCATGAAAATCATGCTTTTTGCCATTCCGGTGTTTTTCCTGCTGATCGGGCTGGAACTGTTGCTGGCCCGGATGAAACGCACCCAACTATACCGCTTCAATGATACGGTTACTAACATCAGTTGTGGAATTCAGCAACAAGTGACCGGCGTGCTATTCAAGACTTTACTTTTCGCTGGTTATGTATGGGTGTACGATCATCGCTTTTGGAGCATTCCAGAAACGTGGTGGTCTTTTATTTTGGTCTTTATCGGCGTGGATTTTTTCTACTATTGGTTTCATCGTAGTACGCACGAAATCAGCGTATTATGGGGCGCACATATCGTTCATCACCAGAGCGAGGACTACAACTTGAGCGTGGCTTTGCGACAGTCGGCCATTCAGGCTTTTGCCAGTAATTTCTTCTATCTCCCCCTTGCTTTGGTTGGTTTTAGCCCGACTTCTTTTCTGGTGATGGCTACTTTCCAGACGCTGTACCAATTCTGGATTCACACCAAAACAATTGATAAATTGCATCCAGCCTTTGAATATGTGTTCAATACGCCTTCTCACCATCGGGTGCACCACGGTACGAACCCGGAATATCTGGATAAAAACCACGGCGGAACGCTTATCATATTTGACCGTTGGTTTGGCACCTTTCAGGATGAAAAAGCGGAACCCGTGTATGGGGTGACGGTACCACTCCGCAGTTGGAACCCCATCTGGGCGCAACTCGACTATTATGTGTGGCTCGGGGAACGCCTGTCGAAAACGCCTTCCTGGAGCGATCGTTGGCAAATGCTGTTTCGAAAACCGGGCTGGTTGCCAGCAGCATTGGGCGGCTCCATGAAAGCTTCGCCTGTGGCAGCGGCTACTTTCCAAAAATTCGATACGCTGCCCGTTTCGCCGGGTGTGAATCGCTACGTGCTATTTCAATTTGTGCTGCTGATCGTAGCGACCTTTCTTTTTCTGGAAGCAGCAGGAAAACATCCGGGCCCGAACCTGCTCAATTTTGTGCTTTGCGCCTGGATTCTCTGGACGACGGGCAGTTTAGGCGGTTTGTTGGAAGGACGCAAATGGGCGGTCTGGTCGGAAATTCTACGGTGGATAGCGGCGATTGGATTTTTGATAATTTATTTTTAACACAAAAATTTTTCCAACAATCCTTTCAATATCAATAATTTATATATTTTTTTTAATTTGCCAGCTTACTAATCAAATACAACACCGCTAAGCGATATCCTTCTAATCCTAAACCCACAATACTGCCCACGCATTTGGCCGATAAAAAAGAATGATGGCGAAATGACTCACGGGCATGGACGTTACTAATATGCACTTCGACGACTAGCGCGGGAATAGCGGCCACGGCATCCGCCAAAGCAATAGATGTGTGGGTAAGGGCACCAGCGTTGAGTACAACGCCATCCACCGTGAAACCCAGTTCATGGATTTTATCCAACAGCAAGCCCTCATGATTGCTTTGAAAATATAACAGCTCGTGCCCCACAAATTGCGTCTTCAATTCCGCAAAAAAATCTTCAAAAGAGCGACTACCGTATATTTCCGTCTCGCGATGGCCCAACAAGTTCAGGTTAGGCCCGTTTATAACCAGGATTCTCATGGGTGCAAAATTCCGCCTAATTTTGGAAAAATATTGCCTCAAAAATGGAATCACCTAAAAATCGACTTATGCACAAACTCTGTACTTGCCTGCTGTTTCTGGGTTTTTTCGGTTTGCCTTTGGTTATTCATGCGCAATCCATGCTGGTCTCCGATGGAATTTCTATCCGTAATGACTATGGCTATGAGTTGATCGGGCGGCTACGCGACCGCATTTTAATTTTTCGGGACAAGTATGAAGATTTTGAAGTGCAGGCTTTTGATGGACAGATGCACTTCGCATGGAGTCGGGAACTGGATGATCTGGAACGACATGGGGTTCAAGTGCTGTCGGTGGTCGGTGGACGCAATGATTTTTCGATCATTTACAAACTCCGGCGTCGTGGTCATTTTCTGGTAAAAGTGCACAAATATGATCCAGGTGCCAATTTAATTGATAGCATGACTATAAAAGACTATGGCGAACGGGTATTTACGCCGCCTACCTTGGAAGTTATAGAAAGTGAAGACCGTAATTATTTCGTAGTATATAATAATGCTGAGCGCAATAAACTGGAGAGTGTATGCTTCCGGCTGGATAAGATGCAGGTAAGTTGGTCGAAGGATATCACCTTGGAAGACAATTATTTTGACACCAATGCTGAATCAATGACTGTCAGTAATGCCGGTGATTTCTACCTCATCAGTGAAAAAAATAACCGACGTGCAAAACTGGAAGACCACTCTTTCCATATCCTGCGGATAAATGCTGGCAACGACGCTTTGACTGTTACACCAGCTCCAGAATTTTTGACTAATCATGTACAATTTACTTACGACAACCAAAACCAGCAACTGGTAGGGGCAGGGCTATATTCTGATAAAAATAAGGACCGGGCCAATGGTGTTTTTTTTCTGCGTACCGCCGTGGAGAACAGCCAGACGGCAGCGATCCATACCGAACCATTCGACGACAAATTCATCTCCATTGTTCGACAAAAGGACGTAGAAGACGATAATCGCGGCATTACGGAGGCTGATATTCGCCAGCTTGTCTTGCGACGCGATGGGGGGCTTATCCTGATAATGGAACGTAACCACGAAATCCAGCGTGGCTCCGCAGCAGGGCGAGGCTTCTGGCGCGACGGGATGCGTATGATTGTAGATTTTTATTTCGACGATGTATTAGTGGTGGCTCTACAGCCGGATGGCCAAACGCAGTGGAAAACCGTGCTACACAAAAAGCAGTATTCGCAGGATGACGACGGTACCTTTTCGTCCTTTTTCCTGCTGCGAACGGCTGATAAACTGCGATTTCTGTTCAATGATGAAATCAAATATGAGAATACCTGCAGCGAATACGTACTCTCACCTTTGGGCGACTATGATCGTAACAGCCTGCTTACTACAGTGAATCAAGGCCTTCGCCTCCGTTTCCGCGATGCCATACAGATCAGTGCCAGCGAATGTTTAATACCTTCTGAATTTCGGAATAAGTTGAAACTAGTACTCTTACGATTTTAGCAAAGCAGGTGTTACACGGTATTCTGAGCCACATATTGACAAAAATCTTCGGCCAGTAGTAACGTTTTCCCCTGAAAATGCCGTCGTGGATGCAAATGGCGTTGCATAGCTGCAGTCATGCCAGCCTCTTTTTCCAAAAAAGTCATCAGTGTACGCAAGACTTTAAAACAACGCGCCGGGTCGTTTTCCTGCGGAACATCGCGGGCCCCAAGTTGAGAAAGGGCTTTTTGAAAGCTGCCAAATTCGTAGGGCGCATAATGATCGGGGTAAGCAAAAGCCAGGTAAAGCGAAATCATTTGGTAGTCGCCGTGGTAATGGTTGTTCTCAATGGAAGCGACATGCTTGCGTTTATAATCGTGTAGCAATTCGTCACAGCCAAATAGAAACTGCCCAATTCGAGTCTCCACATCGCGCGTTTCGTTCAACAATGCGTCAAACATCATGCGTACCATGATCGGCTCCATTGTCCAGAATTTCAGCATCATCTTTTTGGGGTACCAGTTTTCCGTCTGCCACAGGCGGCGCGTCTCGGAATTTTGAAAACTGCGATCAAACATGGCCACCGGGTCAGCGTCTTGCAAGTTCCAGTTAGCCTGAAAATGCTGCAATGCCTCCCATTTATACACGCCAGGGTGATGTTTGATAGTTTGAAGCCAGTGTTTATATCCGGCGATAGCGGCTTGTATTTTGGCAAGTAGCATCGTTTTTGGCGTAAAAATAGCTCTTAGACGTTTGGGAGAACCGCTAAAAAAACACCGGGCTGACCATTACGGCGCCCGGTGCCAAACCAAACCCTTACTGTATTTTTGTTCGTTTGTTCGTCGCTCCCGGCCCGCCAGCTTTACAGTGGGAAAGGCTTATGTTTACTTTTGTGTTTATTTGTTGGGAGCAATAAGGTTGACAAAACAAGCGGATTTTGGGTGGGGCCATACAGGATAGCCGATTTTTTTGGGATTTACTTTTACTATGAATGAAGAAAAGGATGTTCGTCCAGATTTCTTCATGAGTGGATATTTCCAAGGAATTGTAATTTCTTATCCAAAATAAGCGCGCAGTGTATCCAGGAAGACTTCCCTTTGCCCTGCCGATACTACCAACGTAACGCCGTTCTGGAGCACTACGTGACCGCCTTTACCACGGACGTATTTTTTGATATGCTTCAGATGAATCGTGTGCGAGCGATGAATACGCGCAAAAGACCAGTCTGGCAGCATTTGCTCCACTTCCCGCAGCGTTTTGCACACCAGGATTTGTCTTTTATCAATAAAATGCAGGGTGGTATAGTTGCCATTGGCTTCCAGGTAAGCAATATGTTTTACCTTCTCAAAGCAAAATCCTTCCATGGTAGGCAAAACAATTTTGCCGCTTTGACCAGCAGTAGGCATCACGGGCGGCTCGAAGCTGCGTTCCGGGATAATCGAAACCGAACGAGCGGTAGTCTTGGAGCTAGCAGGCTCGAAGGGATGTAGCGGAAGTGAAATAGCGTTCAGCATAGGAAAAGTAATTTGGTACGCGGCGAAATAGTCTGATGTGGTTTTGATAGGACAAAAGTAGTGGGCCTTTTCGCGGATGCCAATCCAACTTTCTACCATAAGTCAGGTTTCTGAGGCGATTTTCAGGTTTGGTATATTGCCAAAATAGGCCCATTTTTGAGCGCACAAATGGATAATGGCCAAGACTTCTTCCGATAAACTATACAAACTCATTCAGACGCTTTCTCCGGCAGAAAAGCGTTATTTCCGCCTTTTTGTCCGTGGCAAGACCGCGCGCGATAGTAAATACCTGCAACTTTTTGAGGGTATGGCAGCCATGACAGCATTGGACGAAGAAGTGCTAAAAAGCAGCGTTTATAAAGGGCAGACGATAGAGGGAAAAAAATATTCAGAGCTAAAAGCCTATCTCTATGATCTGCTGCTGAAAAGTCTGCAATCGTTCGATGAACAGCATTCAGTAGAGTACCGGCTGAATCAATTACTCCAAGGCGTAAATGTTCTTTTTAAACGCGGTCACTATGAAGAATGTCGCGAATTGCTTTATAAAGCGGAAAAGCTGGCCGACCAATATGAATACTTTGGCCACCAACTAGAGATCGTGAGTTGGGAAAAGCACCTGGCTTATACCCAGATGGATGTAGATTTTTTGCACAAAAATCTGGAGCAACTGCAATACCGCGAAGATCGTGCATTGACACAACTGCGCAATACTGCCGACTATCGAAAAGCATTTTTTCGGGTCTACACCAGCATCAAACGCGAGGCTACGCAACGGGGAGAAGACCGTTTGATGCAACTTCAATCTGCTGTTCAACAGACTGCCTTCAGCGATCCTGCGCTGGCTACTTCCCATAAAGCGCGCGTCGCTTACTATCGAACGCTGAATTTGTACCACTATTCCGCAGCCGAGTACGCTGAATTTTATGATACTGGCCAAAAACTAATTGCGCTCATAGAGTCGCAGCCACATTTTTTGAAAGAAAATATTGCCGATTATATTGCTGCCTTGAGCAACCTTATTTTATCCTGCGGCTTGTTGGGAAAGTATCAGGAAGTGGAATTAGCCCTGCAAAAACTGCGAAATCTGCATGCTTTGACCGAAGATGACCGCCAAAAAATACACCGTCAGTATTTTACTAATCGCTTTGCCCTTTGTATTTACACGGGCGAATTTGAGCAGGCGCGGCAGGAAATGATCTATTGCCAGCGGGAAGCCACCGAATTTGATCCCCACCATTATGAGACCGCCAGTTTTTATTTTCAATACTGTGTAATCTGTTTTGGCTGCAATGATTTCAGTAGTGCCTTAGATTATTTGAATCAATGGCTCAACCAGCCTCGCTCCGTGGATCGCGAGGATTTGCAAAGTCTGGCGCGTATGCTCTCCCTTATTTTGCACTTCGAAATGGGCAACTTGGTGTTACTGGAATCACTGCTACGTTCGGCCACTCGTTTCATGCAAAAGAAAAACCGCCTGTTCGAGTTGGAACGACGGTTCATTCATTTTATGGCAGACCTGATGCGGGCAGCTAACCGCTCCGAACAAAAACTTTTTTTGCAGAAAATGAAAGCGGATCTACACGTATTACCCGGCGCAAAATCGCTGCTGCAAACCCTCGATCTGGAAGCCTGGCTCGAAAGCAAGATTACGGGACGGAGTTTTGCAGCAGCTGTGCACCTCAAACGACAAGCGGAACCTGAATTTACAAACTAATTTCAGGAAAGCATATCCGGGGTAGGTCTGGCCACAGTGTCAGTCGCATCTACCCGTGTATCCACTGAAGTCCAGCGAGTGCGATAGGTAAACCGACGTCCTTTAATTACCATGTAGCCGCCTTTTACCTGGCTCATTTCTTCCTGACCCAGGCTGGTCACGAAGCTCTGCACTTGCAATTCGGTGAGTGTAAACTTTTCTTTGGCCATACGAGATGAGCTTTAAAAATTGAATGAAATGGTGTGTTCGGAAACTCTACGAAAGATACTCACCCAATGAGAGGGTGCGTTGACCAATTTTTTTTAAAAGTCAGGTTTCCGAGTACCTCATTTCGATCAATTAGTAGAAAAAGAAGCCAGTGTACTTAATCAAAGATAACGGAAAACTAATTCTGATTCAAATCCATTGCGAATTAGGGCCGCAGCGGTTTTCTCACGCGCTTGCGGATCACCCGCATAGTGCTGCCGCCTTTTTTCCAATAAATCTTGTAGAATTTGTACATATTGCTCCTCATCAATAGCCGCCAACGCCTGTTTTATAAGCTGTGGGTCAATATCGCGCATTCGCATTTCCTGACGGATACGAACCCGCCCCCAATGGTTCATCCGAAACTTGCCACCCGCAAACGCCAGCGCAAAACGCTGTTCATCGAAAAATCCATCTTCGCGCAGCACCTCAAATATTTGCTCCGCTTCTGCACCAAGCATACCCAGTTCCTTCAATCGGGCGCGCACCTCTTTCGGGCAACGCTCGCGGTAAGCACAAAAATTTTCCAGTTTCAGGATGGCCTCATCTACGGTGAGAGGCTGGGTCAGTTTTTTTCTTTGGAAAGGCATGGTGGAGGGAAAAGACAAAGGAGAAAAGCAGTTACTAATTTCGTATGCTTAACTATCATTTCTCGTGGCGCATCCATGGGTAGCGCACTTGAAAGAGAAAGGGAACTTTGCTCAACTGTTGCTATTCCCATTCTTCACAGAATTTAGTAGCATTTTACTACAAGAAACAATAGTTTCCACTGTTAAGATTTTGTGTACCATAGGGTACTGAAATATGTTTCCATAGTCTGCTGTTTTACCGACGACTTGAAACAATAGGATTTATTTTGCTTTTAAACTTAATCTTAAAATTAACACTTTGCGTCAAAAATTAAAATCAATTTCTATAGCATATGATCTTGATTTACGCTATCTACGCGTCTCTATGGTTTACCTTAACAGAAGTGATAATTAAAAAAATGGAAAGTACAATCGATAATATGGGCCTCAAAACCTCCTCTTTGCTCATTACTAATCCTAAAATACCCATAAACATAAAGTAGAACATGCCGAAAAGCGCCATGTAAGTACCAATGCTTGAGAGTATAGTCGAATTATTCCTTTTTTTCATCTTCAGCAGTCTTTTTAGGATCTATTGCATTCATAATTTTAACTATATCATCAGGAGAATCAACTTGTAGCTTCTTTAATTTTTCGACCAGTTCCTTCTTAAGTTCTCTGTTTTTCTCATCGTTTAAGAAAGTCATTCATGGTCGCTAAGAGCCCTCTAGATTTAAGCTTTAAAGAAGTCTTACCCAACTTAAATTCAACGTCTGCGCCAACAATAAAGACAACAATCAACTCCAATTCCCGATTACCATGAGGCCCAGCACACTCTGGCTTATCAATTCTACGGTTCCTGGAGACTCCAAATTTGTTTTTATCTCTATGTCATCTACCGATAAATCCTCTTGGTGTTCCTCTCCATAATTCTCAACAAGGTTTAAAAGAGACGTACCCATCGAAAATAAATCCCTGGCCGGAATACCTTCACGTGTAGTAACGTCTAAAACTAAGTGTGCCTTGCCTAGTTTAACAAAGAATGAATTAAGCGTTTTGTCGATGTAATCAGCATACTGATTTGCACCAGTCAAGGCATGGTGTGAAAAGAAGAGTTGATATAGATTTGGGTTCAGCTTGTAGCGAGAGATGCTTTTAAGCCATTTTACCTTTTTCCTTTTTTCAAATGGACACGAATCTATATCCTTTGATTCATTCTTCAGATAAGTAGTACTTTCCAAAACTTCTCCAAAAGCTACATGCCTAGATCCCTCGCTTGGGATAACAATGATGTCGCCCTTTTTTATATCATCGATGAAGCGAATGAGCATTTTTGCTGATGCTTGGGGCCGAGTATGGTCTGGATAGTTTTTTCTAATAGACGCTGTGATTTGTTCAAGTCCCTGAGCCGTATTACGCGCCTGCACCAAATCGTACAGTAAAACCTTATCAAAACCTATCGCTACAAAACCTCCTTTAAAAAAATCATCATAATACTCTCCCCCATTAGTCCGTATAAACCAGTATTGTCGACTGGTATTAATTGTTGGGACAAGATACTCAAATCTTTCAATTTCAAACATAAAGTTTTAAATTTAGTTCAATGTTGGTCTCATTTACCACATATAGTGGTGTCATTTACTAAAAAGTGAAATTTGCTTTGCTAGGTACTATTTATCGTTACCTACTTTGTTATTGATATCAACCTTGTTGTCGTTACCGCTTGTTATAATAACATTATTAGTTACATGCTCATTTACAATAATTGGTGGATGAGGCTCTCTCGACATACCAGCACCTCTTTTACTTGAATTTATAGGTTTATTTAATGATACTTCACCTAGATTAACAACCCCAGCTTCTGGTGTAGGTGTTGCGAACACTCCTGAAATTATTTGATTATCATTAAATACGAATTCGAGCGTAATGAGTTTATCGCTTGGTAGGGACACATCTTTAAACACAAAAGTACCTTCTCCGTCCAATCTCATTGGATTTACTGAAATACTCCGCAGACGTACAGACCTTATCTCATTAGATGGCAGTTTGCCATTCAAATTGACTCTGCCTAAAATAGTTACCCCTGATTCTTGCTTTGTAGATGGTATAACTTGCGGGGCCACGCGCTTAGCACTACTACCATCTGACTCCACACTGGTACCATCCGGAAAAATGATTTTCCCGCCAATCCAAAATATTCCCACCAACCCTACCAATCCTATAATATAAGCAGGCGACAATCGTCTAACCCATTCCAAGGCAGCAATAATTCCGCCAACCTTAACAGCGGTATCCACGACAGGCGCGGCCGAGGGTTTATTATCTCTCCTTGCGAGTTCAACCTTTATACTCTCAAAAAACCTTTGAAGGGCACCCAGTTCATATGTACCCAAACTAATGTCTTGAGCTGATTGACCTTTGTTTAAATAATTTAAGACATTGCTGCCAAGCCATTGCCATGCTTTAATTAACTCTTCTTCAGGCAGAGTCTGAATAAACTTAGGTGCGCGGGCACATCGCTCAGCCAAGTGCAGCAAGTGAGTTGCGTATTCTTTATCAGTCATAAATATCTATTCTTTAACAGTCATACTTGCAAGAAACCAGCGAGTTTCCCAAATCATTTACAAATGTTCAAACTATGCTCAATTGGAAGGTATTTCGCAACTTCGCTTTCTTATCTTGAGAAGAGCATTTACAATAATTTTCTAGTTTGAGCAAGGTTCAATTCGCCAAAAGAGGCTGAAGCGGTTTTATATTTGGAAAGATATACAGGATATCAGCAAATGCAAAAATAGAAATTTTAACAAAAAAAGGCCCAACAGTTTTCACTGCTGGGCCTCTGCGGACCGGACGGGACTCGAACCCGCGACCTCCGCCGTGACAGGGCGGCATTCTAACCAACTGAACTACCGATCCACTCGGGCTTTCTTTCAAAAGCGGGGCAAAGATAAACCCAATGTTTCCGCATGAGCAAACGTTTTACAAAAAACCTTTAAAAAATTAGCGAGGTGGAAGCCGGGGTTAAAATTCGATGCTGCAATGTACCTTTGCTGTCCCCTGGAAATCCAAAGCCGATTGTATCTTCCTCGCGTTCGGTTTCATCGCATACCAAAATCAATTTAGTGACATCATGGCAATGACCTTCATGGATTTTGAAAAGCCACTCGAAGCCCTCTACGAGCAGTTGGGCAAGTTGAAAGAAGTAGGCGAAAATGGGGAGCTGGATGTTTCCGACATGGTGCAGGAGCTGGAAACGAAGATTCAGCAGAAGCGGAAAGAAATCTTTTCCGGGCTGACTGGCTGGCAAAAAGTCCAGCTGTCGCGCCACCCGGAGCGTCCTTACACCTTATATTATGTCACCACGATATGTGAGAAGTTCATCGAACTGCACGGCGACCGTCATGCGGGCGACGACCACGCGATTATCGGTGGTTTGGGCGATATAGATGGCCAGACGGTGATGATTATTGGTCACCAAAAAGGAGCCAACACTAAAATGCGGCAATACCGTAATTTTGGGATGGCTAATCCCGAGGGTTATCGCAAGGCCCTGCGCCTCATGAAATTAGCGGAACGGTTCGGGTTTCCAGTGGTAACGCTCATCGATACGCCGGGTGCTTTTCCTGGTTTGGAAGCCGAACAGCGCGGACAGGCCGAGGCGATTGCCCGCAACTTGTTTGAAATGGCCCAACTTCGGGTGCCGATTATTTGTTATATTATTGGCGAAGGCGCGTCTGGTGGTGCATTGGGCATTGGCTTGGGCGATAAGGTGTTTATGTTGGAACATACCTGGTATTCGGTTATTTCGCCGGAAAACTGCTCCACTATTCTCTGGCACTCTTGGGATTTCAAGGAACAAGCCGCCGAAGCCCTGAAACTGGATGCCGATAATATGCTGAATTTCAAGTTGATTGATGGCATTCTGAAAGAACCGTTGGGCGGCGCACACAATGCACCAGAAGTGATGGCTGAAACGTTAAAGAAACATATTCTGGCCGAACTCGCTGAATTGATGCCGCAAGACCCGGAAGAGCGCATCACCACGCGGATCGAGAAATACAGTGCGATGGGCAATTATCGGCAGTTACCTGCGGTTGCTGTTGGCAAAGGAAAAGGCAAATAATTAAAATCGAGTATTCGAAGATGTAAGTATTTGATTGATCCTGATAATCAAGGCTTTGGATCAAATTTTCACATTTTAATATTGGCCACATTTACTTTTAATCCCCCGCCTCCGACTGAGCGTCAAAACTCTACACACCATGTTGGAAAGACTTCGTTTTTTCTCTTTTTAAAAGAGCCTTGCAGCGCGCTTTGGTGGACCAGCACAG
Source organism: Saprospiraceae bacterium (assembly GCA_965249785.1). Taxonomy (GTDB): domain Bacteria; phylum Bacteroidota; class Bacteroidia; order Chitinophagales; family Saprospiraceae; genus M3007. The sequence continues at coordinate 446,570 of CBDFMU010000012.1, read as the reverse complement.
GCAACGCAAGATTTATACACTGCAAAGTGCGCGCACGATCGGTTTACTGTTCGATGCCACGTCGGAAAAGACCCGGCAGGAAGTAAAACAGTACGTCCAGGAACTGGAAAAAAACGGGGCGCACGTGCGAATGCTGGGCTATTTCAAAAGCAAAGAACTGCCCGGACAGCATCCTTTTGATTTTTTCTTCCAAAAAGAAACCACCTGGACGGGCCAGCCCAAGAGCGAAAAGGCAGCGACTTTTTTGCCGGAAAAATTTGACCTGTTGCTCTGTTTCAATCCCAACGACGAACGGCCTCTGGAATGGATCAGCACCCTTTCGCCCGCCGCCATGAAAATCGGTTTGGCCACGGAGCGTCCACACGAGTTGGATATTCAGATGGAAATTCCTGCCGATAAGGGCCTGAAATACTTCGCCGATCAATTGCACCTTTATTTAGCCAAAATTGTCCTCCCCAAAAATGAACCAGTACGAGCGATTTAGAGGCACCGGCGTCGCCCTGGTTACGCCTTTCAAAAATAATGGGCAGGTAGATTGGGAAGACCTCGAAAAAGTCATCGAACACGTCCTGGCTGGCGGGGTGGAATTTTTAGTCAGTTTGGGTACCACCGGCGGAATCGGTTACGCTCTCGGATGAAGAGCACCGCAGCATTCTGGATTTTACGATTAAAATAAATCGTGGTCGAGTGCCTCTGGGTCGCGGGTATTTTTGGGGGAAATAATACCACCGCGCTGGTCGAAAAGATTCAAAATTTTAATTTTGAAGGCATTGATGCCTTGCTTTCTAGTAATCCCGCGTATAGCAAACCGGGACAAGAAGGCATTTTTCAACACTATATGGCTCTGGCCGAAGTGACGCCAAAGCCCATCATTATCTATAATGTGCCGAGTCGCACGGCCTCCAATTTAACTGCCGAAACGACGCTCCGCTTAGCCAACGCTAGCGACAATTTCCTCGGTATAAAAGAAGCCTCCGACGATATTTATCAAGTAATGAAAATTATCAAGGGCAAACCGAAGGATTTTCTGGTGTTAAGCGGCGACGATTTTATCACTTTGCCGCTGATCGCTTCCGGCGGCGACGGCGTTATTTCGGTGATTGCCAATACGACTCCGCACCCTTTCACCAATATGGTGCGGGCTGCTTTGCGTCAGGATTTGCCGACTGCGCAGAAACTTAATTTCCAATTATTGGAACTCTACAAATTGCTTTTTATGGAAGGCAATCCGGTAGGCGTAAAGGCCGCGATGGAACTTCAAGGCCTTATGTAGTCGCGAAGTGCGACTTGCCGCTGGTGCCCATGAGCGAAACAGGCGTCCACCTCGTGATGGCCGAATTGGAAAAAGTATTAGGCCAAATAACCGCCTGAGATGCCCCACCTCCATCCCGTTCTCCGGCTGATTTATTTCTTCCTGCGCATAATGGCCTGGTCGACTGGCCACCTTTTTTACCGACAACGGCTGGTGTTGGGTCGCCCGCATTTGCAGGATTTTCACGGTCCGGCCATCGTTATTTCCAACCATCCGAGTACGCTGATGGATGTGCTGAATGTGGGTGTACCTATTCCCAAAGCGATGTTTTTTCTAGCAAATTATGGCCTGTTCAAACATCCGGTGAGCAATTGGATACTATCACGTATGTTCTGCATTCCGATCAAACGCAAGGAGGATGTGGAAGAAGGAGAGGTACGCAATAACGATTCGGCTTTTGAAAAATCCTTCCAACACCTTGAAAAACAAGGTATTCTGTACATTGCGCCAGAAGGATACAGTTATATCTATCGTCGGGTACGCGAGTTCAAGACCGGCACAGCGCGAATCGCTTTTGGCACCGAAAGTCGCAATAACTGGCAGTTGGGTTTGAAGATTTATCCCGTTGGCCTTACCTATTCCGCTCCTACTTTATTTCGCAGCGAAGTTGTCATTAATTATGGCGAACCCGTAGTCGTCAGTGAATGGGCTGCCGCTTGGCAACAAGATTCCGAAGCCGCGATTGATCAATTAACTGCCGAATTGCAACAACGCGTTACCAACCTGACGGTGCATACCCGCGATGAGGTTGGTCAGGAATTTGTTACTCGCATGGAGGAAATATTGGCCAATGAACATCCGCTTTCGCCAGCAGCGACTTTTCAACGTAGTCAATGGTTGGCTCAGCAACAGATTGACAATGAAATTCTTAGAGCGCAGGTAACGGAGTATTACACCGCTTTGCAAAATAACCATCTCCAAGATATAGGAGTCCAAACTGCCCAAAAGCAATCAAGCGGTTCGATGCTACTCACCACATTTTTCCTGACTTTGGGTTTACCATTTTTTGTGGCTGGTTACGCTTTTTGGTGGCTACCACTCTATTTGCCTTCTTTATTGGCCAAAAAACTGCGCCTCGATATTGGCTACGACAGCAATATAAAGGCCCTCGGCGGGATGTTCACGATTCCGCTTTGGTTCTGGGCGGCTTACCGGGTGCTGCATCATTTTTCCGGAAATAGCGGTCTTAGTTGGTTAATATTGATCGGGTTCATCACGTTGGCCTTTTTCACAGAGCGATATATGGATGTCTTTCAACGATTTAGATCAAAAATGAAAGCGGCGCTGTTTGCTCAAAAGCAGCCAGCAACCTGGTCGGACTTAATAGCAAAACGTCAGGAAATATTGAACTTAATCCTATCTACTCAGTCCTTCAACAAAAAAGCCGCGTAGCGGTGTCATTATGGTAATCGAACAACTGCGTGCCGATACGCCCGCTTGCGCAAATCTCATCCATCTGAATAATGCCGGTGCCAGCCTGCCGCCGCAAATAGTTTTGCAGACAATGTTGGACTATTTGCAGTTGGAAGCCGATATGGGTGGCTACGAAGCCGCCGATTTTAAAGCCACCGAAATAGCCGGATTTTATGCAGCAGTAGCCAAATTATTAGGCGCGCAGCCTCGCAATATTGCTTTCGCAGGTAGCGCGACAGACGCCTACGCCCGCGCTTTGAGTGCTATTCCTTTCCAAAGTGGCGATGTGATTTTGACAACCGAAAACGATTACGTGTCTAATCAAATTACTTTTCTGGCCTTAGAAAAGCATCGGAATATAAATGTGGTACGCGCCCGTGATACCGCTGTCGGCGGCGTGGATGTAGATGATTTTGAACGACTTGTGAAAAGATTGCAACCTAAGTTGGCCGCCGTTACCCACGTGCCGACCAACAGCGGCTTGGTACAACCCGTAGAAGCCATTGGCAAAATATGCCGGGAAAACGACACCTGGTATTTGGTAGATGCTTGTCAATCCGCAGGCCAATTGCCGTTGGACGTGGAGCAGATTGGTTGCGACTTTTTGTCGGCGACCATGCGCAAGTTTTTACGCGGCCCGCGCGGCGCAGGTTTTCTATATGCTTCTGACCGCGTATTGGAGGCTGGGTTGGAAATGCCTTTTCCCGATATGCGCAGTGCGGACTGGACGGGCATCAATACCTACACCACGGCGGTCGATGCCAAGCGTTTTGAATATTGGGAAATGGCCCCAGCGTTGGTTTTAGGCAGCAAAGTTGCCATAGAGTATGCGCTGCAAATTGGTCTTTCCGAGATCGAAACGCGGGTAAAAGCACTGGCCGATTTTACCAGACAACAACTACGGGAGATACCGGGCGTGCAGGTATTGGATCAAGGGGAGCAATTATGCGGTATTGTTACGGCCCATTCCACGGTTTGGGACTCGAAAACTTTATTGCAAAAACTTAGCGCGCAGGGTATTAACTGCCGCATCTCCTCGCTGCACGTGGCGCAGATTGATTTCTCGCGCAAGGGCGTGGACTGGGCACTCCGAATTTCTCCACATTATTATAATACCGAAACGGAGATTTTGCAAACAATCAAGGTTTTGCAATAAGATAAGAGCGGCTAAATAATCTCTCCTTCCTACATTAGCCCCGTTTATTCTCGTTAAGCTTCAATTTTCAATCCTTTCAACAAAATTCGCGACTATCGTACTATGAAAACAATCCTGATTTCCGTGGCGGTGCTGGCTACTGCCGTTCTCTTCTGGTTTTGCAAACAACAACCGAAATACACCCCGGACGCATTTCCTGAAAAACAACTGCGTTGGGGAAGTGGCGGTGGCTTCGTTGGAAAAGAAACCAAATTTACTTTGCTCGAAAATGGCCAGGTTTTTAAAGATGAACCCAGTCGAAAAACCGTTGAATTACAGCATATTAAGGCTAAAAAAGCAAAATCGCTCTTCAAAATGGCCGAAGACTTGGGTCTTCTAAAACTCGATTTTCAGCACCCCGGCAATATCTATGATTTTATAGAATCCCAGGAAGGAGAGACAATCAAGCGCATCACTTGGGGCGACGCCAAGTTCCCAATAGACCCTAAAATCAAGGAATTGTCCACAGAATTGAAAGCATTAGCCAAGTAACAAACACATTGTATATGAAACCTAACCATTTATTGCCCGGCTTGATTTTCGGTGCAGCCGTTTTATTAACCATCGCTTGCACGCCAAAGGCCCATACTGTCAGTACGCCAGCCACCACCATGTCACCAACTACTACCAACGATCAGGTCGTGCTGGATACTTTTGCTGATTTGCAAATCCTGCGCTACGACTTACCCGGTTTTGATAAACTGGATTTGCGGCAAAAAACCTTCATTTATTATTTATCGGAAGCAGCGTTGGCGGGCCGCGACATCATTTACGACCAACATTGCCGCTACAATCTCGAGGTGCGCAAAACGCTGGAAGGTATTCACAACAGTTTCAAAGGCGACCGAGCCTCGGTAGATTGGAAACATTTTGTGACGTATTCTAAAAGGGTTTGGGTGAGCAATGGCATCCACCATCATTATAGCGAGACGAAGATTTTGCCGGAATTTTCCAAAGAATATTTCGCTCAACTGGTAAAAAATAGCGACCCGGCGGCTTTGCAAATGAAAAAAGGGCAAGACGCGGCCTCGTTGATTGCGGAGTTAACGCCCGTGATGTTTGATCCAAACATGCTGGGCAAACGCACCAACAAAGATGAAAAAGTAGATGTGATAAAAGAGTCAGCAGTCAATTTTTATGAAAATGTCAGTGCTGCTGAGGTGGATAAATTTTATGGAGACCAACTCAAAGCAGCGGGCAAAAACCCACCGATGGTTGGCCTAAACTCCAAACTGGTGGGCGACGGCAGCGGAAAATTGACCGAAAAAGTCTGGAAAGCTGGTCCAGGCAATATGTATGGCGCGGCTATCGACAAAATCGTCGCTAATCTCGAACTGGCGATTCCATTCGCGGAAAACAAACAGCAAAAAAAAGCCATCGGTTTACTCATTGAATTTTACCGGACGGGCGACCTCAAAAAGTTTGATGAATACAATATTGCCTGGGTAAAAGACAAAAATAGCACGATTGATTTCATTAATGGCTTTATTGAAGTGTACCACGACCCAAAAGGGTACAAGGGCGACTTTGAGGCGATGGTGCAATATAATGACCCTGATGCCACGGAAAAAATGAGCATTGTCAGCAAACATGCGCAGTATTTTGAAGACAATAGCACTATTCCAGCGGCCTATAAAAAGAAAAAGGTCAAAAACATTTCCTACCGCGTGATCAATGTTGCGATGGAAGGCGGGGATTCTGCTCCCTCCACGCCCATCGGCGTGAACCTGCCCAATTCCAACTGGATTCGGGAACTGGGCTCGAAATCGGTCAGTTTGAACAACATCGAAAACGCTTACGGCAAGGCAGGCGGTGCTTTGGCGACCACAGAATTTGCCAACGATCCAGAGGAAGTAGAAAATGCCCGGAAATACGCCGAAGCCTGCGGCAAAATGCACACCGCGCTGCACGAAGTGATCGGTCACGCCAGCGGTCAATTAAAACCGAATATGGCTGAACCCAACGTGACCCTGAAACAATATGCTGCTACGCTCGAAGAAGGTCGCGCCGATTTGGTGGCCTTGTACTATATGCCCGACCCAAAACTGGTAGAATGGGGCCTGCTCCCGGACGCCAATGCTTACAAAGCCGAATACGACCAATATATCCGCAACGGCCTATTGATGCAATTGCGCCGCCTTCAACCCGGCAGCGACATCGAAGAAGACCATATGCGCAACCGCCAACTTATTGCAGCATGGGCTTTTGAAAAAGGGGCTGGCAAGGTGATCGTCAAGGAAGTACGTAATGGGAAAATCTATTACGATATTCGCGATTATGCCAAACTGCGCGAACTGTTTGGTCAGTTACTATCTGAATTACAACGGATTAAGTCAGAAGGAGATTTAGCAGCCGCCCGCGCTTTGGTGGAAGGTTACGCGGTCAAAACCGACGCTGAAACGATCAAGCAAGTAAAAAAACGTTATTCCAGTCTGCCAACAAAGGCTTACAGCGGCTTTGTGCAGCCAAAACTGGTGGCCACTAAAGACAGCAGCGGCAAAATCACCGGCGTGAAAGTGGAAGTCGAGACCGACTTTGTAAAACAAATGTTGCGTTTCGGTAAGGAATACGGTTTTCTGCCGACGTTTAATTAAAATAGCAAAGGGCAAGAAGGCAAAGGGCAAATTCACAATAGGCAATTTGCAAGATTACTCCTTGCTTGCCCTTTACCTTTTTTTAATTGCCTCTTGCTTATTGCCTTTTGCCTCTTCAATTCTTCCAATGTCCTTCCTGTCCCTGCTTTTTCCGTTTGCCAATAAAACAGTCGTTCAAGGTAAATTTAGTGAACTTCGGCCCGAGATGATCCTGGTGACCATCGAAAAGCTGGAGCAGCGTATTGGCGACCGTTTTCCAGATTCGGGACTACAGCGGGTATGCGGCGAGTTTCGACAATTGGCCGGGGAAGCCGACAAGGTAGCTCGCCAGTTAAGGCCCCCGATCTGGCCAGTGCGGGTAGTAGCGTTGACGGCTGGGGCATTGATTTTTGGTCTAGTCCTTTGGGGCTTAGCACAGGTAACGTGGCATTTCAATTTTGATCCAAAACTCATTTCCGACCTACTGCAGGCTTCGGAAGCGGCGATCAATGAAATGATTTTTTTAGGCCTGGCCTTATTTTCGCTGATCGGGCTGGAAACGAGACTGAAAAGGCGGGCGGCACTTAAAGTACTACACCAATTGCGGAGCATCGCGCACGTGGTGGATATGCACCAACTCACCAAAGATCCCGCTCACTTGCTGTCGCATCTCCGAGATACGAAATCATCGCCAGAACGTAACCTGACCCGGCATCAACTGACCCGCTATTTGGATTATTGTTCTGAGCTACTGGCACTGAATGCCAAGATAGCGGCACTGTTTGCCCAGAATATGGAGGACCCGGTAGTCTTGAGTGCAGTGAACGATTTGGAGTTGCTTGCTCAGGGATTGTCGGCCAAAATCTGGCAAAAAATCATGATCCTTGACCTCGCCGAAGATGACTGAAAAACATTTAATACGGTTATGACGGCAAGATGACTTTAAAAATTAGCCATATAGGTCTGTTTTTTGCCCTAAACATGGCTTACAAGCGAATAATAGGCGGAAAGTTTGGTTAGGTTTTTTTGCTGTTCTACTTTTGTGCGCCCCGATCTTCTTGAAAGCCGAGTATTCGCATAACAAGCCAGGAGATTCATCCACGAACGAAGTAAAATTTCCGAACATTATACACTTTGCGTGTAGTTTTAATCCTCCCTTCGTACGCTGGTTATATTTTCGGAAAATGAGGTATCCTTCAAAATAATTAAGGCTCTACCATGATTGATTCGCCTGGTAAAAATTAAAAGTATGGGCAGGAAAGCAAAATTTGTTTACAACATTCACACCCTCAGTTACGAGAAAGTTGTAGTACCTTTTAAAACGAAAATCTGGCAAGCCTTCGGTTTTTTCTCCGTCGTAATCCTCACTTCTTTTGCTTTGCTGGCAGTGCTCTACACCATATTTCCATCGCCCCGCGAGAAGGAACTGGTGCGGGAAATAGAGCAAATGGAATACAAATATGGCCAACTCAACGGCCAGGTGGATGTAATGTCGAAAGTGCTGCGCAATGTGCAGGATCGCGACGCGAACGTACACCGTGCAGTATTCGGCATGAATCCGATTGACGAAGATGTCTGGTATGCTGGCGTAGGTGGCCATGAGGCCCACCCCGAACTTTCGGCTTTCAAATATGGCGGGGATGCCGTTGCCCTCTCGCTCGAAAAAATAGACCTGCTGAGTCGCCAATTAATGGTGCAGAGCAAATCACTGGATACGCTCCAGCAACTGGCTAACAACCAATCCAAAATGTTAGCTTCCATCCCCAGCGTAAAACCCGTTCGGGAAGATAAACTGCAAAAAAGCATTGGTACCCTCTCTGGATTTGGCTACCGCATTCACCCCATCTATAAGATTAGAAAATTTCACGCCGGACTGGACTTTCCAGCTCGTATTGGTACGGCCGTCCAATCTACGGGTGATGGAGTGGTCGTAGATGCTGGCTGGCATCAGGGCTATGGTAACTGTGTAAAAGTCAGCCACGGATATGGCTATGAGACGCTCTACGGACACATGAATAAGATCGTGGTTCATGCCGGAGAAACTTTGAAAAAGGGTCAAAAGATCGGTGAAGTAGGCGATACTGGACTTTCTACTGCTCCACACCTGCACTATGAAGTGCACTATAAAGGTAATCCCATCAACCCGATCAACTTTTGCATGGACAACTTGACCCCACAAGAGTACCAGATCATGGTGAACGGGGCAAACATGGCTAACCAATCATTTGACTAGATTTTTTGGTTTAGACAAGTTTAGAAAAGGCCTCGGTGGTCAGCGAGTTAAGATTTATATTTTTTTAGTTCGGTCCGTTACGGTTAGAACAGTATGAACAAATAGGGTTGCCAATCAGGCAGCCATTTTCAGCCGGAACAATAAACAACAAAAAGGGGATGCCGTCCACGGTGTCCTCTTTTTCGTTAAATGTAAGCAACTAAAACCTCTAAATTTTCCAGGCCAACTAATCCCGCTAAACATTCTAAACACTTTCTACACCAACTTTTTCTACATTTGTAGAAACGAAAAACGCCAGGTGCGGCCCCCCCGTCCTCTATGCAGTTTTCAAAACGAATCATCCTGCTTGATTTTCTACTACTAATGATCTGTCTTGCAGTCATTTGGGGAGGAACACGCGTTGATATACCAGTAGAAAAAGCGGAGACGAAATTTTCTGACACAACGGTTATCGCTAGCGATTTGCTGGAAACGGACCTGGACGCGAGTAGTAACCTGCGCGAAGTATCCACCAAAGTGCTGGAACAGACTGATCCTGATACGCTGCCTTACATTCCTTTTGATCCGCCCATGTTGCAGGCGATGTATGAGCAGGTCAATTATTTGTGTCGCCCGGATGCCGCCCGTCATACTACTTCGGGCATTCATCGAAAAGAGATGCTGGAGACCCTGCAATTGCTCAAAGGCATTCAATTGATGAATCCGCACGTACTCCGCAAGACCTTCGATTTTTACAAAATAAAAACCTCTCTCAAAAGCGATCGGGTACGCGTCACTGGGTATTATACGCCGTTGGTGATGGCCAGTCGGGAGCGTACCGAGGACTTTCAGTTTCCAATGCTGCAACGTCCCAAATCCGGCATACCTTCTCCAAAAGCTATTGAGGCTGGAGCCTTAGCTGGTCGCGATCTGGAACTCGTCTGGCTAAATAGTCGCAAGGATTTAAAAAATGCTCAATTGCAGGGCTCTTGTTTAGTGGAATTTCCGGATGGTCAGCGACAACATTTTGGGTTTGGCGGTTCGGTGAAAGGCGCAGGTGGTACGTATGTTTTTTTTACCAAAGTAGATGAAAAGGTATTGGGAGCCGGTTTTTTCCCACTTACTGCTGGCTATTCTGTGGCCGTTGATCCACGTTTTATACCCATTGGTAGTACTTTGCTGGCTGAATTGCCCGATTTGGATGCCGCCGGACACTTAAAAGGTTATATTTATCGTATCATTTTTGCCCAGGATCGGGGTGGTGCTATTTTGACTACCAAGCGTGTTGATTTATACTGCGGGGTTGGTCATAAAGGCTTACAGGAAGCTCGAAAAATTAATCGCTTCGGTCGGTTGTGGCTGCTGCTTCCCAAAAAAAATTGAACTAGACGAACAGACCGTAGAACTAGTGCTTTTCAAAATATCACTTCTACGTCTTTTACGGTGGCGGCATTTCGCCATTGCTTTAAAATTGGCCATCGCATCTTTTCTTCCATCGAGTTGTTTTCTCTTGGTCTGTTTTCAATCCATCAAAACTATTACTGGTACGCGTTGAACATCAAAGTTCAAATAGAGTGTTGTGTATCAACCCTTTCCATCAATCTTTTTTAACCATTAACTCAAAATCCCTGCTTTGACCTACGGTGCAAAGGTAAATGCCGATTCCGTGACTACGCTGCTGACCCACGCGCTGGATACGTTGTTGCAAGTCGAATCTAATAAGGAACGCCCCACCCCGATTTGCATTTGGGGGTTGCATGGTATTGGCAAGACCGAACTGGTGCGCGATTTGGCCCAGGCGCGGGGCTGTGAATTTGTTTATATCGCGCCCGCTCAATTTGAAGAAATGGGCGATCTGGTGGGAATGCCCAAAATAGCGCAGGACGAAGCAAAAGGGGAAGTAACCCGTTTTGTGGCACCGGAGTGGGTACCCAAGACCGAAGGTCCAGGCATTTTATTGCTCGATGATGTAAACCGAGCCGACGACCGCATTCTGCGTGGCATCATGCAGCTGCTGCAAAATTATGCACTAGTATCCTGGCAATTACCGGCTAAATGGCTGATTGTCTTAACTGCTAACCCGGATAATGGAGACTATTCGGTGACGGCGATGGATGATGCAATGCTCACCCGGATGCTGCACGTTACCCTGGAATTTGATGTGCGTTCCTGGGCACGATGGGCAGAAAGGAACAAAGTAGACGAGCGCGGGCTGCATTTTGTGTTGACTTACCCGGAATTGGTGAATGGACGGCGCACGACTCCCCGATCGCTGGTGCAATTTTTCCAGGCTATTCAGCCCATTGAAAATTTAAATGCGCAACTGGGTTTGGTGAAGCTGCTGGCCGATGCTTCTTTGGATGAAGCGACGACCCAATCTTTTGTAAATTTCATCCACTTGAATCTCGACCGCCTGCCATCGCCGCAGGAAATACTGGAAAGCGAGGATTTCGGCACTGTTACCAACCGCCTCGAACGCATAGTACACGACGGTGACACCAAACGCTTAGACATACTTTCAGTCATTATTGCCCGTCTGACTAATTATTTATTGGTTCGTCCGGCTGAACCGACCGCCTTGGAGTTTCAGAATTTGAAGCGTTTTTTGCTGCTCGGCTTGCTTCCTAATGATTTGCGGCTCTCATTTGCCCAGGAACTTACGCGCTCCAAACGGCCAGGCCTCTTAAAACTCTACGCCGACGAAGAAATCGGTCAATTGCTGTTGCATAAGATGTAAGCACCCGACAAGCAACTTTTTACCTTTGCGGAATGCAAAGATTTGGCTACTGGTCGCTGCGTCTCGTCAGTGCACTTTTTCGTTTTCTTCCTTTTCGAGGATTGTATATCCTGTCCGACGGTTTAGCTTTTTTGTTACACCGAATTATCAGCTATCGTAAACAGGTGGCTCTGGAAAACCTACGACGTTCCTTCCCCGAAAAAACGGAGCCAGAAATACAAGTGATTCTACGGAAATTTTATCGAAACCTGACCGATGTAACGCTCGAAACGCTTAAATCAAACACTATGTCGCTGGCCGAACTCGACTGGCGTTGCCCGGTACGCAATCCTGAAAAAATCAATCAGTACCTGCAGCATGGGCAATCCATCATCTTGACGGGCGCACATTTCAATAACTGGGAATGGGCAGGATTTACTATTCCTAGAACAACCAAGGGCATCACTACCACAGCGTACAAACCGTTGACCAACAAACTGATAGATAGTTTTGTTAATCGTAATCGAGCGCGAGCCGGAATGCAAATGGTCAGTATGGAAGAATTGTTCGGGGCTATGCGCCGACAAAAGGAGGTGGCTTCGGTGTATATCCTGGTGGCCGATCAGTCGCCGAGTAGCCGTAAAAGTGCACATTGGGTGAATTTTTTGAGCCAGCCAACGCCTTCCTTACCGGGAGCTGATGTATTAGCTCGCAAATTCGGCTATCCTACCTTACACTTTCACGTTCGACGGTTGCGGCGGGGCTTTTACGAAGTAGAATATCGCGACGTATGGATAGAGCCAGCGCTAGCCGAACCCGGCGATATAACCCGTGCCTACGCTGCTATGCTGGAAAAAGAAATCCGGTTGCAGCCCGAAAGCTGGTTGTGGAGCCACAAACGCTGGAAAATGAAGCCGGAATAATGATTAATTTTAGGGAAAATGGCAGCATCTTGCAAAAATCAGGTAGATTTTTTGCCTTTCAATTTCAAGGACAGTACAATCATATCCTGAATCAATTTATCCTTGGCCGTACCTAAAAGGCCAGATCGGAAATTGATGCCCCATTGTGTTCGATTAATACTGAAGTTGGGCGATTGCGCCACTAATTCATCCTTATTAATCGTTATTTTCACCGGAATATTAACCGGGTTGGTCTTGCCTTTCAACGTTAGCCCACCACTTACTACCCAATTAAATTCTGGCAGATTGCTGGGCAACACTTCGTCGAATTTGAATTCACCAACGGGATATTTGGTGGCATCAAAAAAATCGGCATGCTTCAGATGACCCTCCAAATCCCGCTGTTCGCCACCGTCTTCCAGGTCAGTGACAGTAATGGATTGCATATCAATGGTAACTGTGCCACTAATGATTTGGCCTTGCTTAACCACTAACTTACCACCACTTAACCGAATAGTTCCGGTATGCGGACTGCCAAATGCTGGCTGGCCCAACCACGATACCGTGCCTTCCACAACTTTAAATATGCTTGCTCCTTCGGCAGTAATTTCTGCTACTTGAATGGTGTCGGAAGGCAATTGGGTTGGACTTATCCTGGTCGGTTCAACCTCATTATTGCGACAAGCCGCGAGAAATATCACACAGGAAAAGACAGCAGCAGACAAAAAAGATAAAGGTGGCATAGATGGAAAAAAGCTATTTCTTGGCAAAAAAGAATTAAAAGTATGGCCTTTTAGGCGCAAACTGCCTTTTGCTAACCTGGTAAAATTTTAGAAAAGACGACTATTTTGCTGCTCGGCGGCTATGTTGGTAATAGTGAAATAGATTAAGATGGTGACTCCATGAGTTTTAGGTATGGCACATAAAAAATCCCGAACTTCTTGATTGGAAGAAATTCGGGATAAATCATGCGGCTCTTATCGGCAGAACTATTTTTTCCTTTTCTTAAAATTGCCACCCACATTGCCTCCGGGACTGTTTCCGTAATTGTTGCCACTACGTTGCTTACGGTTGCGATTATTGTTATTGCTTTGGCCTTGCCGATTCTGGTTGCGCTGGTTATTCTGGCGTGGTCGATCTTTATCATGGCGACCCGCACCAGCAGCTAATTTATCCAATGAGTCATGTCCTTCGTGGAGCACGAGTTGGCCATCCGAAAGAATGCCCAGATCTTCTTTTACAATGTCGTCGCTGACGTAATGTTCCTTGTTCCAGGTTTTATAAGCGAGCTTCATGTAAGAAGCAATGACTTCCACAAACCCCTCTTTCTTCGTTCCCTCCGGCATGGCGATGGCTTTTTGCATCAAAGCCTGTATACCATTGCCATAGTGCCGGAACCGCATGGCGGTAGCCGGGTATTCAATGACAATCGCTTTCGGCTTGCCTAGGTCACGGTGGATAGTAATGCCAGGTGGCGGGTTGGTTCCAGTGAGCTTGTATTCAGCGATGGCAAACGCATGGTTCCAGAGGCGTTCGCGATAGTCATCCATATTACGGTTGCCGCCAGGCCCCAGCTGCTGCATCAGACCGATGATGGCTTCTACCGTTTTTTGCTGCTTGCGTGGCTCTTCGATAGTGGCCGCGTATTGCAGCATCTCGTGAATCGTCCGGCCATATTCTGGATAGAGCAAATCGGACTTTTCTGTATTATATTCAATATCTATTCGATTCATATTCTTGTATTTATGTTTAAAAACTATTCCACCGTCACCGATTTGGCCAAGTTCCTGGGTTGATCTACGTCGCACTCGCGCAATACCGCAATATGGTAAGCCAATAGCTGCAGTGGAATAACTGATAACAACGGCGTAAATGGTTCTTCGGTTTCAGGAATTTCAATGGTGTAATCTGCCAGTTTCTTAATGGCTTCGTCTCCCTCCGTCACCACGGCCACAACGACTCCCTTGCGGGCTTTCACTTCCTGAATGTTAGAGACGATTTTTTCGTAGGCACTGCGATTGGTCGCAATGACGAATACGGGCATATTTTCGTCAATCAAGGCGATCGGACCGTGTTTCATTTCGGCAGCCGGATAACCTTCGGCGTGGATGTAGGATATTTCCTTCAGCTTCAATGCACCTTCGAGGGCTACCGGAAAATTATATCCGCGTCCCAAATAAAGTGCGTTGGTCGCGTTTTTAAATTCACCAGCAATATATTTTACTTGTTCGTGGCAATCCTTGAGTAAGCGCTCGGCTTTTTCCGGGATGAGGGCTAATTCCTGTACCAAACGACGATAATCGGACTTGGATAAAAAGCCGCGTTCGTAGCCAGTAATCATCGCCATCATCGTCAGCATCGTCACTTGGCCGGTAAAAGCCTTGGTGGAGGCGACACCAATTTCTGGCCCTACGTGAATGTACGAACCACTATGCGTAAGCCGTGCAATGGAAGAACCCACCACGTTGACGATGCCATAAGTAAGGGCACCGCGCTCGCGGGCCAGTTCAAGGGCGGCATGGGTGTCGGCGGTTTCCCCAGATTGAGATATAGCGAGCACTACATCGTTGGCATTTACGACCGGGTTGCGGTAGCGAAATTCTGAGGCATATTCTACTTCCACTGGCAGCCGTGCCAGGTCTTCAAAGAGGTATTCGGCGATCATACCAGCATGCCAGGAGGTACCGCAACCGAGGATAATCATGCGTTGGGCACTGACGATACGTTTCATGTGTTCGGTCATGCCACCCAGGCGTAACCAGCCTTCCTCGGCATTCATTCGACCGCGCATACATTCGGCAATGGTGGTTGGTTGCTCAAAAATCTCCTTGAGCATAAAATAGTCGTATCCACCTTTTTCTAATTGCTCAATTTCCAGCTCAATTTGGTGAATGGTCGGCGTAGTTAGCTCATTATCAAGGTTTTTAACGGTCAATTCGCCATTTAAAGTGATCGTAGCGACCTCTTCATCGTTCAGATAGACTACGTTTTTGGTATGTTCTACAATGGGTGTTGCATCAGAAGCGACCAAAAATTCATTTTTACCAATACCAATAACCAGCGGGCTGGACTTGCGGGCAGCCACCAGTTTTTCAGGATCATTTTGGTCCATTACTACGATGGCGTAAGCACCGCGCACCTGCGTAAGTGCTTGGCGTACAGCTTCCTCGATTGGCAAGTCTTCGCGTTGTTGTACTTCTTCGATCAGATGCACCAGTACTTCGGTGTCCGTTTCGCTTTGGAAAATATGCCCCAGTTTCTGCAAAGCACTTTTCAGCACCGCGTAGTTTTCAATAATACCGTTGTGAATCAGGGTTAGCCGTCCGTTACCGCTGAGGTGAGGGTGGGCATTGGTATCGTCAGGCTTACCATGGGTCGCCCAGCGCGTATGACCCATGCCGATGTGACCGCTAATATCCTTATCGCGAGTGAACTCTACCAACTCGGCAACCTTGCCTTTTTTCTTGTAGACGTGCATACTACCATTTTGCAGAGCAATGCCTGCACTATCGTATCCACGGTATTCAAGGCGTTGTAGCCCTTTGATCAGAATGGGGTAGGCTTTTTTAGGTCCGATGTAGGCGACTATTCCACACATAATATGCTGCGGTTGGTTTTAGCAAATGCCGGTTTCTGGCGTATAACAATGGATTGTCTTAAAAATTGTAGGATTATGGTAATCGGGTATATTTTAAGTTCAGTTTGGCTGGGTAGGTCGAACTACCTGGACCGTAGAGAATCGAGCGCTGCATGGAACGATTCTGGGGATATACGTTCAGGTATAAAGTTCGATTTTTTAAATTTACCGAACTATCGTCGTCTACCATTTGCTGGAATACTGAAGACATGGACAAACGATAGCGTTTTACAGTCATACCATTATCTAACACGTTTTCGGGATAACCACCAAATCTGCCGAAAGCCCTCACTAAGCGTAGTTCCCAACGAGTACAGCACATCACTGGTAAAAACCTTGATCGTATCCCCCTGATATTGAGTCAATATCAACTGGTCAGCAGGGGTAAGCGACGAAAAATCCCCAGGCTGGGAAGCGACTGTAAACTCCAGTTCTGCCCGATTGACAATAATTTTATTTAAAGTATTAGCCGTTGGAAATTCCAACTTCAGACGAATGCCCTGTGCCCCTTGCACATACAGCAGGTCATCACTTTGCTGACCCAGTTTTGTGCCCGCCGGAGTACCGGCATAGTCATGCGTATAGTGTACAAATTTCCGGCCACCAGCAAAAAAGTAATCGAATACTCTCGGGACAGTGTCTCCATTTATCGAATAATAAAGACGGACGCGGCTAAAAGCCTGGTCTTCCAGATTAAAGGCGAGTACGGCACCTGGGCTGGCTCCCTGGGTAGAAGTCACAATTTTCAATCCTCGCAATGCTTCCCAAAAGCTGGTATCGGCTGCAGTCTTCAGACTATCCATTCCCAGCAATTCACGACCAAAATTATCGTCCAGTTTTACCCGCAGGTAAGGAGCGTTCGTCGTAGTACTAAACAGGCTGTCCTTCTTGGTACGAGGGCGAGGCAGGAAGTTGTCTACCCGTCCCACTTCATTACTTGCTGGCAACTGGTTAGTGGAATAATAATTTTTATCGTACCGGATAATGTTATTATCATCTACCCGTAGCACCCGCAGCGTCTGCGGCTGTAACGTATCGCCATACACGCCCGCGCTGTTATAGGCCAGGTACATAACGACAGAATCCATGGTCATTTTGGATGGGTCAAACCCTGGATCGAGGTTATCGAGGCGCAACTGGGTAAAGAGTTCCGCACTGGATTTGCCAAAAATAGGATCATTAAGTTCGCCGCAGAGGTAATAACTGGCAGTCGTAGAAGTAACGACACTATCTTCCCGCTCTACGGTACATTTTACTTCAACATTGTCGCTGAAAGCGTAATCCGCCACTTGGTCATCCAGCAATTCCGCGCCAAAAGGAGTAGGTTTGTTGCATGACATCCACAACAGTGCCACGAGGGCAATAAGCAGGAAAGCAACCAATGGCAGCAGTTTGTACTTCATAGGAGGTAATGTAAGTTCAGTGTTTTTGTGTAAATTGCAGGGAAAATCGTCTTCCGACCAAATAAATTTATAGCGGGTGGCTTTAAGGAGCCGCCCGCTATAAAAAAAGATCAGTAGTAAACCGATAGTAGTAAGATGCTTACTGCGATACTTCTGCTTCGATCAGACTGCGGAAAAATTCCAGATGATCATTTTGCATCGTTTCTTCGCTGTTCCACAGCAATACCGGTTTGTCCTGAGCGATGGATGACAAATAGTCAACGCTGGTATCCACCGATTCGCTGCCAATGATCACGGCATCCGAAAATTCGATAGCGCCTTTGTGCATGGAAAGTTCCTCGCCATCGCGGTAGGCTTCCAGGTCTTTGGCCGACAGATTATTGATTGCCGCTTTTTGAAAAAAGCGATCGCCGCCGATCTTTTCGTGTTCACTGGGGAAAACGCTGTACACCAATTGTGAATTGATGAAAATAGGCTCCGTCTTGTAAGCAGTACGCAAATAAAACGGAATCAGGCTGGTCATCCAGCCGCAGCAAAGCACAATGTCGGGTGCCCAACCAAATTTCTTCACTGTTTCGATCACCCCTTTGCAGAAAAAAGCGGCGCGGTCTACATTATCTTCAAAGGGAGTGCCATCGGCTGCCTCAAAAACCTGTTTGCGCTTGAAAAAATCTTCGTTGTCAAGAAAATAAACCTGTAATCGGGAATTAGGAAGCGAAGCAACTTTGATAATCAGTGGATAATCATCGTCATCTACGATGATATTCATCCCGGATAAACGGACCACTTCATGCAGGCGGTGGCGGCGTTCATTCACCACGCCATAGCGTGGCATCAAAATCCGCAACTCGTATCCATTGTCCTGAAAAAACTTGGGCAGTTTTGCCACCAATGCCGAAATGTCAGTACCTTCTGTATAAGGATCCATTTCCTGGGTGATGAGGAGCAATCGCTTCTTTTCCATGTGTCTAATTGACCAAACTGTTATGTGTGTAAATCCCGATTAAGTATATTTTATCCCGCCTTTGCAGGGCAAAATCGGTTGCAAAAGTATAAAAAAAACTTCGGATTATTTTGCAGCCTGCGCCCAACATTTTTATTTCCTCAAAAAAAGCCGCCAAAATTCCTCAAAAAAGCCGCATTTCTTACTAAATACCAGGCTGAAACTTACTTTTCTTATACAATACCTTACAATTCAAAATTCGGGGTTAATTCTTCTACCCGCTCGTCATAGAACCGATTGATATAAGGGGCTACTTCGTCAGCATCGTCCGTGACGAGAAAAAGATTCAGGTCTTCCTTATTAATATTATGATGGCGCTCCAGCATCACTTCCACGATCCAGGCGCGCAGCCCTTCCCAGAATTCTTTACCAATCAGTACAATCGGTACGGGGGTTATTTTCTTCGTCTGCACCAAAGTGAGTACTTCAAAAAGCTCATCCAGCGTACCGAAACCGCCAGGCATGACCACAAAGCCCTGGGCATATTTGACAAACATCACTTTGCGGACAAAAAAGTAGCGATGCTTCAGATTGCGCGCCGGAGCAATGAAAGGATTGTGGTGTTGCTCGAATGGCAGGTCAATATTTAAGCCGACAGAAGTGCCGCTTTTCATCCAGGCACCTTTATTGCCGGCCTCCATAATGCCGGGACCACCGCCAGTAATTACGCCGTATCCTTCTTCGGTGAGTTTACTAGCGATTTTCACCGCCAATTCATAGTAATGCGTCCCAGGTTTAGTCCGTGCTGATCCAAATATAGAAATACAGGGGCCAATATTGTTCAACACCTCGAAGCCGTCCACGAATTCGGCCATTACTTTGAACATCGTCCAGGAATTTTCTCCCGGAATTTTTTTCCACTGTTTTATTTTGCGGGTCGTACCGTTTTCATTGAGTTTGGGCGGAGCGGAAATAGTGTTTTCCAAATTTTCCATATAATAATGTATGGTTAGGCGGTAAGCAAAGGGCAAAGTGACAATTTGCAAAATGACAAAAAAGCAACGTGGTCAACCGACACACCAGTTATTAATTGCCTTTTTGCTTTTGTCGATTGCCCTTTATCCGTGGTGGGGTGCAAAAGTCGCAAAAATCAACGAATATTTTGTGGATCTACTTCCGTTAACAGCGCACCGGCGAATTGTCCATTGAGTCCGCGCAAATAATCGAGCGATTCTTTATCAGTTGGGCCGATGACCGAGCGGGCATTAAATACGGCGATCACCTGATCCACAAAAGGCGCGAGTTCGTGGGCGTCTGAAAAATCATTGAGCGCAGCGGATTCGAGCAGGATGAAATCGTAGTGCGTACGCAGGTCGGCCAGAAACTGGCGGAACTGTTCGGGTGGCAGCAATTCTGCGGGTGACTTTTGCAGGCCCGTATTTCCAATGATGTCCACGCGATGTTCGTCCGCGTCTCCACTGCCGCTGATTTTTTCCTGAAAAATATCGCTTAGGCCGTTGTCGCGGATTGCCTTATTGATCAGTGCACGATTCGGAGTGGGCTGGTTAATGTAGTCTTCCGGCAAAGCCGCTTTAAAATTGGTATCGAGCATGAGTACCCGTTTGTTATTTGCAGCCAGCGAATAAGCCAAACCATATAAAGCAAAGGTTTTGCCTTCACGCGCCTTGGGACTCACCAACAAGAAAACATGATGGCCGGAAGTAATAATCTGCGACCTTATTTTACGCAGGCTTTCGCGAAATGAGCTATAGTGTGGCAAATTGGTCTGACCGGAAAATATTTGGCCCAAATCGAGATTTTTTACTGGAATGCGACCCACTGCACCCAGCAAAGGCAGGTTGCCACTAAATCTTTTAAATAAGTCCGGCGACTGTAGGCTGTGGTCAAAATAGGCCATCAAAAACAGCGCAATGACCGTAAATGTGCCAATGACCAAAGCCGCAAATATGCTGATTAGTACCTGCCGATTGGGCTCGGGCCATTCCGGTGTCTGCGCGTTTTCCACGACATGGAGTGGATTTTCAGCATTTTCGAGGTTCAATTTGGCTTTAATCAACTCTTTATTGACATCGTCAAACTCGCTTTGGGCGCGCGCCTGATCGGACTCCAGGTTGGAAGCCACTTCGTCATCGCCCACCGCCATGCGCAGCCGACTTTGCACTCGCCCAATTTGCTGATTGACCTCGCTCAAACTTTTCTCCGCATCAATACGATTCAAGTCAGCGTCCACTTTTCCTTTGTAGAGATCCTCACGGGTCTGCTGGGATGCGTCCTGCTGGCGCGGTTTACTTAAGGTACGCGCCCTACTACGCACCGTCCGTTCCAGGTCCGTGTTCGCTTCGGCCAGTTGGGCTTTGATATCCTCATCTTTACCCCCCGCTTGCGCGCTCTGCTCGGTGAGTTGGCGCACTTTCTCCATTTTGTCATTGATCACGGACTTGTCTACAATCCGGGATTTGGTCTCTCCCGCATCATTGGTGCTGCGATCATCCATGTACTGCTGAATCTTGGTTTTAGATTCGGTGGCAGACTTCTGGGAGGCTTCGGCCTTTTGCTTTTGCATTTCCAACTGGGTGAGCTGGGTAGCCAACTCTTCACTTTGTTTGCCCAGTACTGGTAGGCCACGACTTTGTAAATAGTTGTAATAGATCACTTTAATGCTATCTACCACGTGCTTTTTATCGGCAGCCAGCTGGGCATAAGTGTCCACATTTTTTCGCTTTTCCCGTACAGAGATATTTTGATAATAGGTCATAAAGCGATTCACGTACAGGTTGGCCATTTGCCGCGACAAGTTCGGATTCTCTGTGACCATATCGAAGGAAAGATAGTCAGTGGCCGCCTTGCGTTTCACGGTCAAATTGCGCTGCATTGCATCGTGGTCGTATCCGTAAGAGCGAGCAATTTTGTCCAGCAAATAGTCAAATTCCTGGCTGAAAGCAGGATCGCTGATGCTGTCCACGTTGATTTTGCTGAGCTGACTAAGTAGATTTTTTTCTTCTTCGTCGGTAAAACTGACCAGTTTTTTGTCTGGCTTCCGATAAGGGGGCTCTGTTCCCCCGTTTTTGGCGGCCAAGTCGTGTTTCAACATTTCGATACATACCATCTTGATCGTCGAACGAGATTGGGCATATTCGATCAGGTTGGCGAAGGCATTTTCCACCTGATATTGTTGCACGAAAGCATCGGTATTGTCAGCATTCAGGCCTTTATAATTTACAATGCCGGTGGATACGATCACCGAAGCCTTATAGCGTTCCGGCTTCCGGCCGATCAGGAAAAAAGTAATAGCGGCAGCGGCCAGCATAGTGCTTGCAATCAGCCATTTGCGGCGAGCCAGTATGCGAAGCAGGTAAGAGATGTCCATGAATGAGGAGCGGTAGGGGAATGAGGGGAAACAAAGATACAGTGAGCACGGCAGTGTAGCAAATTTTGGCTAAAAGCCGATAGCCGACACTTTTACCCAAATTGGTTAGTCAAAAATCGAACCGGGTTATGTTCTATATCTGTTGCACAGTACCAAACAGGAGAAAAATAACGGGTTTCGTAGAAAAAAAACCGATGCGCCGCCACAAACTCTACATTCTTACGTTTGTAAATGTCCCTCAAACGGTGGCCGTTGGCTTGGTTATTTACAAAAAAGTAAACAACTTTGAACCCTGCCTCTTAACCAAGCCGTATATTTTCTGTTCATTCCATAAACACAAGCTCTGCGATGTTTCATTCCGATCGCCTTTTTGGTACTTTTGATTTAGATAAATTCCTCACTGACATGAAATTGAAACCCACTTTGTTGGTCTTCTCATTCATTGGTCTGGCGGGGGCCGCCTTTTTGGTGAATCGCTTTAGCGGACATCCCCTGGCACCCGACCCGCAGAAAGAAGCCGCGCTGATGCAAGCCTTGTTGCAAGGGCTTAACCGCCTGCACTTCCAGCCCAAAACAATTGACGACACGTTCTCCAAAGAACTCTATAGTGTATATCTCAAAGACGTAGACGGGGGCAAACGTTTTTATAGCCAGGCGGATGTGGATCAACTGAAAAAGTTTGAAACCCAGCTGGACGATGAAGCGAATGCCGGCACTTTTGAGTTCTTTAACCTTGCTGCCGATGAAATGGACGCTGCTTTGACTAAGACTCAAGGCTGGTACCGCCAGATTCTGGCTTCGCCGCTTGATTTCAGCAAAAACGATGTGCTGGAAGCAGATGGTAAAAAACTGGACTGGTCGAAAGATGATACCGAACTGCGTAGCCGTTGGGAAAAGTGGATGAAATACGAGGTGCTCAGCCGCGTCACCGAGGAGCAGGAAACGCAAGAAAAACCAGACTACAAAGGCGAGAAAAAAACTTTTGCTACCCTGGAAATAGATCAGCGGAAAAAAGTGCTGGATACCTACGACAAGTGGTTTAAGCGCATGATGAAAATGGACCGTACCCGCCGTATGGAAATGTATTTCAATGCTATTACCAATGTATTCGATCCGCACACCGGCTACTTTTCGCCAAAAGAAAAAGAAAATTTTGATATTCAAATGTCTGGGAAACTGGAAGGTATTGGTGCCCGCTTACAGAGCGATGGAGAAAAAACTTCCGTGACCGAAATTGTACCCGGCGGTCCAGCCTGGAAACAAGGCGATTTGCAACCAAAAGACATCATCCTGAAAGTAGGTCAGGGCAATGATGAACCCGTAGACGTAATGGGCTGGGATATTGATGACGTGGTCGCTAAAATTCGTGGCTCCAAAGGCTCGGTGGCTACGCTGACTGTCCAAAAATCGGATGGCGCAGAAAAGGTCATCAAGATCACTCGCGATGTGGTACTGATGGAAGAGGGTTTCGCTAAATCCTTGATTTTGAGCAGCGAAACGCCGGACAAGGTGGGGTACATCTATTTGCCAAAATTCTACGCTGATTTTACGCCACAGGGTCAGACCTCCTGCGCAGTAGACGTAGCCAAGGAAGTAGAGAAATTGAAAGCCGAAAACGTGAAGGGTATCATCCTCGATTTGCGTAACAATGGCGGCGGTTCCTTGCGCGATGTAGTGCAAATGTCTGGCCTCTTTATCGAAGAAGGTCCAATTGTGCAGGTCAAAAGCCGCAACCGCAAACCTGAAATCATGGAAGATAATGATGCGCGGGTCCAATATGCTGGGCCGCTCGTGGTGATGGTCAATGGCTTTAGTGCTTCTGCTTCCGAGATATTGGCTGCCGCCATGCAAGACTACGGTCGCGCCGTCATCGTTGGCTCGGCGGGCACCTACGGGAAAGGGACGGTACAGCGCTTTCTTGATCTGGACAATGCTACCAATGACGAATCCGTAAAACCTCTGGGCGAGATGAAACTTACCATTCAGAAGTTTTATCGCGTTACCGGAAAAACGACTCAACTCGACGGAGTAACTCCCGATGTAGTACTGCCCGATTTCTATAATCTGGTTGACCTTGGCGAACGCGAAAATGACTATCCCCTCGAATCTACTACCATCGAAGCGGTGCCGTTTAAACAAAATGCCTACCATATTGCCGACTTGGGCAAACTGAAAACGAGCAGCGAAAGCCGCGTAAAAGCGAACGATGTTTTCCAGAAAGTGGCTGAAAATGCTACTCGCCTGCGCAAGCAAAAAGATCAGAGCCAGTATCCGCTACAACTGGAAAAATATCAGACTTGGAACAAACATCAGGATGAGGAGTCAGAACGCTATGAAAATATTTTCAAGCCTATTACTGACTTCCAGATACAGAATGTGGTGGCTGATTTGCCACAAATTCAAAGTGATACATCTCGCATTGCGCGCAATGATAACTGGTTGAAAGACAAGAAGAAAGACATTCAATTGTACGAAACACTCCGCGTCATGCAAGACATGATTCGCATGGATGCGCTGGCTGGCAAGCAATAAGATCCAGCAAATTTTTTGAGGACGTGTTTCCGAATAGTTTACAAGAGGAGTGCCGTGTAGACCAAATACATGGCTCTCCTCTTTTGTTTTCTGCCGTAATAGCAAGGCAAAAAAGCAATGGACTGTCAAAAATTGTTAGTAAAGTGTGACTAACTGACGCAATGTCAGCCTACTTACCAAACGACCAGATGTGCATGATTTTTGTATAGATAAGCTGTGCAAAACTTAAAGTGATTGGTACGAATTTTTTGGTACATTTGCTTGATCGTATTTTGCCAACAACATTGCCCACAATTTCCACAATCATTTGTTCATAACTCAATACCATGGACAACCAATCTATTCAGTACATGGTGGATTTCACCATGCCCCAGGATTTACCGGACGAATTCGTGAGCCGTATTCCTCATCAGCGCGAAGCAGTTAATCGCTTACTCAATGAGGGAAAAATCCTGAATTATGCTTTGTCACTCGAAACCTCAAAACTGTGGGCGGTGTTTTCCGTCGCTTCTGAAAATGAGCTGATGGAAGTCGTACAAAAACTTCCACTGACCCGATATATGAAAATGCGTGTCAGCGAGTTGACTTTTTATAACGCTGCTCATCCGTTTGCTTTGACCTTTTCAGTTAATTGACGGCGAATAGCCAGCTTTAGTTTTATCATAGCTTACAGTGTCTGGCCGAGATTCGTTTTCGTCGTTTCCAATCTTGTCGTATGGCTACGGAAGCAGGCAGTTTAGAAGCCAAATGTTTTTACAGATCCCAGGCCATAGCAGGAAGGGTGAAAGTCGCTAAATTTGTGTAGGTACGGCGGAAACATTGATTCTTCTGCTGTTGCAAATACAAAAGTCGGCTTTCACCCTCTTTTCAAATTCCCAGTATAGGGAAGAAATTCTACCTATTGAAAAGAACTTATTAAAATCATACGCTCAACCAAGTTGGTTCAGCATCGTATTAGGCCCAACCAAATCCCGCAAAGTCTTCTTTTCCAACACACTTAATACGGCATCCCGCGCTTCCGCAAACAGACTGCTAATACGACAATTAGCTTGGTCACAGACTTCGCAAGGCCGATAAAAATACAGACTCACACATGGCAGCATCGCAATCGGCCCATCAATCACGCGGATGACGCTGGCCAACGTGGTTTGTTCGGGTAAACTTTTTAAAAAATAGCCGCCGCCCTTCCCTTTTTTACTGACCAATATGTCAGCATTGCGCAGTTCCAGCAGGATATTTTCTAGAAATTTCAAAGGAATGCCTTTTCTCTCCGCAATCTCGCTGATGAGTACTGGCCCCGCTGCATAACGAGTAGCCAGATATTCCAGGGCTTGAATGGCATATTGTGCTTTTTTGGATAACATATTGAAATATAAATTTTAGTCTACTTTTTTTGTAGACTGATCGCAAAGATATACCTTTGTCGGATTGCAGCCCTCCATCTTTACTATAAAACAGTCCATTTATGAGCCTACGTTTAGGAGACATTGCTCCCAACTTCACTGCCCAAACCACGGTGGGCGAGATTGATTTCTATGAATATCTCGGCGATAGTTGGGGTATTTTGTTCTCCCACCCCGCCGATTACACGCCGGTTTGTACCACCGAACTGGGCAAAACGGCCGCTCTGCAAGAAGAATTTCGCCAGCGCAACACAAAAGTACTGGCTGTGAGCGTGGATGCGCTGGGTCGGCACGAAGGCTGGATAAAGGACATTAATGAAACGCAGAACGTTACGCTGGATTTTCCACTCATCGCTGATCCAGAGCGCAAAGTGGCCGAATTATACGGTATGATTCACCCAAATTCGTCGGAGAATTTCACCGTTCGTTCGCTGTTCATCATCGGGCCGGACAAGAAGGTAAAATTGACGCTCACTTATCCTGCTTCTACGGGCCGTAACTTCCATGAGGTGCTGCGAGTGCTTGATTCACTGCAACTTACTGCTAATTTCAGCGTCGCTACGCCAGCCGATTGGAAGCACGGCGAAGATGTAATTGTAGTGCCTGCCGTTTCCACCGAAGATGCTATCAAGAAATTCCCTAAGGGTGTGAATGTCGTAAAGCCTTACCTGCGTTACACGCCACAGCCTGATATTATGGAATAAAGAAGTAGAATCTCTAACAAAAAGTACTAGTACAGCCAATACCAATAAAGCGGCTGAAAAAGTAGAAGGAGCCGCCACCGGAACGGGCGCAGGAGTCACTGAAATCAGGGGAATCTGGTAATGCGCGAGATAGGCTTGCACTTGCTGCTCCGTCCAGTCAAAAAGCGGATAAAAAATGGCGCATTGATTCGCTTCATCCCACTCTAAGGAGGTGTAATTTGACTTTGGTGGCAATTGGTTTTTACGGCGACTCGAAACCAGCAAATGATGGCCTTGTAGCACTTATCTCAACGGCGCAGTCGTCGGATTTTGCTCGTATTCCCGAACGATTTCCGGGTGACGTGTAGCGAATTCTGCTGCTGCTAAACGGGCCTGTTGGAAAGAAACCTCGATACTGCTGTTGAAAAAATCAACCGAACGAACCAATATATCGTGTTGATCGGCCCCGCAAGAAGTGAAAACGCGAAAGGGCAGTTTGTTTCTGAAAATAAGGTGCGCCACGACCTGGTCTTCTGGGCTAAACCGGGTATTGAACAGGGCGCGTCCGGAATATTGGTCGCTAAAAGAGGACAATGCGCGCGTAGCAGCGTCACTGGCGGTGAAAAATCGATTTTGAAAATTGGCAGTAGTGGTGTGATGCAGAGACATACGCGAGAGAATAAGTGGGTGAGTAAAACAAAAAGCCCTTTGGCGATGGACACCAAAGGGCTTGTAGACCTGTACTTTATGAATGATGCGTTATCGCATATTTATCCAAAAGGTCGAGGTAGCCGCTTTGGTAAGCCGAGCAGGACAGCAACAACACATGGACATATTAAGCGAGTAGAGGTACATATTACTTGATTGAGATGTGGCAAAGGTAAGGGCATATTTTTTAAAACCCTACAAAATTAGTAGACTTTATTTTAGACCAATTTCTCGAGAAGCATTCGTTGAATTCCAGGTACCGGGAAAGGCCTTTGCTTTCTCCAAGGTTTGATGAAGTGTATAAGCCGCCAAGTTGGCATCATTGTAGCGGACGCATTGATTCGATAGTTGTTGCAATCACAAAAAAAGGCTTTCGCCCCCTTCCCCAAGTATCCAGTAGAAGACATTTTCAATGCTTGGCTAATTCTGACCAGATCGCCTTAATTTTGCCGCATGGAAAACTGGGAATTAGACTTTGAATGGCTGCGCGTTCAGCACCTTGTCAAAGATTCGATGCGCCGCGAAACCCTGCCCGATCTCAATACAGTATTATTTCTGATCGGTATTCAAGAGCTGGGACGCTGGAAAAAATCATTTGGGAAAGAAGAAAAACAAGACTTGATGCACATTGCGGTCTGCCGATTATTGAGCGCGGACGGATATTTTGAGTTTGTTGGCCGCGATGAAGATGGCTGGCCGCACTACCGCCAGGTGCTGGAGATGGTGCCTCAAAACACGTTTGAACAGGAGAGAATCTTGAAAATCAATGCTGTGCGTTATTTTAAAGAGATCGAAACGGAAGACAGCGATGTACAAGTGCCGACAGATCAATAAGTACTACGTCGGTAGATGGCCATTGGGCTTTATAGGGCTGTGGTTTTGTTGGCTATTTGTTGATTGCCATACATCAGCCACAAGAATAATTTTACACACCGATCAGGGAGATATTCAATTAACAGTTTCGCAGGAAACGCCACGGCAGGCTGCCAATTTTGAAAAACTAGTGCGAGAAAAATTTTACGATAGCCTGCTCATCCACCGTGTAGTACAAGATTTGCTCATTCAAACAGGTGATCCCGATTCGCGAGTCGCTACACCGGGAATGCACCTTGGAAACGGCGATCCTGGTTATTCAATAGCTGCCGAAACTGGCCTTTTGCCCCTGCGTGGCACACTTGCAGCAATGCGGGCACCAGGAAGTAATCCTGTCGATGAACGCTCGCATGGATCACAATTTTTTATTGTGCAGGGTCGCTCACAGACGGACGCTTCGCTGGATGCTTGGGAGAAGAAATTACAGCGTCATTTCACCCCGAAAGAGCGACAATTATATCTGTTGAAAGGCGGAGCCCCCCAGTTGCAGGAGAAATGTACCGTATTTGGCGAAGTAACGAGCGGTATGGAAGTGGTAGACAAAATCGCTGCGCTTCCCCGGGATGCTCAAGAGCGCCCTTTGCAGGACGTGCGTATTTGGATGGAAATTATGCGCTGAACAGCAAAAGCAATTTTTTCATAAAACCTTAAATACTAATAGGTTATAACGAAAATACGAAATATATTCCACTAAACTCGATCACAACGCTCGATAGGTGAACAATTATCCAGCAGAATATTGCCTTTATAAAAAAAGAGTACCCCCGGCGCAAAATAAGCCTCGAAAGTGATGTAACGCACTTCGCCAGTAGTCATAAATTCCACCTTATACTTTTTCCAGGCGGCATGGTCAATGAGCGGCGAGCTGTACAGCAAGGTTTCTTTAGCACCCCGACTTCCGCCCCCCCAGATCCGAATCCGCACAGGTTGGTTATAGCCAACATAAGTCGGTGCATGGGCGAGATAAATGGAAAAAGTATAACAGGTTTCTTTTTGCAGCGGCGTATTGAGCATCTGAGCTACATCCTCCCGAGTGCCATCAGTTCGCGTGACCAAACCCAGGCAAGTGCGGCCATGTTGGGGCGATACTTTAATACCCCAGGGGCCGGGCATAATATCGGGCGTACTTCCCGGAGTCACCGATTCCCAACCGACGGGAGAGGCCGATTCACGCGGCGCATCTTCGAAAGAAGGGTTCTGAAAATAGATTTTACCGTCCTGTCGGTACAAAAAACAGGTCAGAAAAAGAAAAAGACTGCCAAATCGCATAATCAACGTGTTTTCAAATACTTCAAAAGTGCTGCTTAGGTTTACATTTGCGGGTCGTTAAACGAAAATGCCCAGCATATATTGAAATCATCTTTGCTCCATCTTTGGAGTTTTTTTTCATTTTTACCCTCCCGCCCGATTCAATCTCTATTCCATGGCGCGTAATAAGCCTACTTTTCTATACGCTATTATCAGTGTAGCGTTGGTGCTGTTCATTGTCGGCTTTTTCAGCATTACGGCCTTGCACGGTCGTCATTTGGTACGCCTGTTCAAAGAAAAGGTAGATATTTGGCTGGAATTGAAGAATAATACATCGCCGGAAGAAATAGCGCGTATTATCCATCAGGTGGAGCAACAGCCGTTTGTAAAAGCGGAGACTGTAAAATTCATTCCCCGGAGCCAGGCCATGAAGCTTATGCAGGAGGATTTGGGAAAAGAAAGCCTGCTGGAAACCACGCCCAATTTGCTGCGCGATGTGGTTCAGTTCAACGTTCGGGCGGAATATTTACAAGACGATAGCCTGAATCAATGGCGCGAGACCCTAAGGCAGGATACGGTCATTGAGGAACTTTATTTCGAGGCCGCTAACACGGGCAACGTCAGCCAGAATATTCAAAATCTGGGGTATGTCACTTTGGCACTCGGATTTTTGCTCATCTTTGCCGCTATTACGCTCATTCACAATACGATTCGGCTTGCATTATTTGCCAACCGATTTTTAATCAAAAATCAGGAATTAGTCGGTGCATCCTGGTCATTTATTAGCCGGCCTTATCTCCAGCGGGGCATTCTAAATGGCTTGTGGAGCGCGGTATTAGCCATTTTGGGATTGCTTGGTACGCTGTGGTGGATTCAAACCCTGGTGCCGGAAATGGAAGACATCGAAAATTTTGACTATGTGATCGTGGTCTGTATAGCACTGCTTCTGTTGGGCGTACTCATTTCTGGATTAAGTACCTGGTTTGTGGTGAATAAATTCCTGAAAATGCGGGTAGATGACCTGTATTGAAAAGGCAAATGGGCAATAAGTGAAAGCGTAAATGGAGCGAATTGATTTCCAACTTTATTGATAAAACGATAAAGAACAAAACAAAAAAGCAATAGTAAAAAGCAAAAATCCTTAGTCACCTCCATGTATCCTTCCCATTCAAGGGGAGCCAGAGGGGGCTAAACCACCATTTAACGATATTTGGCCCAATGGCAAAACAGCAACCACAACGTCCCCAGCCCCGTGCACCGCAACCACCGCGTGCCTCGCAAACGCCGCAAACATCCGCCAGAAAGGTGGCTCCCATCTCTACTTCCGCCCGTCGGGAAAAGCGGGAAAGTAATTTTAACCTCGGCAATCAAGACCTCATTTTCGGTCGTCAGAATTTTATTTATATGGGCGTTGGTCTGGCCCTAATTCTGATTGGACTAATGGCTATGGCTGGAGGTGCTATGCCCGACCCGAATAAGTGGGAACCAGAACTTATTTATAGTTTTCGGCGCATTACCCTGGCTCCTATCCTTATGCTAGCGGGTTTCGTAGTCGTCATTGTCGGCATTTTCAAAAAAGATAGCCGCGTAGTGGTGCTTACGGGTGACGATAACGTACCAGTGATATGAGTTTTTTGCAAGCCATCATCCTGGCCATCATTGAAGGCTTGACGGAGTTCTTGCCGGTTTCTTCAACTGGACACATGATTATCGGTTCCACAGTGATGGGTATTGCCACGGAGCCGTTCGTCAAAGTTTTCACCGTTGCCATCCAATTCGGGGCTATTTTATCAGTGCTGGTGCTTTACTGGCGGCGTTTTCTGCAAAATTTTGATTTTTATATCAAACTCTTCATTGCCTTTCTTCCAGCTGCGGTGTTTGGATTGCTCCTGAAAAAGCAAATTGACCATCTGTTGGAAGATATCGTGGTAGTGGCTATCGCCCTGATTGTCGGAGGGGTGCTTTTCCTGTTTTTGGATGGTTATTTCAAACGGCGCAGTTTGGTGGAGACTTCAGTAGACCAGATCACTTTGCTGCAAGCCCTCAAAATTGGTTTTTTCCAGGTCATCTCAATGGTACCGGGGGTGAGTCGGTCGGCAGCCACGATCATTGGCGGTCTTACTCAGGGTTTGTCTCCTACTACTGCCGCCGAATTTTCTTTTTTTCTGGCTGTACCGACCATGTTTGCAGCTACTTGCAAATCACTGTGGGACTATATGAAAGACGAAGGTGGCTCCTTTTCGCAGCACGAATTAATGCTATTGGGAGTCGGTAATTTGGTCGCTTTTCTCGTTGCCTTTTTGGCCATTCGCGCTTTCATTGGATTCCTGACCAAGCACGGTTTCAAAGTATTTGGCTACTACCGAATTGCCATTGGAGTAATCATTTTGATCCTCTGGAAAATGGGGTATTTCAGTGGCGTGAACGTGGGGGATTTTTAAGGTTAATCCCAAACTACCAGTACCAATTTACTAATAACCAGTAACCACCTGGCATGAGCCAACTCATCGAATGCGTCCCCAACTTCTCCGAGGGCCGCGATCCCGCCGTCATTCGTCAAATCACTGATGTTATTGAGAGCGTCGAAGGCGTCAAATTGCTGGATGTTGATCCCGGCAAGGCGACCAATCGCACCGTAGTCACTTTCGTGGGTGCGCCAGAAGCAGTCGTAGAAGCCGCTTTTCTGGCCATCAAAAAAGCCGGTGAGGTCATCGATATGCGCCAACACACGGGCGAGCATCCACGCATGGGCGCGACCGACGTGTGTCCGCTCATTCCAATTGCCAATATTTCGATGGAAGAAACGGCAGAGTGGGCGCGGCGGCTGGGAGAACGGGTGGGCCGCGAATTGGATTTGCCCATCTTCTTGTACGAAGCAGCCGCTACTCGCCCGGAACGCCGAAACCTGGCGACCATCCGTGCCGGAGAGTACGAGGGCTTGGCAGAAAAACTTTCCAATTCCGATTGGCAACCTGACTTTGGTCCGGCGCGTTTTGATGTGCAACGAGGAGCCACAGTGATCGGTGCTCGCGATTTCCTGATTGCTTATAATGTCAACTTAAATACGACTTCCGTACGTCGCGCCAATGCGGTGGCTTTCGATATTCGGGAAGCAGGCCGAGTGCTGAATGATCCAAAAACGGGTAAGCCACTCAAAGATGAACAAGGCGAACCACTCCGTCAATCAGGTCTGCTCAAAGGCGTGAAAGCCATTGGCTGGTATATTGAAGAGTACGGCGTGGCGCAGATTTCCATGAATATCACTGACACGCGTAGTACCTCGTTGCATCAGGCGTTTGAGGCATGTTGCGACAGTGCCCAGCAGCGTGGCATGCGCGTGACTGGCTCGGAACTGGTCGGCTTGGTGCCGCTGGCGGTCATGTTGGAGGCGGGGAAATATTTTCTGCGAAAGCAACAGCGTAGTGTGGGTGTGAGTGAAGCCGAAATCATCAAGATCGCTGTCAAATCAATGGGTCTGGATGAATTGGCTCCTTTTGATCCGCAACGCAAGATTATCGAATATAACCTGAAAGCAGGCGACACCACTCAACAAAAGCAATTGATTCGCAAGGACTTACAGGCGTTTGCGGATGAAACGGCCAGCGAAAGTCCGGCTCCTGGGGGCGGCTCCATTAGTGCTTACGTAGGGGCACTCGGCGTTTCGCTGGCCACAATGGTCGCCAATCTTAGCAGTCACAAGCGCGGCTGGGATGATCGCTGGGAGGAGTTTTCCAATACTGCCGAACAAGGTCAACGCCTTAAAGACCTGCTCCTCCACGCCGTGGACGAGGACACTAATGCTTTCAACGCTATTATGGCCGCTTTTGGCTTACCCAACACCAGCCTAGAAGAAAAAACGGCGCGTAAAGCAGCCGTGCAGGCTGCCACCCGCCAAGCCATCGAAGTGCCTTATCAAGTGATGCAGTGGAGCCTGGAATCATTTTTCATCATTCGACAAATGGCTGAACAGGGAAATCCCAACAGCGTAACCGACGCGGGTGTGGGTGCACTTTGCGCGCGCGCCGCCGTACATGGGGCTTTATTGAATGTAAAGATTAACGCTTCGGGGCTGGACGATAAGGAATATGCGCAGAGCGTTATTGCCGAAGGAAATGAGATGGCCGCTGAGGCAGATCGGTTGGAAGGGGAGATAATGGTAGTGGTACGGGAAAAGATTGGAGGATAAAATTTTTAACACTTGATCAATCACAGGCTGTGTTCACCTACCCAGGAGTACTGCCCACATATTCGTCGTCTGTCGTAAAAGGCATGGCCTTAAGTTTACTTCAAACTAAACTTAAACGACATGAAAAAATTTACATTATTCTTTGCCTTAGTCCTTTTCGCCTATCAGGCCATCAGCCAAGCCACTTCTTCCAGTGTTTTAACGGGAAAAATTGTTGATGAGTATGGCGAGCCATTAGCAGGTGTCTCTATCGCCTTAAAAGACAAAACGTTTGCTGGGTTCAGCGATAAAAACGGCTGTTTCAAAATAAACGTCGCGTCCCAGGATATTGTACTTTTTTATTATGCAGGAGCGGCACCCTGTGAATATACCCTGGCTGAGATCGAATTGGAGTTGAAAAATACCATCGTAATGGACTTTATCGAGTTGCCTGAATGCGTAATAACTGCGACTAGGCAGGTGTGGTCCCCTGGTCTTACTACAAGTGATTATTGGGAAACGCAAAAATATCTAGCCATTACTATTTCGCTTAAAGCCCGTCCTTGGGAATACGCCCCTAATCCCACAAGAGATGCGGTAATTGTTCAAACTCAGGAAGCTGCAGGGAGTATTCTTGTATTTTCTGCTAATGGTAGTGAAGTCACCCGAATTGGGGTAACAACCGTGGCTACCCGCGTTGAATTAGCCGAGTATGCCGCAGGTATTTACTTTTTGTATTTTGAAAATGCAGGTTGGGCACAATCCATCGGCAAGATTGTCTTGGCAAAAGATTGAAATCTAACTTTCAACTTGCAGTAAAAACCTGCTCACGCACTTAGCGAAATAATTATTTGGCCAAATTGTTACAACGGGAGTCATTCACAATTGTGAATGACTCCCGTTGTAAAACAAAGTAAATCACAATTTCACTTCAATTCCCAACTCCTTTAACTGTTCCAATTTAATACTACTCGGCGCATCAATCATCATATCGCGGCCCTGATTGTTTTTCGGGAAAGCGATAAAATCGCGGATAGAGTTGGCACCGTTCATCACCGCATTCAGGCGGTCGAAGCCGAAAGCGATGCCTCCGTGCGGCGGCGCGCCATATTCAAAAGCGCCCAATAAGAAACCAAATTGTGCCTCCGCTTCTTCGGCGGTGAAGCCCAGCAGTTTGAAATTACGGCTCTGTAAATCGCGGTCGTGAATCCGAATGGAGCCGCCACCGATCTCTACGCCATTTATTACCAGGTCATAAGCATCGGCGCGGATACTGTTCAATACCATCCGATCATCAGAATCCATTTTGGAAATATCCGCTGGTTTCGGGCTGGTGAAAGGGTGGTGCATAGCGAAAAAACGTTCGGCGTTTTCATCCCATTCCAGCAGTGGAAAATCTAATACCCATAGTGGTTTGAAATCATCGGGACGGCGCAGGCCCAGTCGTGTACCCATTTCGAGGCGCAATTCGGAAAGTTGCTTGCGGGTTTTTTCAGCTTCGCCGGACAGCAAAAACACCATATCGCCGAGTTGTGCGCCGCAGCGGTCCAACCAAATTTTCAGATCATCAGGGCTGTAAAATTTATCCACCGACGATTTCATGGAACCGTCAGTATCGTAGCGGACGTAGATCAAACCCTTCGCGCCAATCTGCGGACGTTTGAGCCATTCAGTCAGTTCATCCAGTTGTTTGCGAGTATAATTCGCACAACCCGGCGCACAGATAGCCACTACGGCTTCTGCGCTATCGAAGACTGGAAAGCCTTTGCCTTGGGCCACCTCAGTTAGTTCGACGAACTCCATACCAAAGCGTAGATCGGGTTTGTCGCTACCAAAACGCTCCATCGCCTCGTCGTAAGTCATACGCGGGAAAGCGGTGAGTTCGATGCCCAACGTCGCTTTGAACAGGTTTTTGGTCAAACCCTCAAAAGTGTTCAGAATATCCTCTTGATGCACGAACGACATTTCGCAATCAATCTGCGTGAATTCCGGCTGCCGATCGGCACGCAGGTCTTCGTCGCGGAAGCACTTGACAATCTGAAAGTATTTGTCAAAACCAGCCACCATCAGGATTTGCTTGAAGGTTTGCGGGCTTTGCGGCAACGCGTAAAACTGACCATTATTCATCCGACTGGGTACCACGAAATCGCGGGCACCTTCGGGCGTACTTTTAATCAAATTGGGCGTTTCCACTTCAATAAACCCTTGATTTGCCAGATATTTTCGTGTCTCGATAGCCAGATTGGAGCGGAAAATCAGGTTACGTTGTACGGCATTACGACGTAAATCGAGGTAACGGTATTTCATGCGCAGGTCATCGCCGCCGTCGGTATCGTCCTGAATGGTGAAAGGAGGCGTTTTTGCCGCGTTGAGTACACTAAATTCGGTGACGCGAATTTCCACATCGCCCGTCTCGCGATTGGCATTTTTACTGGTCCGTTCGCGGACTAAACCTGTAGCCTGAATAACATATTCGCGACCCAAGCGGCGAGCGCGTTCGCATAATTCAGCATTATCGTCCATATCGAAGACGAGCTGGGTGATGCCGTAGCGGTCGCGTAAATCTATAAAAGTAAGGCCGCCCAAGTCGCGACCAATAGCAACCCAACCAGCCAAGGTGACTGTAGTTTGGGCATCCGAAAGACGCAGTTCGCCGCAGGAGTGGGTACGATACATGGCTTAGTAGCGATTAATATTGTTTAAAAAAGTGTGGCCTATTTAATTTAAAGGGTTGATAACCAAACGCTTATTTAATTGTATAACACCTTTGATTATCTTGTATTTTCAAAAAAGAACGGCGAAGATAGTGGAAATGCAGGCAGAAATTGGGCAGGGTGTTTAAACAAAAAAGTCGGCTTTTCTAATGGAGGCAACTAACGGGTTCCGAAATAAGAAACCCCGATTATTAACCACTTAGACCTGTCAGGCTTTATAAACATTATAGGTTTCGTGCATAATCGCCTGAAAATCAATATTGCTTTGAACCGATGATTCACATAATGTATAAAAAAATAAGCCATCCCGAAGTTCCGGGATGGCTTATCATATTTGCAATATTAACTTTTAGAAATCCTCTTCCCCGTCGTCGCCACCGGCTATGGCCAAAGCAGCAGCCTGCTTCGCGGCACTTCCTCCAGCAGCTAGTTTCTCCTTCACTTTTCCTTCAATTTCATGCGCCACTTCCGGGTTATCTTTCAAAAACTGCTTGGCAGCATCGCGACCCTGCGCAATCTTTGCACCGTTGTAAGCATACCAGGCACCACTTTTTTGGATAATATCGTATTCCGCACCGAGGTCAACAATTTCGCCGACCTTAGAGATACCCTCTCCAAAAATGATGTCGAACTGGGCAATGCGGAAGGGCGGAGCCAGTTTGTTTTTTACCACCTTCACCTTCACTTGATTTCCCACTAAATTGCCTTCCTTGTCTTTCAACGCAGCACCACTCTTACGAATGTCGAGGCGTACAGACGCATAGAACTTCAAGGCATTACCGCCAGTAGTCGTCTCGGGGTTGCCAAACATGACACCGATCTTCTCACGCAATTGGTTGATAAAAATGCAGCAGCAGCCGGTGCGACCGATATTGGCGGTCAGTTTACGCATGGCTTGGCTCATCAAGCGAGCTTGCAGGCCCATCTTGGAGTCACCCATTTCCCCTTCGATCTCCGCGCGGGGTACCAGCGCGGCCACCGAGTCAATCACAATAATGTCCACTGCACCGGAGCGAATAAGGTTCTCGGTGATTTCGAGGGCCTGTTCGCCATTGTCGGGTTGGCTAATGAGCAAGTTATTTACATCCACGCCCAGTGCTTCGGCGTAGAAGCGGTCGAAAGCGTGTTCGGCATCTACAAAGGCAGCAATACCTCCCCGCTTTTGGCACTCCGCCACGGCATGGATAGCCAGCGTAGTTTTACCCGATGATTCCGGGCCATAAATTTCGATGATCCGGCCCTTGGGCAAGCCGTAGCAACCCAAAGCGATGTCAAGGCCCAGGGAACCAGTAGGGATCACCTCTACTTCAATGGCCTGCCTATCTCCCAAGCGCATGATGGTGCCTTTCCCGTAGGTTTTGTCGAGGCGATCAATAGTGGCCTGTAAGGTTTTGAGTTTACTTTCTTTTTCTTTTTCGTCAGACATGGCTATGGTGCTGTTTATGTGATGTTGTAAAGTGGGACAAAAATAAACAAAATGTTTGAATAAAAACCTTTTAAGGTGTTTTTTCAAAAAAATATTTAAAACAAAAAAATGAATGGCGGCTTTCTTTCCCGGGTTGCATACTTGCCTCGGTCAAAAGAAAAAAATCCTCCAACAAATCTACTGCATATCCCGAAATGTGAGCGGTCTTTTTAGGCAGTTCAACAAATATAAAGGCTACCTGAATGGCGTGTTCCTACCTTTGAACTTTGTTTCACCACAAAAGCCCGCACCCAGATCATGCGATCATTTGTAATAATGCTGTTAGTCAGCAGCCTGACCATATTATTGCCCACTTTTGCGCACTCACAAAGTACTGATAATCAACGTCTATCCTGGTTTGCCACCGCTGATCCGGGCAGCCGATTCGAGCGATTTTATTTCTATTGGGGCTACAATCGAGCTACTTTCGCCAAAAGCGACATCCATTTTTCCGGACCGGAATATGACTTCACGCTTTTCAACGTGGAGGCCAAGGATCGCCCGACTAAATTTAGTTTCAAAACGTATTTTGGCCCGACCACCATTTCGATTCCGCAGTATGACTACCGGCTTGGATTCTTTTTGACGCGGCATTTTGCGATTTCGTTGGGGGTGGATCACCTGAAATACGTAATGGTAAACGACCAAACAGTGTGGATGTCGGGAGTCATTAGCAAAGAAGCTTCCCCCCGTTATGCTGGAAACTATCTGCAAAAGCCTATCCGGCTTACCGAGGATTTCTTGCGCTTCGAGCATACCGATGGCCTGAACCTGGTCAATTTGGACCTGGAATATCATTTGCCGGTGTTGCAATTAGCGCGGCCTAATTTAGCTTTGCATTTGCTGGTTGGTTTGGGCGGTATTTGGGTGGTGCCACGCACGGATGTTCATGTATTTGGGTATGGCCTGAACAACAAGTTTCATTTGGCTGGCTATTCCTTGGCGGGCAAAGCAGGGTTGCGACTCTATGTATTAAAACGCTTGTTTTTGATGGCTGAAACCAAGGTGGGCTACATAACTTTGCCCGATATATTATTATATAATGATCAACCTCAACGCGCCAGCCAAAACATTCTTTTCTGGGAAAAAATGGGAGCAGTAGGCTTTAACTTCAATTTTGGCCACCACCATAAGCAACTTTAAAATTACAGCGTATTCTGAGTCGTTAGTTACGGACTAGTTTCTCCATCAACTATTTGTGAAGTAACAAGAAATTTATTCCAGGTGAAAACCGCAAGTACTATTAAAACTACTGTTATTATTGTAGTTGGAATATTAGTTTTAACTACAAAATGTAAAATAGTCGGTAAAAGTATAGCCTGCGTTTTATTAACTACTGAACCAAGCAAAAGTGAAATAAGCGATAAAGTAAGAATAAAAGCAAAAATAAGAACCGGCAGAGGTGCAGGCATATTTTGTCCCGACATTGCTTTTAATGGTTCTTCAACCAGGAGAAATGCCAGCCAAACCAAACTACTCCAATAATAAAAGATTGTAACCATTTATTAGTTTGATTAGTAGCATTTTGCAAGAAATTCCGCCAACCAAATTCTTCCCCAAAGCAGTAAATAATCTGGGTAACAACAAAAAGGAAATTGACCGTAAAACTGCTTTTGGTATTAGTCAGCATAAAAGTGGCGGCTGCCAGACTACTGGACATTTTTGGAAATGGGATGATTTTTCGGGCTTAGCATGCTAAAAACATATCGTATAAATTCTATAAATCGGAAGCATTTTGTGGTTAGGATTGCCAGTCCTTCTCTAAAAATGGACACTTCTGGCGTTTGAGTCCCGTCCTGATAACGTTGCGTTGCAATATAATTTTGGTGCTTCCAGCCTTCTTGAATGGCCAAGGTATAGGCTATTGTAACGATCGCCATCATTAACAGGTTTTTGCTAGCATTTTTGAGATTAAGGTCTTCCAGATTATATCCGTTCGTTTTTAGGTGTTTGAAAAGGCATTCGATTTTCCAACGTTTGACGTAGCATTCAGCGGCCTTGACGGCATTGGGTAGCGTAGTCAAAAAGATCATCACCGGTTCCTCTGCATTCACCTTGGGATTAGGCATCATAACGATGGTGAAGGCCTGGCCATCCAGAAAAATCTGCTTTTTAACCAATTTGTCTTTTAAGCCGCACTTAGTCACCATACGTTCATAGCCCTTACCTCTGGCCCCGTTCACCTCTTCAAAATAATCGCCTGCCCGAAGCCGTATAACAAAATGTATCTTGTTCTTTTTGAGGAAGTTAAACCAATTTTTGCCAATATATTCCCGATCAGCTAACAACGTCATCCCTTGCAGATCGAACAGCAAAAATGCCTGCTCAAACATGGCTTTGCGCTCCGCCTGACTGGACGCGCCTATCTTTTCCAACTGCACCCAATAAATCGGAACGGCCACAGAACCAACCAGAACACTCAGCACCAAATAATGCACTTTCGCTTCCCCAAGCGTCCAACTCGTGCCGTCCATGACCAGGGTTTTAAAGCCTAAACCACGCAAAAACCGAAGATTTTGGCGCATCAAATCGTGTAACAACGCCCTGCTTTCGCCCCAATCCTGGAAAAAACGAATCAGCCGTTTATAATCACTATTGGCCTTCGAACCATCCTTGCCAAGTACCCCGCCAACGTAATCCTTCATTTTGTAAAGGTTCACCGTGCGCGCTAAAGGAAGCAGGCAGACTAAAAGCCAAATATTTTTTACGGCCCCTAAGCCATAACTTTCATACAAAACACTAAATTTGCGTATGTGTGGTGGAAGCATCGATTATTATGTTGTTGCAAACACAATATCGGCTTTCGCCACCTCTTTTCAAAAATGTCCAGTAGTCTGGGCGGCTGCAACCAGCAAAATAAACCACGACTTTAAAGGCTGTGTTCCGCTAATAGAATAGGTTGGAGTGTTGTTAAAAATTTTATAACAAATCAAACCACTTAAAAGTGGCCCAAAACCCGGCAGTATTTCTTGAAGATCAGTACCCCAAAAAACAATTGGCGGAAATTTGCTGAAAGCGAAACTCAATCCACAAGCAAGTCCAAAAAAAGTGAGGACGCTTAACGCGGTTTGTTTGGTCATTTTCAAGAGTTATAATAATGGCAAAACGACCTAAATAGCCGAAGCAAACTGCCGCAAAAAGCGTACATCATTTTCAAACAACAGCCGAATGTCGCCGATTTCGTAGAGCCGCAAAGCCTGTCGCTCAATACCCATCCCGAAAGCGAAACCGCTGTATTTCCGGGAATCAATGCCGCAATTTTCCAGTACCTGCGGGTCGACCATGCCGCAGCCGAGAATTTCCAGCCAACCAGTGCCTTTGGTGAGACGGCTATTTTTCTCCGTTTCAGTGCCCAGCCAAATGTCCATTTCCGCCGAAGGTTCCGTGAAAGGGAAAAAAGAAGGACGCAGCCGAATTTTGGTCGCCCCAAACATTTCCTGCGCAAAATGCAGCAATGTCTGTTTCAAATCGGCGAAAGAAACGCCCTCATCTACATACAAGCCTTCCACCTGATGAAACTGCGCGTGCGAGCGCGTGGAAATAGTCTCGTTACGATAAACCCGACCCGGCGCAATGATCCGAATAGGCGGCTGCCGACTTTCCATCACCCGCGCCTGTACGGGCGAGGTGTGGGTACGCAACAGCATGCCCGGCGCATCCACGACGTAGAACGTATCCTGCATGTCACGCGCCGGGTGATCTTCCGGCGTATTCATGGCCGTGAAATTGTGCCAGTCGTCCTCGATTTCCGGGCCATCAACCACCGCGAAGCCCATACGGGCAAAGATGTCCACGATGCGATTCATGGTCACCGCTACCGGATGGCGGGAGCCGATTGGCAGCGGTTCGCCGGGCGCAGTAAGGTCAAGTTGTTGACCCACAGCACTTTCTGCCTGCGCTTCCAGATCGGATTTGAGGGCCGCGTATTTTTCCTCGGCTTGCAGTTTCAGCGTATTCATCAACTGTCCAAATTCGCGCTTACGCTCGTTTGGCACCGCGCGCATTTCTTCCATCAAGGCTTTTATTTCGCCTTTGGTACCAAGATAGCGGATGCGGAAAGCCTCCAATAGTTCGGCGTTACCGGGTGTATCGGCGGCAACTTCGGTGATAGTTTGCTGGACTTTCTCAAAAATATCGGACATAGTTCTCTTTATTCGAGGGCAAAGGTAGGACGCTTGGCAGAAGATGCAAGCGCAAAACAGTCTAGCCTTCAATTGTCTACCCGAATCGCTTGCCGCCGCTCATCATCTCCACAAATGCTTCCTTGCGCCGCCGGGCTAGTGGCACCACAGACTTGTCCAGCATCACGAGATTATCTCCGTCTTCCCGGGCGAGTTTGCGCACGAAACCCGTATTCACCAGATGCGACTGGTGCGCCCGAAAAAATGGCGGACTGGACAGGATTTCTTCAAATACGATTAATGGCTGGGCGGTCAAATGACGTTCCCCATTTTCCAAAAAAACAAGGGTGTAATTGCCTCGGGCTTCCAGATGCACCATTTCGCCCGGGCGGGTAAAAAGCAGGCCATCGCCCGTGTTCAAAGTAATACGGTCGAAAGTGCGCGTGGTCGTGTTATGGCGAAGTTGCTCTAACTGCCGCTGATAAACGACAGGATCGCTGGGCAGGGTAGCGCGACGGACGGCAGCGATCAGGTCCTCCGGGTCCAGGGGTTTCAGCAAATAATCCACCGCGCTGTATTTGAAGGCCCGTAAAGCAAATTCGTCAAAAGCCGTGGTGAAAATAACCCGAAAGCCGGGCTTGGGAAAACGGTCGAGCAGGTCGAAACCGATGCCGTCGGCCAATTGCACGTCGAGCAGCAGCAGATCGGGCATGGCCTGCGGCAGCAGACGGGCGGCTTCAGCGACCGAGGCGGCCTCTCCAACGATTTGGGCTTCGGGGCAGCCCGCGTGGAGGAAGGTGCGGAGTGCTTCCCGGCAAGGCGGCTCGTCGTCTACGAGGAAAATGCGGAGGGTTGGTTGCATGGGAATGGCGTGGGCAAAACCTTTTCGACGCCAAAAATAAGCGCCTGCGACCGGATGCGACTTGCCGGATCGCATTTATTTCCAACCGCGTATCCCTTGAAAGTTGCCGGGGGTCACTTGTTGCGATTTTTTGGAGGTGGGCAAGGCCATATTTGGAAATCAAAAACGCTGCACCGTTAGAAATCGCTGATTTTTAAAAAAGGTCCTTGCAAGAGGGTAACAAAATAGCAGTCCGGCGGATTTCTGATTATCTAAACCATTTGGCCCAATGAAAACCGAGAATATTGGCAGGTTATCCGGCAAGGAATTAATACTTGCTACCAGGGAATATGCTAGGGAAAACAGATATAAAAGTTGGCTATATACGCTGTCAACACTGCTGTTATTAATACTACTGTTGGTTGGGAGTTTCTGGAATGTCAATATTTATATGAGGCTGATTTGTAGCCTTTCCATTGCCTTCGTGTTTGTGCGGATGTTCGTGATTTACCACGATTTTTTGCACCATGCCATCCTCTATCGGTCAAAAGTGGCAAAAGTGATTTTTTGGCTGTTTGGCGTATTCACACTGGCACCTTTCAGCATCTGGAAACGCTCGCACAACCATCACCACAAGCATAACTCAAAACTTGTCAACGGTGATATCGGTCCCTTTCCGATCATGACCAAGGCGCAATACCTGGCAGCAGACAAAAAGACCCGGTTTTGGTATCTGGCGGCACGTCATCCGGCAACCATCCTGTTAGCTTATTTTACCATATTTCTTTATGGAATGTGCTTGCAGCCAGACTACTGGACATTTTTGGAAATGGGATGATTTTTCGGGCTTAGCATGCTAAAAACATATCGTATAAATTCTATAAATCGGAAGCATTTTGTGGTTAGGATTGCCAG
Source organism: Saprospiraceae bacterium (assembly GCA_965249785.1). Taxonomy (GTDB): domain Bacteria; phylum Bacteroidota; class Bacteroidia; order Chitinophagales; family Saprospiraceae; genus M3007. The sequence goes on along the minus strand of CBDFMU010000012.1, from coordinate 403,208 downwards.
TCCTTCTCTAAAAATGGACACTTCTGGCGTTTGAGTCCCGTCCTGATAACGTTGCGTTGCAATATAATTTTGGTGCTTCCAGCCTTCTTGAATGGCCAAGGTATAGGCTATTGTAACGATCGCCATCATTAACAGGTTTTTGCTAGCATTTTTGAGATTAAGGTCTTCCAGATTATATCCGTTCGTTTTTAGGTGTTTGAAAAGGCATTCGATTTTCCAACGTTTGACGTAGCATTCAGCGGCCTTGACGGCATTGGGTAGCGTAGTCAAAAAGATCATCACCGGTTCCTCTGCATTCACCTTGGGATTAGGCATCATAACGATGGTGAAGGCCTGGCCATCCAGAAAAATCTGCTTTTTAACCAATTTGTCTTTTAAGCCGCACTTAGTCACCATACGTTCATAGCCCTTACCTCTGGCCCCGTTCACCTCTTCAAAATAATCGCCTGCCCGAAGCCGTATAACAAAATGTATCTTGTTCTTTTTGAGGAAGTTAAACCAATTTTTGCCAATATATTCCCGATCAGCTAACAACGTCATCCCTTGCAGATCGAACAGCAAAAATGCCTGCTCAAACATGGCTTTGCGCTCCGCCTGACTGGACGCGCCTATCTTTTCCAACTGCACCCAATAAATCGGAACGGCCACAGAACCAACCAGAACACTCAGCACCAAATAATGCACTTTCGCTTCCCCAAGCGTCCAACTCGTGCCGTCCATGACCAGGGTTTTAAAGCCTAAACCACGCAAAAACCGAAGATTTTGGCGCATCAAATCGTGTAACAACGCCCTGCTTTCGCCCCAATCCTGGAAAAAACGAATCAGCCGTTTATAATCACTATTGGCCTTCGAACCATCCTTGCCAAGTACCCCGCCAACGTAATCCTTCATTTTGTAAAGGTTCACCGTGCGCGCTAAAGGAAGCAGGCAGACTAAAAGCCAAATATTTTTTACGGCCCCTAAGCCATAACTTTCATACAAAACACTAAATTTGCGTATGTGTGGTGGAAGCATCGATTATTATGTTGTTGCAAACACAATATCGGCTTTCGCCACCTCTTTTCAAAAATGTCCAGTAGTCTGGCTTGCAGCCTTTTATAAAGAGTCCTCGCAGGCATTATGATTCTTTTATCGCCTTGCTCGTTCATTTTCTGTTCGGGTATTTGCTGATATCGCATGGGGGCATGATGGCTTTTGCACTCACCCTATTCATCCCGTTCAGTATGTCGTTCGCGATTGGGTCCTATTTATTTTATGCACAGCACAATTTCCCGAACGTGCTATTCCTGCAAAAGATGGAATGGAGCTATGAAAACGCGGCGTTGGAGTCTTCTTCCTATCTGGTGATGGGGACTTTTATGCGCTGGGCGACGGGCAATATTGGCTACCACCATATCCACCACCTCAACTGTTGCATCCCGTTTTACCGATTGCCAGAGGTGATGAAGCAGATTCCTGAACTTCAAAAAGTCAAAAGAACCTCGCTGCATTGGCGGGATGTAGTGGCCTGTTTAAGGCTCAAACTTTGGGATCCTACCCAAAACAGGATGATTGGACTGAACGAAGTTTAAATCCGGTAAATCTCACCAGCAAAATTTAATAAGAAAAATCATGGATCAACCAACACTCTCCGGTCAAATGGCCGATGAAATCAGCTTCCAACTTTCAGATTTTGGGAAAATTGACTCGAAGAAATATACTTTATACGAGGTGTTGATTGACCCCAGATTGGACAAATTGAGCCTCGACGAAAGGTTTGCAATCTTCAATGACTTCAATGAGGATGCCGATAGAAACAATTACACTATCAATCGCCGATACGCACTCAATGGCGCAGCGACCGAACGGGACATTTTCGACCCATCAGTCAATCGGGTGATCAGGATGGTGAATTTCGGCTCGAACGACTACCTCAATATGACTCAGCATCCTCGCGTGATTAATGCGGCCATACAGGCACTGGAAACATACGGAGCGGGTTCGGGTGCATCTTGCGTCACAGCCGGGCGGACCAAAGTGAAGAGCGATTTGGAAGAAGAAATTGCGGACACCTTTGGATGTGAAAAAGCACTGGTTTATCCGACTGGATTCATGACCAACACGGGCGTACTATCTGCCCTTTTGCGCAGCAACGACGTAGCCATCGTAGATATGTTCGCCCATGCGAGCATCATGGATGGACTGGAAAGCAGGAACAAACTATTTTTCCGACACAACGATATGCGTTCGCTGGAAAGCGCGATGATTAAAGCAAACGGCCAATATGCCAATAAAATCGTAGTCGTTGACGGCGTCTATTCCATGGACGGAGATATTGCCAATCTGCCCGAAATCTCCGCACTCTGCAAAAAATACGGCTGCAAACTGATGGTGGACGAGGCCCATGCTTTCGGGGTCATCGGAGAAAATGGATTGGGTATGACCGATCATTTCAATATGCCTCCCGATACTATCGACATTTTGGTCGGTACTATGAGCAAAGCGATCGGCAGTACTGGTGGGTTTGTGACTGGAAGTAAGGAGTTGATTAATTACCTGCGGTTTGCCAGTCGACCTTATTTTTTCACCACCGCCCCTTTTATCCCTGCTATGGCGGCGGCCTTGGAATCCATACGGGTTATCAAATCAGACCGGCAACGGCGAGAAAACCTCTGGACGAACATCCGTTACTTCAAGTCAAAGATCCTCGCGGGCGGCTTCAAAATAGGTACTGCGGAGACCGCCATTTTCCCCATCATTTTAGGCAATCACAACCTTGTGATGAATACTGCCCAGATCATGGGCACCAACGGGGTATTAGCGGTGGGCGTACCCTATCCGGCAGTCGCCAGAAAACAGACCAGAATCAGAATGATTGTCACTTCGGAAATGACGAAGGCGCACCTCGACAAAGGCTGCCAGGAACTTGTCAACGCGATTAAACAATCGAAACAAGAGCAAATGGCCATAGTCTAATGTCCGTCAAGAACACCTTTTGCCGGATCGCTTTTATTTTCGATTTTTCAAAAATGAAACCTTTCAAAATACAACTAATGAAAAACAAAACATTCTTGTTCTTCTTTCTTGCCTGCCTGCTCAGCGGTCAGGTTATCGCACAAAACCCTTGCGATCTTTCATCCGGGCTTACCGGATACTTTCCATTTAATGGCAATGCGCAAGATGCCAGCCCAAATGCAATAAATGGTGCTGGATACAGCCTGACTCCAACAACGGGACGCGACGGCGTGACCAACAGTGCCTTTCATTTCAACGGCAGTTCCTCTTGGGTTGATTGTAGCACTGATAATCGGGGTATTACCAACCAAGTATCGATTTGTGCCTGGGTAAAAACTACCGATACAGCATTCGGCCAGTGGGTGGCCGGAAAGTATTCCTTTGACGAGGAGAAAGGCTATGCGATGACCATCGGCAACAGTCAAAATGGGTTTATCGGACAAGTAGCTATTGGCGGACGTGACGGCACGGGGAATTATCACGCCTCTGGTTACAGTACTACCAAAGTGAACGACGGCAACTGGCATTGCCTGGTCGGCATAGCTGCCAATCAATCCTGGGAGATTTATGTAGATGGCAATCTTGAAAACAGTACCGCTGGGAGCACCGTAAATCTGGCTACCTCTACGAACGAGCCGTTCACCATCGGCTGGCATACCAACCCGAACTTCCCATTTTGGATGAACGGTGACCTGGACAATGTACGGGTGTACAACCGGGCACTGACCGAATGCGAAATTGATTCGCTCTGCCCCCTACCCTGCAATCCAAACTTAGCACTTGGCCTCACCGGAGATTTTTTTTTTGCCGGCAATGCCGATGATGCCAGCCCGACGGCGATAAACGGGGTGGTAACGAATGCCGTACTAACCGCCGGACACGATGGCCTCACCAACAGCGCCTACCAATTCGATGGCTCCTCTACTTCAATTGACTGCGGCATCGATAACCGGGGCATCACCAATGCGGTGTCCGTTAGCGCCTGGATCAGAACTACCGAACAGCAATACGGTCAGTGGGTCGCCGGTCAGTACGATGGTCCGTTCGCTGACAACGGATACCTGATTTCTATCGGAGATGTTGACAATAATTCCCTGGGCAGGGTAGCCTTTAGTGGCCGGGATGGCACGGGCATTTACCAACGATCCGGCTTCAGTTCCACTTTGGTCAATGACGGCGCATGGCATTGCCTCGTAGGGTCTGCCGGCAATAATGAATGGAAAATATATGTGGATGGCTCCCTGGAAAGTACCTCCCTCCCCGGAAGCACCACGTTCAATTTGGGAACGGCCTTCAATCCGTTTACCATCGGAAGGATTTCCAGTACGAATTTGCCCCCGTTATGGATGAACGGCGATATTGACAATGTACGGGTCTACAATCGGGTACTGACCGAATGCGAAATTGATTCACTCTGTCCGCAAATCCCAATTGTTTCTGTTAAAAATGAGGTGTTCCTGACTGGGCAGTTGCAGTTGTATCCCAACCCCGCGCAAGATCAGGTGGTCATCACCTGGCAGGAAAACACTCCACGGCACCTCTCTCTGACCGATCTTTACGGACGCAGCGTCCGCAGCTTTGATGAGCTGCCGAATACCCGCCGCTTGGAAGTCCCGCTGGAAGGCCTGCCGCCCGGTACCTATTTCCTGATTTGGCAAAACGATACCGGGGAAATGCACAGCCGTCCTCTGGTGAAGATGTAATTTTTGCCTTCCCTGTCTTTTCAAAATTCAAAAAGCACCCGAAACGTCTCCTACGTTTCCGGGTGTTTTTTACTTTTACCGGACAACATTATAAAAATGTCCGGCAGATGTTTCTATCCACCCCACGATTCCTGCTCTTGGCGGTTTATTTATCACTCATCATTCATCATCCATCATTAAATGCGCAGCATCCCGCCTGGCAAAATTTCACCACCCGCGACGGTCTGCCCAGCAAGGAGATTTATTACATGATGGAAGACAGCCGGGGCTTCCTCTGGTTCGCCACCGAGCAGGGCATTTGCCGTTTCAACGGCTACGAATTTGTCCGCCCGGTAGATACCAGTGCCATGGCCAATACGGCCGCCTTCCAGATAGCGGACGATACGCAGGGCCGGATCTGGTATATGCACTTGGACGGCACCCTGTCTATCATCGAAAACGATACCGTCCGTTCTTGGCCATATAACCACCTGTTGAAAGCGTTCGGGGAAAAGGGGCACCCGGCCCTGCGCTTTGCAGTAGCTAAAGACGGAACCGTTTGGGGGCCTTTCCTGGAGCGAGGATTTCTGGTGGTGCAGCGGGATGGCACCCAACGCGTCATTTCCTCGCTGCATAATTTTGCCAGCCTTTTCACAGAATTGGAGGGTAAAATCATTTGTTCGGGCGAATCAGCGCTGGATGACCGGGCGGAACAGGCATTTACCCTCCGTACGCAGCAGACGAGCCAGATATTTTGTTGGCAAAATGAAAAAGCCATAGCGCTGGGGCGTTTCCCGGCGGTTTTTTCTCGACCTATCCAAGGAGCCGCATTTAATGCCTGGCGTTTGAAAAACGGTGACATCGTTGGTCGTTATGGCCAGACTTTTTACCTGCTCCACGATAATCGCCTGATCTGGCATGGCCAAAAGGAAGTGCAGGCGAACCAAATTTTGGAAGATTCGGACGGCGCCATTTTGCTGGCCTCGCTGACCGGCGAGCACCGGGGTTTGTTGCGGTTTCCATCGCTCGAACATTTCCTGCGTAATGAGTTCGACAACCTGCTGCCCGGACATTCCGTGGATTTCGTACTCCGTGACCACGAGAGCGGCTGGTGGGCGGCTACCACCGATGCCGGGCTTTTTTATTGTAAAAACCCTACCCTCGACATCCTGGACGCTGCCAAAGGGCTGCCCGCCGATGACGTAATGCGACTGGCCACCGACGGTCTGACCACCGTTTATGCCGGATTCCGAACGGCCGACGTCTGCGCCATTGACCAGCGTAGCGGACGGATCATGCCGCTGCCCAGCGTGGCGCCGTCGGGTAATGTTGAAATTACTATGCTCCGTTTCGACACGCTAAACAAGAGGCTTTGGTGCGCACCAAACCTTTCTTTCCTGGAAAAAGATCACTGGACAAATTTTAAATATCGGGTTACGGGAAGCACTCATTTCAGCCCTTTGTCGGTTAAAAGAATCAACCCCGACCCGTCCGGAGCTAAATGGTGGGGAAGTTCCTACGGTGGTTTTATTTCCATTGACCTGCGCTCACACAAGGCGACCAAGTTTCCACAAGACGCATCTTCCCTAAAGCGCACTTTCTCCGTCACCCCGGATTTCGACGGTACCCTGTGGGTCACTACCCTCGACGGTTTGCGACACTGGCGCAACGGACGTTACGAACTGCCCGATTTCCAGCATCCGGCGCTGCGCTTCCAAGCGAACTGTGTAGAATTTTTGCCCGATAGCAGCATGGTCATCGCCCTGCGCGGCGGCGGCTTGCTTATCCGCGACAAAAACGGGCAATGCACCCACCTCACCACCCGCGACGGGCTAACCAGCGATGTGCTCTCCGACCTCGATATCAGTCCGGACGACAAAATCTACGCCTGTTCCAATACCGGGCTAAACATCCTCAGCCGACAACCAGCTGGCGGCTGGCGGATCGAAACCCTCACCATGAAAAACGGGCTGCCCTCCAACCAAGTCAACGACGTGGCCTTCCTGGGCGATGAAATTTGGGTGGCCACGGACAAGGGCATCGCCCGATTGCGGGGAAAACCGGCCCCCGTCCCAATGCCGGCGCCGGTACTGGAAAAATTCACCGTCAACAACCGGGATACCATTTTTAGCCCCAACCTGCGGCTCGCGCACGACCAAAACAACATCGCCCTGCGCTTTTTTGCCCTGCATTTTCGTTCCGGCGGCGATATTCCGTATCGCTACCGGCTATTGGGGGGCGACACGTCCTTCGTCTACACGCATACCCGCGAAGTCAACTTTGTCAACCTTGCTCCGCGGCAGTACACTTTCGAGGTGCAGGCCCAAAATGAGGATGGGCAATGGAGCGAGCCGTCGCGCTGGCCTTTTGCCATCCGTCCGCCGTGGTGGGCGACGTGGTGGTTTCGGATATTGGTAGGGGCAACCCTTGCGGTTGCCCTAGGACTATTTTACCGAAATCGCCTGCGGGCCATCCGCCAGGAAGCCGCGTTGCGCGAGAAAGTACATGCGATGGAAACATCCGCGCTCCGGGCGCAAATGAATCCGCATTTTATCTTCAATTGTCTGCAAGCCATCCAGTCGTTTATTGCTAATAATGACCGCGATGCAGCGACGGTATATCTGGCGCGCTTCGCCAAGTTGGTGCGTTTGGCACTCCACGGATCGGTGGATGGTTATCATAGCCTCGCCGACGAAATGGCTATGCTGGAAAACTATCTGTACTTAGAGCAATTGCGGTTTGGAGGCACTTTTACGTTTAATATTCGTGCCGAGGCCGGACTTGATCCTGAGCAAATCACGCTACCGCCTTTGCTGGTGCAGCCTTTTGTGGAAAATGCGCTTTGGCATGGCCTGAAAGGCAAGAAAAGCGATGGGATAATAGAAGTACTCTTTATCCGGAAAGGCGATTTGCTGGAAGTCTCCGTAACCGACAATGGAACGGGGTTTTCAGAAGGAAAAAACGCTTCTGCGGGAACTATCCGCCCCTATAAATCTATGGGCATGATGCTGACGCAGAAGCGATTAGATTTGCTGGCCGGCATTCCGGCGTCCGGGGAAGAACAACTGTCTAGGAAGACTATTCAGGATAAAAACGGCGCAATTATAGGGGCCAATGTCCGAATCTGGATTCCATTGACGGATTGAATTTTACCCATTTGCTTCCAAATACTTTTTCAAAGAAGTATGAATAATCTGATTCCAACCATCTGCGAAGCTACCGACAGCAAAATCGGGATTGTTCTGCGGGAAGGTTTCCAGTCCACGATGACTCAACTTCAATAAAGTGTCGTCGCCCTGCGGAATTAGTTCAAAAGTCACGTAAGAAATACCTTCGTAACCATCGTATCGCCAACTATACGTCAGTTTCTTCTCCGGAATGACTTCGGTCACTTCACATAAATGGAGGTACTGCACATCTTTGCTTGGCCCTCCAGTAAACTGAAATTGGAAGCCCAATTCCGGTTTGAACTCCGCGAGATGGAAGTACCATTTTTTCATTTCAGTTTTGTCGGTCAACGCTTTCCAGACTTTGGAAGTCGGAGATTGAAACAGTCGTTCCAATACAATTGCTTGATTTTCCATAAGTTATCTATTTTTAGATGAAGAGTCATTTTCAGATTGTGCGGACTCGGCGAGATGCAATTCGAGCGCATCCAACTTGCTGTTCCAGAAGTTTTTATACTGCTCTATCCATTGCGACACCTCTTGGAGTTTCTGCAATTTGGCTTCACAGTACCTTTCTCGACCTTGTTTCTTGATAGAAATAAGACCGCATTCCATGAGGATTTTGATGTGCTGCGAGATCGCTGGGCGGCTCACCTCGAAGTTTTCAGCAATTGCATTGAGATGCAACGGTTTGGCCGCGATTAAGTGAATAATGGCTCGCCGCGTCGGATCGGCAATGGCCTGAAAAACGTCACGTCTGGTTTCCATATACGTTATGTAAGCATTTACTTACAAAAGTATAGGTAAGCAGGTGATTACGCAAATTTATGGGCAATTTTTTTTTATAAAATATTAATTGGCAAAACAGTGAACTGAATTATCACACACATAAATTATTGATTAACAAATTATTACGCTTCCATTTCGACTAAGTTTGTAACCTTGTTTTCTCTACCAATTTGGTGTACGTGCGCCCGGTGCATGGCTCCCCATTCACTGAGAGCGTTCAGCACTTGGTCCAACGTCTGACTATATTCCGTCAATTCATATTCCACCACCACTGGCGTTTGCACGTGTACTGTGCGTTTCACAAAGCCATTCATTTCCAATTCTTTCAACTCATTGGAAAGTACCCGCGCGGAAATGCCCGCCACGGTACGTTGTAGTTCATTAAAGCGACGGCAATCTTCCCTTAAAGCAACGATGATTCGTAATTTCCACTTACCACCAATGACATACAGGGCATCGCCGATAGACGCTAATCGGGCATTGCACGTAGCGTGAGATAGTTTTTCTACTTCCAGTTTAGACATGGTGCGATTTTTATAGTAACCAAAAGGTTAGTGCTAACCTTTTGGTTACTACTAACTTTATGTAAGCAAATGTACGTAGGTTTGCACCTAAATTAAAAACTAAAAAATCATGAACATAAAAAAAATCATCACGATCGCCGTTACCGTCCTTGCTGTGGCCATGCCTGCATTGAGTGGAATTATGAAACTGGTTGGTGCCCCGCAAATAGTCGATGGCATGGCCAAAGTAGGTGTAGGGAACTACTTGATCTTGTTGGGAATCATGGAAATCACTTTCGCCGGCCTGTTTGCGTATCCGAAAACGATGAAAATAGGCTTTATACTGCTTTCCTGTTATTTCGCGGGAGCATTGGCCACGGAGTTGTCGCACGGAACTCCATTCAATGCCCTTACACCATTGATACTCATTTGGATAGCGGCATTTCTGCGGGATAAATACATTTTCTTACCTGCAACCGTTACTGCGGTTACTTATTGAAGTTAATCGACCAAACAAATAGCCGGGAATGATGTCTACTTGACATTACTTCCGGCTATTTTATTACTAGCAAAAGCATCTAAAAATTACGCTATGGAAATCGGAATAGACAGTTTCGCGGCCGCCATCACTGGCCAGGAGGCGGGTACTGCCATTAATAACAAAGATTCGCTGGCGCAACTGCTCGAAAGAATGGAGCATGCGGATCAGGCAGGACTCGATGTATTTGGCATAGGAGAGCATCATCGTAAAGAGTTCCTCGATTCGGCACCGACTATCATCCTTGCTGCCGCTGCTGCCCGCACCAAGCGCATTCGCTTGACCAGCGCGGTTACCGTGCTTAGTGCTGCTGATCCGGTCAGGGTATTTCAAAATTTTGCTACGCTGGATTTAATTTCTCAGGGCCGTGCTGAAATGGTGGTGGGGCGTGGCTCCTTCATCGAAGCCTTTCCGCTATTTGGCTTGAATCTGCATGATTACGATGAGTTGTTTTCTGAAAAACTGGAATTGCTGTTAAATATTCGGGAGAATGAAACAGTTACGTGGTCTGGCAAATTTCGTCCCGCGCTCAAAAATCAGGCGATCTATCCAAGACCTTTGCAAAATCCGCTGCCCATTTGGGTTGGCGTCGGTGGCACCCCCGAATCGTTTATTCGTGCTGGTACACTTGGGCTGCCGCTGATGGTGGCTATTATCGGCGGGGAAACGCATCGCTTTCGCCCATTGGTAGATTTGTATAGAGAAGCGGGAAAGCGGGCCGGACACACGCCGGAAAAATTGATCGTGGGCATGCACTCGCTTGGTTATGTAGCCAATACCACGCAGGAAGCCATCGATGATTTTTATCCGGGCTACGCCGAAACGTTTACTAGAATTGGTAAGGAACGTGGCTGGCCGCCGGTGACTCGGTCTCACTTTGATGCGCAAATGAGTCCAAAAGGAGCACTATTAATTGGTGGCCCCGAAGAAATAGCCGAGAAAATTCTTCGGCATAGCGAGGCACTGGGCGGTATTTCTAGGCTTACTTTTCAAATGGATAATGCGGGGTTGTCGCATGCTAAATTGATGCAAGCTATTGAATTGATTGGGAAAAGGGTGCTGCCTTTGGTAAATGGATAGTTTTGGCCAACGTTATCAGATAGAATTTAAAATCGAACGCAATGGACGCACTGCAATAATTATGACTGTGTGGATATTAGAGCCCAATGAACTTTCGCCCCGTCTGACCAGTTGTTACGTTAAATAAAATTAGGCAAATGCTTATGAATCAGGAAGTTAAATTACTCGATGTAGTTGCCTTATTAAAGGCGATGCCTGCCTACAACTTGAAAGCAGGTCAAGTTGGCACTGTGGTGGAAATATATGGCGAAGATGATTTTGAAATAGAATTCACAGACAAAAAGGGCCGAACTATGGCTATGCTTCCCTTGAAAAGGACCGATTTGCTAGTATTACAATATGAAATGGAAGCGGCCTAAGTAAACAAACAGATGCCAATTTCCCCCGGTGTTGTCGTGCTGACGGAGGAAGCATCTGGTTAGGTAGAAGGGGAAGATTAGTTCTTCCCCCTTGGGCAGATTCTTCCCTGCGTTCAGAATGACAGCATTGAGGGGTAGAATAGATTGTTAATCAATCTCTTAGCAGTAAGATTTCCATTGGCCCCAAAACAGGGAAGCCCACCCGTTTACACGGGCAGGCTTTCTGTTGTATTGAGTTGGCATCGACTTACTCTCCCGGGGCATCAACCCCAGTACCATCAGCGCTGGCAGGCTTAACGACTCTGTTCGGAATGGGAAGAGGTGGATCCCCGCCGCCAAAGACACCAACAAGTCTTTATTTAAGCATTTGCTTAAACTTATTTCTTTAATGTAGTATCCAACAGCAACTAATATTGCTATTTCGATGCTACATCGACAAAAAACCGGGGAGAAGTAAAAGTATACTTGGTAACCGAAGTAGTCCAAGTTATTTTGGGCCATCCAACTTGCGTTGCAGTATCGAATCAATACCATCTGCAATTGACTTGCGGTATCCATGCAATACTCTGATCCTTTTTTGTAAACAAAAAACAAAAAAAGAGGAAGCTTACGGGTTATTAGTATGACTCGGCTACACATGTCACCACGCTTGCACCTATCACCTATCAACGCAGTAGTCTCCTGCGACCCTTAATCGGAAGATTCATCTCGAAGTAGGCTTCGCGCTTAGATGCTTTCAGCGCTTATCCCGGCCGAACGTAGCTACTCGGCACTGCACCTGGCGGCACAACCGATACACCAGCGGTTCGTCCAACACGGTCCTCTCGTACTAGTGTCAGGTCTCCTCAATCTTCCCGCGCCCACAACAGATAGGGACCGAACTGTCTTGCGACGTTCTGAACCCAGCTCACGTGCCGCTTTAATGGGCGAACAGCCCAACCCTTGGGACCTTCTCCAGCCCCAGGATGCGACGAGCCGACATCGAGGTGCCAAACCTCCCCGTCGATATGAGCTCTTGGGGGAGATCAGCCTGTTATCCCCGGAGTACCTTTTATCCTTTGAGCGATGGCCCTTCCATGCGGAACCACCGGATCACTTTAGCCGACTTTCGTCCCTGATCGAACCGTCGCTCTCTCAGTCAAGCGCCCTTATACTAATACGCTCTACGCATGATTACCGTCCATGCTGAGGGCACCTTTGCAAGCCTCCGTTACACTTTAGGAGGCGACCACCCCAGTCAAACTACCCACCATGCACTGTCTGTTTTGAAACGTTAGGACTCAACTAGTCAAAGGGTGGTATTTCAACGTCGGCTCCACGATGGCCAAAACCACCGCATCAACGCCTCCCACCTATCCTACGCATCGAATAGTCAAGCCCAATGCAAAGCTGTAGTAAAGGTTCACGGGGTCTTTCCGTCCCGTTGCGGGTAATCGGCATCTTCACCGATACTTCAATTTCACCGAGCTCGTGGCTGAGACAGTGCCCAGATCATTACACCATTCGTGCAGGTCGGAACTTACCCGACAAGGAATTTCGCTACCTTAGGACCGTTATAGTTACGGCCGCCGTTTACCGGGGCTTCAGTTAAGAGCTTCGCCTTGCGACTAACCCCCTTCTTTAACCTTCCGGCACCGGGCAGGTGTCAGACCCTATACCTCATCTTACGATTTTGCAGAGTCCTGTGTTTTTGCTAAACAGTTGCCTGGGCCTCTTCACTGCGGCTCCTTTTACAGAGCGTCTCTTCTCCCGAAGTTACGAGACCATTTTGCCTAGTTCCTTAGCCACGAATCACTCGAGCGCCTGAGGATACTCTCCTCGACTACCTGTGTCGGTTTACGGTACGGGCGGTATGTACCTGATGCTTCAAAGGCTTTTCCTGGAAGTGCGTCTACCAAACTATCACCGCGAACCGAAGTCCTTGGCGTACTATCGCTTGCGCTTTAACGTGCTATTCCGTCAGCACGCGTTGGCTTCAACCCTCCGTCCCCTTCTCGCAGCACACACCGGCGTAGGAATATTAACCCACTTGCCATCGGCTTCACCTTTCGGCTTATCCTTAGGTCCCGGCTCACCCTGATCCGATGAACGTAGATCAAGGAACCCTTAGTCTTACGGCGAACATGTTTTCCACATGTTTTATCGTTACTTATGCCTACATTTGCTTTTCAGTTCACTCCACGGACCCTCACGACCCCGCTTCAACGCGACTGAATGCTCCCCTACCACTCTCTTGCGAGAATCCAAAGTTTCGGTATACAGTTTGATGCCCGTTTATTTTCCGCGCAGGAACGCTCGACTAGTGAGCTGTTACGCACTCTTTAAATGAATTGCTGCTTCCAAGCAAACATCCTAGCTGTCACTGCATTCCCACCTCGTTTAATGCAACTTAACTGTATTTAGGGACCTTAACTGTTGGTCTGGGTTGTTCCCCTCTCGCCCCATGACCTTCGCACCCTGGGGCTCACTGCTGCTACTATTAACTGGCATTCAGAGTTTGTTAAGGGTTGGTAGGCGGTGAAGCCCCCTAGCCTTCTCAGTAGCTTTACCTCCAGCTAACATTCCACAACGCTGCACCTAAATGCATTTCGGGGAGTACGAGCTATCTCCGAGTTTGATTGGCCTTTCACCCCTATCCACAGGTCATCCGAAAATTTTTCAACATTTACCGGTTCGGCCCTCCACTGCGAGATTATCGCACCTTCAGCCTGCCCATGGATAGATCACACGGTTTCGCGTCTACCCCCACTGACTAAATCGCCCTGTTAAGACTCGCTTTCGCTCCGCTTCCGCACCTGAAGTGCTTAGGCATGCCAGTGAGGAGTAACTCGTAGGCTCATTATGCAAAAGGCACGCCGTCACAACTTGTGATTACTCACAATAATCGCTCCGACCGCTTGTAAGCGCATGGTTTCAGAATCTTTTCACTCCCTTACTTAGGGTTCTTTTCACCTTTCCCTTACGGTACTGGTTCGCTATCGGTCTCCTGGTAGTATTTAGGCTTACCAGATGGTGCTGGTGGATTCAGACAGGGTTTCTCCGGCCCCGCCCTACTCAGGATACTGCTAGGTAACCAAATCTTTTCGCCTACAGGACTATCACCCCCTATGGTGCCAATTTCCAATGGCTTCAGCTAAAATTTGATATTCCACAGCGCAGTCCTACAACCCCGATGTGCACGCACATCGGTTTGGCCTCTTCCGCGTTCGCTCGCCACTACTTGCGGAATCACTACTTGTTTTCTCTTCCTCCGCCTACTTAGATGTTTCAGTTCAGCGGGTTTGCGACTATTCAATATGTCTTCAACATATTAGGTTTCCCCATTCGGACATGTACGGATCAATCGGTCGTTTGCACCTCCCCGTACCTTTTCGCAGCTTACCACGTCCTTCGTCGCCTCCAGGAGCCAAGGCATCCCCCATGCGCCCTTATTCGCTTCCATCTCGTGCCGATACTTCTTCCAAAGTACGACTTGCTCTTGCTTAACTCAAATCAAAATTGACCCCTAACTTCCCTAAACCACTCCACTCACGTCACCTTTCTACTACTTACTTCTCTCCCAGCCTTGTCAATGAACTTCTTGATCCCTTTATCGCCCCTTTCAAACAATCGTCAGGCTAATGACCAATTGCAATACTCAATGCAGAAATCAACGCAAATTTTGTGGAATCGAACCACGTTCCGATCTTTATCAGAACTGCTCCCGGTGAGCAAATTTTCAAACATCTTTCTTTTGGGGCCGCAAAGATACTAACAGCACTTTCATTTGGCCAAATATTTTTGAATTTTTTTCAGACAAATTATTTGACCTCTGCTCCTTTCTTCAAAAGCGGGTGCAAAAGTAATTTATAATATTCATAACAAAGCAGGTATGTTTTAAAAAGGCAAAATTTGAACAGTACTACGCTCTATACGCTGCCAAAAAGTAGTGCAATCACGATTTGCTTGCGGGCACGAGCAACTGGAATACGCATATTATTGGTTAGAATCAATTCATGACCGTCCATGCGTTGCACATGGGTCTGGGCCACGATATAAGATTTATGCACCCGCAAAAAGTTGGCAGTCGGCAAAAGCTTCTCTAGGTTGTTCAAACTTTCCAGAGTGACGACTTTACCTGTGTCAGTGAAAATCTTCACGTATTCTTTCCATCCTTCCACATAATAAATATCTTGGAAGGCGATTTTGACCCATTGCCGATCAGCTTTTACGGTCAGGTAACCTTCTAATTTAGGTAAAGCAGCGTTGCGTAGACGTAATACGGCGCGAGCCTTTTCTACGGCTTGCGCGAAACGGTTGGCAGAGTAGGGCTTTAGCAAATAATCTACCGCATCGAGTTCGTAGGCTTCTGCGGCATATTGGGGATAAGCGGTGGTGAAAATAGTGACAGGTCTGTGCGATACCGTGCGCAACAAATTGATGCCACTCAACACAGGCATTTGAATATCCAAAAACAGCAGCTGAATCGGTTCGTTTTGCAATATTTCGATAGCCTGAATGGAGCTTTTACACTGCCCTGATACTTCCAGATCGGGTGTGTCGCCGATGAATTTCGCCAGGAGCGCAAGAGCAAGGGATTCATCATCTACCAGCAGACATTTTATTTTCATGGCGTACTAATTGAGATCGTGCAGTTCCAAAACAGCTAGAAAAGCATTGTCCGCCATTCCGTGTTCAAACCGATGCCGCCGTGGGTAATTCAGTTCCAGGCGTTGGCGCACATTTTCCAAACCTACACCACTATTAGTAGAATCTTTTTGCTGATCGTCGGGATTGAAGGAATTTTCTACCATAAAAACCAAACTGTTTGGTTCGTTGCGCAGCGTGATGCGCAGAAAAGCAGTGGAATTTGCCTCTAAGTCACCATGTTTCAGGGCATTTTCCACAAACGGTAATAACAGCAACGGCTCAATAGAGCGGGTAGTCAGATCGCCTTCAATAACGAAATAAATAGGCAGAAGAACGTCGGACTTCATCTGATACAACTCCAGACAGGCATTGATCTGGTCCACTTCTTTTTCCAATGGCACCTGCGTCGCCTGTGCATCATAGGTGACGTAGCGCAGTAAATCGCTGAGCCGCAATACCATATCGGCGGTGCGTGGATGTTGCAAAACTGCCGCCGCGTAGATATTATGCAAAGTATTGAACAGGAAATGCGGATTGATCTGCGCCTTCAAATAATCCAGTTGCGCCTGGGTGTGACGGGCTTCCAAAGTGCGGTGCTGCAATTCGATTACCTGGCGATTTTCCACCAGTTGATATAAAGTGCTGAAAAAAATCAACAAGAAAAACGACACCAGCGAAACTAAAAAAATGCGTTTCCAATCCTCCGAAAAGAAAGAAGCCTTTTCAGGCATTTTCACAAAAAGGTGTACTTCCAACCACGTCCGCAGAAACACCATGCCCAACCAAAAAATGATGGTCAACCCCACCAGTCGGCCATAAAGGCCTTTTTCCAAGTAGCGGTTGACCAACAATTTGGCATTGCCGTAAAATAGCACCAGCATGAAGCTCATGTTCAGGGAGGTACGCAACCACACCTCGCCGGGACCACGAAACTCACTGATGAGGTAATAGAACGATAGAAAAACCAGCAGCCATCCGGTCAAATGGACGATTAAACGACTACGACCGGAAAGCAGCTGGCTAATCAAAGTGGTTATTGTTTCACTAATTTGGCGGTCAGTACCCCTCCATTGGCCGTCAAAAGTTGGACGCAATAAATGCCCGGCGGCAATTGTTCCAAGGGAATATTTTCCTGATAAATACCTGGCTCTACATCTTGTTTGTCTGCTACTATCTGCACGCTACGACCGTTCAAATCTGAAATGACCGTCCGCACGTCCGTCGCTGACAATACTTCATAACTAAGGCTAACGCCATTATGAGCAGGGTTGGGCGACAACATCAATGACGACAGGGAGACATTATGCGGTTCTATGGCCACCCCGGAGGAAATCAGCGTACTATCAATGATGATATTTTCGTCGCCCGGCCTGGTGACCATATAAGCAAAATAGAGTAGCATCATTTCATCCGTGGTTGCTTCTCCTTCCACTACCAGTTGCGGCGGATCGGAGGGCTGGAATGGGTTGTTCGGCGTATTATCGTACACTGCAAAAGCATGCAAAGTAGATTGGGCTGGAATGACCTGAGCCTTTTGAAAGAAATAAGAGGCCTGCCAATGGAAATCCCAATCGGGAACATTAACCAACGGAATAGTATCGTTTTGGGGCGTGACGGCAAAGGCAATCATGCTTCTCCCAATGTAGTGCATGTGCGGAGCCACCGCCAGGGCCGTGATAGAGACCGGCAATTGGAACTTGGAATGGTAGGTTTTTATCGCATTAGCCGGTATATTCAATGGGCCGCTGACCAGTGACAGGGGCGTGTGATTGAGGATAGGAACGAGGTCTACTGAGCGAATGCCCTGGGTGGTGGGAGTAAAAAAGAAATTGAGCGTTGTTTGATCGGTCAATCCAGTGGCACCTTTTGGATAGTGCATTTGTACGATCAAATCGGCATTAGCAGTCAACTTGACCCCGGTGCCGGCTGGCATAAAGGTCACTTGGTTGCCTGGTGCCCAAGCCCCGATCAGATTGGCAGAAACGCCTGGCCCCCCAAAACTAATATAGCCGGGTTCTGGCGTAGCCTCATCCTTCAGCCTGCCTTCCCCGGTCAAGTCTTGATAGATCAATATATGGTGTACTGCTTCGTGATTACTAGGAATGGCCTCAATGGCTCGCAAATAAGCAGTTTCGGTCAATCCGGAAGGAATAACAAAACAGCGATATTCGTCTTCGGTAGAAGTGATCGTATATAATGGTGTATATAATACGTGATCGGGAACACCAATGTTGGAACCTTGAACGAAAGTCGGCACTGGCGGGGCCTGGCTTATATCGCCCATCGGAGTGCCGCCTTGCACCCAGTCGGCGATGGTTTGAATCTGCGCATCCGTCAGCCGATTTTCGTGGGCGTAGCGGCGATAGGTAGGATCAGCTTTCCAGGGTGGCATTCTTTTGGCCTGGGTCTCGGTTTGAATGGCTTCGCTATTAGAAAAAGCATTATCGAAACCAATGAGGGAAAAACCGCCCAAACCGCCATCGCGGTGGCATTTCACACAATGTTCGTACAGAATAGGAGCCACATCGGTTGCCCAGTTAATAGTTTGCGCATGAACGACACTTGAGGACAAGGCTAACAGAAGGAGCGGCAGTAAATGTTTGTTTTGCATTTTCATTATGATAGAAAGTTATAAGCAAAGACGCAAAGTTACGGATCAATTACCCTTCCCGGCAATGCGCTGGTGTACCTCAGCGATCTTAACTTCGCTATCAGTACGCAAAGTGCCACATAAACGGTCCCAAAAGGTGAAATACAAACCGTAATTGCCGTAAAATTTCTCGTGGTGTAGGTTGTGATACACCGATGAGTTGAGCCATTTGCCCAGTGGGTGGGTGTAAGTTTCTTGGGAAAAAAGTTCGTACCCCAAGTGGCCATATACATTGAACCACAACATTAGCGTGATAAAAGCGAAAAATGAAATAGGGTGCATCGGGACGGTTAGCAGCAACAAAGGTATGATGCCCGCTTCCAATACTGCCTCCAATGGGTGGAAAGCGTAGGCTGCCCAAGGCGAGGGATTGACCGACTTATGATGCACCAGGTGCGCGAAACGGTACAACTTTGGTTGGTGCATCAGGCGGTGAATCCAATAAAAATAGGTGTCGTGTATCAATAAAAGCAGTGGTACACTCGCTGCCAGGTAAAGCCAACCATACTGATTTATTTCCGTGTAAAATTTGGTGTAATCTCGCAATGGAGTTTTCAACCACAGCAGCGTCATAGCCGCAAAGATGACCGAGGTTAATGCAGAGTAGCCGATCTCGCGCTGAAAATCGGAGGGGATAGGAAAGCGCGACTGGATTTTTCGACTGACCCATGCCCGGCGTTTCCAAAGGTAAAATATGCTGAATAGAATACCGCAAACGATAAAATAGCGGCCAAATACCAGCAACGGAGCAATTAGAACAGTAGTGGCGTTTATTTCGGTATGGTCAAACATGGTTGCTTCGGTGCTGATGTTCGGTTTAGAGAAGTTTAAAAGTTTAGACAGGTTTATTGGTCGATTTCTCTTCAAAGATAGGAGTGACGGCCATGAGCCGTCGTAGACATTCAACCAAAAGGCTTTTTTCTTCAACTATTGGATAGTAGCAGATATTTCGTTGAACGGATTCGACAGCGGCTAAACCCGCTGGCACAAAAAAACGCTCTCTTGCCACGCCAAGCGGGGCTTTTTTTGTTTCAGCAAACGACATAATCAAAACGGACGACCACTCTTCTCTATGGAACTTACTATCCAAACCCCGGCCCTGCTATTTCCTGCCTTATCATTATTACTATTGGCCTACACCAACAAGTTCCTATCCATCGCCAGCCTCATCCGCAAATTGATCAACGACTATGAAGAAAACCAGCTGGTTACTACGGTAAGCCAGATTCGCAGCCTGCGGCGGAGGCTGTGGCTCATTCGCTGGATGCAGACTTTTGGGGTGGGTAGCATCCTGCTTTGCGTCATCACCATGTTCTTGATTTATGAAGGTCACCAGGTCGCAGCCAAAATACTCTTTGCGCTTAGTTTCGTACTGATGATTACTTCCCTGATGATTACCATTGTTGAAATATACCTGTCTGCTGGTGCGCTACGAGTGCTTTTAAAGGACTGGGAAGAAAAAGAAAAGGAGAAATGGGGGTAAATTGCCATATATTTAAACCTTCTATACGGCACTATCCACGGGTAGCTACCGTTTCCAATGCTATAAGACAAACTCATGTATACAAAAACTACCGATGTAGCACTCCAGCAAGAACTAGCCAATAGCCTGACGCACGGTTTTGGCATTCTGTTCGGCATAGTCAGTGTTCCTATTTTGATTAGCACGGCTACGCATACTGGCAACATGGCCGCTATCGTCGGGGCGAGCGTATACGGGTTCTGTTTTTTAATGCTCTATACTTTTTCCACGCTCTATCACGGATTTCAACAACCAATGGTGAAGCGCGTGCTGATGATCTTAGATCACATTAGCATCTATTTTCTGATCGCTGGAAGTTACACTCCCTTCATTCTGTTGTTTTTATACAATACTACTGGCCTGACTATGTTGGCTATCCTCTGGGGACTAACATTGCTCGGCATTATCTTCAAAGTGCTTTTCGCCGATCGGTTCAACTTCCTTTCCACGGCCATTTATGTACTCATGGGCTGGATGCTGATTGCCGTGGCCCACACGTTTTTCGCCAATATACCTCCACAGATCGCCTTATTGATTATCGTTGGTGGCTGCCTATATTCAGTAGGCGTTATTTTTTATCTTTGGACAAAAATGACTCATCACCATGTGATCTGGCACTTGTTTGTGCTGGCGGCGAGTATTTGCCACTACGCTGCGGTGCTGTTGTCGGTGTCTTGAAAGAAGCGTGGCAAACGTAACGCGCTTTCAACCTTTTCAGCGATTTGCTGTTTTTTAAACCAATACTGTGAAAATTCCCCGAATAGTCTTACTTTTGCACCACGATATTTTGACGAAGTCGTCACGAGAGGGAGCCAATGGTTCCCTCTTTTGTTTGTACAGACCTTTTTTGGAACATGGAATTAACCGAACGCATCGCTCAACTGCTGGATGAAAAGTACGCCACGGACGAGGCTTTTGCAGATTGCTTCACTGTAGAAATTGAGCTTAAGCCTGGTAATAAACTGTTCGTCTTTGCCGATAGTGACTCCGGGATGACTTTTGAGAAATGCCAGAAACTTAGCCGCTACCTTGAAGAACACCTGGATACCAATAATTGGCTGGGCGACAAATATCTGCTGGAAGTGAGTAGCCCCGGGGTGACGCGGCCTTTGCAATTTGCCCGTCAGTATCCGCGCAACATTGGTCGGACCCTGGATGTGACTTTGACAGACAAGACGAAACTGATCGGCATTTTAACGGCTGCCGATGAGACGCAAATTGTTCTGAGTCAGGAAGTTGTGGAAATGGACGGCAAAAAGAAAAAGAAGGTGCAGGTGGAAACGCCCATTCTTCTGGAAAACATTGAAAAGGCTTTGGTAAAACTGGCTTTTTAATATCGTTTGCGAAACCCTGGAAAGGTTTCGCAAACGTCATAACCCGAGCCTAACCCTTACTACGTTTACGAAACTGAAAAGAAGTTTCGCAAACGATTTTATTAAAACTAACCAACATATATAAATGGTCAATTTAGTAGATGTCTTCGCCGACTTTAAAACCGGCAAAAACATAGATCGCCCCACGATGGTGCGCGTGTTGGAAGACGTGTTTCGTACCCTGATCAAAAAGAAGTACGGCACCGACGACAACTTTGATGTCATCGTCAATACGGCCAAAGGCGACTTGGAAATCTGGCGGGTACGCGAAGTCGTATCCGACGGGGAGGTCACCAACGAACTGGCCCAGGTCAGCGTCAGTGAGGCGCACGTTATTGATGGCGGTCTTTCGATGGGAGAGGAATGCTACGAGCAGCTTTCCATCGACGATTTTGGTCGGCGCGCCATCATGGCCGCTCGCCAGACCCTCGTCTCGCGGATCATGGAACTGGAAAAAGACGAAATTTTCCGCAAATACAGCGAACGCGTGGGCGAAGTAGTACTGTGCGAAGTGAACCAGATCATGAAAAAAGAGATTCTGGTGCTTGACGACGCTACCAGCAATGAACTAATCCTGCCTCGCACGGAGATGATTAAAGGCGATTACTACCGCAAGGGAGACGTGCTGAAAGCCATCATCAAAAAGGTGGAAATGCGCAACAACGTGCCTTTCATCATGCTCAGCCGCACAGATTCGGAATTTTTGGAAAAACTGCTTACCGCCGAAGTACCGGAAATTGAAGATGGCGTGATCGAAGTGAAAAACATCGTTCGTCTTCCCGGCGAGCGCGCCAAGGTAGCCGTGGAAAGCCACGACGAACGCATCGACCCAGTAGGTGCCTGCGTAGGGATGAAGGGTAGCCGTATACATGGTATTGTTCGCGAACTGCGCAACGAGAATATTGATATTATTAATTATACCAGCAACGTATCGCTGTATATCCAGCGCAGCCTCACGCCAGCCAAGATCAGTAACATTGAGCTCAACCACGAGAGCAAGCGCGCTGCCGTTTATCTTGATGCCGATCAAGTCAGCCTCGCCATTGGTAAGGGCGGTAGCAATATTAAACTGGCCACCAAATTGACCGGCTACGAAATAGATGTGTACCGCAACCAGGCTGAATTTGAGATCGACGACGTGGATTTGGAAGAATTCTCCGACGTGATCGAGCCGTGGGTGATCGAAGCTTTCAAGAACATTGGCTGCGATACCGCCCGCCAGGTACTCGAGCTCAACGCCGACGAGTTGGTACGCCGCACCGATCTGGAAGAAGAGACCGTGCAGAACGTGTTACGGGTGCTCGCCTCCGAATTCGAGGAAGAAAAATAAAACATTCGCAATATATTGACAAGTGGTGGGGCAAACGCTAGTTTTCCCCACCACTTTTTATTGTATCTTTGCGGGGCTTTAAGTAAAAAGCATTTTTGCTCCCTTTTTAAAGGGAGTACAACGGGATAGGGACAAGCTCTTTCTTGTTTTTTCAAATTAAATCGACTTAGCTTTCTAGACGGCATTACTTAGCGGCAATTACGCGTTTCCCCGCGGGCGCGATCCATTCAAACTTTTTCAATAAAGCAGGAAAAATTACTGCATGGCGCAAAAATTAATTAAGGTAGCAAAGGAGTTCAACGTCGGTTTACACACCATCGTCGAGACGCTGCATGGCAAAGGCTTCCCCGATCTGGAAGACAAGCCTACCGCAGATATTACGGCCGAGATGCTGATCGTACTCCAACAGGAATTTCAGAAAGACCTGGCTATCAAGCAGGAAGCGGACAAATTAGCCCGCCCCGTCCTGAAAAAAGAACCGAACGGTGCCGCCGCTCCGGTTACTACTGCCCCTGCCGCTACTCCAACCCCTGCCACTCCGCCGTCTGCGCCTTTGCAACGTACTTCTTTTCTGCCATCCCGCGAGGATGGTCCGAGAGCAACGCCTTTGCCAGCCAAACCGGAACCGCAGCCAGTGACCATAGCCAGGAAAGAAGAGCCCGAACTTACTACGCATCGTGAGCGGCCAACTAACCGAATAATCGGCAGAATAGATTTGAATCCTCCAAAACCAGTGACCCCTGTGGTCGAGGAAAAACCTGTTGTGGTGGAAACCCCCACGCCAGAACCTGTCGTTGCCAAAGTGCCAGAGCCACCCGCTCCGCCACAGGAAAGAAAAACGCCGGTTAATGCTCCAGCCCCGCCACCAGCACCTATTCCTCCTCAAAAGGTACCGGGTGCCGATGAAACGCCTGCACCTGATTCCGAATTTTACCGGGCCGATGCACCACAACTGCGCGGTCTGAAAATCCTGGGTCGGATTAGCCTTGACAAACCCAAACCCGAATCCTCTTCTAATGACAACCGGGGCGGACGCCGCGATGGCCAACAGGGAGGTAACCGGGATAACCGAGGCGGCCGTCGTGACGGACAAACGGGCGGTGGCCAGGGCGGCAATCGCAACGGTACGTCGCAGGGAAATGCTGGACAAAATAATGCCAATCGCCCTGCTAATAGCGGGCAGAATAATACTAACCGGCCACTCAATGCCGATGGTACTCCGCAAGCACCAAGTAGTGGCAGCGGTAGTGCCAACGCCAACGACTCCCGTCGGAAACGTACCCGTAAAAAAGTGCAGCAGCCCGTCAATACGGCTAATGCAGCAGCATCGCCAGCGGCAGGAGCCAGCGTAGCGGATCGCCGTGGACGCGGGCCAATGGGTAATCGACCCGATGCCCCCAAAGAGGTATCGCAAAAGGATATTGAAGATCAAATCCGCCAGACAATGGCGCGCATGGGTGCCGGAGCCAGCCGCAAACGCCAGAAAGTACGTCGTGATAAGCGGGATGTGCGTCGCGAACGGGCTGAAATGGCCGCTCAAGAGCGCACTGAAGGCGAAAAGAAGCTGCTGGTCACGGAATTTATCTCCGTGTCGGATCTGGCTTCGATGATGAGCCTCAAGCCTTCCGACATTATCAAGACCTGTATGGCCTTGGGTATTTTCGTTTCTATCAATCAGCGTCTCGATGCCGAATTGATCGAAGTGGTGGCCAGTGAATTTGACTTTGAGGTCCAATTCATTAGCGCAGAGGAGCAGGTGGAAGTGGAAGAGGATGTCGTGGATAGTCCCGATGACCTGAAACCACGCCAGCCTATTGTAACTGTTATGGGTCACGTTGACCACGGTAAAACGTCGCTGCTCGATTTTATTCGGAGTGCCAATGTAGCCGAAGGCGAAGCGGGTGGTATCACTCAGCACATTGGTGCCTACGAAGTAATGGTGGGTGACCAGAAGGATAAACGTATCACCTTCTTGGATACGCCGGGTCACGAAGCCTTTACCGCTATGCGGGCACGGGGTGCTAAGGTGACCGACATCGCCATCATCGTGATTGCTGCTGATGATAGCATCATGCCGCAAACGCGGGAAGCTATTAGCCACGCGCAGGCTGCCGGGGTACCGCTGGTGTTTGCTATCAATAAAATTGATAAAGCTGGCTCAGATCCTGAACGTATCAAGAATGAGTTGGCACAAATGAATTTGCTGGTAGAAGAATGGGGCGGTAAATATCAAAGCCAGGACATTTCGGCCAAAAAAGGCCTGAATGTGGATAAACTGCTGGAAAAAGTATTGCTGGAGGCCGAATTGCTGGAATTGAAAGCCAACCCGGATCGTCGGGCAGTTGGTACGGTACTCGAAGCCTCGCTGGATAAAGGCCGTGGCTATGTCACCAAAATTCTGGTCGAAAACGGTACAATTCGTGACGGTGATCCTATCATCGCTGGTGAATTCTCGGGCAAAGTGAAAGCCATGTTCAATGAGCGCGGCAAGAAGATCAAGGAAGCTGGACCGGCTACTCCGGTGTTGGTGCTTGGTCTTCCGGGTGCTCCGCAAGCAGGTGAAAAGATCAAAGTGGCTGCCTCCGATTCGGAAGCCAAAGAGATCGCCAGCAAGCGGGCGCAGATTATGCGGGAACAAACCAACCGCGCCAGCAAACGGATCAGCCTCGACGAAATTGGTCGTCGTCTCGCTTTGGGTAACTTTAAAGAACTCAACCTCATCGTCAAAGGCGACGTGGATGGTTCTATTGAGGCCCTCACCGATTCGCTTATCAAATTGTCGATCGACAAAGTGCAGGTCAACGTTATCCACAAGGCCGTTGGTCAGATCGTGGACAGCGACGTTATGTTGGCTTCGGCTTCGGATGCTATCATCATCGGCTTCCAGGTGCGTCCGTCCATTACGGCTCGCAAACTGGCCGAGAAAGAAGGCGTGGAAATCAAGTTGTACTCGATCATTTACGAGACTATCAACGAGATCAAAGCCGCTATCGAAGGGATGTTGGAGCCGACGAAAGAAGAGGAAATTGTTGGTCAAGTGGAAATCCGCGAGGTGTACAAAATCTCGAAGATTGGTGCCGTGGCCGGCAGTTATGTGCTGGAAGGCAAGATCAGCCGCAATCACTACATCCGCCTTATCCGCGATGGTATTGTGGTCTATCCGGTCAATGCCAACCAACACGCCGAACTGGCTTCGCTCAAACGCTTTAAAGAAGACGCGAAAGAGGTCAAAGCCGGCCTCGAATGCGGCTTGACGATCAAGAACTTCAATGATATGAAGCCCGGCGACATCGTTGAAGCGTATGTCATCAATGAAGTGAAAGCGACATTGAAGTAGTTATGAGGGATGAGTTATAAGTACCTCATTTTCTGAAAAATAGTAACGCCCCCGATCCAACCGGATCGGGGGCGTTTTTTGTTCTGGCCATTGCTACTAAACTAAGATAAGTTCCTCTCCTATGTACGCTGTGTTTTGTCATCCTTTCGGGAACTGTCCACGTCACGGCGTATATCGCGGCGTGGACAGTTCCCGACAGGATGACAAAAGCAGCAAAAAACGGCCCGTCGCTCTCAGGAGCAACGGGCCGCTAAACGAAGAAAGACCTTTGTTTCGTCAATCGGGGATTGACGTTACTTAGTTCTTCTGGAACTGCTGGGTGATGATCTGTTGGCCATTCACCAGACGCAGCACGTAAGTGCCTTCCGTCAAAATGGCCGTGCTGATCTCGAAATTGGTAGATTCGGCTTCCAATGCACCAGATTGCAGCAAACGACCAGCGAAATCATAGACCTGCCAAGTAGCGGCTTCCACGGCAGGCTGCTCGAGGGCTACGCTCAACCGATCCGACACGGGTTGTGGCGATAAGCGCACACCACCTACTTTGCCAATGTTTACTGATACAACTGGGCTGTACGAAAATTGACCATCCAAATCTACCTGTTTCAGGCGGTAAAAATTGATGCCTTTCAGCGGACGCTCGTCAGTGAAGGCATAGTTTTGTTTCACCGTAGAAGTACCAGCACCAGTCACTTTGCCGATAGTCTCGAAACGAGTGCCGTCCTGGCTGCGTTCAATGGAGAAGTAGGCATTGTTCTGTTCGGTAGCGGTGGAGAAAGAAAGAGCCGTTTCTTTTGAGTCAACAACCTTGGCAGCGAAATTAGTCAACTCAATTGGAAGCACTGTCGTACCATTCAATTGCACGTTCACAACATTAGAGGCTACATCAAACCCTCCCGTACCGGCAGCAGCAGTAGCACCGTATCCATAGAGACGAAAGGTTATAGCACCGGAAAGACCAGTTAGGCCAGAAATGTTAATTGTATTTCCGCTAGTGAGGGAAGCGGCTAAACCGGTTACAGATCCTAAGTCGGCAGTAAAACCATCAACAGAAGACCTGAGAGTTAAAGAATTAGGGCCTGTACCCGAATGATCCCAGCTAAAAACAAATGAGGTGGGCGTGAATGCAGCCCCAATGGTCGTAACGATAAACTGGATGTAATCATTGCCAGTTACGGATTCCGCAAGTGTAGTAGGGTTGGTATCGCCGGTATCAAACCAATTGCTACCCCCTAGTCTGTTTGAATTGGCTGCGCCCGTTACACCTGCGCCCAGGGTGAGACTTGTGGCAGAAATGTTGGGATCATTAAAAACGCTAGGCTCGGTAGTTTCGGTACCGGTATTTCCGAAAGTGTTCCATTGGAGCAATACTTGTCCCCAAGTAGAAGCGGCAAAGGTGAAGCAAAGCAAAAAGAGTGTGGCAAATTTCTTCATGGTGTTTATGTTGTCGCCTTTTGCCATCCCGAAATCGCGAAGGTCAAAAGACGATATGTGAATAATTACTTTTAAAGGACTATCCGCATCTTGCACCCTAATGCCTTTTACACAGGATTTGCGAATTTCAATTGATTGAAATTCAATCAATTATAAAATTAAGTGCAATAAAAGAGCGTCAATCTACTTAATATGGATGCAGTATTTTTTGGCTAAAAATCAAACCTGCGGGAAATGAAAAGACCACCTTCATCACATTGATGTTTGCAAGAAACAATAGTGCTTTTATATTATGCCACAAAAGTATTCCGTTTTTTTCTACTGTGCCACATCCAACATTATCTCTGTGTAAATAAAATGCTGATTGCCTATAAATCAATAGGCTTTATTCAAAAATAAGTCTTTTTCCAAGATTTTTTGCAAACTTTTTTCCCGAATTCCACTAATTATTTGATATATAGTAAGTTATAAATATACTATTCTTATCTTAATCGACCTTTCAAACAGCAGTTTTAATGAAAAGCCGTCCATTGCTTTTCTGTAAGCAATGGACGACCAGACAAAAAGGAGTGGTTAGCAGTAATTAGTGCTTCTGGAACTGCTGAATGATAGCTTGCTGACCATTCGATAAGCGTAACACATAAGTCCCTTCCATCAAGGCAGATGTGCTGATCTCGAAATTGGTAGATTCGGCTTCCAGCTTACCGGATTGTACTAAGCGACCCGCGAAGTCATAAACTTGCCAATCTGTAGCGTCCACAGTAGACGGCTCGAGTACTACACGAAGCTGGTCCAGGGCTGGCTGCGGAAACAAGCTCAGCCCACCGATTTGGCCAGTTTTAACCAATACTACCGGGCTATAAGAAAACTGCCCATCGAAATCTACCTGCTTGAAGCGATAGAAGTTAGTGCCTTTTAGGGGCTGTTTATCGGTGAAGAGGTAATCTTGTTTTACCGTAGAAGTACCAGCCCCATTCACTTGGCCAATTGTTTCGAAGCGAACACCATCCTGACTGCGCTCGATGGAAAAGTATGCATTGTTAAGTTCGATAGCAGTAGCGAAGGAAAGAAGGACGGAATTATCAGATGCTTTAGCGTGGAAAGATAAAAGCTCAATGGGCAGAGCGCCCGAAATAGAAAAATCGTCAATCCGAATAGTACCAGTGCTAACACCAGACGAAAATGTTATGTCCACGGTGATTGGTCCACCCGTAGGAATCGTAGAATTTCCTGTTGCACTTACGGGAGAGAAGCTGCCATTGCCAGCTGCACCACTGACGCTAAAAGGAGTACCATTAACTATCACGGCAATACCAGTTGGGCCAGTGCTAGAGCGACGTGCTTGAAAAGACAAGTTGCTTATACTCCCACCAGTTTGACCATCAAGATTAAGCGTCAGCGTGAAAGTTCTTGGGTAGGGTCCCGTAGCAGCTAATGCCTGACCAGTGACACCGGCAAAAAAGGTGGTATTGCCTACCCAGGAACTGAACGTAAGGCCTTGGCTGACCGTCTGCCCGCCATCGAAATTATCAGTGAATACTATTTGAGCATTCAGAGTGATAGATGAAATAAAAAAGCAAAGTGTAAAGAAAAACAAGCGCATAATAAAGTTGTTTAAGTAGTTGTGAACCTTCGCACAAAAGTATTCGGGCTTTCTCCTACCTTATATTTTTGCTTATTACCTCTTTGTAAATCTTGAAGTCAGCATCATAATTCGCCAAAGGCATTCTTCCACTTTTCATAAACAAGGGGCCATTGGAGGAAATACCAACGGAAATGAGTGCTTGGAAACTACTAGCCTATTAGATATGCGAATAATGGGTTAAAAATGAGTACTGATTTTCAAGTGATTAGTGACCAGACCTGACAGGTTTGATGTACGCCTTAGAGTTTTGACCCTTATAAACGCCCCAAAGTTTCGACCTTCGTTCTTTGATAGACTGACAGATTTTGTATTCGCTCGGTACTGAGGGCAGGCAGTGCGGTGCATTTTTTGATGACTAGATAGTCGTGATACATCTCCCATTCCAGGCTTTGTGCATTCAACTTGACCTGTACGACCAATCCTTTGAAGGAGGTACCTACGGTGAACCTTTGTCCGAAGTGCTTAATTTGGCCACTAACAGCCACTTTTCGGGAGAAGATTTTCCTGGCCAAAAAGTCATAAATTCTTTGCGCACAAAAGGCAGTGGGTTCCCATATACGATCGCTTTTTTCGAGTTGCGGGAAGGCTTCGAGCCGGGTTTGGTTGCCCAGTCGGCTCACTGGAAAGACGCTGCGCTGGATATGTGCCTCCCGATCAAGCCTTTGTTGCAATACTTCGCAAGACGGACAAGTATTCACTTCGGCCCAACGACTGGATGTATCCTGCAAATGCTCCACCACGCCGTTCATTTGTGGGCAGCGCGGCTTGTTCCAAATCATATCCACGTCGTGGCCGATAAGCCACAGGGCGAGTGGGGGTGGCGTATCATTAGAGGGGACCCAAATGGCTCACCGTTGTCCACCCGAAAGGCACCAGGTTTGTTGCGGCGTTCAAAAATTCGGCACAAGGCTACCTGAATTTCTGCCGCTGGTACCTGACTGATGCGGTCATAGGGGGAAAACGGGTGCCTCCAGCCAGCCCCCACTCTTTTCGTCCCCTATCGTCAGGTAACAGCCCGGGCTGCCGTCGCTCAACACCAGATGTTCCTTGGCATCCACTTCCCAAATATTGTGTACTGCCCGGGCGCGCCCAATGGCTGGCTCTGCGCCTTGGCGACGAGGACGGTAGGCACCCGCCTGCCGAAACCATTTTTGCAAGGTGCGTATGCAAGGGGGATGCTCCCCGGTCTGCTGCATCTCCACGTGGATGCGCGGTGCACCCCACAGCGGATGGGTCGTGCGTTGTTGCAGTGCCGCTGCTTTGCGGCTCTCACCACGCTCCACCCCTCGGCGACCGCATTTGGCATAGTCAGGAGCCAGAACTGATGGACCCAACTTGCGTAAACGACGACATAAATGCTTTACCGTGCCGTACGGAACTCCAAGTTCCTGACTGATACTTTGTAAAGTGCTGCCTTCGCTGCGCAACACCTGGATGCGCTCGCGCACAAGTAAACTAGTGGCTTGTCCCATCAGTGAAACAATTAAAAATCTGTCAATCTGTCAAAGAACAAAGGTCGAAACTTTAGGGCGTTTATAAGGGTTAAAACTCTAAGGCGTACATCAGGTTTCAAAAACCTGACAGGTCTAAGTGCTTAGCATTCACATACTTACTCAACCAAACGCATCATTCGCATTAGATGCTTATATCTACTTCTTGCGCTCTGTCACAAACACCAGCAAATCATGCAGTGCCTGACGGGCGGGCGTATCCGGTGCTTGATCCAATAAATCAAAAGCTTCCTGCCGATAGCGATACATGACCTCGCGGGCGTACTCAATGCCGCCGCCCTGTCGCACAAACTGGATCACTTCGGCTACCTTTTCCGTTTTGTGGCTCTCATTTTTTACAATGTGCAGGATGCGCCTTTTGGTGGCGGCATCACTGTGATTGAGCGTATAGATAAGGGGAAGCGTCATCTTTTTTTCTTTGATGTCGATGCCCAATGGCTTGCCAATATCGTCGGCCCCAAAGTCGAAAAGGTCGTCGCGAATCTGGAAAGCCATCCCCGTTTTTTCGCCAAATAGCCACATTCGCTGAATGGTCTCTTGGTCGGGCGCAGTGCTGGTAGCTCCAGCACAACAAGCCGCAGCAATCAGGGATGCCGATTTTTGCCGGATTATATCGTAATAAATATCCTCTTTGATATCAAGTCGGCGGGCCTTTTCCATTTGCAGCAGTTCCCCTTCGGCCATTTCTTTTACTGCCCGACTGACTATTTCGAGCATCTGATATTGCTGTTGTTTCACCGATAGCAGCAGCCCTTGCGAAAGCAGATAATCACCGACCAACACCGCGATCTTATTTTTCCAAAGGGCATTGACTGAAAAAAATCCACGTCGCTCATTGGAGTCGTCTACTACATCGTCGTGGACCAGCGAGGCCGTGTGTAGTAGCTCCACCATAGAGGCGGCGGTGTAGGAGGCTTCGTTGATGGGAGCGAAAAGCCGGGCACTGAGCAGCACCAGCATAGGCCGCACCTGTTTGCCTTTGCGCTGCACAATATACCAGGTAATTTTGTCGAGCAGCGGTACGTGGCTGCGCATAGCATCGCGGAAGCGCGTCTCGAACACGTCCAGCTCGTCGGTAATCGGCTGTTTGATAACGTCCAATGACATCATGCCGTGTTTACAGGAATTCGATCAGGCAATATTGCCATTGTATTTATCAACCTTTCAGGACAACCTGAAAAATTTGAATCTACAAACAAAGGCCAAGATAGGAAGGTTGGACAAAAGTGCGGCTTTTTGACAGGGTTCCGATTTCCGAATGCATGGTTAGCATTCGCTTGGCCAGTTTTTATTTAAAAAACACCTTGATAGTGAGTCATTTGGATAGAAAAATATTTCCACCCTACTTCTTTACCTTTGCTACCATGTTGATTTTCAAAAAAGTAGCCGACCTGCAACAGTGGTTAAATGACAAGCGTCAGGCCCACCAGTCCATCGGGTTTGCGCCCACCATGGGTGCTTTGCATCAAGGGCATCTTGAACTCATTCATCTCGCTAAGCGTCGTGGCGATACAGTAGTAGCTAGTATTTTTGTGAATCCCACACAGTTTAACGACCCAAAAGACCTGGAAAAATACCCACGTATGCCTGAGCAGGACGCTGCACTACTCATTACTGCCAACTGCGACGCGCTGTTCATGCCAGCGGTGGAGGAGGTGTATCCGCCTGGAATGGATTTGACGGTGCGGCTTGATTTCGGCCCTTTGGAGCAGGTCATGGAAGGCATTTTTCGTCCTGGCCACTTTGCTGGTATGGCCACCGTGGTGAAGCGTCTGCTTGACATTGTGCAGCCACACCATTTATATATGGGACAAAAAGATTTTCAGCAACTTAGTATTGTGCGCTCCATGCTGCGCCAACTTCGGTCGCCGATTGAATTGGTCATGTGTCCTACCGTGCGAGAAGCCGACGGACTGGCGATGAGCAGTCGCAACGTACGGCTGAGGCCAGCTATGCGGGCAGCAGCACCAATAATTTATCAAAGCCTGCTAGCCGCGCAAAAAGCATTCAGGACCCAATCTGTTAGCGCGATACAAACCCGCGCCCTCCAACAAATGAGGGACGCGGGTTTAGTGCCTGAGTATTTTGAATTGGTAGATGGCTTTACACTATTGCCAGTGGCAAAACAGGGAGACTCCTCTTTTGTAGTTGCCTGCACCGCCGTTTTTGCTGGCGAAGTGCGTTTGATTGATAATCTGGTGGTGCAAGGGGAAGTAGCTTAAAGCGACTTAATTGAAGCTCTTGACTACCCGACCATGTAGCTCCTGTATGGGCCGATTGTTTTCATGTTCGAGCGTTTCTATCTGGTGAATCTGCTCAACAGAAGCAATAACATGATCTTTGAGCACTAACCAGGTGACAATCTCTGAACAAGGCGGAGTAGTCAGTGAACCAGCATAGGTATAATACCCATGCCCGGAAGGCAGGAGACTAGCTATATCATAGGTAGTGGTGGCATCGTCGTATGTTTCGTTTTTATCGGCGGGTAAGTGGGCTATAAACTTTTTCAGCAATTCGTTTTCGGCACCTTCCTCGAAAAGAATGCCGATTACCGCTAATTTGCCAGTAGTGGCATTTTTATGCACCAGGTGTACTTCCATTGGGTAAGAAATGCCATTCACCCTGTGCTCACTGGGGGTATGGAAATGAAATTGCAATAAGCTATATTTTTCTCCATTCACTGTAATGTCGCTTCCGTCGTTATAATTAAACTGTTGTGTATGGCCATTATTTAGAATATGTACGGTAGAATTATTGTAGTTCTCCACTATATCTGCCAGATTAGCATCAGCAATGGGCTGCTCAATGTTGACTGGCGATTGCGAAGAACCAGCGCAAGCATTATAACCCAGGCAAAGATCGTCCCAATGAGCAGGCCCTTCATCTCCTTCGTAAGTCCAATGTATGTCGGTGCATTCGGTCGGAATAATATGGTCTCCTCCATCATAGTTTTTGCAGTTGGAAAAAAGAGTCATTATTAGAAGAAGGCAGGCAAAAATGGATAGCGTGTTTTTCATTTTAAAAGTGTTTAGCAATAATTAGGATAGGTGTTTTCAGCACAAATTTTCTAAAAATCTGGTAGAATACAGAAGTATCTAACAATATAGTTTTAAAATAACTTAGCCAGGTACTTTACCTATTCTTGTGCCATTGCGTTTCCAGCCAGCCAACCTCCTGTCCAGGCGGCCTGAAAATTAAAGCCACCAGTAATGGCATCAATATCCAGCACCTCGCCAGCTAAAAAAAGGTTGGGAAATAACCGACTACCAAAGGTTTTGAAATCTATTTCTTTGAGTTGCACACCACCTGCCGTGACAAATTCCTCTTTAAAAGTGCTTTTTCCAGCAATTTGAAAAGTAGCTGTCGTGAGTTGCTGTACCAGTTGTTGCAGACCTGCTTTATCCAGGTCGGCCCAGCGCAAGGCATCCGGGAGATTGGCGGCAGCAACGAGCCGTTGCCACAACCGTACTGGCAACTCGAAAACCGGATGAGCGGCAACGGTTTTTTTGCCTTGACTAATTTTCAAGGCTTGTAATTGAAGGCTGGCCTGTTGGGGTGAAATATTGCCTAACCAATTGATTTCCAATGAAAAACGATAATCTAAACCATGCAAATAACGCGCACCCCAAGCCGATAAGCGCAGAATAGCCGGGCCGCTAAGACCCCAATGAGTAATCAATAATGGCCCTTGTGCCGTCAGTTTAGAACCCGGCAAATTCAGCTGAGCCGCTGGTACAGATATGCCAGATAGGTCGCGCAAGCGAGTATCTTTGGTATTGAAAGTAAAAAGCGACGGCACTGGCACTACGATCTGATGGCCCAAACCGCGCAGTATTTCCCAAACGGCGGTATTACTGCCACTGGCCACCATCAGTTTATCGAATGCCGCCATCGGTTCGCCTGGAACCTGCAACTGCCAGCCACCCAACTTGGTAGGCATAATTTTCTCGACGCGTGTACTGGTACGGACTTTTACTTTAGCATACTGGGCGGCGCGAAGCAGACAATCCACAATTGTCTGCGAATCGTCGGTAATTGGAAACATCCGTCCATCGGCTTCCGTTTTGAGCATCACACCGCGCTGTGCGAACCAATCCACCGTTTGCTCCGGGCCAAATTGTATAAACGGCCCCAGCAACTCGCGGCTTCCACGGGGATAATATTGTATTAAAGTGCGTGCATCAAAACAATGATGCGTGACGTTACAACGTCCGCCGCCGCTTACCCGCACTTTTTCCAGCACATTTTTGCCTCGCTCAAAGATGGTCACCTGACAATCCGGGTTGGCTTCCGCGCAGGTAATAGCGGCAAAAAAACCCGCCGCGCCGCCACCAATGATGGCAATTTGCATGAGAATTAGGTGGGTTTAAAGTGATTTGTAAAATGTAGATGATACAGAAAGATTTTGATTGTCAAGGCTTTGTATTTTATTTTCCTTCTAAACTATGCTACTTTGGCTACGGCTTTTAAAAACGCCACAAAATTGCGAATGCCGTTCTACTTTTGCAAATAGTTACCTGATTGAACGTGAACGATCTAAAGATAATTTTTGGTTTTTTCATCATACTTGTTCTTGCTCTTCTATCCGCCTGCGGTGGCCCTGATGCGCCACTCAATGCCGAGACGCGTCAGCGCATTGATTCTACCTCTGCTGCGCAAATTCGACTAATGCGGATCAATCTGGACAGCTTGTGTCGGGCCCAACGCTCCACCCAACTGCCGATTTTGATGGATTCGATTCGGAAAGTTCGGCTGCGGGAAATCGAAGATAAGATGAAAAACATACCGCATTGATGCCGCTCTAACCACTGTTTTTGATAAATCACCTATTAGATGAATTTTCAATCTGTTATTTATCAATGTTTTATCAAATGTTTTCCTATAAAATAGCCCGGCAGCACCAATTTTTTGTGGGCTAAGACTATCAAAACAATCATCGCGTACATTCACATGGACATCACCAGCCAAGGCTACGTCACCACCGAACACCAGCCCAACGGCGTGGCGCAAATCACTTTTTTTCATCCCAATCACAATAGCCTGCCAAGTCGTCTATTGCAGGCTTTGACGGAGGCTTTTGATCAATTGGGAAAAGAAGAACTGGTAAAAGTAGTTGTGTTACGCAGTGCTGAACACAAAACTTTTTGCGCCGGAGCCAGTTTCGACGAGTTGTCTGCAATCCAGGATTTTGACACCAGTCTGGCCTTTTTTTCCGGTTTTGGGCAAGTGATCAATGCCATGCGTCGTTGTCCAAAAATCATCGTTGGGCGTATCCACGGCAAAGCAGTAGGCGGCGGCGTTGGTTTGGCGGCAGCCACGGATTATTGCATGGCTTCGATGTATGCTTCGATTCGACTAAGCGAATTGGCGGTGGGTTTTGGTCCTTTTGTGATTGGTCCAGCTGTGGAGCGCAAAGTCGGAGCAAGTGCATTTGCCCAACTCGCCTTAACCCCCAGTGAATGGCAAACCGCTGACTGGGCGAAAGCAAAAGGTCTATTTCAGGAATCATTTGAAACGGTGGAGCAATTGGATGCTTATATCGGCCATTTCTGCGAAAAACTGTGCTCGTATAGTTTGGAAGCACTCACCGAATTAAAACGCATGTTCTGGCAGGGTACCGAACATTGGGATAAATTATTGACCGAACGGGCCGCGATCAGTGGACGTTTGGCTCTTTCAGAGGCTTCCAAAAAGGCCATCGAGGATTTTAAAGCGAAGTAAAATAGACTTTATAGCCAACGCAGAGTAGTTTTGAACAAAGTTAGAAGGTAAAATATACACCATTAATATCTCAACTTTATCCGCCGAAGCCTTTTTAACCGCCATAGCGAAGGAAGCCTCTCAACTTTTACTATATATGTCCGAAGATCATCTTTCTCCCGATGGGCTCTACAATTTGCTCCTCGGTATCTACGAAATGCGAATGTCGCATTGGGTTCAAAATCCGAATCTGTACAATGCACAAACAAAGACTAAATTGTTCGATGTACCTTCTTCATGGTCAGCCGACGAAGTAAAATGGTCGCCCGATAGTGCTTTCGTGCACCTAGATATGCGCCTGTATCCCGGTGACAAACCCGGCATAGAACTCTGGCTATATCCGGCCACTAGCGAAGGGAAAGTCCAGGTCAATCAACCTGCTGATGCCACGAAACCCGCTCGGATAATTACGGGCAGTTTTGTTGAAATATTACGATTTTTAGACACTTATTAAAATAGCGTCAACCTTTCGATTGACGCTATTTTTTATTTTGTCGGCGGCTAAACCCACCAGTACAGTACTAATTCAATCTTTCATAAATTCCGGCAATGCCCTGTCCGCCACCCACACAGGCAGTCACCATGCCATAACGCTGCTGACTACGACGCATTTCGTTCAGAATTTGCACAGATAATTTGGCTCCCGTGCAGCCCAGCGGGTGGCCCAAAGCGATGGCTCCCCCATTTACATTCACGATATCAGGATTCAAACCCACTTCGCGAATAACCGCAAGTGCTTGTGCGCCAAAGGCTTCATTGAGTTCCACGGCTTCGATCTGGTCGAGTTTCATGCCCGCTTGTTTCAGTGCCTTCGGAATAGCTGCACACGGGCCAATGCCCATATAGATCGGCTCCACCCCAGCCACGGCGCAGGAAACCAAACGCGCAATTGGTTCCAAACCCAATGCCTTCATCATCGTTTCAGACATGACCAGCACGAAAGCGGCGCCGTCGGAGGTTTGCGAAGAATTGCCAGCCGTCACTACGCCATCCTGCGCAAAAGCCGGACGAAGCTTCGCCAGACCTTGCAGGGTCGTATCGCGGCGCACCCCTTCATCCACGGACACTACCTTGCTTCTTTCCTGACGTTTATCATTTTCGACCCACACTTCCGGCACGTTTACTGGAACGATTTCAGCAATAAATTTTCCCGCATCAATCGCAGCAGCGGCGCGTTGGTGGCTCTGCACCGAAAAAGCATCAGCATCTTCGCGGCTGACGTGATATTTCTGTGAAACGGCTTCTGCGGTTAGGCCCATACCCACCAGATAATCAGGTGTATTGGTGGCGATATTGTAGTTTGGAGCAAGTTTGTAGCCGGTCATTGGAATAAAAGACATACTTTCTGTACCGCCTGCCACATAACAATCGCCCATACCCGCCCGGATTTTAGCCACCGCGATGCTGATGGTTTCGAGGCCAGAAGCGCAATAGCGATTGACCGTCATGCCCGGCACGTCTTTGCCGAGCGCGCGATTGGAAATGAGGCGACCGATTTGCAACCCTTGTTCGCCCTCGGGATTGGCGCAGCCGACGATGCAGTCGTCCACCATTTTCGGGTCAAGTTCGGGTACTTGCGCCAGCAAATGTTTGATGACATCCACGGCGAGGTCGTCGGAACGATAGGCTTTGAAACCGCCTTTTCCGGCTTTGCCGACGGCGGAACGATAACCTTTAATGATATATGCTTCGGGCATGATTTGAAATGTTGAGTGCGTTGAGAATGTTGAGGTTGTTGAGAAAAAAAGTTGAGAAGGGTTTAGAAATGAGTCAGGCAAATATCGAAGTAATTGAACTGCTGGCACTTATTTGATAAAAAAATACCAGCCGAACAAACAGGCGACGGCTAACAAAACCATTAGCAGATTACTTAACAAATTTACGGCATCATTGCTCATCCAGGGATAGCCGGAATGCAAAATATTCGTCGGGATGTCGGTAAACTCGCCATTTTCGTTTCGATAACGGGCTTGCAAAGTCGCTCCCAACAGGCTGTCAATCAACATGCCCAGAAATCCCGCGAAAGTGAAGATGGAAATGGTCATTAAATCCATCGAAAGATACAGACTGGCAATACTGACGACGCTGGTGGCCGCCGCACCCGCCAAACCGCCCAAAGTGCCTGCCCAACTTACCCCACCGGACAAACCAACTGGCGTAGGTCTGCCATCTCCACAAATCGTAAGTACGTCCCCGGAAATAAATACCAATTTCGGAAGCCCAAGTATCGGCGGTACTGACAGCCAAGGAAACAATCATTAATACTTCTATCGGAATAGACACGACAGGTGGAGAAGTGCGGCATAGATACCGCCATTACATAGTACTTGTCGATAATCGCGGGCTTTACCATGTTTGGCATCGGAAACAACTGTGCGGCGTTTGGTCAATTTCCCGATTAAGGTACACTGCTGACGAAAAAGAATAGTAAGCGGTAAAAGGAAGGCTTTTCCGGCAAAAAACAGAATCCAAAGACCCATGACGGCGGCGGTGATCGCGCCATCCCAGGTCAGGGATTTGCGACGCACGGTGAACCAAATAAAGGCTATCGCTGCGACTACACCGATCCATAGTTCATTAATGTTGGTATTCATTGACATCGCATCATCTATTTTTGACTTTTCGTGTTACTTCGCACACTGATGCAGGCACTACATACTTTCTGGAAATTCACCCGACCCCACACTATCATTGGTAGTACGCTGAGTATCTGCGCGTTATATGCTATTGCGGGGGTGAATATACCGTTTCAGCCGATGTTGTTGTTGCTGAGTTTGGTTAGTGCCTGGGCTTGCAATGTCTATATTACGGGTCTCAATCAATGGTCGGATGTAGAAGTAGATCGCATCAATAAGCCTTGGCTGCCCATTGCGGCGGGTTTGCTTAGCCGGGATCAAGCCCTCCGAATCGTGATTATTTGCGGCGTAATTGCTTTGCTGACAGCGGCGGTTTTCTCGGTCTGGTTTGTGGGGCTTATTCTGCTCATCATGGCCATTGGTACGGCTTATTCTCTGCCGCCGCTCAAATTTAAGCGGAATCATTTATTGGCCGCCGCTTGTATTTCCGTCGTGCGGGGATTGTTGGTCAATATCGGTTTTTACCTGCATTTTCACTACGAATTGACGGGCCAATGGGGGCTGAATCCGAGCATTTGGCCGCTGGCGGTTTTTGTGTTTGCGTTTAGTTTGGGCATTGCCTGGTTCAAAGATATTCCTGATACGCTGGGCGATGCGGAGTATCAATTTGGAACGCTGGCGGTGCGTTCGGGGCGGCAAAGGGCGTTCGTCGCTGGCGTGATAGTGGTGTCGGTGGCTTACCTGTACGTGATTTTAGCGGCTTGGTGGGGATATTTACCCTCGCCAAATTTTTATATAGTGACCCATGCGCTGGCTTTGCTGCTGTTCTGGTTTCAGGCGCGCCAACTTCGGGTAGGCGACGATCAGCAAGTCAAGCGATTTTATATGTTTTTTTGGGGCTTATTTTTTCTAGAATATTTACTGTACCCACTGGGATTTTATTTAGGCTAACGAGGGTGCAATAGTGTTCAATACATTATTTCAAAAGAGGCAGATTGGTTTTGAATAGCCAAATCCTTCACTCCATAAATACTACTTATGCCAACAGTCAACTGGGAACAACTCACCCTCCAGGTCAATCAAGTCTGTCGAGACACTGCCGTTTTTCTCCGCGCGGAACTTG
The DNA here is from genome assembly GCA_965249785.1 of Saprospiraceae bacterium. Classification (GTDB taxonomy): domain Bacteria; phylum Bacteroidota; class Bacteroidia; order Chitinophagales; family Saprospiraceae; genus M3007. Next base: position 363,206 of record CBDFMU010000012.1, on the reverse strand, counting down.
GCCAAGTACAGCCTGGCCAGATCGAGGAAAAATTTATGAACGGCCTGGTCAGTTACGTAGATCGTCAGGCTGAAGAAATGCTGGTGGAGCAATTATCAAAAATATTACCCAGTGCCGGCTTTCTGACCGAAGAAGCCACCGTGGCCCAACAAGATGCTGAATTACAATGGATTATTGATCCGCTGGATGGAACGACCAATTTTCTGCACGGGCTGCCGCATTTCTCCATAAGCATCGGTTTGAAAGCAGGTGATGACTTGGTGTTGGGCGTAGTAAATCATGTTCCGAACAACCAGCTGTTTTATGCCTGGCAAGGCGGCGGTGCCTGGCGCGAGGGTCAGCGCATTCAGGTAAGCCAGCGTGATACATTGCGACAATCCTTGATTTCTACCGGATTTCCTTACCATGATTTTGAACGAGAGCAAGCCTGGTCGGCGGCTTTTAACCAGTTTATGCGGCAGTGTCGGGGACTACGGCGTTTTGGCTCAGCGGCCCTGGATTTGGCCTATGTAGCTTGTGGGTATTTCGATGTGTTTTATGAATATGGTCTTAGTGCCTGGGATGTAGCGGGCGGCATCGTTCTAGTGCGTGAAGCAGGCGGCCAAGTGACGGATTTTAGTGGTGGCAAAGATATTCTGGCGAAACAAGAGATTTTGGCAGGCAACACAGCAGTGTTTGAAGAAGCTTTGGCGATTGTGAAAAACTCGTTTGGGGCCGGTTAGCGAATCAATGTGACATCACCACTCAACACTTTCTCCTGATGCACTGCTTCCGAATAAAATTTCATTGTCCAAATGTACACGCCGACAGCAGCAGGTTTTCCCCGAAATGAGCCATCCCAGCAAACGCCGGATTGTTGCGATTCAAACATTAATTCTCCCCAACGATCATAGATATGCAATTCGTATTCTGCACAGCGGCTGATCGGATAGACACAAAATTCATCGTTTTCCTGATCGTCATTTGGAGAAAAAATGTTTGGCACGTAAATGTTTTTTTCGCTGCAACAGCTGCCAATTTGAATTGTATCGCGTCGGAGACAGTGGTTTTCATCAAAAGCAAACGCCACAATGGTGCCGGGCAACTGCACTTCTAATGGTGAACTGGTCAGTACCCCATTCCAGCTGGTTTCTGAGAATGGGCTGACCAATTGGAGCATTTCACCAGGGCAAAGTATCGTATCGGCGGGAAGAAAAGGAGCGTTTACATTGTCCAGCCGAATGGTCGTTATGCTGACTGTATCGCAGCTATTCGGATGATGAATAGTATCCGTTACCACGGCCGCCTGACCATATTGGATGCCATTAATTGTTATAGAATCGCCGAAGCAGAGTAGAGTATCGTGTTCGATTCGAGGGGGCACAACGTATTCAAGCCGGGTGGTAAGTATGGTATCGCAACCACTTTGGTCGGGTATAGTATCTATTAATATGACGGGTGAGCTGTAAATCACACTGTCAATGCTCACTGATGCGCCGGGACAAAAAGTAATGGTATTTTCCAGCAAAACGTTGCCCATGCCAGCCAAAGCAATCGTGCTGTCTTTTATACAGCCACTCAAAATGTTTTGTACCGTAATCAAGTATTGACCAGAAGCGAGGTTGCTAAAAGTTGGGCTAGGTTGGAATGGGCCATTATTAAGGCTAAAAACGCTGTTTGGTTCATTCAAAACTGTGATTTGGCCAAGCGCGCTACACATAAAGGGTACTATATTCAGTTCGATAGACGGTAATAGGTGATCTATCGCCAGAGTTAGGTCAGTCAAAATTTTCCCGGATTCACCATTTTGGGATTTATTGAAAAGATTTTGGTTAGCAATACCATGAACACCTCCATCAATATCAAAAACCAAGGAGGGTAAAGTTTGGGAAACTGCTATTTTACCTCCACTGCCGCCGCCACCAGGGCCAATTATTTGCGATTGCACGTAGAACAAACAATCGCCACCCCGGCCACCATGCACATTGCAGAGTAAAGAGCCATTGACTGCTTCTACATCGAGCAAGATGGTACCACCTCCGCCTCCACCGCCTTGGCCATCATTAACGTTGGTGCCGCCAGGACCAAAAATATCCTCACCAGATGCCCGAAGGGCATGACTATTGGATACTATAGTGTTGGCTTTTATGATTATAATGCCGCCACCATTGCCGCCGGAGCTGCCCTGAAAATCGTTGGAATGGCCGGCACCGCCGCCGCCGCCCATAATAATTCGGTCAAGGCTGTTTTCAAATAATTTATTTCCACCCAGTCCTTGTGTGCCCGGTGTCGGTGTGGATGGCGTATTGTAATATTCCTCCCCACCATGACCACCGTTACCAGCGTTTGCGCCGCCGCCACCGCCTGCATTAGCAGCATTTCCACCGCCGCCACCATTGGCAGATCGCCCACGTCCATAGGATTTATTCAGAGAAATAATAGCCACTCCTTCTCCTTTGGCGGCGGAAAGACTTGGGGCAGGTGGATACACGAATTGTGTTTCGTGATAAGACGTATTTACATCGTTCACAAAAATCCCTCCCCGGAAACCTTTGGAACTTACATCTATATCATCCATTAAAGTGAGGGTGTTGGCTACATCAATCACCAGCACCCCGCCAGTCAGGCCATCCCACGGCTGACAAGTGAGAGCATCGGTGGCAGTATTGCTATACTCTGGCACACGGATCAATTGAATTTTCCCAGCCACATCGTATGACTTGGTGAGGGCAAATTTTAATTGAATATCATTGCCACTGATGCTTTGTATGCGGTTGAATTCGTAGTTGCCAGTAGTGCCAAAGTCGTTTACCAAGCCAAAGTTGGCAGTGTTGCTCGAATCTACCACGGCACCCTGCATCTGGATAATCAACACTTCATCGCCCGGAGAAAATTCCGCCGCCGACCCAACCCGTACCGACGTGCTATCACATTCGAATCCGGTGACTGGCGTATAAGCATTTACTATTCCTGCTCCGCTATAGATTTTTTGAAAAGTAATTGGTTGAGCGGATAATTGGAAAAATAAAAAAATCAGGGCATAGAGTCCCCAAAAGGAAGAATGGATTTTCATGGGATAGTGGAATTTTTTGAGGGACAAAGAAATTATGCCCACTCAAAAGTAAGCCTGTCCACGGTATTGAATTGTCGCCAAAAGCCGCCAAAGGTTATTTTTTAATCAACACCAGCGTAATGGTGAAGATAGCCGCATAAGGCCCCGGCGAATAATGCGTAAGCACCGGATCGAATTGTTCCTGAAACACTTCCTTGAACGCTGTGGTATAATAATCCCGCTCCGCATTATCCACGACCAGCAATCCACCCGACTTCAAATACGGCAGTGCTTGCTGAATACACGAAGGGCGCGCCCGACCATCCACCAAAACCAGATCGAATGAGGCGGGTTGATAGCGCGTAATTGCTTTGGCGTATTTTTCAAACGATTGATCCTTAGAGCCTTTGTCGCCGCTTCGAAAGGTATTCGGATCGGCAGGGTGCGACGACGAGCCATCCGTGACGGGTTCACCAGAAATAAATACACCCTCCCAGTTGGAGTAGTTTTTCTCCTTTATTTTTTGCTGCAAAATATCAAACCACTGACCATCGTGTTCCACCGTGGCGACAAAACCCGCTCTTTTACAGAAAAACAGTGTAGAGCCACCACCGCCATACTCGAACACCCGATGCGTCGGGCGCAACCAATTATTCAGATAATCCAAAGCCGGAAAAGTAATCCAGGCACTCTCGTCCGCCATGGAATTATGACCCGGCTGCAAGGCTTCTTTCCACTTGGGAAAATAGGCCGTCATTTGCTGAAAATGAAGCCAGTTCTGGGCATGGCGCAAGGCTTGCCAGTAAAAATAGGGGGCAGTATGTTGCCAGGCCATGATGTAATTATATTGATGTGGTTGGTTTATAAGGGTTTATAGAAAAGGTTTAGACAGGTTTAGAAAAGGAAATGGAAGATGCCTTACTCTTCGCTTTTTCTAAACCCGTCTAAATACTTTCGGCTAAACCTGTTCCAAACTCATTTCCGCATTGACCAAATCTTTTGCTTTGCCGCCCGATAACGCCATCTCCAAATCCTCGATCAAATCGTCCGCATCTTCCACGCCAATACTCAGGCGAATGAGCGAATCAGTCAGACCGACTTTCAGGCGCGATTCACGCGGAATGCTGGCGTGGGTCATGCTGGCTGGATGTCCGATGAGCGATTCTACACCGCCGAGCGACTCCGCCAGCGTAAACAATTGCGTGGCACTCATTACCCGCGTAGCCGCTTCTAATGTATTGTCTACCAAGTCAAAAGAGACCATGCCGCCGAACATGCGCATTTGTTTTTTGGCAACTTGGTGGTTCGGATGATCTTCAAAACCCGGCCAGAATACCTTCGCCACTTTGGGATGTGCCTGCAAATAGCGGGCAATCTTTTCAGCATTTTGGCAAGCCCGTTCCACGCGCAGGTGCAGTGTTTTGATGCCGCGCAGTATTAAAAAACAATCCTGTGGTCCTGGCACCGCGCCGACCGCATTTTGCAGAAAATGCAGGCGTTGGCCCAATTCAGGGTCTTTCACAATGAGGCAGCCGTGGACTACATCGGAGTGACCACCGAGATATTTAGTCGCGGAATGTAGCACGATGTCGGCACCCAGATCAAGCGGATTTTGCAGATAAGGCGAAGCAAACGTGTTGTCTACGCAGGTCAGAATGCCATGCTTTTTGGCAATGGCGCAGACCGCCGCGATGTCCACCACATTCAGCATGGGGTTAGTCGGCGTTTCAATCCAGATCAGTTTAGTGGCTGGGCTGATTTCGCGCTCCACATTGGAAGCCGTGTACATATCGACGAAGCGGCTTTTCAAACCCCAGGCACCATATACACGCACCATCTGGCGGTAACTGCCGCCGTATAAGTCATTGACTGCCAATACTTCATCGCCGGAGCCAAAAAGTTTCAGTACCGCATCCTGAGCAGCCAGGCCGGAGCCAAAACAAATAGCGTCCGTTCCATTTTCCAGCGCGGCGAGGTTGCGTTCCAGTACTGTACGGGTCGGGTTTTGGGTGCGCGCATATTCATAACCCTGGTGTTCTCCGGGGGCCGATTGGGCGTACGTAGAAGTCTGATAGATCGGCGTCATCACAGCCCCGGTGGAGGGATCGGGTTCGATGCCAGCGTGGATTACTTTGGTTGCAAATTTCATATATTGTAAAGTTGTGGTGGACGAAACATGATTTTGGGAGCGCAAAGGTAGGCCAACGCCGTGCTTTTAAAAGGGTAAAAATGCAATAATCCAAAACCACAACCTCTAAACCGCTGTATTTTTGCACTATGACTGATGACACGCTGCAACAAACCTCCGAACTATTGCGCGGCCCTTTTGAACTGGAAGGCACTTCCCCAGCCAGCGAGGAAGAACTTTTAGCAATACTCGCTGTGCGTATTGGCGAGATGCTCGAACGCCAGCCGGAATACCTGATGAGCATGCTTTATCGCCTCGATGTACTGGAACCAAAAATCAATCAGGCTTTGCACCCGGCTGCGCCCGAAATGCCCGCTTTGGGTTTGGCGCGGCTTGTGCTGGAACGCCAGCAGCAACGCATTTTTACCAAACGCACCGTGAAACCTGTGCCTTTGGAAGGGATGGATGATTGGGCGTGGTAAAACCAAACCATCTTCGTTTTCAAGGATAAAAACTCCATGATTATAAAATTATATTTTGCAAAAACAAGCAAAATGTAATTTCCGCCTTGCCCGGCAAATTTTTTGTTTACTTTTGCACTATCTAAACCTGATGTCTCGCTGGAAAACCGCGTAGCGGTGACATTACGGTAATTACCTAACCAAAATAGAGGGAAAAATGTCCGAAAACGGAAATGGCGTACATACCGCCGCTGCCCCCCGCACTGCCCGCGAAGACCGCTACCAACACCACGATTATTACGGCGTAGACGATCTGCTTAGCCCCGAACACCTGCTTGCCCGCGATGCCGTGCGCCAATGGGTGAAAAACGAGGTCAGCCCCATCATCGAAGATTATTCCAATCGCGCGCAATGCCCGACGCACCTGTTCAAAGGTTTGGCGGAAATCGGTGCGTTTGGTCCTTCGCTTCCAGCCGAATATGGCGGCGGCGGCATGGACGAGATTGCTTACGGCGTCATTATGCAGGAACTCGAACGCGGCGACTCCGGTATCCGCTCGATGGCCTCCGTGCAAGGTTCGCTGGTGATGTATCCGATCTATAAATTCGGTTCGGAAGAACACCGTCGTCACTACCTGCCCAAACTGGCCAGCGGAGAGATGATCGGTTGCTTCGGCCTCACCGAACCCGACGCTGGTTCCAACCCCAATGGCATGACCAGCACGCTGCAAGATGACGGCGACCACTGGATACTCAACGGTGCCAAAATGTGGATTACCAATTCCCCAGTAGCCGATATTGCGGTGGTGTGGGCGAAAGATCCGGAAGGCAAAATTCGCGGCGTGATCGTCGAGAAAGGCATGAAAGGCTTCACTGCCCCGGAAATTCATGGCAAATGGTCGTTGCGCGCGAGCATCACTGGCGAACTGGTTTTTGAAGACGTGCGCGTACCCAAGAAAAATACACTGCCCGGCGTAGTGGGTTTGCGAGGCCCATTGACTTGCCTAACCAAAGCCCGTTATGGTATTGCCTGGGGTGCCATTGGTGCGGCTTTGGATTGCTACGATTCGGCTTTGCGTTATTCGCAGGAACGGGTACAATTTGGCAAACCCATCGGTGGTTTTCAATTGACGCAAAAAAAATTGGCCGAAATGATTACCGAAATTACCAAGGCGCAACTGTTGGCCTGGCGTTTAGGTACACTTTGGCTAATGAAGGCAAAATGACCGCCGCGCAGGTCTCGATGGCCAAGCGCAACAACGTGCACATGGCCTTGACCATCGCCCGCGAAGCCCGCCAAATCCATGGTGGAATGGGTATTACCAACGAATACCCGATCATGCGCCACATGATGAACTTGGAAACCGTGCTTACCTACGAGGGCACCCACGATATTCATTTGCTCATTACTGGCATGGATGTGACGGGGCTGGACGCCTTCAAATAGTTTTCCGAAAAATTTTATGGTATAACAAACGGCCTGTTGGGAACACCTAGCAGGCCGTTTGTGGCAATAGAATATGTGCCAGTATTTAGCATTAATCGTTTATAGCTTATCGTTCATTATTTGCAAAGTAGACCGTTTGCAATAGTATGGCCGCTATTGACGGGCAAAAAGGTGTTATTAATCGTCAAAAGTTCTTTACAAGACATGAAAACGAGAAATTCGGACGTTAGTAGCCAACATTTTTACACCGAGAATTTTTTTTGACGGGAATGGTGGTGCTATGTCTGGCATACGCTTTGCAACCTACCCCTGCAATGTTAATTAAAACAATTCACCATGTCATTGGAGAACAAAATTAAATATGTAGTCTTTTTGCTGGCTCTGCCTTTGCTGGCTATTGCTCAAAAAGATGCGCCCATTCTTTTAGTCAATCCTTCTTTTGAAGATTTGCCTCGTCCTGGATTGCAGCCCAATGGCTGGACGAATTGTGGACCGGAAAGTGAGACCCCACCCGATGTACAGCCGGGTTGGTTTGGTGTCACCCTCGCCCCCAGCAATGGACAATCCTATCTGGGACTGGTTGTGCGGGATAATGAGACTTGGGAAATGGTAGGCCAACGCATCAGTCGTCCTTTGGAGATCAATCAGTGTTACGAATTCAGTATTGATCTATGCCGCTCCTTGGAATATATGAGTCCTACCAAAACCTCCAAAGAGAATTCCAGCTACGCTACGCCAGCCCGGCTGATTATCTGGGGTGGTAATAGTCCCTGCGAAAAAGGGGAGCCGCTTTTTGAAACCTCCATTATTCAAAATACCCGCTGGCTTACCACCGTCTGTCGCTTAAGTCCCAAAAAAGGCTCCTGGAGTTATATCGTCCTGGAAGCTTATTATAAGACACCGCTATTATTTCCCTATAATGGCAACGTGCTGATTGACAATGCTTCGGCGATTAAGCCAATTATGTGCGGTCCTGAAAAAATGCCAGAAGAACGAGTGGCTGAGGTGAAAAAGCCCAAGCCGCCGCAACCAGGCTCCAAAGTAATCGCCAGCAACATCAAAACTAAGGTGGTCCCTACCAACGCTCCTCCTCCCATAGCACCGTTGGAAACCAAGAAATTTGAGCATAGTAAACTGAAGGCAGGAGATATTATCCGGCTGGAAAAGGTTTATTTTGAAGCTAATAAGTACGATTTGAAACCCGAAAGCGTCACTTCGCTAAAAGACTTACTCGCTTTCCTGCAAACCAACCCCGATGTCTACGTAGAAGTAGGCGGTCATACCAACAACAACCCAACAGAGCAATTTGCCAATGACTTATCTATGAATCGAGCTAAATCAGTGACAGATTGGCTCATTGCTCAAGGCATCACCCCAGAGCGTCTGACTTACAAAGGCTATGGCAAAAAGAATCCGATCCAGCAAAATACTACGCCGGAGGGGCGTCGTGCTAATCAGCGAGTAGAGATTAAAATATTGAAAATCAACGGGTAACAGTTCTTTACCCATATTGAAAGCGGCCCGATTTGTCACTATGACAAATCGGGCCGCTCCATTTTCTTTACCCGCCGAAGCCTTTTCAGACAAAGGAGAGTGCTAAATTTCTCACAACGAATTCAAAAATGCCAGCAATGCGTCCCGATCCGTTTTGCTCAGTTTCGTAAATCGCATCATCGCCGTCTCACCCTCGCCGCCGTGCCAAAGAATAGCCTCGGTCAGGTTGCGCGCTCGTCCATCATGCAGAAAGTCGGTGTGGCCGTTCACCAGTTGGGTCAGGCCAATTCCCCAGAGCGGTGGCGTACGCCACTCGCGGCCATCGGCAGCAAAATCTGGTCGTCCATCCGCCAACCCCTCGCCCATATCGTGCAGCAGCAGATCGGTATACGGATAAATTTGCTGCTGGGATAAAAATCCAAATTCTGGATGTTGCCCGGTGGTATAAGACGGATGGTGGCAATTGGCGCAGCCGACACTTTGAAATAGTCTTTCTCCGCTTTGTACCGCTGGCAAATCCCAATCACGGCGGGCTGGTACAGCCAGGCTTTGGGTATAAAAAGTGGCTAGTTTCAGAAAATCATTATCTACTTCCGGGTCATCAGCCTGACCATCACTCTGGGGCTGGCCTGCACTATTTTCCGTTGAATAATATGTCGTAGTAATGCCCATATCGCCATTAAGGGCCGCCGCCGTTTGCTGGCGCAAATTGGGTTGCGAGGCTTTCCAACCAAAACGACCCAACACAGTATGTTGATTCTCCGTATCCCACACCCAATTTGGTTTGCCGGAAATGCCATCTTTATTAGTGTCCTGTTCATCTGCTCCCGCCAGAATATCAGCTTCCTGTATGGCTTCCAATAGTCCCAAGCCAATCACCGGGGGCGCAATGCGCGGCGACATAAGCAGATCGCTCGGCAGAGGAGCGTATGGATTGACCAACACAAAAACCGGGCGACGCAGGCTCACCTGTTCCCCATCCAGAAATTGCCGAATTTCAGTCTCTAGTTGCAAACTCACTTGCGCTTCAGGCATAATGCCAAACGTGGCGCGCTGTTGCAATTGATCACCGAAGCCCGGCACCGCCAATGGCTCGCCATATAGTCCCGCACCAGGAATACTTATTCGTAGCAGCAGGCCACCCAGATCGTCACCGCTCTGTGGAAAAGCTGCCCGGCCGTTCTTGCCGTGGCAACCAGTGCAAGAAGTCTGATTAAACAATGGCCCAACGCCTGGATGAACGGGCGAACCTGCAGTCACGAATGTCTGTCCAAAAGCTCTGTCTGCTTCCAAGTGTTGCTGTATACCGGCAGCGTCCAGATTGGCAGATGGCTGCTCAAAAGCGGTGCTAAAATGCCCGGAAACGGTAGTGGCACCACCAGCTTGCACATTGGCGGGTACTTCATCTATTGGAGCCGGAGTATCCTTGCGACAACTGGCTAACAGGCTGATAATCAAGACATAGAAAAACAGATTTTTTTTCATTTTTCATTTTCTTTTAAAAGGGTTGCCCCGCCAATCTTTGTTGGCAGGGCAACCCACCGTGCCAATCTCCTGATTAGCGTTAAAGGCTGGATACCAACGGCACCACTTCCCCTTGCAAGGTATCCAGCAAAGTGCGCACTTTATTCTGTGCGGCCTGGATGCTGGCTGGTGCCTGCGAAATAGCCGTGGTAAAAGTGCCGGGAATACCTTCGATAGCAGCGATAGCCTCTTCGATCTCCCGACGTACTTTGCTGTCCAACTCCGGATTTTTAGCCACCACTACGTCAGTAATGCCCGCTCCAGAAGTGCCACCGTAGTCGCCCAAATAACAATTCTGGATGCTGCGAATATTATCGGCAAAATCGGCTTTGGAATTGTTGCTGAAGCGACTTTCTTCCAAGGTTAAATTTTGCTGGCTAAATGGATCATTGATTTTGCCGTTGGCTACTTCATCACAAATGCCGACCATCCCATTGACAATTTCTTGCAGGGCGGCTTTTTGAGAGGGATAGTTGCTGCCAGACTGGCCAGCCTGAAGGAAGTTTTTGGCGAAATTACCGTCCGTTACTTTCCAGCTGTTATACAATTGAGTAGTGTTTTCGTGTAATACTTCGCCGCAGGCCAGCAAATATTCAAACTGTCGAGTCGTAAAATCTGTTACTTCCTTAGAGCCATTACTACCAAACAAGAGGTATTCAATCGTATGGAAACCCCGTAAAGTCGGGTCCAGATTATGTACATAATCAGCGGTGAGTACCGCAGTACTGTTTAATACAGCATCCAGATCGCTCTGGTTGACTGGCCAGGAATCCAGCGACGGGTCAATGCCCTGCACATCCACCGGGCCATACAAAAAACCTTCACTTTGCTCCCAGGGCTTCCGTGCGTCGCGCCAGGCTTGGCGAGCGGAGGCAAGATTGGCCGAGCTGGGGACTGTCCCCAAAGAAGCCAGGCTAGTTACCAAAGCATCGCTGCGCAAATTGAGATCGAAGTACGTGGCCGTAATAACGTTGAGCGCAATATTGGTCAGGTTGGTTGAATAGTCCGTTGCGACCGGGGTGGGATTGGGATCATCTTTGCCACAAGCCGTAGCAAATAAAGCAAACACTCCGATGAGAGAAGCAATTTTAAGTAGTTGCATGATTAGTCATTTTTGTTGTTAAAATGCGGTAATTTATAATGAATATTTTTTGTTAAAATATTGATTATCAATATTTTAACAAAAAATATTTCGTCATTTTCGAGAAATAATTTTTCCATTACCTTTTCAAAATTCAAAGCAGAAGCCGAGCACAAAATCACGTTCCCGAGTACCGGCATTTGGACTGCTGGGGGCGGGAGCACCTACCGTGCGATCAGTGTACTGCACTTTAAACTGTACCTCTTTCAGGAATTCATACTTCGCTCCGATAGTCCAGGAATTGCGTTCCCAACGAGGATTGTTGTAAATCAAACCCTGGGTTTTGGCCATTGTATCGTAGTAATCGTAGCGGCCATATACCCAGCATTCCGAATCGGAGTGCGGCCCGCCCATCAGCATGGAAAGGTGAAATATTTCCAGCCCAAATTCTGCGTAAGCCATCGCGGCAGCGGCTCCAACGGGTGTTCGCTTGACATTCAGGTTGTTAGAAAGATTGCGATTGGCATTGGAAAGTGCCTCCGAATTGCCCAATGTGCCATACATCGCCAAAGCGGCGACATAAAAAGGTTCTTGTTCAAAAAATACGTGGGCCTCCGCCATGACTACTGGCGTAGAAGTAGTCAGATCAGGCTTGGGGCGATTGCCAGTGGTATTGCCAGTATAAAAAGCTACACCCGCCAGTTTTTCCTCTCCCCATGCGTAATCGAGGCGAGCAGCGATGGCCCAGCTATTAGCATTAGCCATTTCAAAACGGGTCTGATTGCCGCGCTTGACCCAGTTCGCCGAATTGAAAGCACTGCCATCCAGTCCATTGAGAAAAGCCAGGTTATATTTCCAGAAGCCTTTTTTACCTAGTGCTCCGTATATGCCCACGCCATTATCCGTCCAGTTAGTCGGCAGAATGGTGGCTTCGCTTTCACTAACCGTTGCCGTGAGGTAGTCAGTTGGTTCGTCGCGGTTGTACATCAGCGCGAAGGGAACTTTTTGCCGTCCTAACCTGAAATTGAGGGCCTTATTTCGGGTGCTAAATTCAATATTCATTTGTTCCAGCAACACTTCTCCGCTTTTGGCTATATCAAACTCAAATTCGCCGAACTCCTCAAAGCGGTCAAATTCCAGCTCCACGCCAGTGCCTCCATGCTCAAATTCGATCTCCGCATTTAGTCGGGTACGTTTATTCCATTGATAGCCGGGCTGCAAAATAAATCGTTCCAAATCCACGGCATTCCGCTTCAAAGGATCAGTCTGCCAATCAAAATTATAGTAATTCATGGAACCATATCCTTTCAGCGAAAACGCATCCCAACGCGAAACAGGATGCGCCAATAAAGGGAGAGAATCCAACAGAGAGGGAACTACTTCCTCCTGGCCAAATGCCAAGGGAACGAGCACTACTAAAAATAAGCAGGAGAGAAAAATACGCACGGAAAATCGGTTGACGCTGTATTAATCTGGACTTATTCCAGATTAGGGCGCAAATGTATTCGCCTTTGCGGATATCTATGTTGTTTGCTGGTAAAAATAATGGCCAGGCACAAAGAAAGCGATGACTACCACTAGGCGGTCATCGCTGAAAAAATATACTTGTTCGTAGTAAGTAAAAGGACAAAATTACTTGACCTTAGACATTATACGTTGTAAACCAATGATTTAGCAGAAGCCTAACATCTAATTTACTTTGTCGAAGTATTGATCAATTTAATTTTTCCAGATCGCGGATCAAAATCGTGTTGCGATTGAAATGAATCAGGTTGGATTTCCGCAGTTCGTTCAGGATGGCGGTCACAGTTTGGCGACTGGCACCCACCAGATTGGCAATATCTTGCTGGGTAAGTCCGTGTTTTACCAGCGTTTCATAACCTACCTGCCGACCTCTTGCCCCAGCACTTTCTTTCAAAAACTCCACGATCCGCGTGCGCACATCTTTCAAAATGAGCGACTCCCAGTGCCTTTCTGCGCGACGCAGACGTTCGCCCATATAAAGCAACATGGACTGCGCCAAACGATAATTTTGCTGCATCAGGTAGCGAAAATCGTCGGCGCGGATAGCAAAGTAATCTACATCCAGGCTCATAGCGCAGGCAAATTCCGTGCGGCAGGGCTCGCCAGTCAAGCCTAATTCACCGAATACGGTGTAGGGATGTTGAATGCTTTTGATTATTTCGCGGCCATCAGCCGAATAAATACCGATTTTTACTGCGCCGCTATATTGCAGATAAACGTAGTCACTTGGCTCGTCTGCTAAGTAAATGAACGAGTGGTGAGAAGCAGTTTTAGGCTCGGCCATGTGCGCCAGGCGTTGAATATCCTCCGGCAAAAGGTTGGCAAACAGTGGAAATTTCTGGAAGATAGCGGCTACGTCATGACCATTCATGCGGATTATTTTTGGTTGGACTACTAAAAGGGAGGCGAGTCGGCATAAGCCAAAATTGTGCCAAGCAATTTTTCACAGCAGTGACTCTGCGCTTTCTTTCGGGATTCCGCTACCTTTCACCGGATTATTGGAAATGTGGACGTTGGGTTGCCGGACTGTCGGACGTTGGACTATCCAACCTTTGACTGCTGGACATTTGACGGAGGACTTTAATCAATTTAATATATTTCAAGGATGCTTAAATGTCAAAGTTATTTTTCCAAAATAAAATAGTCTGCTAGTCCAAAGTCTAAAACCTAATCATCCATTCCATGAATAAAACCGTCTTACCCTTTTCTCTGCTGACTGACTATGACATTTCGCTGTTCCAGGTGGGCAAGCACAACCAGCTGCATCATAAAATGGGCAGCCATTTGGTGGATGTAGACGGCGAGCATGGAGTCTGTTTCACCGTTTGGGCACCCAATGCCAAGCGCGTATCAGTCACCGGCGATTTTAATAATTGGAATCCTACTTCCCATATTTTGCTGCCACGTTGGGATAGCAGCGGTGTCTGGGAGGGCTTTATTCCTGGCCTGGGTAAAGGGGCTACTTATAAATACCGCATTGAGACGGCATCTGGTCTGCAACTCGACAAGGCCGATCCGTTTGCCTTACGCGCTGAGACGCCTCCACAAACGGCTTCTATTGTTTGGGATACTCATTATAATTGGCAAGATGATGCCTGGATCGAACAACGCCGCGCCCGCAGCGGTCAGCCAAAACCCTGGTCAGTATATGAGGTACATATTGGCTCGTGGAAGAAGCTCGCCGAGGATGGCAACCGCTCACTCAACTACCGTGAACTGGCTGATGAACTGGTGCCTTATGTAAAGCAAATGGGTTTTACGCACGTGGAACTTATGCCAGTGATGGAACACCCGTTTTTCCCGTCGTGGGGCTATCAGATAACTGGTTATTTCGCGCCAACTGGTCGTTTTGGTGCGCCAGAAGATCTGATGTACTTAATTGACGCTTTTCACAAGGCCGATATTGGGGTATTACTCGATTGGGTGCCTTCGCACTTTCCGGGCGACATCCACGGGCTGTATTTTTTCGACGGTACCCATTTATTTGAATACGCCGATCCGCGCCGGGGCTTTCAGCCTGATTGGAATAGCTATGTGTTTGACTATGGTCGCAGCGAAGTGCGCTCATTTTTAATCAGCAATGCCCTGTTTTGGGTCGAAAAATACCATATTGACGGCATGCGGGTCGATGCGGTGGCCTCCATACTCTACCACGATTTTTCTCGCAAGGAAGGCGAATGGATTCCTAATATTTATGGAGGTCGGGAAAATCTGGAAGCCATCACTTTTCTCCGCGATTTCAATGAAGCGATGCACACGACCTTTCCAGGCGTGGAGACCATTGCGGAGGAAAGCACCTCTTTTCCCGGGGTGACCCACGCCATACAGGACGGTGGATTGGGTTTCGATCAAAAATGGATGATGGGCTGGATGAACGACGCGCTGGGTTATTTCAAACGCCCGGCTACTTTCCGACGTTTTCACCAGAGTGAAATTACTTTTTCCCTGGTCTACGCCTTTTCGGAACATTTTATGTTGCCGCTTAGTCACGATGAGGTGGTGCACATGAAATCATCGCTACTCTATAAAATGCCGGGCGACGAATGGCAAAAATTTGCCAATCTCCGGGCATTGCTTGGTTTCCAATGGATGCACCCTGGCTCTCATCTCCTGTTCATGGGCGGTGAGATTGGCCAAACCACCGAATGGAGTCACGATACTGGCATTACCTGGGGATTGCTGGAACACGATTTTCATCAAGGCATCCAAAAATGGGTGCGTGCGCTCAACCAATTCTACGTCCAGCAACCAGCTGCCTGGCGCAAGAATTTTTCGCCTGAAGGGTTCGAGTGGATCTCTGGCGACGATGTTAACAATAGCGTGGTAGCCTATCTGCGTAAGGGCGACGCGACCGACCGAGTACTACTTGTTGTTTGTCATTTCAATGCCAATGCAATGGAAGAATACCGCCTGGGCGTTCCTTATGGCGGTATTTGGCGCGAGGCACTAAACAGTGATGACAAAGAATATGGTGGCAGTGGGATGATTAACAATGACCGAAAGGCTGATCACAACCCTTCGCACGGACAGGATTATTCGATCACTTTCCGATTGGCTCCGCTGGCAGTGATGGTGTTCGAGGGAGAATTGCCACCAGCAGTAAAGGGTAAAAAAGCGACTGGTAAAAAGGCAAAGAGCAAAAAGTGAAAGGATAAACTGGGTAGGTTTTCAGCCTGGATTCGCTGTGTGGCTTGGGGCTGCATGGCGAATTTTTTTATTGCATCAAAATTTTCAACAACTCCTGCGCCGCCTTGGCCACCACCGTCCCCGGTCCAAAAATCGCCGCCGCGCCCGCCGCTTTCAGAAATTCATAGTCCTGTTGCGGAATCACGCCGCCGACTACGACCAAAATATCGCCGCGACCCAGTTTTTCCAATTCTGCAATAGTCTGTGGCACCAGCGTTTTGTGGCCCGCTGCCAAACTGGAAATGCCCAGAATATGCACGTCATTTTCGGCGGCTTGGCGAGCAGCCTCGGCGGGTGTCTGGAAAAGCGGGCCAATATCCACGTCAAAGCCTAGGTCGGCGAAAGCGGTGGCAATGATTTTTGCCCCGCGATCATGGCCATCCTGACCGAGTTTGGCGACCAGAATGCGCGGACGACGGCCTTCTAATTCCGCAAATTCATCGGCAAGTTGGCGGGCAAGTTCAAAGTCAGTATTGTTCGTCATGGTAGCGGCATAAACGCCCGCGATGGTGCGGGTGGTGGCAGTATAACGCCCGAAAGCATTTTCCAAAGCCTGCGATATTTCGCCCAAAGTAGCGCGTTGGCGGGCGGCTTCGATGGCTAAGGCCAACAGATTTTCTCCATCCTTTTCCGCTGCTGTGCGTTGGATGGCCGCAAGGGCTGTGCCTACGGCGGTTTCATCTCTTTTTAATTTAACTGCCTGAATTCGTGCTATTTGCGATTCGCGGACTACGCCATTATCTATTTCCAGAATATCAAAAGCCATGCCTTCGGAACCTTGAAAAATATTGACGCCGACAATTTTTTCTTCGCCACTATCAATGCGCGCCTGTTTCCGGGCGGCGGCTTCTTCGATGCGTAATTTGGGTACGCCCGCCTCAATGGCTTTCGACATGCCGCCCAAGGCTTCCACTTCTTCGATGAGTGCCCAGGCTTTTTCCACGAGTTCAGCGGTCAGATTTTCTACGAAATACGAACCCGCCCAAGGGTCAATGGCGCGGGTGATGTCGGTCTCTTTTTGAATAAACAACTGCGTGTCGCGGGCAATTTTTGCCGAAAAATCCGTGGGCAAGGCCATCGCCTCATCGAAGGAGTTAGTATGCAAACTCTGGGTGCCGCCCAACACCGCCGCCAATGCTTCGATGCAGGTACGGGCCACGTTGTTGAACGGGTCTTGTTCCGTGAGCGACCAGCCGGAAGTCTGGCAGTGGGTACGCAGCATCAATGATTTAGAACTCTTTGGTTCAAACTGCTGCACCAGTTTCGCCCACAATAATCGCCCTGCCCGCAGTTTGGCGATCTCCGTAAAGTGATTCATCCCAATGCCCCAAAAGAAAGACAAGCGTGGCGCAAAATCGTCAATGTTCATTCCGGCAGCCAAGCCTGTCCGAATATATTCGAGGCCGTCGGCGAGGGTATAGGCCAATTCGATTTCCGCCGGGGCACCTGCCTCGTGCATGTGGTAGCCACTGATGGAAATCGGGTTGAACTTTGGCATGTGCCGAGCGCACCACGCAAAAATATCGCCCACCAGCCGCATACTCGGTCCCGGCGGATAGATGTAGGTGTTACGCACCATGAATTCTTTGAGAATGTCGTTCTGGATAGTACCGGAAAGTTTTTCCGGTGGAACGCCCTGTTCCTCTGCCGCCACGATGAAAAAAGCCAAAATCGGAATGACCGCACCATTCATCGTCATCGACACGGACATCTGATCAAGCGGAATCTGATCGAACAGGATTTTCATATCCTCCACAGTATCAATGGCTACGCCTGCTTTGCCCACATCGCCCACCACGCGCGGATGATCGGAATCGTAGCCCCGGTGCGTCGCCAGATCGAAGGCTACGCTCAACCCTTTTTGGCCACCCGCCAGGTTGCGACGGTAAAAAGCGTTGCTCGCCTCAGCGGTGGAAAAGCCCGCGTATTGCCGGATTGTCCACGGCTGAGTGAGGTACATCGTGGAGTAAGGGCCGCCGAGGAAAGGCGGAAGACCGGCGGTATAACGATGAACGATGAACGATGAATGATGAGTGGGTGCATAGTTCATCGTTTCTCGTTCATCGTTTTTTTCTGGGCGTAGCGTGGGATCGAAGGGTTGGTTGGAAAAGTCGGGCGCGGGCATGGTGTGGTGGATTGACTGGCGAAGGTCGGGAAAGGAATATGGATGAACAAGATATGGCTTTACCCAGTGTCTTTTGATCACCGATATTTATCAATTACTAAACTAATCCAACCCAAATAGCAGAAATATTTAGAATTTCCAACCTTCTTTTTCCATCAATCCTATTAATCCGCTTATGTAACTTATTCCCATTTCTATACAAATATTAGGAATGTTGTGAGCGTTAGGTTTTAACTTTTCTATTGTTACTACTGGTATATTTAAAGATACTCCTCGTGCAATCACAAATGGATCTGCTACAGGAGTGCCCGACATACGGTTACTCTCTTTAATTAGTTCCTTATGTTTAGCAAGAATTTGTTGTACAAGCAACTGCTCCTTTAAATCTGGCTTAGGGAAAAGATCAAGTTGCTTTTTAGCCCAATCATACATTGAATCCTTTTTTAATTCCTCTAGTACCTCACTTGTAGAAGTTATGTCTCCATTCTCTATAAGTTGGCTTAATTTATCCCAAAATGATTTAAAGATAGTGGGAGGATAGTGTTTTAGTAACATAAATGGCCCTGAATCGAATATATATTTAGGCATCTTGCGTAGGCGGGTTGGTTAAAAGGGCATAATCAGAAAGTTTATTAATTTTTATACCCAAAAAATTAGCAGCGTCCAACTCAGTAATTTTCCCTTCGGAAAGTCCTTGGAATACAGAATTAACAAACTTCTTTCCAAGATGACTTATCTGAGTTGTATGCCAGTTCGGCCCGTTTTTTTGACGCTCTTTTTTTTCCTTTACATAATCTGCATATTGTTTATCCCACTTACGTTTCATAGTGATAAAGTAAGTAGAATCTGTGCGCCCTAAATCCAGTAATCTGCGTAATAAGGTTTCTCTACTTACTTTAAAAATGTTTGATAATTTGGCAATGTCTGATTCATCCCATTGTAGACTATTGCTATTGTTTACGACAATTGGTTCACTAAGTAAGTATTGCTCTGGCACTAAAAATTCAGCAGCAAAACGGTTGCAAAAAACCTCAATTTCATCTTTTTCACGAATTAATCGTTCCGAGATAACATCTCGGAAAATACCTCCAATATTGAATAGTATGTGAGCTAACTCATGAAATAACGTAAATATTTTTTTCTGTGGAATGTCGGGGCCGTTCAAACAAATAACTGGAAATTCACGAGAAAAAAGGCTAAATCCGCTTACTTCTTTCAAGGTTTCCTGAAAAACATAAAGACCTTTTTCCTCTAATAAAGACTTATATAATTTAAATGCTGCTGTATGATCAGGTAATTTTCTAATCTGCTCATAAGTTAGTCCGAGATATTTGCGGGTTATGGCTGAAGCTTGGGTGGGACTTGTTTCCTGATTTAATTTTATAGCTTTATGTAAAGGATTTTCAATTGGATTTTTAGAATCAAAAATTTCTTCAAGGACAAGTTGATAATATTTTACTCGCCGTACTTTCAATCTAAATTCGGGAGATAGATTCTTTACATCTTGCGATGGCAATGTTCTGAAGTCTTGTGTTAAAGGAGTTTCTTGTGGTGGTTCAGACAAGAAAAAAACTGCTAGGGGGCGTTTGTAAATACTGTATGCCAACTTTTCCAGTTGTGCAAAAGAGGGTTGAGATTCGCCGGATTCCCAAGATTTAATTATATCTTCATCTTTTTTTAACCTTGCAGCTACATCTGCTTGACTAAATCCACGCGTCTCCCGTGCCCATTTTAGCACAGAAGGAGCAATAGGAATAACTTGATTTTGTGCCATTAGATGAATATTGTCAGTCCAAAGATAACAGTTTTGAAAGAATATATCCTAGGCATACATATATATTATACAAGTAAATATGATTTAACATCTTTGCAAAATTTTTGACAATTCTTATCCACTCTCATTGCATCCTGATCAAAAATTTAAAAATCCCGCCCATTTCCACCTTTTTCAGCATTTTCGCCCGCCAATTCATGGTTCTCTTCTATGCGCGTCGCCGGTTTCACTTTTATTCGCAATGCCCTGCAATACGACTATCCCATTGTGGAGGCCATCACCTCTGTTCTTTCGATATGCGATTATTTCGTAGTCGCGGTCGGGCAGTCGGATGATAAGACGCTGGAATTGGTGCGCAGTATTAACGACCCTAAAATTCACATTGTTGAAACGGTTTGGGACGACAATTTACGCGCCGGGGGCCGGGTATTAGCCGTGGAAACAAATAAAGCCTTCGATGCCATTCCGTCAGATTATGACTGGTGCTTTTACATTCAAGGCGACGAATGTGTGCCGGAAAGCGAGTTGCCCGCGATTCAGGCGGGGATGAAACAGTATTTAAATGATCCAACCACAGAAGGACTATTGCTGAAATACCGACATTTTTATGGCTCTTACGATTTTGTGGGTGCGTCGCGGCGTTGGTACCGGCGGGAGGTGCGCATTATTCGCAATGACAAGACGATTCGTTCGTATCGTGATGCACAGGGCTTTCGGAAAATGGACGGCGACAAACTCCGCGTTCGCTTGCTTCTTGCTTATATTCATCATTACGGCTGGGTGAAAAATCCGGCGGCGCAGCAACAGAAACAGTTGAATTTCAACCGTTTGTGGCATTCAGATGCAAAAGCGCAATCACTATCCGGGCCAGCAACGGCGTACCATTATGAAGATGCCGAGCCGCTCGAACGCTTTGTTGGCCAGCACCCGACGGTAATGCAGCCACGCGTAGCAGCCATGAATTGGCAGTTTGCGGGCGATCCTGCGCAAGCGCGCTGGTCATGGAAAGACCGTCTTTCCAACTGGATTGAAAGGTATTTTGGCTGGCGACCTTTTGAATATCGCAACTATGTTTTGCTGAAATAAATAGCGTTTAAACTTTTTCTACCACCCCGTCGCTCAGTACTTGAAAACGTTCATTCACTTCAAAGACCAGTTTCTGAAAATCGCGGTCGGCCCGCACGTCCTTGCGCCAGGTAAAGCCCCGCTCAATCATGTCGATAGTTTCGACGATGGAGGCACTGCCATCGGCGTTTTTGCCCATCAGCCACACGGTATCGGAGATCGCCAAAGTCGGCTCAATGTCGTGGGAAACAATAACGATGGTGCGCAATTCGTCCAGTTGGGCTACGTCGGCGATGAGTTCGGAGATTTTGGCCTTCATCAAAGGATCCAAACCGGAAAATGGTTCATCCATAAGCAGTATGGTACTACTACAAAGCAGTTGTTGCGCAATAGCCAAACGTTGGCGTTGTCCACCGGACAGTTCGTTGGGAAATTTAGTGGCGTGTTCGCGCAGACGAAAATGATCCAGATAATAGTCTACTTTTTCCTTTAAATCATTGCCCATACAACCGCCCTTTTTGGCTCCCAATTCCAATTGCGAACGCACTTTTAGAAAAGGATAAAGGTCATAAGTCTGATACACCATACCGATAAGATGTGGACTGACCGGCATTAACTTTTTTAAAGAAGGTGAATAGGCCTGCACCGTTCCTTTGGTGGGTACGCGCAGTCCGGCAATCAGTTCAAATAAGGTAGATTTACCAATACCAGACGGCCCCAAAATAGCCAGTACTTGCCCCTGATTCACGTCGGGACGCACCACATCCAGCACTTGTTGCTTGATATTTTTCAGGATAGGTTGCCCTTCGCGATATTCAAACAATTCAATATTGACATCTAGTAAAAGCGGTTCTTTTCTTTCGTAGGTGGCCATGTTTTTGAGTTATGAGTTATGGGTTATAAGATATGAGATTAATGGTTCATAACTAATCGGTTATTTAAGCGAAATTAAATTCATAGCACATTCTAATACAGTGCAAGTAGTAATAACTTATAACTTATAACTTATAACTTATAACTCATATCTCATAACTAATTACTACTGCCCGCCAGCCATTTTAATAACGGATTACTAGTCTCTTTTCTTTTCCAAGGAAATGCAATCCAAATCGCGCCGCGTAATAGACTATCCAGTAATAAACCAACTATTAAAATAGTAATTTGAATGGCAAAAACGTACTCAAATCCTTTACGCTGATACACATTTACTAATAAAGCCCCCACGCCGCCATATTCCCGAAACATAGACTCAATACTAGTGAGCATCATCCAGGCAATAGCAAAGTTTTGGGCCATCAAATCTACGGCTTCATAGAGCGTACCGCGCACCACGGTGTACCAGGTAACTTCCTGCTCGTTCATGCGCAGTGTGCGGCTATACGAATACATGCGTTGCGGAATATCACGAATGACTGCAATAACGCCCGTGAGCAAATAAGTCAGGATGGTAAAACTCATGGTAAAGAGTTTCGCCTGAAAAGATGTGCTGGTAAAAAGCAGAAAGATAAAACTGACCCCGATGAGCGATAAAAACCGGAATTTGGTAATCAATTCCACCAGCGGCATGAATACTGGTACACGGCTCAAATAAGCCAAAATCATCGCCACTACGATCGTCAGAGCCATAGACAGCAGGGCAGTCTGTGCACTCGCGCCCAGTTCGCCCAACAAGTTGTACTGCGAAACCAGTTCCAGCCAGGCATTCCGGACTTTATCGGGATGCGGCAGTCCCACCGGACAGAAAAATTGCCAGGCCAGAAAAATCACAACGGTGTAGGTCGCGATTAGCAGCGCGCGGGTCGTGCTGGATATGTTGCCATTCCAGCGGAATAGTTCTTTGAGTTGGTGCATAGAAAATAAATAAGCAAAATTGCAAAAGGCAATCAGCAAATGGAAGGCAGTAACATCCCTGTTTCTACCGGGATTGATTATGATAATCAAACACCGTGGTCGGTAAGCGTGTGTTTTGTCATTCTACCGGAAACCGTCCACGTTACGGTGTACGCCGCGACGTGGACGGTTCCCGACAGGATGATAATTGAAAGACTCGGTTGATACCAGATCAATTAATCTCCAAACACAATCTCTACCCGACGATTCCGCGCCCGTCCTTCCGGTGTATCATTGGAAGCAAGTGCTTTGTCAGAACCATAGCCCTGCACCTGCGCAAAACGGTCGGCGGCGAAACTATATTTCGAGCGTTTCATGATCCATTGGCGCACAGCATCGGCGCGGGCCTGCGAGAGGTCCATGTTTGTTTCGTAGTTGCCCACATTATCGGTATGACCTTTAATGCTCATACGCAGATTGGTGGTAGTCACGCTATTGAATATTTCTTCCAACACTTTTTCACTCTGCGGTGTGAATTTGGCTTTACCACTTTCAAACTCAATATTGTAGTTGCGGCGACCATAGACATCGGTCATCTCCCCTTTCGAGTAGGTTTCCTTAAAGCCCTCAGTCATTTTGCCTTTGTCAGAACTAGCGTACACGACTTTCAGCGCAGACAAATCCAGCACATCAGCAGCCGGGGGAAAACTGGGTAAATCTTCGGGATAAAGTTTGCTCATGTAATTGGCAAACAAAGTGTACACCGAGGCATAAGAGTTGGAAGCACTCTCGGCTATGCCCAAATCATCGGCATTATCGGCCAAATTGC
This sequence comes from Saprospiraceae bacterium, assembly GCA_965249785.1. Classification (GTDB taxonomy): domain Bacteria; phylum Bacteroidota; class Bacteroidia; order Chitinophagales; family Saprospiraceae; genus M3007. The sequence continues at coordinate 339,708 of CBDFMU010000012.1, read as the reverse complement.
AGGAGCGCGAACCACCCACCGAAGCCGTGCGCCCGGAAGGCATATCTACGTCCTTGCCCTTGTAGAGTTCGTACCAGTTTATCTCGTTACCAAAGACATCCTTATTCATTTCGCAACCGTAGCGGAGCGCAGCGTCGTAGGTTTTCACCTGATCGCCAGCAGTGGCCAGCGCAGTTACCAAACGTTTGGTTGGGTCAATATTTTGTTCCAAATACTTGTTCAGACCCAGTATCAGGCAAGGCATTTGCTTCACGTTTTCGCGGGTGCTCAGCAGCGTGACCACGTCGCGGCCAGTTTTAAACACCTTCTCATCTTCGGGCGACCAAGTGGATGCAGCATCTATTTTCACGGTCTTGGTTTGGCCAGTTTTCTTACCGTCTTTCACTTCGGGTAGTTCTACGCCTTGGTTGGCCACAAAACGGTCGGCGGCTTCCACGAAAGTAGAAACACCCACGAAATTGAGGCGACCTGCATCGTACACCATTGGGTCAGGATTCACTGGCACGTCATTGTCGGAAGCCCATTTGATAGCGATATTTTGGTCACCATCTTTTAGCACTACGGCACAGACACCACCACGTGCTTTTTGCGGGTCTTTTTTCCAGGAAACTGGCCCAATAAACTTATCCTCGCCATAAGAATAACCAGCAATGTAGAAGCCTTTCACTTTGTAAGAAGGGTCTACTTCGGACAGTTTTTGGTCGAGGGCCACTTTGAAAGAAGCCAGGTTGTCACCCATAATGCCGCAGAAAACGGCGGGTGCTTTCGGGTTGCTTTTATAGTCGGAAGCAAATTTGACAAGAGCCTCCTGCATTTTACTATAATCGTCTTGCCGGGTAAAAGTCAGGTCAATATTACTTTTCGCCATCAGGCTACCAGCTTTAGTATTCGCGCCACCATTAGCATAAGAAATCGGCGTTTGGGCATTCCAACCCATGCCGAGGTAAGTCATTTTGGTAGCACCGCTTCCGTTAAAATCATTTTTGCTGGGAAAAGGTAGTTGGTTCAGGCCGGAGGTTGCGTAGTTTTTGGGAGCCGAACTGAGGATTTCGTTGGTCTGACTATCAGTTTTTTCAAGATCAACGACGTTTACTTTTTTATCCAATAGGCCGGACTTGCCAAGAAAAGTGCGGGCGAGGAAAAAAACGCCGCCGACGATAACTAAGGTGATAAGGAGTCGGGAAAAAGTGGTTAAGCGTGCCATAGGGCTGAGAAAATTGGGTTTCGAAGAAAGAATTTGGTTTGAAAAAATGACCGTTTGATGGCGGAAAGTTGGCCCCCAAACGGTACGGGAAGCACTATATCTTCGACACAAACGTACTTAAATCCGACTACAGTCCGGCGAAATTCAATGAAAACCAATTTCAAACTTTTCCATTAATCCTAATCCTGCCGCATCACCAAGCCATAGTCGTCCATCCTGCAGTTGTGGTTCCGTAAACGAATTGTTAGAAATCAACCAACAGCCATCCAGATCAGCATAATCGCAAAGCGGGGCCAGTTGCGCAGCGGCGCGAATGCCACAGGAAGTCTCCGTCATGCAGCCAATCATTAATTTCAACCCTCGTTTACGAGCGGTTTGTGCGATGCGGTAGCCTTCGGCCAGGCCTGTGCATTTCATCAGTTTAATATTTACGCCGTGAAAAGAATTGGCCACGCGCTCAAGGTCGGCGAAACGCTGAAAACTCTCGTCGGCAATAATCGGTAGCGGCGAACGGGCGGTGAGCCAGGCCGCGCTGTCCAAATCTTCTTTCGGCGTAGGCTGCTCAATGAGTGGCACATTCTGCTCTGCCAACCAATAAATAAGGTCGAGCGCGGCTACGCGATCCGTCCAACCCTGATTAGCATCGGCATAAATTGGCAGGTCAGACACTTCGCGGATGGTGCGGATGATGGCGCGGTCATCGTCGCTGCCGAGTTTGATTTTCAGGATTTGAAAACCGTCGGCTTCCGCTACTTTTTGACGCAGCACTTCGGGCGTATCCATGCCGATAGTGAAACTCGTACGCGGCATTTTTTGAGGATCAATTCCACCCAATAATTGCCAAACTGGTTGATTTTCCAATTTCCCCCACAGGTCGTGCAGCGCAATATCCACAGCGGCCTTGGCGGCGTGGTTGCCGGACGCGATGGCATCTATCTCGCTCATCAAAGCGGAAATATCAAAGGGGTAGATTTTGGTTTTTAATACTTCCGCTGCTTGGTTGAGGAAGGCGGCAGCAGTGGCGTGGGTTTCCCCATAATAGGGCGGCATGGCGGCTTCGCCGTAACCAATTTGGCCTTCCCAATGCAGTTCAGTGAGGACGGCGTTGGTGTGGGTGCGCATACCGATAGCCAAGCGGAAAGGGTGGCGGAGTTCGAGAAGGAGAGGACGGTGAGTTAGGATTAAATTCATTGATATTCCCGATGTTCCGAAATGAATTTCCGCAAACCAGCCATCGCCGTCGCGCGGACCTTATTTTGCAAAAATGGCGTCCAACCTAATAACAAACCAGGCGTTCCCAGCGATTGGCGCGACCAACGCCAGAAGGAAAATGTATCTATCTGGTGAAGGATTTTGCCATCCTGAAGGGTGAATTCCGATTCGATCACATTGTGTACGGGCCGACCCGTCCGACTGAACGTATACCAGGCTTCCCAATGGGCGGAACCATGTTTTTCGTCGGCTTGCACATCGCGGTATTCTACGCGTAGATCGCGCGCGCCGATGCAAAGCATGTGCCACATGGCAGCGATTTCTTTCCCGTTTTTCAGGTCAAAAGCACCGTCCCGGAAAGTAGCGGCGGGATGGTAGGCAGCGGCCATTTTGCGATAATCACGCTGCTGAAAAGCGGTGTAGAATTCTTCGATAAGAGACTGCTGTGCATTCATTTTGCTGACCAGATTGGAAATGTTTTCTACTTTTGAACGCCAAAAATGCCGCTTTTTTGGTAAAATTATCTTCCAATGCAAGAATTGATTTACTCGGCTCAACCTATTCGACGCGACTTCCGGCTTTGCACTCGCTCGACAATGCGCTGGTAGAATTGTAAAAGCTGAGGCGTGCCAATGCCATGCACATTGTCAACCACTTGGCTGCAATGGAATATTAAAATTTTGAAGCAACTAATCACTATGCCTTTTTCCTGCCTTTCCCAGAAATTTTTCTCCATCATAGTCATTATATTCGTCGGCACCAGCCCAGCATTGGCGCAGCCGCAACAAGTACATACGGGTATTTACGTGATGAATCTGTACGGCCTGAATATGGACGAGCACTCCTTTTATGCAGATTTTTACATTTGGTTTAAGTGGCGGGGGCATATTGACCCAACGAATATCGAGTTTGTCAATTCTATTGAAAAATGGAGCATGGCTAAAACCGGTTTTGATGGCGACAGTACGCCAGTAACGCTGAAAGATGGCACGAAATACAAGATCATGCGCATCGAGGGCCGATTTTTTCACGCTTTCGCGCTCAATCGTTTCCCGCTGGATAGCCATGCACTGGATATTCAGGTGGAAAGCCCGGAATACCCTTCCGATTCCTTGGTATATTTACCGGATACTATTGCTACGGGTATTCGCGGTACCCTCAATCTGGTGGGCTGGACCCAGCAGAACTATCGCATGGAATCCACGGTTCACGACTATGCGACTGACTTCGGCAATCCACAAGAGAATGCCCGACGATATAGTAACCTGACTTTTTTGCTTACGCTATCCCGACCGTTCAGTTATTTTTTGTTGAAAATGCTGCTGCCGCTGATCATTGTTTTATTAGTGAGCCTCGGTGCATTATTACTGCATCCCAGCCATACTGACACGCGTGCGTCCCTGCCAATCGGAGCCTTGCTAACGGCAGTTTTTTTGCAGCAATCATATAGCGAGGCACTGCCCGACACGGGTTACATGGTGCTAATGGATAAAATCTATCTGTTAAGTTATGCGCTTATCTCCTTGATTCTGTTGCAAGTAATTCGGGCCAGCAACCAAGTCATCAAGGAACATGCTGATACGAAGATGATGCACGACGAACGGCGACAGGCGGTTTTGTATTTCGGTATTTTTCTATTGAGTGTAATGTTGTTATGCCTGACTTCTAATAACGGGTAATGATTACTTACAAAATATTAGAAGTAACCACCTCGCTTTGGGATTGATAATCAAAGAGTTAAATTAAAATGTTGTGCTCATTGCCATTCAATTTTTCGGGAGAAATACATCACCGTCGCCAGAATAGCGAACAAACCGAGGCTGCCAATCAGCAGCGCATAATCCTGCAATTGCAACACGGTAAATAGGAATCCGTAGAGCAACGTCAGCGTACCAGCGACCAAAAAGGCCATTTTGCGGCTGTCGAATAAAGCGCGGGCGTAAAGTCCGGTCAATCCAATCGTCATTGCCGCCGATACGCCATACGCGGCATTGAAAGAAATATGCTCGGAAATAGAGACCAGCAGCGTATAGAAAATGACCAAAGCCAAGCCAATTAAAGCATATTGGAATGGGTGAACGCGGCGGGAATTGCGCATTTCCACGAAAAAAACCACCAGAAAAGTCAGGCCGATGAAGAGGATCGCGTATTTCACCGAGCGGATAGATTTCTGGTAATTATCTACGGGCAGCAGGAAATCTACACCAAAAACGCTATTGGAAAAATCAACCTGTGTATCGCTCGCCCACGATTGGGGATAATTGCGATTCAGGTTCAGCACCTTCCATTGGGCATCGAAACCCGCCGCGCTGATGTTTTTTTGATCAGGCAAAAACGCACCCGTAAAACTCGGATCGCTCCAAGCCGATTTAATATCGACCTCCGTGACTTTTCCCACGGGCGTAAAAAACAGCGAACCAGACCCTTGTAAAGCGATGTCAATATGAAAACGATGATTCTCCGCTTCGGCGGTCAACGGTATACCTACGTGAATTCCACTGGCCGCCACGCCCGACACGGACAAGCCGGGTTCAAAAACGACCGCCGTTTGATCATTCCAAGTCAACTTCACCTGTTCTTTCAAGCCGCGCAAGTCGGGAATGCCCAGTTCTATCACGGCTTTATTCCATAAAATGTTGGCTCCTGCCGGGATAATATTGTCCAATACCGGCTTGGGGAATTCGCCGTCCAGGGCCAATTTAGAATTATACACCACCACTTCAAAAATACCCCGATAGCGTTTTTCGGGAAATACCTCGCCGCTCACGCGGAGATTGTCTGGAAGGAGGTACGCATATTTTGTTTCGCGATTTAGTTCCTGACCAGTCGCATTGCGGGTTATTTGTTCGTAGGGTAACACTATTACTGGCCCAGTGATGGTCTGAGTGAGGCCCCATTTGCCGGCCACTTCATTTACCGCCTCATTTTGTCGGCTTTGCCGTTCTTGAATAATGCTCTCGATCATGGCCGTCGGGATGAGCAGGACAAGCATGAGCAGAAAAATGATGATGCCTTTCAAGGAATTGGCGTGCCGCTGGAAGAGGGAAAGGGAACCTGAATCGCTTTGCATAATAGATGATTGAAAGTACTTTGAAATGCAAAGTTATTCGTAAAAAAAATACCCGGCCAAATTTTTGAGCGGATATTTTTTAAGAATGTTGATAAGAAGGGTTGAGAAGGTTGAGGTTGTCGAGAAAACTCAACACGTAGTCTCAACATCCTCAACCTTTTCTCAACGATTTTCAGATTCCCAACTTCTGCCGCGTAGCCGCCGGAATAGCATCCTTATGTACCAGAATCGACATCGTTTTGGAGCGGAAATAAGGTTGTGACACATATAAGTAGCCGTTCATTTCCTTTTTTACCGTACCCCAAGAATTTTTCACGGTATAATATTTCGTACCGTTTTGGTCTTTCACCATCCCGGTGATGTGCATTCCGTGATCGTCGGTGGTAGACATTTCATCAAAGCCCATCTGGCGTTGCTCTTGGGTCACCATTTTTTCTTTCACAGGTGTTTTCCAGATCGAATCGCGTTCACCCACAGTCATGTCTTCCCAGGCTTTGGCGGGCATAATGGCCATACCTTCTTTGGCAGAAAAAGTTTTTTCGCTCACGTCGCTGGCCCAGACCACACCGAAACCTTTGTCCACCGCATTTTCAGCGACTTGACAAAACTCATCCAACGGCAGGTTGTAAAATTCGCCGTTCGACCAATTGTCCGACACTTCCAGCACGAAAGGTTTGTAAAACGGATGGTGCGTGTAGGAAGTCAGTGCCACATAGTCGTTGGGATTGAGGCCCAGACTTTGAAAATAAGTTTGCGGCGTGTAGGATTTGCCATCCACCGTGAACGTAGCGGGCGGCGTTCCCATGTAACCGTCCAGTGCACCGGTAAAGGCTTTGCGCCACTGAGTGCTGAGTTTCCCATCAGGATTTTTGTTCAAAGCGTCGAGCATGGCCTTCAACACGGCTTCCATTTCACCATGTACAGGTTTGTCCTGGCCGGGCGGAAAACCGGAATACACCGACTGCGGCACAATACCGTACTTGCGAACGATGTTCCAAACATCATGTGTTTCAGCCCCTTGGCCAAAAGCGGCGGCTCCCTGGCGACGGACGTAGTTCTCCGCGCGTTCCAAGTATCCGGCGCGTACCACGTACATTTCGCTCAAATCCACCGGCGGTTTGCCCATGCGCATTAGTTCGCTTTCAAAAAAAGAATTGGCCGAATAGACCCAACACGTGCCAGATTTGTTCTGGTTTTCAACTGGCGTAACGCCAAGTTTTTTTATGGTGGTGAAATGGTAGCCGTTCAGATCGGCAGCCAACTCTTGCGCCGACAGCCAGCCAGCGCAGAGGAGGAAAAGAGTAGCAGTAAACAGTTTTTTCATTTTTCCAAGTTGTGTAAAGAGGCTGCGAAAATAGTTCAACCTTTTTCTTTTTTGGCACAAAACGACCGAACAGACGTTGTCCAACGGTGATTTACCAGTTTGAAAGTGCGATTAGCAAATAGCTTGGTTTTTTAATATCAGACAGGCCAAGTAGGTTGCTGGTAAATTCCTATTTTTGCCATTGGCAAACCGTGTGTATCAAATGCTCAAATCTTCATATCCTCAATTACTCATTTTTTATTCATGACCGATATTTCAAAATTAAAAATCCTCGCTTCCCAAGTTCGTCGCGACATTATAAGAATGGTTTTTGGCGTACAGAGCGGACACCCCGGCGGTTCGTTGGGTTGTGTCGAGTTTTTTGTTGCCTTGTACGGTAGCATAATGAAGCACGACCCGAAGACTTTTACCATGGAAGGCAAGGGCGAGGATATGTTTTTCCTGTCCAATGGCCACATTTCGCCAGTCTGGTACAGCGTGTTGGCGCGTTCAGGTTACTTTCCGACGGCTGAACTGGCCACTTTCCGCAAGATCAATTCGCGCTTGCAAGGCCACCCGACTACCCACGAGGGTTTGCCGGGCATTCGCGTGGCTTCTGGATCGTTGGGTCAGGGCATGTCGGTGGCCATCGGTGCTGCCCTCGCCAAAAAGATTGATGGCGATCCGCGTTGGGTTTTCGCCCTCACTGGCGATGGCGAACTGGACGAAGGCCAATGCTGGGAAGCGATCATGTCGGCTCCAAACTTAGGCGTGGACAACCTGATCGTGAGCGTGGATTGGAACGGCCAACAAATCGACGGCCCGACCAAAGAAATAATGGATTTGAGGGATTTGCCCGCCAAGTGGAAGGCTTTTGGCTGGGATGTGCTGATAACAGAAGATGGCAATGACTTGGCGCAAGTGATCGAAATGTTGGAGAAAGCCAAATCGCAGACGGGCAAGGGTAAGCCAGTCGTTATTCTGATGAAAACCCACATGGGCTACGGCATAGATTATATGGTTGGTTCTTATAAATGGCATGGCAAATCGCCGAATCAGGAGCAATATGATCTGGCGATGGGACAGTTGGAGAAGGTAGAGTTGGGGGATTATTGAGAGCAACAAAACAGAACGAAAAAATAATGAGCGAACAAGAATGGCAAGAAGAGTGGGCTGCATTGGATTGGGATGAACGCCGTACTAAAATGCAGTTGCAACTTTTCGTTAGTTCTCCAAATGTATTTACTAAACAAAGCAAAGAATGGATCAACGACTAGATCAACATAAGGCTGGATCATCTGCGGACGATCGATCAACAGAAAAATCAATTGTTGCAAGTGAAGCCAAAGGGTTTACTGTAACGCTGCCCTTTACGATGCAAGACTTGACGGAAGAGTATATGGCACTCTCTACCGCCGATGAGCGAGAAAATTTTTGGAAAGAATTGGAACTGCGCATGAAACCATTCACGGATGAACAGAAAGCACTATTTGCTTTATCTTGTACGCAATCGCTGGAAGAAATTTCAAAAAGTGTCAAGCAAACGGCGGATAGGATTGATAAATTAACGGCTGTGGAGCATTCATAAATTAATTGTGATGCCAAGTGTTCATCAATCGGAAACGGGAGGAGTTGCTGCGCAGCAATCCGGACACCTTTTCAAAGGACAAGTAGTCACCTTGCGGTTCACGGTTAAAGAACTACTTGATTACTATGATGCCCTGCCTTCTGCTGATGCGCGGGAGGGTTTTTGGAAAATGCTCTCCATAGAAGCCGCCAAATTTGATGACGAGCAAAAACTATTATTTTCACTGTCATGGGAGCAATCTATGGCTGAAACCATCACTCATTCTGATGAAACTATCGCGCGGATAGATGCTTGGCTCGCTCAATGCGATAATTACACTGTCTAAGAATCGCATTCAAAAAATAATCTATTCAATTAATGCTAAAAGGTGCATATTTATCATCAACGACAATTACTGAATGAGCGAAATAGAATTGCTTAGGCAAAAACTTGAAGGTTTAAAACTTCCTTATGAATTAGCAAATATGGTAGAAGTTACATCTAAAATGAATGTTTCTGGTAAAGCATTTTTTCCAGTTGGACGTGGATTATGGAAAGAAGAGGATGAAAAACTTTTGGGTAAAACGGTTATGATTTTAGGGCAAGATTTTGACAATGAAGATAATATTAAACCAGTATTAGAACGCGGAGGAGAAGACGTGAAAATAAATAGTACATGGAGAAACCTGAGAGCAGTTTTAAAAAAAGTGGAGATTCCACTTGACCAATGTTTTTTTACCAATGCAGTTATGGGTGTACGGAAAGAGAATTTTAAAAATACTGGCCCTTCATCAGGTTTTAAAAATAAAGACTTTCTAACTGGCTGTCGTAAATTTTTTATTGAGCAAATTAAGGCACAAAGACCAAGCCTAATTTTAGTATTAGGTTGGTATCCAGTTGTTTTTTTAAATGACATTAGTATTTCAACTGCTTTATCGCAAAAGTGGAGTACTTCAAAGTCAATTACCCAAGTGCTTGCTGATGAAGATTTATCAGTTGTACAAAATGTACAGTTTGAAGGTATTGCCAATTTTAGTACAACCATTGTAGTATTATTTCATCCAAGTTTACGGGGAGTAAATGTTGCTAAATTGAGTAAACAGGAAGCAGCTAACTTTAACGTAAATACCGAAGTAAATCGAATCCAAAGCGTCTACTCTTTGCCATGAATATCCAAGATATAAAATCCACCGCCACCCGCGCTACCCGCGAAGGCTTCGGTCAGGGCCTGCTCGAACTGGGCCGCTCGAATTCCAAAGTCGTCGGCCTCACGGCTGACCTCATTGAGTCGCTGCTGATGCAGTACTTCAAAGCCGAGTTCCCCGAGCGGTTTTTCGAGGTCGGCATTGCCGAAGCGAATATGATGGGCATCGCGGCGGGCCTTGCTACGGCTGGCAAAATTCCATTTACGGGCACTTTTGCCAATTTCAGTACGGGCCGCGTGTACGACCAGATTCGCCAGAGCATCGCTTATTCGCATAAAAACGTGAAGATCTGCGCTTCCCACGCCGGTCTCACATTGGGCGAAGACGGTGCTACCCACCAAATTCTGGAAGACGTGGGCATGATGCGTATGATGCCCGGCATGGTCGTCATCAATCCGTGCGACTATAATCAAACCAGAGCGGCGACCCTCGCGATTGCGGAGTATTATGGGCCGGTGTACCTGCGGTTTGGTCGCCCGGCGTGGCCGATTTTTACGGAGGAGAATCCAAAATTTGAGATTGGTAAAGCCCTCCATTTGGCGGACGGTACGGACGTGAGCATTTTTGCGACTGGCCATTTAGTCTGGACCTGCATCGAAGCGGCGAAGGAATTGGCGGCACAGGGCATTTCCTGCGAAGTCATTAATATTCATACAATCAAGCCATTAGATAATGAGGCGGTGCTGGATTCAGTGAGCAAAACCCGCGCTGTGGTGGTGGCCGAAGAGCATCAGCGGAATGGCGGTCTCGCCGATGCCATCGCCCAATTATTGGCTCAAAAAATGCCAACTCCGATGGAATACGTGGGCGTAAATGATTCTTTCGGGGAAAGTGGCAAACCCGCCGAACTGCTGGAAAAATACGGTTTGGGTAAAAAAGACGTGCTGGCGGCGGTTAAAAATGTGCTGGATCGGAAAGGGAAATAATTATTGTACTATTTCTATCGTCGCGTTTGGCCGTTGCTTTCGCCCATGCAAAGCAATCGCCTTGGCCGCCTTGATCGGAATAGCCACACATTTCTTTTCCATGTAGTCCAGCATTTTGAGCATTAGTTGCTGTTGCTCTGGTGGCAGCGCAGCGAATTCGCGGCCATAGACTTCATAAATGGCGCGCTCTTTCACTGCCCGTACTTCGGCAGGGATGTGGGCTAATGCGCGCTCAATTTGTCGCTCGTGCCACACTTCGCGATACTCCCGAATGCGTTTTTCGATGATGACGCTAGCCTTCGCACACTCGCTTTCCCGGAAAGCCAGATTTTCTTTGGCAACTTCCTTTAAGTCTTCAATTTCAATGAATTGCACTGGGGATTTCTCGAAGATAGCCTTGTCTACATTATTTGGAATAGACAAATCCACTACTATTTTCGGCGTGGTTTCGCCAACTAAAAGTCGGCGGTACAGTGCAGGATTCACCAATATTTGCGTAGCACCAGTACAAACAATCATGGCATCAAAACCCGCAGAATAGTGTTCCAGCGCGTCCAGCGGCAAAGCGGGGCCATCGAAAGCATTGGCCAATGCTTCTGCTTTGGCTAAGGTGCGATTGAAAATCGTTACTCGGCGATAACCGGCTTTGGCCAAAAATTTGGCAAATAATTGGTTGGTTTGTCCAGCCCCGATTAATAAAATACGGGCATTCATTGGCAAACCAATTTTGCGCATTTCACCAAAAGCCAACGCGACGATGGACAGGGCTTTTGCACCAATCCCGGTTTTGGAATATACCTCTTTGGCCGTCTCGATAGTGGTGCGAAGCAACAATCGCAAATGATCGCCCGTAAGGCTCCAAGCCCGACTGCGGTCATAGGCTTCGCGCAATTGACGAATGATTTCCCGCTCACCGACCACTAAACTATCCATCGAAGAAGCGACTTCCAACAAGTGACGAATGGCATCCGCGCCGTGTAGCAACTGCATAGCAGCGGCGGTTTCTTCCAATATTTCGTTGGGAAGGTCGGGACGAATTGCGGCTAATAGTTTTTGGGAAATACTCCCTTCAACGGGTTGAGGACTATAAAAAAGGTACATCACCCGATTGCAGGTGGCTAAGTAGAGTACCTCCTCCCAGCCAAGTTCTGTTTTTACTTGTTGTAGTCGTTCCGCAGCCACATCGGCATCCATCATGGCGTGGCCGATATTTTCGAGTGCGGTGTGGCGGTGGGTCAGGGTTAGAAGATGATAACCATCAAGCATGAGTTGGGTGTTACTGGCGGCGTTTCATACGTCGACGGAGGGACAAAAGTAATTGAGCGCGCGCGCGTGTCTGTCATTTCCATGTCAGCGACTTACGATGGATGGAAATTTGGAGACTGTCTAAACAAACCCGCTACTTTTGTGCGATGACGGAAAAACAACGATCCTACCTCTACCTGCATATTTGCGTACTTATCTGGGGATTCACGGCGATTTTAGGCAAGTTAATCTCACTGCAAGCCTTGTCGCTGGTTTGGTGGCGGGTGCTGATTTGCTGTGCTACTTTATTGGTGATTGTGCCGCGCAAGCAATGGGTCCAAGTCAATCAGGCAATGCGCGTTCGTTTACTCGGTATTGGCGTCATAGTCGGTCTACATTGGCTATGTTTTTACGGGGCCATCAAGATCGCCAATGCCTCCGTAGCGGTAGCTTCGATGGCGACTATTTCGTTTTTTGCAGCTTTCGCGGAGCCGATTTTACTGCGGCAAAAGATCAAGTGGTACGAACTGGCCTTAGGTGTCTTTGTGTTGCCGGGTATGGCTTTGGTGGTCGGAAATATTGACTGGACGATGCGTTTAGGGTTCGCGGTTGGCGTTTTGGGAGCATTGCTGGCGGCTATTTTTTCGGCATTGAATAAAAAAATCATTGACAATAATCCACCGCCGCCATTGATGATGAGTTTGATGGAACTATCTGGTGGTCTGTTAGTTACCTCGCTGATGCTGCCTTTCTTTTTGTGGCAAAATCCTGCTTTGGCGGTGTGGCCGCAGCCTTCGGACTGGCTTTGGTTAGGCATTTTGACTTGGGTCTGTACGCTGTTGCCGTATTATCTTACGCTACTGGCGATGCGCCACATTTCCGCTTTCGCGACTAATTTAACGATCAATCTCGAACCCGTTTATGGCGTAATTTTGGCGGCCATTCTCTTTCGCGAGGACAAAACTTTAAGCCCAAATTTTTATCTGGGTGTTATCATTATCCTGATTGCCGTGTTTAGTCATCCGTTTTTGAAAAAAATATTTGGAAAACCGGAGCTGGATAGTGTGCAAGAAAAGGCCATATAATAACGTCCCAATGATTTCACATTAATACATTGACCACATTAGCCACATTTTTTGTTGTCATTTCTATGTTATTCAAATGGCTTTTCGTCGTCTTCGCTTTTTGGTGGTTGTACCACGCTTTGCGTCCCTGGCTACTCCCCAAACGTCCGCCTGCACCGCCGCCTAATATGACAGATATTGAAAAAAACAAATTGGGCAATCAGGGCGAATACATTGATTATGAGGAAATTGAATAAGTTTTTAATATTTTGCTAAAAACCGCGTAGCGGTGACATTCCAGTAACTCCATGCTCGACGTACTCATCAAGAACAACCAGTTCATCGCTTTCAATAAGCCGCCGGGCATCGCCGTGCAGCCCGACAAAACGGGTGATCCGACTTTTCAAAGTCAGGCCGAAACCTACTGCAAGCACCCGCTGCAAGTGGTGCATCGCATTGACCGCCCGGTGAGTGGTATTATTTTATTTGCCAAATCAAAATCCGCGATGACAGCCTTATCCCGCCAGTTTCAGGAGCGGAAGGTAGCAAAGGAATACCTCGCCGTGGTGCAGCAAATGCCACCCGAACCGGAGGCCACACTGGTGCATTACTTGCGCAAGCAGGAAGGAAAAAATACGGTGATGGCTTTTACCGGCGAATCCCCCGACCTCGAACGTGCGGAACTGCACTATAAACTAATTGGCAGCAGCGACCGTTATCATCTGCTTCATATTCAATTGATTACCGGGCGACACCACCAAATTCGCAGTCAATTAGCGGCCATTGGAAGTCCGATAAAAGGCGATGTGAAATACGGTTTTCGGCGCAATAATGAGAACCGTTCTATTCATCTTCATGCCTGGCGTTTGGCTTTTGATCATCCCGTTTCAGGTAGTCGAATTCACTTGGAGGCAGACTTACCCGCCGATCCGGTGTGGCGCGCTTTTGAGGAAATACTTTTCAAATCACCCCTTCTCGCAACCACTCGTTAGTCTTCAATATTGCAATCATCGAGAGCGAATCGGTGATTTCGCCGCTCATGACCATGTCTACTACCTCCGAAAAAGGCAAGCGTCGCACCTGCAGTTCTTCCGTTTCTTCTGGTTGTGCCTCGCCCATCTCGAGGTCCTGGGCAATGTAGGCTACACCATATTCGTCGGTCACCGAGTTAGAAGTGTGCAACTCCAGCAAAGGTGTCCAGCGGTGCGCGGTGATGCCGGTTTCTTCCAACAATTCGCGTTTTGCGGCTTCTAATGGGTCCATTCCCAATGGGCCGCCGCCTTCGGGAATTTCCCAAGTGTAGCGTTGCAACGTGTAGCGATATTGACCTACCAACCAGGTATAACCTTCGGCATCCAGTGGCACCACGCCGACCGCCACATTTTTGAAATGCACTACGCCATAAATGCCGGGTGTGCCGGACGGCGTAAGCACTTCGCGGTGGCTGATCCTGATCCAGGGGTTGGCGTAGGCTTCCCGTTCCGATAGAGTCTGCCAAGGATTGGTGCTATCGTCGGGGCCAGCGGTTTTGAATTGAAAAGACATGATATTAATGTGGTCAATATGCTAATAATCAAGATATTGCAGAATAGGTTTTGCTAGATTTTTCGGCTAGCCTATACGTACACTCCTCCCCCGGCCTGCGGCCACCCCCTCGAAAGGGGGATACCGAGCGCGATTTCACCATATTATTCCTTAACTAAGAGCGGAGACTATCCCCCTTTTGGAGGGGGTGGCCGCAGGCCGGGGGAGGTAACCGCGCTCGGTTTTGCAAATAAATTTAGTTTACAGTGTTAGCCAAAAATATCCTGCAACACTCCCGTCACCGCCTCCGCGCGGGTGGCATCCCAATCTTCAGCTGGCAATGCAGAAGCGCTTTGGGGAGAGTTTCCATGCTTCACCAAATCAAGCATTTTCTCCCGTTCAGGAGCCTCAAAACGGCTAAACGTGCGCCGCAATAATGGCAGTAGTTGTTGAAAATCATCATCTTGTAGTTCCTGCACCCAACTATCGAGGGCTTGCCACAATTCGGTGTAATGCAATAATAAAAGCCCGCTTCCGTACAAAAAACCTTCCAGCCAGCCAGCCGCTTCGGCCACTTCTTGCGCCCGCGAAAGGCGATAACGCATAGTCTGGCCGGTTTGTGCCGCGTCTTGTGTGCTTTTATCAAACCGAATTCGGGTGCAAAGACCAGCCAGCAGGGGAGCTGTGGTTTTGCTGTCTGCTAGGTCGGTCAGCGTTCTTTGCCATAAATTGTCATAATCCGGGACCGATAAAATGGCCAATGCGCGATTAACGCCCAGTATTTTTTTCAAAATATCGGCGGCGACGTCTCCGTCCACGCCACTACAAGCGGCGGGCAACTGCACCGCCACGCGAGGAATAATGCCGCTTAACAATTGTTCCACCGCGCTCAAATCCAGTTGGCGGGCGGAGCCGTAGCGCAACACTTCGGCCAACGGCGGCACGGCATCGGCTAAGGCCAAAACGTCATTGGATAAAGCACTGATCGACTGCAATTTAGACAGCAGATCCGGCACCAGTGTATTCAAGTCGGCCTTTAAAATATTGCCGAGCAAAGCCGTTAATTCGGGCAGGTGCAGAGCAGCGCGGATTTGGCGGAGCGCACGATTCGTGGCGGCTTCCACCACGGTATTACCCCAAGTCCCTGCTTCGATGAGGCGAATTTCAAAATCCGGCAACCATTTCATCTGCCAGTCTTCGTGGAAGCCGCCTTGTCTTTTTGAATTATCGCGCTCCCCTTCGAGATTTCCCCATGGAATACCGAGTATTTGCAGGCGATGTAGCAGTCGACTTTTGGCGGTGTGCGCGTCTTTCCGAAGGTCAAGTTTTAGCGTTTCCAGTTGGGTTTTACGTTCCAAACGACAACTTTTCACCTGCGTTTCAAAATCGGCTTTCAGCGGTGGCACCTCCAAATCGTCCGGCACGGCACCGAGCACATCACCGATAATCAATTGTTGATCAATGAGTTCCAATTGTTTTTCGGCACCTTCGCAAAGTACCGTCACCGCCACTTCGCGCAATTCTTCGATACCCGGCCAGGTCGTGCGGCGCAACACCGCCAACGTATTAGCCAGACGTACCGCTTCGATGACGTGCGCCGAGGAAGTGGCCAAATCCTGTTCCCGTAACAACCGCGCGGCCTGCGTGAGCCACTGCGTGACAGCATCATTATCGGCTTTTCCTTCGTTGGTCGCCTCCATTTTAAACAGCAACCGATACCAGGCGGGCGCGATTACCCCGGCACTATATCCACTCTGCGTCGCCAAGCGATCGAACGACCAGGGAATCCAGACCGCCTCGGTTTTTACTTTTTTTAACCCTTTCAATAGTGCGGCATCACTGCTGGCTTTGATCTGTTCCAAAGCGGCCAAAGCAGGCGTATGCCAGGCCCCACAAACCACCGCAATATCTTGATAACCAGATTTTTGCGCAGCACGAATAGTCTGGCGCATATAGGCTTCGCGCAGCAGCGTTTCGAGGGTTTCCGGGGTGCTTTTATGGTCGCGCAAGGCTTGCATTAATTCCAGAATAGCCGGAAAAATGGCCGTGTCGTCGTTTTTTCGTTCCAACATCGCATCCCACCAGCGTTCGGGATCGGTGTAGCCCGCTAACGTAGCGATGTACTTAAACGGATCTGCTTCGGCTTCATCGGGCGTTTCATCGGACAGATTTAAGGTAAGTTGCGGTTTATTCTCCCGTAGGGCAAAGACCTGACTCAGCGGCAAATCCATGAATTGCAGCGGAATATTATTTTCCAAACCAAACTGAATCGCCTGCCATTCGGGAGAAAATTCGGCGAAAGGAAAGAAAGATGCCTGCTGTAATTGCTTGGGATTGTAGACCAGCATGGCTACCGGCGGCACCATTTGCGCATGGGCGACCAACGGAATTAACTTTTCTGCATCGGGCGGACCTTCGATCAAAATTACCTCCGGTGGATTGGCAGTCAGGGCCATGCGGAGGCTGCGAGCCGAACCCGGACCGTGGTGGCGAATGCCGAAAAGATCGATTTTGGAAGTATGAACGATCAACTACGACGTATAAACGGTGAAGGAGCGAGTGAAGGCAAAATTCAATTCAGAGGTACTTCCTTCCAAACATACCGCTGGAATTTTTTACTAAATCAGCTTTAGTAACTGACTTTTTACTTAAAAACGCTCCAAAATACGATTGATCGTGCAATTGTACATGTATTTATAGGTCCTGAAACTTAGCCATGAATGGTTGCTTAACAACAAGGTGGGTAAATAGTCTGTGTTTAAGCCAATTAAAACCTAGGCTATTGTCAACCATTTCTATCTTCGCCCGCAGGACAACTAAGGGTCAGATGTTACCACGATCTTATTAATTTTACCAACTTTATTACGTTTACCATTGGGAATAAAAGTTTTCGCCCCGGCTAGCATCGGCAATGTCGCCGTTGGATTTGACACCTTGGGCCTTTGCCTGGAACGCCCCGGCGACGAGGTGATTGCTCGTAAAAGTGAGATACCTGGTCTGCGCATCACCAAAATAACCGGTGCACAAGGTAAATTGCCTTATGAAGTAGAGAAAAACACGGCAGGCGTAGCGGCCCTGCGTTTGCTGGAACATTTGGGCGAAACCGGACGGGGTATTGAGCTCGAAATCCATAAAAAAATGCCCTCTGGCAGTGGTCTTGGCAGTAGTGCCGCCAGTGCTGCCGCCGCAGTCTTGGCAGTAAGTGAACTGCTTCGCACGGGATTGAGCAAACGCGAACTGCTGCCTTTTGCCTGCCTGGGCGAGCAAGTGGCTTCTGGTGGTTTTCATGCCGATAATGTGGCTCCCTCGCTGCTTGGTGGCATCATTCTTATTCGTGATAATGCCACGCTTGATGTACATAGGTTGCACGTACCCAAGGGTTTGTGCGTGGCAGTGGTGTACCCGCACGTGGAGGTGCTGACCAAAGATGCCAGGGCCATTTTGCGACCCGATATCACGCTGAAACAGCACATTCAACAGAGTGCCAACCTCGCTGCATTTATTATTGGGATGTATAACGCCGACATTGCGCTGATTGGGAGAAGTCTGCGCGACGATATTATTGAACCGCAACGCGCCCAACTTATTCCCGGATTTTACGAAGTAAAACAAGCGGCTATCGAGACGGAAGGGGTGTTGGGTTGCAGCATTTCCGGGGCTGGTCCGTCCGTTTTTGCGCTCTGCGCCAATAGTTTGGCTGCCGAATACGCCGGTGCCGCTATGCAGCAAGCGTTTACGCAACATAAAATCCAAAGCGATATTTTTCTGTCACCGATCAATCAGGAAGGAGCGGTCGTTTGTTGATCTGATCTGGTGGGGGACAGAGGTTGGGTGATCGAAAGGGTCGCTCAACGGGTGACTGTCTAAAACGACAAACAGAATTAAATTTTTATGTGCATCTTTATCGCTCGCAATTGATTGGTTATTTTGATCACTTCGACCACATTGTTTTCCTGCACATGACTATTCGTTTCGCTTTCTTTTTCCTGCTCGTGCCCTTCTTTTCCACTTGCCAAACTGCGCCAGACATACAAATCATTCCGCAGCCATTGCGGGTAGAAGCGCACGAAGGAAATTTTAAATTGCAGGCCGACACCCGCATTTATCTCCCTGCCGATCAGCCGGAGTGGGATCTGGCAGCGCAATATTTCATGGCGTTGGCACAATCCTCTACGGGTTATAAATTGGCCAGCCAGCCGTTTAAAAATGCCATCCGGGAACCACGTAGCAACGCCATCTATTTTTTGCCAGATGAAAAAATCGCCGCTGCGGAAGGTTACACATTGGAGGTGCGGCCCAATACAATTCTCATCCGCGCAAAAACGGCGGCAGGGGCATTCTATGCTGTGCAATCCTTGCGTCAGTTGTTTCCACCTGCTTTCAATAGCCCCCAAATGGTCGCCAACACGCCTTGGTTCGCAACAGCTTGCCTGATTGAGGATGCGCCCCGTTTTTCGTATCGTGGTTTGCACCTCGATGTAGGGCGACACTTTTTCCCTGTGTCTTTTATCAAAAAATACATTGATCTGCTGGCTACACACAAGCTCAATACTTTCCATTGGCACCTTACCGAAGACCAGGGTTGGCGCATCGAGATCAAAAAATATCCAAAACTTCAAACGATAGCCGCTTGCCGCAAAGAGACGTTGATCGGCCACAATTCCGATCTGCCACAGGTGTTCGATGGCAAGCCCTACTGCGGCTATTACACCCAGCAGGAAGTCAAAGAAGTGGTGGAATATGCCCGGCGGCGTTTCGTGACCATTATTCCGGAAATAGAAATGCCTGGTCATGCACAGGCGGCTTTGGCAGCTTACCCGGAACTTGGTTGCACGGGAGGCCCCTATGCTACTGCCACAAAATGGGGCGTTTTTGGCGACGTATTTTGTGCGGGTAATGAACAGACTTTTGCTTTTCTGGACGACGTATTGACCGAAGTATGCGCCCTTTTCCCCGGCCCCTACGTACACGTCGGCGGTGATGAATGTCCCAAAGACAGTTGGAAAAATTGCCCCAAATGCCAAAAACGAATTAAGGATAACCACTTGGCTGACGAACACGCTTTGCAAAGCTATTTCATTGGCAGAGCAGAAAAAATGCTCGAAAAACACGGCAAAAAACTCATCGGCTGGGACGAAATTCTGGAAGGCGGTTTGGCACCCAGTGCCACCGTGATGAGCTGGCGCGGCATTGACGGGGGAGTGGCCGCAGCACGGATGCACCACGATGTCGTGATGACCCCTACTACGCACGTTTATTTTGATTATTACCAAAGCGATCCAGCCACGGAGAAGTTGGGCATTGGCGGCTTTTTGCCCCTCGAAAAAACGTATAGTTACGAGCCAATACCGGATACGATTACTGCCGAAGAAGCCCGCTACATCTTGGGTGTACAAGGCAATCTCTGGACGGAATATACGCCCGATCCCGCTGATGTGGAATACATGGTGTATCCGCGCGCCTGTGCCTTGGCAGAAGTAGGCTGGACGGCAAAAGAGCGAAAAAACTGGCCGGATTTTGTGCAACGCCTCCCCGCGCATTTCGCCCGATTAGATGCTATGGGCGTAAATTACGCTAAGACATTTTACGATGTATCTGCTTCATTTTCAAATGCTAAGGTAAACCTAACCACCTTGGATGCCAAGTCAAAAATTCGTTTTACCACCGATGGTCAAGAGCCGATGGCTAATTCGGCCCTTTATAATGCACCCTTTGCAGTTACTAAAACGACAACCATAAAAGCAGCCGTTTTTGCCGATGTTAAACGTCTGGGTAAGGTGCTGACAGCGCAATATCTGGTGCACAAGGCCAGTGGGAAACCCTATACCATGTCGCGTGCGCCCGGCCGATATTCGGGTGGAGAGGCCTACGCGCTTACCAACGGGGTGATCGGCAATGCGCAGACAAACCAAATTAATTGGGTGGGTTTGGTGAATAACGACATTGATCCGGTTATTGATTTGGGCATTCCGACGGCGTTTAGTCAGGTCACTATGCATTATCTTGATAACCGGGGTGCCTGGATTTATCCGCCAGTCGGCATGGAAGTATATGGCTCCACCGATGGACAGAATTTTACGCTATTAGCGAAACGGGAAGTGTTGGCGCAAACCAAGGCGGGCAGTCACGTGGAAACGGTGGTGCTGGAAACGCCCAATGCTAAAACGCGTTACCTGAAAGTAGTTGTCCAAAAATTCGGTGTCATCCCGACTGGCGCGCCCGGCGCAGGGGAAGGGGCTTGGATATTTGTAGATGAGATTATTGTGGAATAACGGCCTTTAGGCCATCCGCAAAATCCGCTTTATTCGTTCCATCCGCGTTGCAAAATCGCCTTCACTAGCCCAGGCCCAGCATATACCAATCCAGTATAAACCTGCACCAAATTCGCACCAGCCTCCATCTTTGCCTGAGCGGCCTGCGGCGAATCTATGCCTCCAACGCCCACAATGACCGTTTCCGGGCCGAGCCGTTCGCGCAGATAGTGAATCACCGTGGTAGCGCGATCGCGTACCGGCGCACCGCTCAATCCACCAAGGCCAATATCCGCCAGCTGTTGGGCAGAAATACGTAAATTTCCCCTTGAAATAGTGGTATTGGTGGCAATTACACCTGCCAGTTCGGTGCTGCGTACAATATCAGCAATATCGTCTAATTGCGTATTAGTGAGATCGGGAGCAATTTTCAACAGAACCGGTTTGGGCATTGTTTGCGCCCGATTTTTCTCCTGCAAAGCAGTTAACAACTGAGTTAGCGGTTCCTTTTCCTGTAAATCCCGGAGGTTAGGGGTGTTGGGCGAACTCACATTGACCACGAAATAGTCCACCCAGGGAAACAGTTTTTCAAAACAAATCAAATAATCTGATGCGGCTGCTGCGTTGGGTGTGTTTTTGTTTTTACCAATATTTCCGCCAATGAGTGGGCTATTGGGCCAGTCGCGGGTACGCCATTTTTTCAGACGCTCTACCAACGCATCCAGTCCTTCATTATTAAAACCCATTCGGTTAATAAGGGCCTCGTCGCCAGGTAGCCGGAACAGGCGCGGTTGCGGATTCCCTACCTGTGGTAACGGGGTCACGGTGCCGACTTCAATGAAGCCAAAACCCAGGCAAGCCAGTCCGGCTAGGTGTTTTCCGTCTTTGTCAAAACCTGCGGCGAGACCAACATTGTTGGGAAAAGCCAACCCTAATACCTTCTTTTTCAACCCATTATCTTCTACACAATACCATCGGCGTAATAACCAGCGCGTAGGCGAAAAAGCGGCGGCTACGTCGAGCAAAATCATCGTGACATGATGCGCTCGTTCGGCACTTAGCAGGAAGAGAAAGGGTTTGAAAAACTGGTACATTGTATTTTTGTTGTTTTTACCATCAGGTAGAGAGGTTGCATACAACTCTACAATACCCGCGCAATACGCCCAAAAATCGGGAAATGCACCATTTTGACCTCGTTATCCGCCCAAAACAAACGCAAGGCTGCCACAAAATCTTCGTCTAACGGCGAACGACCATTTTTTTCGATGAAGCGTTTTATCGCCGACCAGGTATTTAGATAACCCAGCAATTGCTCTAAAGTCCAGGAGTAGGTCATGGTTATTTCCGGCAGCGGTACATCCTCAAACGGAAATGGAATAGTCGTATAGGCATCGTACACATAATGGCGTTCCGGGTCCCAGTAGCCGTCCAGCGTCTCGTGGTAAAGTTGGTTGAAAATAGCATCGGTCGGCGCGTCCACTTTTAGCACATTATACCCTACCAATGCCAACACGCCGCCAGGTTTGAGCACGCGCTTCGCCTCGCGATAAAAATCATCGAACTGAAACCAGTGCGCCGCCTGCCCCACCGTCACCAGATCAAAAGAATGATCGGGAAAATCCGGTGATTCCGCTGTACCCACTGCGTAGTGGATATTGGACCGCGTCTGGGCATTCGCCAGTTGATTCTGACTAATATCGGTAGCAAAAACTTCCTGAAAACGTTTGGATAGGCCAACGGCAATTTGGCCATTCCCTGTCGCTGCGTCCCAGGCTCTGTCGAAGTTTTGGCAGAGCAAAAACAGAAAATCAAAGAGTTCTTGCGGGTAGCCGGGCCGAAAACAGCGCATAGTCGGCGGAATATATTGGAAAAGTTGATCTTTCATAATTCAGCCCCGAATTTCCGCCTTCAATTTGTCCAAATCGCGCACCAGGAGTCGACTGCGATTGAAGGTTAGCAATTTCATAAACCGCAAGTCATTCAGCGTTGTCGTCACCGTCTGGCGGCTGGTAGCAGTGAGATTGGCTATTTCCTGGTGAGTAAGAAAATTACGTACTACCCATTCGTAACCCACGCGTTGTCCTTTGCTATTGATAAGTTGGTATAAAAACTCGACGATACGACTGCGGCTATCGCGAAAAATCAGCGATTCCAGCCGACGCTCCATTTCGAGTTGTCGGGCGGCAAAAATATTCATGAAAAACAGGTTCAATTCCGAACGGTCGCGCATCAGGTCGCGCAGTTCGGGCAGCGTGACCACGCAAACCGTTACATCTTCCAAAGCCGTGGCAAAATCGTGGCGACGCTCTTCGCCCAGCAAAGTAAGTTCTCCAAAAACCTCGCCCCTACCCAAAATGGCCTTAGTGATTTCTTTACCTTCGTCGTTCATCACCGAGATTTTCACTCGCCCCATTTCGATAAAAAAAATGCGGTCTGCTAAATCATTGGGAATATAAACTGGCTCGCTTTTGCGGTACATTTTGTGTACATGGGCAGCCATGCGGGCTTGGTCGTCCAGTTTGGTTGGACAAAGGAGGTGGGTAACATCAATATTTTCGAGGTGCCAGAGGGCTTGCATAAGGAAGTAAAAAGGCAAAGTTGCAATAAGCAACTGGCAAATGGAGAGCAGCGACCGACCGATTTTTCATAAGGACGGCAAATTATTGTTGAAAATCAAAGTCTTATGAAACCTATTCATCCAAATTCAATCCAAACCGTTGCATTAATTCGCTAATTAACGGATTACTTTCCTGCATTTTAGCCAACGTTTCCTGTTTGCTGAGTGGCTTGACCGGACGATTGGGAATATCTTCACGAGGTTTGGTTTCGTCTATTTCTACTCGAATTTGTATTAATGGATCATGCAAACGTTGGCGTAGCATGTGGAGCAAACGCAGATTCTCCCCGTGAATGTGATTGCGTTCGAGGCCGGTTTTTACGGTAACAATCAGCACTTTATCTTCTACCCGCAATTCGGCACCAGTCAGGGCCAGCCGCACCAGATTCGATTCCAGTGATTTAGCGAAAGCGAGCCATTCTGTGCGGACGTTGTCGAGCGTGAAGCGACTTTCCAGCGCGGCATTTTTGGCATCTTCTACCTCCACCGCCTGATCGTAAGCATCTAAGCTGAACGACATAATTTTGCCCTGACGGATACCGCTAGCCAGATCGGTCATCTCCTGACGTGACAGTGGTTGGGCATTGCTGGGCGGCACAAGCGGCATTTCCGGCTCATTTACCCCAATTATTGATGGCTTATTCGCTATAGGACGGAGCGGAGTTGTATCGGGGCGGGAACCATTGCCGCCATTTAAAGGAGTGGAATCAGGATTTTTTTTTTCGACCGTGCCATTCTGTGCGGCTTGCACGGCCCGCTGGATATAGCACATTTTCAAAAGGGCCATTTCCACATGGAGCCGCTTATTGCGGGCCATTTTGAAATTAATATCGCAGTCATTGGCCAAACCGAGGCCAGTCAGCAGAAACGAAGCCGGAGACAAAGCCGCTTGCCGACGATAGCGTTCGCGCAGGCTTTCGCCGACTTCGAGGAGCGATAAAGTAGTGGCATCCTTGCAGACCAGAATGTTGCGCAAGTGTTCCGCCAAACCAGTGACGAACACATCTGGCTCGAAACCTTTACGCAGTATTTGGTCAAAAAGATTGAGCAAACCGGACATATCCTCGCCCAAAAGTGCTTCGGTGAGTTGGAAGTAATAATCGTAATCGAGGACGTTGAGGTTCTCAATTACATCATTGTAAGTAATTTTTTTACCCGAAAAACTGGTGATGCGATCGAAGATAGACAGCGCATCACGCAGCGCACCGTCGGCCTTTTGGGCAATGATATGCAGCGCATCTTCCTCGGCCTCAATGCCTTCTTTCTGGCAAATATCTTTCAGGTGTAATACCATGTCCACCACCGTAATACGCCGGAAATCAAAGATTTGGCAGCGCGACAAGATGGTCGGAATGATCTTGTGTTTCTCGGTCGTCGCCAGAATAAAAATGGCGTAAGGCGGCGGCTCTTCCAGCGTTTTCAAAAAAGCATTGAACGCCTGACTGGACAGCATGTGCACCTCATCGATGATAAACACTTTGTAGCGACCCTGTTGCGGCTGAAAACGCACCTGCTCGATGAGGGCGCGAATGTGTTCCACCGAATTATTGCTGGCGGCATCGAGTTCGATGATATTGAACGAAGCACTTTCGTTGAAGGCCTTGCAGGAGGCACACTGATTGCAGGCTTCCTGGTCGGCGGTGCGATTTTCGCAGTTCAGGATTTTGGCCAGAATCCGCGCACAAGTGGTCTTGCCCACGCCACGCGGCCCGGTAAACAGGAAAGCGTGCGCCAGGTGGTCGGTGGCGAGGGCGTTTTTCAGCGTGCCAGCCACGTGTTGTTGGCCGACCACGTCTTCGAAACGCTGCGGGCGGTATTTGCGGGCGGAGACGACGAAGTTGCTCATGTGCCGACAAAAGTACAAAGGATTTGGGAAGAATATCTACGCTTGCACAGGGAAGTTATCCACCATTTTACTCCCGCGATTTGATGCGGATATTGATCATTTCCACCAAAATGCTAAACGCCATTGCAAAATAAATAAAGCCCTTTGGAATGTGGAAATCCAGCCCTTCGGCGATGAGCGACACGCCAATCATCATTAAAAATGCCAAAGCCAGCACTTTCACTGCCGGATGTTTATTGATAAATCGACTGATCGGCCCCGAGGCTATCATCATCACACCTACGGAAAAAACTACGGCGGCTATCATCACTTCGATGCGATCTACCATGCCCACCGCCGTGATGACGGAATCGAAGGAAAAAACAATGTCGATGGCAACAATCTGTAAAATAGTGGGTCCGAAGCGGGCCGCCGGTTTTTTAACCTTGGCTTTTCCTGATTCGGTCACTTTCCCGTGGATTTCACTCACAGCTTGTAGAGCAAAAATATCCCGCCAATAATCAAAATCAAATCGCGGCCAGAAATATCTCTATCCAACACTGTAAACAAAATGCCGGTCAGGGTCATAATGCGTGTTAAGGAAAAGAGCAGCAAAATCCGCATGACCATTGCCAGCAGCAGCCCAATCGTCGTGCCGAATCTTGCTGCGCGGCGGGCAATCGGTTGGTAACGATAGAAATAAAAATGATGTTATCAATGCCCAATACGATCTCCAGGGCGCAGAGTGTCAAGAAAAGCAATCCAAATATCCGGGTCGGAGATCCATTCCATCTATTACGGGGGCGGTGTTTGCAAGTAAAATTGGATTACATTTTAATGAGTAAGGTGTGGGAAACGGGAAGACGACGGTTTTTGTTCGGCAGAAAATAAGAATGGGGTCATCACCGAAAGTTCGGCGATGACCCCATTGTAAAGACGGCCTGCTTTAAACCGTTTTATTCTTTATCGAGGCGCATTTCCTGAATGGTAACCGAGTTGCCAGTCACTTTCAGGTACAAGTATACACGGTAAGCACCAGTCCCGGCCGTCAAGTTGCCAATGCAATATTGATCGCTGTTCTCGCGGCTCGTGCCTTTATGTACTTCACTGAATGACACTGGTTTAGCAGTAGCAAAAAAACTACGCACCGCTTCCACAGCTTGGGCCTTCGTGTAAGTTTGTTCTTTATCATGGATCGAAATCTGCACCTTATCGGCAAAGTATTTCGAAAGCATTTCTACATTGCCACTACCAAGCGCCGATGTGATGGCATCCATGGTTGGGTTGCCGGAGTTAGCCAATAGCAGGCCGGGGGTGAAAAACAGAAGAAAAAGCAGGTTTTTCATAATTATAAAGTTTGAGTGGACAGTCATAAGAACGTCACGTACATTAAACGTGGATTTCTGAAAGAGTAACATTCAAAAAGGGTGCCAGAAGGTTAAAGCAAAGTTAATCGCATCCTTCGCAGACAGCGAAATGCTTGGCTGTTAAATTTTCAGCCTCTATCAATGCTCTTTCGTCGCTTGTCTGACATAAAAAGGCCCCGAAGAATGCTATATTCTTCGAGGCTTTTTCGCAAGAAAATTTTTTACAGACCGTTACTGGCCGTCCAATTCGTACAAACGATAGGTTTCAATTACCGTGTGCATCTCGGAGGTGTTGTTGCGCACGTCCGAAATACTTTTTCCGTCCAGTTTTTTCAGCCACTCCTGCCAGTCGTTGCCAGCAGATTTGCGCACATCGCTGAACCAGGATTGGCGACTAACGAATGTTCCAAAATCGCGGAAACTAGCCCAGGCCGTGTCGTATCGGCGGAAACATTGTCCATCCAGAGTAGCCACTGCGCCATCCCAACCGGGGCAGGGCAGCGCAAAAAAGTTGTTGGCTTGTAATGCCGCAATACGTTGTCCAGAGTGACTATTCACATAGGCGCAGGCCAGCAGCACCGAAGGCGGAATGCCGAATTTTTTCCGCTCATTCACCGACAGATTACCAAAACGTTTCAGGAATGCCACAGCGGTCGCATCGTCTATACTTGGCATGCTCACCTCCGCTGAACCGCCACCGCCGAACAAATCCAGATGCGCTGCCGTACTAGTACTCACATCCGTATATTTTTCACTGGTGACGGTAGTGCTACCGGCATTCCAAAATCGAAAGCGCGGATTGTTGCGACCAACGGCCACCAAAAGCAGTAGCACCAAGGCTATTGCAAACCAATTTGTTTTAAAAAATTTCCACATAACAGCTGGCAAAGCTTTAATTCTGTAATACATAGTCCTTAAAATCAAGACATTAATCAAAAAACGTCTTGCTGCCGATGTTTTCAAGAGCAAAAGTAGCGTTTTTGATTTCGTATTTAAAACAAATTATTTAATTTTTTTCTCTAGATTTTGATGACTTTTTTTGGAGAATTTTTGGAGTGGATAACAGGGCAAAAAAATACGGCAACCCGCCAGAAGCGGGTTGCCGTATTTTTTTATTTTTCCAAATAAGCCTGAATTTATAAAAACAAAATTTTCTCCGCACCAACCAAATTCACCAGTGCTAACTTTTTTGTCCCGACGCTTAATCCCTCCACACTAAGATGTACAATTTTAGGCAGTGGATTAAGGCGGATTTTGCAAAAAGCTAATAATTTTTGGCGAAAATCGCAATTGATTTGCCCATAATAATGACGGAGTATCAAGCAAAATTAAAGTGAACATAATCTTACCAAGGTTATGCTGAAACGGCATGTTTTTATCAGCCGTGACCAAAAACTGAAAATCGTTGGCCTGTATTTGTAGGGCTAACTCACCATTTTTCAATCCCAGCCAGTCAAAATCATGCAGTGTGTACGCTTCAAAATCGCCAAGCAAAGCCTTCATCCGCACGTCAATCTGTTCATCAAGCAGCACTTTCATATTGCGGACTAAATTGTAAGGATACGAACTCCAGTACAGCATTGATCATCGAACGCGACACCTGTGGATAACCCTTCAAGAATTCCTCTACGGTACTATGTTGCAAATACTCAAACAGGATTTCTATTGGTACTCGAGTACCTTTGAAAACGGGCGTACCGCCTAAAATATCCGGGTCGGAAGTGATGACATTAGATGCTAATTGTGCTGCCATGATCGTTATGTTTGATAGACAAAAATAAGCGTTTTTCTTTCAAGTGCATCTAGTAAAGTTGAAAGAATAGGTGGCTTTGAATCTGGCTTTTTACTTTCTGGCACAAAAATTTAATCCAATTTCATAGCCCGCTCCATAGGCCATCCCATCTACCGTTTTTTCACCATAAAATATCCTCCACCATGAAAAATACTTGTTTCCTCGTTTTCTTGTTGGCCATAGGTTTTTCAGCCACCGCGCAAACTCGTTTACTCGACTATAACACCCACAGCCTCAACATCTGGAAAGGCGGTCAACCCGGACAAGAAGCCAATTGGCACGTTGCCGCCAATTGGAGTCTGCAACGTATACCCGACTGGACGCACGATGTGTTATCCCCGATATGTCCGCTACGGCTCGGCCTTACCCGGTTTTGCAAAATGGTGTGGCAGAAATAAACTCTTTGCAAATGCAGTCTGGCGCACAATTGACTATTGCGGAGACAGGCGGTCTTCGTTTGCCAGAAGGTATGTTGACAGATGCCACTACTTTAAAAGGCTATTTTGATACGCGATTTGAACGGTTACCGGGCTTAGTGCAACCCACGGCTATGGTGCGTAAATAGGTTTTGTTTAAAAATAGTGGAAGCCGTTCGTGACATTGCTCACGAACGGCTTCCATTATTTAGACCTATAAGGTTTCCAAAAAACCTTATAGGTCTCGTAGTGATTCAAAGAAACCGGTAAAAGATTTTGTGAAATCGATTTGCCATAGAATAAAAAGGAAAGCGGTGTATTTTGGCGCAAAATCATTCGCTATGTTTCGCTTTTTATACGGTTCCCTTTTGTTGATTGCCGCTGTCATGACCCTCTTCTTTCTTCAACGTTGCATGGGCGACGATATCCCGGTGCGCATTCTCGTTTTTTCTAAAACCGAAGGTTATCGCCATGAGAGTATTCCGACCGGAATTGCCGCGCTGCGCAAATTGTGTAGCGAAAATGGCATTGCGATGGACACCAGCGAAAACAGTGAAGATTTCAACGAAAAAAACCTGAAACGCTACGCCGCTGTGGTGTTCCTCAATACCACTGGCGATGTCCTAAATCCGAATCAAGAGACTGATTTTGAACGTTATATACAAGCCGGTGGCGGTTATGTGGGCGTCCATTCGGCTACCGACACCGAATATGGCTGGCATTGGTACGGCGGATTGGTGGGGGCTTATTTCTCGGGCCATCCAGAGCAACAAGATGCTACGCTGCGCGTAAAAACCCACGATCATCCAGCCACAAAGTACTTGCCCGACGAATGGAAACGCCACGATGAATGGTACAATTTCAAGGAAATGAACCCAAACGTGAACGTGCTGCTTTCTATCGACGAGAGTTCCTACAAAGGTGGCACGAACGGCGAGAATCACCCGATGGCTTGGTCGCATGAGTATGATGGCGGTCGGGCTTTTTATACGGCGTTGGGCCACACCAAAGAATCATATGCTGATCCGATGTTTTTGCAGCACTTATTAGGCGGTTTGCAATACGCTATTGGCAAACATAAACGCCTTAATTACACCGTTTTACGTACGCCAGAAACGCCCGATCCAACTCGCTTTGTGAAAACAGTGCTGGCCAGTGACCTGACGGAACCCATGCAACTTGGTATGTTTCCCGACGGCAAAGTCCTTTTTATCGAACGCCGGGGTGCTATCAAATTGTTCGATCCTACGACGGGTTTGGTTAGTGTGGCCTACAAACTGCCCGTATATTCCGAAGAGGAAGACGGCCTGATGGGCATGGCGATTGATCCAAATTACACTAAAAATCACTGGATCTACCTGTATTATTCGCCGGTGGGCAACGAGACGATCAACCAATTGTCGCGCTTTGTTTTTGAAAATAACACCCTTGATCGCGCCTCGGAAAAGATCATTTTGAAAGTAGGCGTGCAACGGGTAGAATGTTGTCACACGGGCGGCTGCATCCGCATTACCGACGACGGAACGCTGTACCTTTCTACGGGCGATAACAGCAATCCTTTTGCTTCGGAAGGTTATGATCCGATTGATGAGCGTCCGGGCCGCAGTGCCTGGGATTCGCAAAAATCTTCGGCCAATAGCAATGATTTGCGCGGTAAGATATTGAGGATCAAACTCTTGCCGGATGGCACCTATATTTGTCCGGCGGGCAATCTTTTTACCAACCAAGACGTCCATGTTACCTCTCCCGAACTGACTGGCCCGGGCATTGATCGTCCCGAAATCTACGTCATGGGTTGTCGCAATCCTTACCGCATTTCGGTGGATACCCGCCGCAAATTGCTTTTTTGGGGCGAAGTTGGCCCCGATGCCGGGGAGCCTGATACCGCGCGCGGCCCCGCCGGACACGATGAAGTGAACCGCGCTCGCGCCGCCGGTTTTTTTGGCTGGCCTTATTTTGTCGGCGATAATAAGCCTTATCGCCATTATGATTTTTCCCGCAAAAAATCTGGCCCGCCGTTCGATCCGCTGCATCCGTTTAATGACAGCCCAAACAACACTGGTCGCCGCGATTTGCCGCCCGCTCAACCCGCTTTCATCTGGTATCCCTACGGCAATTCCGCTGAATTTCCGCTGGTGGGCAAAGGTGGCCGCAACGCGATGGCGGGCCCCACTTACTACGTGGATCAATACCCGGAAGCGACGCGTTTTCCCGATTATTACAATGGCAAATTGATCACGTATGACTGGATGCGCGGCTGGATGATGGCCGTCACGGTGGATAGTCTCGGCAATTTCAGCCGCATGGAACCTTTCGGTGATTCCGTTAAATTGAGTCGCCCGATGGATATGTTGGTGGATAAAAACGGATCATTTTGGGTGTTAGAATATGGCACACAATGGTTTTCTTCCAATCCCGATGCGCGCCTCAGCCGCATTGATTATATGCGCGGCAATCGTCCGCCGATGCCAGTTTTGGAAGCCGATAAAATCGCCGATGCCAGCCCGGCGACCATTATTTTTTCGGCTAATAAAACCAAAGACTACGATCAGGATAAATTGCACTACGAACTTGATTTCGGCGACGGTACGCCCATGTTTACTTACGATGGCCGCTACTCGCGAAATCACGGCGGCGTTGCCGGGGAGGCTATGAAAAAAAATCCGCTGGATAGTATTCGCCATGTTTATCCTATTCCCGGCACCTACGAGGTGGTTTTGAAAGTAACCGATGACTCAAAACTCAGCCATACGGTGAAACAGAAAATCAGCGTGGGCAATGCGCCGCCTACCGTGCATTGGGATTTTGGCGCACAAAACCGCAGTTTTTATTTGCCTGGCACTACGCTTCACTACCGCGTAGTGGTCCAAGATCCGGAAGATGGTTCGCTGGAAAGCGGCAGCATTGCGCCCAATGTGGTGGCGACGACCATTGATTATCTGGAAACGGGTTTCGACATTACCAGCATTGCCAAGGGACACCAGGCCGCTATGCAACAGGCCGAATACGCTAAGGGCAAGGGCCTTATTGATCGTTCCGATTGCAAAACCTGCCATGCCGTAGATCGGCTGGTCAATGGCCCGGCATTTCAGTCGGTCGCCGAGCGTTACAAGGGCAGTGAGTTTGCTGTACGCGATTTATCGAAGAAAATCATCAAAGGGGGCGCGGGCAACTGGGGGCAAGTCGTGATGAGTGCCCACCCGCAAGTCTCCATAGAGGACGCTGGTGAAATGGTGCGCTGGATAATTTCCCTCGGTGCGCCAGCCAAGCCGAAGCAGACGTTGCCCTTGGAAGGAGAATACCCGCTGGTTGTAAAAGCCAGCACAGAAAAAGGCAAAAAGGCATATCCTGGCACCTATATATTTAAGGCGACTTACCGCGACCGGGGCAGCAACAGCCAAACGCCGCTCGAAGATGGCGAAACCATCGCGTTGCGCCCCGCTTTTCAACAGGCGGAGCAGGCCGATAGTATGTCTAAAAGCATTGATAATTACCGACCTTTCAATGGCGATACGGTGGTGTTGACCGAACTGAAACACCGCAGTTTTTTCGTCTTCAAACGCTCGGATTTGACGGGGGTGCAGAATATCGCCATCGGCGTGGGCAGCGGCGATAAACTCTGGCAATTTCATGGCGGTTGGCTGGAATTACACCTGGATAGTCCCAGCGGGCCGCTGGCCGGGCGCGTGCAGGTGCCAGAGAAAAATTCGCCGGATAAGATGGAATTTTACGAACTCAATCTACCCGTTACCCAGCCGAGCGACCATGAATTTCATGATCTGTATTTCGTGGTGAAAAATGAAAATAATCCTTCGCAAGCGGTAATGGCGGTGGATTGGGTGCGGTTTGGGTTGTGATATAGTAGAAGTTGAGAGGTTGAGAATGTTGAGAGGAGTTGAGATATTGATTGTGAATACTTTATGTCCGTTCTTCGTTCAAAACCCCTCTGCATTGACTATAAGAGGATCATTACCAACAAATAAAACAGCGTGAAAAGTCAGAGGTTATTTTAAGGAGCCAAACTACCTAACTGTAAACGTGTTTTTCGCCTGATTGTCAGCCTGTCGAAAAAACCCTATTTTTGTTCTTCAAAGACAACTTTATGCAAGCCTATCGTACCCACTCCACTGTCCAAAACGGCCATGTAACGGTTGAACTCCCGGAGGGTTTTGAAAACGCCGATGTCGAAATTATCGTGTTAAGGGCTTCTCCTACCAAACCTGCCCTTCCACGTAAAAAGGGGAAATTCAGTAAATACCGAGGCATCTTAAAAACCGGGCTAACCATTGAAGAGATTGATGCACAACTCAAACTACTACGCGACGAATGGGAACGACCTATATTCTAGATACGAATACGGTTATTTATTTTCTCGATGATTCTCTTCTTCCACAAGTAGTCCAGAAAGCCATTGAAATCAACCGCAGTATAAAAATAAAACTGCCAGATGCGGTAATTGCTGCCACAGCGATCGTCAACGACTTTACGCTCATTTCCCGCAATGACGACGATTTCGAGAAAGTTCCGGGCCTAAAATATCTCAATCCATTCTCGGATATTTGAATCAATTCCCCAATACTCAAATTTTGGAGCGTCTGCTTTGGACATTACAACCCATTTTTATCCAACAAATAAATCAACGCCGCCATACTCGCCGCGCCCAATTCCAATTCTCGTTTATTGATTTTATCAAAAGTATCGGCGGCGGTATGATGAATATCGAAATACCGCTGGGAATCAGGTAAATAGCCGCAAAGTAAGCCCTTCATGCCGCGCAAATGACCGACATC
Organism: Saprospiraceae bacterium; assembly: GCA_965249785.1. GTDB lineage: Bacteria > Bacteroidota > Bacteroidia > Chitinophagales > Saprospiraceae > M3007. Next base: position 306,330 of record CBDFMU010000012.1, on the reverse strand, counting down.
CGAGCCAGAGCCGCCTGCGCTGATAGTTAGACCGTAAGGCTCAAATAGCGGTTGCCAAGCCTTTACTTTGGCAAAAAAGTCTTTGAATACCGTCGAATCAGCCTCGAAATTGAAGCCGCGCGGCGTAAAACCACCAGCATCACTTTCAATAGAGCAGAGTGGGAATTCCCCTTTGCGCTTGGCTTCCTCGGCATATTGCGCACCGCCGCGACCACCATTTTCTTCATTCATAAATAACACGCAACGCACCGTATGGCGAGGTTTGTAACCGAGACGTTTCAGGTAGCGCAGCACATCCATACTTTGCACCACGCCCGCGCCGTCGTCGTGCGCGCCTTGGCCTACGTCCCAACTATCCAAGTGGCCGCCGACCAGTAAAATATCGTTGGGACGTTCGCTGCCGCGGATTTCGCCGATGACGTTGAACGAAGGCGCATCGGGCAAAGTCTGGCAATTCAGCCGCATGGACACCTTGATTTTAGGCTCCTTTTGCAGCAGTTGGCTGAGTTTTTCTGCGTCTTTGGTACTGATGGCCACGGCCGGGATTTTAACCTGCGCGGTATCATATAACAAGGTGCCAGTGTGCGGAATGTCGTCGAGGCGCAGGCTCATAGAACGCACCAACACACCGATAGCACCATACTTTGCGGCCCGTGAAGCACCGAATACGCGTTGATCCACGGCACCACCATAAGCCTCGAAAGTGCGCAATTTGGTGGGATCCATGGGGCGATTGTAAAAGACGATTTTGCCGCGCAGGGCATTGTCTGCGCCGAGTTTATCCAGTTCTGCCCAGGTTTTTATTTCTACTACGTTGCCCTGCAAGCCGGCTTTGGGCGTGGCCACCGAACCGCCGAGGGCCAAAGCATGCAGTGCAAATGGGCCAGATTTCGCACCCATTACTTTCACTTGTTCCGCCGCGCCGCGCACCCAATGCGGCACCATGCAGGGTTGCAGCCACACCGAATCGAGGCCCAACGTATCCAGCATTGCCCGCCCCCAAGTGACGGCCTGCGCAGCCGCCGGACTACCACTGAGTCGGTGTCCAATTTTGCCAGTCAAATGTTCCAGCCAGGGGTAGCAACGCCCGTCGGTGAGGGCCTGGGTGTATATTTTACGCACCATAGCCGCGTCTGGGTCTGGTTGTATAGTCTGACTAGAGGCCGCTATTGATAGTGTAAAAAATACAATAAGCAGCAGCCAAGTGCAGGAAAATGGAAGGAAAACAGTTGGAAAATTCTTCATGATGGCAAAAGTATAAAATTATGTTTTTTAAATCAGGAAGCAATGTAGAGCCATGCGGAATATCATTTCGTAGATTTTTCTATTTCAACTACACTGATTGCCCATATTTTCCTTTCGGAAAGCCCAATAATAGCCTTCATATTAACCGCTGAAAAAAAATTTTAAATTTTTTTCCTCTTCTTGTAGGTTTTACACAAAGCCTGCTTACCTTTGTAACAGAAAGCAATTCAAGCGAAAGAATAATTTGGTTTTATTTGGTTAGGGCTGAGGTAGTGCTGTGGTGGCACTGCCTCATTTTTTTTGCCCAAAACTGCCTTTGAGCCAGGCAAAAGTAGGATTTCAGGCGTATCCTTTGGATTTATATGGCGGTTATTGAGCATTGATGTTGGTGCTTGGGTCGAATCCTTTTCCCGTTTATGCTGCACTCTTTGCGCCGCTGTTCTACCTTTGCGGGCCTTTTAAATTACAGGCTCGGCATGAAAAAAACGCTGTTTCTACTTTTCGTTTCCCTCCCCTTTTTCCTTTTCGCCCAAAATAATATCTCGATGGCCGATGCCATCACTAAGGGACGTCTGGGCTTGGCTCCCGCCAATTTGCGCCAACTCCAATGGATTCCCGGCACAGCGCAGTTCAGCCACGTGGTCAATAAGAAACTGGTGCGCGTCCAGGCTGGCAATCTGTCTACTGATACGCTGGATGTGTTGCCTGAAATTAACAAAGCATTGGTTGCAAAAAGTTCCGCGCCGCTGGACGTATTTCCGACGGTGAATTGGCTGAATGGCGATCAACTGTGGTTTCAGACACCCAAAGAGTTGTACACTTATTCCACAAAAGACGGTTTACAATTAAAAAACTCGCACCCTGCCGAGGCCGAAAACGTAGATTTTCAAGATAAAACCTTTGCGATTGCTTATACCGTCGACGAAAAATTGATGATCAACGTGGGGGGTAAAGATTTGGAGGTGGCAAAAAGCGAAGGGCCGGGCATCGTATATGGCAAAAGCGTCCACCGCGAAGAATTCGGGATTTATAAAGGTACTTTTTGGAGTCCGTCGGGCCGCTACCTCGCCTACTATCGGATGGACGAAAGTATGGTGACGGAATATCCGATCTATGTGCTGGATTCGATGCCCGCACAGATGGTGAAATTTCGGTATCCCTTCGCCGGTACGAAGAGCCACCACGTCACAGTGGGCGTGTACGATACGCAGACGGGGAAGAAATTGTACCTCCAAACGGGCGAACCAGCAGAACAATATTTGACCAATGTGGCCTGGTCCCCCGACGATCAATACGTTTTTATTGCCGTGGTGAATCGGGCACAAGACCATATGTGGCTCAAACAATTCGACGCGAAAACGGGTGCTTTTGTAAAAACGCTGTTTGAAGAAACCAACGATAAGTGGGTGGAACCAGAACAGCCGCTGCGTTTTGTGCCGGGCAGCAACACGCAATTCGTCTGGCAAAGCGAGCGCGATGGTTATAATCACCTGTATTTGTACGACTTATCTGGCAAGATGCTGCGCCAATTGAGCCAGGGAGCCGCGCCAGTGACCACTTTTTATTCCTTTTCGGCCAATGGCGAGCAGTGTTTTTATCAAATGGCCGATGAATCGGGAATGAATCGCTACGTGTATGCCGCCAACCTGAAAACTGGTGGAAATAGCCAATTGAGCAAGGAAGTAGGAGTACATAATGGCTTGATTAACAGCACCGGAGAGTGGGCTTTGGATGTTTTTGCTAATGCCAGTACGCCGCGTATAGTATATGTGCAGCCAGCGAAAAACTTCTCTGCGCAAAAGGTGGTTTTCACTGCGCCTAATCCATTGATGGGCTATAATCTTGGGACTACGCGCCTGGTTACGGTGCCTTCGCCGGGTGGCCCGCAGTTGAACGCGCGCATGATTTTGCCGACTAATTTTGACCCGTCGAAGCGGTATCCAGTCATCGTGAATGTCTACAACGGCCCGCACGTCCAAATGGTGACCAATGGCTGGCTGGGCAACGGCGAACTCTGGATGCACCACATGGCCGAAGAGGGTTTCATCATTTTTTCTATTGATGGACGCGGTTCCGCTAATCGCGGTTTTGCCTTTGAAAGTGCCATCCATCGGCATGTCGGCGACGCGGAAATCGCGGATCAACTGGCGGGCGCGCGTTATTTGAAAAGCCAGCCGTTCGTGGATACGACCCGCATGGGCGTGTACGGATGGAGTTACGGCGGCTTTATGACTACGTCGCTGATGACCCGCCCGGAAGCAAAGGGCGTGTTCAAATGCGCGGTGGCGGGCGGCCCGGTGATCGACTGGAAAATGTACGAAATCATGTACACCGAGCGCTACATGGATACGCCGCAGGAAAATCCGGAAGGTTACCAGAAGGCCAGCCTGTTTAACTACATCGATAACCTCAACGGTCGCCTGCTGATGATCCACGGCTCTTCGGACAATACGGTGTTGTGGCAACATTCGCTGCGCTACATCCGCGAGTGCGTGCGCAAAAACAAGCCGATCGATTATTTCGTTTATCCCGAACATCTGCATAATGTGCTGGGCCCTGATCGGGTGCATTTGTTTGAAAAAATTGACCTGTTTTTTAAGGATAATTTGTAATCGGCGACGGATAAACTGTGATCGAATGCGGAGGTCGGAATGCGGAATTTTTTGCTGCCAGGATAGGAATGAATCAGCGGAAACAGGTGATAAAATCGGGAGCTCACGAAGGGTGATCGGAACAGAATCTGGCAATTTTTATCAAAGATAAATTAATCTGGAATTACGATGTCAAACATAAAAAAGGCAGGAAAACAGGACTTGGATTCCTTAAAAGCAGTTATAGACACCAGTGAACTATTCCCCTCTGAACTGTTGGAAAATATGATGGAAGATTATTTTAATAATCCGGATTCCAAGGATATTTGGCTAACGAAGGAGATTAATGAAATTCCAATGGCTATTGCCTATTGTGCTCCCGAAAGACTGACTGACGGAACTTATAATCTCTACTTTATTGCCGTTCATAAAGATTTTCAAGGGAGCGGCATAGGTTCTGAATTAATGACATATATAGAAGCTTTACTTAAATCAAATGGCGAAAGGGTGCTGCTTGTAGAAACTTCTGGGTTACCTGAATTTGAATTAACCAGAAAATTCTATGAAAAATGCAATTATAATAAAGAAGCGGTAATAAGAGACTTCTATCGGGAAGGAGAAGACAAGGTGGTGTTTTGGAAAAAACTAACAGGTGGATAAATAAATTAGGCCAGAGTGAGAACCTCACTGTCTTGACCTTGCGGATCTAAATGACACGACATATATTGTACAAGATCAACGTTTTACAATATTGTTGCGCAATAAATTGCGTCTTCCAAAATGGGAAATACTCTGCTTAAAAATCTTCACAACCGCGTCAATCGCCGGGAACTGAAAGCGCGGATTCAGGAAAGTACGGAACCGCGCGTGACGCTGTCGTACTATAAATATGTCACGCTGCCGAATCCGCAACTGTTCCGCGATCACTTGTTCAGCGTGTACCAACCGCTGGGGGTATTGGGCCGCATTTATGTGGCGCGGGAGGGAGTAAATGCCCAATTGTCGGTGCCGGAAGCCAATTTCGAGGCCTTCAAAATGGCGATGAATGAAATTGACTTTTTCAAAAATCTCCGCCTGAATATCGCCGTGGAAGACGACGGCAAATCGTTTTTTGCGCTTATTATCAAAGTGCGCGACAAGATTGTGGCTGACGGCATTGATGACCCGAATTTCGATCCAGCGCAAACGGGTACGCACCTGAAAGCCGAGGAGTGGAATCAACTGACCGATGATCCTGCAACGATTGTGGTGGATATGCGCAACCATTACGAGAGCGAAGTCGGTCGTTTTGAAAATGCCATCACGCCCGATGTGGCGACTTTTCGGGAGGAATTGCCGCTGGTGGCCGATTTGCTGGCGGATAAAAAAGACCAGAAGGTGCTGATGTATTGCACGGGTGGTATTCGCTGCGAAAAGGCGAGTGCGTATTTGCGGTATCGGGGTTTTGAAAATGTCTTTCAATTGGAAGGCGGCATCATCGAATATGCGCGCCAAGTGGAGGCCAAAGGTTTGAAAAACAAGTTTTTAGGCAAAAATTTTGTCTTCGACGAACGCCTGGGCGAGCGTATCAGCCCGGATGTAATTGCGCATTGCCACCAGTGCGGCGCGCCTTCTGACGATCATACCAATTGCGCGAATCATTACTGCCACATCCTATTCATTCAATGCGCTGATTGTCGGGCGCGGTACGCGGGCTGTTGCTCGGATTTATGTCGTGATTTTAATGAATTGCCCGCCGAGGAACAGAAAGAAAAGGCTCCTACGATGGTTTTCAATGGTTCCAAGTTTGGGAAAGGGAACTATAAGGCTTTCCGGCGGTCGGGAGCGGGGCTCCTGAAAAAGGAATAAGCAAATGGCGAATCAGGGATTCGCTGTACAACCGCAAGAATCGGGTTGGTCTGCCCTTGGCAGGCCGGTACTTTTGTCTTAAATTTACGACACATGACAGCCGAACAACATCCCGATTATCAGCGCATTGAGCAGGCCATCCGGTTTTTGCAGACGAATTTTGATCGCCAGCCCGACCTCGACGAAGTAGCGAAGCAGGTGTATCTCAGTCCTTTTCACTTCCAGCGTTTATTCAGCGAATGGGCAGGCGTCAGTCCAAAACGCTTTTTGCAAACCCTCACGGCGGAGCATTTAAAAACGAAACTGCACGAAACGCGGAACTTGCTGGAAGCCGCAGAAATCGCTGGTTTGTCCACGCCTTCCCGAGTACACGACCTATTTGTGACGCTCGAAGCGGTGACGCCGCAGGAATTTCGGACGGGCGGTGCTGGGCTGCGTATTAGTTACGGATTTTCTCCAACTCCTTTTGGCGCCTGCCTTTTGGCCACCACGGAACGCGGCATTTGCTGGCTGGCTTTTGTGCCGGAAGGCGGCCATGAAGCGGCTTTGACGGAATTAAATGCCGCTTGGCCGGAAGCACAACTTTCAGAAAATCAAGGTCTTGCCGCACAATTAGCCCAAGAAATATTTCAATCCACAGAGCCGAGTCGCAAATTCCACCTTTTAGTAAAAGGTACGAATTTTCAGCTCAAAGTCTGGAACGCGCTCCTACGTATTCCCGCTGGCGGCGTGACTTCTTATCAAACATTGGCTCAGGCAGCAGGCTTACCGGGTGCGGCGCGGGCGGTCGGGTCAGCCATTGGTTCCAATAATCTGGCCTATTTGATTCCCTGTCATCGCGTCATCCGGCAGAGCGGCACGATTGGCGAATACCGTTGGAGCAGTCCTAAAAAAGCGTTGCTGCTTGGCTGGGAAATGAATCAGGGTGTCGGCAAAGCTGTTTAGTTTTTAAACAACTGATTTTCAGTTAATTAAGACCTATAAGGTTTTTCAAAACCTTATAGGTCTCGCAGGGAAAAAATTATTTATATAACGTAATATCACCTTTCAGCAAGATTTCTTCGCCGTCCACTAATTTTACTTTCAGATAATAAACGTACACGCCCACTTCCACTTTTTTGCCGCCGACCTTGCCATCCCAACCGGGCCACATTCTGGCAGGAATGGTCTCATCCCAACTATACACCATTTCTCCCCAGCGATCGAAAATCTGGAATACTGACAGATCGGCCACCGACGGACCTACACTAATTTGGAAGATGTCATTGGGACAATTACAGTCGGGCGCAAAAATATTAGGCACATAAATCTCCGGTTCGCGACTCACCAGCACCCGGATAGATGCCGTAGCTGCACAGCCAAACGAGTCTATAATTGTCACTGTATACCGTCGGCTGGTCAATGGCATCCAGGTTTGTTGCAAGCAATTAGTACAACTGGAATCTGGCGCATTGGGTTGCCAAACAATTGACCTCCAATTGTTTAGATTAGTAAATGCTTCAATAGTCAGACTTTGTCCCAAGTGTATGGACGTATCGCTGGGTAAAGTCAACATTGGTACTGGCGGCAAATCTATCGTTAAAGTCGTATCGGTGGTACAGCCGTTGGCATCGGTTAATTGCACAATATGCGGACCAACCGCCACCGTCGGCATGAGGCCCGCCACCGACACACTATCTACTTTGGCCGTATAAGGACCTGCGCCCCCAGAGGCAATAATGGTCGCGTCCGCAGTAGTCTCGCCGCAATCGGTCGGACTGATTTGTAAAGTGAAATCCAGGGGTGCCGGCTCCACCAAACTCACCGATGCCTGATTCGTACAGCCTTTTTGGTCGGTTGCCGTAACTTGATAAACGCCGGCCGCTATGTTGGAAATGGTGGCTGTGGTATCGCCATTACTCCAAAGAAATTGGTATGGTGTCAATCCTCCCGTAGCACTCACATGAGCTGACCCATCGGACGAGCCAGCACATCGCAGGGCAAAACCGCTGTAAATCAACGCCGCCTCGGCTTGCACCATTATCGAAGGGGGCGTTCCAATTTCTGCATTTAGCACCGTCGTGGCACCAATAGATGAAGTAATAGTAATGGTAAATGTGCCCGCTGGCAAGCTGTCAATTATAACCGACGTATTCAAATCAGCAATTTGCCCAGTGCCAGTAGTACCCGTGCCAGCCGTCCATTGAAAATTTAGAGGTACTTGCCCTGCCGAGACTGTAACGGTCACTTTGCCGTCAGCATTTTTTGAGCAAGACACGCCAGTAGTAATGAGCGCAGCAGATACTGCGCAGAGGCTTGGGTCAATAACGGTAGTGGTAATGACCAGAGAATCGCAGCCATCCGCGCCAGTCAACAGATTTTGTATACTGCCTACTTCACTCGGATCGCAAGTGGTAGCAGATAAAATCGTCGTATCCACTGCCATTGGATCAAAGGTGACTACCGTTATCACTGTGGAATCACAACCGAATTGATTAGTCAATAATTGCGTGAACGTGCCGACGTTGGCAGGGTTACAAGTTTTGGCGGTCAGATTAGTGCTAGTTCCCGGCAACAGAGTAGTATTAGTAATAACCAATGAATCGCAACCATTTGGACCATTGAACAGGACTTGCACACTGCCCACTTGGCCTGGATCGCAGGTTGTAGCCGCCAAAATGGTCGTATCTGCCGCCGCCGGATCGAAAGTGACCACCGTTATTACAGTAGAATCGCAGCCGAATTGGTTGGTCAGCATTTGGGTGAAAGTGCCAACATTGGCTGGGTTGCAGGTTTTTGCGGTCAAATTCGTGGTACTGGCGGGCAATAAAGTGGTGTTTGTAATAATCAGCGAATCACAGCCATCTACGCCAACGAGTAGATTTTGGGTAGTTCCCACTTGACTTTGATCACAACTGGTAGCCGCTAAAATTGTCGTATCTGCCGCCGCCGGATCGAAAGTCACCACCGTGATTACGGTAGAATCGCAACCGAATTGATTGGTCAAAGTTTGTATGAAAGTCCCGGTATTGGCCGGGTTGCAGGTTTTGGCAGTTAGATTCGTCGTGCTGGGGGGCAGTAAAGTCGTGTTTGTAATAATCAGCGAATCACAGCCATCTACGCCAACAAGCAGATTTTGGGTAGTTCCCACTTGACTTTGATCGCAACTGGTAGCCGCCAAAATAGTTGTATCGGCTGCCGCCGGATCGAAAGTGACCACCGTTATTATGGTAGAATCGCAGCCGAATTGATTGGTCAAAGTTTGTGTGAAAGTCCCGGTATTGGCCGGGTTGCAGGTTTTTGCAGTTAAATTCGTGGTGCTGGGTGGTAGTAAAGTCGTGTTTGTAATAATCAGCGAATCACAGCCATCTACGCCAACGAGTAGATTTTGGGTAGTTCCCACTTGACTTTGATCGCAACTGGTAGCCGCCAAAATGGTCGTATCTGCCGCCGCCGGATCGAAAGTGACTACCATTATTATGGTGGAATCGCAGCCGAATTGGTTGGTTAGTATTTGCGTAAAAGTCCCAGTATTGGCTGGGTTGCAGGTTTTTGCAGTTAAATTCGTGGTGCTGGGGGGCAGTAAAGTCGTGTTTGTAATAATCAACGAATCACAGCCATCTACGCCAACGAGTAGATTTTGGGTAGTTCCCTACTTGACTTTGATCGCAACTGGTAGCCGCCAAAATGGTCGTATCCGCCGCCGCCGGATCGAAAGTGACTACCGTTATTATGGTAGAATCGCAGCCGAATTGGTTGGTCAAAGTTTGTGTGAAAGTCCCGGTATTGGCCGGGTTGCAGGTTTTGGCAGTTAGATTCGTCGTGCTGGGGGGCAGTAAAGTCGTGTTTGTAATAATCAGCGAATCACACCCATCCACCCCTACGAGCAGATTCTGCGTAGTTCCCACCTGACTTTGGTCGCAACTGGTAGCCGCCAAAATGGTCGTATCTGCCGCCGCCGGATCGAAAGTCACCACCGTTATTATAGTTGAATCGCAGCCGAATTGGTTAGTCAGCATTTGGGTGAAAGTGCCGGTATTGGCCGGGTTGCAGGTTTTAGCGGTTAGATTGGTAGTGCTACTTGGCACCAACGTGGTAGTCGTCACCACCGTTGAGTCGCAACCAAATTGATTGATCAAATTTTGGGTGGAAATGCCGACGTTGGCTGGATCACAAGTAGTCCTGGCTAGATTGGTCGTACTACTTGGCAATAGCGTTGTGGTCGTTACCACCGTTGAATCGCAGCCAAACTGGTTGGTGAATACCTGGGTAAAACTGCCCACATTGACCGGGTTGCAGGTTGTTTTGGCTACATTTATAGTATTACTTAGCAATAAAGTAGTATTTGTAATAATCAGGGAATCACAGCCATCTGCGCCGACCAGCAGGTTTTGTACACTGCCTACTTGATTTGGGTCGCAACTGGTTTTTGCCAAAATAGTAGTATCAGCCGCCGCCGGATCAAAGGTTACTACTGTCACCACCGTGGAATCGCAGCCAAAGTGATTGCTCAAACTTTGGGTAAAAGTGCCAACGTTGGCCGGGTTGCACGTGACTGCAGTCAGGTTGGTGGTGCTGCTTGGATTTAAAATCGTGTTCGTAATCACCAGAGAATCACATCCGTCTGCACCAACCAGCAGATTTTGTACACTGCCGGCTTGGGTTGGGTCGCAGGTAGTGTGTGCCAAAATCGTGGTATCAATGGCCGCCGGATCGAAAGTCACCACCGTCACCACCGTGGAGTCGCAGCCAAATTGATTGAAGAGGTTCTGGGTGAAAGTGCCTATGTTGGCCGGATTGCAAGTCTTTTTAGTAAGATTCACAGTAGTAGTCGGTAGCAACGTAGTAGTCGTTACCACCGTGGAATCGCAACCAAACTGGTTAATAAATACTTGCGTGATGCTACCCGCATTAGCCGGGTCGCAGGTCGTTTTAGTAAGATTGGTCGTACTGCTCGGCAGCAGCGTTGTAGTGGTCACCACCGTGGAATCGCAGCCAAACTGGTTGATGAGGTGCTGCGTGAAGGTGCCAATATTGGCTGGATTGCAGGTCGTTTGGGTCAGCGTAGTGGTGCTACTGGGTTGCAATATGATATTGGTAATGATCAAAGAATCGCAACCATCTACGCCACTTAACAGGTTTTCAAAACTGCCCGCCTGATTTGGATCGCAGGTAATATTGGTTAAAATGGTGGTGTCGATGGCCGCCGGATCAAAAGTTACGACCGTTACCACCGTGGAATCACAGCCAAAATGGTTCGTCAGGTTTTGAGTAAACGTACCAACGTTGGCCGGATTACAAGTTTTTTGGGTCAGATTCGTCGTGCTACTTGGTAGTAAAGTTGTATTTGTAATCACCAGAGAATCACAGCCATCCGTACCCACCAACAGGTTTTGGGTAGTGCCCACCTGGTTTGGGTCGCAGCTAGTCTTTGCCAAAACCGTCATATCAACGGCCGCTGGATCGAAAGTGACCACTCTTACTACCGTGGAGTCGCAGCCAAACTGGTTGGTGAGGTGCTGGGTAAAAGTGCCAGCGTTGTTAGGGTTACAAGTCGTCTCGTTCAGGTTGGTAGTGCTGCTGGGCAGTAGTGTGGTGGTGGTTACCACTGTTGAATCGCAGCCAAAATGGTTGACAAGTAACTGGGTGGTGATGCCGACATTGGCTGGGTCGCAGGTCGTTCTGATTAAGTTCGTGGTGCTGCTGGGTTGCAAAGTAATTACGGTTATTACCGTAGAGTCACAACCAAATTGGTTCGTAAGGTGCTGGGTAAAAGTACCAGCACTGACGGGGTTGCAGGTTACGCCAGTCAGATTTGTGGTATTGGTGGGTAGCAGCGTGGTAGTGGTAAGCACTGTGGAATCGCAGCCAAATTGATTGACCAGCACCTGGGTAGTCGTACCGACGTTGGCTGGATTACAGGTGGTGGCGGTCAGGTTGGTGGTGCTACTCGGATTCAAAGTAGTGGTGGTCACCACCGTTGAATCGCAGCCAAACTGGTTGACGAGAACTTGTGTGTTCGTGCCAACATTGGCTGGATTGCAGGTGGTAGCCGTCAGGCTGGTAGTGCTGCTGGGTTGTAAACTAACGGTCGTTACCACGGTCGAGTCGCAACCAAATTGGTTGACTAATACCTGCGTGAAAACGCCAGCATTGGCTGGGTTGCAGGTCGTCCCGGTCAGATTGGTTGTATTACTGGGTTGTAAAATAGTATTTGTAATAACTAAAGAGTCACAACCATCCACGCCACTCAACAGGTTTTGAACGCTACCCACTTGAGTCGGGTCGCAGGTATTACGGGCCAAAATAGTGGTATCAATGGCCGCTGGATCGAAGGTTACCACTGTTACTACCGTCGAATCACAACCGAATTGATTAAAAAGATTTTGCGTAAACGTGCCCGTGTTGGCCGGGTTGCAAGTTACCTGGGTCAGGTTTGTGGTGCTACTAGGCAGCAAAGTAGTCGTCGTCACCACTGTAGAATCGCAGCCAAGATAGTTGACGAGGACTTGTGTGGTCATACCAACATTAGCCGGATTACAGGTGGTACTGGTCAAATTCGTGGTGCTACTGGGCAGCAGCGTCGTCGTAGTTACTACCGTAGAATCGCAGCCAGCATAGTTGAGTAATGTTTGGGTGGTGATGCCAACATTCGCTGGATTGCAGGTTGTGGCACTTAGATTTGTCATACTACTGGGCAACAAAGTAGTAGTCGTCACCACTGTAGAATCGCAGCCAAACTGGTTGATTAATACTTGGGTGGTCATGCCAATATTGGCCGGATTGCAGGTCGTGGCCGTCAAGTTTGTGGTACTGCTGGGCAACAAAGTAGTATTCGTTACCACTGTAGAATCGCAGCCAAACTGGTTGACCAGTACCTGAGTAGTAATGCCGACGCTGGTCGGGTTACAGGTCGTAGCAGTTAGATTCGTGGTACTGGTCGGCGACAAAGTTGTGGTCGTGACTACCGTCGAGTCGCAGCCAAACTGGTTGATTAACATCTGAGTATTAGTACCAACATTGGCCGGGTTGCAAGTCGTAGCACTTAAATTAGTTATATTGGTCGGCGATAAAGTCGTCGTGGTGATTACCGTGGAATCGCAGCCAAATTGGTTGGTTAATAGCTGTGTAGTGGTGCCAACGCTGGCCGGATTGCAAGTGGTAGCCGCCAGATTTGTAGTGTTGCTCGGCGACAAAGTTGTGGTGGTCGTTACCGTCGAATCGCAGCCGAGGTAGTTACTTAGTATTTGGGTGGTGATTCCGACATTAGCCGGGTCGCAGGTGGTGGCCGTCAGACTGGTAGTGCTTACTGGCAATAAAGTGGTAATTATGGTTACTGTAGAATCACAGCCAAGATAATTGGTTAGCGTTTGCGTGGTGGAGCCTACTTGCGATGGATCACATGAGGTTTGCAATAGCGTAGACCCGCTTGGTTCGTTTACAATTACTGTTGCGCTAGTCGTAGAGGAGCAACTTTCGGCGGTGGATACCGCCACCAGATAAGTGGTTGTGGAAGAAGGCGTTACGGTAATAGAAGCCGTTTGCTCCCCGGTATTCCACAAATAATCGCTGCCGCCAGTGGCTGTTAAAGTTGCACTTTCCCCATTACATATCATTTGGTCGCCACTGACACTGGCAATTGGAAGAGGATTTATAGTAATATTAAAAGCAGTGGGTGGGCCAGGACAAGCACCTGTGGGTGTCACAGTGATAGTGGCAGACTGCGTAGTGGATACATCTGCCGGAGTAAAACTCACATCTCCACTACCCGAAGCCCCCAAACCAATCGCTGGATTGCTATTTGTCCAATTATAACCAGTCGCAGTGCCAGCAAAAGTTACGTTGACATCTTCATCCTCACAGACGACGACATTGGCCGGTTGGTTTACAGTAGCTGCCGGATTGATAGTAATGTTAAACATCACCGGCACACCGGGGCAGGCACCCATCGGCGTGACGGTGATCGTGGCCGTCTGCGTAGTGGCTACATTCGCCGCAGGAAAACTTATATTTCCGGTACCCGAAGCCCCCAGACCAATCCCCGTATTGCTATTTGTCCAGGTATAAGTAGTGGCTGTACCCGTAAAATTTGTAGTGATTTGGCCACTGCCACCACAAGCTACCACTTCTGCTGGTTGGGTTACAGTGGGTATTGGCTTAACGGTGATGGTAAAGATTTTAGGGGTGCCTGGACAACTCCCCGTCGGTGTTACAGTGATCGTGCCGGTTTGAGTGGTGGCCACATTGGCGGCTGTAAAACCTATATTTCCAGTACCCGAAGTCATCAAACCAATCGCTGAGTTGCTGTTTGTCCAAGAATAACTCGTTGCCGTACCGTTAAAAACCACCCCTACCGCATCTCCAGCGCAGGCAACCACATTCGCTGGCTGACTTACCGTGACGGGTGCAGGTGCGGGTGAAGAGGGTGGCACCACGCAGCCGCCATTACCAAAAGAACCGGATGCAGGCAGATAATACGTACCATCGCCAGGAGTAATACTTGCTACATCCCATGTGTACGACCCACCGCCACAGCCTACCGTGATGTTGGTTGTACGTAGTCCTCCCCCTGCCTGAAAGTTCGTAAATCCTCCAATTATGCGAGAGCAGGAACTACTCACCACATATACACATTGTCCACTGCCACACAAGCTGGCGAAGTTGTAAGTCCCCGCTCCGGCAGCTGAACTAGTTTGAAAGATTACAATGGAATTAGCGGGAATATTGTAGTTTGCTCCTACGGCAATTACATTCGAGCAGCCCGTCACAAAACCACTATTACCCGCGATGACGGAGCAAGGGCCACCACCATTGATGTCGCCATTTGCTGCACCACCTGTATTATTCTGAGTAGCAAAGTCTACTGCAATAGTCGAGGTATTGAACCCTCCACCAGAATTAATTATTAAAAATTCATTATTTTGTTCCGTGCCGCAAGCATCTACCATAATTGCCTCTACTGATGGGCATTGGGCCACTACGCGCAACGGCAGGAAGGCACAAACGCTGATCGCCAAAAAGAACAAGATATTTGGCAAGATACCTGGCTGGTTTTTTTTGAGTAAGGCGGCAAAATCATATTTTGCTGCCTCGGCTGCTGCGACAATCGAGCTAGAAAAACGTACTTTCTTTCGCTTAAATAGTTGGGTGAAAAGTCCTGATAACAGAGTGGAAACAGCAAAAAGAGCGATCATAGAAGTTTTTGCAAAATTTGATCAAAGCCAACTGGGCAACCTACCTGCACAGCATAGGAAGTCGAAATGTAATAATAAGAGAGATATTATCGGGAAGATCGTTGGCGGAACACAAAGGTAGCCGCTACGTGGAACATACCTTTTACCCAGCTCAATAATTAACCCTGACTTCATAGACACAAATTGCATGGCTTTCGCGCTCCGGCAGACTATCTTTGTCGGCCAATTTGCCAAAAATGGCTTATTGATGAAGAAATTATGCTCGAAAAATTGCCCGCCATCCGCGAAAAATATATACACCTCGAAGAGCAACTCTCCGATCCCGGCATCGTGGCCGATATGGAGAAATCCAAACGGGTGAACAAAGAGTACAAAAACCTCCAGCCGATCATCAGCACCTTTGAGCGCTATGAGAAGGTGCTGGCCGATCTGGAAAGTGCCCATCGCCTGTTCGCCGCAGAAACCGACGCGGAGGTACGCGAAATGGCCCGCGAGGAAATAAATACCCTAGAGCCCGAACGTGATATTTTGGAAGAGCAACTGAAAACACTGCTCACACCGAAAGATCCCGAAGACGAGAAAGATGTAATCTTTGAAATTCGCTCCGGCACTGGCGGCGACGAAGCTGCCCTGTTTGCTGGCGATCTCTACCGAATGTATGGACGGTATTTTGCCAACCAAGGTTGGGAGGTAGAAGTAGTGGACGAAAATCCTGGTACGGCGGGCGGCTATGGCAAAGTTGTCCTCGAAATCACTGGCGACCAGGTGTATGGCAAACTAAAATTTGAATCGGGCGCGCACCGTGTTCAGCGCATTCCCGATACAGAAGCCAAGGGCCGGGTGCACACTTCGGCAGCGACAGTGGTGGTATTACCTAAGTTGGAAATGGAAGACATTAATATCCGTAAAGAAGACATTCGCACCGACGTGTTCCGTGCCAGCGGTGCTGGTGGTCAGCACGTCAATAAGACGGAATCGGGTGTCCGATTCACCCACTTGCCCACCGGCGCGGTAGCGGAAAGCACCGAAAGCCGGTCGCAGCACAAGAACCGGGATATTGCGATGGGCCGTTTAGTACAGCAAATCAAAGATGCGCAAGTGCATCAGCATCAATCGTCTATCTCATCCGCGCGGCGTTCGCTGGTGGGTTCCGGTGACCGTTCGGAGAAAATCCGCACTTACAACTGGCCACAAAACCGCGTGACCGACCATCGTCTGGAAGGCGATAATAAGAATTTTAATCTGGATAAAATCATCGAAGGCGGCCTGGAAGAGCTCATCGAAACGCTGATCATTGCCGACAACGCCGCGAAATTGCAGGAGGGATAAAAGCTATTTTTCTTCTTTTTCTTCGGCGCTTTCCGAAGGAATTCCGCTTGCGGCGGCAGTCTGCTGATTGTCAGCATCTTCCAAAATCGTTGGGACATTCAGCAAAACATCACTAGGAGAGGGTTCCCCAAGCGGTCCGGTATCCATTGATTCATCAGTCAGGCTTACTTCCCTGTTAGAGGTATCATGGGCCAGGCCATCCCGAAAAAACTGGCGTTGGAACACCAGAATGCAAAAAACGCCGATGCTGATCGCCGCGTCGGCAATATTGAAAATCGGGCTGAAAAACAGGAAATCACCACCGCCCAACCAACTGGGCATCACCACATATTTGATTGGGAAATACAGCATATCCACCACTTTGCCGTGCAGGAAAATACCATAGCCCTGGCCAAAAGCAGTCAACTCCGCTAACCCACCGTGATAGGGTGACTCCGTAAAAATCAATCCATAGAAGGCACTATCAAGAATATTTCCCAATGCACCTGCCGTGATGAGGCCAATACTATACAAAAACCCCATTGGTGCTTTGGCCCGCATGAGCATCCGAATGTACCAGATCAGGCCCACCACCATCAGGATACGAAACAGGCTGAGCAACAGTTTACCATACGCCCAGTCGAAAATAATGCCGAAGGCCATGCCCTCATTCTCGACGAAATGCAGCCGTGCCCAGTCTTGGCCATACATCCGTACATCCTCGTTGTACTCAAAATGGGTCTTGACATAAAACTTAACGGCTTGGTCAATCAGCAGTACCAGCAGCACCAGCAGGCTCACCTTATATCCCTGTTTCAAATTGTCGGGTCGTTTTTGTGAAAAAAGAGTGCAAAGAAACGAGATTTTGGGTAAAAATTGGATGTGGGCAGGGAGGATTATTCGTGGGGTGATCCATCTTGTCATTTATCGCCCAGCTGCCGCAACAGCCAATCGCGCTCCATGAGTGGATTAGTCGCAGTGACCAATTCCCGAAGTTTTTCCTTTTGCGCTTTGGAGTAAGGGTTGAGGCGCATCAGCTTTTTCATTAGACTGATCATATTTTTATAGGATGCTTTGCGCGTTGGGTCGAGGGCTTCTTTGCGCTGTAAGTAAATGCGCATACTTTCCAGTAACGATTCAAAAGCGTCCAGTTCGTCCTGCTCGTAGTAGATTTTGAGTAGCATAGTTTTGGCGATGATATTGAGCAGCATATCATCGTACTCGAATTGGGTTAATAGCTGCTGTGCTTTATTGTAGTCGCCTTTTTCAAAGTATATACGCGAAAGATTGAAATTTACGATACTGTGGCGTTCCTTTTCTTCTAAGAAATTTTGAAAACGTTCTATAAATTGCTCTGCCCAATTGAACTCACCGATTTTTATAGCAGCAGCAACCGCGTTTCCAAAAATGTATCTTGCTATTATATTGTTTTCAAGTAATATTTCTTTTTCTATGCCTGAGCGATAAAATTTTAATACACGACGACAATAATCTAGTAAACCTTGGTTTATTTTAACCGTGCAATAATTGATAGCTGCTAGATAAAGTGCACGTGTTTCTGCATAATGAAAATGTTCTACTTGATTATGGATTAAGTTTTCTAATCGGTCAAAGTATTCTTCTTCGTCTGGATGGTTAGATACCATATAAGTGTAATAGTTAGCAGCGATTGCTGGCTCTTCTAATAATTTTTTCTCTTCCGTATATTTTAATGCCTGACCTAAGAGGCCGTGGTCATAGTCAATACTTTGATATATCCTGTGGTGTACTAACATATTTTTGCTAACCCTTAGCCGTTCTCCAACAAACCACTTTTCCAAAGCGTCCGCTGTTTCTTGCAAATTTATTGAAGCATTTTGAGTAATACTCATTCTGTATTCATGCTCTTCCTGCTCTAAAAAAAATTTGTTTAATAAATAGTAATCATTGCGTAAAGGTTGATTTTCTAAGTGATCGGAAGCGAGGCGATAAGCCTGCTTATATGATTTTTCCAATTTGCGCTGTCGATAGATCCGGGCTAACGTAATTTGATAACGCACTCGGTCACTCATGTGGTCCGTAAATACTAAGTATTCCTCCAATGCCTTTAGTAGAAAATACATGACCTGACGCATATAGGCATCATCATACGCTTGGTTAGGGAATATGGCTGCCCAAGCCTGCTCTTTTTCCATACCCTTGTCAGGTTGCGTAGAACTTTTAATTAAATGATCGAAAAGCTGCATAACATCCTGACGTTGATTATGAGCAGGTGACTGTAGCCACTTCTGCATCTCGCGTATTTCCTTGCGACTCAACGAGCGAACAATTTCGACCAAAACACTTTTTTGCATGGACTTTTTATTTATTTGTTCAACAAAATGGCGTATAAAACTATTATTTTTTAGTAATATGCAAATACTATTTTGTTGATAAACAGCGTTTTGTATTTGGATAAATACGTTACCGCCAAATTTTGACGCAACAAAAATGAGAAAAATATCTCAACAAATGCACTTTTTTGTCTTTTGCCTCCCCCAAACCGCGCCGCACTTTTGTATCATCAAAACACCGCGACACTCGCGATTAATCCTGACGCTCATGTATAAGTACCTCTTTGCACTCCTTTTTTGCGGCTTTGCCGGGCTGATGTCCGCGCAGGGCTGGGAGCGTGTCTATGGAGGTAGCGGTCAGGATGACATCTCCGGCATAGCTGCCACGCCCGATGGTGGATTTGTAATGACGGGTTATTACAACGCTGCTGATCGCATTTATTTACTCAAGGTAGACGCTAACGGCGACTTACAGTTCAATCAAAAAATTTCTGTGTTTGACGGGGCGGCTGGCCGGGCAGTCGTAGTTACGCAAGATGGAGGATACGCCATAGCCGGTTATACCCGCAAGAAATTACCATTTCCTTCCACCGAATATCGCCGCGATTTTTGCTTAGCTAAAACCGATGCAGCAGGCAATGTGCTGTGGACTAAAACTTACGGTACAACCGACCTGAATGAAGAGGCCAACGATCTGGTTGAATTGGCCGATGGTAACCTGGTGATGGTTGGGTTTCGGAAGTCGGGCGAGGAAGATGTCATGGTGGTCAAAACCGATGCTGCTGGCAATCAGATTGGTACGACCCAATATTTTGGAACAGCAGCATCCAAGGAAATAGGTAATTCGATTGCCGTAGCCGCTAATGGCGATTTGGTGGTGGCCGGCGAATACAAAGCCACGGTGGGCAGCAACTCGGAAGTGCTGACTATTCGGATGGATGCCGCTCTTAATTTGCTCTGGCAAAAAACTTATGATGCCGTACCATTGGTGGACGATGTGGCCTGGGCTACGACCATTGCCAATGATGGGGGCATTGTAATGGCTGGCAGATCGTATGGTAACGGGCTGATTATGAAGGTGTCTGGGGATGGAAACACACAACTTTGGGTAAATGCCGAGGCAGATAGCAGTGCTTTCTATGGACTGGATAAAGATATGACTGGCGGCTACTACGCCTGCGGATATGGTGATCTTTCCGGGGCACAGACCGATCTTAAAATCGTTCGGTTCAATGCACAAGGCACCGCCCTTTGGTCGCGTATGGTGGGCCGACCAGGTTTGGACATTGGGAAAGCAGCCATTACTACTCGTGATGGTGGAGTGGCCATAGCTGGCATCAGTGAACCTTTTTATAGTATTTCAGGTGATGGCCAGCCCGATGGATACTTGGTAAAAGCCAGTGCTGATGGCGTAGTATTTAACAGTTATTTACGTGGAAATATATTCCGGGATTTCAATGGAAATTGTACCTTAAATAATGGAGAGCCTGTACTGCGTGACTGGATTATTAAGGCCAGCAGTCCAAATTTGACCCGCTATACGCTCTCTCGGGGAGATGGTAGTTACCAAATCGCCGTGGATACGGGTACTTATACTATTACTTTAGTCACGCCGAATGATTATTGGAAACTTTGTAATGGTACAGGCACAATAACGGTAAATGTGCCGAATTTTGGCGACACATTACTGACCGATATTCCCGTTCGTGGCGCGTTTGATTGCCCCCGTAATGAGGTAGATATTGCTACTCCTTTACTAAACCGTTGTGCTGAAAATACCTATACAGTTCGTTATTGTAACTCTGGCACTATACCCTCACTGAATACGGAAGTAGTTGTTCATCTGGATACCTTCCTCACTCTGACCAGCAGTAGCATCAATGCGGTACCATTGGGCGATAACAACTACAAATTTAATGTTGGCACTTTGGCTAATGGAGACTGTGGTAATTTTACTTTCAATGCGTTTTTGAGCTGCGACAATACTTCGGCGGGTCAAACCTTCTGCGCCACAGCCCATATTTATCCAGATAGCTTTTGCATTCCAAATAACTGGAATGGAGCATTTGTAGAAGCTCGGGCTGCTTGCGATGGTGATAGTGTGCGGCTCTATCTCAAGAATCAAGGACTATTAAGTCCCGCAACTACTTCTTATGTAATTGTTGTAGATGTTATAATGTTAACTGCTCCACAGGATACTACTATTAGTGCAGGAAACGAATTGGAAGTATATCGCCATGCGGCTAATGGACAGACCTACCGCGTCATTGCCCAGCAAGAACCAACCTACCCCGGCATCAGTACCCCCACCGCCGCCGTGGAAGGCTGTGTGACCGATACCACGACTGCCCCAGTTTCACTGGGCTTTTATACTATGTTCCCGGAGGATGATGCCGACGCTTTTGTGTCGTCTGATTGCCAGGAAAGTTACGAAACCGATTATAATCCAGCATATCTCAAAAGAGGCCATCCCAAAGGCTATGACGTGGCCTATCATTACGTCAGTCCACAAACCGATTTGGACTTTTTAATCCGTTTTACCAACACCGGGACAGATACGGTGCAGCTGATCACGATTCGTGATACCCTCTCGGCTGCACTCGACCCGGCTACGGTTCATCCAGGTGCTGCCAGCCATCCCTACCAATTGGACATCTACGGCGACGGCATCCTTCAGTTTACACTCCCCAATGTTAATCTTGCGCCAGATAGCAGCGCGAATGAAGGCTTTGTGCGTTTCCGCGTGTCCCAAAAACCGAATTTGGACCCTTGCGGAACCATGATCTTCAACAGTGCTGCTATCTATTTTGACTACAATGCTCCGCAATATACGAACGAGACCTTTCACACGGTCTGTGCGTTTGACAGTTTCATCGTCGTGAAAACGATGGATATTGTTGTACCCAATGCCGATTTAAAGGTGTATCCAAACCCAATGACCGACGGAGTCACCTTTGACCTTAAAGGCATCAATGCGCATACTTATCGCTTAGACCTCTACGACTTACAAGGTCGCAGGATCAGCAGCGAAACTTTTAATCAGCCTACATTCCAATTGTTCAGACATCAACTCCCGGCCGGACTAATCCTCTACCGCCTGACCGCCGATGGTCAGCCGGTAGCCGCCGGGAAGTTGCTTGTCCAATCCCGGGAATAAGTATTGTTCCCCGCCTGTAGAATACATTCATGCAACATACTTCTTAGGCCGCACTGCACACGAGCAGAGCGGCCTTTTTTATTTGTTGGCCAATTGCTTGTCTAACTAAATTCCTGCCAAGCAGATATACTTTACTTCCAGATACTCTTCCAATCCATACCTGGAGCCTTCTCTGCCAATCCCGCTTTCCTTCATGCCGCCAAATGGTGCAATAGCCGTCGAAATCAACCCCGTATTGACACCGACCATGCCAAAATCCAGTGCCTCGGCCACTCGAAAAACCCGTCCCAAATCACGGCCATAGAAATAAGAAGCCAGTCCGTAGGGCGTATCATTGGCCATTTGAGTCGCTTCTTCCTCAGTTTCAAAGCGCGCCACCGGAGCGACGGGCCCAAATATTTCTTCTTGCAGCAAATCCATCCCCACTGTCACATCAGCCAGTACTGTTGGGGCATAAAAAGTACCCTGTAAGACGTGACCTCCGGTCAAAATTTTTGCTCCTTTTTCAGTAGCATCTTTGACCAAACGTTCCACTTTACTCAGGGCTTTTTTATTAATAAGCGGCCCAATAGTCACGCCCGCTTCAGTACCAACGCCGACTTTTTGTTTTTGCACTGCCACAGTAAATTTTTCCAGAAACGACTCATACACCTCCGCCTGCACATAAAATCGGTTCGCGCAAACGCAAGTCTGTCCGGCGTTGCGGTATTTAGAAGCAATGGCACCCTCTACCGCAGCATCCAGATCGGCATCATCAAAAACAAGGAAAGGTGCGTTGCCACCCAGTTCGAGCGAGATTTTCTTCACCGTGTCGGCGCTTTGCCGCATCAGTATTTTTCCAACGGCTGTGCTGCCCGTGAAAGATAGCTTCCGCACCCAAGGATTCTGCGTCATTTCCAAGCCAATAGCCGCCGCGTCGGTGCCGGTGATCAAGTTAAATACTCCTGGCGGCACCCCCGCTCGAGCACTTAATTCTGCCAACGCCAAAGCGGAAAGTGGCGTCTCTTCCGATGGTTTTAGCACCATTGTGCAGCCAGCAGCCAAAGCAGGACCCACTTTCCGGCAAATCATGGAATTGGGAAAATTCCACGGCGTAATGGCAGCGACTACGCCCACAGGTTGCTTGGTCACCAACACCCGCAGCCCTGGCACATGGGCTGGAATAATGTCACCATAAGCCCGTCGGCCTTCCTCTGCAAACCATTCGATAAAAGAGGCACCGTAGCGCACTTCGCCCTCTGCTTCTGCGAGTGGCTTGCCCTGTTCGAGGGTCATTAGCAGAGCCAGATCGTCAATGTTTTCCAGGATCAGCGCGTACCAGCGTTTGAGAATATTTCCGCGTTCAGCGGCAGTTTTGGCGCGCCAAGCGGAAAATGCAGTTTCGGCAGCCATAATAGCGCGTCGTGTTTCTACGGGACCGCAATTAGCCACCTGGGCGAGAATGTCGTTATTAGCCGGGTTGCTTACCAGGAAAGTGTCGCCTGCATCGGCGTTGATCCAAACCCCGTTTACAAAGGATTGATGCCTTAATAACGTATTGTCTTTTAAGAAGGGCATAAACGGAAATTTAAACAGGTTTTAATTCATTCCAAACTTTCTCACTGGGTTCGGTTCGGTATCAAATCCAGGCCGGACGAACTTCCGCCAATCGGGAAAATATCGTTCCATAACCTGCCGAAATTGATTGATTTGCCGAGCGAATCCGACAATATTGCTCCTTTGATCGGGCCATTGCTGACGTACCATTTCCCAGGCACTGATACTGCGTTGAGCGGCGAGCATGGCGATTTTGGCACTGCCGTTCGCATCGCTTTGACGGGCATTGCCCCAATGTTCCTCGTGCATATCTTCCAGTCCACTCAAGGCGCGACTGGCTTTTATAAACATGAAATGCAAATACCAGGTAATAACCTCCAACGCCTCCGCCAATTCGCTGCGTTCCTGATGATCGCGGCCCTCTATATGCGCATTGGCCAAATCAATTCGGCGTTCTTCCAACCGGGTTTGCTGGCTCTCTAAAAAGGCTTGTACCTCCCGAAAGTAACGCATTCCACGCTTACGCATGTCATTTTGCAAGGCTTCCAACTGAGGATTCGGCACCGTTTCTTCAGCTAAATCTTCCATTGAAAATTCCATTTCTGCCAACCAGTCTGGTGTCTCTTTCACGGCTTCGTCAAATAAAATGTCCAATTCACGCAGAAAATCTTCCGGCTGCCAATCCTTACCTTTTGCCCAGCGTTTCAGTTCGATCACGCCCAGCGTACAACGATCAATGAAAACGCAACGCTCGCACCAGCGGTCACAGTAATTGTGAATACTGGAAATAATGTGGTCATTGGCCATGCTTTGTGCTGATTTTGGTAAAAACGGAGCATGAAGGTAAAAATCCAGTGGTTTCTTTTCAAATTCGCCGCTGAATAAGTCAATTTACGCTTGCAGCATTAAAAAGTTATCAATGAAATAACGAAAGCAAAAAGTCATGATCAAGCAAAAAGTACGCATGGGTATGGTCGGTGGTGGCATTGGCGCGTTCATTGGCGGCGTGCACCGGATGGCAGCAGCTTTGGATGGCGAAATCGAACTCGTCTGCGGCGCATTCAGTAGCGATCCGGAGAAATCCCGCGCCTCGGCTGGCCAGCTAAGCCTCCCGCTGGAACGCAGTTATGCCAATTTCGAGGAGATGATCGAACGCGAAAAAAGCCTGCCGGAAGAGCGTCGTATGCAATTTGTAAGCATCGTGACCCCTAACCACATGCACTTTGCACCCGCCAAAATGGCCCTCGAACATGGCTTTCACGTCATTTGTGACAAACCATTGGCTTTCAACATGGAGGAAGCATTGGCTTTGGAAAAACTGGTCGGCGAAACGGGACTCATCTTTGCATTGACCCATAATTACACGGGCTATCCGATGGTGAAACAGGCTCGCCAAATGATCCGGCACGACGAGATCGGAAATATCCGCAAAGTGATCGTGGAATATCCGCAAGGCTGGCTCAGTACGGACGTGGAAAAACATGGACATAAGCAAGCTGCCTGGCGCACCGACCCTTCCAAGAGTGGCATTGCCGGGGCGATGGGCGATATTGGTACGCATGCCGAAAACCTGGCCGAGTACATCACCGGGCTAAAAATTACGGAACTCTGTGCCGACATCAGCATCTTCGTACCTGGTCGCCAACTCGACGATGACGGCAATGTGCTACTGCATTTTGACAATGGCGCGAAAGGTATTCTCCACGCCAGCCAGATAGCAGCCGGGGAAGAAAACAACCTCAACATTCGGGTGTACGGCGAAAAAGGTGGTCTGGAATGGCACCAAATGGAACCCAATACGCTGCTGGCGAAATGGCTGGATCGGCCTACGCAAATCTACCGCACCGGCATAGGTACATTATATCCGGAAACCCAGGCGCACTTTCGCATTCCGGGCGGCCATCCCGAAGGCTATCTGGAAGCATTTGCCAACATCTACCGCAATTTCGCGCTGACCATTCGCGCGCGCATGGAAGGCCGCATTCCCGATCCCTTATATGCTGATTTCCCCTCGGTGCATGATGGCGTACGCGGGATGCACTTCGTGGAAAAAGTAATTGCCAGCGGGAAGAGCGATCATAAATGGGTGTCAATGTAACTAAAAGGCAAATTTGCAATAAGCAAACAGGCACTACAAATCAATAAATTCTGCCCTGCCCTTGACCATTCACACCCTTTTCGATCTGAACGAGCACATCCGCCGGGTGGTGGCCCTCAATTTCCAGCAACCCCTGTGGATCACGGCGGAAATTGCCGAATTGGGCCAATCACGCGGACATTTTTATTTGCAATTGGTGCAAAAAGGCGAAGGCGATGAACTGCTCGCGCAAGCCGCCGCCGTCGTATGGGCGCAAGATTATCGGCGATTGTATAAAACGCTGGGACTGCAATTAGACGCTGTGCTGCGCGAGGGTTTGGAAGTAAAAATGTCCGTCCGGGTAGATTTCCATGAACAGTATGGCTTCAAACTTCAAATCATTGATATTGATCCAGAGCACACCATTGGCCAACTGGAACGCCAACGACGACAGGTCATCCAGACGCTTCGCCAGTCGGGTCTGTTAGAACGGAATAGTGCATTGCTACTACCGGTTGTATTACAGCGCATTGCCGTCATTACATCGGAAGGGGCGGCAGGTTTTCAGGATTTTCGGGAACAATTAGGACAGAATTCATTCGGCTACCGCTTTCATTGTCAATTATTTAGCAGTGCGGTGCAAGGTAAAAATGCGGAGTCGGAATTACTGGCTTCATTAGCGCAAGTAGCAGCCAGAGCGGACGAATTTGATTGTGCTGTCATAGTACGCGGGGGAGGTGCACGACTTGATTTAGCGGCTTTTGATGGACTGGCTTTGAGCCAATATGTGGCCCAAATGCCGATCCCAATATTGACGGGCATTGGCCACGATGTGGACGAAACGGTGCTGGATTTAGTGGCGCACACTGCCTTGAAAACGCCTACCGCCGTGGCGGATTTTCTCATCCAGTATAACCTGTTTTTTGAAAATGCGCTGCAACGACAAGCCGATCAAATTGGTTTGACTAGTCACTACCAATTGAAAATCAGTACCTTGGAACTCGAACGCCTGGAAGCGACTTTGCGCTGGGGAAGCCGCGATTGCCTGCAACGTGCCTCTCGCCAACTTGATCAATGGAGTGACCAACTGCCTTCCCTGACCAGCCGACTATTGCGGAATCATCAAAATCATTTGAGTCAGATCGAGCATTTATGCGCTATATTACAACCTGAAAACGTGCTGCGTCGGGGTTATAGTTTGACTTTGAAAAATGGCAAGACGGTCACCAACGCTAACGAAGTTTCGCCGGGCGACGAATTGGAAACGCGGCTGCGGGAAGGAGTTATGTATTCGACCGTAATGAAAAAATAAATGTGGCCAATAAAAATAATGTGGTCAATGTGAAGGCAAAACCCACATTGACCACATTCAAATTATTGACCACATTTTTATCAATTATTCCACCCAATCCGCCACAAACACGTTTGTGTCGTGGCCGCCACCATTATGGCGGTTGGAACTCCAGGCAATTTTTTTGCCATCCGGCGAAAACATCGGGAAGGCGTTAAAAATACTCTCCGAAGTGATTTGCTCCAGGCCGGAGCCGTCCAGATTGACCATGTATAGTTGAAAATCATAGCCTTTTTTGGAGGCGTGATTGCTCGAAAAAATGATCTTTTTTCCCGAAGGACTAAAAAATGGTGCCCAGTTGGCTTTGCCCAAATGCGTCACTTGGTGTTGGTTAGAACCATCGGCATTACAGACAAAAATCTCCATATTGACCGGCGCGACGAGCTGTTGGCTTAAAAAATCTTTGTATTCTTTCACATCCGCCTCGGTGGTCGGGCGGCTTGCGCGGAACACGATTTGGCTGCCATCGGGGCTGAAAAACGCTCCGCCATCATAGCCTAATGTGTTGGTAATCTGCTTCAAATTAGATCCATCGAGGTTCATGGTCCAGAGTTCGAGATCACCACTCCGGTCGCTGGTAAAGAGGATTTTGTCCCCTTTTGGGCTGAGTACCGCCTCGGCATCATAGCCCGGCGATTTCGTAAGTTGCTGCGTAATGTTTCCCTTCAAATCAGACACATAAATATCGTAGCTGCCATACACTGGCCAGAGGTATTTGCCGCCTTTGCGCAGATCGCCCGTTGGCGGACAAGTATCGGCAGCGGCGTGGGTACTGGCAAACAAGATGTGCTTACCATCGGGCATAAAATAAGAGCAGGTCGTGCGGCCACGGCCAGTGCTGATGCGCTGCGGTCTGTAAGTACTGTCTTTGGCCGCTTTCTTAATGGGCATGGCAAAAATCTGGTCGCAGTGCAGCCCCCATTGCGCGTTATTGCTTTGAAAGGTGAGCCATTTGCTGTTGGGGCTCCAATAGGCTTCAGCATTGTCGCCGCCGTGTGTAAGTTGGCGAATATTGTGCAAATGCTTTTCGGGCATGGGCGCGGCGGTAGCAGTGGGTGTTGCAGTTGGATTGGGTTGAGCAAAAAGGGTGGCGGCCAGCAGGCAGCAAAAAAGAACAATGGTTTGGCGCATAAAAGAGGAAGATTTTTTTGAACCGCAAGGTTAGAATAACGTGCGGCAATGGCAGTCAGGTTTGGGTAAAAAAGTGGAAACGCGGCTTGCGCGAAAAGGGACGGATGGGGCGGATTTTTGGAAGAGTTCCCTTCTAACGACGCTGAAATTGGGCTGCTGGTTGGTTGCTGCATGGTTTATGTTAACTAAAATGGCCATTTGCGCCCAAAGTTTAGCATCCGCTTAACGTGTTGTCTAACAATGCCTGGTGCCATGTAACCGTTTTTGGGCAAACATTTTTACACACATGACACATACTACTTTTTGCCCCTCGTTCCGCTTGCTAATGACTTCCTTCTTTTTAGTGGGCGGTCTTTTGGCAACTATTCCTGCATTCGCACAATATCGTCGTCCGACTACTCGGCAGACGCAAAGCAATACAGATCAATCATTTACCGTCGGTTTAGCACCTTTTAGCCTGCTGCTGCACAGCGGAAAACTCAACGTGCGCGGCGAGTGGGCCTATGCCGATAACAAGTCTATTTCGGTGATTGTAGGCGTGCCGCGTCCGACCAAAGTACCTGGCGGCATTGTGAATCAAATCGATGTATCCGACGACAACGACAATTTGGTCGGCAATCGCTACACTTCTTATGGCATTATTGTCGAAAATCGATTCTATTTGGGTCATCGTGCGCCGGGCGGTCTATACTTGGCCCCTTACGCTCGCTACAATCATTTTGGCGTAAAGCGCACAACTACAAACCCGAAAAGTACGGGCGAAACGGTCATAAAAGGTGGTATAGGTGGCTTCGGTTTGGGTGGGGCTATTGGCGCACAAGTAAAACTGGGAGAACACTTTACGCTGGATGCGACCTTTATTGGTTTGGATTTCAAGGTGTTGCGCGGTACGCTCACTTATACTACTACCGATCCCCAAAATGACATTGTTGCTTTTCGCGATGAAGTAGAGAAAAAAGTGAGCGATATCCCAATTATTGGTAGCCGATTGGCGGCACAGATTGAAGGCGATGAGATCAAGGTGCATACGCCCCGGGTGTTGCTGCCGGGCTATCGTTTTAATTTTACGGTAGGGTATACGTTTTAATATGGTATTTAGAAGCATAGAAGGGCGGTAAAGAGACAAATTTGTTTCTTTACCGTCTAATATTAAAACATGAAAAATGAGATAACCCAGCAAGCCCTTTATGCCAAAATCGCTGAACTCTTGCAAACTGCAAGGCAGGCGGTGGTGCGGGCGGTCAATCAAACGATGGTCTATACCTATTATGAAATAGGGCGGATGATCGTGGAAGAGGAACAAGACGGGAAAGAAAGAGCGGCTTATGGTAAGCAAGTGTTGAAAGAATTATCCCAACAATTGACGGAAAATTTCGGAAAGGGGTTTTCTGTTGATAACTTACAGAATATGAGGCAATTCTATCTCACGTATTCGATTTACGAGACGAGTTCTCGTAAATTCACTTTGAGTTGGTCGCATTATCTCAAACTAATGCGCATTGAAAATCCCGACGAAAGACGGTTTTACGAAATTGAATCTACGTCTAATAATTGGACCTTGAAAGAATTGCAACGGCAATTCGATGCCTCGTTATATGAGCGATTGGCTTTGAGCCGCGACAAGGCAGGTATTCGGCAACTCGCCGAAAAGGGTCAAATCATCGAAAAACCGACTGACCTGCTCAAAGATCCTTATGTACTGGATTTTTTAGATTTGCCTGACCAACACCGCTACTCCGAAAGCGAACTGGAACAAGCCTTAATTGATAAATTAGAGCATTTTCTACTCGAACTCGGCAAAGGTTTCACGTTTGTAGGGCGACAAGTTCGGTTCACTTTTGATGAACGGCACTACAAGGTCGATCTAGTATTTTTCAATCGTCTGTTGCGTTGTTTTGTGGTAATAGACCTCAAAATTGGCGAACTTACCCACCAAGACCTTGGACAAATCCAGATGTATGTGAATTATTACGACCGTTTCGTGCGCTTACCCGATGAAAATAAGACGGTGGGCATCGTGCTTTGCAAAGACAAGAATGATACACTGGTGGAAATTACTTTACCCGAAAACAACGACAGCATTTTTGCCAGCCGCTACAAAACGGTATTGCCAGATAAGCAATTATTGATTAATCTGTTGAACCATATAGGTTGAGAATGTTGAGAAAAGGCGTAGAGTATTCTTGAAATTTCTTAGTAACCTCAACATCCTCAACCCTATCAACATTTTAACATTTTCAACACACTCAACAAAAAGTAAAAAAGGCCCCGCTGGTATTGCACCTGCGGGGCCACTTTCTCCGAAAAAACCAAATCAAACTTTCATAAAAACTTAAACCCGAGTTAGTGGCAATCTGGTGCGCTGTGATTTCAGAACATCTTGATTGCGAGGTATTTAGTGACCGCCTGATTTCACTCGATTCTTCTCGTCTTCCAGGCCGGTTTTGCGTTGGCGTGCGCCTTTTATTTCGGCACTGCCAAAGCGGTAAGAGAAATTCAGCGTCACGGTGCGGCTTTCCCAGTTGCCCGTCATCAACATTTTGACGCCGGGCGTAAAGACATTTTCGCCGCTCCAGCCAGCCGTGTGTAGAATGTCGCCGAAACGCAGGCGAATTTCTCCTTTATCGTCAAACACTTTTTTCTGAATACCCAAGTCCATCGAGCCTTGTTGGCCACTGCGTATGGTTCCCCAAAAGCCTGCGGAATTGTACCAGCCAGATAGTTGGACGCTGAATTTCATCGGCAATTTTATCGTCTGTTCGCTATAAAGATTGAAGGCGTTGTAGGCTTGATCCAACTGGAAATCATCGCGGAATTTTGCGTTGAAGTGGCTGCGGTAGCCGGTAATGCTTACAAAACCTTCCCACCATTTGGCAATCGGCGTTGGCGCATTAATGCTAATGGTATAGTTCTTCTGGTCGGCCAGGTTTTCGTTGGTCATAAATGCGGCGTTGGGATTGCGCGTGTCCACGTCGAGGACTTGGGTAAATACATCCTTGGTGTGGCTATAACCGAGCGATACGACTGGATAGCCATTATAAGTCGGCGCGATCTCAAAACTGTTGGTGAATTGCGGACGCAAACGTGGGTTGCCGCGCTGGAAAGTCAGTTCGTCCAGTTTGTTCTCGAACGGATTCAAATCCTGATAACTTGGACGATCAATACGACGACTGTAAGTCATGTTCAAACCAATTTTCGGGGTAAACGTGAAGGTCAAAGCACCACTTGGGAACAACTCCGTGTAATTCTTGCTGATGGTGCTGTCCGTATTATTCATCGTTTTCAGGTCGCCCGAGTAGTCGGTATTTTCTACGCGCAAACCGGCTTGCAGTTTCACCATTTTACCCAAACCCCGATTATAATTGACGTAACCGGCAGTAGTACGTTCTTCATAAATGAAGCGATTGCTGGTGTTGGGATCAAGTACATCCTGATTGTTAATTACGTTGAAAAAGTCGAAGGTGTTGTCGGTTTTCACGTTCGATATTTTCATACCTGTACCGAAAGTGCCTTTGAAAAGCCGCTGTTCGTAGTCGGCTTTGCCAGTCGTAATATTTATATCGGTTGGCGTGCTATTGCGGTAAATCTTTGCATTCAGCAGTTCCCCACCATCGGCGGCGCGGTAGTAATTGGGCTGAAAACTCGTGCTGCGCAAGCGGTACACACCACGGTCGAAGTCTACATTAAAACTGTGACCGCTGGTATCGGCAAAGCGATAATTGAGGTTACCGTTGAAGTCAATATTATTGCCATCGGAGAGGTTGGAAGCGATCAGTACCGAGTCAATGTGTTGACGGTTAGTGATTTGGCTGATATTAGCATGGCTACTGCTGATCCAATCCCCGGGATTGTAATTGCCGTTCACCAGGATACCCACCGTATTTTTTTCGTTGATAGACCAATCGGCCCCGGCACGAGCACTGTTCCAGCGAGAAACATTGTAGGAAGAGGCTTTTTGGTCAAATACCGAACCGTTTTGCTCGCGCACAAAATTGTTGTCATTGTGCCATCTGCCGTAATTGGTGTTGTACGAACCGAACACGTTCACGTCTTTGCCCCGGTGATTGAGGCTCACGCTGCCGCCACCTTTGAAGGTTTTTCCATAAATACCTTCCAGACTGAAATTGCCATTCGTACCCAGCGAACGATTTTTCTTTAATTTAATGTTGATAATACCGGCGTTCCCGGAAGCGTCGTATTTGGCCGAAGGATTGCTGATGATCTCAATATTATTGATGTCGGCAGCCTGTGTCCCTTTCAATAGCGCGGCCAAATCTTTACCATCGAGCGGCACATCGCGGCCATCAATCATGATTTTCACGCTGTTTTTGCCTTTTACGCTCACGTTGTCGTTGTTATCCACGGTTACGCCGGGGGCTTTGCGCAGCAATTCCAAAGCACTCAGGCCGGTAGAATTTACCGTACCTTCTACATTCAGGATCGTTTTGTCGGCTTGCACTTCCACGGCGCGGCGACGGGCTACGACGGTGACTTGAGCGAGTGCTGTGGCATCAGTCAATAGGGTGATTTTATCCAATTTTAGGTCGCCACCATCATAATCGAAAGCGGCCAGGGCTGCGTCGCCCGCACCAATCAAATTAGCGCGCAAAATGTAACGACCAGCAGCAACGCCATTAAGTTCAAAGGCTCCGTCTACGCCAGTCACTGTGCCTTTTACCAGCGAAGAATCTGTGGCCTGCAAGAGCGTAATGGTGGCAAATTCAGCGGTAACGCCACCCGATTGTTCCACGGTACCGCTTATTTTTTGGGCGGACAAGGAAAAGGAAAGTAAGACTAGTGCAAGTATTGGAAGAAAGAATGATTTCATAACCGAAAGTGCGTCTGCGTTTTATGTTATTGCAAGGAGAAAAGTATACGGCAAAGATGTGGCGGTTGATTAGTTTGCAAAGCATAGAACCTACTTATGCCCAGTTCTATCCTATGAATAACCACTTTTAAACGACAAAAGGGTTTGGAACGGCTACTGCTGGGAAGAATTTCCGATGAACGTATCTTGCTAACAGATAATGAAAAGACCCCGATAAGGACATCGAGGTTACAGACAGGCTGCATGAGCCGGTCGAATAGCAGGTTTTGATAGACGAATGGAGGAAATTGGCGGACGGAGGGAAGACACCCCACCTCTAACCCCTCCCTTGAAATGGAGGGGGACTTCATTGTGGTATACTTTGGTGATTTTCGGTACCTTAAAGAAAAGGGTTTTGTTGAGGTCGGTGATAGCGTAGCACCATTAGCTTAAAAGACAAACTATGTCTCTTTACTTAAGGCCCTGAAAATCAATAGAATAAATAAAGATCAAGTCCCCCTCCCTTTCCGGGGAGGGGTTAGGGGTGGGGTTCCTAAAAATCGGAAAATCCCGCCCAGCGATCGGTGAATTGCTTCCAAAAAGCCAACACCTTGCTGCGAGTAGGAAATTCGGAATAAATCAGGTCCTGCCGAATGCAGCGCAGCACATGGAGAGTCGGTTTGGATACCTCTTCGGGGAGGTGATCGAGCGGAAGCCACTGCACATCTTTAAACTTTTTAGGCTCCAGGGAAGCAGGTACGCCTCGAAAGCGGTCGGTTTTGAAATACAGCACCAACAGCGTTTCGTCTTTCTGCAATTTATGGCGATGCAGCACATGCACGAGCGTCAAATCAGCGGGATCTACGAGGATTCCGGCTTCTTCCAATGCTTCACGGGCCAATGCTTCGCGGGCAAATTCGCGGTCTTCCACGTTGCCGCCGATGAGCGTAATACGGCCACCATTGCGCTTGGTTTGGCGCAAAAACAGCATTCTCGACTCACTTTCGAGGATGAGCCGCACGGCGAAAATGAGCATGATTTACTCGGCGTAGATGTCCAGCAGGGCCGCTTCAATGGCTTCTTTCGAGGCACTCTGTTGCAGCATTTCCTTGCGTTTGGCTGCCTTTTGGCCGCGCACTCCGTTTTGCGTTTTTTGGTACAGTTGCGCTTGTTCTTTGGTGTGCATCAAGCGTTTAATGCTGGCCAGTGTACCCGTTTGCAGGCTTTGACGCTTGGCCTGATATTGCGTCGGATTGCTGGTTTGCAAAGCGGCTATTTCCCCCTGATTGCGCAGTTTACGTACCTGAATTTGATACATCTGTTTGGCTTGGTCGGCGGTCAAGGTATATTTCTTGGTCAGGGCTTCGGTTGCAACCACGGCCTCCGGATTTTTAGCGGAAGGAGTCGGAGCAGCCGATTGAGTTGACTGGGCGGCCAAAGGAAATATATGCAAAAAGGCAAGGAGCAAAAGAGCGAGTGCTTGCTTCATAGTCGATTTTATTGTGAAACGTGGGTCAAAAGTAGCAAAACTTTATAATTCTGCATTGGCTGTTATGGCCGCCAAATGGCAAAAAGCGATTTAATTTACCTGCAAATAACATAAGCCCTTTATTGAGTCACTGGCGGAGCGGGCATACCTGCTATTTCAAATTTCCAGCCCGCACTTTCGGCCATAAAACGCATCAAATCAAACATCTTATTGGCTTGTTCCCGCGCAGAAGGCAGCAAATTACTTTTCAATGCCTGATCACGAATCAAATCTTTGGCGCGCTGGTTAATTCGAGTAAGATCCTCCGGCGTAAAACTGGAAAACAGACCTTCCGAAATATCATAGTAGTCCAGATTATGGTCAATGCTCAATATTTGCGGTTCGGGCAGCGCACTCACGCGGATAGTGTGCGTGAGCGGGATCGGCATCTATTTTCATTTGATTCAAATCGTAACCTGCTGATACGGTGGCTCGTACGCGCACCAGCACTTTTTTGTCAAAAAACACGGAAAAATAGCCCTGATATTCGCTGTAATTGTAAATTTCAGAGAATTGACCTTCCACCGTAATCAACTTGCTAACCGCCTGAATTTTTTCCAGCAACACCGTCGAATCCTCGGTAATCTGCTTTTGCGGAACGAAATAACGGTAAGTCAGCCAGCCACCCAGGGCAAACACGGCGACAAAAAGGAGCAACTGCGTGAGGGAACGAATCATCGAAAGTTAAAAGGCAAATGAGCAAATAAGCAAAGGGCAAAAAGGCAAAGGCAAATTATCCGCTGGTGCTTTTGTCTGCTTGCACATTTGCTTTTTGCCTATTGTCGATTGTAAAAGGCGGTTCAAAGTTGCGGAAGTTTGCGCGTTCTTTGCTGGAAATTTGAAAATTATGCAATTCAGAAACCGATTTTCTGACCTAACGACAGCCTTTTTAATCTCCATTTTCTGCCCATTTCTTCTTTCTGCACAGACCGACACGCTGCGACTGTTGTTCACCGGCGACATCATGGGGCACAGTCCGCAGATTAGTAGCGCACAAGTGGGCGGTCAGGAATATGATTACAAACCCTGTTTCCAGTACATCAAACCCATCATCCAGCAGGCGGATTTGGCCATCGGCAACCTCGAACTGACGCTGCCGGGAAAGCCACCTTACACCGGCTACCCAATGTTTCGCAGCCCCGACGCACTGGCAGCGGCACTGAAAGACGCTGGTTTTGATATTCTCGTCACTGCGAATAACCACGCCAACGACAGCCACGGTTTGGGTGTCACCAATACTATCCAAACGGTGGAAGATTTAGGCTTTCTGCAAACTGGCACTTTTAAAAACCAGCGCGACCGCGATGCTTTTTATCCATTGATGGTCTATAAAAACGGTTTCAAACTTGCGTTCCTGAATTACACCTATGATACGAATGGTGTCCCGACGCAGGCTCCGACTATTGTTAATTTGATTGATACGGTGCGCATAGGATTGGATTTGGCCGAAGCCCGCGCTCGCAAACCGCATTTTATCATCGTCGTGATGCACTGGGGCATTGAATACCAATTACAGGAAAATGCCGACCAACGCCAACTGGCCCGTTTCCTGATTCGCAATGGCGCAGACATGGTGATCGGCATGCACCCGCACGTAGTACAACCCGTTCGTAGCGAGCGCGTTACACTACCCAATGGCAGTCAAAAAGAAGCCATCGTCGTGTATTCGCTCGGCAATTTTATTTCCAACCAACAGCAGCCCAACACCGACGGCGGGCTTCTATTTCAGGTAGATTTGCTAAAAACCAAAGGCTCGCCGCAGGTGCGCGTGGGGCAACATGGCATTATTCCCGTTTGGCGATACATTCATAAGTCAAGTACTGGAAAATCAACGTTTTATACTTTGCCCGTGGCGCGTTTGGAAAGTAATCCGGAGTTATTTAAAGGCATGGCGGCTACTGCGCGGGCGGCGATGTTGAAATATGTGGCGGGGGTGCGGAAGCGATTGGGGTATACAGAACTGCGGCCTTAGCGTAAGCCCCCCTCCTACTCCCCCCATAATGGGGGAGGGTACATTGAGGGGAACGTAAGTTTTGTTCTTTTTTCTAGGGAATTTGTCTGTGTACACCACGTTAAAAAATTGCCCCAAAATTTACCTTTGCATTTAGTGCTTCCAACTATAAGCAAAGTGATATGGAAAATAATCGTATGTTTGCGTATTCGTGTTATCGTTACTGGGATTGCTTTTTTGAAACCCAAAACCATACGCGAATTGCCCGGATCAAAACTGGAAACCTTACCTTTGCACGTAGCCAAACAGGCTGGATAATGTGTCACATTGACCACATTAGCATATTGGTCACATTAGCAATTTAGCACATTAATTCATGTCCCGTATTCTGGCGATTGATTTTGGTTTGAAGCGCACAGGGATCGCTGTCACGGATCCGTTGAAGATTATTGCTACAGGTTTGACAACGGTGCCAACGGGGGAAGTACTGGATTTTTTAAAGACTTACTGCGCTGGAGAGGAAGTGGAGCGTTTTGTGGTGGGTTTGCCATTATATCCTGATGGAAATCCCGCGCAGATCGCGCCGCAGACCGATGCATTTGTGGAGCGACTGCGCAAATTGTTTCCCGATAAAGAAGTGCTGCGGCAGGATGAACGCTATACTTCCGTGCAGGCTAAACAGATTATTTTGCAAAGCGGGGCTAAAAAGCAAAAACGCCGCGATAAGAACCTGGTGGACAAAGTGGCAGCGGCACTCATTTTGGAACAATATATGGAGGAAAATTATTGGTAGTGGAGGGTAAAGAGAGGTTTAGAAGGTTTAAACGGGTTTAGTTTTGACTTCGCATGTTATGGTGTTGGGATTTTCCTCAAAACCAATTTGGGTTTTCTGCGAATTTTTCATCCTTCTAAACGCGAATTTCTTCTCTAAACCAGTTCTAAACCTTTTTCCTAAATTCCTCTAAACCAATCAATAACAACGAGATTTACATAAATGATTTTACCAATTTACGCCTACGGGCAGCCGGTGCTAAAAAAAGTTGCCAGTGATGTGCCGCCCGAATATCCGGGTCTGAGCGAACTGATCGCTAATATGTGGGAGACCATGTACGCCGCTGACGGCGTGGGGGTTGCCGCGCCACAAATTGGGCAGCCGATCCGCCTTTTTGTCATTGATACCACGGAAGTAGAGCGTAAAGACGAAGAAATAGTGGCCACCGACGAGGGTTTCAAACGAGTATTTATCAACGCCCGCATTATAGAAGAAACGGGCAAACCCTGGGCTTACGAAGAAGGCTGTCTGAGCATTCCCCGTATTCGCGGCGATGTGGAACGTCCCGACACTATTCTTATTCACTGGCTGGACGAAGAGTTCAACCCACACGAAGAGAAGTTTACGGGCATCAATGCGCGGGTGATCCAGCATGAGTACGACCACATTCAGGGCGTACTTTTTACCGAAAGATTAAAGCCTTTGAAAAAACGGCTAGTGCAACGCAAATTGGAAGATATCCGCGCCGGAAAGATTTCTACGGACTACAAAATGCGGTTTTTCACCGGACGATGAGGAAAAGCAAAGGGTAAAATAGCAAATGGCAAGGAGCAAAATGAACGCCGATTGCCTGCCAAACAAAATTTCTCGGATTAGATAAAAATTATCCCTTTACGGGAACTCATTGCCGCCGTGTGCTGTTGAAGCGCGCAGCGGCTTTTTTTGTTTGGCTAACTACCCGCTTGCGCGTCGCTCGTGGAATTTTGTTCGTCGTTCGTCGAAAAACGAAATAAACACAGGAAACGATTGATGCAAAAAATGTTTCCATTGTGTATCTTTGCCCCATGTTTACCGAACAACAGGAAAAATGGCTGCGCCGGGTAGAAGACCTTTTTATGCGTTATGGTATAAAAGGCCTCACGATGGATGATGTGGCGCGGGAACTGGGTATTTCCAAAAAAACCCTCTACCAGTTTGTAGAGAATAAGGACGATTTGGTCATGAAAGTTGTAGAGCGGCACCTGACGGAAGAGAAAATGCAGGACTGTATGCACCAGGAAAATGCCGAAAATGCCTTGCACGAAATATTTCTGGTGATCCAGCAAAGTGCCGCCGATTTCCAGAAGATGAAGTCTAATCTCCTCTTTGAATTGCAGCGTTTCCACCGGGCCGCCTGGGAAAAAATCCAGGAATATCAGCAGAAACACCTGTTCCAGATCATCCTCGACAACCTGCATCGGGGTATTCAGGAAGGCCTCTACCGAACCAATTTTAATCCTGATATAGTGGCGCGCCTGCACAATGTGGGTGTGTTCCTTCTTTTTGACGAGAATTATTTCCCCTCCTCCAAATATTCCCGGGAGGAGATCATGCGGGAGTACCTCTTGCACTATTTGTATGGCATCGTGTCCGATCCGGGCCGTGAACTTCTTCAAGCAAAACTAACTTAATATGTCTTTCACCTCCTTACCTAAAATATTGTTTGTCAGCGTATTACTGCTGGCATTCAGTCAGGCGCACAGTCAAACGGCCACTGCGCTGAGCCTTTCGGATGCCATTAGTTATGCCCTCGAAAATCACCCGAATATTAAAGTTGCCCGCCTGCAAGTAAACGATGCAGAGTGGCGCATCAAGGAAAATAAGGCGACTGGCTTGCCGCAAGTATCGGCCAGCGTGTCGTATTCCGCGTTTTTGCAACGCGGCGGTTTGCCTTCCACGGCCCTCGCGTTTGGCCCCAGCGGCCCGCTCGATTTGAGCCCGGCATTGCCGAATTTTACTGCTGCCCAACAAGGTGATTTGGGCAACGTCTTCGGTTCGCTTTTCGCTTCCGATCCCAACTCGAAGATTTACTTTAATGCTGTCCACAGTGTAGCGGGTGATCTGGAACTGAATCAGGTAATTTTCAATAATAGTTACTTGCTGGCCTTGAAAGCCGCGCGTTTTTACCGCCAATATGTGGGCGACCAATTATCGTTGGCCAATCAAACGGTTCGTAATCAAGTGATCGATGCGTATTTGCCCGCGCTGCTGATCTCTGAAAGTATGGCTACGCTGGATAAGAATATCAGCAATCTGGAAAAACTGTTTGCCGATACGAAGGAAATTAATAAGGCTGGTTTTGCGGAGCAACTGGACGTAGATCGCATCGATCTGTCGCTTTCTACCCTGCGCAGCGAACGCACCAACTTGCAACGCCAGCGCGAAATCGTGGTAAATGCGCTCAAATTGATGATGGGAATGCCAGTAAGCACTGAAATCGAACTGACCGACGACGTGCAAAAACTGATGACGCAATATGCGACTACCGATGTGACGGCGCAAGTAAATTATATGAATCGTCCTGAGTATCAGCAACTTCTGCGGAGCCGCGAACTCAGTGCGCTGCAAGTGGACTTGTACCGCAAACCCTGGTTGCCTACTGTATCTGCTTTTATCAAATACCAACCGGGTTATCAAGGTGGTTTTGGCGCAAAAGGCACCGAAAATTTTAAAAACTGGTATTTCATCGCTTCCACGATAGCAGGAGTATCCGTCAATATCCCGATTTACGACGGTGGCGGCACCAAAGCAAAGCGAGAACGGGCCATTATTGCGGTGCAAACCATTGACGAGCAAAAGAGAATGCTGGAAAACAGCATTAATCTCGAAGTAGAAAATGCCCGCAAACAGTTCGTCAGTGCGACCGAGCGCGTGAGCATTCAGCAGAAAAACCTGCAATTGGCGCAACGCATTTACGACAATACCCAGACGAAATACAAGGCCGGTGTGGGCAGCAGTTTTGAAGTCACGCAGGCCGAACAACAACTTTATACCGCCCAACAAAACCTGATGCAGGTGCAATATGACCTGCTGACGGCTAGAACAGCGGTGCAGAAGGCGTTGGGAGGACAGTAGATTAAGAAGGTTTAGAAAAAAAATTAGAACAGATTTAGATGGTTTAGGCAATCACGTTTTTCATGTCATTGATTCTCAACACTATCCTATCTTTTCTAAACCCTTCTAAACCTCTTTTAAACCTTTCTAAACCAATTACTTAATTGACAAATCAATATAACAATGAGACATAAGATCTTCCTTTCATTTTTTACCCTCACTTTATTTGCCGTACTGCTGTCTGCTTGCGGCGGGCCAAAAGATAAAAACGCCGAATTAGCGTCGTTGAAAGACCAGAAATCTAAACTGGAAGCCCAAATTTCCGCTTTGGAAAAAGAAGTGGGCGGCCCGACAGCAATTGCGCAGCGTATTAAAACCGTTGGCTTGGCTGAAATAAATACCGCTCCATTCCGCCATTATATCGACCTGCAAGGCAAAGTAGACGCTACTGATAACGTGCCTGTAACGGCGAAAATGCCGGGCGTTTTATCGCGTATTTTGGTAAAAAATGGCGATAATGTGCGTAAAGGCCAACTTTTAGCCCAATTGGACAATGATGTGATGGAAAAGAGTATGGCGGAACTGGAACTTCAATTGCGTACTGCCGAAGACATATACAATCGTCAGAAAGGTCTTTGGGACCAAAAAATCGGCACCGAACTGCAATATATCCAGGCTAAAAGCCAGAAAGAAGCCGCTGAACAGCGTATCGCTACCACTCGCGAACAGATGGGCCAAAGCAGAATCTACGCACCTATCAGCGGCACCGTAGATGTGGTGATTTTGAAAATTGGTCAAGCCATTTCGCCGGGTATGCCATTGTGTAATATCCTAAATTTGAGTGCATTGAAAGTGCAAGGTCAAGTGACCGAAGCCTACGCCAGCAAAGTACAGAAGGGCGATCAGGTGGTGGTTTCTTTCCCGGATTTGAACAAGGAAATCACGACTCGGGTAACCTACGTCAGCAAAACCATCAGCCCGACGACCCGTACCTTCTCTGTGGAGTGCGCATTGCCTGCGAACGGTGAATATCGCGCCAACATGGTGGCTATCATGAAAATTGTGGATTACCAAAGCCCGAACGCGATCTCCGTGCCAGTGAATCTGGTACAAACTGCCGAAGACGGCGAGTTCGTGCTAGTGGCCGAAAAAACTGGCGAAAAGACCGCAACCGCCAAAAAAGTGTCTGTAAAAACAGGCAGCACTTACAACGGCACTGCGGAAATCAAGAGCGGTCTGAAAAAAGGCGACTTTGTTATTTCGACTGGTTTCCAGGAAATAAATGGCGGGGAAACGGTAAATTTTTAAAAGGTGGTATAGAAGAAGTATGTTAGGCAGCAGCCTTTTTGCCTTCTTTTAGAGGTACAGGTAAGGTAGTTAAGTGTTGAGCCAACATCTTCATTTGCTTGATCTGCCATTCATAGAAGAGTTGAAACGCTTCCACTTTATCATCCTCGGTCACTAAAGAAAGAATAAAAGGTTGCCAGCGTTCGATGAATGCAGCCTCAATTTGCTCTGAATTCAAGGCGCTGAAATAATTGATAATATCTTGTAAATCATTGTGTTGTGCGGAAGTCATAGCAGTCGTTTTTGATTTCGGCGGTGAT
Source organism: Saprospiraceae bacterium (assembly GCA_965249785.1). Lineage (GTDB taxonomy): Bacteria > Bacteroidota > Bacteroidia > Chitinophagales > Saprospiraceae > M3007. The sequence continues at coordinate 264,843 of CBDFMU010000012.1, read as the reverse complement.
TTGCAAAAGGTTGTCAAGGGCTTGATTGCGAGCTTGTTCCAAACGCTGACGAGAATCTTCTTTTAAAAGTTGCTTTTCATTGCGGACGGTCATCTCCAAGATTTTTTCTTGTAAAACCTTCAAATTTTCCAGTTCGCGCAGTGACAAGTTTTTAAGGATTTCAGGCAACATTGGTTTACTTCGTTTCCTGCAAAACTAACGGAATTTTGCCAATACATTTTCCTCTAAATTAATGCCGCCAGCATGCTCAATTTAACGAAAAATGACGACTGCGATTGCCCTGATTAATGGTTCCATTTTAGCCGTCCTCGGTATTCTGCATTTATATTGGATGGCGGGCGGAAGATGGGGATTTGCGCAAGCGGTTCCGAGTAATGAAGTGGGTGAACGGGTAGTGCATCCCGGCCCATTGGCTTCTGCGGTAGTGGCGATAGGGTTGCTTGGTTTCGCGCTGTATTGCTTTTCGATAGGGCTGGATTTTCCATTGAGCCTTCCTTTCGCAGCGGATAAATGGGGCATTTGGGTGCTAGCTGGAATTTTCACCTTACGGTCGATCGGCGATTTTCGCTACGTCGGTTTTTTCAAAAAGGTGAAAAACACGGAGTTTGGGCGACTGGATACACGATGGTATACGCCGTTGTGCGCCTGGCTGGGATTGACGAGTTTTTGGTTGGCAAGTAATTGATAATCAAGTAATATCATGCGGATTGACAACGGCATTAATTACATAAGTGTTCTCATTCGTTACGGAGGGTTTCGAGGTGTTCGCGCATTTTCTGTGCGGTTTCGGAGGAAATGCTTCCGGCCAGTGATTTTTCCCGAAGTGTGATAGCCGCTTTTTGGCGGGCTTGAAAGCAGGTTTGCTTTGATTTTGAGTGGTTTGGCGCAGATCATCCTTTATCGGCTGAATTTTCTGGCTACTGGCGGGTGTAGGAATATCGGGAGCGACAGTGGAAGCAGCATTGCCATTCAATGGTTTCAAAGTCAACACATTAAGCGAAGCCAGATTTTGGAGAACGGCTAATGCTTCCTCGGAATGTGGTTCTACGATGTATACCATTTTGGAAGAATTTTTACAAAAATAAAATTCAAATATCATACGGATTGATGTAAGTCAAGCCGGATACTTTTTTGAAATCTTTGGTATTGCGCGTAATAACAATAAGGTTATGAACTAATGCTGTTGCGGCTATTACCGCATCGGGAAGTTTAAGATTAACCCGCTGACGAACTTCAATTGTCTTTGCGATAATTTCACTGGTGAGTTGAATAACCGTCGAACTTTGAATAAAGCGTTCCGCAACTGCTAAGGCTTATGGACGTTCGCCAAATGACAGGACTTCTATTTCATTAATAACACAGATTACATAATCTTCATCCTCAATGATTTTCTCCAACCAATCAACAGCCTTTTCTGGAAGCGTTTCATCCAAAAATTGAATAATGGCATTAGAATTAATCAAGTATGCGGTCGCTTTCATTGCACATGGTTTCAACGTGTTGAAGAAATAGTTTGCCATCTTCCTTGGAAATACTGCCTGCCCAACGCCGCTTGGGTTTTGGACTTGCATTTTCACTCGGCTTTTCTTCCTGCTTCCTGCGCAACAATTGCAGTTGTTCCAATTGCCGCAGAATTACGAGTACATGATCATTCAATATTTCATACGTAACCGTCATAATCGAAAAATTTCTACAAAAATAACTTTTAAACCCCGACCCACCAAAACCACCACCTCACAACCAAAGCACCTAGAATACTCGAACCAACAATATCATGAAAGAATTCAGACCCACCAGTTGGGCAATTGACAACCGCACGGCGATCTTCATTATCACGGTCATCATTACGCTGGCTGGCATCATGTCGTACAATGCGCTCCCGAAAGAGCAATTTCCCGACGTGGTGGTGCCGACCATTATTGTCTCCACGGTCTATCCCGGCGCGTCGCCGACCGACATGGAGCAACTCGTTACCAAGCCTATTGAAAAACAACTCAAAGGCATCAATGGCGTGAAAAAAGTCACGTCGTCGTCCATTCAGGATTTTTCCAGCATTATCGTTGAATTTAATACTAATCTGGACGTCCCACAGTGCAAACAAAAGGTAAAGGATGGCGTAGACAAAGCTGCTCGCGACCTGCCCAACGACCTGCTGACCGACCCGACGGTAACGGAGTTCGACATTTCGGAAATCCCGATCATGAACGTCAACATCGCCGGAGATTTCAGCCTCGACAAGTTGAAAGACTATGCCGACAAGTTGAAAGACCGCATCGAGGAAATGCGCGAAATCACCCGCGTGGACTTAGTCGGTGCCCTCGAAAAAGAAGTGCAAGTGGATGTAGACAAATACAAAATGGCCGCCGCCAGTCTGACTTTCCGCGACATCGAAAACGCTATTGCCGGGGAAAATATGACCGTTTCGGCGGGCAACGTGGACATTGGCGGTATGACCCGCTCGGTCTCCATTCGGGGCGATTTTACGGATGTGGAACAAATTAAAAATATCATCATTTCCTCACAGACAGGGGCTTTATTGTACTTGAAAGACGTAGCCGATGTGCGGATGGGCCACGAGGAGCAAGATAGTTACAGCCGTTTGAATGGTAAAAATGTGATCACCCTCAATGTGATCAAGCGTACCGGCGAAAACCTGATCAGTGCCTCCGACAAGATCAAAGAGATCGCGGCGGAAATGAAAAAAACGGATTTTCCGGCCAACCTCGACGTCTCTATCACCGGCGACCAGAGCCGCGCAACACGGGTCACCCTGCACGATTTGATCAATACGATCATCATTGGTTTCATTCTGGTGGCATTCATCCTGATGTTTTTCATGGGTGGCACCAACGCCTTGTTCGTGGCCGCCGCCGTGCCGCTCTCGATGTGCATCGCCTTTATGCTATTGCCGACCATCGGGTTTACGCTCAATTTCATCGTGCTGTTCGCCTTTTTGCTGGGCCTCGGCATCGTGGTAGATGATGCCATTGTGGTCATCGAAAACACACACCGTATTTATCACGATGAACATTTGCCAATTGCCCAAGCCGCCAAAAAAGCGGCGGGTGAGGTGTTTTTGCCCGTGCTTTCGGGTACGGCCACTACATTGGCTCCGTTCGTACCACTGGTATTTTGGGGTGGTATTTTCGGCAAATTCATGCACTTTTTGCCAGTAACTATCATCATCACGCTGAGTGCGTCACTGGTGGTAGCCTACCTCATCAACCCCGTATTTGCGGTGTGGTTTATGCAAAAAGAAGGTAGCGATGCTGCTGAGGCTGCCAAGGCCGATCCTAAAAAGAAGCGTAATCGCACTTACGGTGCCTATGCCTTATTTGCTTTGGCAACCATTTATTTCTACGCCAATGCCAGTTACGGGATGGGCAATTTCATGGTCACCGTGGCCCTGTTTCTGGTCTTTTACCGCTTTGTGCTGGACAAAGCCGTGGTTTGGTTCCAACAAAAAGCATGGCCTACGTTTCAAGGTTTGTACGCCCGTTTCTTGACGAGAGTGCTGAAACACCCGTGGGTTATGCTGCTGGGGATGCTGGTGCTGCTGGTGCTGTCTTTTATGCTCACTTTGTCGCGCCAGGCCAACATCGTGCTGTTCCCGAAGGCTGATCCCAATTTCATTTATGTATATATGACCATGCCGATCGGTACGTCGGTAGAGACGACTGATTCGCTGACGAAGATTTTAGAAAATAAAGTGATAGAAACCGTCGGTAAAGACAATCCTATTGTGGAATCGGTCATTACCAACATTGCGCTTGGGGCTTCGGAAGACCAGTTCGACCGCTCGGCTACCTCGCATAAATCGAAGGTCGGCGTGGCTTTTGTGGAATATAGCCAGCGTAATGGGGTGAATACCAAGGCTTATATGGACAAAATTCGTACCGCCACAAAGGGCCTGATTGCGGGTGCCGAGATCGTGGTAGACCAGGAAACGGGTGGGCCACCATCACCGAAACCCATTTCGGTGGAGATTCGCGGCGACGATTTCAAGCAATTGATTTCGGTGTCTACCAGCGTGAAACGTTATCTGGATTCTTTGAATGTCCCTGGGGTAGAAGAGTTGCGGAGCGATCTGATTGTGTCAAAACCTGAAATCAGTATTCAGATTGACCGCGAACGCGCCAACCGCGAGGGCATCTCCACCGCCCAGATCGGTAGTGAGTTCCGTACTGCTATTCTAGGCAAAGAAGCCAGCAAATTTAAGGATGGCGAGGACGAAATCCCGATTCAAATCCGCTTAAAACCAGACCAACGCGAGAATATTAATGAAGTAGAAAACCTCAATATCACTTTCCGCGATATGAACATGGGCGGAATACTGCGTTCGGTGCCGATGGCCGCCCTGTCGGAAATAAAATATACCACGACCTATGGCGGGATTCGCCGCAAGGATCAGCAACGGATGGTTACTATTTCCTCCAATATTACTGCCGAATACCAACCCAAGCAGACCGAAATCATCAACAAACTCAAAGCCGCGCTGGATCAATATCCACAGCAAGACGGTGTGGTGGTTGGTTTTGCCGGTGCGGATGCAGAATTTCTGGATGCGGTGACTTTCCTGGGTAATTCGTTGATCCTGTCGCTCGGTATGATTATCCTCATCCTCGTTGCGCAGTTCAATTCCTTCGGTAAAACAATGATTATCATGACTGAAGTGGTGTTTTCCATCATTGGGGTACTGCTGGGTATGTACTTTACGAACATGGACTTTTCAGTCATTATGATGGGCGTGGGCGTAGTTGCTTTGGCTGGTATTGTGGTTCGAAATGGGATATTGCTGGTCGAATTTACCGATATTCTTCGGGAGCGAGGGATGGAGGTTCGCGAGGCAATCATTGAAGCGGGCCGTATTCGGATGACACCGGTACTGCTTACCGCCACGGCTACGATTCTTGGTCTGTTACCGCTGGCGATCGGTTTCAATATTGACTTTGAAACTCTCTTTGCCCACGGCCAACCGCATATTTTCTTCGGCGGCGACTCGGTAGCCTTCTGGGGGCCATTATCCTGGACCATCATTTACGGCCTCGGCTTCGCGACATTCATCACGCTGATTATTTTGCCGGTGATGTATTTGAAAGGCTGGGAAGTTAGCCGGTGGTGGAGTAAGAGAGTGTGAGAGAGTGAAAAAAATGTGAGATCAGCGCGTTTCGGAAGGTTTCCGGGACGCGCTGTTTTTAATATTTTTACGCTTAAAAAAGACAAAGTATGGCCAAACCCAAACTCACCGACCTAAAACGCTACCTCGGCGAAATGACCGAAGCTGAACTCCGCGCGGAACTGCTCAATCTATTCAGCAAACTCAGTCAAGTCCAGGACTTTTATGCTCAGGAACTAATGTCGCCCATTGAGCGCAAGGCTATATTGGATCAATACAAAAAGAAGATTTATGCACAATTCTATACTCGAACCGGTAACCCACGCGACCCAAATAATATAGAAATACGCAAGCTTCTCACAGAATTTCAAAAAGTATCGGTGGTGCCTGCCGAGCTGGCCGAACTCCTGCTTTACCGCGTGGAAGTAACCATAGATTTTGCCAATGACTTTGGTGGTATGCCGGACAGTAGCTACAATGCCGCCAGCAACGCTTTTGAAAAAGCTTTAAAATGGATTATTCAGCATAAACTGGAAAGCTACTTTCAGGTTGAATGTCGCGAATTAGCCTATACCCGCAAGGAGAATTTTGACCATTACTTCAAACAGGATTTGCAGGATTTATATCATCACTATTTTGGGTAGCATGAATTACCAAATGACCCGCCCTCCAATCTCCTGCTTCTGATGGACCACGATCGCCAACTCCTCCCCCAACGCCCATAGTCTATCGGAACCCTTTCGTTTTAAAAGGACTTATAAGTGTATTTTGTAGTGTGGAGGGGTCCCGGAAGAGCCTATCCCGATTGGTCGAAAATGACCAAACGTAGCATCCTCAAGGTTTCTGCGGTTCCAGATAAAGTTCCGTAGCAAACAACTGTACCTCCGTAACTGCCTCAATATCAATCGTTACATTAATATCGTCCACCCAATTATTGCTTTTCAGGGCAAAAAACCAAGTGCCTTCCAGCGGACTATAACGGCGTTGCGCATCCACACTCACGCCGCCTTGCTGGATGTAGGCGTTGTAATTATCGCCTTTGGAAAATTTCCCCCAGTTGTCCCAATCCACCAGCGCGTATTCCACATCTTCGCCAGCAGTAGAAACCGTCATATCAATGGCTAAACCGAGTGCAAAAGCCCCCAAAGCCGTTTCCGGTTGGGCGGCTAAAAGTTTGGCGGCGCCGCTTTGCAAGGCCGAAGTAAGTTGCTCAGAATCGCGGCGGCGAGCTTCTGCGGCGGCTTGTCCTACGGAAATGCGGTAAGCCCAGCGTAATGTGTTGGGTGGCAAAGTGAATTGATAAGCATTCACGGCTTTTTTCAAATGAAACTTACTGGCACTCACCGTGACTTGCCCGCCCAAAGCGATGACTTCCGTTTTTTTTCCGGCTGGCACGGACCGGTGGCTTACCTTGTAGTCCGGCGTGAGGCGAATATCCCACGGAACCCGGGTATCGAAGTGCGCGGTTTCTGGGTTGGTAGCGGTGCGACGCAGGGTGAAGCGACATATTTTTTTGCTCAATCCCGCTTCCCGAAATCGTAGCAAATACACCCCGGTTTTTGGAACGTACAGGGTTTTCGTCAGCGCAGTATCCAGTTCATAAGCGCGGAAGACGGGGTAGTCCGGGTATTGCAACACCTCCACATCTTTCAATTTTTTGCCAGTCAGTTCCTGCGCCGTGAGGGTAATCTGATCGCCTTCGGCAAAGGCATAGACAAATTCGCTTGTGCCATCCAAGCGGAAGGTTTGGTCGGCGACGAGCTGATCGGTGGGCATTTGCGCCAGCAAAAGGGTTTGGCAAAAAAGAAGAATGGGCAGCAGAATTTTTGGCGTGAAATCGAGCATAGTGACGTGGATTGAAGTGTCAAAGGTAGGAAGTCGGCTGGTGCGGCATATTTTTTTAATACTACTGTCCACTTCTCCATTAATGCAAAAACACGCATTGGCTATGTATTTCTCAACAACCTCCACCATTTATCAACAATCTCAACAACCTCGCCCATGAACCCTTCCGGTTTTAGTACCTCTGTTTGGATGGGAGTTTCGCCCACCAAAAACTACCCCACATTGACCCAAAATATCGAATGCGACGTGTGCGTAATCGGCGCGGGCATCGCTGGCCTGACGACGGCTTATCAATTGGCAAAGGAAGGAAAACGAGTGATTGTCATCGAAAAATATCCGCAAGTATCACAGGGAGAAACTTCACGAACCACTGCCCAATTGACTTTTTTTACCGATTATCCTTATGCCCAACAAAAACGTTTTCATGGCGACGATATTCATTTGATTAAAGCCAGCCACCAGTATGGCATGGATACGATTGCGCAGATTGCCCAGGAAGAAGGTATTGAGTGCGACTATCGAGAAGTGCCGATTTATTTGTTTGCGCCCCGCGAAAAGGATGTCAAAGCGTTGGATGATGAGCAGGAAGTGCTGAATGAACTGGGTGTATCGGTGACGCGCCACGCGCATATTCCGGTCGCCGGATTGCCTGCGTATCCTTGTCTGGAAATTGAAAAAGTAGCGCAAATTCACGCCTTGAAATATATGTATGGTTTGGCAGAAGCCGTTGCTAAACAGGGGGTTGCGATCTATTGTAATACGCAGGCGACGAAGATTGATGAACAGGAAAACGGGGTGGTCATTGAAACAGAAAACGGCCCGATCATTCACTGTACTGATCTGGTCACGGCCACCAATTCGCCCATCAGTGAAGTAGTTGGCGTACATCTCAAACAGGCGGCTTTTCGCAGTTATGTGGTTGGTTTGAAAGTGGAAAAAGGCGCATTGCCCTACGCTATTTTCTGGGACACGCTCGATCCTTACCACTATGTGCGATTGGTAGAAATGGCTGATTATGACGTGCTTATCGCCGGCGGGGAAGACCATCATACCGGACGAAAAGACAACGATGGAGCCACTGACGAGCACTTTCAGGCACTAGAACAATGGGCGCGCGAAACCTTCCCACAATGTGAAGAATTGCTCTATCAATGGTCGGGACAAGTCATGGAATCAGTAGATGGCATTGGGTTTAATGGCCGCCATGCCGACGATAAGCACGTCTATATTATCACCGGCGATACGGGCAGTGGCACTACGAATGCTACGTTGGGGGCCAAAATCGTGACCGACCAGATTATGGGCCGCGACAATCCTTGGGAAAAACTGTTTTTTCCGGGCCGGATTACCCTACGCGCCGCCGATCAATTGGTGAAAGAAGGCAGTCTGGCTTTCTGGCAATACCGCGATCACATCACGCCCGGCGACACCGATGCCGCTGAAGATATTCCGGCAGGTTCCGGGGCATTGGTACGGGAAGGATTAAAAAAACTGGCGATTTATAAAGATGAGCAGGGTCAAGTGCATCGCATGAGCCCAATCTGTCCGCACGTAGGCTGCGTAGTACATTGGAATGGGGTGGAAAAGTCCTGGGATTGCCCCTGCCACGGTTCGCGTTTTGACTGTTATGGAAAGGTGCTGAATGGCCCGGCACTTAAAGATTTGGAAAAAGTAGAAGAATGAAGGAAAGGACAAAAGAGCGATAAGCAAAAGGCAACGTTGTTTGCAAATTTGCAGGCTGCTTTTTACTTTTTTATAACGGATTGGCATACATTTGCGGCCAATATGACTCTGTAGCTCAGCCGGTAGAGCAGTTGACTCTTAATCAACGGGTCGAGAGTTCGAGCCTCTCCGGGGTCACCGAAAAAGCTGACATTCCTGTCAAGGAGCGTCGGCTTTTTATTTTTTGGCCAACTCCTGCACCGCTAGCCAAGCCATTAAGCCCATGCCAGTTTCCAGGGCCGATTCATCCACATCAAAAGTATTCGTATGTAAAGGTGACATAATACCGCGCTCTGGATTGCCCGTACCTAAGCGGTAGAAACAAGCAGGCATGGCTTGGGCAAAATAGGCAAAATCTTCGGCAGTCATACGTAGTGGTAAGTCCACTACTTTGTCTTTCCCCAAAAATTCGATGGCCCACTTTTTTGTACGCGCCGTCAGTTCTTCATGGTTGTGCAGCACGGGATAACCCTTTTCAATGCGGAATTCGCAGGCTGCACCAAATCCTTTGGCCACGCTTTCGGCTATTTTTTTCATGCGCCGATGCGCTTCTGCACGCCATTTTTCGTGCATAGTGCGAAAAGTGCCTTCCAATTTTACTTCGTTGGGAATAATATTGGTAGCACCCCCAGTCGAGTTTATTTTACCAAAAGTCAGCACCGAAGGAACGCTTGGATCGGCATAACGACTGATGACCTGTTGGAGGGCTACAATAATCTGTGCAGTGATAACTACTGGATCCACACATTCCTGTGGCATGGCTCCGTGGCCGCCGCGACCTTTCACAGTAACATATAATTCGTCGGCAGAAGCCATATAGATGCCCGGTTTAAGACCGATCATGCCCGCTCGCAGCGGCGGATGCACGTGTTGTCCAAAAATGCTGACTGGTTTCGGGTTTTCCAGTACGCCTTCCCGAATCATGATGCTGGCACCGCCCGGTAGTTTTTCTTCGCCCGGCTGAAAAATACATTTCACCGTCCCTTCCCAATCTTTTCTAAGATCATGCAAAATATGCACTACTCCCAACAGTGAGGACGTGTGCACATCATGACCGCAAGCGTGCATAACCCCTTGATTCTGACTTCTATAAGATACTTCATTCGCCTCCTGAATCGGTAGTGCGTCCATGTCGCCACGCAGCGCGATGATGCGTTTACGCGGATTTGTACCTTTCAGTAATGCCACCACGCCGTATCCGCCAACCCCTTGTTGATACTCTACGCCCATTGCTGTTAACTGCTTCGCGACATATTGACTGGTCTGTACTTCCTGAAAAGACAGTTCCGGGAATTGATGCAAATGGCGACGATTGGCCACTGCTTCTGACTGGTATTGACGGGCGAGTTCCTGGATTTTTTCTTTCATAACTAATTTTGACTACCGCGCCACAGAACTCATTTCCGTAAATCGCGCTCTAATTCCTGGACTAAATGTTCCGCCGTTTGCCAAATTGTTTCTGAATGGAGGGCGTGGGTTTGGCCAGCGAAAAGAGCCTGTTCGCAAGTCTGCCATAAACCTATTAAGGTCTGAATATGACTTTCCGGTACTTGGCGTTCCGCCAAACGAGTCCGCACGTTCAGGAGGTTAAGTTGTGCCGGAACCAGTCCAAGGCGATTGGTCAAATAGTCCTGCAACGAACGCAAAAGCGCATCATAAAAAACGCGTGGATCATTATTTGTCAGTGCCTGGCGGGCCTGGTTCAACTGCTCCCGGGGATCCCGGATAACTGCACTAACATTGGGCAGGATAGGTGCTGGCTTTTGACGGCGTTTCGTCCAGGAAAAAATAAATATCAGGCAAAGAAAAGCAGTAAACGCTGCCCAAAGCCAAGGACTGATCAACCAATCGCGCGCCTGTTCCCACCGGCTCACCGGGCCATTTTCTGACGAAAGCGGTAAGGGCAAAGTATCGTTGCCAAGATGATTGGCAGAGTAGTTTTTGCCAATAGTCACCTGAAATTCTAAAGTACTATCCGTCTGCAAAGTCACGTACCGATTGCTGTCCGGATTGAAAATGGACAACTCCGGGCTTATCACATAATCACCAGGTTCTTTCGCTAAAATGGTGTATTCCAACGTTTTGCGATGTACAATAGCTTGTCCGTTCTCATACTCTTCCTCTTCCAGTACTTTTGGCTCAAAGGCTTCCAACCCTGCTGGCAACGTCAAAACTGGGGGAATACTGCGTTTCGGATCGCCGTCGCCGCGCATCCGTACGGTGAGTGTAATAGCATCGTCCGTGCTGCAGGAATCTTTATCTGCCGCCCACTGCCAGTCATATTGACCAACCCCACCGTTGAAATTTGCGGGGGCGGGTTCGGGCAGTGGCTTTACCTTCAACCGAATGGGTTGGGTCTGTAGCACCATCGGTAATGGGCCGAGCATAGACAATGGCCCGGAGCGTTCCACGCCTACGCGTACCCGCGCCACGCCAATGGTTTGTACGCCAGCTTCCTGCGGAAAAATGGCTTCTTCATGCAGGATTTTTACCGCATATTTTCTGCCGTGCAAAGTTTGAAATTGCACCCGCGTATCGAAACGGATTTTTTCTTTGGCATAAAAACCTTGAAAATCAGGCATTTCGATAATGTCAAAACCTTCTAAATTGAGCAAGGTGTACAGCATCACCCGATAAGTGAGCTGTTGGCCAGTCCAGGCCTCTTCGGTACTCAATTCGCTGGTAATGAACAAGTCCTCATCCGCGCCAGCAGGTACTTTTCCGCTGTTGCCAACCCGCGCCGCGATTACCCGAATCGGGAGGGTGTTGCTGTTGAGAATGCGGCCATTAACTGTTATTTTGGCAGCACCAATAATAAATTGACCAGTACTTTTAGCCTCCAACTCATACGTCCAGGTGCGGTGTACAAAGTAGTTGCCGTTTACGATGGTCATCCCGGAGGAAAGATTTGGGCCACCGACTACCCGAAAATTGGAAAAAGCGGGCGGACGAAAATTGATGCCTTCGCCGTTTTTCAAGGCAAATGATACTTCAAATTGACTACCCGCTACCACTTCTGGCGTTTCTACAGTAGCCTCGAAAGTGGGTTGGGCAGCCAATGGCAAAGCCGCCAAAAAGAAGCACCCCATTGCTGCCCGTACTACGCAGCAAAGCCTTGATCCAGCAAAAATGACAGCACGGACGTTCATAGGCGAAAGGTAACGTGCATTTTGAAAAAAGTGCAACTGCGGCTATCCGCGTTTAGGTTTATATTTGGCTTCTTCCAAAAATTTCTGCGCATCGGAAAAATTCAACAATTGTTCCATGGTCGTTTCCGGGTGGCGTTTCATATAGGCTTTCACGATTTGCCAGCCGAGCCAGTTGCCTATTTCGCCAGGTGCTTCCTGAAAGGCCACCGGAGCGTTGGGGCTGGGGGTTACGAGTTTCTTGAATTTACCGAAATCTGTGGAATACAACAGGTTTTGCGATAGTAAACGCGCCCATACTTGCTGTTCATTTGCCTCACTTCCTTCCAATTGCGTGCGGGTATAACCCATCTTCACGCTGTCTGCTACCTCCGGCAATAGACAATCTACTATATATAATTGCTTGCCATTGTACAACATCAGATCGAGCAAACGCTGGCCGGGCGGTGCTTCAACGGCATTTTGGGCCAATGCTTTCGCCAACCGAACGGGCATATATTCCCGCTGGAATTGCCGCCGAATATAGTCGGGAAAAATTTCGGGATTGTAGCCTGGAAAATTTTCACCGAGGTACATATCCAGTCCGATTCCGCAAAGACTGTCGCCTGCCGTAAAGGCATCCGTGCCAAATTCGGAGACAATCGTGGCCACCTGCGGCACTAGCTTTTTCGGGAAATAATATTTGTAATACTTAAACATTTGGGTGAGATCGCGCTCTAACCAATCCAGATTCCCGTAAAGTTGCTGCACCGTGTCATTCAAGTGACGCACTTCGGGCGCGCGCAGGAAATCACCGACCGCTTCTAAGGGTGTTTCCTTGGGATTGGTCTGGTCATGGATAATATTGAGCGCAAATAGCGGGAGCAACGCCGGGTATTTTCCCGTTAGGTTTTGCATACCGGCTTGCAGATTGTTGGTATCCAATTGAAACAAATCCTGCTCGAAACGCTGCAATTTAATGTCCACCTTGATGCCAGAAACATCCGGTACGTGGCGGGTATTATCATTGCCGCAGGCGGATAATAGACAACAGGCGAATAAAGCAAAAACTAAGAATAGATTGACAGACAATGATTTATGCAAACACAACATCTGGGAAAAATAGCTATTTATCAAAAAACCCCGCCAGATGGCGGGGTCGTTTCAATGGCAAACCGCGATTTTACGGTTGGTTTGCATAACGGTTAATATCAATAAAAATTACTATTCTGTACGTTGTCGCCAATCGGGGATTGGCTATTACACAGCAAAACTCTCGCCACAGCCGCAAGTGCGCGTAGCATTGGGATTATTGAAAGCGAACCCTTTGCCATTCAAGCCACCGGAAAATTCCAGTGTGGTATCGAACAGGTAGAGGAAACTTTTCAAATCCGTCACCACTTTCACGCCATTGTGTTCAAAAACCTGGTCGGTTGGACGGGATTGGTTATCAAAATCCATCTTATACGACAAGCCGGAGCAGCCGCCGGAAACGACGCTGACCCGCACGAAAAAGTCGCTGCCCATTTTATTGGTCTGGCGGATTTCGGTTATTTTCTGCTTGGCACTATCTGCTACGAAAATCATGGCAAATGGTTGATGAAGGTTACAAAACTGGTTGATAACCAATAACTTGCGAGGCATTATTACTTGTGGAGAAGTTATTTCAGAAGAGAAGAAACCAGCAAATAGTGCTACTATCCTTTTCTCAACGCCCTCAACATTTTCAACGCCTCAACAAATTTTTAGTGCGCAATGACCAAAGATGGAACTTCGGTATTAGCGACAATACCATTTTTGTCCTGATAATCCTTGATCGCTGCTTTGATCGCGTCTTCGGCCAACACAGAACAGTGAATTTTCACCGGCGGCAGAGCCAGTTCTTCCACAATGTCCATATTGTCAATAGCCATCGCTTCGGTCAGGCTTTTGCCTTTGAGCCATTCAGTGGCCAAAGAAGAAGAAGCAATCGCGGAACCACAACCGAAAGTTTTGAATTTCGCGTCGCGGATCATGCCGGTTTCTTCATCCACTTCGATTTGGAGGCGCATTACGTCACCGCATTCCGGCGCACCGACGAGGCCAGTACCCACGTTTTTGGCATCCTTATTCATGGTGCCGACGTTGCGGGGATTTTTAAAATGTTCGAGCACTTTTTCGCTGTATGCCATGAGTTGAGTTATAAGTTATAAGTGATGAGTTATGTTTGGTTTAGCGGGTCTTGGCATCCTATTTAATTTTATGAGCGATAGTAACGAGTAATTGCAAGCGGCAATAACTCATAACCCATAACTCATAACTTCTTGTTAGTGTGCACTCCATTCAATTTTGGTCAAATCCACGCCGTCGCGGTACATTTCCCAGATGGGGCTAAGTTCGCGCATGTGATTTACGCCATCGCGGACCAACACAATTGCTTCATCCACTTCTTCTTCGGTGGTAAAACGCCCGAGCGAGAAACGAATCGAAGAGTGCGCCAGATCGTCGCCCAGGCCCATCGCGACCAACACATAGGAAGGTTCCAGAGAAGCAGAAGTACAAGCCGAACCGGACGATACGGCAATATTTTGATTGAAAGTCATCATCAAACCTTCTCCTTCCACGTGTTTGAAAGAAATATTGGTCACGTGCGGCATGCGGCTATTTTCGTTGCCGTTCACCTTCGTTTCTTCCATTTTGGAAAGTTCGTTCTGCAACTTATCGCGCAATTTGCTGATGCGCTCTGTGTCCTGTTGCATTTCGTTCATCGCAATTTCAGCGGCTTTGCCAAAACCAACAATGCCCGGCACATTCAGCGTACCGGAACGCATACCGCGCTCATGACCACCGCCATCCATTTGGGCCGTGACTTTCACCCGTGGATTTTTGCGGCTGACGTATAAAGCACCAACGCCTTTCGGGCCATACATTTTGTGGGCCGTAAAGGACATCAAGTGCACGCCCACTTCGCGCGGATGGGTTTTGATTTTACCCACTGCCTGCGTCGCGTCGCTGTGGAAAAGCACACCGTGTTTTTCGCAGAGCATCGCAATTTCACGCATCGGCTGGATCACGCCGGTTTCGTTGTTGGCCCACATAATGGAGATCAAAATCGTAGTCGGTTTGATCGCGGCTTCCAGATCGGCCAGACTCACCAATCCATCTTCCTGCACTTTCAGGTAAGTGACTTCGGCACCGGCTTTTTCGAGGTGTTTACAGGAATCGAGGATGGCTTTATGCTCCGTTTCCAGCGTAATAACGTGGTTGCCTTTTTTGGCATACATTTCAAACACCCCTTTCAAAGCCAGATTATTACTTTCCGTAGCCCCCGAAGTGAAGATGATTTCTTTGTCTTCTACGTCGAGCAATTTGGCGACCTGCTCACGGGCATAATCCACGGCATCCTCCGCTTCCCAACCAAATTGGTGGCTGCGGCTGGCGGCGTTACCGTGTTTTTCATAGAAATATGGGATCATCGTATCCACTACGCGCGGGTCGCAGGGAGTCGTGGCATTATTATCGAGGTATATCAGGCGACGCTTTTCCATGCTTATTTAGATTGAATTGAAACGCAAAGATAACAGGTTCAACAGGAAAAGGTTTGGCGTTTTTCCACTCATTTTACGGAAGAAAGCCGGGTTTTTGTAGGTTTGCCTTGATAATTTTCTGAAATTCTGCCAACCTGCTCTCATTAGCATAGATTACAATCGAGACAATGTATTGATTATTGGCACATTGACCATTTCGCATATTAGTAAATTTATCTATGCCCATAGATTTTTCCGAATTTCCGTCCGTCAGCAAAGAGGCGTGGTTGCAACAAGTGGCCAAAGATTTGAAAGGCAAGTCTTTGGAAGATTTTGACTGGCAAGCGGCTCCGGGCTTGGTGGTGACGCCTTTTGTCCACGCCGATGATTTTACCCAGCCTTTCGTGCCTTTGCAAACTGCGCCGATGCAGTGGGAAATCTGCGAAAAAGTGGACGCGACCAATCCAGAGGCGGTCAATAAACAAATATTGGAAGCCCTGGAATTTGGGGCGGAAGGGCTGGAATTGCAACTGCCCATTGCCGCTGAATTAGCGCAAATGCGTCAAATATTAGGCGGCGTTTATCTGGATTATGTGGGGCTGCATTTTACCGGACCGGGCGTGGTACAAAATCCCGGAGCAGTGTTGGCTAATCTGCAACGTTTGGCTATCGAAAACCAACTTTCTACCAATCAACTGCGCGGCTCCCTCGCCTACGACCCTGTAAATCAAGCAAATATAGTGGATTGGCGGTATCTGGTGGACCTGATTGATTTTGCCAAATCTTCTTTTCCGGATTTTCGATTGGTGATGATTGCTGCGAAGGAAGATTCGCCGGAAGACGCCGTGGAAGAATTAGCACAGTTGCTGCAACAGGGTAATTTTTATTTACAAAAACTGCATGAGCGTGGCGTTTCTGCCGTTGATGCCGCCCGTACCTTGCAGTTTTCGATCAGTATTGGCAAAAGTTATTTTCTGGAAATTGCTAAAATTCGGGCATTTAAAATCCTGTGGCTGAATGTGTTGCAAGGTTGGGCTGCCCCACTGGAATATCCAAAAATAGCAGCGCAATTTTCTCCAACGGCTTACACCAACGACCTATATAATAATATGGTGCGGGCCACTACGATGGCCATGTCGGCGGTGTTGGGTGGCGCGGATCGGCTTAAGGTGTTGCCTTACGATGCTGGCCGCGAAGCGCAGGCTACCTATTCCCAGTCATTTAGCCGACGTATTGCCCGCAATGTGCAGCATTTATTGAAAATGGAGAGTGCTTTCGAGGAAATACCCGATCCAGCGGCTGGGAGTTATTATGTGGAAAAATTAACCGAACAATTAGGTAATTTGGCTTGGGAACAGTTTCGTAAGCCGCCTCCATTTATCTAACATTGCGGTTTCGGCAGTACTGAATCTCTTTTGCAAACTCGTTTTTCGATGAATCCATAGACCCAACTTTCGCAGGTTGTATGACTAATAGAAATAAAGCTCTTTGACCGCTTTTTTGTGCTTTGCTGCTTTATTTAGGCCTTTTGAATGACCTTTGCACCATGAAAATCCTGTTTGAAGATTACTACCTGCTAGTCATAGAGAAACCTGCCGGCTTGTCCACCGAAAGTGGGGGCGCAAAACATACCTCGGCGGAGCAGGAAGCACTGATTTATTTCACGGAATCGCTGATGAAAAATAGTGCTTCCAAGCGATTGAAAGTGACCCCTTTTCTGCGGGTGGCGCATCGCCTGGATCGGCCCGCAAGTGGCATTTTAGTGCTGGCCAAAACCAAAATGGCGCTTACTAATCTGATGGCCCAGTTCGAAAATAGAACGGTGCAAAAAACTTATCTGGCTGCCACTGAACGTGCGCCCGTGCTGCCTGCTGCGGAGCTGCGGAATTGGTTGAAAAAAGATGAGGAAGGTAAAAAAGCCCTGATTTCAGAGCTACAGGGACGCGGTACGCAGTTGGGTACCCTAAGCTATCGCACTCTCGAGAGAACTGGCAAAACTGCTCTGCTGGAAGTCATGCCCACCACCGGACGTTTCCACCAGATAAGAGCGCAGCTGGCACACATCGGTTGCCCCATCGTAGGCGACTTGCCCTATGGTGGGCATTTTTGGCACTTGGATCAAATCAAGCTTCACGCTCATCGTCTGGCTTTCCAGCATCCTAAAACTGGCGAACCGCTAGTAATCGAATCGCCTAAACCAGAGAATTGGTAAATTCAAGTACCTTATAAACAATAGGACATTAGAAATTGGACAATAGACTTTTGACTAAATCATTGATTCCCAGTTCTAATTTCTATCGTCAAACATCAAATAATTTTGTCCTTTTTTAATTAAACTAAGTTGATTTGAGTATTTGAAGATTTGAGTATTCGATCAATCACCTAATGGTCATGTGTTGTGATCGAATACTCAAATACTCATATCCTCAAGGAGCTTAATTTACATTGTATGGAGCTTCCTACTATGTAGTGTTAGTGTGAATAACATTTTTTCACCCGCATCGTTTCCAATGCAAACTTGCTCTCTTTGCGCTTCCCCTGGCCATTTTTCCTGCTGTTAACCCATTTCGCCACCGCCCAAAACTACGTTACCAACGGCAGCTTCGAGCGCGACTCACCCCGCAAAGCCGGGGTTTGGAAAACTCCAGTGTTACCTTGCCAATTTGCCAGTGCCTCCGATCTTTTCACCACCAATGCACAGGGTTGGAACACTTTCGACCTGATGACACCCGATCTGCTGGTGCTGGATACGCTGCATGGCTGCCCGCAGTTGCCCGCGCCATACAAAGGTCGCCGGATGGTGGGGCTAATCATGTACCATCCTTTTCAGGACGGGCAGTTTAAGTTCGATTACCACGAACTGATCCAGGGATCGCTGGGGAAGCCGCTTGAAAAAGGAAAGATCTACCGTGTCAGTTTTTGGACGCGCTCAGATGATTCGCTGGGGGTGCGCCATCTCAATGAAGTCTATAATCACCCGACTCATATCCGACCTGTGTACTGCGGCAATTTCGGGTTTTACTTCTCTATCGGTCCCATCACCACCCGTGAAAACTTCATGGTGAGTCAACTCGATTTTGCCGTGCGGCCTCAATTGAATTTGGAAGAAATAGTGGAAACCAATAATGAGTGGCGGCAGTATAGTTTCACCTTCCGCGCCGATCAATCGTACCAGTATTTTTTATTCGGCAATTTCTTCTCTGATGCCGTGACTAAAATCAATATGGGCGACGAAGAACGGATGAATTTTGATGTGCAAAATACCGAATCAACCCGCGATTTTTGGCACAAGACCAAGCGCATCGCTTACTATCTGTTCGATGATTTTCGGGTAGCGTTGGATACAAGTACTGCGACGCTTACTTTGGAAAAGGCTTTGCGCGAAAACAGGCGTTATACCTTTCCTGAAGCAGTATTATTCGACTTTGGCCAAGCCACTTTGAGGACAGAAGCTCAATCGGAATTAGTCAATTTGACGCAATTTTTGCAGAAAAACTCCAATTTACAGCTCGAAATCGGCGGACACACTGACAATATTGGCGGTACGGAAGCCAATCAACGCCTCTCTGAACAACGTGCGCGAGCAGTATATGACTACCTGATAAAGCACCAAATTCCTGCTGGTCAAATCAGTTGGCGCGGCTACGGCGAGCGGTTCCCGCTTGCTCCCAATGACACCGACGCTCATCGGCAGGAGAATAGACGGGTGGAAATAACGATCAAAGGGCAATGAAGTAATAAAGACTTGGCCTCGAATAGGCAAACCAGGCAGCTACCAAGCTCACGCACAAGATATAGAGCAGTGTAAATCATTAAAATTATTGCATATCTAATAAGTCATTATCAAACAACATTTTGTTTGCATTAAATAAATCATAATTCGCATTGTCAACCTGTATCAACCATTGTTAAAAATGCGTTTCCCATTTTTCTTTCTGTCTTGTTTGCTGCCGCTTTTGGCTTTTTCCCAAAACCTGAATCCGCGCAATGAAAACCGCGTTCTCGATCCAGCCATTGCCTCTGTCAAACTGTCTTTGAGTGGCTCGACGCTGAGTTTGCCAATGTTGCAAGTGAACGCGTCAAACGGAGCATTGGTACTGGAATTCGATCACTTAGGCGACGAGACGCAGGAGTATCAGTACACTATTCTGCACTGCGATAGCCAGTGGCAGCCCTCCGATTTGCAGGATAATGAGTACATCAACGGCTACACCGACGACCGGATCCAGGAATTTAATAGTTCTTTCAACACCCGGACACCCTATACGCACTACGTAGTGCGGCTGCCCAGTACTAATATGCGCTGGACAAAATCGGGTAATTACTTGCTGAAAGTATTTTTGGAGGACGATAAAACGCCGGTTTTAGAGCGTCGTTTTGTCGTAGTGGAACCTTCCTGGCGCGTGAGTGCCGAGTTTGTGCGACCCGCGCAGGTCAGTAAGCAGGAGACCCACCACGAAATAGATTTCAAGGTAAATTACGCCGATAGCCGGATCAGCAATCCAGAGACCGAAGTCAAGGCCGTCGTGTTGCAAAATGGTCGTTGGGACAATGCCATCGGCCCGCTGCCGCCTTATGTCAGTCGCAACAACGAGCTGGTGTACGATTATCAGGACAAGATCGTTTTCCCGGCCGGGCGCGAATTTCGCTATTTCGATATTTCCACGTTTAATAACCGCAGTGATCGGGTGCGATCTATTTTGGTCAATAAAAACGATCAATACGAAGTGACCCTCGAAACTGATCGCAGCCGGGCAACGTCCGCAGTATCGGTCCGCAGTGACTTGAATGGCCAATTTTCCATTGAAAATCAGAACCCTAATCAGACTTTGCTGCAGGCGGATTACGGCTGGATATTATTCAGCATTTTGCAAAATGCGCCCTTGGAAAACGAGGATGTCTATTTATTTGGTGAATTCACCGACTGGCAATTAAAACCCGCCTACAAACTAACGTACAACGAAGAAGCCCACGCTTACTGGGGCGAAGCGTTTTTAAAACAGGGTTTTTATAACTATGAATATCAGGTAGTTAGCCAGGCCACCAGCATCCCCGATGAAGAAGGATTGGAAGGCAATGACTACCGCACCAGCGATCAGTACACCGTATTAATCTATTTTCGGCCTTATGGCACCCGTTATGATCGGCTGATGGCAGCCGCTTCGTTTGAATCAAGAGACTGGAACAAGTAGAAACAATAGGCAAAGAGCAATAGGCAAATTAGCATTGATAATCAAGTGATTGTCTAAATTTCGATTTGGTTTCTTCTAAGAACTTTGCCTTTTGCGCTTTGCTAATTTGCCTGTTCCTTTCAGTTTTCCTCCGGTCGTCCCAAAATCTTTCCGCCTTCGTACATTTTTTTCAATTCCAGTTCCGCCTTTTGCTCCTCCTCGGTGAGGGGAGGCACGTCCATCTTGGACAGGTCTGGTTGTCCGGCATCCACCCAGGCGGTGTACCAGGCACTGCTAACGTCGTGGATGGCGGCACGCATCCGGCGTTCGACCATGCCTTGCAAGGCTTTCTGGTAAGCATCGGCAAATTCACGGCAAGGCGCAAGTATCGACTTGCCGAGGCGCATATCGGGACAAACCTGGCGGTCGGCGGGGAAAGTTAATCGCATCGCCCGTTCGATAGTTAAAACGCTATCTACCATAGAGTTACTAGCAAAAATCATATTCCAAAAAGACGTAGCCGGGTCCGTAAAATATTCAGGCTTGCCCACAAAATAGTCATAGTCTTCGTCGGCAAAAAGTTCTGGAATACGACTTTCCCAAAAACCATGAATACCATGCTGCCCGGTTTTTTGACCGTTATAATTGCTCGTCGTATGCAGCGGCACATGCGCATCGCCGATGTAATGGCCCATATCATTGGCCAGCCGAAGAATGCGCTTCGAGTCGCGCTGGCGAAAAGCCTCTGTGAGCTGGCGCTGCATCCGTTGCAGGTTCCAGGGCAGCACACCATGTTCCGAAAGATGTTCTTTGTAAAAGGCCGCTGCCGGGCGTTGTGCAAAGCCATTGGCTTGTAGAAATGAAGTTAAAGAATCAGCATCGAGGGTAACATCATCTTTATAAAAACGCGGCATTAACTGATGGGAAAACCAGTTGTGGTAAGCCCGGGAAGCAGGTACAGTGCGTTGATTTTCAAACAATAAGGTCGTATCACCTTTTGCATTGACCATCCAAACGTCGGTATAGCGCAGCATGGCATCTATCCATTGGCGCGGCAGGCTATCGAAGGGTGCATGGCCATAATTGTCCAGGTCAATAAAATGTCGTGGTGCTTCTCCCTTAGATGCGTAGCGGCGCATATCCGGGTCTGGCGCATGGTCCGTAATCCAGTCAATATTGGGTTTGAAAAAAACCATCATTTCCGGCGGCAGGGTGAGCACGGCCAGCCGATTGATGCGCTTGTGGCCGAAAAACCCCCAGTCCGGGTGAAAGGCGAAACTCGTCAGGATAAACAAAAACACGGCAGTTAAACCGGACAATAATAGTCTTGTACGCATGAGGGAAAGAATTTGGCAGGAAAGATAACCCGACTTCAAAAATCGCGCACAAACAAATCAGTTACCATTTGTCGCAAAGCCGCTTTGCGAGATGTTAGTACTTGTACCAATTCCAAATGCTGAAATGCTTCGTCTTGAAAATGTTGTTTTTCGGCTAGTACTAAGGCCGGAATGTTGTTCCGATCAAACAAGGTACGCACGGCGGCTACTTTTTCCGTTGGATTTTCCGCGCCAGTTTCCAGCCATTGCTCCAAAGTCTGCCGATCAATATTGGAGGCGATTTCCAAAGTTTTCAGCACCAAGAAGGTTTTTTTATTCTGCAAAATATCACCGCCCACCTGTTTGCCGAATTTTTGCGGATCACCATAAGTATCCAGCAAATCATCCTGCAATTGGAAAGCAATCCCCGCCAAACGCCCAAATTCATAGAGATGATGGGCATCGGCGGCAGGTGCTTGGGCGCAAATGGCTCCCATTTCGAGAGCACCACCCAGCAATACTGCCGTTTTTAATTCGATCATCCGCAAATATTCTGCAATGCTTACATCGTTGCGCGTCTCGAATTCTACATCCATTTGCTGGCCTTCGCACACTTCGGTTGCCACGCGGTTGAAGGTTTTGATCAGTGCCAGCGCGATTTCGGAGGGTTCGATGCTCGACAAATGGCGGTAGGCAAAAATTAGCATTACGTCGCCACTGAGAATACCAGTCGTAGTATTCCACTTGGTATGCACCGTCGGTTGGCCTCTGCGCAAGGGCGCGGCATCCATAATATCGTCGTGCATCAGCGAAAAATTATGAAATAATTCTACCGCCCAGGCCGCTGGCAAAGCCATATCTACGTCATCGCGAAACAGTTGATAACCAAGCAACAATGCGGCTGGCCGAATACGTTTGCCGCCAAGGGTCAGTATATAATCGCAGGGATCATAAAGTGCACGTGGACTGGTGGGAAAGGGATTTTGTTGGGCAAACGTCTGGATGCGGTCGAGCAAACTCATGGTTGTTGGGCTAATATTATGGTTGGTTTGTTGGCGCACTGCCCTCCTTTGTCCTATGGACTTCGGCGGGTAAAAGTGCTGGCCGCTGCGACATTTCGTGATAGCAGATCACGTCTTTGGCAAAATAATGGCATACCATGCTTCGCCGGGTGGCACCAGCCCGCGTAATGGCACTGCCGCCATGCAGTAAATTAGCATGCCAGATGAGCACATCGCCACGCCGTGCCAAAAAAGGTTTTGGCGTAAGGCCTTTTTCGCGCAACAATTCTTCCACTCTATCTTCATAACGACGATTGCTATGCTCGCCGATGGTCAGGGCGGTGTTGCCGGAGTCGTAGTCCGCCGTAGTCAGGTAGGGCAGGCGGTGGCTTCCCGGATAATAAATCAAGGGACCGTTTTCCAGCGTACAATCTTCGAACGCAATCCAGGTGGCGGCCATATAACCGGGCGGCGAGGTCGTCATGTGAATGGAATCGGAGTGCACCCGCTGTTCGCTGCCCAGGGTAAATCCGAGCGATTGGAAAGGGATGACTGGCTTGCCCAACAAAAATGACAGTAAACGCAGCAATTCAGGTGCCCGAAAAAATTCGGCAGCGGCCAGCGCACTGCTTTCGTGGAGGTTAAAGATTTTGCGGCCCGTATAGTTAAAACCAGCTTGCCCACTAGTCAGCAGCCGATCCACATCAGCGTTGAGCGCATCGGTCTTTTCCTGGGGAAAAAAATTGGACAGCACCAGATAACCATCGGTCACGAACTGGCGAATTTGCACTTGTATAGCAGCATCAAACGTCTGAAAATCAGGATGTTGTTCCAGTTTCTGCAAGGCATCAGGTTGATCGAGCCACGGGAGTGCTGTAGTATCAAACTTCCCAAAATCTTGGCTGCCGACTGGACTAAAAATACTTTTGCGCAGCCCGTAGCGGCGATACAAATCGCGATTAGGCTGCAGCCGGTCGGCGTTCAGCAGGTTATTGACTACGTAGGCGGCTTTCAAATTGCGCAGCCAGCCAGTATATTTTTGAAAGAGACGTTGCAGCATTGCGTGTTATTGGCCTCCAAAAGGCGGGGTCAAAAGTACATCCATCACGGTGTAAAAAACAAAAACCCGCGCTGCCGAAAAACGGTGCGCGGGCTGAGTGGCGGGGCTGAAGTATTTTTTCCGATGAAAATCGGGAGGTCGTTATGCGCTAATTTAGCGTTCGCTGGCCAATTCTTTTACCAGCAGTTGGAAGCCATTGCCGTGGATGTTGACGATTTCGATGGCCGGATCGAGGGCAAGGTATTTGCGGAGTTTGGTCACAAAAACGTCCATGGAACGGGCGGTAAAATAGTTGTCTTCGTGCCAGATTTTAGTGAGTGCTTCCGAGCGGGGCGTCACATCGTTGATGTATTTGCAGAACAATTTCAGGAGTTCCGCTTCTTTTGGACTGAGTTTCCACTGATTTTCTTCGCCGGTCTTGGCACCGTTAAAAGTCAGAATACGGAGTGGATAATTGAAGTGAAATTGCCCAATATTATATTCACGCTGATCGTCGCGGGGGTCGGCTGCCTTATTCACCCGTTTGAGCACCGCCTGAATACGCAGCAACAATTCTTCGGAATTGAAGGGTTTGGCAATATAATCGTCCGCACCGATTTTGAAGCCTTGTAGTACATCTTCCTTCATCATTTTGGCGGTCAGGAAGATGATTGGCACTTCTTGGTCGCGTTCGCGGATTTCCTTAGCCAGCGTGAAGCCATCTTTGCGGGGCATCATCACGTCGAACACGCAGAGGTCGAACTGGCCTTTTCGGAAGGCTTCCAGGCCGAGCACCCCATCTGTAGCAAGGGTCACGGCGTAGTCGTGCATTTCAAGATAAGAGCGAAGGACGTCGCCAAAGTTTTGGTCGTCTTCCACCAGCAAAATTTTGTAATGAGCGCTTGCCATAAGAGTCGGTTAGTGATTGTTGGTTGATTATCAAACAAATGGGTGCAGAGAAGTTGTTACAAAAAAGGTATTACAGAATGGGGTGAGGCATAAACGCACACTTTCCGAAACGCAGTATGTAACAAACGAACAGGAAGTCAAATTTGTTAAAATCCAACCCAAAGTGTTTTCCCGTCGAAAAATTTGTTGCGCCTCCACCATTTCCATGCAACTTCGGGCAGCGGTTGTTGTCCCTGCTTTTTACCCGGTTATTGCCCATTCTAAGCGGCTTTGCACACACAATTTTTCTAACCAAACTCCCTTCTTTTCCCGCCCCTGCGCTGGCTAAAGGAGGTTCTGCTTCCTGCTATGAAAACAGTTTTCACTTGTTTAATTGCTGCCTGCCTTTTCTTCTCGTGTTGCAACGTCCTGTCGGCCCAGCAAACGCCGGTCGCCGACGACAAAAAGATCACTATTACCAAGCACACGACCGAGGCTGATGGCTCCGATGTGACAGAAACCATTGTTGAAAAAGGAACTGCTGCCGCAAATTTTGATGTAGACACATACGTCCGCGAAAATCGCTCTGATCATGTGCAAGTGGACGTGCGCGTGGAAAACACAAAAACGAATCACGCTTCCCATGAAACTATTAAAAAGGAAGTTAAAAAAGACGGCAAAAAAATATCCAGCTGGTCATCTTCTACTACTTCCTCCGCTTGTTGTCAGGATAATGGCGCTTTTCTCGGTGTGGATGCCGACAGCGATGAGGACGAAAGTCAGCCCGGTGTAGTCGTTGAAGTAGTACGCAATTCCGCTGCTTACCAGGCTGGTCTTAAAACGAATGACGTGTTGATGCGTATAAACGATCAACCAATTAATCGCTGGAGTGATCTCACCGCCTGCATTGCCAAAGCCAAACCCGGCGACAAAGTGCAGATCACGTATCAGCGTAATGGCCAGGAAGCGACCACCGAAGCCATCCTCGGCAGACATAGCGACGTAAAAATTGAAGACGAGGATGATGAAGATAACCAATCCAACTCTCTGGAATTATCTAATGATGAGCAGGAAGATAACGGCTCCTGGAATTGGGTAAATGAGGACGTAAATGTAGACGTGCAACAGAAAGAGGCTTGTTTGGGCGTGTATACCGAAGGCGTGGATCAGGATGACGAGGAAGGCGCGCGCATTTTGAGCTTTACCTCCGAATCGGCAGCCAAGGAGGTACAAATGCAGGAAAACGACGTGATTACCGCCGTCAATGGCCAAAAAGTGCAGGACCACAGTGGATTATGGGCGGAAATTGCCAAATACAAAGCGGGCGACCGCGTGAAAGTAGATTATCTTCGCAATGGCGAAAAACACACCGTAGAAACCGCCCTAAAACCCTGTCAAGACAATACTAGCCGCGTGACTGTGCAGCAAGATGACGAGCAGGGCCGACAAAAAAAACGCCAGTTCACCACCTGGAATTGGGATCGCGAAGACCAGGAGCAAATGCGCGAAAACCGCATGATTACTATTCATAAAGGCGGCGAAGGCGATGCCGCCAAAGTAAACACGCCACTGCCCGGTACCCAGCCCGCCGACCACCAGCTGAAACTGGAGTCGTTCCGTGCTTACCCCAATCCCGCGCAAGGGCAGATTACGGTGGAGTTTCGTGGTGCACCAGTCGCGACTATCGTTTCACTGCTTGACATGAGTGGTCGCCAACTTTTCCGGGAAGAATTAAATCTGTTTCGGGGCGATTACAAACAACAATTCGACCTGTCGGAGTACGCTAAAGGCACGATTATTATTCTAGTGCAGCAAGGCGACAAGTCACTTACGGAGCAAATTGTGATCAATTGAGAGGCGTGAGAGAAACGTGAGAGGGTGAGAAAAATGTGAGAGAATGATAGATATTCGTGACGACCACTTCGGGATTCCCGGAGTGGTCGTTTTTTATTTGTTTCAAACACGCTGTCTTAAAACACACCCGATCTACAACAGACAAACGATCAAATTTTTCTCAACTCCTCAACCTTTGCCCGCCGTAGTCTTTTTTCAGGCAAAAGAGGATTCTCAACCTTCCAAAAACGACCTTTTTTTACCAAATCTACCGATTGCCAACGGATTGGCAGGGAAATTGACAAACTGAATGTTAGCGTAAAATATGGCCTCCATTAGTGGTTGTTTGCGCTTAATTTCCTCCCGCCAACCGATACTATGTTTCGTTTAACCCTGTACCAACAACAAAATAACCGTTGGCGTTACGTGCGGCTTACTGTCTCCGCCAATCACCAACTGCATACCGACACCGGCACTTGTGGTCAATTACCAGATCGAATGGAGACCACATCTATTGCTGCCGATGCCGATATACAAGATGCTCTGCGTCATGCTGGGGCAAAGTGGCAATCGAAAGGCTATGATAAGCCGCCTGCGAAACAACTTCAAGTCCTCAGCCTGCATTTTCAAATGCCTCGTTGGACGGGCTATCCCGCTGGTGCGCCCTGGTACGACGACTGGACGAGCGATTATCTTGATCCGATGGAGCGACAGATGGAAGCTACCTGTAATGGCATCGTCAAGGGCAACGAACGCTTTTCTGGCAATCACCTCTATTACTATACGGTGTTCAATGGCGATCTGGCCAAGCAGGCGATGGAGCACATCGCAGCAGAAGCCCTGGTCAAATTTCCCCTCGATATTTACCTCGGTGATCGGGAAAAACAAGTCAAAATCCCGATTGATCCGAACGTCCCAGACTACCTGCGTTCGCTATTTCGGAGCATTGAAAGTTCGGCGCGCATCATCGCTCAGGAATTACCCGCGATGTTTCCCGGCGATCCGTTGCAGCCGCAAGCCGTGGTGGACAATGGGCATAAACGTATTCGCGGCGCAGAAGCCACCCGTTTGCGCCAGGTATTGAAAGAAAAATGGAATTTCGACTCTAACTTCTGGAATCCCCTCGTGGAGTCTTCGCCAGTAGAAGTCATTGTGCTAAATGGCCTGACCGACGATAAAAAGGAGGCCATAACCGAGTACGTCCGGCAAAATGCCAAGCGGCCCATTTACCTGCTTGAATGCGAAACTGGCTTATTTGAAATTCAGCCGGACCAGATTTTTGCTGGCGCCTATGAAGGCATGGTCTTCGATGCCAGCTTGGAATGGGTGATTTATTTCTCTCATCATTATACCACCACGTTTGGTGGCCCAGAGTTGGTACCATTTATCCGGCATTTATATCAGGCGCAACCGGAATTACTGAATAGTTGGTAGAAATGTACCGCGAAACCCTGTTTCGCCTGTGATATTTCCCGAAACAGGGTTTCGGGGTACAACGAGTTAATTGTTAAGGTTTTACAGACTTTAACCTACTATTTTTACGTTTGCAGAGCCAAATATTTGCTTCCTTATGTGCTCTGCAATTCTATATCGACATTCCGCTTTTTCATTTTTCATTTTTCTTGCCCTGTTTTTTGCCTGTACTGGAAGTGCGGTCGAAACCATAGAAACCAAGGACGAGCAAGGTAGAATCGAACGCTACCAGCGGCGCAAAAAGGATTTTGCCAAAGAAGGACTGTATCAAAAATTCCATCCCGATGGCAAAGTGGTACTCAAAGAAGCGCATTATGTTAATGACACTTTGGATGGCGAATGCAAATATTTCCGGCCTACTGGCGGCCTGGAAAGTATAGAACATTACGTCCATGGCGTACTGGATGGCAAGTACGAAACTTACTACGAAAACAAACAATTGCAAATTGAGCAGACTTACGTGAACGGTGCGCTACAAGGGCTCAGCACAGCATATTATCCCAATGGTAAAGTCAAGGAAAAAGTAATGCTGCGCGACAACGATGAAAATGGACCGTTCACAGAATATTACGAAAATGGCCAGCTCAAAGCCGAAGGTCAATATACGCCCGGCGAAGATGGCCCGCTGGAACAGGGAGAATTAAAAGAATACAACGAGCAAGGCGAACTCGTCCGCGTAGCCAATTGCGTAGACGGCGTGTGTTTGACCAAAAAATAAGGATTCCAGAGGTATAAAAATCGATAGAAAACATCATAATCAAGTCCCCTCTCTTTTTTACCTGTCGAAGCCAGAGCGAGGCAGTTTTGTATTTTTATTTCCCCACAGGCAGCCGTTCTCCCCCTTTCGTCGTCAACCTTTGCGAATCAAAACCAGCGGCGATGCCACGAACCATTACGACGAAATACGCCTTCCTCTTCCTTATTACTGTCCTGCAAACAGGCATCCTCTGTGCCCAAGTAACTGGCGGTCAGCAAGTATTCAAATTTATGACCTTATCGCCGTCGGCGCGTATCACGGCTTTGGGGGGCACCCAGATTTCGGTCAAAGATGATGACGTGACCTTTGCTGCGCAAAATCCGGCGGCCCTGAATGCCAGCATGAGCGGCCATTTGGCTTTCAACCACAACTTTTTCCTCAGCGATATTCAGCATGGTTATGTGGCCTACGCACAATATTTGCCAAAAATCGGCTTCACGACGCACGCTGCGGTACAGTATATGAACTACGGCGACATCAAGCAGGCCGACGAGTTGGGCAACATCACCGGCGAGGTACATGCCTCCGAAACCGCCGTAACTATTGGTGCCGCCCGGCCACTTACCAATCGCATTTCCATTGGTCTGAATGCCCGCGTCGCTTTTTCCGTCTTAGATATATATAAAGCCTCTGCGCTCGCCGCCGATGCCGGACTGATGTATGCCGACACCGCCAAACGCATTGGTTTTGGTATTGTGCTGCGCAATGTCGGCGCGGAACTCCAAGCATACGATGGGGTACGCGAAGATCTGCCTTACGACCTCCAGGTCGGTTTTAGCAAACAATTGCGTTACCTGCCTTTTCGGTTCAGCATCGTTGCCCACCATTTGCAACAATGGGATATTCGCTATGACGACCCCAATGCGAAAGATGACGAAGTTCTGCTCTTCGGCGATGAGCAGCAAAAGACCAAAGGCAATGGCAAAGTGGACAATTTTTTTCGCCACCTCAATTTCAACGGCGAATTCCTGCTGGGTCGTAACCAGTCGTTCCAACTGCGCGTTGGGTACAGCCATTTGCGCAAACGGGAACTGTCCGTAAGCAACTACCGCAGTTTGGCGGGCTTCTCCGGCGGCGTGGGCATCAAGATCAGTCGCTTTCGACTCGACGTGGGTTATGGGTCTTATCACTTGGCGGGTGGTGTTTTTCACGTTGGCTTAGGTACTAATTTGAAAGACTTCTTTTAAGAAATTCAGACATTCCACTTATGGACAATAGACATTCCAGGCCGTAGTCCAATGTTCATTTTTCCAAATGTCCAGCCATTTACTTTTCAATCTTTAACAGAAATTTTAAATGCAGTTTGGAAATTCCCGCCTACTGCGAGTATCTTTGCGTTCGCTTTTGGGAAAGGGTCCAGCTTTGGGCGATTTTTCCATTGATTTTGAACGAGTTATCATAATTTTATAGTTTCCGAACAGTATGCCTACCATTAATCAACTTGTACGTAAGAGCCGCGAGAAGGTCGAATATGCGAGCAAAAGCCGCGCCTTGGCGGGTTGTCCGCAACGTCGTGGTGTGTGCACCCGTGTTTATACCACTACGCCAAAGAAGCCTAACTCTGCACTGCGTAAAGTAGCCAAAGTGCGTATGACGAATGGCTTGGAGGTGATTTGCTACATTCCTGGGGAAGGTCACAACCTGCAAGAACACTCCATCGTGCTGGTGCGCGGCGGTCGGGTAAAAGACTTACCAGGTGTACGTTACACCATCGTGCGCGGTGCGCTCGATACTGCCGGTGTGAATAACCGCAAGAAAAGCCGCTCGAAATACGGCTCGAAACGGCCTAAGAAATAAATCTTTTTAAGTGATGAGTTATAAGTCATGAGTTATGAAAACTCGTAGCGTGAACTCATAACTTATAATTCATAACTCATAACTTTTACAAATGCGTAAGCACAAACCGAAACCTCGAGTATTGTCTTCCGACGCCAGATTTAATGACACAATGGTCACCCGTTTTGTCAATAATCTGATGTGGGATGGCAAGAAGAGCGTTGCATTTGGCATTTTCTACGACGCTATGGACCTCGTGAAAAGCCGCACCAACGAGGACGAGTTGCAAGTCTGGAAAAAAGCCTTAAACAACGTGATGCCACAAGTGGAAGTTCGCAGCCGCCGCGTCGGTGGTTCGACTTTCCAAATCCCGACGGAACTACCGGCCAGCCGGAAAATCTCTATCGGCATGAAGTGGATGATCAAATATGCCCGCGCCCGCAGCGGTAAAGGCATGGCCGAGAAACTTGCCGCCGAAATCGTCGCCGCCAGCAAAGGCGAAGGTAGCGCAGTGAAAAAACGCGAAGACACGCACAAGATGGCCGAAGCCAACCGCGCTTTCGCCCACTTCCGTACCTAAGCGTCCGCAACGCCAGAGCCTCACTCGTACCGTCGAGATTGCCCGGTGTTTCGCTTTCAGCGCAGCACCAGACAATTTTCGGCGGTATTCTTTTAAATTTGATTTGCTGGGGATTGGAGGATGCGAGGATTTGATCAAATCCTCCAATATTCAAATCCTCAAATACTGATTCATTTAACTCATTCCTTCAATTACTTAAATTCATGGCAACGGACCTCCGGTTTACCCGCAACATCGGGATTGCCGCGCACATCGACGCTGGTAAAACCACTACTACCGAGCGTATTCTTTATTACACAGGCGTGAACCACAAGATCGGGGAAGTGCACGAAGGTGCCGCCACGATGGACTGGATGGAGCAAGAGCAAGAGCGTGGTATTACCATCACTTCGGCTGCTACCAAATGCCAGTGGGCAGTAGATGGCCAACTATACGATTTTAATATTATTGACACGCCAGGCCACGTGGACTTCACCGTGGAGGTGAACCGTTCGCTACGAGTGCTTGACGGATTGGTGTTCCTTTTTTCGGCAGTAGACGGTGTAGAGCCACAATCGGAAACGAACTGGCGCTTGGCTGATAACTATAAGGTGCCGCGTATCGCTTTCATCAATAAAATGGACCGCGCCGGTGCCGACTTTTTCATGTGCGTGAAGGACATGAAAGCCAAATTGGGTGCCAACGCTATTCCGCTGCAAGTGCCGATTGGTAACGAGCATCACTTCTCTGGTGTGGTGGATTTGGTAACGAACATCGCCGTCGTCTGGAATGAAGCCGATCATGGCATGACGTTCCGTACGATCCCGATTCCTGATGATTTGAAGGAAATCGTGGCTGAAAATCGTCAGATTCTTATCGAAGAAATCGCGGCCTATGATGATGCTTTGCTGGAAAAATTCTTCGACGATCCCGATTCTATTACCGTAGAAGAAATGCGCGCTGCTGTTCGCGCTGCCGTTTGCGACATGAAAATGACGCCGGTGATGTGCGGTTCGGCGTTCAAAAACAAAGGTGTACAAGCCTGTTTGGATGCAGTGTGTTATTTCCTGCCTTCGCCGATGGACATTGAAGCCGTAAAAGGCATCAATCCAAAGACGGAAACCGAAGTATTGCGCAAGCCATCCGTGACGGAGCCATTTGCCGCTTTGGCGTTCAAGATCGCGACTGACCCATTCGTGGGCCGTTTGTGTTTTATACGCTGTTATTCCGGCAAACTGGAAGCCGGTTCTTACGTACTGAACACCCGCACGGGCGACAAGGAGCGTATTAGCCGTCTGTATCAGATGCACGCCAACAAGCAAAATCCTATTGATAGCATCGAAGCCGGCGACATTGCTGCTGCGGTCGGTTTCAAGGATATTCGCACGGGCGACACTTTGTGTGATATGGATAATCCAATTATCCTTGAATCAATGGTATTCCCGGAGCCAGTAATTGGCTTGGCTATCGAACCAAAGACGCAGAAAGACCTCGACAAATTGGGGATGGCTCTCAATAAACTCGCCGAAGAAGATCCGACTTTCCGCGTGAAATACGACGACGAAACCAACCAAACGGTCATTTCTGGCATGGGCGAATTGCACCTGGAAATTATCGTGGACCGTCTGCGCCGCGAATTCAAGGTGGAATGCAACCAAGGTGCGCCGCAGGTGAACTATAAGGAGTCATTGACCAAAATGGTGGAACACCGCGAACGCTTGAAAAAGCAATCGGGTGGTTCGGGTCTCTTCGCTGATATGGAATTTGAACTTGGCCCCGCCGATCCAGAATTCCTGGAATCCGACGAGTTCAAGAGCGGCAAAAAGAAACTGCAATTTGTGTGGTCTATCGTGGGTGGTGCGATTGATAAAAACTATCAAAAGCCGATTGCCGACGGTTTCACGCAGATGATGAGCAGCGGTGTATTGGCTGGTTATAATATTGATTCGATGAAAGTGCGCGTCACCGATGGTGGAATGCACGCCGTTGACTCGAAGCCAATCGCTTTTGAATTGTGCGCCAAAGAAGGTTTCCGCGAAGCCGCTCCAAAATGCAAACCGCAGATCATGGAGCCAATCATGAAACTGGAAGTGATCACGCCGGAAGAATACGTCGGTCCAGTCATCGGTGACTTGAACCGTCGTCGTGGCTTGCCGAAAGGACAGGAAACCCGCATGGGTGGTGCTGTGGCTATTCAAGCCGAAGTGCCATTGGCGGAAATGTTCGGTTACGTGACCCAATTGCGTACCCTGACTTCCGGTCGCGCTGCTTCCACGATGGAATTCAGCCACTATGCAGCTCCGCCAGCCTCTATTGCTGAACAGGTGATCGCGAAAGCCAAGGGCGGAAAGTAAATGTAAAATGTGACCAATATTTTAAGGTGGCCAATTCGATAAATGTATTATCCCGTTTCGGTTTTTCCGGAGCGGGATTTTTTTATGGTTGAAACCTAAATAAACACCTTTGGAAGGGGAATACATTTCTTACTGTACCACCACGATTTTGCGCACCATTCGCTGCTCTCCTACCTGCAAGACCAGATAATAAATACCCAGCTGCCGGGGTGCCGGAAAAGTCATTTGTGACGCATAGTCCGGCAATGATGCGACCCATCGAATCGTATAGGATAGCCTGGCTATTGCGAACGGTCCCGCGCAGTGCTACTTGTAGCCGCCCGCCGACCTGTACCGGATTGGGGAAAACTGACCAAGCCATTTCTGCTTGCGCTGCCTGCTCTGTGCCGACGGTATTCAGGTTAAGGATAAAGTGGAAATAAATATAAGCATAGTCAGGGTCCGTTGGAATATGCAAATTCAAAAAAGAGAGGCTGTCGGCACCACCCGCTACGAAGAGTTGCTGGTCGCCCATGGTTTGTACATAGCTAATATATTCCGAGGAAGGTCCAGCAATGTTGAACCAGCGCAAAAATCGCCTGCTGGGTTCATTTTTACCAATGCGCAATCCGATTGTGCCACTCCCAACAGCGTGTGATCACCAAAACGAAGCGAATCCTGATAACTAACGGCCAACCAGAAAGTATGATCGGGGTCGAAAGAAAGGCTGGATAAATAAGCAGCATTACTAGTAGCAAAACTGCGCTTCCAAATAACAGTCCCCGCCGTATCCAACTGGCAGATCATAGCATTGTCCAGTCCGCCGTGCAGGGTGTCTTCTTCCAGGTAAGATTGGTAGTTGGAATATTCAAATCCCCAATAGAGCCTTCCAGCTGCGTCTATATCCACGAGATAGCCACGTTGAACTCCATAACCCCGGACTTGCTTAGCCCATACCGGATGTAACGTGGAATCTAGTTTCAACAATATAGCATCAGCCAGCCCAAACTTACCGCCACCTTGGCTAGTCAGGGTAAGCGAGTCAATCTTGAATTCGGGGCTGTATTCCGGTCAGATATATAGATCCATCATCGCTAGTCAGGCGGCAATAGTCCCAACTATTACCGCCAAAGCGTTTGACGTGCGCCTGGCCAGTACTGTCCAGAATGGCCACAAAAAAGTCTGGTCCGAAACGCTGCCCATACTTATGGAAGGCAGCACAATGCCATCGAAGGTCATCTTATCGTAACTGGTCGTGCCACTTACTACGATCCTGTGGCAAAGTGGCGATTTGGGCATCTAAAGCCTGACCTGAAAAATTTTTGCAAAAAGCAATACTGCCATCTTTTCCAAAGAGCGCGATCCTCAATGTTATTAACAATTATGGTATCGTGCGGTAAAGGCTAGTAAGAAACTGCTATCAGCATGACATTCCCAGTGCGGAAAATATTGTTTTTGCTTGCAAACTGTACATTCAACAAAATTTGCTGAGTTACTATAAAATGCCCTGTAAGCTCGGCTGCCATCTTATACTAGCATCCAAAGCAATAGAGTCGCTGGTAGTATTAAACCAATAGCCTATATTGCCATTAAAGGTAAAATAAGAAAAAGTTGGTCGCGCTTTCAATTCATGAAAATCACTGATGCTTTGCGCCTGTAACAGTATATAAAAAGGCCATAGTTCGCACCATATGTATAATGACGTGGATGGTGTGGGCAAACATTGCCTACACCATCCATATAGCAACTTTGCAGCAAATATGCTGCCCTTTGGTATTGAGCAGCGCAGTAAACAGGGAATACAGAGGAATTTTGTCAGCAGGACCAACGCAAAAGGGAAGCTTGTTTTCATAAGGAATATAATTATTTACAAGTGGAAAGATGGGGAAAATTATTGTCTATGGTAAATTTAATTTGGAAAATCGTTGCTCTGTTCGGTTTATTGCGCCCGGTTTTTTCGGAGCGAGATTTTTTATGTTTTAAAATCCGATCTTTCGGCGGCGTAAACCGCACATCCCGATGTCATGTCAAGCGGAGCCGAGACATCTAAGGCAACAAGAATATACAGATGTCTCGGCTTCGCTCGACATGACAAACGTATGATTGTTAACACATTAACACATTAAAACTCATTGACCACATTTGACATTGCGATCATCGGCGGCGGGCCAGCGGGCTGCGCCTGCGCCTTGGCCCTGCACGGTAGCGGGTTGCGCGTGGCTATTTTGGAAAAAGAGACTTTCCCGCGCGATAAAATCTGCGGCGATGCCATTCCCAGCCCGGCTTTCAAAGTAATGGATCGGCTGTCGCCCGCCTGGGGACAAGCCATGCGACAGTGGAGCGCGGACGCGCAAATCCAAAGTGCGCGGATGTTTGTGCCGGGCCGTCGCTCGCTGGGAGTGCGGTGGGTGAATTATAGTTACAATGCTGCTCGGCTGGATTTCGATCAGTGTTTGATGGAATTGGTGAAGGCGGAAACCAACACTACGGTGTTGGAAAACAAGCAATTACAAAATATCACGCCCCAGGAAAACGGCGTAGAATGTCGTTTTAAAGATGGTACTGTTATTTCCGCTGCATTGATCGTTGGCTGCGATGGAGCCTACTCGACCGTTTCCCGACAACTGGGCAATGTGGATCTAGATGAACGCAACAACTGCGTAGCCATTCGTGCTTATTATCGGGGCGTGACCGGCATGGTGGAGGGCGAAAACGAACTACACTTTATACCCAAATTATTACCGGGTTACTTATGGATATTTCCGCTGGCCGATGGTATGGCTAATGTGGGTTTTGGTATGTTGAAAAAAGCGGCTTCGCAAAAGAAAATCAAACTGCGCACGGTGCTGGACCAACTGCCGGAATACGCACCGGAACTGGCCGCCCGACTGCAAAACGCGGAACGATTGGGTTCAGTACAGGGTTTTGCACTGCCGCTGCATACAGGTCATGCCGCTATTTCCGGGCCACGTTATTTGCTGTGTGGCGACGCGGCGGCATTGGTGGATCCGCTGCAAGGACACGGTATTGACCACGCTATGACCAGCGGCGTATTGGCAGCAAAATTTGCCAGGCAATGTTTTCAAGATAACGATTTTTCAGCAACCAAACTGCAAGCCTACGATGTGGCCATCCGGCGCGGTATCGGAGTAGAGCTATCGCGCAATGCACTCATTTTACGGATTGTTACGCAGTTTCCCTTCCTGATGCGCAGCGTGGGTTGGTTGGGTTATTTTGAGAAAACAGTTAACTGGCTGATCCGCACCTTCAAACTTTAAAGGCAATAACATCGGCACCAACTACGCAAAAAGCAACTAACATTTAAACGAAATTTCTCGAACAAAACGCTTTTGTTACATTTGCTCAACCGATTCATACCTTTTAAATATATTTCAAATCCTCCCACCCGATTACGCATGACAACCATTCGATTACGCATTTTCCTCGTTTTTTTACCCCTGTTTTTCGGTTTTTCGGTCTTCGCTCAACTCAATGATGAGTGCAGCACCGCTATTTTAATTTCACAACCGGAAAATTTTTGTTCAGCGATTGGAGCAGGCACTACGGTGGGAGCGACTGCCAGCAATCTACCATCTTCGGCTTGCTTTGGTACTAACAACGAGGATGTGTGGTTCTCTTTTGTAGCCGTAGCTTCCGAAGTGACGGTCATTATTCGTGGTCTCACCTTCGATACACCGGGTGGTACACTATTACTCCCGGCAGTATCACTATACAGTGGGTCTTGCAATGCGCTTACGGAATTGGCTTGCCAATCTGACCTGTTTTTTACCAATATTGTGGAGCTTTCTTCGTCTGGCCTTACCCCTGGCGAAACCTATTATTTTCGGGTCCAAGGGGCAGCGGCGGGTACCTTTCAATACTGTATACGCAATTACTTTTTTAACGGTACGCTGTCCGGTGATTGCCCGACGGCGGCTATATTGTGCGATAAATCGCCGTTTACCGTACAAGCATTAAACGGGGCTGGTAATGATCCTACCGAGTTGGACGACGCTCCATGCCTCAACGGCTTTGGTGCTGAAACTAACTCCACCTGGTATGTTTTTACCGCCGCCAACAACGGCACCCTGGAATTTACCTTGACCCCTAATAACGCCACTGACGACCTTGATTTCGTACTGTATCGCCTGCCCAACGGCCTTGGCGATTGCGCTGGCAAGAGCGTAGTGCGTTGTATGGCCTCTGGCGACGTTTTTTTTCCCAGTCCATGTATGGGGCCAACTGGCCTGAACAGCAGCTCAACGGATATCAGCGAACCAGCTGGCTGTGGCCCTGGACAGGACAATTTTCTGGCGGCCCTCCATATGGTAGCAGGTACGACCTATGCATTGGCGGTCAACAATTTTACGTCCAGCGGCAATGGCTTTCAGATCGCGTGGGGTGGCACGGGACAATTTGAGGGGCCGAAAGCGGGTTTCATCAGTAATAAGGCAGATAGCAGGTTGTGCCTCGGTGACTCCATTGTTTTCACAGATACTTCTACTGTTCTGGGCGGCACGATCGCTGCGTGGCACTGGAATTTTGGAGTGGATGCGCAGCCAGACACGGCCAACACGCCTGGCCCGCATACTGTACACTACGCAACAGCGGGCAACAAAATTGTTTCGCTGCGGGTCGAGTCTTCCACAGGTTGTGAGGTGACGGTGACACGGACATTTGTAGTGGATACTTGTTGTGGCGTGTCGGCTGGTTTCGTCAGCAATAATGCCGACAGTACAGTATGCCTCGGTAAAGCCGTTGTTTTTACGGATACTTCCACTATTACTAATGGCACGATCACTGCCTGGCACTGGAATTTTGGCGCGGGTGCTCAACCCGATACCGCCAACACTGCCGGTCCACATACAGTGGAATATGCAACGGCGGGTAGCAAAATTATTTCGCTGCGGGTGGAGAGTTCTACCGGCTGCGACGTGACGGTGACCCGGACATTGACGGTGGATACCTGCTGCGTAGTGACGGCTGGCTTTGTCAGCAACAATGCAGACAGCACGGTCTGTATCGGCAAGGCGGTTGTCTTTACCGACACTTCCGGTACGAACAATGGCACGATCACTGGCTGGCATTGGGATTTCGGGGCGGGCGCACAACCAGACACGGCCAGTACTAAAGGCCCACACACGGTGCATTATGCGACGGCGGGCAACAAAATCATTTCGCTACAGGTCGAAACTTCAATAGGCTGCGACAAGATGGTCACCCGGATGCTGGGAGTAGATACCTGCTGTGCTGTGTCGGCGGCGGTAGTATTCCCGACTGATTGCGCCGATCCATGCCCCACCGCCACGGTGGTCACTACGGGTGCTTTGCTACCAGTAACTTACCAATGGAGCAGCGGTCAGACCGATTCCCTGGCGACCGACCTGGTTCCCGGCAATTATATCATCACGGCGACCGACGCGCTTGGCTGCACCGATACGGTTTCTTTTCGTATTGAAGAAAAGCAACAGTTTGATATTCCTAATGCCTTTACGCCCAATGGCGATAACATGAATGATGTATTTTTCCCGGTTGGCTCCGGGTTTGAGGTGCTGGAGTTGGCAGTGTACTCGCGCTGGGGCCAAAAGGTGTGGAGCGGCACTAGCGGCGGTTGGGACGGCCGATTGAATGGAAAAGATTTGCCTGCTGACGTATATGTCTATCGCGGTAAAGTGCGGTTCAAAGGCGTGGTGTCGGAGCCAAAGGGAGAAGTGACTTTATTGCGGTAAAACTTACTATTAATGCGAATGATGGGTTAAAAATTGGTACTTATTTTCAGGTGGTTAGCGACCAGACCTGCCAGGTTTTTTTAACCTGACAGGTCTAATTACTTGACATTCGCATGCTTACTTAGCCAAACCCATGATTCGCTATTACACTGTAAATTAAATTCCTTGAAGATGCGAGCATTTGAGTATTCGATTGAAACACTTGATAATCAGGTAATTGATCAAATACTCAAATAAACTTAAGTTACAGTAAAAATTGTGCGAAATTTTTTTGTATATACGCCCCAGCATTAAAGTATTCCCAAGTCACTATTCATTTTTCCAAAGTAACTATTTAGCCTGATTTTTCTATTCCCGAAGGGAATATATGTTTATAGATCGAAGTACAAATTAGCCAGAATCCCGAAGGGATTCTATGTAAAATCTACGCCAGTGTTTTCACATGAAATCCCGTCGGGATTTTGAAACATGGTTTTTTAATGGCTATAAACATAGATTCCCTTCGGGAATTTTACGCAGGCTGAATAGTTACTTTCCGAAACCTGAAAAGCGGGCATTTACGAATCTTTTTCGCATAATCACTAGTGTACTAGAACAATTTACAACTCAACATTAACCACGTTTTGAAAGGATTGTATTTATCCACTTTTCCTAGTGGAAAGGTAATGTCACGTCCAGATATAAGCAGGACTTTATCTACTTCATGAAAATACAAGCAACGATATTGAAGGGATACTTGTAGTCTGCTGTTTATATGGAAACCTAATCCTGGATTTATTTCAAGACCGTTTAAATCAAATTGCATCTTCGTAATTATTCTATTAACTCTACTATTACTCACCACACTTTTTTTAAAGCTAATGGCTGGCAATGCAGTAAATTGAAAATAAAACCTGTTTTTTTCTTTAAAGTATAATTTGCTTGAAATAGGTATTATTAATTTATCGATTGTATATTTTTTTATATACTTTATGTCATCTGTAAAAACACCAAGGGCCTGCTGATTAAATTGTCTGGAATACTCAGTAGTGCTTTCTGCAAAGCCCAGGCCACCATTTATTTGCCAGAACTTGCCTTTAAAAAGTGTCCCTTCTGCATAGATTGCTATATCATAATCCAGACTATTATTGTCATTTAAGGGGTGTTGTAAACCAGTGCGGGTAAAGGGGCGGCGGTCTTGATTGCTCAAGCCCAGTCCTCCAACAATAGAAATATTTTGACCAGCCAGATGCAACAGTGAAATGGGTAGTAAAAACAAGGTCAGGAAGTAATGTTTTTTTGATTGCATGGTAGAGATGGATAAAGTGAAATCAATGGGGCAACGCCTACATGAAAAGATGGAAACTTCGCGCCGTAGGTTGGTACCAGGGAGCCTTGAATTATGTGGCCAAGTTGGTTATTTTTGCGCCGCCCAAGCGACCCATACCAAAATTTGTCTGATGCGCACCGTCTTTTTTGTCCCGCTTTTGCTGCTGTCTATGCTTGCCCACGCCCAATCTGCACTTCCTGTTCGCCGCATGATCTATACAGATTGGGAGTTTCGACAAGCCCAGACCCCCGATTGGAAACCCACGCAAGTACCAGTCACGGTCCATACGGCATTGTTGAAAAACAAGATGATCGAAGATCCTTTTTATCGCGACAACGAAGCTAAATTACAGTGGATTGAGCAGCAGGATTGGGAATTTCAGACTACTTTTAAGATGGATGCCGAGACGTTGCTGCACAAGCATATCGAAATATCTTTCAAGGATTTAGATACCTACGCTCAGGTTTATTTGAATGACACGCTGATCTTGGAGACGGATAATATGTTCCGTATTTGGCAGACGGATGTGAAGAAATGGCTGAAAGCAGGCGACAATCACCTCCATATTTATTTTGAAAGCCCGCTCAAAAAGACAGATGCCGACTGGAAAGCACTGGGCTATGAGTTGCCGGGAGGTATCCGCACTATGTCGCGTACGGCGCAGTTTCACTACGGTTGGGATTGGGGGCCACGTTTTGTAGGCGGCGGTATTGGAAAGGTGCCGGAAATTATTGCCTGGGACGATTTTCTGCTGGAAGATATGTACGTCACCACTCAAAGTGCTACGCCGGAAAAAGCCAATATGGTGGCCCGTTTTCGCTACCGCTCCGATGTGCAGATGAATGTTTCTATTGCTACCCACGATGGCAAGAGCAATTTTTTGGAAAATCGCACCTTCTACGTGGGTGTGCATGAGGACTCGGTCACGTTCGAGGTGCATAATCCTAAACTTTGGTGGTGCGTTGGCATGGGCGAACCACATCTCTACGATTTTTCGCTGGAAATAAAAAAAGGGTATAATATTATCGAAAAGGCCGAATCCCGCATGGGCATTCGGACTATTCAGCTGGTTACGCAGCCCGATAAAGATGGCGAATCGTTTTATTTCAAATTGAATGGCGTACCCGTTTTTGCCAAAGGGGCCAACTACATTCCGCAAGATATTTTTCAGGACCGGGTAACTGCCGATCATACTAAAAGGCTGTTAGACAATGTAGTATCTTCCAATATGAATATGCTCCGTGTGTGGGGTGGCGGCATTTATGAAGACGATTTGTTCTATCAACTTTGTGATGCGCGGGGCATTCTGGTTTGGCAGGATTTTATGTTTGCCTGCGCGTTATATCCTGGAAATGGAAAGTTTTTGAAAAATGCCGCCCGCGAAAGCTACGAACAGATCGAACGATTGCGACAGCATCCCTGTATGGCACTATGGTGTGGGAACAATGAAAATAACGAAGCCTGGAATCACTGGGGCTGGCAAATGCCCTTCACCGAGGCGCAGCGTACCCAACTCTGGAAGGATTATCAACTCATGTTTGTAGATATTCTGCCGACTTACGTGAGCAATTTCGGTAACGGAATACCTTATTGGGAAAGCTCGCCCAAATACGGTCGTGGTGATGCCAAGTCGCTGAAAGAAGGCGACGCACACTATTGGGGAGTGTGGCACGATGAAGAACCCTTTGAGGTTTTTAACAAGAAAGTGCCGCGTTTTATGAGTGAATATGGTTTTCAATCTTTCCCTGAATGGCGTACGATAGAATCATTCACCTTGCCGGAAGATCGCAAACTGGAAAGCCCGGTGATGCTGGCCCACCAAAAGCACCCGCGTGGCAATGAACTCATCGCCGAGTACATGAAACGCGACTACCGGACCCCCAAGAAATTCGAGGATTTCGTGTACGTCAGCCAACTGTTGCAAGCCGAGGGTATTCGCACCGGCATCGAAGCGCATCGGCGCAACAAACCCTATTGTATGGGTACGTTGTATTGGCAACTCAATGATGTGTGGCCGGTGGCTTCCTGGTCGAGCATTGATTATTTTGGGCGTTGGAAAGCCTTGCAATACTATGCCCGTGATGCCTATCGCCCGGTGGTCGCGCTGCCAATATTGGAAGATGATATTTTGAAAATTTATGGTGTATCCGATTCCATAAAGGCGGTGAAGGCCACTTTGCAAGTGCGGGCACTCACGATGGATGGCACACAATTGAGCAGCGTCACGGTGCCTGATCTGACTTTATCGCCCGATTCCAGCCACATGATCTATCAGAATGATCTGAAAAGCATCTTGAATAAACATAAAGATGAAGATGCTGTGGTGGAGATTACGTTGAAAAACGCGGAAGGTCAATTATTGAGTCGCCGCCTGTTTTACGGCGTTCCGCCCAAAAAACTGGACTTGTCGCGTAGCAACATCACCATAAAAACCCAGTCAGTCACCGAAGGCTACCAGATTACGCTACAATGCGATCGTCTTGCCAAAAACGTGCTGCTCCAGACAACGATAGACGGCGCGTTCAGCGATAACTATTTCGATCTGCTACCCGGCGAACATAAAACGGTGATATTCAAAACCCAAAGCACCGTGGATGACCCACAAACGGCATTTAAAGTCAGGAGTTTGGTGGACACCTATTAAATAAGCATATTTTCCTATTGTGTTGGGCTGGCTTTGGCACATAAGCTGCTAGGTGTATGGCCACGCAATAGTTTCCACTTTGTATAAAGTGTACTTCGCGCAGGAAAGCCCAAAGCCGCGCAGCGCGAAGTATAATTGGTCGCCACGACCGCCGGTGGTCGTGGCACCAAAACCCGCTACGCCAAAAAAGGGGGATAGTCGGACGTTCAAAAATAAACCTGGAAATAACGACAAAAGAATAAAAATGTATTTCCAGTGTTACATTACCGATATATAAGGGCATAGCTACAAAAATAGGGGAAAGCCAATTAGGTTACAAAAATGCGCTTATCGTTGGTGCCGTCAGCTTGATAAAAACGACATTGGTGCGGATAAAAACGAATAAATGCGATATTCTACGTTAATAGAGATGAGATTCTGGCTATTTCTGGTGTTTGTTGGTGGCTTTTGGTTTTGCGGTGAGGCACAAAGCGCATTGATTATTCCTTTTTTGAATGCTGCTCCGCTCGTGGACGGCAACTTGCGGGAGTGGACTGCCTCCCCGACGGTGTCTTTTTCAGTCACCAATCAGCTAGTACCATTACGCAATCATGCCGACATCTGGCTGGGTTTTGATGAACACAACTTGTATGGCGCATTTTCTGTGCAGGACACCAGACTGGTCCAAACGGAGTTTGGAAATGGCAGCCCGTTCCTCTATTGTAATGACGCGGTGGAAATCTATCTGGATACCAAAAATGACAGTCAAGCTTTCATGGATGCCAATGACTTTCAATAATTGTAGATGCTTGTGGCCAAATAGTAGTATTTCGTGGCGGTGACACCTATCAGATGAAAGCAACCCAAAATCAGGTGCCAAAAGATACAATGACCAGCTCATTCATTATGGATTATGAGGTAGTCCGGCGCGGTACGCTCAATAAAAATGAAGATAGCGATATCGGTTATACAGTGGAATTTCGGATTCCCTGGGCATCTTTGGGAATACAACCGCACAATGATTATCATTTCAAAATTGACCTTTGTGTAGATGATATTGATACACTCGTACGCTTCGCTGATATACCGGGAGGCGTACCGCTCCCGCAAATGAGTTTCCAAAGTGCGACTGGTACTTCGGAC
The DNA here is from genome assembly GCA_965249785.1 of Saprospiraceae bacterium. Lineage (GTDB taxonomy): Bacteria > Bacteroidota > Bacteroidia > Chitinophagales > Saprospiraceae > M3007. Next base: position 220,579 of record CBDFMU010000012.1, on the reverse strand, counting down.
TATGGTTTTCCCAAAAACTGGCAAAGTGCTACGCTCTATGGAGAGCCTTCTGCCTGGCATCGCCTACAGGAATTGCGTTCTTGGCCGGTCATTACCGTAAGCGTGGTCGCAGTCTTGATAACTATGTTGGCATTGTTGGGCATTCGCAATCACCAACTTCGGCAAATACCACGCAAAGCGGAAGAAGATAGTCGGTTGGCCCACTTTCTCGAGCAAGAGCCACCACGAGTAGCTGCGCTCCTGCACCAGGAATTATTTTCGCAGACCAGGGAAATCGTTCTACAGCAACTGAATCAAGATTTGTCCCCTGCTGCATTGGCTGCCCAATTGTTTGTCGGCTTACGTCAATTACAACGTGTCTTCAAAGAAGAGTTGCAAACTACGCCTAATGCCTTCATTATCAGCATCAAAATGGAGGAAGCCGCTCGTCGCCTAACGATTGGAAACGTCTCGGTCGCTGAATTGACCTACGCGTTGGGTTTCAGTGACCCGACTTATTTTGCGCGGGTGTTCAGGAAGTATTTCAACTGTAGCCCGACGAATTTTGCGGAGCGAAAAATGAATCAACCGTAGAAACCTGTGATTTTCCTACTTTTCCCGACCTTCGCCGCCCATGAAACGGACGCTCCTACGCAACCCCTGGATATGGCTCGGTCTCGGCCTGTTGGCGGTGCTGGCGCGTGGCCTTTTCCTCGATGTAATGGATGTGGATGCTGCGCAATACGCCTCCATCGCCATGGAAATGGGCCAGTATGGCTCGTGGCTCCAGGTACTGCATCATGGTGCCGATTATCTCGACAAACCACCCTTGCTATTCTGGACTTCCGCCGCTTCGATGGGCGTATTTGGGCTGCACAACTGGGCTTACAAACTACCCTCTCTGCTCGGTGCACTGGCCGGTGTGTATGCCGTTTATCGCTTTTCCAGATTATTTTATAGTGACCAAATCGCCCGTCATGCAGCATTTATCCTGGCTTCCAGTCTCGGCCTGTTGGTTATTTGCAACGATGTGCGCACCGATACCCTGCTGCTAGGCATGACGGTTTGTGCTGTGTGGCAACTGGCTGAATATGTGCAATTTAATCACCTAAAAAACCTGGTGGGAGCCGCCATTTTCGTAGGGTTGGCTATGCTCGCCAAAGGGCCAATTGGCTTAGTGCTACCTGCTTTTGCAGTGGGTACGCACTTGTTCCTGCGCCGTGATTGGCGGCATTTATTTCACTGGCCTTGGCTTATTGGGCTAGGTATTGTAGCCATAGTGCTGGCTCCGATGAGTTGGGGCCTTTACCAGCAATTCGATTTGCATCCAGAAAAGATAGTGAACGGGCGCAGCGGCGTTTCGGGGCTGTGGTTTTTCTTTTGGGAACAAAGTTTTGGGCGCATTACCGGCGGGAATGTCTGGAAAAACGATACCTCCGCCCTATATTTTTTGCACGTCTATTTGTGGGCATTTTTGCCTTGGCCCTTGCTGCTGATAGGTGGCCTGTGGCAACGAATACAAACAGTAATCAAGCAGAAATTTTGCTTGCCTGCTCAAGAAGAAGCCTATTCGCTTGGTGCTTTTCTGCTCACTTTCGTCGCACTCTCCATGTCGCAGTATAAACTGCCGCATTACATTTTCATCACCTTGCCGTGGGCCGCAGTGTTGGTGGCGCGCTGGCTGAATCAGCCATTTTCAGCGGTAGTTGAACGTCGCTGGGCGGTGATACAATACAGCGTATTGGGGATATTGGCCTTGGCTGCCTTCGCTATGGCGGGCTTTGTTTTTCCCACTTGGCATCCCCTTATTTGGGGGCCTTTGCTTGGCATTTTTGGCTGGCTGGTTATCTGGATTTTCAAAAATCCTTTTCCCAAAAATTTTGCCGACATACTAGTGCAACGCAGCGTACTAGCGATTATTGGGGCTGCTTTTATCTTGAATTTTCATTTTTATCCCAATTTACTGCCTTTTCAAAGCACTTCCACAGCGGCGCACTGGGCCAGGCAAAATGACCTACCTATGTCTCACCTGGCTGCCTATCATCGGCATGGTCATGCGCTGGATTTTTATAGTGGTCAAATTTTGCCCTTTCTGGATACGCCAGAAGAAGTGGAACAAAGGGTAAGTACTTCCGGGCCACTATGGGTGTACACCGATCAATATGGCTATGAAGAGCTCCAATGTGCTGGTTTCCATGATGAGTTGACCGCCTCGTTCGCTCATTTCCAGGTGGCTCTATTGCGCGTGGAATTTCTGAATCCCGCAACTCGGCCACAAGCTTTGGAGCCCGTTTATTTAGTAAAAATTTTGCCAGATTAAAATCCAGGCAACTGAATTTTGAAAACTCCGTACTTTTCCAAAAAGTCTTAGCGTTTTTCAAAAAACGGCCCTTTATGGAAAATACAACCAATCCCACTCAAAAAACGGAAAAGCCCTGGCTACAGCATTATCCGGCTGGTATTCCGGCCAATATTGACCCAACCCAATATACCCGCCTGCTGGATATGCTGGAGGAGAGTTTCCAGAAATACCGCGACTCGCCCGCCTTCATTTTCATGGGAAAAACCTTCACTTTTGGCGATATGGATCGGCTAAGTACGCAGTTTGGTGCGTACCTCCAATCGCGTGGACTGGAGCCAGGTGACCGCATTGCGCTAATGATGCCCAATTTGCCACAATACCCGATTGCCCTGTTTGGAGCACTGCGGGCCGGGCTGATTTTGGTAAATACCAATCCGCTGTATACGCCGCGTGAGATGAAACATCAGTTTATTGATTCCGGTGCCAAAGCAATCATTATTGCCGAAAATTTTGCCTACAATCTACAGCAGATCCTTGCCGAAACGCCGATCAAAACGGTGATCTTGACCGACATCGGAGCCATGTTGGGCATGAAAGGCTGGATCGTGAATTTCGTAGTTCGTCGTATTAAAAAACTAGTGCCTAAATTCAGCCTGTCCAATACCGTCAGCTTTGGAGAAGCACTGGCACAAGGGCGTAAGTTTACCCTCAAGCCTTTGCAGTCGGGTTTGGACGACACCATTATCCTGCAATACACTGGCGGTACTACTGGCGTTTCCAAAGGAGCCATGCTGACCAATCGCAACCTGCTGGCCAATATGATGCAGATTCGGGCATGGTTATCACCAGTGCTGCCACCCGGTGAAGTGGTAGCCCTCTGTCCGCTGCCGCTGTACCACATTTTTGCCTTTACGGTCAACTGTCTGGCTTTTATGAGCGTTGGCGGAGTTAATATTTTGATTGTCAATGCGCGAGATTTACCAGCACTCATTAAAGAGTGGCGAAAATATCGGCCCAATATTGTAACCGGAGTCAACACCTTATTCAATGCACTGCTGCATCAACCCCTCTTTGCCACGCTCGACTTTAGCGTCTTGAAAGCGACTGTGGGCGGCGGTATGGCCGTACAACGCGCTGTCGCTGAACGCTGGCAACAAGTGACTGGTTGCCAACTTACTGAAGGATACGGTATGACAGAGGCCAGCCCGGTCATCACGGTTAATCCTGTAGATAGCACGATGCGGCTCGGTACTATCGGTATGCCGGTGCCTTCTACCGACCTGCGCATCGCGGATGAACAAGGCCAATCCCTTCCATCCGGCCCCGATCATGTTGGCGAATTGCAGGCCAAAGGTCCGCAGGTAATGAAAGGATATTGGCAGCGTCCAGAGGAAACCAGCAACATTATGAAAGACGGCTGGCTCTGCACTGGCGATATGGGTTTCATGCACCCGGATGGGTATTTTCAGATTGTGGACCGGAAAAAAGACATGATTTTGGTGTCGGGTTTCAACGTCTATCCCAACGAAATTGAGGAAGTGCTGGCCATGAATCCGAAGGTGTTGGAATCAGCCGCCATTGGTATTCCGGATGAAAAGTCGGGGGAAGTGGTCAAAGTATTTATCGTCAAAAAAGACCCTTCGCTCACGGCGGAGGAAGTGATTGCACATTGTCGGCAAAATCTCACTGGTTACAAAGTGCCAAAACAGGTCGAATTTCGAGCGGATTTGCCAAAGACCAATGTAGGGAAAATATTGCGACGGGAGTTACGGGATAAATAGCAACCGGGAAAAACATTTTTAGTGTCTCTTGTAAATATTTGATTTACAAGAAATTAAGTTTTAATAAAATCCATTTTTCAAATATTAAAATAATATATTTGAAAAACAGGAAATTTGGAATATGTTTTGCAACGTCGAAAATAAACTTTTGCCGGGATGCAGACAAAGTCAAAAAGCGACGAAAAAAAGGAACACGTATTGCGGGCAGCCTCGGAGGTATTTGCGCGCTACAGTTTTGATAAAACAACCCTTGACGATATTGGCAAGCGAGCCGGCTTGAACAAAGCCAGTCTTTATTACTATTTCAAAAGCAAAGAGGACCTTTTTGTAGCGGTGATAAGGGCTGAAACCCAAACCTTTATAACTGATTTACAGGCCAAAACGCTGGCTTACCCGGACGTACGGAAACAAATCCGTTTTTTCCTGACGGAACGCATCCGACGCTACGGCGAAGTGCTCCATTTGACCCAACTTTCGGTAGATAATTTGCACCCATTGGAGCCGCTTTTGGAAGAAATTCATCAGGAAACCAAGATCGGCGAATTGGCATTTCTAACCAATCTGTTCCGCAAAGCTTCCGCCGATAATGTGCTTGCTTTGACTTTACCGTCAGCAGTGTTGGCAGGGCACTTGTTTTATCTTTCCGATGCTTTAAAAGACCAGATAGTGCGTGCCGCCAAATCATTGGTGGCAGGAGACATAGACTTTGCGCCCGCTACCGAACAAATGGAATTTTGGATGAAAACCATTTTGCGTTAACCCAGAGACGTAGCATGATCATCTCTACATGGTACAGGGCGTTATTTCTGCGCCCGCGCCACCAGCCAAATGGCCACCGCACCAAAAATGATATTCGGAATCCACATCCCCAAGGCTACTGGAACGGTGCCGCTGCTTGCAAAAGACACGGCGAACTTAGACAGCAAAATAAATACTGCTCCAATGCCAATGCCCAACGCCAGGTGTAGGCCCATGCCACCGCGTACTTTTCGGCCTGCTACGGCCAATCCAATCACCGTCAAAATAATATTGGTCGCTGCATCGGCAGTACGGCGGTGTTTTTCGATCTCCGAACTCTTGATATTGGAAATACCCCGACCCCGGTCGCGATCAATCACCGCCTGCAATTGCGGCGTGGTCAATTCCTGATCCTGATTTTGATAGTAAATAAAATCCTGGGGAGAGAGATTGATGGCCGTATCCAGCGGCGTGGTAGACTGAATAAATTGCTCCCGCTGCCCGTCGGGCAAGAAAGTGCGTACTGAATAATTGTTGATTTGCCAGATGTTCGGCTCGGCTTTCCAGGAAACGTTGTCGGCCTCCAGAATGCTCTCTACCCGATTCCCTTGAAAGCGTTCCAGCCGCAGGCCACTTGCCGTTTTGCTGGTTTTATTATAGCCGCGAATGTACACTTTGGTGTTTTCTCCCAACAAAAAATGCAGATTGGCCACCTTCCCTTTTTCCTGATCGGTCCAGACAAAAGTATGCTCGAACCAGAGGCGCGATTTGTTGAACATGGGAGTAAGAAAGTGATTCAACCCCAAGTGCAACAGCGCGACCGCACCGCCCGCTAACAAATAAGGGCGTAGCAGTCGGTTAAAGCTTACGCCGGCATTCAGGATAGACAGTATTTCGGAATTGAAGGCCAACCGGGAGGTGAAAAATACCACTGCGATGAGGGTGTACAGCGGCATCAACAGGCTGGCAATGTTGAAAATAAAACCCGGATAATAACGGAACAGAATGTCCTGTACCGTGCAGGGCTTGTCCAGAAATATCTGCACCTTATCGCTGAAATCAATGGCCGCCGAGATGAGCGTACAAATGAGCAGCGAAAAAGCGAAAGTAGACAAGTACTTCTTAATCAGGTATTTATCGAGGAGCTTCAACATTTCTATTTAATGATCTTTGGTTTAGAGGGTTTAGCAAAAAGGTTTAGACAGGTTTAGAAAAGGATATAGGCAAACGTAAAACATTGATGTTCAGTGCTGTTTTTTTCTAAATCCCTCTCCACCTTTTTTTCTAAACCTGCCTAAACCCTGCTCAACCCTTAACTAAATAACCCCACAATATCCGTCTGCGTGAGCTGCTTAATGAAGCCTTGTTCTGTGCTGATGAGGTCTTTGGCAATATCTTTCTTCTTCGCTTGCAGTTGCAGAATTTTCTCTTCTACCGTGTCTTTGCAGATCATTTTATAGGCAAACACCTTCTTCTCTTGTCCTATGCGGTGGGTGCGATCAATGGCCTGCTGCTCCACAGCGGGATTCCACCAGGGGTCTACTAAGTAAACGTAGTCGGCCTCCGTAAGGTTGATACCAACGCCGCCCGCTTTGAGGCTCATCAAAAACACCCGGCACTGCTGGCTCTCCTGAAAGTGGCGCACCCGCCCGGCCCGATCCTGGGTGGAGCCGTCGAGATATTCATAGGGAATACCTACTTTTTCCAGGTGTTGCCGGATCAAATCGAGCATTTTCAGGAATTGTGAAAACACCAGAATCTTGTGGTTGCCTGCATTTTCTTCGATCTCGCGGATGATTTCGTCCAGTTTGGCGGAGTCATTGCCGTAGTCCGCATCATCGGAAAGCAACGCGGGCGAATCGCAGATTTGGCGCAGTTTCAGCAATGCCTCCAGAATCAGGAAAGACGATTTCTCTTTGCCTTCTACCGCCATTTTGTCCACGATTTTTTGGCGATAAGCCTCGCGGAACGTATCGTAGACCTTGCGTTGTTTCTTACCCATTTCACAAAAAAGAATGGTCTCGGTCTTGTCTGGCAAATCTTTAGCGACCTCTTCTTTGGTGCGTTTCAGTAGAAACGGATAGATCAGTTTGCGCAGTTCCTGGGCTTTGTTTTCGTCGCGGTATTTGTCAATTGGCGTGGCAAATTCGGTGCGGAAAAATTCCTGGCCGCCTAGCAAACCAGGGTTCAAAAAGTCCATCTGCGAGTACAAATCGAAGGTATTATTCTCCACCGGAGTGCCCGTCATCACCAGCCGATTCTTGGCAGTCAGTAACTTAACTGCTTTGGAGGTCAGCGAATCGGGATTCTTGATAGCCTGCGATTCGTCAAGTACGACATAGTTGAATTTGAATGCCTTGAAAGTTTCAATATCGCTGCGCAAAGTGCCGTAAGTCGTCAATACAATGTCGCAGCCTTTCAAAAAACTCAGGTCGCGCTGCCGCCCAATGCCCCGATGGACGTGGATACGCAGTTCGGGTGCGAATTTGTCCACCTCGGCCTGCCAGTTGAAAAGCAGGGTGGTAGGTACGACGACCAGATTCACAGCGTCTGGAAAACGGTTTTTTTGTTCCTGCAAAAAGGTCAACACTTGCAGGGTTTTACCAAGACCCATATCGTCGGCCAAGCAACCACCCCAGCTAAATTCGTCCAGAAAATGCAGCCATTTATAGCCTTCCTGCTGATAGTCGCGTAGAGAGGCCGTAATATTTTGCGGCAGCGGCACGTCTTGTATTTCCTTGAAATACAATAACTTCTGTTTCTTTTCCTGGATTTCCTGCTGGATTTCCTCGTCGTCTATCTGCGAATACAAATCATCAATCAGCGAGAAGTGCAGTTTGGAAAGTTTCAGTTCGTCGCCTTTGACTTGGCCAAATTTGAAGAGCGTGGCGTATTTTTCCAGCCATTCTTCGGGCAACATACCGAGCGTACCGTCGCCCAGCTGGATGTAATTTTGTTTTTTCAAAATTGCCTTGCGCACCTCGGCCAGCGACACAAATTGATCGCCAAAGGCCACCTCCACTTTCATATCGAACCAGTCAATGCCCGACGAAGCACGGATGTTGATCGCCCCCCGGTTGGGATTGTACTTGAATTTTTTAAGTTGGCTAAACCCAAATACTGGTACTTCCTGTGCCTTGGACGTTTCAAAAAACCGGAATAGCCATTGGTTTTTCATCACCTCGGCGAACGGCAAATGGAAAAACGTCTGGCCTGCCTGCCGCTCAAAATCCGGGTGTAACGCCTGCACAAAACGGTAAAAATCATGTTCCCGTTCTGGTACTCGCTCCCAAATAGTGATTTGATCATTCAGATAAGTGACCTGCTCTTTCTTACCATCCAGCAGAAACTCAAAATCTGCTTCTCCGGGATTCGGATTTTGGTAGGCAAACATGGGGACCAGGAGCAGGTTTTCTTCGTCTTCTTTCAAATAAATCCGGCCTTCCTGAAAAGTCAGGCTCTGATATTCGATGGGTTTACTAATGTTAAATTCCACCGAGAACTGGTTCGTTAGCGGCAACACAAAATCGGCCAACAAATTGGACAAAAAATTCTTTTTTACCCGCACGCTGCCTGCTGGTGCCAACTGATGCAGCAACGTGGCGGCAGCATAATCGGCTATTTTGGCTATTTTATCTGCGTATTCTATTAGCCAAAAACCTTGAAATTTTATTTTTGACACTGGCACCGACTCTTCGCCCAGCAGCACAAAAGCTTCCAGCACTGCGAAATCGCCTTCTTCCCGCAATTGAAAATTAGGTTTTACTGGCTGTGATAATACCTCCACGCGCACCAGTGAATTTGCCCGGTGCTGCGTATCTGCGGTCAGCACCGTGATCTTGTCGCGTAGCAGCGGGAGTGTGGTGGCCCATACCTGGCCCAGATATTCCTGAGCTGCTACACGCGCTGGTTCACTCAAGTCGGAAAGGGCTACAGCATGATAGTACCAGCGCGGCATTTGCTCGCCAGATGCCCGGATGGCAGCCGTCAAAGCATTGGTACTAAAGCTCTTCTTGGCGATGTTTAACAAACGGCTATCAGTCTGGCTGATTTCCGGCACCTCGGACTGATCGCTATAAGTGGAGTACATATTCTCCATTTTGCCAATATGGCTCAACTTTTCCTTTTCCGGTTGATAGCGCGCGGTAAGTGGCACCAGCATTATATCGGGCAGGGTATGCTGATCGAGCCGAGTAAGTGCATAGACCAGTATCCGCTGCACGGTATCTTCTTCTTTATCAAAGACTTTCGAGATGGAAAATTGCTGGTTGGCCGCAGCCGGAAGGGGCGTCGTGCGCTGCCACCATTGGCCCAACTGCTGGGGTGACCGGATGGATTTGTCCACTACCTGCATCTCCAGATGGCCTTTATCGTTCACGCTGAAGCGAAATTTTCCTTCCAGCTCATCTTCCATTGAAAAGCCATATTCACCGAGCAGGCGGTTTTTTTCTTCTGTCCAGTCGCGCATACTTTCGAAGGCCAGAAGCCCAAATTGCTCGCGAAGCGTCAGCAAAGCTGCCAATTTATGGGCGCATAATGGATCGGGCAACAACTGGGCGCAAGAGCAGGACGACTGCACTACGCCCGGACCAATATGGACAAAACGAAAGGTAAAATCCTGTTTCTGAAACGTTACTTTTCCCTCTGCCAGGCCATTGTGGGTAGTATAAAAGGCAACCTTTTTAAAATTGTTTCGATTTTTCCAGGTACTATCAGCGGTGTTGTTGCGCAGACTGACATCGCTTAAGTCGGGGAGACGCACATCGTTGTCCAGCATGGCATATTCTGCCTCTGGTTCCGGTGTTTCGATCAGGTTTCGTTCGCTCAATGCCATGAGGGCCGTCACCCGATGTTTGCAAAGGCCGCCCCAGTCATAGGGGCAGGTACAAGCAGCCGTCAAGCCCTTTTTCCCCTGGAAATTGCGGATCGTAACGGTGTATTGGTCCCCGCCGCGTTCGCTCTGCACCTTGAAGATAGCCAGGCCACCTTCCTTGGCATCCAACATCAGCAGGTCATACTTTCCGTGTCGGTAAATGTAAAGTCCGTTGTCCAGCGATTGGGTGGTAGCATTGCTGCTGAGATAAAGATCAATACGCTCGTTTCCGGGGTGGGTCATAGACAAGGTGAATTTTTGCAAAACGCAAAATTACAGGATTGATGGCAAATACTATGTATTGTAGGGCAATACATGGCAAAGTTTCTCTAGATAGAAGATTGGAAGCATGGGGAACGGGCACTCAGAACTATGCGTTCCGGCCACTGAATAACAAAAAAAATGGTTGGATGTTGGGAAGACAAAAGCCAAAAACAGGCGTATTCGCCCTGCCTGCGTTTGTGCATGGTCTCCAGCTTAAAAGAGAGCAAAACCTTTTATACAGTTACCTTTCAATTCACTACCACGGCTAATTTCCCGTCGCGACTCGCCGCCAGACGGGTAATGCTCTTCACACCATATTTGGAAAGGTCGGCTACTTCCTGCCAATTTGCTTCGCGGCCGGGTCGGTATTGCCAGAGTTTGGTGCCGTTTCCCGTGAGGTAGGTGCCATTGGGCAGCAGGGCAAAATCCTCGCTTTTGGGCGGCATTTTCACTATGATATCCGAAGTCAGTTTTTTCGGATCAAACGTTTTCAAATACCAGGTTTCCTCCGTGGCTTTGTACACGTAAGCCAGGTTTCCGCCCGCTAATGGCAACAGGCAGCGACCGGGATTGGAGGTAATTCGTTGCAACTTCTGGCTCTTCGTTCCGGCGACGTATAGCACGTGCGGCGCATCATTTTGTCCGACAATAAATAGCGCCGCGAGGGTATCGCGTAGCCAGCAATGGTAACCCACGCCGGTAATCTTGGAAAATTCCAGCCGGCTCCCTTCTGAGCGGTCGAATGGATAAGAAACTAACCGTTGGGTACCATCTGCTTCTACTTCAATGGCCGAAAAACGCTGGCCGCCGAACATTAAAGTGGGTGAATATTCTGCCGTTCGGGTGGTTTCGGTCACGCGGCTGAGCGTTTGGCTGGACAGATTCAGGCTATAAATATCCGTCTGCGTCGTGTCAGTTGGTAGTTGTACAGTAAGATACAAATCGTTGTTGGAGAAGAAGTTAGGCTGATTGTTATAACCTTTTCGATTGAATGATGTCAAAAAACGCGGCGCAGTAGGTCGCCACAGACTATCCGCACCAGCCGTCATAGTAAACAGGATCACATCGGTATGCGGCAATTGTTGAGCAGCAACGGGCCATCCGCCTAGTAAAAAAACGATGAAGTATGAACGATGAAGTATGAACGCGAGCAGACGTTTTAAAAGAAGTATGAACGCAAGCGGAAGTCCACCGACTTGTAAAAAAGACGGTAACGCAGCGAGCCATTTATCCATTGCCGGCAAAAAAAGTAGCATTATTCTCATAGTTATATTTTTCGTCAAACGGGAAAATTTCATCGTTTATCGTTCATACTTCATCGTTCCCATCTCGCCATCGTCGTTCGCAGCCCTTCTTCGATAGCGCGTTTGGCATCCAGTTCACCCGCTTCTTTTGCTCCGCCGATGAGTTGCACAGCTATTCCGGCCTGTTGCAATGGCTCGTATAAATCACGCATGGAATTTTGTCCAGCGCAGATTACCACATTATCCACTTCCAGAATTCGCGGTTCGCCTTTTACAAGAAGGTGTAATCCGGCATCGTCTACGCGTACATAAGTCACATCGGCCCACATTTCTACACCGCGTTTTTTTAGTGTCAGGCGATGCGCCCAGCCAGTGGTTTTACCGAGTTTATCGCCCACTTTCCCGGTAGAGCGTTGCAATATCCATACTTTTCTGGGACTGGTTTCCGGCTCCGCCAAAGCCAAACCGCCCCGGTGTTGATAGTCAGGGTCAATGCCCCATTCGTGCCGATATTCATCCACTGCCACCACTCCTTCCAGACGTTCCTTTTCATGAATTGCATCCGGCGTAGTCAAGAATATCGCCGTATCAAAACCGACACCGCCCGCGCCGATAATCGCCACCGTGCGACCCACCGGCTGGCTATACAGCAATACTTCCAAATAAGACAGCACTTTGGGATGATCCAACCCTTCAATGTGCGGAATACGCGGCAACACGCCCGTGGCAACGACTACTCTTTCAAATTTCTGTGCCAACAAAAATTCAACATCCACGCGGGTATTCAGGTGCAAATGGACACCCGTTTGGGTGATTAAATTAGTAAAATAACGTAGTGTTTCATGAAATTCTTCTTTGCCGGGGATGCGTTTGGCCATGTTAAATTGGCCGCCAATCTCGCTGGATGCCTCGAATAAGTGGACTTGGTGGCCTTGGGCGGCCAATTCGGTGGCGGCGGAGAGGCCGGCTGGACCTGCGCCTATGACGGCAATAGCCCCCCCCTGCCCCCCCGTGGAGGGGGGGAGTAGATTGAGCCCTGCCGGTTGGCTTTCAGATTCTCTTTGACCAAGTAATGTGGTCTGTGCTGTGGAAGAAGAGTTTATCAACTTTTCGGCAAGGCTCGATGATTCCCCCCCGTTCCCGGGGGGGCTAGGGGGGGCTAAAAACTCCGTCTCCCGACAAGCCCTCGGATTCACCAGACACGTCGCCTCTTTTTGACGAAAAACATGATCTAAACAAGCCTGATTACAAGCAATACAAGTATTAATCAACTCCGCTTGACCCGCCGCTGCTTTGACCATAAAATTAGGATCTGCCAGCCAAGGACGGGCCATCGAGACCATATCGGCGTAGCCTTCGCGCAGGATCTGCTCGGCGGTTTCGGGTGTATTAATGCGATTGGTGGTGATCAGCGGAATGTGGAGTTTACCCATTAATCGCTTGGTTACCCAGGCATAGGCGGCGCGCGGTACCAGCGTCGCGATGGTTGGAATACGAGCCTCGTGCCAACCAATACCGGTATTAATAATGGTGGCTCCGGCTTGTTCCACGGCAAAAGCCAGTTGTTCGACCTCTTCCCAAGTACTGCCATTTTCCACCAGATCGAGCATGGAAACGCGAAAAATAACGATGAAATCCGCTCCTGCTTTGGCGCGAACGGCACGCATAATTTCTAGCGGAAAGCGAAGTCGCCGCTCGAAGTCGCCGCCCCAAGCATCGTTGCGCTGGTTGGTACGCGGCGCGATAAATTGATTGAGTAAATAGCCTTCGCTGCCCATTATTTCCACCCCATCGTAGCCAGCAGCACGGGCGAGGGCTGCACAATCAGCGAAGTCGCGGATGGTGGCGCGGATGAGTCGTTCGCTCATTTGCCACGGCGTGAAGGGCGAAATGTGGGCTTTTAACCTTGATGGAGCGACCGACAAAGGGTGCATAGAATAGCGTCCGCCGTGCAGGATTTGCAGACAAATTTTGCCATCTTCGGCGTGCACCGCTTCTGTAATCAATTGATGCTTAGCCGCTTCGCTCCGGTTGGTCAGTTTTGCTCCAAAAGGAGCCAGCCAACCTTGTCGATTTGGCGCAATGCCGCCCGTCACCATTAAAGCCGCCCCGCCCCGCGCACGAGCCGCAAAATAGACGGCCAGCCGTTGGAAACCATCTTTCGCTTCTTCCAGACCAGTGTGCATCGAACCCATCAAGGCGCGGTTTTTCAGCGTGGTGAAGCCCAGATCAAGCGGCGCAAAAAGGTGCGGATAAGGTGTGTGCATTGGAAAAACAGGTTGATAAAGTTGAGGCAGTTTAGAAAATTGAGAAGGGTTTGATTACCATTGTTTATACGTTCTACTTACTCAAAGCAATTTGCAATAATGATTCGCAGAAATGCGTCTGCCCTATCCGTGCCATTAATTTTCTCAACAACCTCAACCCTTTCTCCACGCCGTAAAGTTGGCTAACTTTTTCTCAAAAAAAGCGGCGGTTTAGCTGGAAAGCCAAACCACCGCCATAATTAATAAGGTGTGTAATTATATGGATTGTAACTAGAATCCGAAATGTAGGTGCGAAACAAGCGTAAGACCCACGCAACGCCCCGATTGGAGGCCCAGTTCGCAGGCGCGGCGGAAATTGATTCCCCCATAAATACCACTCATCGCCTGTTCTTCTCCTGCTTGGGTGAACGAAGTAAAAGCACGTTCAGGCAACACAAATGGTCCACCGTCTGGAGTATAAAGGGCACTGCCGAGTTGGGTTCTATCCACAAAAGCATGGTCGCCAAAAAGACTGACCAATACTACTGGCACTGCTCCGCCTACGGTGGCCGCCGCCGAGGTATATTCTGGAAATGGTGGATTGTACACCCACGGTTTCCAGTTTGGATTGATCTGTTCCCGAACGTAGGTAGCGGGCAATAACTGATTGTATTTGTACTTGGAATACCAGCATATGCTGAATGCATCGGCTACTGCACAACCAACCAGGCAATAGGTTTTGGCGCATTCTGCCAGATTTTTATCGCTTTCTTCCAGCAATTGAGTCGTAATATTGATCCAGTGGGTAGCTGGCCCGCCCGTGCGGCTCGAACCATCTTCCCAGTGATAAGCGATGCTACGGTTGGTGTTGACACGCGGCGATTCATATACTTCCATCGCATCTTCGTAAAAACTGCTACCCGACTGTTCCGAATAAGGATAAGTAGCCGCCGCTTCGCAACTTTGGGCATTGTCTATCACAAATGTGCGTAAGGTACCCCAAAGCGGTTCCGCTGGCTGCTGGTTTGGCGTGGATGGCGCCCAGTACCAACGGTGTGCTGCATCCCGAACCGGCACGATAGGAGTCAGGTTGCGCGCTACATTAAATCCGTCATTGTGCATCCGTTGCAAGATCTTGGCACTAATATCCATGCCGAGTGCTTTGGAATCGAAACGTATATCCGAGGATGCACCAGCAGCCGTCATCTGGCTTTCCTGTACGGTACGTAACACTTCGATTTGACTACGCTGTGCCGCAGTGACGTGCTCTATGAGTTCAGGAAATACAGTACACAGGGCGGTGCAGAGCACAATGCCCCAATCATATTCCTTGGTGGCATCTACTGCTGCTGCAGTATTATAGCCGTTAATTTGTCCGGCCATGCTGTTGGCTTCGGGAATGCCACTGTACACGGATTCCCAAATCGTCAGGCCCACATAGCTATAAATACGGGACTCTTGTGGGCTGGACAAGTTGTTTTCACGCACCATTTTTGCGGCCAGTTGCATCCATGATCGGGCGAGTGCCCCGTCATAAGCCGCCGTTCTATTGGTTAATACCTTATTTTCTTTCGTCTTTGTTTCGTTGTCTTTGCAGCCGAAGGGTAGCAACAAGGCGATAGCCAGCAGCGAAGTAACAATTCTTTTCATGAGTAGTAATTAATTACGGTTGGGATAAAAATTGGCCACCCAGCGACGGTCGAATTCGTCTGGGCATTCAATATGGTAAATGAAATTTGGCCAAAATGTGGAACGTACCCTACCGACAGGGAAACCGGGAATCAAGTAACTGAATACTGAATTCGATACAGGCAGGATACAGATTAGGGGGAAGAATGGACAAAAGTAATTCAGGCTCCGCTTTTCAGGTCAAATTTTGATAAAATAATCTATATGCGGCTGAAATTATACAAAATCAGGTAGCAAAAATTCCGGGCTTAGCCGCTTTTGGAAGCGAGGTAATTACCCCAAAAATTGCTACTTTATATCCCATTATTTCGCTCCGCCTCTCCACGATAACAGTCCTATGCCGATCAATACAATGCCAGTGCCGACCAGTTGCCAAATGGTAATAGGTTCGCCAAGAAAGATACTGCCTAATGCAATGGTCGCCACCGGACCTACAAAGCCGATAATACCAGAATTATTCGCCCCGACCAGCCGAATACCTTCCACAATCAGGAAAGTGGGAATTACCGTGGCTACCACTGCCAACCAAATAGAAAGCACATATACGGGAGCAGGGAAATGGAATAGATCGAAATGATTGTGCCAATCCGACTGGATCAGTGCGGGAACGGTGGCCGCCAGCACCGCAAAGCAGGTGAACTTCGCCGAACCTACGCGATGCACGTATTCTCCCGTGAACGTCACGTAAATAGCGTAGGTAATGGCGCAGCCAAAGACGAGCAATCCGCCGTGCAGCAGATCGCGCTGTTCGCCAAAGCCCCGCTCGGCCACAAAAGCGACAACCACACCGAGGTAAGTCAATGCCAAGGCCAAATACTGCCGACGACTAATTTGCTTTTTGAACAAAACCGCTGACAAAATCAACACCAGCGTCGGGTAAGTATACAGCACCAACCGTTCCACGCCGGCCGTGACATACTGCAAACCCCAAAAATCGAGCATACTCGATATGTAATAACTCAAAATACCTAAGCCACTGATTGCCAGCCACTCCCGCAGGGTTAAGCGCACATTTTCTTCGCGGCGATAGAGCCAAAATGCAATTACCAGATAGAAGGGCAAGGCCAGCAACATCCGTAGTGCGATAACCGACTGCGTGTCCAGGTGGTAGCGATACAGTAATTTGACGATAATGGCTTTGGCCGAAAAGCACACGTTGGCGATGATCAGGAGGAGGACGCCTGACAGGAAACGGGTGCGGGGAGAGATAGTGGAGAGGAAGTTCAACCGACGTCTTTAAAAAGGTAAAGGTCGGGAGATAGGGAAAGTTGCCGAGATGCCGAATCAAAAATTATTTAAACCGCCATCCTCTCCAAAGACTCTACTTCCTTTTCAGACAAAGATGGCTAAGAATTTTTTCACGGATGCTTCGACGCAGGAAACGTTCGCGAGCAATGTCAACTTTTAAACCCAGTTTGGAAAAGAAGAACTCTTCTAGTGCTAACCTCTTTTCTAACAATTTTTCTGTACCTTCTTCAAATTCCAGCAAAATGTCTACGTCGCTGCCAACTGTCTGTGTGCCTTTGGCATAAGAACCAAACAGGCCAAGTTTGCTGACTTGGTAGGCCTTAGACAGAAATGGTTTTTGACTTTTTAAGAAGTCAAGTACCTGCATTTGAGTGTGCATCGTCGAATTTTTACTGGACAAAGTTACAAAAAAGCGGCTTGCCAGGCAAATAACACCTGACAAGCCGCTTGTATAAAAATTTAGCAATTTCCTACACGTCCGCCAACTGCTTAGTAATCACCTCTTTCCCATTCATCATCGACTTCCGGCCAAAAAGCAGTCCAGCTCCATCAGCATCAATTAGTACGGTATCTCCTTTATCGTAATTACCAGCCAGCACGTGCTTAGCCAATTCATTAATAAGTTCGCGTTGCAGCGTCCGTTTAAGTGGGCGAGCACCGAATTGCGGATCGTAACCGTTGTTAGTCAGTTCGTTGGCCGCCGCGTCCGTGATTTCCAGATGCAATTCCTGTCTATCCAGCATCACCTGAATATCGGCAGTGAGCAGGTCTAAAATCTGACGGATCTGGCTCTTTTGCAATGGATGGAATACTATCACTTCGTCAATCCGGTTTAGAAATTCCGGGCGCAAATTCGTTTTCAGGGCATCCATCACCTCACTTTTGGCCGTCTCGAATATTTCATGCTGGCGTTTTTCCGGCATCGTATCGAAGTCCTCAAAAGTCTCCATAATCCGGTCGCTGGCCAGGTTGGAAGTCATAATGATGATGGTATTCTTAAAATTCGCCGTCCGCCCTTTATTGTCGGTCAAGCGGCCATCGTCCAGCACCTGCAACAGTATATTAAATGTATCCGGGTGCGCTTTTTCGATCTCGTCCAGCAACACAATGGAGTACGGGCGACGGCGCACGGCTTCGGTCAATTGTCCGCCTTCATCATAGCCAACGTAGCCGGGCGGTGCCCCAACGAGGCGGCTTACACTATGCTTTTCCTGGTATTCGCTCATGTCAATCCGCGTGATAGCTTTTTCGTCGTCGAACAGCACATCCGCCAGGCCTTTAGCCAATTCTGTTTTACCAACCCCCGTCGGACCACAGAAAATGAAGGAGCCGATGGGTTTATTCGGGTCACTTAAACCCGCCCGGTTGCGACGAATCGCGTCCGAAACGGCTTCCACCGCTTCGTTTTGGCCAATCACGCGATGGTGTAGTTCCGTTTCCAGATGCAACAAACGCTCACGCTCGCCCTTCATCATTTTGGAAACCGGAATACCCGTCCAGCGCGCTACCACATCGGCAATATCGTTGGCGGTAACGGTTTGAGTGGTCGTGCGATTTTCCGGGGCTATTTCCGCCAGTTTGTCTTCGGCAGCGCGTAAAAAGGCTTCCTGCTTCGGAATATCTTCAAATTTGATCTTCGATGCTTGTTCCAGATTGCCTTCGCGCTCGCTGCGCTGGTATTGCAGGTGCAATTCCTCCATCTTCTGCTTGCTGCTTTGGATGGATTCCACAATGTCTTTTTCCGACTGCCAAGTGCCGCGCAGTGCATCCGATTTCTCGCGCAAATCTTCGATTTGCTTGTTCATATTGTCGAGCTTGCGCTCGTCTTTTTCGCGTTTGATCGCCTCGCGTTCAATCTCCAACTGGCGTATTTTACGGTCAAGTTCGTCAATTTCTTCTGGCACGGAATCTAGTTCCAAACGCAATTTGGCAGCAGCCTCATCAATCAAATCAATGGCTTTGTCCGGTAGTTTGCGCTCTGAAATATAGCGGTGCGAAAGCTCCGCAGCCGCAATAACAGCCTCATCCAGAATCTGCACTTTGTGGTAATTTTCGTATTTTTCCCGAATGCCCCGCAGGATGGAAATGGTGTCTTCTACACTCGGCTCGTCTACATATACCGCTTGGAAACGACGTTCCAAAGCCTTATCCGACTCGAAATATTTCTGGTATTCGTCTAATGTAGTTGCACCAATCGTGCGAAGTTCACCACGCGCCAGGGCTGGTTTCAAAATATTGGCTGCGTCCATCGCGCCCTGTCCACCGCCTGCTCCCACCAGCGTATGAATTTCATCAATAAACAGAATAACCCGCCCTTCCGAATCCACGACTTCCTTGATGACCGCTTTCAGGCGTTCCTCAAATTCTCCCTTGTATTTCGCGCCAGCGATCAAAGAGGCCATATCGAGGGAAAAAATCTTTTTGGAAGCCAGATTTTCCGGCACATCCTGCTGTACAATCCGCCAGGCTATACCTTCTACAATGGCGGTCTTACCAACGCCGGGATCACCGATGATAACCGGATTATTTTTCTTCCGGCGGCTCAAAATGTGCAGCACCCGACGAATTTCTTCGTCACGTCCAATCACCGGATCGAGTTTACCGCTTTCAGCCTGTTCGGTCAGATTGATGGCATATTTCTGTAAGGCATTGTAGGTTTGCTCAGCAGCCTGGTCGGTCACCTTGCGGCCTTTGCGCAGTTCTTTTACGGCGGCGGTCAGCACTTCCAAGGTTGCCCCTTGTTCGCGCAGGAAACGAGCGGCTTTATCGGCCCCTTTGACAATGCCGAGTAATAACAATTCGAGGGAAATATATTCGTCGCCAAAATCTTTCAACAGGGTTTTAGCTGCGGCGACGGCTTTATTGGCTTCATTGGTAAGATATTGTTTATCAGCCCCTTGTACTTTGGGCGTTTCCCAAATAAGTTTGTCCAACGCTTCGGTGAAGCGCGGCACATTCACACCCGCTTTTTTAAGCAGGAAATCAGTGATACTGTCGTCTACTTGCAGCATCCCTTTCAGCAAATGGCTCGTATCTACACTCTGCTGCTCGTAGCCGGCGGCTAATTGCTGGGCCTGCAGAATAGCCTCCTGCGCCTTTATGGTGAAATTATCGTAGGTCATATTTTATAGTTGGTGCAAAGGTGGTTGAGAAAGGGGTTTAGAAAGTTTAGAAGGGTCTAGAAAACCTGTTTTTTCAGAAAAAATAACTTCTGCATATTCTCTTCAAATTTGCTTCCAAAGCGTAAAGAGCAGGGTTTTTTGGAAAAAATGGCAGTTTTTGCTGAAAAACAACGTCATTTTGACATTGGCTCTGCTGCATTTCACGCCAAATTTTCAGGAAGAATAAAGACAAGGTGGAGAGTACATTCTAACCATACAGTCGAGAATTGGACGTTCTTCCGCGAACGAATACAAGTCAGCTCGTTATTTCCCCGGTCTATCTGCCTGTAATTTAGCATAATACACACAAACATCTTTCAAAACACAAGCATGGCAACGCGGATAGCTAAACGTACATACCTGCTGTCCATGAAGAAAAAGCAATTTGTGAAAATTGAGTAGCTCGTCCGGGTCTTTGGGCAACATCGTGAGCAGCAAAATATGCGCTTTTTCCTGGGAAGTTTTGGCCGGTAAAATACCCGTTCGCGTAGACACGCGGTGTACATGCGTGTCTACTGGCAGCACTGGACGACGCAGCGAAAACAGCAGCACAAAAGTCGAGGTCTTGTACCCTACGCCTGGCAGCGACATCAGGTAAGTCTGTGCTGCTTCGGTGGTCATGTCGTTTAAAAATCGCAATTCCGTATCACCATGATCGGCTATAATGCGCCGGATCACTTCCTGAATGCGCGGTGCTTTCAGCTCCGGGAAACGCGATGGCTGAATCAGTGCTTCCAGTTCCGCTGTGGGCGCGGCAGCCACTTCTTCCCAGGTCGGAAATCGCTCCCGCATTTGGTGGAAAGCCTGCATTTCATCCGCGTAGTTTGTCCGCTGCGAAAGGATAGTTGCAATCAACTGATCCATTGGCGTTTTGCTGGAGTAGCGAGTCTGACGGCCGTAGGCTTCTTCCAGCCGCCGGACGATAATCTGGAGCAAAGCAACATCCATAATATTGGAAAGAATAGTGTTTGTTCTAATGTAAAGGTTTTTCCCGCCTTTTGTTCACCGTCGCTTTATGTCAGCACATGGCCCCGTTTTTTACAGAAAGTATAGTCAACGCAGAGTGGTTTTGAGCAAAAATGAAATGGAGCCTACCGAGGATCAAAAACTAAACTTTTTAAACGTTCTAAAAGATTCTACACCAACTATAAGGAGTCATGTCCACTCCCATTTCGCCAACCGTAAAAGAAAAGCACAGCTGATGACAACCGCCCGGTTACACCAAAAATTTGCCAAAATCAACCGCGATCCCCTGCTGACAGCCAAGGCCGTAGGCCTGAAATATGTCACGAATGCCACTCCGGGATGGACGCGTTGCAAAGAGGAAGAGGGTATTCATTACGTGGATAGCAACGGTAATAAATGTCAGGACGATGAAGTACTGGCTCGCATCAAAAAGCTGGTTTTGCCGCCTGCCTGGGAAAATGTCTGGATTTGTGCCGATCCCAATGGGCATTTGCAGGCGACGGGCATAGATACTAAAGGCCGCAAACAATACCGCTACCATGCTGAATGGAACAATATTCGTAGCCAGACCAAATATTATCGTTTACCGCAGTTTGCGGATGCCCTGCCACTTATCCGGGCGCGGCTGGAACAGGATTTAAAAAAACCGGGCTTCCCCTACGAGAAAGTGCTCGCACTCGCGGTCCGGATCATGGAGCAGACGAACATCCGCGTCGGCAATGAAGAGTATAAAAAACTTTACGGCTCTTTCGGCTTGACTACGCTACAGGACAAACACGTCAAAGTGACCGGCGATGACATCAAGTTCCAATTCAAAGGCAAAAAAGGCGTGGCGCACAGCATTCACTTGAAAAGCCGCAAACTGGCGCGTCTGATCCAGCAGAGCCGCGACATTCCGGGCAAGGAATTGTTTCAATACTATGATAGCCAGGGCAACCACCGTTCCATTGGCTCCGGCGATGTAAATGCTTACCTGAAAGAAATATCGGGCATGGATTTTACGGCCAAAGACTTCCGCACCTGGGCAGGGACGGTTACGGCTTTTCATTCATTTCGTGCCCTTGGGCCAGCCTCTACGGCTACCGAAACTAAGGGAAATATCCTAAAAACTATTGATCAGGTGGCTGCTAATCTGGGCAATACGCGTACTGTATGTCGCAAATATTACATCCATCCGGCCTTATTGATGGCTTACGAAAAAGGCGATTTTTTTAATTATTTGCCAGATGACACGCCAACAGTGGAAGAAAAAACCTGGCTTTCTGCCGAGGAACAATTGGTGAAAAACCTGCTGGTTGGCTATAAATGGCAATGAAAGTTTGGTTTAGAGAGATTTAAAATTTAAATTCACGATTTTAAGGGTAACGGCCATAGCCAAAAAGTTAAGTGTAAAGTATTGGTTTACCACTGGTTATTTTAATTGAACAAGGCTAAGACAGGCATATCTTTGGCACTAGCCAAGCGTAGAAATGCGTTCCAAATTACCCCTCTGTCGGCCCTGTCAACACAATGTAATTAATTGAAAAATAACTTTTTGTGCTTAACTTGATGGCTATGGGAGTAATGGTGCCCTAAAACAGAGAGGTTGTTTTTTAATCGTTACTTATCCAGATTCTTTACCCCTTGCATCGCCTCTGCTTCGCCACTGCCTCGTTTTTTGGCTGCTAAAAAAGTGTACATCCCCGGAATCACAAATAATGTCAGCACCAGCGAAAAAAGCAAACCGCCAACCACCACTACACCCAGCGGAATACGACTGGTCGCCGCCGCACCAAAGGCCAGCGCAATTGGCAACGCCCCCAATACCGTGGCCAGGGTGGTCATCAAAATGGGTCGAAGCCGGGCCTGTGCCGCTTCGAGTACGGCCGTTCGTCGGTCCATGCCGGCCTCTCGTTTCTGGTTAGCAAATTCCACAATTAAAATCCCGTTTTTGGTCACCAGGCCGACGAGCATAATCATCCCGATTTGAGAGAAAATATTGAAAGTATTTCCAGTGACAGATAGCGACAGGTAAGCCCCCGCAATAGCCAAAGGCACCGTTAGCATAATGATAAACGGATCACGGAAGCTCTCGAATTGCGCCGCCAGAATGAGATAAATAAGCCCTAAAGCCAGCAAAAAGGCGAAGGAAGTATTACCGCTGCTTTCCCGAAAGTCACGGGAGGGGCCACTCAGATCCGTCTGGAAAGAGTCGTCGAGCAGCCGCTTGGAAATGGCTTCCATCGCATCAATCCCTTCCCCAAGGGTACGTCCCGGAGCCAGCGAAGCACTAATGGTCGCCGCTTTATAGCGATTAAAATGATAGAGCTGGGGTGGGTTGCTCATTTCCTCGAAATGCACAATATTATCGAGTTGCACCATTTCTCCCCGATTACTACGCACGTACAGTCCGGCGAGATCCAGTGGCTCATCGCGGTCAGCACGATCTACCTGACCGATCACCTGATATTGTTTGCCATTTTGTAGAAAATAGCCAAAGCGGCGTCCCGACAGGGCAAACTGTAACGTTTGACTCACGTCATAAATACTTACGCCGAGCTCCCCCGCCTTGAGACGATCAATGGTTACCTGTAATTCCGGCTTATTGAATTTCAAATTGACATCTACATTGGAGAAGACAATTTCCTTACGCGCCTCTTCCAAAAACTTGGGTACTACTTCTTTCAGTTTTTCAAAATTCAGATTTTGCAGTACAAATTGCACCGGCAGGCCACGTCCAAAACCAACCGTAATCGTCTCGTCCTGGCTGGGAAACATTCGCGCTTCGGGCATTTGCCGCGTAATACGCATGAGCTGGTTGTAAATCTGCTGCTGGCTACGTTTGCGTTGGTCTGGTTCGGGCAACAGCAGGCTCACAAAACCAGAATTAGTACTGGCCGTGCCAAAACCAGGCGCAGTAATACCAAATACCATATTATATTCCGGCACGGAGTCCATGATGGTTTGGGACAGCTTATAAATCGTACTTTCCATCTGGTCGAAATCCGTGCCTTCCGGTCCAGTCACGTTGGTGCGGATGACGCTGCGATCTTCCAGCGGAGCGAGTTCGCTTTTTATTTTTCCCTGAAAAAACCAGATCATGCCAAAACAACTCACCAGGATCACTAAACTGACCCAGCGAAAACGCATGAACGAACGCAGCGTGTTGCCATATACCCGATCCATGCCCTGAAAAAACGGCTCCGTGACCTGATAAAACCAGCCGTGTTTTTTGGGATCACCACTCAATTTGACGTTCAATACCGGGGTCAATGTCAGCGAAACGAAAGCAGAAATGAGCACCGCGCCCGTCACCACAATCCCAAACTCGCGAAACAATCGTCCGGTAAAACCCTGCAAAAAAATCACCGGAATAAATACCACCGCCAACGTAATGGAAGTACTGACCACGGCAAAGAAAATCTCCCGCGTACCCTCCCGCGCTGCCGTCCACTTATCCATGCCCGCCTCTATCTTCTTAAAAATATTTTCCGTCACCACAATCCCGTCGTCCACCACCAGGCCAGTAGACAAAACGATGGCCAGGAGTGTGAGGATATTGATAGAAAACCCAAATAAGTACATGATAAAAAACGCGCCGATGAGCGACACCGGAATATCAATCAATGGGCGCAGCGCAATGAGCCAGTTGCGGAAAAAGAGATAGATAATCAGTACCACCAATCCGACTGCAATAAATAACGTCTCCGTGACCTCAGACAAAGCACGCCGCACAAACTTCGACTTATCAATGCCAACGCTGAGGACCATATCCGGGGGAAGTTCTTTCTGGATTTGTGCAAAACGCCGGTAAAACTCGTCGGTGATTGCCACCCAATTACTACCCGGTTGCGGAATTACCGCCAGGTTTACCCCCTGCACAAGATTTCGGCGGGCACCCGTTTCATCACTCTCCGGCCCGATAACCGCCTCGCCAATATCCTTAAAACGAACCGTTTGGCCAGTAGTCTGACTGATAATCATATTATTAAAATCATCTTCCGTCCTCAACCGCCCAAAGGCCGTCACCGTAAGTTCCGTCGCATCGCCACGGACTTTGCCGCCCGGCAATTCTACATTTTCCCGATTAAGTGCCGTTTGAACATCTTGCACCGTCAGGCGATAAGCAGCCAGTAAGGTAGGCTTCATCCAAAGACGCATGGCCGTGCGGCGTTGTCCAAAAATAGCTACCTGCGAGACGCCGGGAATAGTCTGCAATTTTTCCACAATTACATTCTCTGCATAGTCCGACAACTCCATAATATTGCGGGTCGCACTTTGTAGCGGAATAAATAAAATCGGGTCGCCCGAAGCATCGGCCTTAGTTACAACTGGCGGAGCATCAATATCTTGCGGCAGATTGCGTTGCGCCTGACTCACTTTATCGCGCACGTCATTAGCGGCTTGTTCCAGGTCTACATTCAGGTCAAATTCAACGGTAATGTTACTATTGCCTAAGGCTGAAGAACTCGAAATACTCCGAATACCCGCAATACCGTTGATGGCCTTTTCAAGCGGCTCCGTGATCTGGCTTTCGATCACATCGGAGCTGGCACCTGTATAATTAGTCCGTACTGTAATGTTCGGCGGGTCAATAGCCGGGTACTCGCGCACGCCTAAAAAGCGATAACCGATGGCCCCAAACACTACAATCAAAATACTCATGACGGTGGCGAAAACGGGGCGGGAAAGCGATAGATCGGAGATGTTCACGGGCAAAAAAATTAGCAGCGAAAAAATAGGCGCAAGAGTTAGCGAAACAAGCTAACTAGGATTTGAGTAGGCAAGCAAAAACAAGGGCTGCCAAAGATGGTTTGTTGCCAGCGTTCTTTTCCTATATTTCCGTCTAAAGATGCCTTAAAACAATCTGATGTCGCATTTTCACCTTTTAAAACAAGTAACCTATGCGTGCGCTGATTCAACGTGTTCTCCAAGCCTCCGTGACCATAGACGGTTTGGAAAAATCCAGCATTGGTACTGGCCTGCTGGTCCTGCTGGGCATCGAAGAAGCCGATGATGCAATGGATGGTGACTGGATTGCTAAGAAAATCGCGGCCATGCGCATCTTCTCCGACGCAGAAGGGCGGATGAACCGCTCGGTACAGGAGATAAATGGCGAACTGGTGGTGGTGTCGCAGTTCACGCTGTTTGCCAGCACGAAAAAAGGTAATCGCCCTTCTTTTATCCGTGCGGCTAAACCAGAGATGGCCATCCCGCTGTATGAGCAATTCGTAGAAACCCTGCATCGCGAATCCGGCTGCCCGGTGCAAACGGGCGAATTTGGGGCCGATATGAAAGTTAGTTTGCTCAATGATGGGCCGGTGACGATTTGGCTGGATTCCAAGGGGCGGGAGTGACTAATACCTGATTATCAATGCGAATCATGGGTTTGGCTGAGTAAGTATGTTGAATGTCAAGCACTTAGACCTGACAGGTTTGATGTACGCCTTAGAGTTTTGACCCTTATAAACGCCCCAAAGTTTCGACCTTCGTTCTTTGATAGACTGACAGATTTTGTATTCGCTCGGTACTGAGGGCAGGCAGTGCGGTGCATTTTTTGATGACTCGATAGTCGTGATACGTCTCCCATTCCAGGCTTTGTGCATTCAACTTGACCTGTACGACCAATCCTTTGAAGGAGGTACCTACGGTGAACCTTTGTCCGAAGTGCTTAATTTGGCCACTAACAGCCACTTTTCGGGAGAAGATTTTCCTGGCCAAAAAGTCATAAATTCTTTGCGCACAAAAGGCAGTGGGTTCCCATATACGATCGCTTTTTTCGAGTTGCGGGAAGGCTTCGAGCCGGGTTTGGTTGTCCAGTCGGCTCACTGGAAAGACGCTGCGCTGGATATGTGCCTCCCGATCAAGCCTTTGTTGCAATACTTCGCAAGACGGACAAGTATTCACTTCGGCCCAACGACTGGATGTATCCTGCAAATGCTCCACCACGCCGTTCATTTGTGGGCAGCGCGGCTTGTTCCAAATCATATCCACGTCGTGGCCGATAAGCCACAGGGCGAGTGGGGGTGGCGTATCATTAGAGGGGCACCCAAATGGCTCACCGTTGTCCACCCGAAAGGCACCAGGTTTGTTGCGGCGTTCAAAAATTCGGCACAAGGCTACCTGAATTTCTGCCGCTGGTACCTGACTGATGCGGTCATAGGGGGAAAACGGGTGCCTCCAGCCAGCCCCCACTCTTTTCGTCCCCTATCGTCAGGTAACAGCCCGGGCTGCCGTCGCTCAACACCAGATGTTCCTTGGCATCCACTTCCCAAATATTGTGTACTGCCCGGGCGCGCCCAATGGCTGGCTCTGCGCCTTGGCGACGAGGACGGTAGGCACTCGCCTGCCGAAACCATTTTTGCAAGGTGCGTATGCAAGGGGGATGCTCCCCGGTCTGCTGCATCTCCACGTGGATGCGCGGTGCACCCCACAGCGGATGGGTCGTGCGTTGTTGCAGTGCCGCTGCTTTGCGGCTCCCACCACGCTCCACCCCTCGGCGACCGCATTTGGCATAGTCAGGAGCCAGAACTGATGGACCCAACTTGCGTAAACGACGACATAAATGCTTTACCGTGCCGTACGGAACTCCAAGTTCCTGACTGATACTTTGTAAAGTGCTGCCTTCGCTGCGCAACACCTGGATGCGCTCGCGCACAAGTAAACTAGTGGCTTGTCCCATCAGTGAAACAATTAAAAATCTGTCAATCTGTCAAAGAACAAAGGTCGAAACTTTAGGGCGTTTATAAGGGTTAAAACTCTAAGGCGTACATCAAACCTTATAGGTCTATTTACATTTACATACCCTTAACATCAAAAACTTTCCAAAGACACCATCAAAAATTTGGTTGATGCCACAACTATTATTACCTTTGCACTCATAATGAAATTCGCACCGCAACAAGAAGAAGTAGCCGAGGCTTTTTTCGATGAGTTGAAAGACACTTTTTTCTTTCAATTGCATCGGATGCAAAAGGCTTTTTTCCGGCACAGCAACCGGCTGATGCAGGAATCGGGCATTGACCTGCAACTGGAACAATTTCCGGTGTTGATGGTGGTGCATGCGATGAAAAATCCTTCGCAGCGCGAGATTGCCGATGTGACGATGCGGGACAAGTCGTCCATCCAACGGAGCGTGATTGCTTTGGAAAAAAAGGGCCTGCTCACCATCGAACAGGACGGACTGGATAAACGCAAGCATATTATTATGACCACTCCGGCAGGGGAAGAGTTGGCTAAAAAAACCAAGTTGCTGATTCTCAAAGCCGAAGAAGAAGTCTTCTCTGTTTTTATAGATCAGGAACGCACGCAAGCCCTCCAATCCATGCGGGACATTGCCGATAAATTGGAGAAACGTTAATTTTTTTTTGCCCTAAATAGTTGATATATCAATAGTTGACACAATGACTAATTCGCTTTCTTTCAAAAATATACTTGCCAGTCTCCTGGTGCTGATTACGGGTTTTTCTGCCTCGTCACAGACCGCCTTTTCCCTCAAAGAATGTATCACTTATGGGCTGGAACACCATCCCAGCATGAGTGTGTCGAGGAATAATATCGAGAATGCCAAACAGGCGAGCCGCGAGGCACTGGCTGGTTATTTGCCACAGGTGACTGCCAACGTGAATGCGGTCAACAACCTGAAATTGCAGACCTCGGTCATTCCGGCGGGTACGTTTGGTCCGACGGAGCAGCGCATTTCTTTCGGGAACAAATTCTCGACCTCCGCCGTCGTCGATGCTTCGCAACCGATTTATAACAAGGCCCTGCTCACTGGCCTCGCTGCGAACAAACCCAACACGGAATTGGCGGCCTTGACGCTGGAACAGAGTCGGCAAAACATCATTTACAACGTCGCCAATGCTTATTATCAAGTGATTATAAATCAGCGACAATTGCAATTGTTGTACAGCAACCGCGAGCGCATCGAACGTTTGGTAAAGGTTTCCACGTTGCAATCGAATATGGGTGTGGCCAAAAAGGTGGATACTAAACAGGTGCAGGTGCAACTGAATAATGTCAATGCGCAGATTTCCATCACCGAAAACAACACCACGCTGGCCTATAATACGCTGAAAAATGCGATGGGTATTTTCAATTCGGAGGAACAATTGATGCTCACTGATACGGCCCGCTGGCTGCACATGGAGCCGGTGATCGCGCAGCAAAATGGCTTTCGTTTTAATAACACCATCGACTTTTTGGTGCAGGATAAACAGATTCAACTGTATGATTTACAGGCGAAAAGCATTCGGGCCGGTAATTACCCGACGCTGTCATTTTTTGCGCAGTATGGCTTGAATGGCTTCGGCAGTAGCGTCGGCGATGCATTTAGCCGCTACTTCGACTATTCGTCGGTGGGTTTGCGCTTATCGGTTTCCTTGTTTGATGGTTATCGCCGCAATTCACAGTATCGTCAGGCCATCATTGAGCGGGATAATGCACGGTTGAATCAGACCATTAATCAGGCCAATCAAAACCTGCAATTCCTGAACGCTGGCAGTCGGCTCACGCAGTCGCGCACCGCCATTGGCACCAACCGCGATAATCTCAATCTCGCTTCCGAAGTCTACGAAAATGTGTCGTTGCAGTACAAACAAGGCGTCGGTACGCTCAGTGATTTGCTGAATGCCGAAACGTCTTACAACGACGCGCAAAACAATTATATCCAGTCGCTTATAGATTATTATCTCTCGCAATTGGATGTGGAACGGTCGAACACTACGCTGGAAACGTATTATCAGAGTCTATAAAAACGAAATAAAGGTGTCTTGTGAGTCAAAATTCTGATTTTCGCTCGGCAACCCCCTACCCCTGAAAGGGGAGTACATTGTGAAAAACTTGAATACGTAGCAAGTAATTCTTCGAAACTTTTATCTAACGAAATATACTCCCCTTTCAGGGGTAGGGGGTTCGATAAGCGAAAGACCTCAATCACCCCTCATTAACCACTTCCAAATTCAAAAACGAAAAAATTCAAATATCATGAAAAAGAGCACTTGGTTCCTCCTCCTTTTTGTATTCGCGCTGGCTGGACTGATGGCTTGGCGATTGGCTGGCAACAAGCAATTGGGCAAACTGGATGCCAAAAAAGCACCGCCGCCGCAGGTAGCCACGGCCATTCCCGTCAATGTGGATACTGTGAAAATAGGCAATGTCGCCCAGCAATTACTAAAAACTGGTACGCTCATCCCCTGGCAGGAAGCCGATATTGCCGCCACCACTTCCGGAACTTTGCAAAAAGTAAGTTTCGATTTGGGCAGTCTGGTGCGTCAGGGTAGCGTGGTGGCGCAGGTAGAAAGTCATGCGTTGCAATTAAAACTGGAAGCCGCGCAATTGCAGCAGCAGAAATTGACCAGCGATTATGACCGCTACAAAGTGCTGCTGGAAGGCGAAGCGACTACGGAAATTAATTTGCAGGAAATCAAGTTCAATCTGGAAAATGCCAACAACCAGATCGCTCAGATTCGCCAACAAATCGCTGATAATCTGATCAAATCGCCGCAAAGCGGGCAAATTGTCTTGAAAAATATCTCCTCCGGCGAGTTCGTAAATCCCGGCACCGTATTGGCCAAAATCGTGGACATTTCCACCCTCAAAGTAGATGTACTGGTTGGCGAAGCAGACGCTTACAAATTGAAAAACGGCCAGAAAGTCAACGTCTCTACCGAAGTGTATCCGGGCAAAACTTTCACCGGAACCATCATCTTTCATTAGCCAGCAAGCCGACGCCGCACACAACTATCAGGTGCAAGTAAAACTACCCAATCCATCGGCTACACCGCTCAAAGCGGGCACTTTCGTGAACGTGGATTTTATCCAGCCATCCGCGCAGCCGGGCATTCAGATTGCCCGTAGCACGCTGGCCGAAAGCACGAAAAATCCATTCGTTTATGTAGTGCAGGGTGACCGCGCCATTCGCCGCGATATTACTATGGGCCGCGATTTGGGCGAATACATGGAAGTCCTTTCCGGTTTGCAACCCGGCGAAATCGTGGTCAGTAACGGTCAAATCAATTTGGCGGATAGTAGTGCGGTAACTATTGTTAGATGAACCAAATTTGGAGTTTTCCGCCGCGCTGGTGTTTTCACCATAGCCGTCGGGCTAAACCCCACCCCTAACCCCTCCCCCGAAAGGGAGGGGGACTAAATGGAGTTTCAATCTTTTGATTTTCAGTACCTTAATGAAAATCTATTTATCCTCATGGTACTAAAAATGAATAGAAAATATCGTGATCAGGTCCCCCTCCCTTTCGGGGGAGGGGCTAGGGGTGGGGTTGCAACAGGTTGTAAACCAATGTATTAACCTGTCACTATCATTGAATACTTTCCTTAACCTGACGGCTATGGTGAAAACACCAAGCACGGCACGAATCAAGTGTCTCAACATTCTCAACCCCTCAACCGCTCAACAATAAATCATATTCCCATGAGAAAATTAGCCGAGTTGGCGATCAATCGCCCTTTGCTCATGACCGTTATATTCGGTACGCTGATCCTGTTTGGGGTGGTCAGTTACCGGGCACTGAGTTACAACTTATTGCCGAAATTCGATGCCAGCGTAGTCACCATCATCACGTCTTATCGCGGTGCTTCCGCCGACGAAATCGAGAGCGTGGTGACCCGCAAGATCGAAGATGCCGTGTCTTCTTTGGAAGGCATTGATCGCATCACGTCTTCTTCGCAGGAAGGCGCGTCCATCGTGACCGTTACGTTGAAAGACGGCGTGGACGTGAATAAAGCCCAGAATGATGCGCAGCGCAAAGTGAACCAGATTCTGGCGTTACTTCCCCAAAGCATTGATAATCCGGTAGTTAATAAATTTTCTACCGACGATTTGCCCGTACTGCGCATGAGTGCTACGGCGAATATTGGGCAAGCCGAACTCTACGATTTGCTGGACAAACAGGTTTCTCCCCAGATTGCCAACGTGCCCGGCGTGGGTCAGGTTGGTCTGGTGGGCAGCAACGAGCGGCAAATTCAGGTCAACGTCAATAAAGACAAACTGGCCGCCTACAAACTGACGGTGTCGCAGGTCGCGATGATTGTCAACGCGTCCAGTATTTCGTCGCCAGCTGGTCAGGTGGAAACGCCCGAAAATACCTACTCGATTCAGTACAACGCCAAGTTTAGTGATCTGGATCAACTGCGTAATCTCGTCATTGCCCAATACAACAACGGCAGCCGGGTATACCTCCGTGACGTGGCCGAAGTAGTAGATGCCCAAGTGCAAACCACTACGCTTAACCACTTCAACGGTACGCCCGCCATCGGGATGCAAATCCTGAAACAAACCGATGCTAATGCGGTGGAAGTGAGCAAATTAGTACGGGCGCGACTGGATGAAGTGAAGAAAACTTATGCCAATATCGGCCTCAATTTTTCCATTGCTTCCGACCAATCCACCTACACGCTACAATCGGCGGATGCGGTGGTGCACGACCTTTTTCTGGCGGTGTTTATCGTGGCGATGGTCATGCTTTTCTTCCTGCACAGTGGCCGGAGCGCGCTGTTTGTACTCATCGCCCTGCCTGCTTCGATGATCCCGACCTTCATTTTCATGAATTTGCTGGGCATGTCGCTCAACCTGATGACGTTGATGGCCCTTTCGCTAGTCGTCGGTATTCTGGTGGATGACTCGATCGTGATTTTGGAAAACATTATGCGGCACATGGAAATGGGCAAAGACCGCCGCACCGCCGCTATTGATGGTCGGGCCGAAATTGGTTTCACGGCGGTCGCTATCACGCTGGTGGACGTAGTGGTCTTTCATTCCCTTATCGCTGGCGGGCGGGATGATCGGCAACATTTTGCGCGAGTTTGCGCTGGTGGTCGTCGTGTCTACGCTGATGTCACTGCTGGTTTGTTTTACCATTACGCCGATGCTGGCGGCCCACTTCGGTAAGGTGCAGCACCTGAATCCAAAGACGCTGTGGGGAAAAGTAAACATCTGGTTTGAAAATCAAATAATTGCTGCCCGCGAAGGTTATTCCAATGCGTTGCAATGGGCTTTGGGCCACAAACGCTGGGTATTTGGGGGGGTAATTGTGCTGTTTATTGGTTCGCTTTCTCTGGCGGGTGCGGGCTTTATCGGTACGGCTTTCGTGAGTGCGAGCGACCGGGGCGAGTTGAGTATTCACCTGGAACTGGCTCCGCAAACTTCGGTGTACCAAACCAACCAGTTGACGCAACAGATTGAACGCGAACTGTTTAAACAGCCCGAAGTCGTCAATGTATTTACCAATGTCGGCTATTCTTCGAGTGGACAGGCTAGTACCAATAATGGCAATCTCGCCGACCTGAACGTGGTGTTGAATGATAAAAAGCAACGCAGTATCAGCACCAATGAATTTGGCACGCGGATGAAGGAAGTGATCGGGAAATATCCGGGCGTGAAGGTGACGATTACGCCGGTGAGTATTACCGGAAATAGTCAGGCGGATGTGCAGGTCGTTATCAAGTCGCAAGACCGCAAGCAAATGCGGGAAACTGCTGCTCAAATACGCGAAATAGTGACAAAAACGCCGGGTATTCAGTACGTGAAATATAGCACGATTGACCCAAAACCGCAGTTTAGCGTACAACTGGATCGGGAAAAAATGGCTTTGCTCGGACTAAATGCCAATGAAGTTGGTACCGCCATTTCCAATGCTTTCCGGGGCAACGATCAGGCGAAATTCACCGACAAGGGCAATGAGTACGACATCATGGTCCAATCCGACGATCAGGACCGCACCAATATCAACGACATTCGAGCGTTGCGTTTTGTGAATACACAGGGTTTGCCCATCGAACTGTCGCAGTTTGCCACTGTCAAATCAGACCTCGGCGAAAGCGCGCTGGAACGTATGGATCGCCTGCCTTCCATTACGGTAAATGCCTCGGTAGTAGGCCGTTCGGTGGGTACGGTGGGTCAGGAAATCAAGGCAAAAATTGATCAGGCGCAACTGGCACCCGGCGTGACCTGGCAGTTTGTGGGTTCGCTGGAAAATCAAAGTAAATCGTTCGGGAGCCTGTTGGGCGCTTTGGGTCTGGGCATTCTGTTGATTTATTTGATTATGGTCGCCTTGTATGAAAATGCGGTGTATCCGTTTGTCGTGCTCTTTGCCTTGCCGCTCGCTCTGATCGGTGCTTTTCTGGCTTTGGCCTTGACCATGAACGACTTAACCATCTTTGCGATGATCGGTTTGATTATGCTGATGGGTCTGGTTGCGAAGAACGGTATTCTGTTGGTAGACTTTACGAATCAGCGGAAAGCCGAAGGTGCCAATGTCGTTCACGCCCTGCTGGACGCCGGGCGTGAACGTTTCCGCCCAATTATTATGACCACGATTGCGATGATACTGGGTATGTTGCCCATCGCTTTATCGACTGGGGCTGGTGCAGAAGTGAAGAATGGTATGGCCTGGGTAATTATCGGTGGCCTTACTTCGTCGCTCTTGTTGACGCTGCTGGTGGTGCCTTGTATTTACTATGTGGTGGATAGATTGATAGCGAGATTTTCGCGTCGTAAGAAGGATGTCAAGCAACCAGAAATGGAAGTGGAGGGCGTGGCTGTCCATTAAGCCATGACTAATAGTGTCATTCAACTACGAATACAATTGCCACAAGCGTCGGAATTTGCCCGCCAATAATTACTTTTCAAAAGTAAATGCCATCATCTTTTATTTCCCAAAGTTCAATAATATTCCCTTCCGGATCAAGCACGTGAACGAATTTGCCATAGTCATATTCCGCAATTTCATCAATGATGGTCACGTTGTCTTTTTTAGTTCCTCTGCCAGTGCGGCGATATTTTCCACCCGGTAATTAATCATAAACGGTTTGGCCGACAGTGGCATTAAGAAATGGATGTTTGATACTCGCAAAATGCCCATTACCTATTATGCTCAGGACGGGCGTGAAATGTTGGTGGAAGAGATCAAGGAATGGAATGAATGCGGAATTGAGGTGGGTTATTGATAGAGGATGCCTGAAACATTTTCAATCAAGGGTGGTTCTTTCTGGAAGAAATCCCAAGTTTTCCTCTCCACGCCATTCAAAACATCTCAAATTCATTTCAAAAAAACGATCTTCATGCCCACACTGAAATTAAAAGACGGTACCGACATTTTTTACAAAGACTGGGGCACCGGACAGCCCATTGTTTTTCATCACGGCTGGCCTTTGAGCGGCGACGATTGGGATGGACAAATGCTGTTCTTTTTGGACAAAGGTTTTCGGGTGATTGCCCATGACCGCCGGGGACACGGCCGGTCCACCCCAACCGATAAGGGGCATGATATGGATACCTATGCGGCAGATGTGGCTGAACTTACCGCCGCCCTCGACCTTAAAAATGCGATACACGTTGGCCATTCCACGGGCGGGGGAGAGGTAATCCGCTACGTAGCCAAACACGGAAAAGGCAGGGTGGCCAAAGCAGTACTTATTAGTGCCGTGACCCCCATTATGGCCAAGACGGAAGCCAACCCGGAGGGCATACCGATGTCTGTTTTTGATGAAATTCGTCTGAATACGGCGACCAATCGGCAGCAATACTTCCAGGATTTTACGTTGCCCTTTTACGGATATAACCGGGAAGGCGCAAAAATATCGCAAGGCGTTCGGGATAACTGGTGGCGACAGGGCATGATGGGGGCCATAAAAGCCCATTATGACTGTATCAAAGCGTTTTCCGAAACCGACTTCACGGACGACCTTAAAAGCGTAGAGGTACCCGTCCTCGTCCTGCACGGAGAAGATGACCAAATTGTGCCTTATAACCTTACGGCAGTCAAGGCGGCCAAGTTATTGAAGCACGGGAAACTGATTACCTATCCGGGATTTCCGCATGGTATGCCGACTACCGAAGCCGCCACTATTAATAAAGATCTTTTGGCTTTTATTAAAGGTTGAAACTGAATATCTGATTCTATGCTAAAAGAGCCGCTCCAAGAGATTGGGGCGGCTTTTACGTGAAAAGTGTAGGTGCCGGGGGCCAAATTAGGGTATTGGGCCGTGTGTTCAAATCCGCGGTGCGCCCAAGGACTTTCTGCACCTTCCAGATAAAAGGCAAACTGGTTGCGACCAGGCTGAGAAAAATCCATCGCTGCAAATTGCAACTGGATATTGTTCTGGTCAAAGGGCAATTCCAGCCGCTCGGCAAAGGCGACGTCGGTGCTCAGCACCGCGTCTTCATCGCGCGGGCTAACTGGCAACCCGTTAATGCGTAGACCCGTCAGGCGAATTTCGGGTGGTAACTGGTTTTCGGTCAGGCTTTTGGGATTAAAAATGGTCAGTCCGTTGATGCCGCCAAATAGCAGTTCACCCGTCGGAGATTTGTAGAAAGCATTGGTATTGAACTCGTTATCTGGCAAGCCATCGGCTTTGGTATAATACTGAATAGAGCCCCTTTCGGGATTGAAACGTGCCAATCCCCGGTTGGTGCTGAACCACAGGTTACGGGGCTTGTCGTTGTCGGCCAGAATGCCGTAGATGTAATCGTCCGGCAGACCATTTCGGGTGCTGAAATTGGTAAATTGGTTGGTATGTAAATCGAGCCGACTCAATCCATTGCCGCCCGTTCCAATCCACAGCACGTTGGCATCGGCTGGGTCGGGCAGCAGCGATTTGATGTAATTGCCTGGCAGGCTATTCTCGTCCGAGGTGTTGGCTTTGAAAATCGTGAGGGCGCATTCCCCCGAAGCGGAAGGCACGGCTTTCAGCAGGCCATTGGTAGAAGCGGTACCCAGCCACCAGGCACCGTCGGGCGTTTGCGCCATCGTGGTGATTTGGATCAAACTGTCCAAAGATGGCGTAAAACGCAGTATTTCAGTAGTTTGGGTGGCTATGTCAAAACGCAGCAGGCCCTTGGTACTGGCGAGCCAAAGTTGACCCGGCGCGCGATACCAGATTAGTGTAGCCTCAAAATCTTTGGGCAGATTGAAGGTTTCCTTTTTCTTTTCGATGGCATCGTAGCAAATCAAAAGAGCAGGTGCAGAAGTCGTTTTAAAGGCGTGGTAGACCCAGTATCGTCCTTGCTCGTCTATATCTGCGTAGGTAAATATCTTGTCTGGAATACCCAACAAAGTCTCCATCGCTTGGATTTGGCCATTCCGAAGGTCCAGCAAAATCCCCGCATCCGGCTTTCTTCGGACGTCCGCCATTAATATCGTTCCCTGGTTATCGGTCACCGGCGTGCAGTAGATCGAGTAACCGAGCAGGTAATTTTTAAAGGCACTGAGTTTGCGGATGCCCCAGGTATTGGTTCCAAAAAATACATTCCCTTCCTGATCGGTGATGCCGGAAATCGCTTCTTCCGGGAGCGGCAATTGGTAGTTGGCCCGCAGTGGTTCTGCACCCACGGGCAAGTGATTCAGGTCAAATCCATACACGGATTTGTTGTTGGAGAACCAGGCAGTTCCCCGTTTCCGGTCGGAAAAAAGCAGGAAATAATCGGGCGGAAGGTCCAGATTAATAAACTGCCAATGCTGACCATCATAGTGAGCAAGTTTGGAAAGGCCAGTTTTAAAAACGAAGGCACCCTGGGTCAGGTCGGCAAACAGCCCCATACTGTTATAAAATTCAGCCGGAAGCGCGATCCGATTCATCACGCCCGAGGCCACCTCCTTGACCAGTAAGGCCTGCGAAGTCAATATACAGCGTTGCTTTTCATTTGCCGAAAGGCTGATATTTTTAAAATCCGCTACTTCTTCCAGCAGGCGGATGTCCAGTAAAGAATCCGGTGATTCCCCCCGTTCCAAACGTTCGGCCAGGTCTTCGGGCCATTTCAGCCGATAAATACGGCTCAGAGCACGGGAGGGGAGAGCAGTAACCAAATACCCGCTCTGCCGCCCATCCCGCAAAAAGCGGAGCACTTTCTCCTGCGGCAGTTTTTGCGGGAAATGATAGACTTTTTGGGTCTTCCGGTTCAAGAGGTCAAAAGCCTGGATTCCCTTGATGATAAAAATAAAATCTCCGGCATCGACAATCTGATTTGCCGTGTTATCAGAGAGCGAAAAGGGATCGTGCGGATTGTTCCGAAACACCTTGAAATCGTAGCCGTCGTAGCGGTTCAGCCCATTGTTGGTCATGAACCACAGAAAGCCGTCCTCATCCTGGCAGACACTCGGCACGTAGCCTTGCGACAGCCCTTGTTCGACGGAAATCACTTCCAGCCGCGGCTACTGCGCGAGGGCAATAATACACAGCAGCAACAAAATATTTACCAAAACTGTGCGGCACATGACGAAGATTTTGTCCACAAGAACGGGAAAAATCAGATGGCGGTTCAAAGGCGACTGGATGCCAGCGAAACATGATGTTGCAGGGTTTTGAGACAATGCGCCACCTTTCCGAGACAATTTTCCACCTTCCGGAAACGATCCTCCACCCATTTGAAACAATGGTGACCGTCTTGGAGGATGCCCTCCCCTCAACTTTGCACCAACCACAAACGGCAAGAACAGATGGCTGGAAAGCCATTTTTTCCGCCTGCCGAATGAGCAAAGTGTTGATTTTAAAAAAGGGATAAAATGAAATACAAAACGCTTGCTACACCATCTCCGATCAAAAAAATCAGTCCGATGAAGAGCCAACTACGTGGCCAATTAGTGCAACTATCTTGCCTGATCTGCTTTTTATTTATCGCCGCTTCTGTTTTACCCACCGCCGAATTGGTGGCCCAGTGCCCTGTTTCGAATACATTACAAGCGTTCAAAATGATTTCTTACACTAGCAGTGGGCAAAGTTTTGTGCCGACGTGTTCAGGTAATTTATTATCAATGTCGTATGCAGGTAGTGCCGCCATTTCAAAGCCTGATCAGGTGGATGTTATCTTGGGAGAGCCGGACAATTCGGGTGGAATACTATATTCCAACAGCAACCCGCAATGGTCCGGCAATACCCAGAGCGGCGCGGTTCCAGTTTCGGTTACCAGCGGACAGAAGTATACAGTTTTATTCATCCGAAGATTTACCTCAATCGCTTGTTACCTTCTATCGCTTGCAACAAATAGACTATGACGGAACCTCCCAATATTCCGACATCGTCCAAGCGATGCTTTCTGGTGGAAAAATGACCTTGACCGTTTTCCCGAATCCAGCACCGACTAATAGTGTAGTTCAATTACAATTTTATTTACCACAGACATCAGAAGTGGTGCTCACTTTGTTCGACGCACAGGGAAAATTGATTCGTACCGAGCAGCATGATTTGGAAGCGGATTTGCAAACTCTGGAATTGCCCATAAATGATTTGCCTGCCAATGCTTATTTTTTGAAGGTGACTGCTAATGGCGAATCGGTGTATCAGAAAGTGGTGGTTACGCAGTAGAAGACGGATTCTTGTTAGAATAGCCACCAGTTTTACTGGTGGCTATTCATTTTTAATCTGGAATTTGCATCACATTATTTTAATCCAATACCACTACTTTTAATACCTGCATATGATTCAGGCATTGCAGATGCACGAAGTAGACTCCCCGCTCCAATCCCGAAAAACTTTCCTGGTAGAGGGCATGATCGCGTAAGTGTCGATTTTCTATAATTCGACCGTTTTGATCTACTACTTTTACCAGTATATCCTGCGCTTGCGGAAGTATTATTTGCAGAGAAAACACGTCATCAGTCGGATTGGGATATAAGCGTAAAGATTCAAAAAAGCCATCGCCACCAAATTGTTGCCGACAAACGGCAATAGAAATGGGTTTAGCAACCGATACCTGCGTACAGCCGTTGAGGGTGCCTTCCAGCGTGACTAAAAAGTCTCCTGCCTGGTCATACACGTGGGTGGGATCGCGTTCGGTACTCGTCTTGCCGTCACCAAAATCCCAGCGGTAGCCATTGATCGTACCCGCCACCTCGGTAATATCAAAAAAATGCAAAGTATCGCCGCTACAAGCCGCTTCGCTAATGAGCAAGTTGCTAACAAAATTCTCTCCCGGATTAATGGCGACTACGGTACTATCCGATGCGGTACAACTATTGGGTGCAATTGCCGTCAATGTGTAAATGCCACTAGTATTTACTAGTAAATTGGATGTTACAGCCCCATTAGACCAGATATAAGTAAAATCAGGTTGAATAGTATCAGGTTGCAATACACCTTCACCACAAAACAGCACAGAATCCGGCAGGGCAAAAACGGGCGCAGACAGTATAGTTGTAGTCTGTTGCACCGAACTAGTACATCCTTCTATTGTTTGAAAATTATAAGTAATAGTAACTTGATCGCCACTATTTAACCCGGTTGGCTGAAAGGCAGTACCGGGATTCAAATTGCTTAATGCGCCCAACAAATCAGCACTAAAATCACCTCCAACTGGTGTCCCATTTAATAACACAGGAACAGCATTAGAGCAATAAGTAGGTGCTAATGTCGTAAAACTCAGTGCTGGCAGTGCATAGATTAAATAGTCTTGCATTTGCGTGTTGGTACAGCCATTCGCATCCGTATAAGTGTAAGTCAATTCCTGGGTCGTTCCGGTCGGTGATTGTGCTGGGTCTAATAGATTGCCATTAAATCCGCTAGTAGCCGTACTAGTGAATGTACCTCCCACCGGATTACCAGTCACAACTACTTCAGGTGCGTTAGCACAATAAGTAGGTGCTAACCCACTAAAACTAACCACAGGCAATGCGTGAATAGTAAATGGCTGGGTTTGTGTATTAGTACAAGCATTTCCGTCGGTATAGGTGTAAGTAAGAGTATAGTTAGTGCCCGGCGGTGCTTGATCGGGATTAAAAATATTGCCATTTAGTCCGGTTGGAGCATTGGTAGAAAAAACACCGCCGGCAGGCAGACCAGTTAATAGAACCGGTGCATCATTGGCACAATAAGCCGAATTTAAACCAGTAAAACTGACCGTTGGCAACGAATGCACTATACTGGATTGGCTCTGCGCATTAGTACAGCCCTGGGCATCAGTATAAGTATAAGCAATACTAAATGCCGTATTAGTGGGGGTTTGGGCGGGAGTAAACATATTGCCTATCAAACCACTGGCCGCAGTCGTCGTAAAAGTACCACCAGTCGGGCTGCCACTCAGCGTAACCGCCGGGGCATCTACACATACCGCAGGAGAAAGACCAGTAAAACTGACCACTGGTAATGGATTAATAGAAAATGACTGCGCTGGCGTGGATGCAGTACAACCATTAACATCCGTATAACTATAAAAAATGTCGAAATTAGTACCCACTGGTATTTGCGATGGTGTCAGTACATTCCCATTCAAACCAGAGGGCGCATTAGTACTAAAATTACCTCCAACGGCATTTCCAACTAACATAACTGGCGGTGCATCAGTACAATAAGCAGACGACAAGCCACTAAATGTAACGACTGGCAATACATTCACTACAAACGGCTGTTGATCGGTGGCAGAACACCCATTGACATCCGTGTAGGTGTAAGATAAATTATAGGTATTACTAGTTGGCACTTGACTTGGATCAAGTATATTGCCCGCAAGTCCGGACGGCGCATTGGTGCTAAATATGCCCCCTAGTGGGCTACCCGTCAGCGTATCCATAGGTGAATTAGCACAATAAGTCGATGATAACCCGGATAAATTCGCTATTGGCGGTGCATGAACGATGAATTGCCGGGTTTCGGAACCACTACAACCACCTCCCGTACCAGCACTAAAACTATAAGTAATAGAATAAGGAATACCCACCGGAATAGAGGACGGATCTAGTTGATTGCCCACTACTCCGCTGGGTGCCGTGGTGGTAAAAGTGCCGCCAGCCGGAGTGCCAGTTAAAAATATAATTGGATCATTCGCACAGTACGATGTCTGTAATCCTTCAAACACTACAGTTGGAGGCGTAAATACTAATACCGTATCATTTGCAGAAAAAACACAGCCATTTGTATCGGTAAAAGTGTAGGCAATCACTATGTCGGTATTAGGAAATGCTTGTGCAGGATCGAAAATATTGCCATTTAATCCATTGTTGGGTGTAATGGTAAATGTACCACCGGCAGGATTGCCTGTCAACGTAACCGCAGCATCGCTAATACAGTAAGTGGGCAATAAGCCAGTAAAATCTACTTGAGTAGGCGGATGGACTAGAAAGGACTGGGTTTCCTGATTGGCACAACCTGTATTA
The DNA here is from genome assembly GCA_965249785.1 of Saprospiraceae bacterium. Taxonomy (GTDB): domain Bacteria; phylum Bacteroidota; class Bacteroidia; order Chitinophagales; family Saprospiraceae; genus M3007. The sequence goes on along the minus strand of CBDFMU010000012.1, from coordinate 179,011 downwards.
TTTGTAAAAGAATATGTAAGATGATATGTAATGCCAGCGGGGATATTTGCGGGAGTGAATACATTGCCATTTAGTCCAGTAGGCGCATCCGTACTAAAAATGCCACCAATAGGCGTACCGCTCAAAGTAACAGCGGGATCACTGGCACAGTATAAGGGAGATAAACCTGTAAAATCTACTGCTGGCAGGGCGTTTACTAGAAATGCCTGGGTCTGTGCATCGCTGCAACCATTTCCATCGGTATATTGGTAAGTCACTGCATAAGTAATACCGGTGGGTATTTGCGATGGGTCCAGTTGATCGCCATTTAAACCGAATGGCACAGTGGTAGAAAAAGTACCTCCTGCCGGACTACCAGTCAACGTAGCTACTGGCGCATTGGTACAATAAGCAGAAGACAATCCAGAAAAACTCACTGCTGGCAAATCATGGACTACAGAACTTTGGCTACTATTATTAGTACAGCCATTCCCGTCAGTATAAGTGTAAGTAATATTAAAAGTAGTGCCAGTGGGCAACAGATTTGGACTTAATACACTGCCTTCCAAACCGCCGGGTGCATCGGTCGTGAAAGTACCGCCTACGGGAGAACCAGTCAAAATGACGGGTGCCGCATCCATGCAATAACTATTAGTCAATCCAGAAAAACTCACCGTTGGTAAAGAGTTTACGGTAAAAGTTCTTGTCTGATTACTCGCACAACCATTGGCATCGGTATAAGTGTAAGTAATAGAATATACTGTATTGGGCGGCACATCCGCTGGTGTCAAGGTATTACCAACCAGACCACTGGACGCATTGGTGGTGAAAACTCCACCGGGCGGATCACCTTGCAAAGTAATAGCCGCGTCATTGGCACAAAAAGAAGAGGGCAGACTAAAACCAGCTCCAGGCAGCGGATTAACTGTAAAAGACTGTGTGCTAGAATTACTACAACTGTTCGCATCGGTGTAGGTATAAGTAATATTCCACACTACACCCATTGGAACTTGGCTAGGGTCTAACATATTTCCAATCAGGCCACTGGGCGCATTGGTAGAAAATGTGCCGCCGGCGGGAGAACCCGTTAGTGTGACGGGCGCTTCATCCGCGCAATAACTACTCGATAATCCAGAAAAGCTAACTGCTGGCAGCGGATTTACTATAAAAGACTGTGTCTCACTATTAGAACAACTATTTGCATCGGTAAAAGTATAAGTAATAGCATAGGTCGTTCCGGTTGGCACTTGCGTAGGGTTAAGTGTGTTACCACTAAAACCGGCTGGCGCGGTTGTGGAAAACGTGCCGCCAGCGGGCAAACCGGTGAGTGTAACCGGCGAAGCGTCTATACAATATGTACTGGCCAACCCCGAAAAACTCACCGCTGGCAACGGATTGACTATAAAACTCTGGGTCTGACTATTGCTGCAACTATTACCGTCGATGTAAGTGTAACTAATAGTGTAGGTCGTGCTAGTGGGTACTTGTGCAGGCGTTAACGTGCTGCCACTCAATCCACTGGGTGCAGTGGTAGAAAAGACGCCCCCAGATGGCAAACCGACTAGTGTTACTGCCGGATTGCTAGTACAATAAGTAGCATTTAATCCCGAAAAACTAACTGCTGGCAAATCATGGATTACAAAACTTTGGCTACTATTATTAGTACAGCCATTCCCGTCAGTATAAGTGTAAGTAATATTAAAAGTAGTTCCAGTGGGTACCAGATTTGGACTTAATACACTGCCTTCCAAACCGCCGGGTGCATCGGTCGTAAAAGTACCGCCTGCGGGAGCACCAGTCAAAGTGACTGGTGCTGCATCTACGCAATAACTATTGGTCAATCCAGAAAAACTAACCGTTGGTAAAGAATTCACGGTAAAAGTTCTTGTCTGGCTGCTCGTACAACTATTTGCATCCGTATAAGTGTAAGTAATAGAATAGACTGTATTGAATGGTATATCTGCTGGTGTCAGCGTATTACTAATCAAACCACTGGGCGCATTAGTGGTGAAAACTCCGCCTAGTGGATCACCTTGCAGTGTGATCGCCGCATCATTGGCACAAAAAGAAGCGGGCAGCGCGAATCCTGCTCCGGGCAGTGCATTGACTATAAAAGATTGTGTACTAGCATTACTACAACCATTCGCGTCGGTATAGGTGTAAGTGATATTCCAGGCAGTGCCAGTTGACACTTGACTGGGGTCTAATGTATTGCCAGTCAAACCACTCGGTGCATTGGTGGAGAAGCTACCACCAACTGGCGAGCCGGTTAGCATAACTGGTGCTTCATTCGCACAATAACTGCTCGATAAACCAGAAAAGCTAACTGCTGGCAGCGAATTTACTATAAAAGACTGCATTTGAGTATTAGCACAACCATTTCCATCGGTGAAGGTATAGGTGATAGAATAGTTGGTTCCAGTTGGCACTTGATTGGGTTCAAGTAAGTTGCCACTAAACCCGGCCGGTGCGGTCGTAGAGAATGTGCCACCCGCTGGCGAGCCAGTTAAGGTAACGGGTGAAGCATTTACACAGTAATTACTAGACAAACCAGTAAAACTAACGACTGGCAAAGGATTGACGATAAAATTTTGCGTTTGGCTATTACTGCAACCGTTGACATCGCTGTAAGTATAAGTAAGTGTGTAAGTGATGCCAGTCGGCACTTGTGCAGGCGTTAAGGTACTGCCGCTCAAACCGCTGGGTGCGGTAGTAGAAAAGATGCCACCTGCTGGTAAGCCAGTTAGTATAACGGCGGCACTATTCGCGCAATAAGTAGGATTTAAACCTGAAAAACTGACTGTGGGCAAATCGTTGACTATAAAAGACTGACTTGCAGTATTAGAACAACCGTTAGCATCGGTGTAAGTATAAGTGATGGAATAAATAGTTCCAGTGGGTACCAGGTTTGGGCTTAATACACTGCCTTCCAAACCGCTCGGAGCATCAGTCGTGAAAGTACCGCCTACTGGCGAACCAGTCAAAATGACGGGTGCCGCATCCACGCAATAACTATTGGTCAATCCAGTAAAACTAACTGCTGGCAAGGAATTTACGGTAAACGTGTGAGTTTGACTACTCGCACAACTATTCGCATCGGTGAAAGTGTAAGTAATAGAATAGATTGTATTGGGCGGCACATCCGCTGGTGTCAAGGTATTACCAACCAGACCACTGGACGCATTGGTGGTGAAGACGCCGCCGGGTGGATCGCCTTGCAGCGTGATCGCCGCATCGTTAGCACAAAAAGAGGAAGGCAGACTAAAACCGGCTCCGGGCAGTGCATTCACTACAAAAGGCTGGGTAGTAGAATTACTACATCCATTTGCATCGGTGTAGGTATAAGTAATATTCCACGTTGTCCCCATGGGTACTTGACTGGGGTCTAAGATATTACCAGTTAGGCCAGTGGGTGAATTAGTAGAGAATATACCGCCAGCGGGCGAGCCAGTTAAAGTAACTGCTGCTTCATTAGCACAATAACTACCGGACAAACCGGAAAAACTTACTGTGGGCAAAGGATTTACTATAAAAATTTGCGTTTGACTATTAGCGCAGATATTTCCATCGGTAAAAGAATAAGTGATGGTATAGTTAGTTCCAGTTGGCACTTGATTGGGGTTAAGTACATCTATATTGAATCCAGCTGGCGCATTTGTGGAAAACGTACCGCCAGCTGGCGAGCCAGTTAAGGTTACGGGGGCAGCATTTACGCAATAGGTACTAGCTAAACCAGTAAAACTAACGACTGGCAAAGGATTGACGATAAAATTTTGCGTTTGGCTATTACTGCAACCGTTGACATCGCTGTAAGTATAAGTAAGTGTGTAAGTGGTGCCAGTCGGCACTTGTGCAGGAGTTAAGGTGCTGCCGTTCAATCCACCGGGTGCCGTAGTAGAAAAAATACCACCTGCTGGTAAGCCAGTTAAAGTTACTAATGCGCTATTCGCGCAATAACTAGCATTCAATCCAGAAAAACTGACTGTCGGCAAATCATGGACTACAAAACTCTGGCTTGCAGAATTACTACAACCATTCACATCGGTATAAGTGTAAGTGATGGAATAAGTTATTCCGGTCGGCACTAGGTTTGGACTTAATACACTACCCTCCAAACCGCTGGGTGCATCGGTGGTGAAAGTGCCACCTGCTGGATTTCCACTTAAAGTTACCGATGACGCATCCACACAATAACTGCTGGTCAATCCAGTAAAACTCACCGCTGGCAAGGAATTTACGGTGAACGTGTGAGTTTGGCTGCTCGCACAACTATTCGCATCGATGAAAGTGTAAGTAATAAAATACACGGTGTTTGGTGGTACCTCTGCTGGTGTCAATGTATTGCCGATTAAACCACTCGGTGCGTCGCTAGTAAAGATGCCGCCCGGTGGATCACCTTGCAGGGTAATCGCTGCGTCATTGGCACAGAAAGAAGCGGGCAGCGCGAATCCTGCTCCGGGCAGCGGATTAACTATAAAAGACTGCGTTTCACTATTACTACAACCATTGGCATCCATGTAGGTATAAGTAATATTCCACGAAGTGCCAGTCGGTACTTGACTAGGATCTAATGTATTGCCAGTCAGGCCATTAGAGGCATTGGTAGAAAATGTGCCGCCAGCGGGAGTACCCGTTAATGTGACAGGCAGTTCATTCGCGCAATAACTACTCGATAATCCAGTAAAACTCACCGTCGGTAAAGGATTTACTATAAAAGATTGTGTTTCACTATTAGAACAACTATTTGCATCGGTAAAGGAATACGTAATGGAATAAGTAGTTCCGGTTGGCACTTGCGTAGGGTCAAGTGTGTTACCACTAAACCCGGCCGGTGCGGTCGTAGAGAATGTGCCACCCGCTGGCGAGCCAGTTAAGATTACGGGGGCAGCATCCACACAATAACTACTGGATAAACCAGTAAAATTCACCACAGGCGCATTACGTACTAGTACATATTGCGTTTCGGAGTTGCTACAACCACCATTAGAATAGGTATAAGTGATCGGATAAGAATCATTAGTCGGCAGTTGGGATGGATCAAAAACATCGCCGCTCAGGCCGCTGGGAGCCGTAGTAGAAAAAGTGCCACCTGTTGGGATTCCAGTCAAAGTGACAGGTGATTCATTAGAGCAATACATAGCGTTAAGGCCAGTAAAACTGACGATTGGCTGTTCATTTACTATAAAGGATTGAGTTGCGCTATTAGTACAACCACCAGTGTAAGTATAAGTAATGTCAAAAGTAGTGCCCGTCGGTACTTGGGAGGGGTCAAGTTCATCGCCAGTCAGGCCACTGGGAGCGGTAGTGGAAAATGTACCGCCATCAGGTGTTCCTATTAAAGTTATAGGACCATCACTGGAACAATAGATTGGCGATAGACCACTAAAACTGGTTGCAGGCAACGGAAAAATTGTGGTAGAACGGGTAGAACTATTAGTACAACCGTCTGCATTGCTGACCGTATAAGTAATAAATACACCAGAACCGTCCGGATAAGCACTGGGATTAAAATACAGGATACCAGCAACGTTCGTAATAGCCCCGGGTGCAACAGGGTCGGTTGTAAAAGTCCCGCCCGGTTCGGAAGGCGTTATTTCTATGGGTGCATGATTGGCACAAAAAGGCTCATCGGAAATGCCACTCCAACTGGCATCTGGCAGATCAAGTACAGTTACCGTCACTGATGCATTACCAGCGTTGGTTTCTACTGAATAATTAGTAGTTGCAAACGGTGTAGCCGTCACGGTCTGGGCAAATGGGTCATCCAAGCCATCCTGTGGACTCCAATTGAACGAAGTAGGCAGATTGCCAGGGTTGTCTCCCACCACTGTCAATACCACACTTTCGCCAGCACAGATCACCGGATTGGCGGGTTCAATATGTATTTGCGCAATGGAATTATATTGAATGAATAACAGCCCGATAATTAACAGGGCCATATTAGCAGAGAATGGTTTCATTTTGAAGTGGATTTAAAATAGCGCACGGAAACAGTAGTACTCAATTCACTCGTTTTGCCATTTTTGAACATGACTACTATGGCGTAATTGTATTTGCCTTCCTGATGGATGTCTTTATCGTTAAAGCGCAGTGTAGTACGATCTAATTGCTGGTAGCGCGCTAAGGGATTGGAACCGAAGGATTTATAGACATAAAAGCGGTAATCCTGTCCTTTTAGAATCTCCGTAGTAGGCGGCGTAAACTGCCATTGCAGTTGCATTACTTTCGCAGTAGAATCATAGACTACTTGCAGGTCTTTTACGGAGGCAATTTTGCCAGAAAACCAGGGCCGCGCATGCACCGGAAAAGCATATTCGGAGAGCAGCCCGGCATCATCTTTAGCGCGTAGTGTATATTCGTACATTTTTTCACTTTGTATAGTTCGATCTATAAAAATACTATCGGTTTTACCAAATTTGCTGACTTCTTTCCACGACTCATTCGTCTCATATAAGCGACGATAGAGTGTATGTTGCACTACATCGGGGCTACTGCTGGGCGTCCAGTGCAGCGTAACGCTACTATCCGACACTTCCGGGTAAAGCATTACTGGTGTCACCGGCGCAATCACGTCGGGCTTTTTTATTTCAATTAATTCCGAAAAAGCCGAACGATTATAATTGCGGTCTACGGCCTGAATGGCATAATAAATGGTCTCGGTGAGGGTCTTGATTTCAATAGTATCACGAAAGAAATTATAAGTAGTAGGTTCCACCGTCAATTGCGTCATTTCATAGTCGCGGCGATTAGAAAAATATACGCGATAACCCGCCAGATCGTCTTCTTTACCCATCTCCCATAGCAAGGTCACTATACCCGTCGAATCAATAAAATGACGAATTTTAACGGGTGGAGCCGGAGGCACACTATCTACTACGTGCACATAAGCCGGATAAGAATCGCTACTGTTATCGTGGGTATCGAAAGCACGAATTTTATAGTAATGCGATGAATTGGCTAATAGCGGCTGTGGCGATACATACGTATCACTGGTCGGCGGCAATAACTGGTCAGTGATAGGTTTATAAATACCTCCTTCTTTATCAGAAAGTAATACCTGAAAGCCTTTGAGATCGGGGGTGCCTTCATTAAGCCAGTGCAAGCGTACCCGGCCATCGGCCAGTTGAGCATAGTCTATAAAATTTGGATTGGCTGGTGGCGTGATATCCCGACCGGAACCCGTAAAAATAGCCGGAACACTGATTTCTGCAAACGGATTAATACCGCGTAAACGATAAGTATAATCCCGATAATTTTCTGGTACGCTATCTTGATATTGATAGTAATTATTCAGATCAATGAGTTGAAAATCTTTATCACCCCATTTGCCCATTTGCCAGATATTCGGTTCGCGCTTGGCATCTGAACCGGCAAACACCAAGGGATCTTGATGCAATTTATGAAAGGTTTTGCCACCATCTTCCGAACGCTCCAACCAGAAAGCCGAATATTGTCGGTTATCCTGATTCGACCATAAGATATTAGCCACACCATCGCGGGGAATCACCAGAATATTGGTCGGGCGTTCTTCCTGCGCAGGGAAATTGCGCACCGAGGTAATTCCTTGTGCATTAGTACTAGTATCCGCCGGGCTGCTCAATACATATAAATAAGCCACACCTTTTTCAATCTTTCGATCCACCCAGCGCAACCCGGCCACCTGCGCTGCCAGTGCAGACCGATCAGCAGCCAGCAAAGCAAAACCGTAGTAATTACCCGCCTGCATATCCTGTACTACTAAATTGCTAGAAGTATCTGCTTTATCCACTGCCGTGCCATAGAGTGCTTGCACGACTATCCAGGCCAACGTATCAGTTTCTTTTAAACGCGCTTCAATACTATCGAGTCCCCAGGGGCGGATCGAGGCTCCGTTGGGGCCGGATAATGAAACACCAGAACCGGCTATAACATTAGTAGAATCCGGACTGAATGTATAGCGCATTAATTGATAACCTGCCCGATTGGTGCTTCGCCAAAACTCGCGGTTGTCGGGAGCCCAACGCAGCACAATAGAATCGCCGTAGGCTTTACCTAGTAAAAACAAGTGATTTTCTACAATTTGTGCAGAATCGGGTATGGGTGTGGACACATCATCTACTTCGGTTTGTGGAATTAAGTGGTTAATATCCAGACCGTAAGTATTTACCAGCGCATTAAGTGCCGAGTCTTTTTTTAGATCACTTTTTTTCAGACCAGTCTGATCTATAAAATCCCGCAGGTATTGATAGACGACACTAGTATCGACAGGGTTTTGAGCGTGTAGGGTGGTTTGGTGGAATAAACCCAACATCCATAGACCAAAACATAATAAAAACCGCATTTTATATACAGAGATCTTGTCATTCAGAGCGTAGCGTGGAATCCGAGGCCGAAGACCGAAGGTTTTAGATGGTAATATTCGGCCTTCGGCCTCGGATTCCACGCCTTCGGCTCTGAATGACACGCTATTATTGGAATTATAGGCAGGTGGAATTAGTTCTTTCACAGTCCAGAAGTCGTTTATTGGGTGGAAGTAGGCAAAGTATAAGAACCAGAGGTAGTCGTTTCATCCATCCGCAGCCAGTTGGTTTTATTATAGAGGGTAATATTAAAATTACCGCTGTACTGCGACACCTTCTTGAGACCTCCGGTCAGACTAAAATTAGTCATGACATCCGTATCAATTGGAATGACAAACCACAGGAAATTATAGTTCTTGATTTGCTTGACGAAGGTGGTATTACCGCGCAGCAGTACATAACTATTATATGTACTGTTGAAAGCGAGCGATACATCCCGTAATCGACCACTATTATAGTTACCGCTGTTTTCCCAACCATATTGATTTGCACTTTCTATAAAATAATGTGGATTATGACCAATCACGTTACCCAATCCGTAAAATTGTTCCTTCGCTGCACTATTGTTCCAGTCATATTTATTGGTATTGAGGTGGGTATCGTTGACCAGACTTTTAATAATGCGCATTTGCCGGATAGCAAACTGGTCATGGTAGTACCGGACCCCAAAATGATGTTGCTCGGTAGCGGACGGTGCCCCGGCATTGATCTCGGACTGACTCAATTCCAGCGGCGCACTGGGATTAAAGTAGAACTCGTAGGTATTTTTGGCGTTGAAAGGCGGTAACAGTGCTGTTCTTAATTGCGAAGGACTATAAGTGGATTGGGTACCATTTACAGTATGCCAGATGGTCAGCGGTATTTTAATAAAGAATAATATTTTTTCCTGCGCCGCACTGATCCAGTCGGTGGGGAACATCGCATTGTAGGCCGACACATAGGTGCTGGGCTCGGCGAGGATACCGGCATTAGTCCGGAGGCGCAGTTGATCGAACTGGTCGAACGACTCATTGCCCTGGAATTTACTCATCCATACATTATCGCCCACGTCCTGCTGACCATCTTTGGTCAATGCCAGCACCTTCTCTTTCAAACTATTATAACTACTGGTCCTGAAATGATAACTGTACAGTACTTTGATCGGTGAGCCGCCGATTTGCAAGTCACCTCGCGCCGTTTTTACTTGTTGCACCACCTCGTTTTCGTCGCCTAAATTGACATTTACCACTTGTACGCTATCAAAAACAATAGTCGAGTTCAGTGTCAGGTTGGCCGTGATCGGAATAGCGATTATTTGTAGTTCGTAAATAGTATTCTTGACCAGATTTTCATTGCCGAGGCTCGCCATCCCGATCTCAATACCAGAGCGGGCGGGAATATCCTTGATATTACTCTGCGTTTGGCTCGCCGAAGGTTGTGCGCATTGACCCGGTGCAGGTGGAGCGGGCGATAATAGCGCGGTGATGGCGGGCGGAACGGGTATATTAAGCAGGTGATAAAGGTTGATAATGAAATTAATATAGTTAATAAGGTACTGGTCCACTGCTACTTCATATTCCGGCGTGGGCAGACTCGATAAAGCCATTAACTTCGATTCCCCAGTAGAAAGATTAGTTAATCGGTAATAGAAATTATGCTCCACGCACTGCGTTACGCTGCCGATAGTGGTGGATATTTTGGGATTAAAGAAATAACCGAAACCCTTTTTAGTAAATTCTATTTTGGGATCGGCATATCCACTGGACCAGTTACGCTGCCGGTAGCCAGGTGCATGATATTGTAATATATCCGCAATGATCGTGGTAGGCCGGGCACCAGTCTTGAATCCACGGGTATATTCTTTTTGGGAATTGGCCACCCGACTCCACGAACCGCCGTTTTTCTTATCAAAAGCTACGGTTATTTTGGCAGTATAACTAGTGTTTTCCATTAGAATACTAGTCGGATTGAAACGCAGTTCGTTAAAACTATCCAGATAACCGACCGTATTCAAAGTATTGCGGTAAATGCCATCATTGGAATACACATAACTACCGGCCACGCTATAAGAACCTTTATACACGCCAGCACTCACCACCACCGGCCGATAGGTTTCCTTCCCATTATCTGCTTCCAGAGTAAAAGGTGCATTAATTGGTAAATTAAAGACGACTGCCAGTGCTTCTTTGGTATAAACGGCCACGTTTTGCTGACCCTCGGTGGGGCGCATTTCGGCCACTAATTCTATATCTGCCAATGGATTATTAGGAGAATTGCCCAATACACAATAAGTGCCGGTTTCTACATGGAATTTGAAATGCCCTTTCACCAAACCACCTAAAATGCGATAACGCCCCGCCAACTGCCCGGCAAACCACGATGGATTGGGCAATTGCGCCTGAATTCCCGCCTCAATATGAACATCGGCAATAGAAAAACGCCCCCGAATGCGTTTGAACAACAAGTTGATATTTACTTCCAAGCCAATGCCGGCATCAAAGAACGCCAGCACCTGACCCTGTAAATACCAGCCATTGATCCCCACTGGACTACCATTGGAATTACAAGTACCGGGCGGACGGGTCATTGTGACATCGAAGGCTAAACCCGCTTGATATTTAGCATAAAAAATTAGTATTTTCTTATCAAACTGTGGTGTTGTAAAGTCCGCTCCAAAAGCAATGCCGCTCCCCAGATTGATTGCCGTACTATTACGACTGCGCATATCGGTCAGTAATTGGAGTCGCCCATTAAAATAACTACTCAATGGCGGCATAGCAGTCTCATTAATAATATTTGGATGACCGAGATAACCCGCCATTAAATAACCACCAAACGTAGCACCCACCGGCCCGACATTGACCCGTACTTTATTCATGGGCGTACCAATGGTTAAGTACCAACTTTTACCCGCCTGTGCATTGGGACCAAATTCTGAATAGAAGCGGGCGGAACCAGCCTTGTAAGCCGGACCACCAGCGTAGGCCCCAACAATTTGCCCTTCAATATTGACATAAGCCTCTAAATTAGCCGTGAAAGTGCCTTGTATCGGATCAAGTGTACTACCAAATACGGCCCAGGCTTTGGCGATGCTTCTATTAGTAATGGGAGCCATTAAATAGGCTTTTCCATTAAAAGACAAGTAGTTTAAGCCCAGTGTAGTCATATTAATAGAGGCTTCCAGCGTCAGGTCAGCATTAAAAGCCGCCGAATTGGGATAAGAACCGACTACTACACTGGCTTTAATACCCAGATTATTACCCGGAACAGGCCGATAAACAACTCCTGAAAGCGAGACACCTGGATCAAATATATTGGGCATGGCCGCTACCTGCTGAGGTGTAGGTGCTGACGAGCCAGAAGTAGGAATATCCAGTGTTACCTTATTAGTGATACCACTTAATACCTGTCCACCTAATTGTTGGGTCATATTATAATAAGCGCCGCCGCCAATACCGTACAAACCAATCCCCGCATAACCGATACCCGAAGCAAAAACGGCTTTCGCATCGGCAAACCAGTAGCGATAGGTTTGTCCACTACTATTGCCATACGCCGTAGAGCCGAATTGCGCCACTACGGAGACTTCCAAAGTTGGTTTTAAAGTCATCACAATCCCGCCTTTAAAACCATTGCCATAGACCGCATCGTTGCGGATAAAACGCAAGCCACCCACCAGTTTTAAAGAACCTATATCGGCATTAATAGAAATTTGATCCAGTTCTACCCCTTTAAACTGGAAGGCGTTCCAGGGTGCGGAGGGTAAAGCACTTAAATTTAAACTGCCCAATACACCCACGGAGGTGCTGGCTTTGATGCCCGCGCCGCCCACACTGGTAAAGTTCAGATCAATGGTAAAACTGATCCGTTTTAAAGTCTGGCCACCACTTACATAATCGCCAAATCCAATGTTTCTTATATTAATCGGGAATTTAGCGACGGCGGGATTGGAAGTGCCGGTAGTTGTGCTACTACTATTTGCACTGCTGCTTGGAGGAGTTGTACTGCTTGGAGGAGTCGTACTACTGCTAGCCGGGGCTTGCACATTATAGTTTAAACCAGCAAAACTAAAGGCTTTAAAAGCCATTTTACTCAAACCCCCATTGGGGGCCGGAATAGTAGAAGTCGCATCATTTAAAGTAAAATTCTGGAAACCCAGTAATTGCATTTTAAATTCCGGGTAACTAATGCCCGCCACGGTGCCTTCACTAATACCCAGGTTAAACGCGCCGGTTAAATCACAGTAAGGCTCAAATTTGCGCTTGTTATTCAGCATCACCGTTTTCACCCCGGCCACCGAAGTAGCGGCCAGCACCATATTCGTACTATCGCCCAAGTAAGGCACGCGATACGTACCCGCTACATTGAGCGAAAACTGCATAGTCGGGTTATTACTGGCATCGCGACCCAATTGTGCCCGGTACTTGATCGCGTTTTCCTGCGCAGTTACTGGAATGTGAATTCTACCACCCATCGCGAAGGTCTGCGCCGAACTATGGACTAGTCGCAGTTCCACAGTATCTAATGAAAAAGCCCAACTATTCAGTCGACCCGTGGTTAAACTGAGCAAATTCAAACCCAGTAACTGGCCACTTAAACCGTCATTTTTATTATAAGTAAAATTATTGCCATTCAGTACAATGCGATTACCATTATTGGCAAAGGCTTCCGGTAAAGCGACACTCAATTGTTTTAAATAAAATCCCCGCCACGTGGGTGGGAATGTGCCGGTCATACCGGGGGCAAAAGCCGGATTTTGTGCGTCATCATAATCAATCGTTGCGTCGGTTACTTTAAAAAGCACGTCTTCCAGACCAGCCACTGAAAAACTATCAATGGTGGCCGTAGCCAGAAACTGCCCCCAACGTTGGGTACGAATATTAAAATAAGCATCTACTGCCGTTTTACCAGATTGTACGGGTTTAATAATAGTATTATCAAAAGTGTATTTAGCCTGTAAATTAAACTCATCAATTCCACTGCAACTAAATATCGCATAACTACCCGTATTACCCTGCGCACCACCGGGCAGAATCGTGATCGGCATCCCCCAATCGCCCATCGTGACACCTTCGGCCAGATAAAGTTTGATATGATCCAGATTGACACCCTGCGGGGTAAAGCACAGGCCACTCGCCCCAAATTTGAGATAAGGATGATCCACATCGCCGGTTTCAAACATCAGCGCCGCATCCAGCCGGGTGCCGGTGGGGGTGAAACGCAGCCCGACCACCACAAAATCGAAGGGCAGATTCACGCCCGCAATATTCTGGACTTGTTGTTTTAAGGAAAAAGGCAATTTGGTGAAGGCACTCAATCCATCGCCGAGTTGATCCAGCAAAGGAAACTGCATCGGCGTACCCCCCACGCCCAGGCTGAATTGCTGCGGCGACAACATACTTTGATCCACGGCAGTCAGGATTTCGCCGCTCAAAAGTTCGCCCGCTGCATTGAGACTGATATTGCTGAACGTCACATCCAGCGTCGTATTTAGGAAATCTACCAACACTTTTCCCGTGCCCGGCCCGGTGACTTTTATCTGGAAACCACTGGTTTTAATGACCGAGCCGTCGGCAGGCGTGTTACTCGCTGCCGTCTGGTTAGTCGGCGCAGGGCCGCAATTGCTGGTACATTGGAAAGTGGGGACGTGGCTTTCCACATTAATTTTGCCAAAACTGTATTTCTTTTTGCCATTGACGGTCTGTTCTTTGGCCCATAGTTCCACCTTAATACCGATCAGAGGGAATGCCGATGCTGAATTGCAGACCCACCGCCGGAGCCGTGACGCCGTTGAAGGACATCGCCGCATTTTCCACCATATTCAATTGATTCAGCCCCAATTCGTAGTCGCCAATGGCAATCCCTCCGGCAATATTATAGCCGTCCAGTCCGTAACTGCGCGTCGCGGGCAAACTCGGATGGTTGATTTTCAGCCCTTGAAAATGAATGGCGGGCGGCGTGAAAGTGAGTGGCCCCAGCACGCTTTCGATGAGTGAAATGGCCTGTTGCACCACGCTACCCGTCAGGGAGGCATCGTGAAAATCGGCATTGCTGACGCTCAGACCCGACGCTGCCGTAGAGGTCGGCGTAAGGTTTGAATTTGCGATTGTTAGGCTTGCCCGGCTTGGGGTCGGGGACGGTGGTGAGGGTAACGACGGTGCTGTCATTCAACGTAATATGCGATTTTAACGCTGAAATATTCAGTTGCGTCGTCACACTGGGTTGCAGCGTCATCGTGAAAAATCCCTGCGCATCGCGGGTCAGCGCACCGGAGTAGGGCAGCGGATCATCCACCAGTGGCACTTCCAAATGGCCCGACAAGCCGCCTTCCGTCAGTTGGTTGGCCACGATGGTCAGGCCGAGACTATCCAGCGCAAAACCCCAACCATCAATATTGCCATCCACCACATTGCGACCAATCAGCGTCGCCGAGGCACCCTGCGCATCTATCAGCAGATTTTCGCCGCTAAAAGACGGCGGTGTGCCACCCGATAAAGCGAACATATCCGGCAAAGTGAGGCCGATCTGTTTGATAAAAAAGCCCCGCCAGTTGAAGGGTGCCGTCGCGGTCGCACCACTATTGTAGTTATTTGGAAAAACGAGGGGCGAAGGGTTGCGGGTTTGAGAAAAATCCAGGTACGCATCCGACACGTGGAAGGCAAAACCGGGCATCGTCGCCAATTCAAACGCGCCCAGACTATCCAGTTGGCCCATGAAATCGCCCCATTTCTGCGAATTTACGTTGAAGTTGGCCACCACCGGCTGACCAGGATGATCCAGCGAAACGAGTTGGCTTTGTGGAAAAGCGTAACTCCCGGCGAGGTTAAATTCCAGAAAACCATGACAATCCAGTCGAATAAAAGAGCCAGTATGATCGGCGCTGTTATAGTGTTTAAAAATGAGGGGGTTGAGACCGCTGACCGGCTGAAAATTCAAGTCATGCGCCAACCCCACCGCGAGGTCGAAATTCGCTACGCCATTCGGAACCATCGTTAATCCTTCGATCACAAATTCGGCAAACTGCCCGCCACCCGCTGGAAAAATAACTTTGGCCTGGGCTTTGGCTTCGGTCGGCTTGAACACTAAACCCATGATAATCAGACCCTGATCGCGTTCGCTCTCGCCATTGCCCTGCACACCCAGCACCACCGGCAGATTAAAACTGTTCATGCCATTGACCATCGCATCCACCTGACCTTGCACATTGCTCAATACGCCACTCAGATTGGGGGAATTGAATAACCCCGCACCGCCGCCGGTAATGACCTCGCCTTCGATGATACGTCCGCTTTGGTCCACTTTTACTGCATTGAAAGTCACATTGAGCGTACGAAATGGCCCCAGGATGTCCACGTCAATTTTTCCGGTACCTGAAATCGTACCCGCGCCATTGTCGGCGGTCAATGGAAAATTCGGGGTCAGGGTGAAATAGCCAGTTTTAAGTTGGGCAAATTGTCCCTGAATATTGCCGGTAGCCGGATTGCCGGGCGCGGGTAACGGGTCAAGATTGGCAGCACAATTAAAGGTCACGTTGGGACCTGCAAACTGCAAATCGAAGCCGCCAAACGCATATTTCGTGCCGCCGCTGCCGTTGGGCGATTCATTGACCACCACTGTGAAAGTAGCCGTCGGAGCCAGACTGCCCAGCAGATCGCGGGCAATATCCACGTGAAATTGCAGCCCCCGCGACAGCACGTTTTGCGCCGCTGTAATGCCCATCGTAGCGAGTTGCGCGGCATCCAGCGACGAAAAATTCATCGTGCTTAAGTCGGCATTGAAACCCAAAAATTGCAGGCTGGCATTTTGCGGTACAATGCTCTCTATCTGGAACTTATCTGCCG
Organism: Saprospiraceae bacterium; assembly: GCA_965249785.1. GTDB lineage: Bacteria > Bacteroidota > Bacteroidia > Chitinophagales > Saprospiraceae > M3007. Next base: position 162,873 of record CBDFMU010000012.1, on the reverse strand, counting down.
CTGCCAGGTCTATTTTCAAGCCAGTAAAGCGAATGCCATCCATGTCGAGTTTGGGCACCACCGAGCCGAGACCAGCAGCAGTGAGCGTCTGCTGCAAACTCTGTATTTCCTGCATAATATGCCCGGCAAAACCGGGGTCGCCGGAAGTCACGGCGGCGGTCAGCAAGCCACTCAGGTCTGCTTTGGGCGACTGAAACACGCCGTTCAAACGGCCCACGCTGATGCTGCTGCCGGGGTCGAATACGATCCGCGCTTTGAGCAGATCAATGGTCACCACATCGGGGGCCACGTGGAAGGAAATATCCATCGGGGCGTTTTGCAGGGCCGCTGGCGCGAAACTGCCGACATAGTGCAGCGACTCGTCGGGGGCCATGATCGGGAGGCGCATTTTCCCGGTAAAGCCGCTGTTGACAAAACTATTGGCCACCAGATTCAGCCAACTACTGTCCAGTGAATAGCCCCAACCACCCAGATTGCCGGTGGAAAGATTGATCAGATTTTCGCCGGTGATGCGACCAGTAAGACCATTTTGATCAAATAAAAGGCTGTTGGCGGTCAATTTTGGCAGTGTCCCGGCGGTAGAATTTTGGAAAACAGGGGGCAGCCCAACCGCAGCACTGTGGAGATACAAACCGCGAAACTCGACACCACTACTCGCTGCCGGATACCCTTCGGGAAATTCCAGACCCGTCGGGTTGGCAGTTTTGGATAAATCCAGCCAAAGGTCGCCGATGTGAAAGGGGAAATCTTCCGCGCCGGGTATGTAAAAATCCACGAGGCCGTCCATTTTAACCATAAAGTCGTCAAGCCGCCGGGTCGTAGCGGTAAATGTGGCCACCACCGTTCCTGCCGGGTCCGCTACGGGGCGCACGCGGTCGCGACTAAATGCGTAACTGCCTTTTAAGACAAACTGCTCGAAGCCTTCGCAGTTCCAACTCAAATGAGTGCCTGGCTCACCGGAAGCATTGAGTCCCAATATTTTAATGGGCAAAACCGTACCCGTCAGGTCCACATCCGCGAGCAGCGACAAGGTGGGGGCAGAGACGGCCAACCCATAAGGTTGGAGACAAAGACCCTTCGCACCAAACTTGACCCAGGGGCCATCCGTGCCAAAACGGGTGCTCAACACGGCATTCATCGCCGCCGAATGCGCATCGAAATGAATGCCGGTCACCGCGACGGTCATTCGCACACCGCTGCCCGGAATCGTCTGATCCAACCCGATGGGCAGTCCCACCGGCAAAGCGTTGGCTTCGATACTGTTTTGCAACGTGGACACCAGATTTGGTGGATGGGCCAGATCGCCGGAAGTAAAATAGGTTTCGAGGGCCTGGGCCGTTTGATCGGAAAAATCGGCTGCCGCCTGCGTCGCTGCACCGACCAGCGTGGAAGGATTAATGACCGAGAAAAAAGAAGGAATGAGGTCGGCATTTTCTGCTACTGAACGAATGTCTCCGGCATACATCCGTCGTGCCTGATTGACCTGGATATTGGTAAATTCGACGCGCAACTTGCTGTACAAGAAAGGAATATAAATAGTGCCTGCGCCGGAATAGCCGCCCTGTCCGTTGGGTTGCACCTCCGTCAAACGCATATTAAAAAAGCCAACCGTCACCTCGTCGCCGATAGCCAGCGCAGCCGTCAGCGGATTGGTGGCCAGCGTACCGTTCCATTGGCAGTCGCCGCCTTCACAACTGAACAGCGGCGAACCCAACTGGCCGCCACCTTGAAAAGCAAAAGTGCAAACCTGACTGTACCCGTGATTTTGGAAGAGATCATAGCCGCGTCCGTCTAATGCCCGCACGCGCCAGGCGTACAAACCGTCCTGTTCGAGCAGCGGGTCGTCTTCGAGGTAATGCAACACATTTTGCGAGACGATGCGTTGCAAAATAGGCGTGGAAAAATTGAATCCATCATTGGGGTCCTGAATGCCGGGCAGCATTTTCACCAGCGTAAACTCGTATTGCACGTCCACCGGCTGATTGAGCGACAGCAGGTGCATGGGCATCCACGAAAAGGTGATATTCTGGGGTTCTGAAAAAGATAAAAGCGAGTTGCATAGCGGCAGATCGAGCAGCGGCGGTTGGGCCAGTTCAAAGAAACCGCTGGCGCAAAACCGGTCGGAGATGGGTACATTGCGTTGAACGTCAATGACTTCCAGGCAAAAAGAATTGAATCCGCTGGGCAGTAGCACGCCCGGTTGGCCACCACCAGCGTACAATAGATTGGCTGGATTAAGGTAGCCCGCTAAATCCCCGCCGTCAATAATATAGGGCACCTGCCTTTCCAGCAGCACTGGCGGCGGGTTGTAATTCGGGTTGGTAGCCATTATTTCGTTGCCATCCTGCCGTATGGACAGCCGAAATTTGACCAGGCGCGTGGCCTCTACCGGGTCGTTTAGCGTCAGCATAAAACTCAAGTCCTGCGTCCGCGTGGTGGCGTAATCGGACAGCACGAGACTATGCGGCGGCACCAGATTGCCACTCACGGAGACCGGGAAAACTTGCTGGGCGCGGAGCAATCCATGCGCGAGGAGCAGGAGGAAAGCGACGGTTATGTGGCGGAAAAGAGGACTGGACATAGGGTAAGGATGTTCGATTTAACCCCACCCCTAACCCCTCCCTTTCAGGGGAGGGGGACTAAATTGAGTTTCAAGTTATTGACTTTCAATACCTTGGGGAATTGTGATTTTAATAACCCGAGGTGCTGGCAATAAACAGAAAACAACGCAATCAAGTCCCCCTCTCCCGCAGGAGAGGGGCTAAGGGTGAGGTTTTCAAAAACTATAAATATAATTCAGCATCGCCGTCGTTTCCCGGAAAGTCGGGGCATTCGAGCCGGTGGAACGGAAGCGATTCAGGAGCAGCAGGCTGGCATCCAGGCGGTGGTGTTTACCGGCCTGAAAGAAGGTGTTGGCGCGCAGATTCAGGGTTTGTTGTTCGAGGGTTTCGCCGGTGGCATCGTAGTAATTGGCATCGAAGCCCAGCGACCATTTTTTAGGAATCAAATCCTTCTGTACGCCACCGCCAAAACCATAGCGATCAATGGTCATTCCGCTGAGGCGATTCTGGTTATAATTGACGCGGATATTGAATCGCCAGCCTTCCTCGCCAGTGGCAAAGAGGTAACTGAGCACGCCAGTCAGCATCTTCGATTCGGCACTGCGCTGGGGATCGGCCACGTCGTCGGTGATCTGCTGGATGGAGAAATTGCCGGAGAAGGTATGCCGGTTTTTGTTGCTTTGCGTGATGACATAAGCGGCGTTTATGCCCGTCTGCTGCGTGACGATGATAGCGTTGAGGCTGTCCAAATCCTGGTTCAGCACGTAGTCAATATTGGCGGTGTAATTGGAATAATCGAGGCCGAGATTGAATGCCCCGTTGGTGTACATGGCATCCAGCGAACCGATGGTGCGATTGAACTGCGTGGCCTTTTCGCCCGATAGATTATTATGCTGGCGACCGAGGCTACCGTTGAGGCGCACCCGGCTTTTGAAGAGGCTCAGCCCGGCATTCGCCGTAATATTTTCCAGATCATTATTAAAAAAATAAGCCCCCAGCGAGCGGTAGTCCGGGTCAATACGTCGGTAAGCCACGCCTACCGAAAACAGTTTTTGCTGGTACTGTATTCCTGCATTGGCCGCCGAACGATAGGCCGTGGAAGTCCGCGATTTGAGCAAAAAAGAAGGGTGTAAAAGGCGGTGCGTATGCGTCTCCGGGTCTACCACGTCATTGGTAAAGGCACTGGACGCCAGTTCCAGATTGACCCGGATTTTTTTGAACAGCATGGTTTGGCCGTTCAGCCCGATCACCATGTTTTCATTTTGAAAAACGTAGGCCGAGTCCTGGTTCAATTGACTTAAAGCCGTCGGATCGTCTTTGGCTTTGAAGAGAATAAAGTCCAGAAACTGTTCGCGGGTGCCATAGCCGAGTTTCAAACCCCAGCCTTTGCGCTGGAATATTTCCCGGTTAATATTATTCAAGGCTAAATCCTGCGGTTCGGTTTTGGCCAGTTTGCCATAGAAAAATGCACTGCGAAATTTGCCCGGCGTCAGTTCGATACCCGCCCCCAGAAAAGTATGATTGGCCACCGTGAGCGGGGAAAAATCCATGTAGCGATGCCCGAAGTGAAGTTTGATCCATTTATAATACGGACTGGCCCCGATGCGGGTGAAACGATTGCGGTAGGCGTCGCGGTGAAAGGGATGCGAGTAGGTAAAACTCTGCGCACTCAGCAACACGCTCACCGGAATGTTGAGTTTGTAAATGGCGACATTGGCCTGCCCGCCGAGGTACCACATGAACGGAGCCTGCCGATTGCCGATGCCGTTGGCGTTGTAGGAACGCAGGTTCAGGGCCACGCTGCCGTGAACGCTGAACGGGTCGCTTTTATAGAAATCCTCGAAGAATTTCTTTCGACTTTCCTGTGTAGTCAAAGGTTCCACATCCTGTGCGCAGACCGCTCCTCCATAGGCCAGCATTCCCAGCAATAACAAGTAATGGTACACTTTCATAGGCAGGTCTTTTTGAACACTGCAAAAGTGTGATTACGGTGTTATACTGGCTTGCACTATGCTTGCAATTACTTGGACTACGCTTGCATACCGAAAAAATGTTTATTGAAAATCAATTACTTGCGCAACGAACTCGGTGCAAAGCCAAATTCCTGCGAAAATGCGCGGGAGAAATACGCCGGGTCGGAAAAGCCCACCTGATAGGCTACCTCGGCGACCGACAAGCGGCCATCGGTCAATAATTCGAGGGCTTTTTGCAAACGCAGGCTGCGTAAAAAGATGGTCGGTGACTGGCCAGTCAGAGCCTTTATTTTTCGAAATAACTGCGATGGGCTGAGGTGAATACCCGCCGCTATTTCGTTGACGCCAAAACTTTCGTCGGCCAGGTGTTGGAGCAGCAGGGTGCGAACTTTGGCCAGAAACTGGTCTTCGAGCTGTACCACAGCATCCTTATTGGCCGGTAAAAGTACTGCCGGAGCGTAACGCGCCTGCAATCTCCGGCGCAACTGCAACAGCGATTGGAGCTGCACGAGCAGTTCTTCCTTTTGGAATGGCTTCGCCAAATAGGCATCGGCCCCCCGCGACAAACCTTTAATGCGCGAGGCCAGATCGGCTTTGGCAGTCAGCAAAATGATGGGAATATGGCTGGTACGCTCGTCGTTTTTGAGGGTGTTACACAATTCAAACCCGTCCTTCTCCGGCATCATCACGTCGCTGACGATGAGGTCTGGCACCAGTTCGACGGCTTTATCAATACCCAACTGCCCGTTTTTAGCAATAATAACCTGGTAGTGGTCCATCACAGAAACTTGCAGGTAATGGGCAACGTCCGCATTGTCTTCCACGATCAGCAGCAACGGCAGATGGTGGTCTTCGGCAGCGGTGGGGAGCGGTACGAGACTGCTGCTTTCGCCGACAGCAGGAAATAGAAAATCAAAAACGGGGCGAGCCGCCTCCGTCCCCGGAAGTTCGGCGCGGGAAATGGGCAGCGTGATCACAAACTCGGAACCTTCGCCCGGCACACTGTTCACCGAAAGCGTGCCGCCCGCCAGTTGCACCAGTTCTTTGGCCAAAGTCAGGCCAATGCCACTCCCTTCTTCGCGCCGGGTACTCGTAGCATCTACCTGATAAAAACGGTCGAATACATAGGGCAATTTTTCTGGCGAAATGCCAATCCCGGTATCTTTTATGCGCACCGTCAGCGTTTCTTCGGTGTTGGCAGTAAACACATACACGTGGCCGTCGGGTGGGGTGAACTTGATGGCGTTCGACAAGAGATTGACCACAATACTTTGCAGTTTTTCCTGGTCAAAATTCATCTGCATGGCCGATACTTTCGGCTGAAAATGTAGTTGCACGTTTTTGGTAGCCGCAAAAGACTGGAAAGACTGGACCAGATAAGCAATAAAACCAACCACGTCATCCTGCACCAGATGCACCGGCAATTGGCCAGCATCCAATCTGGAAAGATCAAGCAATTGATTGGTCAGGCGCAGCAATTGCTGGCCATTGCGCCGAATCATGGTGATGTTTTGCCGAAAAGTATCTGGTACTGGTGGCGGATAGTCATTTTCCGCCTGGTCAGTCATCCCCAATATGACGGTCAGCGGCGTGCGGAATTCGTGGGTCATGTTGGTGTAGAAATTCGACTTGGTGCGGTCGAGTTCCTGCAATTTTTCGGCCTGGACTTGCAGTAGTTCTTTCTGGGTGGAAATCTGGGCAATGCCTTTGGTGACGGCTTGTTCGAGTTCTATCGTCCGGTTTTCCAGATAGCGCAAGCGGGCTTTTACAAGTGTGACTATTGCTACAATAAACAAAATTATATAGCATAAATAAGCCCAGATCGTTTTCCACCACGGCGGTGTGATGATGATCTTTAATTCCGTGCCGGTTTCATTCCAGACACCATCGCTATTAGAGCCTTTTACCCGAAAAATATACGTGCCTGGGTCGAGATTAGTAAACGTTACCTGTCGCTGGGTCCCTAATTGAATCCAGTTATTATTAAATCCTTCTAATTGATAGGCATAACGATTCGCCGCTGGTTCGCGGAAATCCAGCGCAGCAAATCGAATGGTAAAAATGTTGTTTTTATAAGAAAGTCTAATTTCTTTACTAGTAGAAACACCTGGTTCCGCGCGTGCTCCCCATTCGGGATGATCAATGTCGTATTTCTCCAAACTACTGATGACTATGGGCGGAATTAATTTATTATAGACTACATTAGTAGGATTAATAACGTTAAATCCATTTCGACCGCCAAAATATAACTCTCCGCTACGGCTTTTATAGGCGGCATTTTTATTGAAGCGATAAGCCTGTAATCCGTGAGCCAGGCTATAATTTTTAAAGTCGGGTAGTACACCTGCCGGATGCTGCGGATTTTTTAACACCGATATTCCTTGATCGGTGCTGATCCACAAGCGACCTTGTTCGTCTTCCAGCACACCTTTAATAAAATCATCGGGCAGCCCATCCTGCGTAAAATAGCGAGTGATCGTCACTTCCGATGCCGCCTGAATATTCGGCGAGGCGAAAACCAATCGATTCAGTCCGCGCTCCATACCGACCCAAATGGCACCCGACCGATCCTGACAGATGGCCTGCACGTCCTGTCCACTGAGCGATTGAGGGTCCTGACTCTTGTAGGTAAAGTGCAGATATGTATTCGTACGCCGGTCGAGCCGCGACAATCCAGTTCGGGTACCCACCCAGATCGCACCCGACCGATCTTCCAGAATGGTTCCTACGCTATTGTCCAGTATGGTGTTCGGGTTATTGGGATCATGGCGGTAGTGGACAAAAATCTGCTGCTTTTGGTCAAAACGATCCAGTCCATCGGCAGTACTGAGCCACAAATCGCCGTAGCGGTCTTCATAAATTTCCTGAACATAATTGTTAGTCAGGCTATTCGTATCCGTCGAATCATGGCGATAAATGTGATACGATCCATCCACATGAGAGCGGCGGTAAAGCCCCATATCATCATCATTCATCGCGATCCACAGATCACCACTGCGGTCTTCATGCACGGCAAAAGTTGGCAGTATATACGTGGGATCGCTTTTCGGAATGGGTAGTGACTGGAAGCGTCCAGTAGCGCGATTTAATTGATTTACACCTTTGCTTTCCAGACCCACCCAGATGTGCCCCTGCTGGTCTTCCGAAAACCCGGTGATGATGTTTTCGGTGAGCGTGCCGGGCGTTTTACCATCGCCTTTATAGTGCTGAAATTGCACATAGTCGGGTATGACCAGATTAATCCCGGACTCCCCCGTACCTAACCAGACGACACCGGATTTATCCTGTAAAATCTTTTGTATTATATCGCTATTCAAGCCTTTCGGCTGATGCTCTTCGTGCGGGTGATGGGTATAAATGCCAGTGGCGGGATTATATATAAAAAGCCCCGCCTTGAGCGTAGCAATCCAGATATTGCCTGCTGTATCTTCCAGCAGGTCAAAAACACTGGCTTTGTTTAATATTGACGGTACCTGTGGATTTTCCGTAACAGACCGTAGTTTTTTGGTCGTTTGGTCCAGGGTATATAGCCCCTTGCTGGTGGCCAACCAGACGGTACCCCGGCTATCCTGAAAAATGCTCCAGACAATAGAATAATCGCCTTTATGAAAAACGCAACCGTAGTTTGTAAACGTTTTAGTTTCCGTATCGAACTGGTATAAAACGGTCGAATCCTGTAAAAACGACATCCAGAAGCGATTGGGCTGCCCTCGCACCGGCGCAGGACGAGAAGAAAAAGTCATCTCTTCCTTTTCCGGGAAAGCCGGATCGGGATAGTAATGACGGAAATGGCCTTTTTCAGCATCTAATTCATTTAGCCCACCATTCCAACTAAGCAACCACATACGCTGGGCCGCATCTTCAAAAATGCTGACAATAGTACTATTGCTCAGGCTCTCCGGATGCTCGGGTTCGTGCCGATAGGAGGTAAATTTTTCCGTCTGTGGATCGTAACGGCTGATGCCGCCGTTCGTGCCGATCCACAGTTGGTGGGCATGATCTTCAAAAATAGTCGTTACGGCATTGTTGGCTAAACTCTGCGGATCATCGGGCAGGTGTTTATAGACTTTCAAGTCGTAGCCATCATAGCGGCTCAACCCGCCCGCACTACCAATCCACACAAAGCCCTGCCGATCTTGCAAGAGCGCCGTGACGCTATTGGAAGGGAGACCCTGCTCGATAGTGAGATGCTCAATCTGTCCGATTTGAGCCGACAAAGTGGTGCCTCTTACTACCCAAAGTAGCAATAACAGTAGCCTGCGCCAACATAGCCCACTGGCAGGCTGGAAATCAGGTGAAAAGCGCGTCAAGGGGATGCCGATGTTGATTTGATAAGTGATGCGAAGGTACGGAACTTGGGAGGACGTAACATCGTCAGATTTTTCGTCGGATGGGTAGATAAATCTGTGGTGATGCGTAGCGTTGGTTTGCGTAGTACGCTGAATGTTTACTTTTACCAATTGGTATGCATAAAGTGATGACATTTTTAGCGTTTACACCTTTCCGAATACGGATTCTACTTACTCTTTTTGCCCTAGTCTTGCTTGGACAGGAGGCCGTAATGGCGCAATCTGAGCGCGTGGACAGTCTTTGGCAGGCTTTGTCTCCGTCGGATACTGGCAATCGCGTGGAGCATTTTTTCTCTCAAATCAAACAGCGGCGGAACGAATTTCAAACCAGTGATGTCACGTATGCTGTTAATCTCGGACTGAATGAATCGCCGGAACAGCAGCCGCCCATTATGCTGGCTACATGGAATTTATTGGCGGGCGATCTGTACACGCCGGATGCGGGTATGTACAATAATGCTATTCTACACTACAAACGCGCGTTGGATTTGGCCACGCAAGCCCGGAATATTGGTTTACAAGTACAGGCTGCTATCAAAATAGCGATCATTTATAATTTACTGCAATTACCCGACAAAGCCTATCCTTTCTTAGCCAAAGCCGACGCATGGTGCCAGGATCCGCGCAACCTGGATAATCTCCCTTTTCCTGGCACGTATTTCAAGGATATTGGTGACAATTACATCGCTGCTGGAAGGCGCGATCTGGCGAATAAGGCTTTCCAAATGGCCTTGGCAGCGGGCCGTTTTTCGGATATATTTGTGTATATTAATGCCTGGAACAACTGGGGTGTCAATTGTAAGGCCATGGGTCAATATCAAGAGGCCCTCCGGATTTTTGATCGGGGCATTGCCGTGGCCGATAGTTGTGGACAGCCAGTATGGGTCGCCATTATGAAGGGCAATCAGGGCGGCATCTATCGGGAGTTGGGTCAGTGGGATCGCGCGGTAGAGTTGTTATACGCAGATTTTGAAGGTAGTCTGGATGAGATGAGTGCCGCGCTGGCCGCCAGGGGTTTGGCGGATGTCTACCTGCGGCAAGGCAAAGCGGAGGAGGCGAAACATTTTCTACTGCAATCCGAGGCAAGCTTGCCCTCTTCCAAAAATGACGTCCGGCAACTGCGCCTGTGGTCGGACTATTATGCCCTCACCCGGCAATGGCAATTGGCTTATCAATGGCGTGATCGGGCGGAAAACACGAAGGATACGGTCGCGCAGAAAAACAAAATTCAAGAGAAGAAACGGCTGGATGGGCTGCTGCAATTTATTTCGGAAGAAAATGCATGGCAACTGCGCGTGGAGCACGCCGAACACGAGAAGGAACTGGCGCGCGACCGTTTGCTGGCGATGTTGGCCTTATTTGCCGTCGGCCTGGCTACGGCGGGAGCGGGTTATGTGCGCATAAAACGCCGCAACCGCCAGACCGAACGCAACCTCGAAACCCAACTCGAAGCAAGCCGCCGCGAGCTGGACCGCTATACCGACCGTTTGCGCCAAAAAAGCCGCCAATTGGAACAGCTGGAAACCGTGTTGGGTGTGGAGACCGATGAAACATCCGACCAGTCCCACGCTATGTTGACCCAGTTTACTCTGTTGACCGAGGATGACTGGCGGAATTTTAGAAAACTGTTTGATCAGGTACATAATGGTTTTATAGAGTATTTGTCGAAACACGAAGCGGGATTCACGCCCGCTGAAATTCGATTGCTGGCTTTATTAAAATTGAATTTGAACAGCCGAGAAATTGCCGATACGCTGGGCATTAGTCCGAATGGCGTGAAAAAAGGTCGGCAGCGATTGCGGAAGAAGTTGCTGGAATGGCCGGACGAGAAGGGGTTGTTGGAGTTGTTGCCGTAACCCTTCCTGCTCCCCATACAGGGCAATGTCGTTTACTTACGGATTTTGTGGGTGATTAGTGCACTTTACATTGGGTATGCGCTTATTCCACCCCCTGCCCCTGAAGGCAGGGTTGATTGATTCTAGGTATTGCCTTGGTTTTGGAAGAGCTTAGCGAGTTTATTGACTTTATTGGCGAATTTAGCGAAAGTGTTTTTTATCACCTTATATCCATTGATAGTCAATGTGTTGACTATAACATTATTTAATTGTATCAACAGGGAGACTTGACTATGTTTACGCAATGTGGTGGCATCCTCTTTCATGTTTACGTCCTTGGCCCAGTGTAGGTTGTTCTCAATGGTCCAATGGGACTGGATGGCCTTTGCCACCCGATCAGCCGCATCCATAGGCTTGCTCAGGACATAAAAGGCCGTTTCGTCAAAGGGAGTACCTTGTCTGGTGCCCCATCGGCGAACCTTGACCACTCGTTGGATGCCATTCCAGCCAGATGGCTGCTCCGCCATCGGACCATACAGTTCGACCTGCCTGTACACATGACGACCATGTCCTTTTTGGTCGTATTCATGCGTGGATATCGGTGTTGCCACCCGCGTGTGCTCGGCTATGGCCTGCCACAGCACTGGACAGTTTCGCTTGACCTGTGATAGAAAGTGGCAGCCGATTGATAACATCAGGTCAAAAGTTTTTTTTTGGTGTGCGCAGCATCCATGGTAAACACTCTATCCTGCAACCCTAATTCCTGCACCAGTTTGCGCAGAGCCTCCACTTCCCCGCCCGATCCCCGGTTTTCAAAAGGCTGTGTGCCATAGACCAGACCGCTTTGTTGACCAAAGGCACTCACCGCCGCCGAGAAGTTCTGCAACCCCGTGTTGCCGCCATTTACGGTCGATTTGACTGCTTTACCGTCTAGCGATATAAATTCATCCGACCACTCCGCATGGTAGGCCCGTGCCCAATCAATAAACTTATTACCAGACAGCTGAGACCCCAACCTCGTCAGAATCGTGTAGAAGGTCTGGTAAGTCGGTACGCCATGCTGTAAGTTCAACGCCTGGGTCAGTTCCAAAGCATTGGCATTGGCAAAACGTTCAAACCCACGAAAACCCTGATGACCACTTATGATGGCCATAATGACGATCGACAGCACATTATAAAGACTATGACGTTGTCCCTGACCCCGTCGAGGGTCGTCTAGCATGGATATAAATTCTCCTAAATTGTACTTCATATTCAACATTTATTGCCAAAAATCGCTATGCCCTAGAATCAATCAACCCTGCCTGAAAGGGTTGCTTCGATTTTGCTCTTTCACCCCCAGTTTCACCGGGGGATATTCATGTTTGACCCCTCTGGGGTCATATTGTGCGTAACATCAGTTGATAATCAGTTATTTGATCGAATACTCAAAACTTCAAATACTCAAAGTAACTTATTTTACAATGTAATTAGTACTTTACATCGTTCTTCGTTCAAACCACTTTGCATTGACTATAAAATCTAAACTGTCGGCTGCTGGCAGTTGTTATGGGCAAATGCCCGAATTCTGAAAAGGAAAACCGATCTTTGTCGCACCTTACTGGGCCTGTTGTTTTTCAAACCGAGACGGCTATGCATTCAAAACATACACTACTGCTTATTTTATTGCTGTGCGTAGCCCAACTGGTTGTCGCACAAGGCATTACTTCCAATAAATGGTGCGGCACCGTCGGTCGTTCCGCCTGGCTGACCCAATACCAGAATAATCGCGATGACGTACAATATCGCAGTGGCGACTCTTCCTGGTTGTATGTGCCGATGACGATTCAGATCGTCGGCAATGATGCAGGGAACGGATATTACCCGATAGATTTGGTTTTTCGGATTGTCTGTGAGATGAACGAACAATATGCCGATGCGCGCATCCGCTTTTATCTGGTACCCGGTGACGGCGTGCGCTACCTGAATAATACGGCCTGGTATACGCATGATTTCGACGGTGGCTCCGAACTGATCAATAACAACCGACTCCCTGATCGCTTGAACGCTTTTATCGTGAATGATCCGGCGGGCAACTGCGGTTATTCCTGGCAGGATGCTATTGTGATCGGAAAAGGCTGTTCTGGCAAGGGCAATAGTACCTGGGCCCACGAGGCTGGGCATCACCTGTCGCTCCCCCACCCTTTTGTGGGCTGGGAAGATACTTCCTGGAATTTTCAACTTCCCGCACCGGATAGTGTGGGCGGCAATGCGGTGGAGCGCGTGGATGGCTCCAATTGCTACGAAGCTGGCGACCGATTTTGCGACACCCGGCCCGATTACATCAATTACCGCTGGCCTTGCGACGGCAATTTCGAGAGCCAATTCCCGCTAAAAGACCCGGTGGGTGCTATTTTTCGGTCGGATGCTACCCTATACATGGGATATAGTTATGATGAATGCGCTTCCCGGTTTACGCACGAACAGATTATAGCCATGCGCGCTAATCTGAATACAGAGCACGTAGCATATCTGCAAATTACGGAGCCATTGCCTGAAATTGCCGACGATACAATGGTGCAACTAATCAGTCCAATTGACTCTGTAACCGTGCAATATAACGAATTCAATCTAAATTGGCATAAGGTACCTAATGCAACTTACTACCTCGTAGATGTCTCGTTTTCAAAGAGTTTTGCTCCCAAAATGGTGGCTGAAACGGTGTATAACGATACGACCTTGCATATCAACAAGCCCATTCCGAACAACCGCATTATGTACTGGCGGGTGCGGGCGTACAGTGAATGGGATGTCTGCCAACCCGATGATAATATCCAACTCGGCGTATTCAGGACGCGCAATCTCTCGGCCACCAGCGAAGTAGAACATATTCTGGTCGCTGATCTGACCCCAAATCCGGTAGCTGGTGGTCAGTCCGCTACGCTTTTGCTCATCACCGAAGAGAGTTCCAAGGCCCAGTTGCAGGTTAGCGACATGGCGGGTCGGCTCTGTCAACAAAGGGAAGTACGCCTGTCCGCCGGCGAAAACGAGGTGGATATTCCTACCAGCAATCTTCAGGCTGGTTTGTACACGGTTATTTTACGCAACGAAAAAGGCGCGATCATCCGACGGTTGGTCGTAGCCGAATAGATATGGGCGTTATTCAGCGACAAAGCCTGAAGCATTCGGCGGTCAATTTTGTTGGGCTGATAGTTGGCTCCCTGAGTATGTTGCTGGTATATCCGCACACGCTGGAAGCTTATGGGCTGGTCCAATTTCTATTGTGGGTAGCCATCATTGGATTGCCACTCTATGCACTAGGGGCCAATATTCTGGCGGTTCGGTTTTTTTCCAAAATTTGCGGATTCTCCTGCCGGACATCACGGTTTCCTGCGAATTTTGCTCCTGCTCTGCGTGTTTGGTTGCCTTGGCAGCATTGTTGTAGTAGCATTGGGCTGGAATTTTGTTACTGACATATTGCGTCAAAAGGAAATTACCGAAGGCAAATCACCCCTCCTGCGGGAGTATTTGTGGTTAGCGGTTCCTATTACCCTATGTTACGTTTTTAGTAGCATTCTCACCATTTATTCGGCCAATTTCAAACGCATCGTCGTTCCGTCACTGCTCTTTGATTTTTCGCCGAAAGTCGTTTATCCTGCCCTGTTATTTGCCTATTGGCAAAACTGGATTACGCTGCCAGTAGTGTTGGGGGGCGTGTTGCTCCACGTTTTTCTAGTGCTGGTGGGTCTGATTTTTTACCTGCGCTGGTTGGGTCAATGGCATTTGAAACCCGATCCGGGCTTTCGCAGCCCGACTCTGCGCCGCGAAATGTGGCAGTTCGCTTCTTTTGGTGCGCTCACTGGGCTGGCTTTATTGCTGGCTTCGCGGGTAGATGTGCTGATGATCGGTACGCTTAGTTCGCTGACTGCTGCCGGGGTATACGCTATTTCGGTCAATCTGGCAGCGGTGATTGAAATACCGACTAAAAGTTTGTATTCGGCCAGTATTTCTTCCGTGGCGCGCTATGTAGCCGACGACAATCGCGTAGCACTCAAAGATTTATATCAACGAGTATCTATTAATCTATTAGTAGTAGGACTATTACTATTCGGAGCATTATGGATTTCCATTGATAGCTTATATTTAGTGCTGCCCAATGGCGCGAAAGTAGCCGCTGGCAAATACGCACTATTGTTTTTGGGGCTGGCCAAACTAGCCGATATGTGTACTGGCGTAAATAATTACATGATTTATTATTCCAGATACTATCGTTATTCCCTGCTGTCGTTGTCCATACTAGCGGCAGTGAATATCGGGCTTGGCTTTTGGCTGATTCCAAAAATTGGCTTGGTGGGAGCGGCTGTGGCCAGTTTCATTTCGGTGGTCTGTTACAATGCCGTAAGCGTGGGAATGGTCTGGCAAATGTTCCGATTGCAGCCTTTTTCCATCCGGACGGTACAAACGGTGGGCTTGGCACTGGGGGCATTCGCAGCGATCTGGTGGCTGCCGTATACGGGCTGGCCACTGCTGGATATTATGCTTCGTTCGGGGGCTTATATCTTGTTGTTCGGGGGGCTGGTGCTGCGTCTGCGTTTGTCGCCCGATTTTAATGGGATGTTGGGGAAAGGGGTTGAGAAAGTTTAGAAAAGGGGTTGAGAAAAAAAGGGGTTGGAGAAAAAAGGGTGAAAAAAGGAGTGGAGAGGGTTGAGAAAAAGGGTGGGGAGGGAGGGTGTTCTAAACGATTTCCATAACTCTACATTTTTTCTCCACATTCTCCACCTTATTTGTCTCAACAATAAAAAAATCATTCTTGCGCCAGCACCACCAACAACACGCTTTGTTCCGGGCTGAGTACACGATCTACGCGGACAGTAATGCCGGATTGTACCGTAAAATCCTCCCCGATTTTCATTTCCGGGCGACTACGCTCGATCACGTCGCCCCAGGTTTTCAGTGCGGATTGTTTGGGCGATAAGGCACTGAGTACCACCATTTGGCGGGCAGCTTCTTTCAGCCAAAGCGAATCGGGGAAGGCTCGCCGGTCGCCTGGCACGGTAAAACGAAATTCCTGCCGGGTATGGTCACACACTTCCTGGCTGATTTCGAGCAGCACTTTACCGTCGAGCATGATGCTTTCCATGGATTGCGGACCTTGCACCTCGAAGTTGTAAGCGGTAATGTGCGGCAAACCGGCTTCAAACACTGGATCGGGTTTGTATTTGCAGCGCGTATTGGTTTTGCAGGCGGATAGCAATAAGGCAATGGTGTATATCGCGATAATGATTTTGTGCATAGTTGGTCAGAATTGTAGCGGTTTCTGAAAAGTAGAGAAAATGTAAAGATCGGCCATAACTAATAATTCATAACTCATAACTCAAAAAAATGGCTACCCTGCTTCTGCGTAACATCCAAACCCTGCTCCAGGTAGAAACGACGCATCGCCGCAAAGTAGTGGCCGGTGCCGAAATGGCGCATTTGCCCGTCCTGCATAATGCCTTTTTGTTGCTCGAAGACCACCATATTGCTGCTTTTGGGCCGATGGAAGAATGCCCCGCGCACGCCGACCAAACGCTGGATGCCAGCGGACGATTAGTGCTGCCGACCTGGTGCGATTCGCATACTCATATTGTGTTTGCCGCCAGTCGCGAAGCGGAATTCGTGGATCGTATTCGGGGACTGAGTTATGAGGAAATTGCGCAACGTGGTGGCGGTATTCTGAATTCAGCGCGCAAATTGCAGGTCGCCAGCGAGGATGAACTCTTCGGGAGTGCGTGGGAGCGTCTGCAAGAGGTGATTGGCTACGGCACCGGAGCTATCGAAATAAAAAGCGGCTATGGCCTGACCGTAGAAAGTGAATTGAAAATGCTGCGCGTTATTCGCCGATTGAAAGCCATCAGTCCAATTCCCATCAAGGCAACTTTTCTGGGAGCGCATGCTGTGCCAACCGAATACAAAGCTCGACGTAACGATTATATTGAGTTGATTGTCAATAAAATGCTGCCACTGGTAGCCGCTGAAAAGCTGGCCGATTATTGCGACGTATTCTGTGATCGCGGCTTTTTCACCGTGCCGGAAACCGACCGCATTTTAAAGGCCGCCTGGACGTATGGCCTCAAACCGAAAATTCATGCCAATGAACTGGATTATTCCGGTGGCGTACAAGTCGGCGTAGCCAACCAGGCGGTATCCGTAGATCATCTGGAGTACACCGGCGAAGCCGAAATCGCTGCGCTATTGACCAGCCAAACCTTGCCCACGCTGCTGCCTTCCTGCGCTTTCTTCCTGGGCATTCCCTACGCGCCCGCCCGCCGGATGATTGATGCGGGCTTGCCGGTGGTGCTGGCTTCCGACTACAACCCCGGTTCCACTCCTTCCGGGCGAATGCCGTTCGTGCTGTCGCTGGCCTGTCTGAAAATGAAAATGTTGCCGGAGGAAGCGATTAATGCGGCTACCCTGAATGGTGCCCGAGCGATGGAAATGGAAGCAGATTACGGAAGTATTGCCATTGGCAAAGTGGCCAACGTACTCGTTACCAAACCAATGCCCAGTTTGGCGTATTTACCGTATGCTTTTGGCACCGACCTGATAGAACGGGTGATTTTGAACGGAAAAATCTGGTCGCTGCCCGATGGCAATAAAAAAAGTTAAGCCCGCGTTTTGGGGCGTCTGCGGGTAAAACCTCCCTTTTTCAAACATTTATTTTGATATGATATGTCAAAACGACCTGTTTACCTACTTTTGCGCCCGTCGTTTTCCACGGCTATTTTTCTATAATCCTGCTGCGCTAAAGTTAAAGTCGGACTTCCTCAGCGACAAATTGGCGCGTCACTGTATCTCGCTATCATTTAATCCCGCTTTTGAACATACATATCTGCAATCATTGCCAATTCTCACTTTTATATTTTTTCCTGTGGCAGTGGCTTAAAGCCGCTGGTACCTTATCATCCATCAACCATTGCTAAATTTTACACTCGCATGCACAAAATTCTAATCCCGTTAGTTGCTGTTCTGCTTGGCACAGCGACTTTTTTGCACGCCCAGGTTCCCGTACCCGTCTCGATTGCTCCGGCCAAAACCCACGCACCCACCTCTGGAGATGCGCCCGAATTTGTCTGCAACAACTTTGCCGGCACGTTCGTACTGGGTCAGACGGGTGTCAATACCCAGTCAAATGATCTGACCCTCGGTACGATCTTTCTATGTTTTGGCGACTCCATTTTTATCAATCACAATGGCGATGCCATTCTTACGGGCGATCCCGATCCAGCCACCCCTCCCGGCATAGGCTGGGCGTTTTATGAGTGTGCGCCCTATGTAACGGGGGATATGCTCAACAACATTGCGCAGGATTCGTGTATTTTGCTGGCTCCTACGGGTCTTCCGCTGGAGGCCGTTGGCAATGCTGAAGGAGATATTTGGTTCTTTAATAATGGTGCGCTGCAGACGACTTATAACAGTGGCAAGCCAGTGCTTTTTCACTTTGCCCCCATCACGATTGATGACTTTGGCATACCTCCTACCTACGAATCCGTGCAGGTGGGTGCGCCTCCTGGCCCTTGCGTAAATGTAAATACAGGAGTCGAATTTTCGGTGGTCTACCTCAATGCCATCACTGCAACGGGTATTGTACCGAATTTCGGTAATGACTGTCTGGGCAAGTTCCGGGTTCGGGGCGGCTTCCCGGAATGGGACTTGACTGCGCGCTACACCATTGATATTTCTCTGTCAACTGATCCGAGCGTGAAGGGCCTGATTCATACTTCTGCCAACCAGTTTTTTCATAGTGCCGACATTATTTTCTCGGTGCCACAGCCTGGTACGTATATTGTTACAATAGAAGATGGTAAAAGTTGCGGCCACACCTTTCCGGTAAATATGGGCAGCTGCAATCCGGTGGACAATGTCCTGATTACGTTGCCGGAAGTGAGCACCCCTCCGGGTGGCCAGATTTGCGTACCCGTTACGGTGGAAAATTTCAGCCAGATTGTGAGTACCAACTTTTCCCTGCAATGGGATCCCACGGTGCTGCAATATACGGGTGTGCAAAATTATGTTATTCCCCCCATGTCCTTGCCGCCCGATGTGCTGAACGCCCAACTGGTGTCGCAGGGAGAACTGGGTGTAGCTTTGAACACGAATAATGGTAGCCCGTTCAGTGTAATGAATGGCGGTACTCTCTTCGAGGTTTGTTTCACCGCAATTGGTCAATTAGGCGATTGTACTTCGCTCGCCGTTACCAATACGCCTACCCAAATTGGTATTGAGAATCAGCAGGGGGCTCAGCAGGCTATTACAGCTGATTCCGGCCAGGTGTGTATCAATTTTACGCCCCTTACGATGCTGTCGCAATTTATAGATACTACCTGTCTAGCTACCGCAACGCTAAAAGTTACGGTGACTGGCGGGCAGGCACCTTACGATGTAACGATCGGCCCGCTGATTCCTGGTACTGGTCCTACCTTGCTTGGCAGTATTCCTACCAGCGGCGGTATGTATCCCCTTGTCGGTGTGCAAAATGGTAGTTATGTTGTTCAGGTAGTAGATGACAATGGCTTTGGCCAGGTATTATTTGATACCCTTACGCTGAATTTGACGACCCTCGGTGTAGCACTGGATTTGACTAAATTGCCCAAGTGTTATAACTCGATGGATGGCGTAATTACGGCGAATGTGTTCGTAGGCAGCACTCCAGCACCTGATCCAACTCTTTTTACCTATACCTGGAAACCGGACAGCATTAGTGAAAATAGCCAGAGCATTGATAGTCTGGGAGCCGGTGTTTATTACGTGACAGTGACCGATATCAAAGGCTGTATTGCCGTTGCTTCCGGTACCTTGGGCCAACCGACTGCGATGACCCAACAAACGGTCACGGTCACCGATGCGGCTTGTAATGGCGTGGAAGACGGCTCCATTTCCTACGTAGTGATAGGCGGTACTCCTTTTGCGGGGTCGCAGTATAATTTCAAATGGGCTTATTCGCCGACCGATACCGGAACAGCAAATGTCATCTCCAATCTACTATCCAATCCCAGTGTGCTTACCCAGTTGCCCGCCGGGTTTTATTACCTCACGGTGACGGATGCTAATGGTTGCACTTTTGTACCCAATGCACCTATTGAAGTCAAGAATATGCGTACTGTGGAAATTAGAGTCACTACGCTGGTTCCTGTTACTTGTTTTGGAGGTAGTAATGGTAGTGTGGCCATCGAAGTAGTATCCACGCCACCCTTTTCGAACCCAGTCTTCTTTTTTATCTGGCCAGATACGTTAGGCGGTATGCCAGCAAATACAAATACAACTTCCACAAGGACAGATTTGCCCGCTGGCGTTTATGGCGTATTAGCAGCTGAAAGCTCCGGGTGTGGTGATACAGCGTTTGTAACTATCACCCAACCGCCGCAATTTGTATTAGACACTATTTCTATTGTCAATCCGACTTGTACCAATCAGAATGATGGCTCCATTCACGTATTTGGCACTGGTGGTACTGGATCAGGCAATACTTTCACTTATACCTGGAGCCCTGCTGGCCTGCCAAACAATCAGGAAGTAACTAACCTGACACCTGGCACCTATGGGGTGACGGCTAGTGATGCCAATGGCTGTTCTGATTCACTGTCATTCGTACTCACGTTACCGCCGTCGCCAGTAATTACAGGAATAGATTCTACTTCCGTCAAGTGCGGCAGCGATGGTTGCCTAACTGCGATAGCGCCGACTGGAACGTCTTTTATTTGGCAAAATATTGCCGATAGTTCAGTGGTCAGCACCACTGCGCAGGCTTGCAATCTTTCTGGCGGCATTTATAGCGTGGAAGTGAAAGATGCCAATAATTGTATTACGCAGGACACTTTTGCCCTGGATTCGGTGGAGGTACTGTTTTTCTCGGATACCACTTTCACGCTGCCCAGCTGTTATGGCGACAGCAACGGGATTATCAGTGTAGGCGTCATGGGTGGTAATAAGCCCTATGCTTTCTTGTGGACACCAACTGGCCAAACAAATAGTACTTTGATCCAAGCCAAAGCCGGTCTCTACGTATTTCGAGTAACCGATGCCAATGCTTGTGTGTTACAGGATACTTTCCAACTGCTCGACGCACCGCGCATTGAATACAGCTTGATTGATACCAGTTACAAAGCCGCCACTTGCGCCGATAGTTGCAATGGTCACGCTGCATTGGAAGTCCATTACACCTTTGATGGCAATATGCTCAGCGGTGAGTTTGGTTTCTTATGGGACGATGGCAGTACAGATTCTTTGCGAACCAATCTATGCCCAGGCATCCATAATGTGACGATCACGGACGGCAATAATTGCTTCATTATTGGAAGTATAGCCATACAAGCACCTGATTCTATTACGGCGGTGCTGACTACCGTGCCAGTTACCTGTTTTGGTGGAAATAATGGTTCTGCTATCGCTAACGGTGCCGGGGGCAATGGTGCGCCATTCCAGTATGATTGGGTGAATAGTGACAGTACAGCAACCATTACTGATCTAGTAGCGGGAACCTATGCAGTGACCATAAGTGACAAAAATGGTTGTCAGGCGGTCTTCAGTACCGATGTCACCCAAGCTGATTCGATTATCCTGACTCCAACGATTGGTGAAATCACCTGTTTTGGCCAAAGCAATGG
This sequence comes from Saprospiraceae bacterium, assembly GCA_965249785.1. GTDB lineage: Bacteria > Bacteroidota > Bacteroidia > Chitinophagales > Saprospiraceae > M3007. The sequence goes on along the minus strand of CBDFMU010000012.1, from coordinate 141,533 downwards.
CGATATTAAGGTAGAAGTAGCTGGTGGCAATGCTGGTGTATTTACTTACACTTGGTCGGATGGCACTAATGCAGTCGGCACCACCAATCCACTGGAAATGCTGCCTTCTGGCACCTACTCCGTGACGACGACAGATGAGAAAGGCTGTACCGGGGTGCTGGGTAATATCGTGCTGCCGGATGCCCTGCCTGTACTAGGCTCTTACGAGACGCTGGATACTTTGCAGTGCAATGGTGATGAAACGACTTTGCACATTAAAACTATTTCCGGCGGTGCAGGTGGCCCTTACCAGTATAGCCTGGACTTCGGGGTGACCCTCAATCCGGATTTTCCGATCAGCATCGGCGGTGGCGAACACTTCATTACTTACTTTGACCGACTGAACTGCGAATTGACGGATACGATCACGGTGCCTGAACCGGCACCCATCACAGTGAGTTTTGATCCGGTTACTATTGAGATCGAGCTGGGTGATTCTATCAAGCTCCAGCCGATCATCACCGGAGCCAACCTGAATGATCTGGATTTTGTCTGGACACCAGCGGAATTCTTACTGAACCTGCCGTCGCTTACTCCAACCGCTTATACCTTTGAATCACAGGTATTTACGGTGGTCGTCACTGACCAGAAAGGATGCATGGGTACGGGTTCTATTGTGGTGAATGTGGATCCCAACCGAAACGTGTATTTGCCCAACATCTTTATGCCCGGCAATCCACGCGGCTTGAATGACCACTTCACGCCGCTGATTGGGCGAGGCGTGGACATGATCAGCTATATGCGTGTGTACGACCGCTGGGGGGAATTGCTGTACGAACGCACGGCCTTTGTGCCGGATGGCGACAATTTCTCCGAAGGCTGGGATGGCAAGTACAATGGTAAATATGTCAGCCCGGGTGTCTATATCTATGTGGTAGAGGCGCACTTTCTCGATGGCAAAGTGCTGCTATATCGCGGCGACGTAACGGTAGTACGATAATCTAAATGGGCTAATTTGCCGCTAGATACTAAACCGGCGGCAGGAAGAGAAATCTTCTTGTCGCCGGTTTTATTTTTGGCTAATAAATATTCTGGCTGAGGTCGTACCTAACTTTCGGAAAGATGTCAGCGCGTTGGGAACATGAGCCAAAATTTTTAAGTATTTGAATAAACGACTATTTGGTCGCTAACCACCTGAAAATCAGCTCCATTTTTAATCCATGATTCGTATGTTTAGTAAAAATTATGCGAAATTTTTTTGTATATCCGCCCCAATATTAAAATATTCCCCAGTCACTATTCATTTTTCCGAAGTAATTATTTGGCCTGATTTTTCTATTCCCGAAGGGAATCTATGTTTATAGATCGAAGTACAAATTAGTCAGAATCCCGAAGGGATTCTATGTAAAATCTACGCAGTGTTTTCACATGAAATCCCGTCGGGATTTTGAAACATGGTTTTTTAATGGCTATAAACATAGATTCCCTTCGGGAATTTTACGCAGGCTAAATACTTATTTTCCGAAACCTGAAAAGCGGCCATTTACCAATCTTTTTCGCATAATCACTAGTACACTGTAATCTAAGTCCCTTGAGGATGTGAGTATTTGATTAAAACACTTGATCATCAGGTAATTGATCGAATACTCAAATCTTCCAATACTCAAACGCCTCAGTTTAGAATATATCAAGGCTTCAGCTCCTTATTACTCTTCACTTTTTTCTCCCGGCCCAGCACATCCTTGCCTTTATTGTTGTCTAACACCGGATTAGGAAAAGGCGGCGTCTCCTGTGTGTCGTGGAAGACCTGCACAATGTATTTCCAATGCCCTTTTTCCAGTTTCAAGCCATCATAGCTGCCATCAATGACGTGGGTCATACCGCGTCCGAAAGGACTGGGCAGCGGAATTAAATGATCGAATAGCACCATTTGGTATTCTTCATCCCAATTTACCCGCACGGAAGTCTCGGCGGAATACTCAAAAATCAGGCGTTGTTCCGGCACTTCGGGCTTGGCTTCGTCGCGCTCAAATACCGGCGATCCGAAAGTCGGGTTTCCGGTTTTATCAAAAGTCAGTACATCAATTACTTTTCTTTTTTCAAAAAACGAGAAAGCATCATAGCCAAACAACAGGTATTTATGGCCTTCGCGGCTGTCGAATTCCCGAAGATTGTAGTACAGCGCACCATACCAGTTATCGGGCGATAATTGATCGTACAAAGGCAAATTATCCAGTTCCGTATGTTTGTCACGCAGCGCAATGAGTTGCAACTCCCGATTATTGCGCTGGATGGTACCATAGTAGCGATAGGTAGAATCGTTGACAAAAAGTTGCCAGGTGATGATCCGAAAACTGCTGTCTGGCGGTGCTAGAATGGACAAACTTTTGAGCCGTGAAAAAGGATAGCAGAACGAATTTTCCACTTTTAATGCCCGCACCAACGTTGGAATCAGCACCCGGCAAGCGGCAAAGCGTTGGGTATCAATAGAATCATTCACCACCGCATAGGCCAATATCGCCAGCGTATCTTCCATCAGAGTAAGTTGTTCGATGGCTTTCGGCGAAAGGCGACCCGCCGGAATGATTTTAGTAGATTGGGCCTGACTGACTATTGGCAAGAGCAGGAAACAGAGGCCGACCAGGCGGCGGAAGGAGAACGACATGAGTACCGTGGATGAAAATTAGAACGGCTGAAAAACGCTGACCGACCCCAAAAATTGCAATGCCCATTTAGGTCAAGGCTTCGAGCTTTTCGAGCAGCCATTCGTGGTTCACGGTGCTGGCCTTTTCCCGGTTGATCTCTTCGCGCAGCCGCTCGATGCCCGCCTTATCGCCCGGCACCAGCCGCATCAGCCGTCGGGCATATTTTATCAGGTTCAAATAACTCAAGCGGCGAGGGGGCGGAAGGTGCTTATGGCGATTGAGGAATACCCGGAAGGATTCAGTGAATGTATCCAGTTCGTCCATTTTGTCGAGTTCATAGTAAGTGATCAATAGCATCATTTTGCTGATCAGGTTGTAGCCAATGTCCTCATAATCAATGGTTTTTAGTAATTCCAGCACCTGCTCGTATTTCCCCTGAAAACGATAAACGCGAGTCAAATTGAACGTGTACGTATTTTCACGGGTGTCAGCAGGCAGGTACTGTTTGTACCGAACGATAAAATCTTCCGCCCAATCCAGCTTGCCCAGGCCCAATGCTGCGGCCACCATGTTATTGAATCGCCAGGCCGTCAATTCCCCTTTTACGATAAAAATACCCCGTTCGAGTGCACTCTCGAACAAGTCGAAGTATTCCTGCAAAAAACTACGTTTGCCCTGGTTTACCTTGCCAGTGCAGTAGTGCATCGCCGAGTCGTACAGTTCGATGGCCTCCTGTTTGGGCATGATTGCCCCGTATTCTTCCAGCGAACGGCGCAGATCGAAATAGTGCGTCTCTTTATCCTCCTCATAAATAGTCAAAAAAGCGTAGTAATAAATGGTCAGTTGCGGTGCTTCGGCGGGCGGATGCTGACGTAGATAGGCCAGTATTTCGTCCATGAAATCCAGGTGATAGACCTCATTACTGGTCTTACGCTGGCTGAGTGCCACACCGTAAAGTTTAAGTTTTTCGATCCAGTAGAAGATATCCAGGTTGTGGGCGATGACTTCCAGGTTGGAGCGAACATCCCATTTCACGTCGTACTCCAGCATGGCGTAGCATTGGCGCTCCAGGGCATAGGCGAGAAAATAGGTTTCCAAAGACTGATAAGGCTGTTCGATGCGGTGGCGAGCATCGCGCAATGCACTATTGTATAGCGGCTCCAATTTCCGGCTGCTCACGAATTCGAGTGTAGCCAACGCTTTGCGTTCGGGATGCTGCTCAAACATCTCCTGCGCCAAAAAGCCTTCCACGAGTCCCAAAAGATCGGAGCAGTATTTCCGAAAATTTACGTCGTCGTAGGGAGTGCCAGGAAAAAGTTTCTGCCAAATACTGGCTCGCCGGAAAGTCGTGCGACCCAGCTCTATCTGCCGTACCAGCAACTCGCACAACTGGCGCAGCGGCTTGCTTTGGTTGAAATATGGCGAATGCACATAGCGCAAAAGACGCTTGGTTTCGAGGGCATCCAAGTGCTGCAAAACCTGGAAAACCTTGTTGGTATGCTCATCGGTGGCAGGCTTCAAAACACGCGGAATGGAGGCAGGATCAGGCATTGGTGCAGTGAATAATTGTGAGGCAACGGTCGGTTTCAACGAGACAACGGTAAGTGATTCACCAAAATTTATCTTTTTTAATTCACAAGTACGTTTTTAAAATTTTGGAAGAATTGACGTAAGATAATGACTTACAGCATCTTGAATAATAATACATTTAATTATACCTGTTTTTATGTTTCACAAAAAAATATTTTCGCTTTTCGCAGGCAAATTACTCATTGAAATGACGGTATTTTGGGACGCTTTTTTAATACTTTAATACTGTTGCCATGAATGTAGCACTCTTCCAAATGCCCACCCGGGCGCTTTCTTTTTGCCTTTTTTGCTGGTCCTGCGGCTTGTTGTCCGCCGCTCCGCAGCCACTTAGAATCGCTGGTCAGGCCACCAGTATCCCCCCCGCATCCAAGGGGATTGACATTATTGATATTGGTTGAACAAAACGAAAAAACACCATTAATTAAAAAATTTTTGCGGCACAAAAGAATGCAAAAGAGGCTATCACCTGCCCTTCTGTGTTCTTTTGTGCTTTTTGTCTTAAAGCAATAGGTCAGATCAAATAATTGATTCCAAAAAACAGCACCAGGTAGATCCAAAGGCCATCCAGGAAATGCCAGTACACGGTGAGCAGGCGTAGTTTGAGCCGCTTCTCCGGGTCGGAGAAATACACGAGGACCGTCACTGGATCAACCATACGCTTTTTGGCCGTGCGGTAAAAAGCGTACAAAAACGGCAATCCAGCCACCACGTGGGCTAAGTGGACAAAAGAAATCAGATAGAGATAGGCCGTGGTAGTCGAAGAATTCAGGGCGATGTTGTTGCGAAACAATAGTATCCACGCCAGCGTTTGCATGGCCATAAAAAGCACCGAGAGCCAGATCGTTAGTTTTAAAAACTGCTGGTAGCCTCGCGTATCATCCTGCAAATACGACTTTTTCGCCCGCAGCATCGTGTAGCTGCCACCCAGCAACAGGAAAGTATTGAAAATAAACAAGCCCGGTATTCTGACTGGCGGTACGTCCATCGTCACGCGTGTATAGATATAGGCGGCGGTGAGGGCAAGAAACAAGGCTGACAGGCCAAACAGCAGAAAAAAAAGCATGATGTTGTTCGGGTGAAACAGAAACTCGTTTTCCTGTTGCTGTTCCGAAGGCGACGGCTGGGTTCCATTCATTTTGTAGCGCAATTTTTTTTCTAAACAGCCGACGGCAACGATGGTTGCTGGCCCTGCCAGGTGAAGCAACTGTTAGAGTCTTCTCGCCTGGTTTTACGGCAATAGCTGACCAAGCGCGAACTCGTAGGTCGCTCGGTACATTTATTTGAAAATGGTACAATTCCTGCACCGGATTTTGTAAATTATCCTTTTGCCTTCAACCGATCTACTCCCATGCCTTCCTCCTTTTTTTATTGCCTTCTGTCCTTGATAACTGCTCTCTTTTTTTACGCTTGCGAACCCGGCGAAGAGGGGGAACACGAAGGCCTGGATGAAAAAGCGGCGCCCTATGATTTTTTTGCGCAGCAACGCTCCTATCCCGACCGCGATTTTGACTGGAAAGGCTGGCGCAAAACGCTCACCCGCGTACGGCAGGTGGAATTGCAGCAATTACGCAACAACGGCTGCGAAACCATCACTGGCCAGTGGACGCAACAAGGCCCGGCCAACATCGCCGGGCGAGTAAATGCGCTGGCAGTCAGTCCAATAGATCAAAATACGGTGCTGGCTGGCTTTGCGACGGGCGGTATTTTCAAAAGTTCTGATGCAGGAGTCAATTGGCATCCGGTCTTCGATGACAATCTCAACCTGGCTATTGGCAGTCTGGTTTTTAGTTCCAGTCAGCCAAACGTCGTGTACGCGGGTACGGGCGACATGAATATACCTTCGATGGTATTCAGCGGCGACGGTGTATACAAAAGTACCGACGCTGGCGAAACCTGGCAATATCTGGGTTTGAGGGAATCGGGTATTATTTCCAAAATCGTGTTGCATCCTACTGATCCGCAAATTATTTATGCCGCAAGCATGGGCAATCCCTTCGTTCGCGACGAAGCGCGCGGTGTGTACCGCAGTACGGACGGTGGTCTGCATTGGCAACGCGTGCTCTTCGTCAGTAATCAGGCGGGAGCCAGCGATCTGGTCATCAATCCAGTTAATCCACAAATACTCTATGCTTCGTTCTGGGATCGCATTCGCAACAACCACGAATCTGTCCTTTACGGGGAGCACGCCCGCGTGTACAAAACCATGGATGGCGGCTCCAACTGGACACTGCTTGGCGGAGGGCTGCCTACGGGCACTATGGGCCGCACCGGACTGGCGATTTCTGCCCAAAATCCTGATAAAGTCTATGCCCTTTACGTCGATTCGCTTTCCACGCCGGGTGGCCTGTACAAAACCATAGACGGCGGCCAAGCTTGGGCCTCCCTCGATATTGGTGCGCTGGAAGATGCCTGTGGCGATTTTGGCTGGTATTTTGGCAAAATCCAAGTCGCGCCCACCAACGATGAAGAGCTGTATTTCCACGGCATCCTGCTCTGGCGTAAAGCGGCCAATAGTTCCGCTTGGCTGGTCGCTTCGGGTGGCCACGCGGATAGCCATGATCTGGTGTTCACGCCTACCGGGCGGCGTTATTGGGCCAACGACGGCGGTGTCTATCGCAACGAGCCAAACACTATTCTGTGGATAAAAAGCAAAAACCTGCCCGCTACGCAGATGTACCGCACCAACTACAATCCCAATAACCCCAATATGTATTACGGCGGTGCACAGGACAACGGCGTGATGAAAGGGAACGGCACGAATGCAAACGGTTGGCTTCCCATCGTTTCTGCCGATGGATTCAGCAGCGCTTTTCACCCGACCAACGACAGCCTTTTCTGGGTAGAAACTCAAAATGGCACCATTCACCGCACCGTAGATGGGGGCCAGACTTTTACGCAAGGCCAATCCGCCCTCGGTACGACCGACCGCTGCAACTGGGATACGCCGTTCTTGTTGAGTGTGCACGATCCCGAACGGCTCTACTCCGGTACTTACCGCGTATATACTTCCAGCGATGGCATTGGCTGGGCAGCGATCTCGCCAGACTTGACGGACGGCAATCTTTATGGCCCGCGCTTTCACACGCTTTCCTGCCTGAATGAATCGCCGGTGCAAGCCGCAAAACTGCTGGTTGGCACTACCGATGGCAACGTGTGGCGAAGCGATCCAGGCGGCATCTGGACCAACCTGACCAGCGGTTTGCCCAATCGCTACGTTACTTCCGTACATGGTTCCCCGACCCTGTCACAGCGCCTGTTCGTCACTCACTCCGGCTACCGCGAAAACGAATATATCCCGCACCTGCACCGCTCCGACAACAACGGCACTGCTTGGATAGACATCTCTGGCGACTTGCCGCAGGTGCCGGTCAATGATATTTTCGTGTGGCCCAACCATGCTGATAGCGTGCTATTTGCTGCCACGGACGCGGGGGTTTATTTTTCTAAAAACAGTGGCGACCACTGGGCGCGGCTGGGCGCGAATATGCCCTACGTGCCTGCGTTTGAACTCGAATTCAATCCCGTTCGCCGGGAGCTCGTTGTTGCTACTTTTGGACGTGGTATTTACACGTTTCCGATGGATTCGGTTTTGTCGCAAAGTACTGGTGCCGTGACGGTTAGCTTGGCCGGGCGGATAAAAAATGAGGCTGGACAAGGCGCGACTCCCGTGCGTGTGCAGAGCCAGCCAACGATATTCACTGATGCAGCTGGCGAGTTCAGTCTTCCCGGCGTGGCCGGTTGTCAGCCCTATATGTTACAGCCCTACCGCAACGATGAGCCTTTGAATGGGGTCACTACCTTCGATTTAGCCTTAATTTCTAAACATATTCTTGGCGTAGAGCCTATTACGTCGCCTTACAAACTCATTGCCGCCGACGCAAACCACAGCAATTCGATTACAGCCCTCGATATTATTGTGTTACGCAAACTCATTCTCGGCATTGATACCGTCATTGCCAACAATACTTCCTGGCGATTTGTACCCACTGCCTACGCCTTTCCCAACCCACTTAATCCTTTCCAAAGCACCTTCCCGGAAACGCTGGCCGTAGATGTGCAAACGATGCCGCTGAGCGGGCTGGATTTCACCGCCATCAAAGTAGGCGATCTCAATGGGAGTGCCAATCCGGGGGAGTTGGCGGCCAGTGAGGATCGTAGTGCAGGAACGTGGGCACTCTTCGTGGAAGATCGGGATTTTCATCGGGAGGAGAGCGTAGAAATGACTGTCCGTGCCGATCTGCAGGAGGTACTGGCCGCACAAATGACACTGTGGTTTGATCCTGAAAAACTGGTACTGGAAAAAATAGAACCTTTACTGCCGGGCCTGCACGCAGACAACTTCGGAAGGCCGCCAGGAAGGCCATTGCTGATGACGTGCAGTTTTGAAAATACAAAAAACGATGGCAATTCCCCAGGCACCACCAGCCTCTTTCGGCTACTGTTGCGCGCGGTGGCTAATGGCCATTTGGCCGAATCGTGTGCCATTAGCGACTCCCCCACCCCGGCTTTGGCTTTTCGGCCTGATGGTACTGCGTTGCGCCCCGTGTTTGATTTTTCAATCGCTGCTACTATGCCAAAGCAATCTACCTTACAAATATGGCCCAATCCGTTTGAGGAAGCCGGGATTTCGATTCGCTTACCCAGCAATGTGGAGGAAAATCTGATCTTACAAGTATTTGATTATCAAGGAAGAGTAGTTTTTGAAAAGAAAATTTTGGCGGAGGAAAAAGATGAAGTAATTAAATTAAGAGATGAAGTTTTTCCCAGAGCTGGTGTGTATTTTTATCGGCTGGCAGGAAATCAGCAGCGGTGGAGCGGCAAATTAATGCGGCAGTAAAAAGGCACTGATGAGTTCGGCTGTTGCTGGGGAAATTTATTTAACAACATTCTCCGCAACCGAATGGTGGGGTGAATGTTCGACTTATCAGTAGAGAAATAACCAAGCAACTCAACTATTAAAACTACGAATAGCAATAACGCTATTAATTTTTGCAGCAATTTTCTATTACGCTTAATACAAAAACATGGAATACAGACAATTAGGTAAATCAGGGTTAATAGTGCCGGTATTGAGTTTTGGCACCGCTACCTTTGGTGGCAGCAACGAATTTTTTAAAGCCTGGGGAAGCACGCAGGTAGATGAAGCTACGCGCATGGTGAACTTATGTCTGGATGCCGGAGTCAATCTTTTCGATACCGCCAATGTCTACTCGCGTGGCGCAGCCGAGGAAATCCTGGGCAAGGCAATTACAGGATTGCGCAATAAGGTGTTGATTTCTACCAAAGCTACTTTCCCAATGACCGATCAAGTGGGTGATTATGGTTCTTCCCGCCTTCACTTGACAAAAACTTGTGAGGATAGCCTGCGACGCTTGGGTACGGATCATATTGATATTTACCACATGCACGGCTTTGATGCTAATACGCCCATAGAAGAGACGCTAAAAACACTAGATAATTTGATCCAGAGTGGGAAAGTGCGCTATATCGCCTGCTCTAATTTTTCGGGCTGGCATCTAATGAAATCCATGTCCATTTCCGAACGCTATGGCTGGTCTAAATACATTGCCCATCAAGCGTATTATTCTTTAATTAATCGCGATTTTGAATGGGAACTTATGCCTTTGGGCATAGATCAGGGCGTAGGAACTATTGTGTGGAGTCCGCTGGCTAGTGGGCGATTAACTGGTAAATATCGGCGGAACCAGCCAGAGCCCCCCAATGCCCGGATAGCGCAGGGAGGAAGCCCAGTAGAGAAAGCGGCTGTCAATAATGAAACACTATATAATATAGTAGATATATTAGAAGAAGTAGCCGAAGAAACAGGGAAAACAATTGCGCAGGTAGCACTTAACTGGTTGTTGCAACGCCCGACGGTGGCAAACATTATTATCGGTGCCCGCAATGAGGAACAATTAAAACAAAATCTGGGCGCAGTAGGCTGGAACTTGACGTTAGAACAAGTAAAAAAACTGGATAAAGTCAGCGACATATTACCTGCTTATCCTTACTGGCACCAACGCCAGTTTCCGATGTTGGGTGCTGCACCAGATTTGTATAAAAATATTCAATAATTAACCAATGAGCAAAGAATCTGTAAATGACTTACTAAAATTTTTAACTCCGTTTGGGGAAGAAATAATTGAATTAGTCTTGTGGTTAAGGGAGTTTGTTTGGGACTTGTATCCACAAGCCAATGAACTTATTTACGACAATTATAATGCAGTGGCTTTTGGCTGGTCAATAACGGAGAAACTCGGCCATACTTTCTGTTCGATTGCGATTGGCAGAAGCAGTAAAAATGTGCATTTCGGCTTTTATTGGGGAAGCGAAATTGCCGACCCGGAGAAATTATTACTTGGAAAAGGCAATCAATATCGATACATCCTGGTCAAAAACAAGGAAGATTTTCCAAAGGCGTATATAGAAAAACTAGTGGAAGAGGCTTATGCCAATTCGCTGGCAAAAGTAAAAGACCCTACATTAATTGTGGAAGGTCTTACTATTGTAAAATCAATTTCCCCCGTCAAAAGAGAACAAAAAAGCGTTCCCAGTAAGAAAAAGAAATAGTATTTACTATTACAGCCTATTCACTGTAATACTGTAGCCCGCACTTCCGCCACGTTTTTACAGCCAGCCAATCCCATGGTTATTTCAAAATCGGCCAGCCAGTTGCTTAACAATTCCTCCACCCCCGCCTGCCCATTTAGTGCCAGCGCGTAGCAGTACGGACGACCAATACCAACCGCCGTTGCACCCAAGGCCAGTGCCTTGAACGCATCTGCGCCCCCTCGCATACCACTGTCGAACAGGACTGGCACCTTCCCGTTTACAGCTGTAGCCACGCCCGGCAGTGCTTCAATCGCCCCGATGGCCCCATCCACCTGACGACCTCCGTGATTGGAGACATAAATACCATCTACGCCGTGATCGAGCGCCTGGCGAGCGTCGTCGGGATGCAAAATCCCTTTTAAAATAATAGGCAGGCGGGTATGTTTGCGCAGAAAAGGCAGGTCCGCCCAAGTAATATTGGGGCGCGAATAAATACTGGTAAAAGTGCGCACCGCTTTCAGTCCGCGACCAGCGCGCAAATTGCTTAAAAGTCCGCCGGGATGCCGACGATTGGCAGCCAAAAGCGTAGCAATCGCATTTGGGGTTACTTTCGATTTGGCGGGAGGCGCACTGTTTGGTTCTTGTAATAGCCGCTGAAAGACCGGGTCGGATGTATATTGGGCGATGCCTTTACCTTGCAAAAAAGGCAGGGAAGCCAGATCGAGGTCGCGCGTGCGCCAGCCGAGCATCGTTGTATCCAGCGTAACGACGATGCCGGAGCAGCCGCAAGCCTCCGCTCGTTGCAGGAAACTGGCCACCAAATCGTCGGAACGACTCCAGTACAATTGAAAAAAATGCGGTGCTGTACCCATGGCTGCCGCGCAACGTTCCATCGGTACAGAGGCCTGGTTAGAAAAAATGTAAGGTATATCGTAGTGAGCGGCGGCTTTGGCCACCGCCAGATCAGCGGTTGGGTGCGCCATTTCGAGCACTCCGATGGGAGCCAGAAAAAACGGCGTGGGCAACTGTTGACCAAACAATTCGATGCTCAAATCGCGCTGTTCCACGTCGCGCAGCATTCGTGGCACAATGCGATGACGCTCAAAACCACTGCGATTGGCCTGCATAGTGCTTTCCAACCCTGCCCCACCGGCGATATAGGCGAAGGCTTCGGCACGCATTTTTTCCTTTGCTTTCTGCTCCAGCAAAGTGGCATCAAAAGGAATGATTTGGCGCAAGCCAGCCGCGCCCTGCACATATATACTGCGTTGCCGATCGAGGGCATTCGATTTTTTCATGTGAATTTGGTGTACTGTGAGTTGATTTTCAAGGATTTCGGAGCAAAACAAAATTTTTTTTCACCTTTACCGCTTTACAAACATCACACAACGTTTGATAAACTGAAAACAATTTCTTCTAACAGCAAAAAAAATCAAAACACCATGCGCCAATCACTCTCTATCATCCTTGGCCTATTCGTTTGTCTCTCCCTTTCGTCGTTTGCCTGGTACCGATTGGAAGAATTCGGCAAAGCCGGTTATTACGCCGATGCCTTGCAAGGCCATAAAACCGCCAGTGGCGAAAAGTACGACAAAAAATTGCTCACCTGCGCCCACAAATCTTATCCATTCGGCACTAAACTACGCATCACTCGCCTGGACAATAAGAAAGCTGTCATTGTGCGCGTCAATGATCGTGGTCCTTTTACCGAAGGTTTTGTAGTTGATCTTTCGCACGCTGCCGCCGAAGAAATTGATTTGATCAAAGCTGGCCGTGCAAATGTAAAAGTAGAAGTGGTGGAAACAGAAAAGATTGCCACGGCTGCCGCGTCCGTATCAAGGACAGCCACAGCCAGCACAAACGTTGACCCAGTTATAGTAACGGCGACCAAACGTACTCCGACTCAGCTCCTCAAACCTAAGGAAAAAGCAAAAACTGCGGTTAAACCAGTCACCTACAGCACGGAAGACCCAACGCCGACTACCGTGCTGAAAACTAAAGCAATAACTACTGCAAAAGGTGCTACTGGCTCTGAATTGTACAAAGTAGACCTGCGTACATCGGTCAAAACGGGATTTGGTGTCCAGATCAGTACTATGTACGACGCAGACAATGTATTGCCTATTATTACCAAACTACAGACGCAATATCCCGGTAAGGTGCTGGTCGGTGTGCAGCGCGATGAGGCAAACAACCAGTCTACGTACCGCATTATTCTCGGGCCGTATACTACCCGGACAGCCGCTGATAATCAACAGAAAATAGCCGAACGAAAGGGGAACAAAAAGTGTTTTGTCGTAGACTTATCCAGCATTTGATCATGATTTTCTGCGTTCGTATGCTTGCTTTTTGGCTGGCTGTCAGCGGACTAAGCAATATAGATTGTACCCGCCGGGTTGGCTTGGGGAGTGATATGGCGACTATTGCTGCATCACTCCCTAAGCAAAAAGCAAATGACTTACCAGCAAAAGCGCGGGTTAAGGTGGCTAGTTTGCGTCGAACAGCCTGTTTTGGCAACTGCCCGGTATTTTTGGTAGAAATTTGGTCAGATGGCCAGATTACCTGGCAAGGCGATCAGCACGTGTCGCGTTTGGGGGCTTACACAACATCGGCCCCGACAGGCTGGGTCGCTGAACTTATGCAAGCAGGAGAGCAGAGTGGATTCTTCGATTTAGCGAACCACTACCCTATTAATGGTCGTCCAGTACCTGATTTGCCGCAGACAATTATTACATTGCGTCGGGGCGAACAAGAGCATCAAGTGATTGATAATGCAGATGCGCCGCTTAGTTTGTTACATTTTGAAAGTTATTGGCAGGAAAAGCTGGAAATGCTTTCTTGGAAAAGAGTTACGCAGTAAAAAGAATGGTTTTCAAAAATGGGAAACTGAATGTTGCGCCGCCATCGCCCGCTCTGCCTGCAGTACATGCCGCTCGATGTGGGCTATTACAAATAAAAAAGTGTCTCCCAATTTCAGCCGAAGCCATGGCATAATAGAAATGGGAATGCGAATTTGATTCAGATTTACCGAAGCCGCCGCATGGAGCAATTTGAGCATGGTTTCCTGTTGATCAATAAATTCCGCGAGCATGGCTCTGGCATCGGGATTGGTAGCAGGCACCGCATTCTTTGGTGCTTTCATTTTTGATTTCAACTTTCCATCCGGCTTTGGGAGCATGAGTTTGGTGAAATAACTACCCAGCCAGCCAGCATGAAATTCCTCTGTCGTGACCGATTGCCCTTTTGCCTTCGCTTTCTGGATGGCTTTCTCCATCGCTGGCAAATAGTAACGCCCATAAATATTCAAATGCTCCAGACATTGAGCAGCACTCCATTGGATCGGCGAAGGTTTTGTGGATAATACTTCTGACGGCAGCATCTGCCATTCGGCAATGGCTTTCTGGAGAAAAATTTCCGTTTGTTGGTGTAGGGATTCGAGTAGTTGAGCAGTATGTGGCATGACTTTCTTTTTTGTTAGTGCAAAAGTCCGGCCTGCTTGAAAAGTGATTCTTGGTAAAAACCAAGATTTTTGGTGTTTTATTATTAAAGCCGTATAGTCCCCAGAAACTTGCTAAAATTGGTTGGATCCAAACCCAGGTAACTGGCCAGATATTTATGCGGCACCAGCTGCAAAATATGCGGGCTGCGCTTCATGAGTGCGCGAAAGCGTTGTTCGGAGGTGAAAGACTGCAACTCGATTTGCCGTGCCAGCACGCCCGCCAAAGTATGCGCCAAAGCCAGCCGAATCATCCGCTCGAGGGCGTGGTGTTTCAGCATTACCTCATCCAACTGCCGAAAAGTGCTCCGCAAAAACGAACTCGGTGTCAGCGTTTCCAGAAAATAACGCGACGGCTGCTGCAACAGAAACGAATCGGCGACACCCGAAAAAGAGTAGGGATAAGTGAAGACGAGAGTAGCCTCGCGCCCATCATCATGCAGCGAATAAGCGTGTTGCACGCCTTCCAGTACGAAATAAAGATATTTTTCGGTATCGCCTTCAGTGGTGAGTACCACTTTGCGCCTGGCCTCGAAGGGTTGCCATATGTCCATAAAATCTGCCCAAGCGGCTTTAGGCAGCGGCATAATCTGCCGGATAGTAGCCTGGAGATGAGCGAACGCAGTGGAGAGGTCAGTTTGCATTGGGTAAAAATATAGTGCTAAGTGCACCTGTCCACCAGCTTCAGGACTCCATAAAAACTTTTTCGATATTCAATTCGAAGCCTTCGAGCGCGGTGGATTGGAAGATACCAGTTTCCTCTTGATAAGCGATCAGTTTGTAGCGTTGTTCTATTAGTCCGTACACTTCTACCGACTTATTTCGGGGGTCAACCAGCCAGTATTCGCGCACGCCATTTCGCTCATAGGTTTCTCTTTTCACGCCTTTATCGTGCGCTGCGGTAGATTTAGACAGGATTTCGATCACCAGATCAGGCGAACCAATCACCACTTGTTCTTTTTTATCAATGATGAACAAACGGTCTTTTTTGATAAAAAAAATATCGGGGTGGTAAGCATTATTATCATCCAGCACGACATCCAGGGGGGCGTGAAACATTTCGCCGGATTGGGTTTGTTCGGCATGATTATCCAATATTCGCTCTATTCTGCGGGAAATGCGTTGATGTTCAATGGTCGGAGATTGTTTACGCACAAGTTCACCATTTATAAGTTCATACCAATAGTCGTCACTGTCGTCGAAGTCCAGTTCACGAAACTCTTGATAAGTCATTCTTTTCTGCAAAACTCCCATAGATCATCGAATTTTGGCACAAATTAGATGGCGATTAAGTGGTAATAGCAAACCAATTAACCAATAACTAATAACCAGACAACTACGCCGAAAAGGACGTTCCACAGCCGCAAGTACTGGTCGCATTTGGATTACTAAAAGTGAATCCACGATTGTCCAGTCCGCTCACGAAATCCACTTCCATCCCCAACAGATAAATGGCGTGCGCTTTATTCATCGCCACACGAATGCCATTTATATCGAACATATCGTCGCTGTCGGTGGGCAGATCAAAACCCAGCACATAAGAGAAGCCGGAACAACCGCCCCCTTTCACGCCTACGCGCAGACAATAGTCAGCTGGGACATTTTCCGACTGGCGAATCTGATTCAATTGCGACACCGCACCATTGGTCAGCTGGATCGGGTTGATGGTGGTGGTAGTCTTAGTGGGCATTTCGAGTACTGCTTCCATAACATTCATGTTTTAAAAAATCGGGACAAAAATAGAGACTTAAAACGGAAACAAAGCCCGAATTGTTTAGCAATAGAGCACTATCTTTGCCGCCCTTTTGGACAAAATTGAAAAAATTAACCTAGATTAATGGAAGCGTTGCTGGAAGTCTTGAAATATACTGTGCCTGGTCTCATCGTAGCAGCCACGGCTTATTACCTGCTAAAAACCTTGCTGGAAAGCCAGAATCGTAGTACCCAACTGGCCCAGCGCAATGAGGCTATGAAGATCACTTTACCCCTGCGCCTGCAAGCCTACGAACGCCTCACGCTGCTCTGCGACCGCGCCGCGCTGCCTAATGTGCTGCTCCGTGTACGGATGTCGGACATGACGACGGCTGAATTACGAGGTGCGCTGCTGCTGGCGATCAATCAGGAATTCAGCCATAATACTTCCCAGCAACTCTATGTCTCCGCTACGCTCTGGCAAATTATTAAGCTGGCCAAAGACGAGACGCTGGTGGCCGTGAGTCGCGCTTCGGAAGGCCTGGATACGCAAGCCAATGCCGACGAATTTATTGGGCATTTGTTGCAAGCAGCGGACGAACAAGGAGACGCAACGCCACTGCAAAAGGCCATCATCGCCATTCGTACCGAAGCGGCCCAACTATTTTGATAAAATAAAAATGCGGCTAATAGGTGCAAAGTGCCCGCTGCATTGACTTCATATTTCTAACAAAACGCAAAGGCTTGACAACGATACGGTTGTCTTTTTTCAGTCTTTATAACATTAAATTTACGGGCATAAATTTCACTTTTATGGGCATGGTTTGGTAATGTGCAACCGTGAATTAATGGGTAAATAAGCATCGGTGAAGAATCCTTCGCTTTTATGGTCAGCACCCTGAAAGTCAACCAGTTGGCATAAATATATTTGCTTTGGCCAGCTTTTTGGTAATAGAATAGGTATTAGCATTTTAATCCAGTTGAATTGGCTTTACGGCATTTTTTCCAAATAAAATCATCTAAATTCATATTTTTCTGGAATTAATCTGTGAAATATGCGCAAAATTTTGATTTTTCATACTTTGTCGGAAAAAAGGTTTATAGAGACAAAACTACAAAATCGTAGAAAGCACCGATTTTCCAGCATTTTTTAAACCGCAAAAATTTTTAGTCGAAAAAAGCAAAACTCCTGCTCCGAGTTGGGATAAAAAGCCAATCTTTGTCGCCCTGTCTCTATTGAGGATCATCTCATAAACGCTTATTTCGGAATTTATCCAATCTTCCAATGCACCATTAGGTATGACAACTGACTGCCAAATGGTATGGGACAACTGTCTGCGTACCATTAAGAAAAACGTAAACCCACAGAGCTACAAGACTTGGTTTGAACCGATCAGACCAGTGCAACTGGAGCAGGACATCCTGACCATCCAGGTGCCTAATAAGTTTTTCTTTGAGTGGATCGAGGAACACTACGTGCAACTGCTGAAGACCAGCGTCCGGCAGGAGCTGGGCGAGCGTGGCCGACTGCTATATCATATTCCAGAGGCGGGAGCAACGCCCGTTTCGACGGCGGCCACTCGCGCCAGCGGCAAGCCTTCGGCGGAGAAAGACAACGAGCCAGTGCCCGGCGTGTTTGATGCAGAAATGATCCGCAACCCGTTCATTATTCCGGGTATCAAGCGGGTCAAGATCGAACATCAGCTCAATGCGCAATATACTTTCGAGAATTTTATCGAAGGGGACTGCAACCGGCTGGCCCGCAATGCTGGTCTGGCCATCGCCAAAAATCCGGGCAAAACGGCCTTCAATCCTTTGTTCCTTTTTGGCGATGTAGGCTTGGGCAAAACACACCTGGCGCAGGCGATTGGCAACGACATTGTCAGCCGTTTTGAAAACAAAGCCGTCCTATTTGTGTCGGCGGAAAAATTCACCAACCAGATCATTCAGGCGATCAAAAACAACGCTGTGAACGATTTCGTGAACTTCTACAATATGGTGGAAGTGCTGATTATTGATGATATTCAGTTTTTGTCGGGCAAACAAAAAACGCAGGAAATTTTCTTCCATATTTTCAACCAATTGCACCAGAGTGGCCGCCAGATCGTGCTAACTTCCGACCGTGCGCCAAAGAATCTGGAAGGCATGGAAGACCGCATGATCTCTCGTTTTAAGTGGGGCTTGAGTGCCGATATGCAGGCCCCCGATCTGGAGACGCGCATGGCTATTCTCGATTCAAAAATGGAAGATGAGGGCGTGGACTTGCCGCAGGATGTGCTGGAATTTATTTGCTACAATATTAAAAATAACATCCGGGAACTAGAAGGCGTGATGATTTCACTGCTGGCGCAATCCACGCTTATTCGCCGAAATATAGATTTGGAACTGGCGAAAGAAGTGATTCGCAATTTTGTGACCACGATCAATCGCGAGATCACGGTGGAATTTATTCAACAATTGGTCGCCGAGCATTTTAGCGTACCCGTGGAAAAACTACAGCATGAAACCCGCAAACGCAATGTGGTAATCGCCCGCCAACTCTCCATGTATCTGGCCAAGAAACTCACCAACAAATCCCTGAAAGCCATCGGCGAAACTTTTGGTGGACGCGACCACAGCACCGTCATTTATTCCTGCAAAGCCGTGCAGGATATGATGGATACCGACCTGATTTTTAAGGATACTGTGGACGAGGTGGAGAAAAAATTGCGGATGAGTTTGAATATCTGATTTCCCCATAAATAATTGACCAATAGGGTCTTATCTGCACGGGCAGGTAAGACCCTATTGCTTTTTTAGCCTGCGCGGAGATGGATATTAAAAAGCCATGAACAGACGTACCTACTTAGAGGCTGTTTTAAACACCGCTGCTAGTGCACGCGTTACATTTTAAAAATACCTTTTAAAATAGTTAGCCACTGTCAGCTGGAATACAAATCTAAAAGCTGCTCCTCTCTCGTAAATAGTGCGTTGGAACCATACTGATTCCTGCCGTAACCATTTATTCTTTCACTTCAAACTATTCACCATGTTGAAAAACAGTCACGCCCGACTGCTTGGCATGTTGCTGTTCGCAGGTTGGGCCACTGGTGCCTTTGCCTCTTCCCACCGCGAAGCGCCACTTATCGCCAATGACCCGCTGGCAGACAACACTGACGTGTATGCCTTCCGCAGCCCCGACAATCCCAATACCATTACCCTGATCGCCTGTTTTATCCCGTTTGAGCTGCCGCATGGTGGCCCTAACTATTACAATTTTGGGGAAAACATTCGCTACGAAATTCACGTGGACAACAACACCGCCACCGCCGGTGATGATGTAACTTACCGTTTCACTTTTACGCGCGTAAATGAGGACCCCACCACGTTTTTCAACATCCGGTTGGGTCAGGAAAACCTGAAAACCACCTATAAGTGCGAACGTAGCATGGATGGTGGCGCAACTTTCCAAACCATCATTGCGAATGGTGTAGTGCCCCCAAATAACATCGGCCCTCGCTCCATTGAAAGCCCCGTGGGACTCGGTGCGCCCAGCTACGAATCGCTGATGACCGATGCAATTACTAACGCAAGCACTGGCGAGACCGTTTTTTGCGGTCCCGCAGATGATCCTTTCTATGTGGATTTGGGTGGTGTATTTGACCTTGGCAACCTGCCCCGTCAAAACGGTGCCCCACGCGATGGCCTTGGCCAAAAAAATGTTCATGCCCTGGTCATTCAGGTGCCGATCTCTACCCTGCTGAAAACCGGCGCACCAGCTACGCCAGCCAGCATCCTCGATCCCAACTACGTGATCGGTGTATGGGCCAGTGCCAGCCGCCGGGTCACGCGTACGCTTGCTCCTAATAGCCAGACGGATGCTGGCAACTGGGTACAAGTCAGCCGTTTAGGCATGCCGCTGACCAACGAAGCAGTTATTCCAATTGGTTATAAAGACTACTGGAATGGCCTCACGCCT
Organism: Saprospiraceae bacterium; assembly: GCA_965249785.1. Lineage (GTDB taxonomy): Bacteria > Bacteroidota > Bacteroidia > Chitinophagales > Saprospiraceae > M3007. The sequence continues at coordinate 121,621 of CBDFMU010000012.1, read as the reverse complement.
TATCAGGAATTAGCTGATCAGGTGCTGGATGGATTCTTCTACAATCCTGAATTGGCCCTGTACATGGACAACCGATTTTTCGGTGCCGCCGTACCTTCTTTCGCCAAATTGCGGGTACAAACCAAGTCCCTGGGTGCTTTCGATTTTGGCTATGGCAAAGACGGTCTGTACTCTCTGAAAGGCACCGCCGCCGTAGCAGGTACTGCACTGGATGATGCTGTCTTTGGCACTTTATTGCTGCCTGGACCAGGAAAAGCTCGTTCGGTAGACCTTTGGCCGATATTCCACACCGGTGTGCCAAATGTAGCACCTTATCAATTGGCAACTGGCAAAAACGGCAACCCACTGGCGGCCGGCAAACCTTTCGTCAATAACTTTCTGCCGAATGGTGGCGATATGCTTCGTTTGAACATGGCCGTCCCGATTACTGCACGCACCGATGCAGCGTTTTCTGCTGAAGGCTTGATTTCCGCCGCCGTGTCCGGCTTGACCGTAGCACCTTATAATACCAATACGAACATCGAATTTATTCCAAATATGGATGGCTTCCCGAATGGTCGCCGCCTGGAAGATGACGTTACCCGTATTGAGTTGCAAGCAGTAGCTGGTGTCGCTTTGGCAGCTATCGGTCTATGGTATGATGATTACATTCCTGGCCAGACGACCAGTCCAGTGACCCCAAAATTGGTTAATGTGCTGACTTATCAAACTGGCGTAAACAAGAATGACAAGGCTTTCCAGGCTACTTTCCCTTATCTGGCCGCTCCGTGGAGAGGTACAGAAGTGGCGAATTAGATTGGTTGAGCACCCTCCTTCGCCTGAAAAGGCTCCGGTGGGTAAAGACTTCTTTTTAAAAACCGGCTCTATGCCTAAAAGATATTTTCCAATGAAATTTTCTATTAAATATTTCCTGTCGGCCGCGTTGCTGCTGCTGGCGATGGTGCAGAACGCACTCGCCTCCAGTCACCGCGAAGCGCCGCTCATCGCCGACGACCCGTTGGCGGACAACGTGGATGTATATGCCTTCCGCAGTCCTGATCGTCCCAATACTGTCACCCTGATCGCCACTTATGTGCCATTTCAGCTGCCGCAAGGGGGTCCAAACTATTACGGTTTCGGAGAAAATGTGCGCTACGAAATCCACGTGGATAATGATGCTACTCACCCAGGTGATGAACTTATTTATCGCGTAGAATTCAAAACGGTGAATGAAGATCCGACTACGTTTTTCAACATTCGTTTAGGCAAACGGAACCTGAAAATGTTCTACACGCTGTCTCGTTCAGACAATGGTGGCCAGTCGTTTGTGAATATTATTTCCAACCGCGCCGTGCCGCCAACCAATATTGGTCAGCGCAGCATCGAGTCTGGTGTTGGCTTGGGTAAAACCTACCAGCAATTGGTGAATGAAGCGACCATTTTCGCTGCTACCGGGGAGCGTGTCTACATTGGACCTTCCGATGATCCTTTCTTTGTTGATTTGGGTGGTATCTTTGATCTGGGTGATTCCCCTCGTCAAGATGGCACATCGCGCGACGGATTAGCCTGCAAAAACGTCAGCACTATCGCCATTCAGGTGCCTATTTCTTTCCTGCGGAAAAGAGGGGCTCCGAAAACACCAGCCAATATTCTTGATCCAAATTATGTGATCGGTGTATGGGCCAGTGCGAGCCGTAAATCAGTGCGCACCCTTGCGCCTGGAACAGAGACTTATAGCGGTAACTGGGTGCAAGTGAGCCGTTTAGGCATGCCTTTGACCAACGAAGCCGTAACGCCGATTGGACAGAAAGACTACTGGAACAGCCTCACGCCTTATCAGGAACTGGCTGACCAAACGCTGGACAACAACTTTTACAATCCAGAATTGGCTTTGTACATGGACGATGCGCTATTTGGCAGTGCCGTTCCCTCTTTTGCGAAATTGCGTATTCAGCGCAACTCCCTGGGTATGTTTGATTTCGGTAATGGCCACGATGGACTTTTCCCTCTGAAAGGCTCCCCCGCTCTTGCTGGGACAGCCCTTGCCGAGTCTGCATTCGGTAGTTTGTTGTTGCCCGGACCAGGAAAACCACGTTCGGTCGATCTTTGGCCTATATTCCATACGGGTGCTCCGAACCTGCCGCCATACCAATTGGCGACCGGCAAAAATGGCAACCCGTTGGCAGCAGGCAAACCGTTCATCAACAACTTTTTGCCCAATGGCGGCGATATGTTGCGCCTGAACATGGCCGTCCCGGTGACCCCGCGTAACGATCCAGCGTTCAGTTCGGAGGGCCTTTTGGCAGCCGCAGTGTTGGGTTTGACCAATCCGACCTATGCTTCCTCCTCCGCGCTACAATTCATTCCTAATATGGATGGCTTCCCGAACGGCCGCCGTTTAGAGGATGACGTGACGCGTATTGAACTACAAGCTGTGGGTGGCATTGTGCTGGCCGCGATCGGTCTGTGGTACGATGATTATGTGCCTGGCGGTAGCCCAGTTACGCCAAAACTGCAGAATGTACTGACTTACACCACCCAAGTGGAAGCCAACGACCTTGGCTTCAGAACCGTTTTTCCATACGTAGCCCTGCCCCATGCAGGTGACGGCCCTTGCGGTGGCCCAATTGCTGCTCCATTTACTGGTAATGATCCTTCCTTTTCGAGTAGCATCATCGGTGCCAATACTAGGTTGATCGCTACCGGAGAGCAACAGATTTTAGCCAACAATTTCCCTAATCCATTCACCGACGCTACTACCCTACGCTATCAAGTAGGTGTGGAAACCGATGTGCAAATCAGCGTATTCGATCAATCGGGCAAGCTGGTCCAAACGCTGGTGAACGAGAACCAGCAGGCTGCTGGCGACTATAGCGTGCGTTTCGACGCAGCAAGATTACCAGCGGGAATGTATTTCGCCAAGATCATGACCAATCATGGTAAAGACGTGCAAGTGCTGAAACTGTCCAAGCAGTAAGCTATCAGGTACGACATTAACTTCTTCGGGTTGTCTGCAAATGGATCTCTTTGGAGCGTTCATTTACAGGCAACCCGATTTATTCCAGGCCATTCCATACCGAAAAGACGGCCCCAAAAAATAATTTGCAGGAACTTTTAAAAATTTTGCTCAGTTAGTTGGTCATTCCATATAGGTCGTTCTATATTTGCGGCCCATTCGGAGGAATGGGTGAGTGGCTGAAACCACCGGTTTGCTAAACCGACGTACGGCTCAAACTGTACCGCGGGTTCGAATCCCGCTTCCTCCGCATTTTTTGAGGTTGATTGGTGGTAAGAAAAAGATATTTTTAATTCGGGGCGTAGCGCAGCCCGGTAGCGCACCTGCTTTGGGAGCAGGGGGTCCCAGGTTCGAATCCTGGTGCCCCGACAAGTTAAGAACGCAATTATCTGTTAATCAGGTAGTTGCGTTTCTTGTTTGGAGTGTTTGGGTAGTTTATAGGTCAGTTGAAAAATTTATCTGCCCTAAAATGGCTGTTTTGGCGATTGATCAAAGTTTTTTTGCCCCGGCTTCCCTTGCATTGCAACTTCATGTAAAAATAAACGGTTTGGCTGCCCCTGTTGGTTGCCTGTCTCATCTCCCCCCTTTTATAAGAATTGGCAATTTCTGCAATTTAGCCATAACAGCCAGTGCCAAAATGGCCAACTTAATTAGGTAGAAGGATTAAACGGGGAGATATATTTTTACCTGTACCCCGTCGTTGAGTGGGGAAGTTATGCTAATGAACCCGTGGTGGTTATTCACGATCTTTTTGCAGAATGCCAACCCTAAGCCTCCAATGCTTTCTCCAGTAATACGATTCATAAGCGTGAAAACCTCCTCTCTATATTTTTCGTCAAATCCTCGGCTGTTGTCCGTGTAAAGTATTTGCAGGTAGTCCTTGTATCGGTATTCGCCGGGCGTGTCTGCCAGGGAATTATAGGGCAGAATGCTCATAGTGATCCTGATCTGTGGTGCTACTTGCTGTCTGGCAAATTTGAAGGAATTATCCAGCAGGTATTCAAACAGGCTTTCTATCTGTTTTAGAAAAGCCCGAACAGGAGCAATTTCCTCCACGGAAAGTGTCGCTTCTATATCTGGATATTGGGAACTGACTGCGGTGAAGGCCTGGCGAATGATAGGGGATAAATCAATAACAGTCTGCTTTTCATTTTTTGAGGTAAGCGCAATGAACTGGGAAAAATAATCAAATAGACGATTCACTTTAACGATACTGTTTTCAATAACCTCATGGTATTTTTTTTGCACCGGCGTGAAGGAATTTTCAAGCGTCTTTAACAGCAAGCCTATAAAGATTTCGAGTTTTCTGGTTTGCTCGGCAATGTCGTGCGATATGAGTTTTTGGAATTGTAGCAATTCTTGTTGCAGACTTTTCAATTCGCGTAAACGCAAATCATATTCGGTTTTTTGCTGCTCCAATTGCTGCTTGTACTGTGCCTCTTTATCTGAATGCGAGAGGGCTTCCGCGCTGCGTTTGTCTGCCAGCAATTGTTCTTCATACCGAATACGGTGGTTTAAAGGGAAACAGGAACAGTGAATAATCAGTTGTTCGCCGTCGCCCACCCGTCTTCCATTCAGCAGCATGGGCAACGACTGCCCGTTTTTTGCCTTAAAATTCACATAGACCTCTTCCACCGTGGTCTGTAAGCGCAGCAATGGAAGCAGATGGGTTTGAAAAATACCCTGCCCGGCATAGTGAGCAACTTTTCTATTTTTTGCCCGATGATCTCGTGGTCAGCATAGCCGATAAAATCCCGAAATGCCTGATTGCAATATAATACCAGGGCATTGGCATCGAAAGATACCAAACCGCAAGGAATGACGTCCAATAATTGTTCGACAGGCGGCACTCTTGTGTCCATAAGAGGGAAAGAGGGCTTTAAGGGAAAAGGTTTTCCATTTCTGTTATTCGCTGGCCAGGAAGTCCGCCATACGGGCTATCGTTTCTGCCGGATGGCTCATGTGGGGGCAATGCCCGGTAGCGTCAATGACCGCGAGTTGGTTGGTCGGTATGGTGTCGTGCATATAGGTGCCAACCGACATGGGGGCAATCACATCATCCGTACATTGAATGATCAGGGTAGGAATGGGGAGTTTGGGTAATTGCGAACGACTATCCGACAGAAAAGTTACTTCCGCAAAACGGCGTGCAATGAGGGGATCGGTAGCGCAAAAACTTTCCAGCAACTCTTCTTTCAATTCACTTCGATCGGCGTTTTGCATGACCACGGGTGCCAGAAAATTAGCCCACCCAATGTAGTTTTTCTCCATCAGGTCAAGCAATTCCGTCAATTCGTGTTTCTCAAAACCACCCACATAATTTTCAGCAGGATGATTAACATAACATGGAGACGGGCAAACCATTATCAGGCGGCTGAACAGTTCGGGTCGGTGTAGCACGGCCAGCATACCCGACATGGAACTAACGGAATGGCCTACTAATATAATATCTTGTAATTGCAGGGCTGCGCACACCTCCAAAATATCATCGGTATAACCATTGAGTGTACTATAACGATCTGGATTATAAGCACTTACATCCGACTTGCCAGCACCCACATAATCGAATAAGACAATTTTATAATCTTTCTCAAAGGCAGGTACTATGTAACGCCACATATTCTGGTCACAGCCGAAACCATGTACAAAAACGAGGGGCTGGCTACCGGAACCGAATACGCGCACATTATTACGCGCCAGAACATCTGTCATTTCTCTCTAAGTTGTCCCGTAAAATTAGAAAACTTTTGTCTTCGCCTTGGCTTTTTTGCCCTTTTGGCCTTCTCTCCAAACATCGGCGCGGTGTATTGCTCATAACAATCAAACAAAAATGCAATCCGGCTCCACTCATTGGCGAATGCTTGCGGACGGTAGCACAAGTCTACGGCCCGGTCTAAGGCTCTACTCTTTGCAGCACTAAAGGCATCTGTTTTAATTCATTTGCTGCAATTCCAACTAACCAGAGGCACCAACGTTTTTGACTATTAAAATATTCATGCGCACTAATGAATGGCCAAATGTAATTAGCCGCTAACGGCTCGATTTGGATGAACGTGGTTTTTTCCTTATCATCGAAAAGCAAACCCCGCAATTTGTTCCTACATTTCGGCCATGCCGGAGTTTGGAAACCGCCTGGACATTATCTGCCTGGAATCCGAAGCTTTCTACGCTTTAGTGGAAGAGGTCGTGAGTCGTTTGAAGGAGAAGACCGGCATCGAGCATGAAACATAGATTGATAGACGAGGAGGCCTTGCGGTTGCTGCACGTCAGCTCCAAAGCAGCACAGCGTTCATGCTCACCTTAGCCGCAACCTTATATCAATAACATGGACTTTTCAGCTGTAACGCCCGACTCGATCATCATCACCATCATTTACACTATCCTGCTGTTTTGGGGAGTATGGATCGGCCTGCGCCAGGTGTACCAGGGATTCCACCGACCGCAGCAACTACTGAACCCGCTCTTCGGCAATAGAACGGCGTTAATCATCTTCACAGCGCACTTAATCATTGTTTCACTCGATCTGTTTGTCTGCGGACCATTAGCGCTGCACTACAAAAGCAAGCTGTGGTATTGGGGCGGACGCATTGCGCTGCTGACCGCTTCGCTCCCGCTCGCCTTTTACTTCAACCGTAATCCGCAATCGTTTGGCAAGCTCATCGGAACATGGGTCCGTATCCGTAACTATTTTGAGATATCCCTGCATGTGCTGGTCGGCGCGCTGGCCGTGAACTGGTTTTACTACTACGGACTGCTTTACTGGCTCGTGGCGTATCGTTATCTCGATGTAGGCCCCCGGAGGCTCTTCCAGACTTTCTATAACACCCCGGAGAAACTGGCGAAACGTCCGTGGGGCCCTACGCTCAATTGGGTGGTCATTGTCTCCATATATGTACTCACCGCAATCGCCATTTACCATCGGAAAGTGATTTATGCAGCGCCGCCGAGTGACGCCATGCCGGAACACGTGGGGACGCCTTTTGAGTGGGCGCTAGTAGTGGCCATCAACGTAGCGATTGCCATGTTTTTTGGCACCTTATTGCGCAAGTATACCGGGCCGGGACCGGCTGCCGATCTGCTGCCTACCGAAACGAAAGCAGCGGAGACTTCCACGGGTGGCTATTTAAAATAATCTAAGTAGTTATTGGTTATCGGTCAATTGGTTATTGGTTTGGTAATCAGCACTTTGCTTTAATTTTAAGATTAAGCTAATGGAGCCGAAGTATTTAAGTAATCAAGCAGAATTAGTTTAAGCTAAATTTTGCGTAAGTCATTGGTTTTCATTGCCAATTTGCCTTTTGCAATTTTGCCCACTTACTTAAACACAAAAGCCTGTGCAAATTCCCGACATTACGAAAGGCAATATGGCCATTGATCGCCTGCTGGAAGTGACGACTAATCCAAGGCACCGCTATATGCTGATGAGCTATGCCCGGCATCGCCTCCTGGAATTTTCAGGACATTACGAGGACGTGCTTGCAGATGACATGATGAACGACCGCCCGGTCTATAACTTCCAGGCATTTGGCCTCGATCTCAAGATCAATGGTAAGGACGAGGTACGGGCACTGTACCAGAATTGGGCAGAGACCAACCAGTGTGTGTTCTATGCGGAGGATGAAACGGTTACCGTTGGCGACCATTTCATCGCATCGAAGCTAACCGTATATCAGCAGGTTTGGAAAGGAACGCTCATCGGCACCAAATTGCTCCGCCTGCTGCCGAAGGCCATATCAAGAGTGCTCTTCGTTAAGTTGCTCCATTTCAGGGCCATCAAGCCAAAGGTGAATCAGATGTACCTGTACAAGAGCCACGAGCGATGGTTCTGGCGATATGATGACCGCTGTCGGTTATTGGGCGAAGATGTGCTCGAATCCGATCGGTCAACGGCTGAGATCATGAAGCTCGAACCGCACCAGGTGCTGACCGCAGCCCGCGCAGCGGAGCTGTTGCTTCCCTACGTCCAGCCATTGCCGGATTTCGATGAGTACGTGCTCGGCAAGAAAAAGAGCTAGTTTGACAAATATGGTTCCCCAAGCATGAAAAACAGTGTGTATTATAGTGTACCACTGTTCAATTAATCGACGATTATTTTAACAACCTGATGAACCATGCTATTCCACTTGATGAGCAGGACAGTAGCTTTGGCGTGGTGTGATGCAGCATCTCGCTACGAGCGTACTTACTATATCCTACTAATAGCCAAGGAGCGGTTTCTACCTTTTTTGATGCTTTAAACCAAATCAAATAGATCACCCACACCCGGCGTTCGGTCTACTTTGAAACCTTCTGCATATTGCGCTAGAATAGGCCGACCAAATACTCGTGCTTTCGCCTCCATAAAGTCGAGAAAATCCTGCCCGGAAATGGGCGTATTGGGCGCGTCACCACCGGGATTAAAAAATTGTGACTGATATGCCAGAATTGATTCCATTTTTTGGGAAAACCACGGCGTAATATCCACTACAAAATCGGGGAGCAGTTGTCGATCCTGTATATAATGATAAACTGCTTTTGGTCGCCATTTTTCCTGTACATTGCCTTCCTTATCAAAGGTTTGTATTTTTTCGAGACCGGCATAGAAACACGCATCCGCCTCCATTTTAGCCGCTCGTCCATGATCCGGGTGGCGGTCGTCGGGAGCATTACATAAAACTATGTCGGGGCGACAAGCCCGCAGGACACGAACGATCTTCAACCAATTTTCGGGAACGTGGGTGAACAATCCATCAGCTATATCGAGCGTTTCGCGAAAGGCTGCGCCCAGAATGCGCGCGGAATTGGCTGCCTCTTGGGCGCGAATAGCTGCAGTGCCGCGCGTGCCGAGTTCACCTTGACTCAGATCAAGCAGGCCAAAAGTTTTACCTTGGGCGGCATGGCGGAGTAAAGTGCCGGATGCGCTCAACTCTACGTCGTCAGGATGGATGCCAATGGCTAAAATATCAACTTTCGTCATGCAAGTAGTTACTGGTTATTAGTTAATTGGTTATTGGTTTGATAATCAGCAATTTGCATTCGTTCTCTATTCAAAACCACTTTGTATTGAGTATAATCGGACTACATTTATGCTGTAAAAACGAAAAAATGGAAACAGATTCGCCAGAACAATGGCCCACCGATGCCCGAGAACGCTTGACCGCTTTGGAACGTGCTTTCGCGGATGCCGAACACCGCGCTCAGAAGTATGTTCAAGAACGTGATCAAGCCCAGGCACAAAGCAAAACTTTGCAGGAAGAAACCCATGCGTTGCAGCACGACTATGCGTCCCTACGCCTGCAAAAAGGCGGTTTTGGCTTCAAATCCCTGCTTTTTGTGGGTATGATCGGCACTATTGTGGGACTGCTCGTATGTTATTTATTTATTCGCCCAAAGAATTTGGAGACGGAGACTTTTCGGCAATTTCGCGAACAAAACCAATTCAACATAGAACTAGCCATCAGCAAGGGCGAGTTCGCACAGGCAGACAGTATTTTAAATAATAGTTTACATCAACCACTGAATCAACCAATTAAGCCGGAAATAGAGTTTGCTCGGAAGATAGCTGGTGCCGCCTGGCGACGCTGCGAGAAGTAACGCCAATTCCTGATTGGCGAATAAAAATCTTGTCGCCAATCAGGAATTGGTGTTACGCGGCACCCCGTAAATAGAGCAAATCGGACACCTGGATGGCACGTGCCGAAGCGCAGTACAGTACTCGCGCCCGAAATAGATGAATTGCAAATGAAGTTTATTCCAGTCTTTTTCTGGGAAAACAGCTTTCAAATCTGCCTCGGTTTTCACCACATTCTTGCCGTCGCTGAGTCCCCAACGCGCCGCCAGCCGAAAAACATGCGTGTCCACCGCGAAAGCCGGAACGTCGAACGCCTGCGCCATCACCACCGAAGCCGTCTTATGCCCTACCCCCGGTAAAGTTTCCAGGGCTTCAAAATCTTGCGGCACTTCACCGCCATATTCTTCTACCAATATCTTTGATAACCCCTTGATTGCCTTAGCCTTAGGTTCTGATAATCCGCAAATATCAATTGCCTTTTGAATGGCCTCGATGGGTACATGCATCATCCGCTTTGGCGTATCGGCCAGGGCAAAAAGTTTTGGCGTAACCCTGTTGACGCAGACATCGGTGTTGCGCGCCGATAGCACTACGGCGACCAGCAATGTGTAAGGACTGTGGTGTTTCAGGGGAATAGGCGGCTTTGGGTATATTTCGTTGAGAATGCGCTGGATGCCAGTGGCTTTGGCGAGCAGTTCGGGGGTTGGATCAGGTACGTATTTCACTGCGTGCGTGTTTTGGCGCAAAATAGGGATTTTGGAAGAATTGCAGCGACGACTTCACTGATACGAATTGCTGGTGGCCTGATATTTTTCTAACCTTCTTTAACCACCCACGTTAACCTTTTCTCCTTTCAGCTATATTTAACGCAAAATGGTTTTGCACGAAGACCAGACATAAAGTATTCTCAATCAATAACTCAACCCGTCTCAACATTCTCAACCTCTCCACTTTTACTAGAACGCAAACTTGATTAATGAAAATACTACTAACCGGCGCGAACGGATACATTGGAAAAAGACTTTTACCATTGCTGCTCGCGCAAGGGCATGAAGTGATTTGTTGTGTGCGCGATAAAGGAAGATTTCCGACAGAAGGTATTTATGCCGATCCTAAAATCTCCGTCCTGGAAATAGATTTTACCAAAGACATCGCCCTGGATGATGCGCTTCCAGAAATTGATGCCGCTTATTATCTGATTCACTCGATGAGTGACAATGTAGAGAATTTTGAAAAACTGGAAGCATTATCAGCGAATAATTTCATAAAACTGGTGAAACAGGCCAAAGCGAAACAAATCATTTATCTGGGCGGCATTACGAATGAAGAAAAACTATCCAAACATTTGTCTTCCAGAAAAAATGTAGATGATATTTTACGTACCAGCGGAATTGCCACAACTTCCCTAAAAGCGGGCATTATCGTTGGTTCGGGCAGTGCGTCCTTTGAAATTATACGCGATCTGGCAGAAAAACTACCCGTAATGATCGCGCCAAAATGGGTAAATACTAGAATTCAACCCATTGCAATCAGAAATGTATTGGAATATCTTATTGGCGTTTTACTAAAAGAAGAAACTTTTAATAAATCCTATGATATAGGCGGCCCTGATGTGTTGACTTACAAACAGATGCTACTTGGTTTTGCCGAAGTACGCGGCTTGAAAAGGCATATTTTTACTGTTCCGGTAATGAGTCCGAAGATTTCGTCTTACTGGCTTTATTTTATCACTAGTACTTCCTATAAACTTGCTGTAAATCTCGTCAACAGCATGAAAGTAGAAGTAGTAGCGAAAGATAATAGTTTGAATAAATTAATAAACAACCATCTGCTTGGTTATAAAGAAGCCGTCAGTTTAGCCTTCCAGAAAATTGAGCAGAATGATGTAGTGTCCAGTTGGAAAGATTCCTTGATTTCCAGTTTCAGGGCCAGTACTTTAATTGAACATATTAATGTACCTACGCACGGATGTTACACGGATGAAAAAATGAAACTTATTACTACTAATGTAGATCAAGTAGTAGAAAATATTTGGGCTATTGGTGGAAGCCGCGGCTGGTATTATGGGGATTGGTTGTGGAGAACACGCGGTTTTATAGATAAACTTTTTGGTGGCGTTGGTTTGAGAAGAGGCAGAACCAATAATTTGAATATTTATAATGGAGATACATTAGATTTTTGGCGTGTATTGGCAGCAGATAAGAAGAATAAGCGATTGCTGCTCTATGCAGAAATGAAACTTCCCGGCGAGGCCTGGCTGGAATTTAAAGTTGTCCAAAAAGAAAACGACTATTATTTACAACAAATAGCCACATTTAGACCCATAGGACTATTCGGCAGGTTATACTGGTATAGTGTTTTACCGTTCCACTATTTTATTTTTAATGGTATGGCTGACCGGCTTATTAATTATAAAAATAATACGGAGAATATTGTTGTAGTGGGTAAATAATAGGTCGCTCTTCCTCTTTATAAATAAGCAAATAATAAGTGAGTTCAATATTCCCGCTCCATGTTGTCATCCTGGATAAGGTTAAGGATTACTTTCTTACCAAGCATACAAACCCACCGCCATTAACTGCTGGCGAGTAAGAACCCTACTGAGATTGTTAATCTGAAATATAACGATAGTAGCCCGCCCTATTTCGGTTCGAGGCTGAATTAATCCATCAACGTTTACAAAATGTTCCGACCATTCATCCTTGCGGGGATTGAAAAACCGAACAGCATCTTCAATGCCAGAAAGGAAAGTGGCGAAATCAGTCCCTTTGAAAAGATTACATTCCGGACAGCAGTAAGCCAAATTTTCCAAAACAGTTAAGCCACCATGTTTACTTGCCAGGATATGGTCGGAGTGGAAGGAGATACCCGCTCCTATATCAGGAATGCGACAATATTCACACCTGAAACCCGCTCGTTCAGCCGTCAATATCCTTAATCGCTCTGGTATTTTCTTGCTCATGACGCTGCCAAACGTAATGCCTTTACCTTGGCGAGATAAAGGATCTGGTTGATCACCAGAATAGTATCCAATTCCTCTTGTTCGACAGTGGAGAGAAGCCCCTCTTTCGCCTTTCCGACCAATTCTTCGTATCGCTGTTGAAGGTTGTCCGAAGCGCGATAATTGACCAGTTTTTCCGGAGAAATACTAACCAATAAATCGGTTATTTCATCAAAAGCAACCATTGCTGTGGCCATGACCCTGATTTTTTGACAAAGTTAATCTTTATTAAGGACTCAATGCCGGAAATGTCGTACCCCAGTCATCACCATCGCCATGCCTAACTCATTACAAGCATTAATAGAATCCTGGTCCTTCATGGAGCCGCCCGGCTGAATGACCGCCGTAATGCCCGCTTCATGGGCGATCTGCACACAGTCCGGGAACGGGAAGAAAGCATCGGAGGCCATCACCGCGCCGTTTAGATCAAAACCAAAGGCCTGGGCCTTCGCAATCGCCTGACGCAGTGCATCGACGCGGGAAGGCTGCCCGCAGCCCATGCCGATGAGTTGGCGATCTTTCACCAGCGCAATGGCGTTGGATTTCAGGTGCTTCACGCATTTCGCCGCAAAGATCATTTCGCCGACTTCCCGGGGCGTTGGCGTACGATTGGTAACTGTTTTCAGGTCGGCTTCGGTCTCGGTTTTCAAGTCGGCATCTTGTTCCACTACGCCATTTAAGAGGCTGCGAAAACTACGGGCTTGTACGTCGTAACTCTTGACTTTCAACAAAATACGTTGTTCTTTTTTGCGCAAGAGTTCCAACGCACCCGGCTCGAAATCAGGCGCAATGAGTACTTCGTAGAACAGTTTATTAATCGCTTGCGCCGTGACCATATCTACCGAAGTATTGCAGATAAAAACGCCGCCAAAAGCCGAGGTCGGATCACAAGCCAGGGCCGCTTCCCAGGCTTCGTGCAGCGTATGCCGACGGGAAATTCCGCAGGCGTTGGTATGTTTCAGGATAGCAAAACACGGCTTGCCGACCTGAAATTCGCGCATGAGTTGCACTGCCGCGTCAATGTCTACGAGGTTATTGTAGGAAATGGCTTTGCCATTTAATTTATCAAAAACCTTGTCGAAATCACCAAAAAACACGCCGGACTGGTGCGGATTTTCACCGTAACGCAAAATATCGGAGCGGTGAATGGAATGCTTGAAAGCAATGTCCGTGGTGCCTTCATTGAACCAGTTAAAAATGACGATGTCGTAATTGGAAGTCACTTTGAAAGCGCGGCGGGCAAATTCGCGGCGATTGTAGGAGGAAAACTCGCCGTTTTGCTCATTCAGCAGGTCGGCGAACATCTTATACTCTTCTTTGGAAGCCACTACCACGACATCCTGCCAGTTTTTGGCCGCTGCGCGAATGAGCGACACGCCGCCGATGTCTATTTTTTCGATGATTTCCGTCGGGTCGTTGGTCGCCGCCACGGTATCCTCAAAAGGATATAAATCTACGATTACACAATCTATTTCAGGAATATTATACTGTTCCAACTGCGCCAGATGTTCCGGTTCGCGACGCGCCAGCAAGCCCCCGAATACTGCCGGATGCAGCGTCTTCACCCGTCCGTCGAGGATGCTCGGATAGCCCGTCAGCGTATCCACGCCGATGACCGGAATGCCCAGTTTCTGGATATACGCCTGCGTGCCGCCGGTGCTGTACAACACCACGCCAAGTTCGTGCAGACGGCGGATGATGGGTTCGAGGCCGTCTTTGGAGTAAACGGAAATGAGCGCAGAACGGATTTGCTTGATGCTGTTTTCGGAAATCACAAGTAAAAGGAATTATGAATTATTAATTATGAATTAGAAAAACACGATCTTATGTTCTTCTCAATCTACCCTCCCCCATTATGGGGGGAGCAGGAAGGGGGGCTTACTCTACGGATGAACAATGCCTGAAAAGCGCAAAGATAGTTGGTTGGGGAAGTTTAATGCGCAGTGGAAAGAAAGTTGAAAAAGAAAATACGTGCTTCTGTGCATTTTCTTCTGGCAGGAGCATCCGGTTGTTTTCGTTCACTCAAATTCTACTTTCATTATGAAAACATTCCTATTCCTGCTCGGGCTGGCTTTTGGGCAGCCGCTTGTCGCACAAACTATTTTGACTGGCCATGTCATGGACAGCGACAGTAATCTTCTGGTTGGTGCTGTCGTTACGGTACTGAAAAATGCTCAACCGTCGAAGGGTACTAGTACTGATGTAAATGGTGTGTATCAATTACAAATTGATCCTGGTACTTACACAATTAACGCCAGTTATACTGGATACGAACCTTTTAGCATCGAAAACGTACAGGTACTGCCGAATCAAGTAAATCAATTAAATATTTTGCTGGTAGATGGCGTGCATCTGGATGAAGTAGTGGTTACTGGCTATGGAATACAACGCAAAAGAGGTGTAGTAGCTGCTATAAAAGGTTCCACACCAGGGATATCCAAAAATGCGCGTCAAGAATCGAAAAAAGCAAAGACGGCTGATAAATCTTCCAATAGCCAACCTTCCCCTTATGCATCTTTGCCCACTAGATCCACTAGTGGGGACGTATACATTAGAGGTTCACGCAGTACTAGCACACAATACTACATTGATGGCATTCGTGTAAATGGCTCTGCGCCTCCCGTGCAAGATATAGAGCAACTGCAAGTATTGAGTGGCAAAGTTGCGAATGCTCCAATCCCACCAAAGGAGGCTGCCAATGAGACGGAATTAGCCGATATTAAATCCAGGCCCGATTCCCTGATCGAACCCATCAGCGACGAACAATATAATACGATCCTCGAAAACCCCTTTCAAAACGCCGCTTCTAATAGTATTTCCACCTTTTCTATTGATGTAGATGCTGCTTCTTACGCCAATTTACGTCGTTATATTAATGACGACCAATTACCACCCCGCGATGCCGTGCGTATTGAAGAAATGATCAATTATTTCGATTATAATTATCCAAAACCGACTGGCCCGCATCCTTTTGAAGTCAGTACAGAAATGGCTCCCTGCCCTTGGGCACCGGAACACAAACTGTTGATGATTGGCCTGCAAGGGCAAATTATGGATGTAGGGCAATTGCCCGCCGCCAATCTTGTTTTCCTAATCGATGTATCGGGCAGCATGAATGATGAAAACAAACTGCCGCTCGTGCAGCAGTCGCTGGATTTGCTCACCGATCAACTGCGTCCCAATGACCGCGTGGCCATCGTAGTGTATGCCGGAGCGGCTGGCACGGTACTGGAAAGTACGCCCGGTACGAATAAATTGAAGATTAAAAATGCTATTAATAATCTGCAAGCGGGTGGCGGTACGGCCGGCAGTGCGGGTATTCAATTGGCTTACCAGATAGCCTTGAAAAATTTTATTCCCAATGGTAATAACCGAGTGATTCTCTGCACCGACGGCGACTTTAATGTGGGTGTGAGTAATGAAGAAGAATTAGTAAAACTCATTGAAAAAGAGCGCAATAGCGGTGTATATCTCACTGTGCTGGGCTATGGTATGGGCAATTATCAGGATGGAAAAATGCAGCAACTGGCCGATAAAGGCAATGGCAACCACGCCTATATTGATGGTTTGGCAGAGGCAAAAAAAGTGCTGGTGCAGGAATTTGGCGGCACCTTATTCGCCATTGCCAAAGACGTGAAATTGCAATTGCATTTCAATCCCGCGCATATAGCTGGGTATCGCCTCATTGGCTACGAAAACCGGATGTTGGCCACCGAAGATTTTCACGACGATACCAAAGATGCCGGCGAACTCGGCGCAGGCCACCGCGTGACGGCTTTGTACGAAATTATTCCCGCTGGACAATCTCTGCCGAGTGGAAACAAACTGGATTCCACCCTAATCGTCGTAGCCAAACCCGACACCGCCGTGCAAGTTGGTGCCGAAGATTTGCTGGTGTTGCAACTTCGCTATAAACAACCCAAAGGCGAGCGGCCCAGCCAATTGATGGAATACCGCCTGAATGCTGCCGCGCTCGGCCAGAACACGGAGAGCCAAAATTTTCAACTGGCTTCGGCGGTGGCAGAATTTGGTCTTTTGCTGCGCGACTCTAAATATAAAGGTGTGGCCAATTATGATCAGACCTTGAAACGGGCCAAAGCAGCGGCTAAAAACGATACCAGCGGCTACCGTACAGAATTGGTTGGATTGATTGAAAAAGCGGGCAAACTGGCGGGTAAAGCAATCATCACCAGGCATTGATATAAGACAGATTTCCAAATCCGTCGTTGTTTCGTATATAATGGACTTTCCAGTTTGTTACTGCTCCGCGAGGGGTCGACAAATTGGGAAGTCCATCTTTATTATAGGTGTGCCAAAAAATATCGGTGGTTCCTTGTTTGGTGTCGTCGTTCACCGTATGCTTGCAGTGGCATTGGCCACATTTTAAAACCCGTTGAAAGTGACCGAAAAGGAAAAAGAGAAAGATGGACTGCTTCTGAAATTGGAGACTCTGAAAATGTTGTTGGATTTCCGCGTCAAAAACTCGAAATATTCGTTTAAAGACCGAAAAGAATTTGAGGAATATGTGGATGCCATTTTGGACGAGATAAATGATATAAAAAACACATTAAAATCTTTCGACCCATGAACAAGTACGATCAAGTCTATCACATAGTCACACGCTTTACCGATTCCCCTACCCTTCGCGTTTTTTTCATGCTCTATCTCATGGCGCCTTCCGAGGCGGATCGTCAAGCCCTGAACGACCGTTTGTGGCTGGATGCTGAGCAGTTCGGCGAGCAAGGACTGGAAGCATTACGCAGGGAAATGGACACATCCTTTGAACACCTGCCGACGATGGTGCGTGAGCTTCATGAACAAGTCACTGCTTACACCCAAAGAACGCCTGCCCACGCTTGAATGCTAGCCCCCCTCCAACTCCCCCCGTAAATGGGGGAGAGTAGATGGAGTAGAACTTGATGATTTTGATTGTGGATTTGCTTAGTTTGCTATATTGCCTTTTGTTTTTCCCTTGCCCTTTACCAGTCCGCCATGCTCGCCAAAACAATAGCCGAATACCAGTCCGAAGGCCTCACTCCCGAAATCCTGTTTTGGGTCGGTTGTGCCGGAAGTTACGATGCCCGCGCCCAGAAAGTGACCCGCACCTTATGCGACATCCTGCATCACGCTGGGGTGCAATTCGCCATTCTCGGCAACGAAGAACGTTGTACCGGCGATCCGGCCCGACGCGCCGGCAACGAGTTCCTGTTTCAGATGACTGCCGCGATGAACATCGAGACGCTGAATATGTACGGCGTAAAAAAAATCGTCACGGCTTGTCCGCACTGTTTCAATATTTTGAAAAATGAATACCCGGCCCTTGGCGGCGACTATGAAGTGGTGCATCACACGCAGTTGATTCATTCTCTAATCGAGAGTGGGAAATTAAAAATGAAGGAAGGGGGCACGTTTAAAGGACAGCGTATTACGTATCACGATTCCTGCTATCTAGGCCGCGCCAATGACGTGTACGAAGTGCCACGTTCCCTACTCGAAGTGTTAGACACCGATTTGGTAGAAATGAAACGCTCGCGCAAAAACGGCCTCTGCTGCGGCGCAGGTGGCGCACAGATGTGGAAAGAGGACGAACCCGGCAACAAGCGCATCAATGTGGAGCGTATCGACGAAGCTTTGGGCACTAATCCCACGGCCATCGTTGCCAATTGCCCTTTTTGCCTCACTATGTTGCAAGATGGACTCAAAGCCCGCGAAAAAAACGAGCAAATTCCGGTGTATGACCTCTCCGAAATGATTCTGGCCAACGTGGTTGGAAATTAGGAATTAGGAGGCAGGAGACAGGAAGACGCCATTCTTTCGGCAGCAGAACAAAATGCTTCAACAGTCCACATAAATTTTACTTCCTACATCATGACCCCTCTACGCTGACTCCTGACTCCTGACTCCTAAATACTAACTCCTATTTCTAATGCTCCTCGCCCACGATACCACCCTTTCTCCCGATTCCCGCATCTGGGTCTACACCGCCAGCCGCCGCCTAACCGATGCCGAAGCGGATGTCACGCGCCAACAACTCGCCAGTTTCGTGCGCACCTGGACGGCGCATAACCAGGCCTTGCTCGCCAAATCCGAAGTATTGGAAAACCAGTTTCTGATCCTGGTGGTAGACGAGACGCAGGCAGGAGCCAGCGGCTGCTCCATTGACAAGTCCGTCCATTTTCTGGAACAACTTGGCCAGCAGCTCGGCCTGGACTGGTTCGAGCGGATGCGTTTTGGATGGGTGAACAGCGCAGGCCAACTGCAGGTAGCTGACCGTGCAGAATTTGCTGCTCTCCGCCAGGATGGCACCATTACCGAGACGACGCTGGTGGCAAATACATTGGTGGAAAAGCGTGGGCAACTAGCTGACCAATGGCTCGTTCCTTATGCCCGCAGCTGGCACCGACGGCTATTTTAAAAAAATGACAATTCTATAGGCAACCAATTTTTACGGTTGCTTTCATCTGTTTACAATCATTTACAAAATTGATTTTTTTGCATACTACAATTATATTTTGAAAACACCCATTCATATCTACTTTTTCCAATAATTATTTCGATTTACAAAAAATGCAACTTTTCTGGGCAAAGCATGGTAGAAAAAAAATTGCTTTACAGTAGCTTTACATAGCATTAAACCCTTTTCTTTGCTGGGTATCTGGTCAAACTAATTATAGGGGAGCAGGACATTGTTAAAATCTTCTTTTTAATCGTCATCCTTCAGGTTACCTGCGGCGCAATCTTCCAACCCGCTCTCCAAAGCCCCATTTTCATATCCTCTGGCGAGCAGGAATATTTCATTTGAAATCGTCTTCATTTTTCTGTTTTGTGATTCACGCCATTTCGCGTTAGCAATCTCATATTTTCTGCTTTTCAACAAATTTCCCAATCTTTTCAACCTTTTACATTCTTGTTTATGAAATTACTTACACGATGTCTTCTTTTAAGCCTCGCCCTAATGCTGGCTGCCTGGACTCAAGTTCAGGCGCAGTGTACTCAGGGCGCTATTTATGGTTCAGGAGTTGCGGCTACTACCTGCTCCACGGTAACTGCTTCGCCTGGCTGTCACTACATCAACGAATATGCCAAATTCACGGGACTGACTATTGGCAATACGTATCAAATCGGTAATAACGTACCCGGGTTGACCAGTACTAGTACTACCACTGCAGGTGCGTTTATTACGACCCTATACGATGCTGCTGGTACCGTATTGACCTCTCAAACAAATATGGTCAATAACCTTACCAGCATCACTTTCGTGGCGACTACTACTGAGGTGCACGTGCAAACAAACACCTATACTGGTTCAGTTTGCGGTACTAGTGGTAGCTTTTGCAATTACTATGGACTGATTTGCGCTTCCTGCACTACTGGTCCTGGCGCTCCAGCCTGTCCAACGCTAAGCAGCCCGGCAGCTAACGCAACAGGAGTATCAGTCATGCCGACTCTTACTTGGGTTGCTTCTGCTGGTGCAGCCAGCTATGAGGTTTATCTTGATGTCGATGCGTCTTGCAGCATCACTCCGACTACTTTGGTAGCAACGGTCAATAGCCCTTCTTATACGGTTACTACCCCTTTGAACCAGTTGACTCAATATCGGTGGATGGTAATCCCTAAGGACTGTGCCGGTGCTAAGCCAGCTTCCTGCACACCAAGATGCTTTACGACTGCTGGCCCACCACCAGCCAATGACAATTGCGCTACGGCAACCGCTTTTCCAACTATCCCTACTGACGGAACTTGTGCCACTCTTTCGTCCCAAACTACTTCTGCTGCTACGAATTCGAACGTGACCCCAACTGGGTCATGCACCTCTAATTCGGGTTCGCCAGATGATGACGTATGGTTTTCTTTTGTAGCTCCTGCTACGTCTTTGCTACTGCAAGCTACCTACGTATCTGGTCTGACCGATATTTACATGCAGGTATTTTCCAGTGCCTGTGGTAGTAGTATGACTTCCATTCTTTGCACAGATACCGACGCTGGTGGTACCATAACGGGCTTAACGGTAGGAAACACCTATTACATCCGGTTATATACGTATGCTACTACTGGATTCACGGTTCAGACTCTTTGTTTGAAAACACCCCCTCCGCCACCTGCCAACGATAACTGTGCTACAGCAACGGCATTTCCAACAATACCTACTGACGGCACTTGTGCAACGCTTTCTGCCCAAACCACGGCTGGTGCGACCAATTCAGGTGTAACTCCTACGGGCTCATGCACCTCTAATTCAGGTACGCCAGACGATGACGTATGGTTTTCTTTTGTCGCTCCTGCTACGTCTCTTGTTTTACAGTGGACGTATGTATCTGGCTTGACCGATATCTTCTGGCAAGTATTTTCCAGTGCTTGCGCTAGCTCTATGGTTGCTACAGCTTGTAGTGATGTAGATGCAGGTGCCACACTAACTGGCCTGACGGTAGGTAATACCTACTACATTCGTCTGTACACATACGCTTCTAGTGGCAATACCACGCAGAATGCTTGTTTAAAGACATTACCTGCTGTGCCGACCTGTGCTACTCTCGTTTCTCCTGCCAATGGTGCAACTAATGTCGCTATAAACACTCCTTTGACTTGGACCGCCCCGGCAACTGGTGGAGCTCCATCTGGTTATAAGGTATATTTGGGTACGGTGAATCCTCCTACTACCTTGGTTGCTACGGTAGCAGCTCCGGCTACTACCTACACTCCAACTGGCCAGGTATACAATACGACTTACTATTGGTATATAGTACCTACCAATGCTGCTGGCGATGCTGTAGGTTGCAACGGAACGGTTTTCTCCTACATGACCGGAGCACCACCACCACCACCTGCTAATGACCTGTGCTCAGGTGCTACCAGCATCACGAGTGGTCCGGGCGTTTTTGTTTCCCCAGGCGTCCAAACTACTGAAAGTGCTACTGCAACCGGTGCACCAGGGACGGGTGGTACTTGTACAACGGTTAGTGTTACTGACTATGATGTATGGTACAGTTTCACTACCGATGCTGATGGAGGAGATATTACGATCAATGTAATACCAACCACTCCACAAGATATTGTAGTTCAGGGCTTTACAACAGCAGGTAGCTGTACGGGTGCTTCTGTGTGTGCAGACTTACAGGTACTTGCGGGACCTCTCACGAATGGTGGAGAAGCTCTTACTATGACGGCTTTGTCTTTACATGGTGGTAACAGTACAGAAAACACGGCTACTTATTTTTTCCGTGTGTACCACTACACTGGTACTGCCACTGCTCCTTCACCTTTCATGTTTACCATCAATGCTACTGGTACTGCTCTTCCTATCGAGCTGAAGTCTTTCACTGGTCGTATTGTGGGTAGCAGCAATATGCTGGAATGGGAAACACTGACGGAGAAAAATGTGCAATCCCATATTGTAGAACGTTCTACTGATGGCATTCGCTGGTCGGAAGTAGGCCGTGTGGCTGGCAAAAGCAATTCGCAAGCTTCTGTGACTTATTCGCTTCTGGATAATGCTCCGTTGGCACGTGCTTACTACCGTCTGCGTTCGGTGGATATTGATGGTAAAGAAAACCTTTCTAATAGCATTGTGCTGACTCGGAAAGGTGACAACTTCGGTATCACCAGTGTGTATCCTTCTCCAACCGTAGATAAAGTGACTGTACAGTTCACTTCTACGGAAGAAGAAAAAGTAACGGTACGCGTGATGGACATGACTGGCCGTTTGGTGCTGCAACAAGTAGTTGAAGCGGTTAAGGATATCAACGAATTGCCACTTACGCTGAATGGCCTGCAATCAGGTGTATATAGCGTAACAGTCAGCAATAGCACGGCGGTATCTACACCAGTGCGCTTTGTGAAGCAGTAAGTCTTTCTGAATAAAATTCATTTTCAAATGCCGATGGCCTGTATAAGGTTATCGGCATTTGTATTTTTTAGATAGACGTTCCTAAGATGAAGATTTCAAGCAGTAATCTTTTATAGGAAATGCAAGAGAATCGAGTAATAACATATAAAAAATATTGTATTGGAGACGCAAGAGTAAGAATACTTTAAGCCAGTAGAAAAATAACATTTTTACAATAAGCTTTTTTTCCCGTTTTTTATACTTCCTTTGCACATCTAACACCCACTTTAAGGACAATTTTCCACACTTTCACAAGGATTAGTATCCCTGTGGGAGGTTTATTTTCATGAATATCAGGTACCTTCTTCAGTTAAAAATTTCAATTTTCTAAGAATGAAGATTTTTACACGGATTTGCATTTTTGCGGGTTTATTTCTTCTCGTTCAGGGGAGCATGACTGCGCAAGTAACCGTCACCAACCCGGGTAATACCACGCCGGGCCTTATGGCTACTTACACTACGTTGGCAGCCGCTATTACTGATTTGAACGCCCAAACAGCCATCTCTGGTCCGGTAACAATTACCCTGGCTGCTAGTAATCCTCAAACCTGCCCGGCAGGTGGTTATTCTATTACAGCATTGCTGACCGGAGCATCGAGCATAAACACGGTAACTATTACCGGTAGCGGTAACACGATAACAGCTCCAAGTCCTGCTGGAACAGCTGGTAACCTGAACGATGCTATCTTCAAATTCATCGGTTCTGATTTTATGACTCTGCAGAATTTTGTGATGAATGAAAATGCAGCTAATACTACAACTGCCGCAGCTACGAATAACATGGTAGAATGGGGGGTAGCCTTGTTGTATGCAACTTCTACGAATGGTGCACAGAATATTACTATTCAGAACAATACCATTGCGCTGAACAGGACTTACCAAAACACCTTTGGTATTTATAGTAACTCCACCCATACTGCCGCAGCACCTACCACTTCCGCTACGGCTACCACTACTGCAGGTGGAAACAGTGGGTCGAAAATTTATGGTAATACAATCAATAATGTGAACCAGGGCATTGTTGTCATTGGAGCTACTGCTGCTGCCGATGCCAATACCGGGATAGATATAGGAGGCACAGGTGGTGCCCAGGCAAATACAATCACGAACTTTGGCACGACGGGCACTTTCTCTGCGTTTGCAAATGTCTCGGGAACAGTGAATGGCATACTGGTAAGAAACTCTAATGGTTTTAATGTGTCTTTTAACACATTAACAAGTTCCGTGGGTGGTACCACTGTAGGCACTTTAAATGGTATTCAGGTACAAGCAGCCAGCAACACACCCACCGCCACTTTTACCAATACTATTAATAGTAACAATATTTCCTTGCAAAGTGGTCTTGCTGCCGGAGCCATAAATGGTATAAACTATCCAGCAGGTTCAGCGAGTGCTACCAGCACCGCAAATATTAACAGCAATAACTTTGGCACCTTTGGGCATACGGTTGCCGCTTCCGGCACCATTACGTTTATTACTCTCCTTAGCACCAATCTAAATACCAGCATCAGTTCTAATACCTTTACCAACATTACTACCAATACAACAGGCAGTGTGACATTTTTTTCAAATGCTATTTCGGTGCCAACTTCTGGCGGCACACAGACTATTAATAGCAACTCCATAGTTACTGCCTTTAATAAGACGGGTGCCGGTGGTACGATCACTGTGTTCAGTTCCAATGCTTCTTCAGTAACCGGCTCTATTATTAGCATGCAGAACAATAACTTTTCCAATATAACTGTTACCGGCGCAACTGGCTTTGTGGGTATCAATAATACAGATGGCGGTTCCCCTACTAAAACAGTTAGCGGGAATACCTTTAATAATATTAACGGTGGAACCGGTACCATAAATCCGATTACAGTCAACTTTTTGGGTGCTACCAGTTCAGTAAGCACCAATACAATTACCAACATTTCGTGGGGCGCAGCTTTGACTGGTCTAACTATTGGAAGCTCCAGTACTGCTACTACCCTGAATGTCAGTAGCAACATAATTACTAACCTATCCTCAACAGCAAGTGTCACGGGTCTTACCGTTGCGTCCACCTCTACTACTACTAATATTAACAATAACACGATTAGCACCCTTTCATCAACAGGAGCAGTTCTGGTGACTGGCTTAGGCGTTAGCGGAGCCGCTACCGCCAATGTTTTCAAAAACAAAATATGTGATCTCTCCGGGAGCAATGCTACTTCTACCGTAAGCGGTATCCTGATTTCTGGAGGTACTACCGTTAACGTTTACAATAATCTAATTGGCGATTTACGTACCCCGGCAGCCAATGCAGCCAATCCTTTGATTGGTCTCAGCATTACTGGCGGCACCACGGTAAATGCCTATTTCAACACCGTAAGAATTGCGGGAACTTCATCGGGCGCACTCTTTGGCTCCAGTGCTGTTTCTGTAAGCAGTACGCCAACGGTTAGCTTGCGAAATAATATTTTTGTCAATCTTTCTACTACTAATGGTGCTGCATTTACTGCTGCCCACCGAAGGAGTAGCACTACTTTAACCAGTTACGCAGCTGCATCTAACAACAACTTATTTTATGCCGGTACACCGGGTGCCACCAATGTGATCTTTTATGACGGCACCAGTAATGACCAGACGCTGGCCGCTTATAAAACCCGGGTAGCCTCGAGGGATAATGCCTCCATAACTGAAAACGTGCCGTTTTTAAGCACTACCTGCGGCAACGTCAACTTTTTGCATATTGACCCAACCGTACCTACTCAGGTAGAAAGCGGTGCCGCGATGATTAGTGGAATTACCGACGACTATGATGGAGATGTAAGAAATGTCAGCACGCCTGATATTGGTGGGGATGAGGGAACTTTTACCCTGGCCGACTTATCAGCACCATCGATTGCGACCATCACCTTAGTGGGCACTGCATGCAACCTTACCAGCCGTAATGTAACAGCGGTGCTCACCGATCCAAGTGGGGTGGATAATGCAAGCTTCCAACCGAGGATTTATTTTCGTAAAAATGGCGGTGCTTATTCTTCCGCTGCGGGTTCCTTAACCTCCGGTACTGTTAATTCGGGTACTTGGACATTTACCATTACCTATGCAACTGTGGGCGGGGTAGTTGCATCAGATGTAATTGACTACTTTATCGTGGCGCAGGATGCACTGGGTAATGCAGGCGGCAACCCACAGGCTGGCCTGGTGCTTACTAATGTAAATACGGTAACCACACCACCCACTACTCCATTAACTTATACAGTACAGGGCTTCCTTAGCGGTAGTTACAATGTAGGTGCAGGACAGCCCTATACCACGTTATCTGCGGCTATTAGTGCTTACAATAATTCTTGTCTCGCCGGGGCCGTTACCTTTCTGCTAACTGATGCTGCTTATACGGAAGCTAGTGCGATGACTATCAATGCCAATGCTAATGCCAGTGCTACCAATACGCTGACGATTAAACCAACTCTGGCTAACACCACCATTGCCGTGACTGGTGGAAGTGCAACTGCCATATTTTTTCTAAATGGTGCGGATTATGTCACTATTGATGGTTCCATCAGCGCAACGGCAAATACTGTTTGCCCCGCCTCTGCTGCTTCGCGTGATCTGACCATTACCAATACCAATACCGGTACCAGCAGTGCTGTGATTTGGCTTGGATCAAATGGAGCAGATGGTGCTACTAATAACACTATAAAGAATTGCAAATTAGTTGGCAGCAGCCCGACAACTGGTACGCTGGTGGCCCTGGGTTCGGGTTCCAGCACTATTGGCTTGTTCGTTGCAACGGCACCAAACAATTCAAACAGTTATATTAACAACGATCTCAGCAAGGCCACGTTTGCAATCCTATCAATTGGCACGAGCGCGGCTGCCAAAAATACGGGTACGATTATTAATCAAAACATCATCAATACCGCTTTGCCGAATAATATTAGCCGAGGTGGAATTTTTGTTGCTTTTGACGATGGCGTTGCTATTAATGGTAACAATATTTCCAATATTTCAGGTACAACTTCCAATTATGCCTGGGGTATATCCTGTGGTCTTCTCACTACAAGTGCAACTTCCACCACTGGAAATGATGTCACTAATGCAACGATTACCAAAAACATAATCGGTTCTATTCGTGCAGCAAGCACGTATGGGGTGGCAGGTATTTCTGTGGCTTCTGTCACCTCTGGCACCACGCTGATTGCCGACAACATGATCGCCGATGCTTTTACGAATGGAACATCCGGTGACATAGGCGCGGGCATTTACATCGGCGGTGGAGTTGGTTCCACGACCAATGTTTATTATAATAGCATTCAAATGGCCTCTACCCTGACCGGTGGCGCGCTCAGTAATTTTGGCATTGCTATTAATGGTAGCAATCCAGTTGTTGATTTAAGGAATAACATCATTACGAATACTGGCAGTAATGGCGCCAACCTGAACCGGGCCATTGGTCTTGCCTACTCCACTTTTACCAACCTTACTTCCAACTACAATGATTTGATTGTGGCGGGTACAGGTTCCGCTATTGGTCAAACCGGCACCTTGCTGGGCACCGGTTTTACTGCCAGTACTACACTGGCCAATTGGCAAACCAATACCACCAAAGACGCTAATTCGCAAAATGTCGCCCCGGTCTTTGTTTCCTCTACCGATCTTCATTTGTTTGTATCAAGCAATCCTTTACTGAATGGAACTGGAACGCCGGTATCGGTTACGGTGGATATTGATTGTGTCACCAGAAATGCAACTACACCTGATATAGGTGCAGATGAATTTGATGAGCCGGTGATAGTTGATGCCGGAGTTACGGCCATTGTTTTACCTCCTACGGTTTGTGGTGGGTCTGTTTTGGTCTCTGCTACCGTTAAAAACTTTGGCACGGTGACTTTGACCAGTTTATTAATTGATTGGACTGTTACCCCTGGTGGCGCACAACCGCAGGTGAACCCGGGTGTGATCAGCATTGCTCCCGGTGCTTCGGCTACTTTTCCTTTGGGTAGCTTCACTTTTGTGCCTGGCACCGTTTATAGCATAAATGCCGTTACCAGTAGTCCAAATGGTGGAGCAGATGGTGTCCCTGGTAATGACGCATTTACGCAGGGAGGTGTGCAAACTGGTATGGCTGGCACTTATACAGTTGGTGCTGGTGGTAATTATGCCAACTTGACCGCTGCGGTGGCTGATTATAATACCAGATCTCTTTGTGGTGCGGTATTATTGAGTCTTACCGATGCTGCCTACACTGAGGCGGCCGCCGTGACCATTAATGCTAATACGGCAGCTAGTGCTACCAATACGCTGACGATAAAACCAACCTTAGCTGGCACAACCATTGCTGTGACTGGTGGAAGTTCAACCGCCATATTTGTTCTAAATGGTGCTGATTATGTAACTATTGATGGTTCCATAAGTATAACTGCCAATACCATTTGCCCGGTAAGTGCCGCATCCAGAGATATTACCTTAACAAACACAAATACAGGTGGCAGTTCCGCTATAATATGGCTGCAAACAACTGCAGTTGGTGCGAACGCTGCTACTAATAATACAATTAAGAATTGTATTATTGTAGGTAATTCCAATACTACTACCCTTTTCGGTTTGGGGAGTGGCAGTGCTACCATCAGTATTACTTCCCTTGGGACTGGTAATAACAATAACAGTTTTGTAAACAATAATATTAGCAAAACACAATACGGTATTTACTCACAGGGCGCCAGTGCAGCGAACAAAAATACCGGAACGGTTATTAATCAAAACCTGGTCAATACAGTCTCTCCTAATAATGTGCAAGTAGGCGGTATATGGGTTGGCTTTGAAAGTGGTGTCACCATATCTGGCAATAATATTGGACATATTAATACCAGTACTATTACCCCAGCATTTGGTATTACCCTCGGTCTAAGGCCGAGTAATACCTTCACAGCTTTTGCCGGCAACGAGGTGACTGGTGCCACGGTTTCAAAAAATGTTTTGAATGATATCCTCCGGACAGGTGATGGAACTTCATTGGGTATTGCCGTTTCAGCAGTAACCACGACAGCATCCCCGGCTAATACAATTAGCAATAACATGATCGCCGGGGTCAGATCGACTGCAGCCACCCCAAGCGATTTCGTAGCGGGGATATTAGTGGGAGGAGGAGCGCAAGGTTCTACCAAAATCTATTACAATAGCATCTCTTTGACAGGTTTAGGCTCTAACACCTCCCCTGGATTTGCGATAGCTATTGGTGGAACCGATCCTGTGGTAGATGTACGGAATAATATTTTCGTCAATAAAATGACCTCAACCAGTGGGAAAATGTATGCCATTGGTTTGGGATACAGTACGTATGTTAATCTTACTTCCGACAACAATGATTTTTATACCACTGCGGCTCCTTTGGCAGTAATTGGAGGTTTGAGCAACACGCCTACAGGAGACCAGGCTACACTAGCTGCCTGGCAGGGAACTACGGCCAAAGACGCTAATTCGAAAAACATAGATCCAAACTTTGTTTCGGCAACTGATCTGCATCTGGTACCAGCATCGAATGCAGCATTGAATAATTTCGGTACTCCGATTGCTGTTACCGATGATATTGATTGCGATACCCGGAGCGTAACTACCCCAGATATGGGTGCTGATGAGTTTGAAATAACCGTTAGCCTGAATCTTACGGCTTTCATTGAAGGTTTCATGAACGGTAGTACAATGCGCCCGGTATTAATGAACAGTGGTGTAGGTGCGTCGGCTACTGATTGTGATAATATTACAGTAGAGTTGCATAATGCTACTGCCCCTTACGCGCTGGCGCAAACGTTTACTGGGGTACTTCAAACTAATGGCACTTTGACTTGTACTTTCCCGGGAGATGTATTTGGCAAAAGCTTCTACATTGTACTGAAGCACAGAAATGCTCTACAAACCTGGAGTGCTGCTCCGATTGTTATTTCAGCTAGCACCAGCTACAATTTCAGCACTGCTGCTACGCAGGCTTACGGCTCTAATATGGTGCTGGTGGGTAGCCTTTGGACGCTATATAGTGGAGACATAAATAGTCCTAAAGATGACAATATTGATTTCCCGGACTATTCGGTTTGGGAAGCAGACTATTTCAATTTTGCTTTTGGCTATATTGTTTCCGATTTGAATGGAGATGGCACTGTTGACTTTCTTGATTATCCTATTTGGGAAAAGAACTATTTCAATTTCGTTTCGACTGCGAAACCTTAATCAGCTTTCTTGTCTAACTTTTAAATTTTAAAAAATGAAATCATTTTTTTACCGAATATATCATTTTGCCGCGATTGTACTATTTGCCATCGCGTTCATTCCAGCTACTGCTTATTCGCAGTCATGCGCAGGAAATAATTTGACGGTGAATTTTGCCAACGGGGTTCTGGTTGATAATACTAGTTTTGAGTTCGACGTGTATCTCACGAATACAGGCACTACTACTATGAAGTTGGCCGGTTTTACGGGCGGAATTCAATATTCTGCTGGTACCCTTCCTGCTGGCGCAACCGGTACTTTCTCTGTCGTAACTCAACCGACTGCGAATGATTTCCCGACTATAAATACCATCACGGCAAGTCATAATGTCAGTGTTCAAAATTTGCGCTGGTCGAATGCCCCGGCAAACGCAGCCAGCTCGGTTACGATGCTTCCAAATGTAGCTATGAAGTTTACAAGAGTAAGATTTACCAGCTCGTTGCCATGGGACGCAGCGTCTACAGATTTAACTTTTGTACCGGTGAGCAGTGGGGCATTGGTTAGTTGCCAGGCACTGGTGTATTGTAATGGCAATCCAGTCAGCACCGCATTAACGGTAGGCTTAGGTACCCTAACCCTTGGTCCCCCTCTTCATATCGTCCTACAGGTACCCCTTCCTCTCGCGCTCACTTCCTTCAGAGGAGAAGTACTCGAACATACTAATATGTTGCGTTGGGAAACTGCTACGGAGAAAAATGTGCAGAACCATATTGTGGAACGGTCCGCAGATGGCGCGAACTGGATAGTCATTGGTAGTAAAGCGGGGCAACTAAATAGCAGTATTTCTACTAAGTACCTGCTGGAAGATCGCGCACCTTTAGCCAAGGCCTACTACCGTCTGCGCTCTGTGGATGTTGATGGCAAAGAATACCCTTCCAATAACATTCTATTGGTACGCAATAATGAGCATTTTGGTATTACCAGCGTATATCCGTCGCCAACCACGAGCAACGTGACGGTGCAGTTCAGTGCTACGACGGAAGAAAAAGTGACCGTCCGCGTGATGGACATGACCGGCCGTCTGGTGATGGAACAATATACGGAGTCTGCAAAGGATGCCAACAAACTGTTACTGACGCTGAACGGCCTGCAATCAGGTGTATATAGCGTAACGGTCAGCAACAGCACGACTGTCTCTACGCCAGTGCGCTTTGTGAAGCAGTAGGTTTTTCTGAATAGGATTAATTTTCAAATGCCGATGGCCTGTATGGGTTATCGGCATTTGTATTTTAAAATAATAGCAATAATTATTTAAACTTATCAAAATTTAATTCCGCTAACAAATCATTTTTGCATTAAATTAATAGCCAGATTTATCTATGTTCAATAAAACAATTAATTTTCACTATTATCAGCGAATATATGTATGTTTGCAGTCCATCCACATATTCACTCCTTTCTTTCAACATTCTCATTCTCTCGCTTATGAAGAGTTTTACAAACATCCTACGCCTATTAGCCTTTTTGGTTCTCGGCACAAGTGCAACAATATTGGTAGCACAACCAGCGAATAATGAATGCGCAGGTGCTATCGGTATGACCGTAAACCCCAACGCCTCTTGCGCAGTCACGACCTCTGTCGTGACGACGGGAGCCACTTTATCGACACCTGTGCTGGCTGGAGGTGCTACTTTCTGTGCGCCTACCTCCGGTAACGATGACGTCTGGTACACCTTTACTACTAATGCTGGACAAAGCGGCGTCATTCTCACAGTATCGAATATTGTTGCTACCACAGGAACTGCTACTACCGGTATTGGCTATGGCGTGTACAGCGGTACCTGCGCCAGCCTGACCCAACTGTTTTGTACGGCCTCCGGGATAACAACTACGTCCAGCATAGGAAGTTTGACACCTGGTACTACTTATTATCTGCGTACTTGGCTTGGCAGTGGAGGTAATTCTGGTACCTTTACTTTGTGCTTGCAGGATCCGCCTACTCCACCAAACTGCGCAACCAACTTAGCACCTGCTTCGGGCGTTGCACCCCTACTCTGCCCTAATGCTACCACATCTCCTAGTACAGTGGTGTTCACCTGGACAGCACCAGCGTCAGGACCAGCACCCACCGGCTATAAATTTTACCTGGCTGCTACCCCAGCAGCACCTGCCTTGTTGGGCACAGTTACGGGTACGACGGCCTCCGTATTCAACCTTTTGCCTAGTACTACTTACAGCTGGTACGTGGTGCCTACCAACGGCGGCGATGCCGTGGGTTGCAACACTCCGCTTACTTTTACTACCGATGTGGAACCACCTTGCGTAGCCAACAATACCTGTGCTACGGCAACCATGATCGGTACAGTCGGCAACGGAGGAACAGTGAACAGCACGACTACTGGGGCGAGTATTTCGCAGGCAGGGGAAGTCTGCGCTGCTGCTACCGGAACTGCTGACGATGATGTCTGGTTTAAGTTCACTACGGACGGAGATGGCGGAGATGTGACCGTAGCCCTGACGGGTGCAGATGCCGTTTTGGATGGCGTAATAATCGTTTACAGTGGTAGCTGTGGTGCCTTAACTAACATCGGCTGTGCAGACGCTACTGTAACAGGGGCGGGCACTAATAATGAAACCGCTACTGTGACCGGATTGGCGGCCAGTACTACCTATTATGCCCGCGTGTACGGTTATGGCGCATATAGTGCCACTACGCCAACCAGTGGAGCTTTCACCCTCACTACTTCCGGTACCGGGGTGGCGGGTGCCCTGCCCCTCGAACTGAAATCCTTTACCGGCCAGGTTTCTGGTAATGTGAACCTGTTAAGCTGGGAAACTTTGACCGAGAAAAACGTGCAATTCCACATCGTGGAGCGGTCATTAGATGGTACTCGCTGGTCAGAAGTGGGCCGCGTAGCTGGGAAAGCGGATTCACAAGTATCGGTAAAATACTCCCTACAAGATAAAGCACCCTTGGCACGCGCTTATTATCGCCTGCGTTCGGTAGATTTTGATGGCAAAGAAAATCTTTCCAGCTCTATCGTGTTGACCCGTAAAGGCGACAACTTCGGCATTACCAGCGTATATCCTTCGCCAACCACAAGCAACGTGACGGTTCAATTCAACTCTACCGAGGAAGAAAAAGTAACGGTGCGCGTGATGGATATGACTGGCCGTCTGGTGATGGAACAAGTTACCGATGCTATTAAAGACATCAATGAACTGCCAATCACACTGACTGGCCTGCAATCAGGGGTGTATAGCGTAACAGTAAGCAACAGCACCACTGTGTCTACACCAGTACGCTTTGTGAAGCAATAAGTTTTTTATTATAATATTCATTTTCAAATGCCGACGGACCTATGGACCGTCGGCATTTATGTTTTTTACAGCAAATTAATGATTATAGTAAAAGTGGGGAGGTAATGGAAAGGCGATTAGCAAATGGAACAATTCGCAGCATTGCCCTCTTGCCTTTTTATTTTGCCCCTTGCTTATTGCCTATTGAAGCAATGCCCGCCGTACATCCACTTCTCCGTCCAGCGGTGTGCCATCCAAAATATGCTCCGCAAAATGTACCGCCCAAAATGGTCCCAGCAACGCCCCTTTCGTACCCAATCCGTTGAAAATTCCGATCCGCGAATGCTCCGGGTGCCAACCTAAAAAAGGCCGACGATCTTTTACTGTGGGTCGCACGCCCGCCACGTGATCCACCACTTCAAAAGGCACGGCTAACATAGACCGTAGATGTTGTAGCAGCAAATCGCCCTCCGCCTGGCTGGGCAACAGGTCGGGATAGTACCATTGGTAGGAAGCTCCGGCCCAAAACAAGCCGTCCCCAAAAGGAACTAACAAGGTGGTTTTTTTCAGCATTTCATGAAGTCGGGCAACTGGCAAATTTTGGCCAAACCGAATCAGTAATGCTTCCCCTTTGGCCGGTCGCCAAGGCAAATAGGACCATAAGGGATGGGCTGCACTGCGATAGCCATCGCAAAAAACAACCCGGTCGTACGTAGACAAAATTTTTTCAACACCTTGATAATCAATTTTTTGCTCCTGAAAAAACCCTTCGCTTATCGCCTGTTTGCGGTAAGCAGACAGCAAAGGCGCAAAGGTTACCCTGGCTGCTTGCCGAATCAAGCCAAAACGAAAACCGGGCGGCACAAACGGCTGCCAAGCCCCGCCATCGGGCAGTTCTCGAAGAAAATCTGTATACTCCGGCTGGCCACAGCGCAGGGACCAATCGTTGGCCTCCTCTGCGCTGGCTAACAGTCGCACAATAGATTGTTCATGCCAAATAGATACGTCCAGCTCCTGCTCCAGGGCCTGGTAAGCCGCTCGCGCCACTGGAAAAAACTCGTCGAAACGCCACGATTTCACGAAACGTTTGCCGGTCACCGGATTGATGATGCCC
Organism: Saprospiraceae bacterium; assembly: GCA_965249785.1. Lineage (GTDB taxonomy): Bacteria > Bacteroidota > Bacteroidia > Chitinophagales > Saprospiraceae > M3007. The sequence continues at coordinate 87,602 of CBDFMU010000012.1, read as the reverse complement.
GCTGCTACCGCCGAAGCGCTGCCTGGCAGGTGACCATCGGCGATGGTCACCTGGACACCGCGTTGGCGCAAGGCCCAAGCGAGTAGCGTGCCAGCAATGCCCTGGCCAATGATAAAAATCTTCATTTGCTTGGTGTCAATGGACGAAGAGATTGATCATGAATTATAGTCCAACTCTTCATAAATAAATTACATTGGTAAGTTTCAGGGCGCGATCAAAATTATAGAGCCTTGGCACCCCTGTTGGAATATTCACTTGCACAATTGCTTCCGGACTGATATTTTCCAGGTACATCATTAGAGCCCTCAAACTATTACCATGCGCCACTATCAATATGTTTTCTCCCATTAATATTTGTGGTTCTATAACTGATTTATAATAGGGCACTACCCTATTAAAAGTATCCTCCAAACTTTCGCCACCCGGCGGACGAACAGCGTAACTTCTTCTCCATATTTCCACCTGGGCATCTCCATATTTGGCTGCTATTTCCGCTTTATTAAGGCCTTGCAGGTTTCCATACATTCTTTCATTCAGTGCTGCATTGGTTATAGTAGGAATGGCTGTTTGCTTGATTTCTTGCAGGATGATCGTTAGCGATTCCTGGGCCCTTTTAAGCATAGATGTATAAGCAATATTATATTTAAAACTAGTCAACTTGCTACCAGCCAGCCTGGCTTCTTCTTTTCCTAAATCAGTAAGTGCCACATCTATATTCCCGGTAAAACGGTTTTCTAGATTATAAATAGATTGTCCATGCCGAATAAGCGTTAGTAGTGGCATTAGTATAGTTAGTTTAGAGGGGTTTAGTTATGGATCGTGTAGCAGCCGTTTTAAGCATTTCCAGCGGCCCGTTATTATGCGCTACCAACACCCGTAACCACCCTGCTCCGGGCAGTACCACCAGATCGCGAATACTGCCTTCCAAATGTAGGCCTGTGGCAGAAACTGGCAAGGACTGAAAGCCGCCCTGCCCATCGCCGCGTAGCAGGGTCCCGTAAGTGCCCAGGCAGGTACCCACCTCCGGTTTGCAGCGTTCTTCGTTGCCCGCCAGCAGCAAGTCCACGTGGCCATCGCCAGTGAAATCGGCAGCGGCAATAGCGAATACTGGCGTTTGCTGCGCCGCCCACGGTAGCGCTGTCAACTCAAATTTGCCCTGTCCTCTATTCCATAATACACTGGTTTTGAGCAAATAAGCATCTTTTCGAGTGGCCGCAGCCAGCTGTTGTGCCGTAAAGATGTCGGTGATGGTTTGGGATTGATAATCGCTGAATTTCAGGTACTTTTTCTTCAGGCTGGGCAGTTGTTTCACCAAATCGTTCCGTCCAACCAGCGGGTATTGGCGGTCGCCATTGTACTGACAAAGAATGGTCTCGCTGCGCCCATTTTGGTCAAAGTCGCTCACAAATAAAGACAGTGGCTGCTCCACAGAAGCCTTAAAACGCGAGTTGTCGCCCCAATTGCCCAGCACAAAATCCAGGTCGCCATCGCCGTCCAAATCAGCTGACGTAATGCAATTCCACCAGCCGTTGGAGCCAGGCAAACCAGCGGTTTCGCGAAGCACACCGGCATCATTAATAAAAATCCGCACCGGCTCCCACTCCCCCACTACGATCAGATCGGGATCACCGTCGCTATCTACATCGGCCCAGGCGGCATCAGTGACCATACCCAAATTGTTTAAAGCTGGATATTTTTGCAAAGCCGGCTGGAAATGCGCGTGACCATCATTGAGCAAGATAAACGACGTGGGCGACTGGCCGTAATTGCCCGGTACAAGGCGCATCCCGACAAAAAGATCGAGGTCGCCATCCCCGTCTACATCGGCAGGCCGAACGCAGGAGGTAGCAAAGGGTTTGCCAGTAGGCAGGCTCGCCGCAGAGCGAGTGAAATGGCCATGCCCGTCGTTGAGGTACAGCCGATCTTGAAGAGCCGCCGCACCAGGGTCGAATTCGTTGCTGCCACTACCCACATACAGGTCTACATCTTTATCCCCATCGGCATCAAAAAAAATGGCGGCTACATCTTCGCCAGCTTTATCTACTTCAAAATCAGGCTGTTGCGTCGGCGAAAAACTCCCATTGGTATTTTGCAAAAACAATTTCCCTGCCTGTCCCGCTGCGCCGCCCACGTAAAAATCTGCGCGCCCATCCCCATTTACATCGGCCACCGCCAGCTTCGGACCTTCGGTAGAATACATCCGAAAAAGCAAAGGCTCGCGGTCAAAATCGGAAAAATCGCGTTCCGTATGCCGGAAATCAGGGGCTTTTTCAGCGGTAAAAATGGGTGCCGGATGCGTCTTTATTTTCTTTGCAGGGGACTCGATAGCATCGCTTTCTCGCACTTCCAGGGTTTGATTTGCGGGTACGTTTAGGCTACGCCAAATTTTACCCGACGGGAAAACGACCTCCACCGTATCGGCACTCAGGTGTTGGCCCAGGCCAAAATGCAACTGGTAATCTACACAACTCTCGAAGCCGCGCATAGGAGCAAGTTCCTGGAAAAGTGTTTGGTTGCCCAACTTCACCGTGGCCTTTGCGCCGATAGCAAAAGTGTTGGCAGTACTACCTTTTAGCTTGATTTTCAGCCAATTAGCCGTTTTATTGGTTTCATTTCGGTAAATAAAACAGGGCATATTTACGTTGTTGACCAACAAATCGAGGTCGCCATCATTGTCCAGATCAGCGTAGGCCGAGCCATTAGAAAAAGATGGTTGGCCCAAGCCCCAGGCAGCCGCAACGTTGGTAAATTCCAGTTCGCCGGTGCCTTTATTTTGGAACAGATAGTTGGATATTGGCTGCGACGGCATGGCATCAATCAGTTTTTTGATACCCGCGCCGGGGTTTTCATGCAGCATTTTCGACATCACATTGGGATCGGAATAAAAATTCAGATAGTCCTGGTCGAGCAGGTCTTTACCAATGCCATTGGCTATAAAAATATCTTTCCAGCCGTCGTTGTCGAAGTCAGCGATTAACGCTCCCCAGCTCCAGTCCGTGGCCCAGGTACCAGCTTGGCGGCCCACTTCAGAGAAGGTGCCGTCGCCATTGTTTCGCTGCAGCACATTGCGCCCAAATTGACGGTGATAGCCCATTTGCAGCGCGTTTTGGTAAGTATTCCAACTGTCGAAAGCCGCTTTGGTTTTGTAGCGCGCTTCGTCGGGTGGGGTCATTTCGGTGACGAAAATTTCGGGAAAGCCGTCGTTATTCAGGTCAGCCATATCCGCGCCCATCGAGCCTTTGCTGATTTCAGGAATACTTTTTTCCAGCATTTCCTCAAAAGTGCCGTCGCCACGATTATGGTATAAATAGTCACGCTCAAAGAAATCATTGGAGATAAAGAGATCGGGCCAGCCATCGCGGTCATAATCGCCAATGGTGACCCCCAGCCCGAAGCCGATAGCAGAGGAATAGATGCCTGCGGAGGCGGTGACATCGGTGAAGCCCCCTCCCCGCCCCCCGGTAGAAGGCGGCCCATCATTGCGCAGCAAGCGATTTCCCCCATCAGGGTCGGGGACTTGACGCTGACCGGGACGGTAGTCATAACCGCCTACGCTGCGCACAGAATTATTTAGCAAATAACAATCGAGGTCGCCATCGCGGTCGTAGTCAAAGAAGGCGGCATGGGTGCTGAGGCCCATATAATCAAGTCCCCAGACTTTGGCTTCTTCGCGAAAGGTAGGTGTACCCCCCCCGCTTCCGCCATTATTGATAAACAGCTCGTTATGGCGTTTTTCGCCGCCCGGTGCGCCGGATTTGCAGAGGTAAATGTCGAGCAAGCCGTCGCCATTCACGTCGGCGAAAGCAACGCCCGCCGTCCAAATGCCGGTGGAATTCAAGCCTGCTGCTTCGGTAATATCCTCGAACTGGAAGTTGCCGCGATTCAGGTATAGTCGGTTGGAGACCATATTGCCGCAAAAAAACAGGTCGGGTAGGCCGTCATTATTGATGTCACCAATCGCCACCCCGCCGCCATTGTAGAAGTTGCGAAACAAATAGCAATTAAAAGTATCGGAGTAAGGCAGGTCGTTGCGAAACTGCACACCCGTCTGTTCGGCAGACAGCAAAGTGAATTGCTGTCCGGAGGCGAGCGGTTTCGGCTCAGTTTTGCCGCAGGCAAACAGGAATGTGGCCATTACGGCTAACCAACCAAAAAATCGAAAGAACATAAAGTGAGGGAATGTAGCCGAAGTGACCAATAGGGGTTTAATATATTGAATTTCAACACATTAAACTAAATATAATCAGACCAATTCGCTATTTCGCCTGTTGTTCCCAGATTGGACGAGGAGCCGTGGGCTGACCAGCAGTGGAAGGATTGGGTTGGGGGGTTACTGAAATATCGGTGATATCGGCACGCAAACGACGCTCGTCCAGGATGCGCAGCGTGATTTCCCGATTGCCTTGTACTTTGGCCCAAAAAGGTCGGCCTTCAGGGCTGCGCTGTTTCACAAAACTGGAGCCGCCGCACCATTTTTCGAGGATAGCCAATGCGTCTGGCACTAGATTTTCGGCAAAATATTCCTTATTCCACGGGGCCCAGGTTTGGTATTGCATCCAGATTTTCATATTATAGATTTTATCATTACTAAAATCGGGATAGAAATCTATATTAATTGGCTGGCGATAGCCCTCCATCACGTAGAGCACCGAAGTATTCTCTGAGCCGCTGGTCACCAGCCCCTGCTGGTTCATGTCGTGACAATGGGTGTAAAATTCCGAACGGGGCATCCCTAAATACAGGCCCATGAAAAGGCTATCGTTGCGAACACCACTGGCGAGTTCCCGCTGCCGTATAGTGGCATAGTCTCGGTTGCAGGCAATAATGGTCATTATTAATAGCGCGAAAACGCCGGCAAAAAAACGGATCTTCATAAAATGAAATTGAATTTAGAAGGTGCAAAGAAACGTAAGTCGCCCCAAAAACGTGTGAATGTCTCGGTTTCAGTATTACCAGGTATGGGAAGGCAAACAGGCATTTCGCAGATCAATTTACAAAAAAAGAGCAAGCGGGAAATCCCGCTTGCCCTTTTTTGCAATAACTTAGCAGCAAATCGGCTTAATAGCCTGGATTTTGCACCAAGTTCGGGTTCACATTGATCTGTGGACCTGGAATAGGCCAAATTTCTTTGGTCTTGGCCGAACCCGGCATGAATTCGGTTGGATTGCCATAGACACCGAAACGAATCTCGTCCTGACGGCGAACGCCTTCGTAGAACATTTCACGGCCACGCTCATCCAGCAGATTTTGTGCATTCAGGCTAGTGAAAGCGGCGTTCTTGATAGAACGGTCGCGTACCTGATTGACTAGTTGCAGTGCTTCGGCATCACCGTTATTCACCCGCCAAAGTGCTTCAGCTCTGGTCAACAGGACATCGGCATAGCGGAACAGCGGCATGTCGTTGCTCAAATTCGCACTTGCGCCCGATTTGAACTCATATTTGCCGATCCGTACACCTGCCTGACGCAGTGCATTAGGCTCAATCTGGTTGACTTCTGGCGTAAAGTTTACCTGCGGACCATCTGGGTCGGCAGCTTCCACACTACCATCAATGATTGGTGTGACACCATCCGATGCGAATTGTGGACCGACAATGAAATTGATCTTCCGGGAGTCAGCATCATCGTGCAAGTTATAGAAATCCTGTAACGAGCAATAGCCATTCCACGGTTGTTCTTTCAGGTTGTAAGTCAATTGCGAACCGTAGTGCAGGGTCATTTGCGCGATGTTCTGTCCTTGAGCAAACACTTCATCAAACGGTACAGCCAGGATGAACTCTTTCGAATTCGGGTATCCATTGTTGTTGACAAAGTTAGTGCGGTAGGAAGTTTCCAGCGAAAACAAACCGGAAGAAATGATTTCTCCGGCAGCAGCAGCAGCCTCCGCCCAACGGGCAGTACCCGAATAGACCTCAGCATTGAGATACAGCTTGGCCTGAATGGTCTTGCCTGCCCAGTAATTCATCCGTCCGTAAGTAGTACCGTCATTCGATTTCGATAACGCTGGTACAGCATCGCGCAGTTCCGACTCCACAAAGTTGTAGATGGTCAAGCGAGTCTCGGTTTTTGGTTTGTAATCCGATGGCACATCGAAAGAAGTCACGAGCGGCACATTACCGAAGGTGTCCAACAGCCAGTAGTAATACAAAGCGCGCAGTGTACGCAGCTCGCCAATGAATTTGTCAGCCAGTGCAGGGGTTACCTTACCAGCATCTTTCAAGGTAGTGAACTGTGCGATCAAGCGATTGCAAGTCGCAACGCCGCCATAGAGAAAACCCCAGGCATTGTTGATGTTGGAGTCGCCTGGCTTGAAGTCATGCTCGTGGGAATTGACCCACTGGTGAGCGTCACCCCAGTCAGCCCCACGAGTGGGGATCATCGCCTCATCGGAAGAGGTTTCCTGAACGGAGAAATAGGAGCCGTGGTTGCCCAGAGCATACAGACCGGTGTAAGCAGCACCAAGCGCGGAGATGAACTCTTCTTCCGTTTTCAGGAAGTTGTCGTCCGTCACCGTGTCGTACAGCTTTTCATCCAAGTCGGTACAGGAGTTGTTGAAAGTTGCCAAAAAAAGCATTGGCAACATCAACTTCCCAAACAGGGATAATTTTTTCATAATCGTAAATTGTTTTGAATTGTTTGTGTAATTTCTTAGAAACCAAAGTTAATACCGAACGATACCGTGCGCGCCAGGAAGTAGGTGCTACGACGATCAATACCAGGAGCCAATGGATCGAGGCTGCCAGAGGTACGGTTACCGTTATCTACTGCACCGGAATCACCCACACGTTGTTCTGGATCCACTCCGCTGTATTTGGTGATAGTAAACAGGTTTTGTCCGCTTATATACACCCGTGCTTTGGTAAACCAGCTGCTGGTAGGTAAAGAAAAATTGTAGCCAAGCGTAGCATTGTCCAGACGAACAAACGTAGCATCTTCTACGTGGGTGTTGTCAAAACGGCTCGCTCCCTTCAGGTTTTTGTCGTAATACTTGGTGTCAATTTTGTTCCAAGTGGTGACACCTGGATCGTTATTTTCATAGAATACCCGGTATTCATTGACCAAATCGTGGCCAAACACGCCGCGCAACAGGAAGTTCAAGTCGAAATTGCCCATCACGAAAGTGTTATTGAAGCCAATTTCAAACTTAGGCGTTCCGTTGCCGATCAGCGTTTGATCTCCATTGACCTGTTCGATAGAACCCTTCGTTACTACGCCATCACCATTGATATCTTTATAGATGATCTTACCATCACCATCTACACCTTCGCGGACTGGTCCCCATAGTTGACCAAGTGTTGCGCCATTGTACAGAATAGTGTAGTAAACGTCATTTTGTCCAGGTGCACCGGCGTTAGCATATTTAAGAGTGTCGCCAGTTTCGTTGAAGTCTTCCAGCGTGCCTTTGCTAGTGCTGAAAACCAGCCCTGGGGACCACTTGAATTTATCTCCGTTCAATACATCGTTGGCATTGATAGCTGCTTCAAAACCATTTACCCGGATCGATGCCACGTTAGCGTAAGTCGTCTTGGCGAAGTTCGGGGGTTGTGGTACCGTAAGTGCCACAATCAGGCCTTTGGTGAGTCGGTTGTAATAATCCACCGAACCGCTGAATTTGTACTGGTCGAAAGCAAAGTCAGCACCTATGTCAAACTCTCCTTTTTCTTCCCATTTCAAATCTGGATTTGGGTTTTGGGTAGGACCATAGCTCGGCACGAAGTTTCCGTTGTAGAAGAATTTTGCTCCTTGGTTATAAGTCCGGCGATACAGCGAGTTACGATCTGGTTGCGTACCAGTTACTCCATAACCAACCCGCAATTTCAGTTGATTGAAACTGGTCAGACCAGCGATCTTCACGAAATCGGCACCAGCACTGATGAAGGGGAATAGACCCCATTTGTTGTTCGGGCCAAAACGAGTAGAACCCTCCCGACGTACACCGCCAGAGACGAAGTAAGCATCATTGAAGTTCAAAGTAGCCCGACCAAAGAAAGCGATCAAGCGGTTTTCGTTTTTGTAGCTGGAAATAGAAGACAAACCACGCGTGTTTTCCAGGAAAGCACCCAGGTTATTAGCACCAAATTCATTGGAGATAATATTACCTGCATCTACTCTAAATCCTTGGTTGTCAAACTGTTGGAAAGAGTAACCGCCCAATAGCTTGAAGCTGCTGGATTGAGCAAATTTCAGGGTATACTCGCCAGTAGCTTCCAGCGTATTCGTCACACCGCTCGCAGTGTTTTGGATACCAGCACCGTTGCGACCAGCACCGCGATATTTGCTCTGCTTGCTATAAAATTCGGTGTTGTCGAAAGAGTAGCGCTCTTGAGCTACCGTCACGCCAGCCACCAAGCCGTCAATGATCGTGTATTCAGCCCGTGCGCTGCCCAACAAGCGGTTGAACTTAGCAGTATTGGTATTTTGATTGATGATGGCCACCGGGTTGAAGAAGTCAAACGAGGTGTTTTCCACATAACCGCCATTGACGTTAGTCGGATCGGTCGTAGTGATAGCCGAGGTTGGATTCTGGATCACTGCATAGCGGAAAGCCTCTGGAAAGCCGAGGTCGCCGTCGCCGGTTGTGATGGCCAGATTACCGTTGATGTTCAAGCGGTTGTTCAACGCTTTCTGGTAGAAATTCAGACCACCATTGTAACGTTTGAAACCGGTGTTTTTCAAAATACCGTCCACATCGCGGAAGTTGAAAGAAGCGCGATAGCCACCATTTCCTACACCACCCGAAAGGCTCAGGTTGTGCACCTGCGAAACGCCAGTCTGAGTAATAGCATCAAACCAGTCGGTATCCGTACCACCTGGGCCGTCTGCCGGGGTAAAGTCAGTGCCACCCGTTGCAACGAAGTCCGCAGCACTCAACACTTTATACCGACGGGATACTTGGTCAACAGCAACAAAAGCATTGTAGTCCACCACTGTACGGCCAACAGAGCCGCGCTTAGTTGTGATCAATACCACACCAGCCGAAGCCCGCGTACCATAAATAGCGGCAGCCGAACCGTCTTTCAGTACGTCGAAAGTCTCGATGTCATTCGGGTCAATCAACGAAGTACTGACCCCAGGAATACCGTCCACTACGATCAGCGGTGCAGCATTCGAGAGAGAAGACAGGCCACGCAGGCGAATAGAAAACTCGCCGTTCGGGTCAGAACCGGCGCGTGATACGCTCACACCAGCTATTTTTCCCTGGATTAATTGCGAGGCACTGGAAATGTTGCCTTTATTGAAATCCTCTTTTTTCAGGGAGGCCACCGCACTGGTTACCTCTTTGGATTTCACGGTGCCATAACCAACCACCACGATTTCGTCCAGCACAGAGCCGGGCTTCATCGCGATTTCCACGACGTTGGAAGCAGTCAGGGCAAATACTTGCTCGGCATAGCCGGTGTAGGCAAAACGCAGCTGTGTGCTGCCTTCGGGGACTTCCACCGAATAATTGCCATCAATGTCGGTAGAGGCACCGCGTGTTGTGCCAACCACCGATACGGTTGCACCAATAAGGCCTTCTCCGCTTTCAGCGTCGGTAACCTTACCTTTTACGGTGCGTTGAGCCAAAGCAGCCGTACCAAACAACAGTAGCACTGCCATCAGGAGACCACATTTGGAAAATGTGTGCAAAAACTTCATACGAGAATGAGTTTAGTATAGTGAAAAAAATCTATTTCACAATGCGTGAAAGCCAACTTCAAGGGTTTTTGGGCGTACATGGATTAGTGTCTTGCAACTCAGGTAGAAGGAATGGAGTAAGCAAGATTTAATTTGGCTGGACGGTAGGCAATAATTGACAATAGAGCGTTTGGTTAGTCCGCTTAGAAGGGGCTAAGGTAGTAATTCATCGGTAATACCTACAAAGCCTTTTTTCAAATTTTTTACATTAGGAAGAACTTAGAATTTTATTACGGAAAGGCAAACGAGGCACTCATTCTCACTGATTAGCCTCGTTTGCCAATTCCGAATAAAATTTTTTCCCTGATCGCCTATTTTTGCACTTCAATCTGCTGTTATGCCCAACCCTTTTACCCGCCGTCTTCCCGCCGAATGGGAAGCGCAGAGTGCCGTCCAGCTTACTTTTCCGCATCGAAATACCGACTGGGAACCCATCCTCGAGCAGGTGTTACCCTGTTTTGTGGAAATAGTCGAGACCATTAGCCGCTTTCAGACAGTGCTGATCGTTTGCCAAGACCCAGAAGAGGTGCGTCCGCTGTTGAAAAATGCCCGGCTGGAACACCTGCATTTCGCGGTTGCCGACTCCAACGATACCTGGGCGCGCGATCACGGCGGCATCAGCGTAGCACAGGAAGATCAAATACTCATTCTCGATTTTGTATTCAATGGCTGGGGACTGAAGTTCCCGGCAGATAAAGACAACCTGATCACACGACACCTATATAATATAGGACTGCTCCACGCAGCAATCCAGCCTGGTGGCCTGGTCTTGGAAGGGGGCGGTATAGAGAGCGACGGACAAGGCACGCTGCTCACTACAACCGCGTGTATGCTGTCGCCCAACCGCAACCCGCATTTAAATAAAGCCCAACTTGAGAAAGAACTACAATCCCTCTTTGGCCTCGACCGGATATTGTGGCTTCACCACGGCTACCTGGCCGGTGACGATACGGACTCACACATTGACACGCTGGCCCGATTTTGCAACCCTACCACCATCGCTTACGTCCGTTGTACCGATCCGGCGGATGAACATTTCGACGCGCTCCAGCGTATGGAAGCCGAGTTGCAGACTTTTCGCCACGCTACTGGTGCTCCTTACCATTTGGTGCCTTTGCCCTGGCCTGATGCCTGCTACGATCCCGACGGCCATCGTTTACCTGCTACCTATGCCAACTTCCTGATTATCAATGGTGCAGTATTAGTACCCACTTATCATTTGCCGCAAGACGCGGAAGCCTTGCATATTATCCAACAGCTGTTTCCTGACCGCAGCGTAATAGGTATTGATTGCCGGTCACTCATTCTCCAGCATGGTTCCTTGCACTGTGTGACCATGCAATACCCAGCAGGAGTGGTCAGTAGGCTGGAGGAGGTTTAATTAAACAAAGAAGAAGGCTTCGGGGCAGATATACGCCGTTCTGTTGGGGTTACGCAAGCGCGGGGGAAATGGTTGGGTACGTTGGGAAAAAATTATTTTTTCGTCCTAACATTCCCTTTAACGAACAGGGTACCGCAACTCCATTCAGATTCTGTCCGTCTGTAAAACCAATAGAAGCAGCAAAACGTCCATATATTACAGTCTTGTCCTGCTTTACTTTTTCGGGATTCTGTCCTGAAAAATGGAAATCAGGAATAAAATCATTAAACAAGCTCAATAAAAATCATCCAATGTCCAGAATAATTAAATCCGGCTTGATTCAAATGAGTCTCCCCATGACGGAAGGCGAAGGCACTATTCCCGAAATCTGCCAGGCGATGGTGCAAAAACACCTGCCCTATATCGAAGCAGCCGGTGAACAAGGGGTGCAGATATTATGCTTGCAGGAAATCTTTAATACGCCCTATTTCTGTCCGAGTCAGGATTCTAAATGGTACGTTACTGCCGAATCAGTTCCCGGTCCTACTACGGAACTGATGCAGGCATACGCCAAAAAGTACCAGATGGTGATTATAGTGCCCGTCTATGAAAAAGAACAGGCGGGCGTACTATATAATACTGCCGCTGTAATTGATGCCGACGGTACTTATTTGGGTAAATATCGCAAAAACCATATTCCGCACACCTCCGGATTTTGGGAAAAATACTTCTTCAAACCCGGCAATTTAGGCTATCCAGTATTTGAGACCCGCTATGCCAAAATCGGCGTGTATATTTGCTACGACCGCCATTTTCCGGATGGCGCGCGTTGTTTGGGATTGAATGGCGCAGAAATTGTGTACAACCCTTCTGCAACAGTGGCTGGATTGTCGCAATACCTCTGGAAATTGGAACAACCAGCCCATGCTGCTGCCAATGGTTATTTTATGGGTTGTATTAATCGCGTCGGCACGGAAAAGCCCTGGAATCTCGGCAAATTCTATGGTTCTTCTTATTTCGTAGACCCGCGCGGACAAATATTTGCGCAGGCTTCCGAAGAGAATGATGAATTACTAGTCGCCGATTTTGATCTGGATATGATTGATGAAGTACGTTCTACCTGGCAATTTTTTAGGGATCGCCGACCAGAGACTTATGGAAAATTGGTGGAATTATAAGGGAAAGGTTTAGAGGGGTTTAGTAGAAGGATTTAGAAGGTTTAGAAGAGTCATGTTTAGTATTCTGACATCTCTGCTATATTCAATTACTAGAAACTTTTTATGAGCCCAATCTCTTGCCTAATTTTTCTAAACTCGTCTAAACCATTTAAACTTTTTTAAACCGCCCACCATTAACCAATAACAATTAATTATATGGCCGAATATTCCCGCCCGCAGTCCGAACTAGAATTTGAGCAGAATTTCAAGCAGAAAAAGCCACTGATGAATCAGACCGAAGCTTTTACGGAGAGTTCCCGCTGCTTGTTCTGTTACGATGCTCCTTGTATGCACGCCTGCCCGACGCATATAGATATTCCTTTGTTTATCAAGCAAATACATACTGGCAATGTCGATGGAGCCGCCGAAACTATCTATGATATGAACTGGATGGGCAATGCCTGCGGTAAAGTATGTCCCACGCAGGTCTTGTGCGAAGGGGCGTGTGTATTGAATCACGCCCACGTCAAGCCGATTGAAATTGGTCGTTTGCAGAATTTTGCTACTAATACTGTCATAAAATCCAATAAGCAACTATACAAAAAAGGCGCAGCAAATGGTAAAAAAGTGGCCATTGTTGGAGCAGGTCCAGCGGGTATTTCATGTGCTTGCGAATTATGCGTATTAGGTTACGAAGTAGATATTTATGATACTAATTATAAGCCTTCTGGATTGACGGTACATGGTACGGCTCCCTATAAAATTACCAATGAAGAAGCCTTGAATGAAATTGACTATTTACAAAATCAATTTGGTTTTACCATTCATTACGGCACTACTATTGAAACGGATGAGCAACTGCGGAATTTAGAAGCAAATTATAGTGCTATTTTCCTGGGCGTTGGACTCGGCCCTACTGCACCACTGCGTTTGAATGGCGAAAATTTGATAATGTCATCGGCGCAGTAGAATTTGTACATGCTTTGCGCTTTAAAAAACATCACATTGAAGTGCCTAAGACAGTAATAGTATTAGGCGGAGGGAATACGGCAATGGACGCTGCTTCCGAAGCGGCTCGTATGGGCGCGGAACAAGTATATTTGGCCTATCGCCGTTCCAAAGCAGAGATGGGTGCTTATTACTTTGAATATGATTTAGCAGTTAGTGCTGGCGTGAAAGGTTTATTTAATGCCAGTCCAAAAGAAATTATAGGAACTGACCAAGCAACTGGCGTATTATTTGTAAAAACACAAGTACTCGACGGGCAATTAATAGAAATACCTGATTCAGAATTTGTCATCAATTGTGATATGGTCATCAAAGCCACGGGACAAGCTAAGATGGCGGCTATGTTGCAGGGAATCAAGGGGTTGGAATTGGACTCCTCCAAACGGATCGTCGTCCACCCTAAAAATTACCAAACCGGAAACCCGCAGTATTTCGCGGGCGGAGACGCCATCAATGGCGGTGCGGAAGTTGTGAATGGAGCATATGATGGAAAATATGCGGCTCGAGGAATTCATCAATACTTAAAAAGTTATGAGTCATAAGTTATGAGTTATTTACGTAGATTGCTCACGCTCATACCTTATAACTCATAACCCATAACTTATTTCATGGCCGACCTATCCATAAATTTCGCGGGCATCAAAGCACCCAATCCATTTTGGCTGGCCTCCGCACCGCCCACCAATTCCGGCTACCAGATCATGAAAGCCTTCGACGCCGGTTGGGGCGGAGCCGTCTGGAAAACCCTCGGTGTGCCCGTCATCAATGTGTCGAGCCGCTACGGCGGACTGAATTACCGCGACACGCGAATGTCGGGTTTTACTAATATTGAACTAATAACTGACCGTACTTTATCCGAAAATCTGCGGGAAATAGAAATTGTCAAGAAGCATTTCCCGAATCACGCCGTGATCGCTTCGCTGATGGTGGAGACCCGCAACGAGTGGCAACAGATCATTAAAGACGTGGAAAATGCTGGTGCGGACGGCATCGAACTCAACTTTGGCTGTCCGCATGGGATGTGCGAACGCGGCATGGGGTCGGCGGTCGGGCAGGAGCCTTCGGTATTGAAAACCATCGTGGAATGGGTGATGGAGGCGGCCAAAATTCCGGTTATTACCAAACTTACGCCTAATATTTCCAACATCGAAGACCCCGGTTTGGCGGCGGTACAGGGCGGCACTAACGCGATTTCCCTGATAAATACTATTAAAAGCATCATCGGTATTGATCTGGACACCTTCGCGCCCTTTCCAGCAGTAGATGGCCAAGGCACCAATGGCGGCTACTGCGGCCCGGCGGTAAAACCTATTGCCTTGAATATGGTGCGGCAATTGGCCCAACATCCCCAAATCGCTGGCACGCCTATTAGTGGCATCGGGGGCATCGAAACCTGGCGCGATGTGGTGGAATTTATTCTGCTGGGGGCCACTTCGGTGCAAGTTTGTACCTCAGTGATGCACTACGGCTTTGGGATTGTTCGTGAAATGGAGACTGGATTGCGCCGCTTTATGGATGAGCGCGGCTTCCAAACCATCTATGATTTTGTTGGAAAAGCCTTGCCTAATGTGTTGGAATGGAAGGACTTAAATCTAAAACACAAAGTCGTTGCCCACATCAATCCAGAGAAGTGCATCGGCTGCCAACTCTGCTACATCGCTTGCGAAGACGGTGCGCACCAAGCCATTGCACTGTCGAATGTACCCGGTGTTCGCATCCCGGAAATCATTGACGAAAACTGCGTGGGTTGCAACTTGTGTTCGCTCGTCTGTCCGGTAGAGGCCTGCATTACAATGGAAAAACGCGACCCCGGCACTGAACACGTCACTTGGCAGAAACTCACCGACGCCCACCAAGTGCCCGATTCTTTCAACGATCCCCGCGCGGGCGGCAACGGCCATTGGGTGCCGGAACCGGAAGCGGCATTGGAGCGGTTATCTTAACTCCGAGTTTTTGAATAAAATGAGTTTATAATGGAGCAGGGAGTTTATTGAGCGAGTCAGGAGGCTCGCGCATGAGACATGATGAAAATAGAGTCTTGCGAGGGATTGCTTGTTTATCTGGCTTATATAAAAACGATTTTTACTCTCTGTTCTTTGATAATATCCTATTTTTGTAGGGCGAATAACTAATAAAAGACGCAGCGTATGGCAAAAGACTTTTATCACAACAACGTTCGGGAGGCTCTGCAAAAAGATGGTTGGAAAATTACCCACGACCCATATCGTGTTAACGTAGAGGAAGTTGGCTATGAAATTGATTTTGGCGCAGAACCATTGATTGCTGCTGAAAAGGATGAATTGTTGATCGCCATTGAAGTTAAAAGTTTCGTCGGACCTTCCACGGTCAATGAGTTCCATAAAGCCGTCGGACAGTTCAACGATTATAGTGCTGCACTGGAAATACAGGAACCTGATCGTATTCTTTTTCTGGCTATCCCTGAGCAAATGTGGCTTCGTTTTTTTCAGAAAAAGGTCATTCAGCGTTCGTTAGAGCGGGTCGGAGCAAGAATTTTGGTCTACAATCCTCAATCAAATACAGTTGTGCAATGGATAAAATAAAAAAATATCAAGACGCTGTTATTGCATTTCTACAATTCTATCAGTCAGAAACTGGTGGCAATCCCCCAGATGCCAAAATTCAGCGCCGTGTCCTGATTGACCGTGAAAACAATAGTTTTCAACTCTTGGCCATCGGCTGGAATAGCAGCCACTATATTTTTGCGCCCATGTTTCACTTTGACATCATTAATGGAAAAGTCTGGATGCAATGCAATAACACAGAATGGGAAGCAGTAGATTTTCTTATGGAACACGGGGTGGATAAGCAGGATATTGTGCTGGGTTTTGTGTCGCCGGAAGCGCGGGCATTTTCGGGGTTTGCGGTGGCGTGAGGGAGTGATCTTTTAAAAATGCCAATAATGGAATGGATGACGTTGAAAAGTTCTACCAAAAATATTAATGCTTCTAATATGCTCCTGAGTTAAGCAAATCAGAGGAATAGTCTATTAAATTATCATAGTGCAGTAATTTAATTCCATTTTTTTCCAATCTTCTCCTATTGGTATAGGTTTTATCTTTAAAATCACTTCTTCTGCCCCCGACTACCACAAAGTTCATTCGAGTACTATCATATTCTATCAATTCTCTTGGCAAATCTTCATATTTTCCTTTTAGTTTATAGAAAACTTCTTTTAGGCTTCCATAATTTGAATCCAACCATGATTTCCAATCTTCAATCTGACTCAGGCCTTTTCTAAATATTTCGCCTAAATCACCATTGTCGTTTGTTACTCTACCATAAACGTTTTCCAATTCAACGAAAATCAGTTTATAACCATCAGAACTTTTTCCAATTATTAAAAAATCCACTGCACATGATATCCCCAATGGAAATTCTCTGAAAAAATATATTCCATGATGTCCAAAATTATATTTTTTCAAAAGCGATGCTACAATAAAATATGCTCTTTCGTCTCGTATAAAGTTCAATATATCTCTTTCAAGAGTACTAACATTTTCTACCAGTTCTATAAAACGAGAAAGACTTACCTTATATGGATACCTATTTTCAAAACTAGGATCCATTAAATTATGATTGGGAAATAGGCTTATATGTTTATAATAATCAAGTGAATGTCTGTTCGCAAGACTAAACCTTTCTAAAACTAATATTTCCCCATCTGGGCAAACTATTCTTTCTTTACTTTCTTCGTGCCTTTTCAGTTCAGCCTTTATTTCAGGAGTTTCAAGAGAGTAGTCTTTTTCAAAAAGCATATTGATCTCAATTTATTTTTTTGAAAGATACAGACAAAGGTAAATGGTAAACACTACAACTTCCGACTTTCCCACTTCCCATTTCCCCCCAAAACCCCTATTTTTGCAAAAAATCCACCGCATGCGCTACGTCCTTTTCTTGTTCGCCCTTTCGCTGACTGCCCTATCCGCGCAGCAAATGCTGCACTCCGATGAGTGGCGCAGCGACTACTGGAAAATCACCGCACAGGCCCCTCCCCCACCGTCGGACAATCGCAGTGATTCGCTGGATATTTTGCACACGGACATTACATTGAGCCTGTTGAGTGTACCGCAACTGCAGGCTACGGCGGTGCTGACTGTGGCGGCAAAAGTGAACAATGTCCCCGGTATTCGGCTTGATCTGGAAGCCCTGACGGTGAGTGCGGTGCAAGCCAATGGTGCGCCGGCGACATTCAGTCAAAGCGGTAATTCTCTGCTGATTAATTTCCCTGCGCCGCTATCGCCGGGGCAATCTATGACGTTAAGCATTGATTATCATGGACTTCCGAAACAGGATGACAGCGGTTGGGGCGGCATTTATAACCAAACGCCTTACCATTACAACCTCGGCGTAGGCTTTGCTGCCGATCCACATTCATTCGGGCGGGCCTGGTTTCCTTGTTTCGACAATTTCGTGGAGCGTTGTTCCTTCGATTTTCATATTACTTCCCTGTCTGGTCGCCCGGCATATTGCAACGGCACTTTGCAGAGCGAAACCTCCCAAAATGGCCAGGTCACTCGCCACTGGAAACTGGATGAACCGATTCCTTCCTATCTGGCCTGCTACGCCACTGGCCCCTACGTATCGTGGAAACGAACGATCGGCGGCATCCCGGTCGAAATAGCCGCCGCCGCAGCGGACACTAATAAAGTCAGGGCGACTTTCCAGCATTTGCCGCAGGCGTTGCAGTGTTTTCAAGCCTGGTACGGGCCGTATAAATGGCCAAAAGTTGGCTATTCGCTGGTGCCGTTCAACTCCGGGGCGATGGAACACGCGACCAATATTGCAATGATGCGCTCGGCCATCGATGGTACGCTGACCTTCGAGACGCTGTGGGCGCACGAACTGAGCCACCATTGGTGGGGTGATCTGGCTACCTGCTCCACGCCGGAGGATATGTGGCTCAACGAAGGCTGGGCGGTGTATTCCGAGCAATTATTTACGGAGTTTGTCTATGGAAAAACGGCTTATCGCGATGCGGTACGCGACAATTTTTTGAATGTTTTGCAGAATATCCACGTTAGTGAGGGCGGCTACCGGGCGGTGTCGGGCGTGCCACATGATATTACCTATGGCGACCACGTGTATAAAAAAGGCGCGGTGGTAGCGCATAATCTGCGCGGTTATCTGGGCGATACGCTGTTCCAAAAAGGCATTCAAGCGGCGTTGGCGAGTACTAATTTTCAGGATTGGATCAGTGCCAATTTTCGGGATAAACTGACGGCGGCTACCGGCCACGATATGACTAATTTCTTTGAAGATTGGGTATTTAGCCCCGGATTTACGCATTTTTCGGTG
Organism: Saprospiraceae bacterium; assembly: GCA_965249785.1. Classification (GTDB taxonomy): domain Bacteria; phylum Bacteroidota; class Bacteroidia; order Chitinophagales; family Saprospiraceae; genus M3007. The sequence goes on along the minus strand of CBDFMU010000012.1, from coordinate 69,084 downwards.
GATTCTGTGCAAATAACACCAAATGGCGGGGAGTTTAACGTCAAAGTATTTGTTAAACAAAAACTGCGTGGCGCACCCCATTTTTATCAGCAGGTACCTCTGGAATTTACTTTTATCAATGCCGCACATCAACGCGTAAACTTACTATCTACGGTTTCCGGCGAGCAATCTACCACAACTTTTACCCTACCATTTTTACCTAAATTCGTGTGGATAAATACCAATCTGCGCCTCACGCTGGCACGCGGCGATAAAGAAGTGGTCTTGAAAAATACGCTGACGCAAAATTTGACGACTGCCAAAATCAGCATCACCGCCACTACCCTGCCCGACTCGATTTTGGTACGCGCAGAACACCATTTTGTGCGTCCCGACACGGCGAATTGCAATCCGCATGGCTATAAAATTACCGATCGCTACTGGACCATTGAGGGTGATTTTCCGGCTGGTTTCGATGGTAATGCCAGTCTTTTTTATGACGGACGCGGCCAACTGGATCAATTGGATGCTGAACTTTTTGCCCAAAACGGTTCCTCGGAAGACGATATTTTGCTGCTCTATCGCGCCAAACCCGGCCAGTCCTGGCAAGAATTTCCGACTTATTTCAAAAACAAACTGGCTTCGACGATGGACAAATATGGCTTCATCCGCATTGACCATTTCCAGCCCGGAGAATATACGATTGGTAAAGGTGAAACGATGGTCGCCACGAATGAGCCGGGCCGTCAATTGCTGATGGCTACGGCTACGCCCAATCCCGCGCGTTCTGAAATCCGGCTGCGTGCAGAAGGTAAATTTGATAAAGTTATGCTGGTCAATGCCGAAGGTGGTGCTGTACGCGACTGGAAATTACCGCTGAGTCAGCAAGCCGATTTACAGGTGGAAGGCGTTGCTGCCGGACAATACTGGCTGCTACTTTTTGGACCAAAGGCCAATGGCGCAGTGAGCATTTTTCTTACCGGCCAGCAGTGACCGATAACTAATACCGCGTAAAAACGCGCAACCAAACACGTTTTCACATCATGCCCTTTTTTCAAAGATTGCCTCTTGTTTCCATTTTGCTTTTTATTGCTTTTGCTGCGCAAGCCCAGCTATCTACGCAAACCAGCAAGTTAGTCGCTCGGGAAGTCGCTATTGCTGCTGCTGCTAAAATGCTTTCCGATAGTTTTGGTGCGCCTATCCCCATCGTAGAACGATTTATGCGCGAAGCCATGCAGGTGGAAAAATCCGAACACGTACCAGCGGCGGCTTTTGTGGCCATTTCCACGCTGGAATCCAGGGGGTTTACCAGTTATCTATATAAAAATTCGGGCAATCCGTTCGGTATGAAAGCCGGGCCTACTTGGACAGGTCAGGTATTTATGATGTGGCACGAGGGCGTGATGACCCCTTTCCGGTCTTATGCCACACCGACTGAAGCGGTATATGATTTTGCCCGTTTTTTGCGCAGCCGCAAATGGTTTAAAGATGCGCTGGCCTGTCCAACGGGCGATTATGAGTGTTTTATTAAAGGAATGTCGGCGAATGTTAAACGGCGCGAACCGGGCTATGCGGCTGACTTGTTGTGGCCCGATAAAGTGCGGCGGGTAATTCAGCAATATGGGTTGGAAGTGTTGTCGAAAAAATAGTTGCTGAAGGTTAATAATTCGCGGTGTCTTCTGCATTATCAACCTTTATACTCAACGCAAAGTGGTTTTGAACGAAGACCAGATATAAAGTATTCACGATCAATAACTCAACCCTTCTCAACATTCTCAACGCCTACTATATAAACCTGATAAACCTACTACCACGTCTGATCCCGATTCCAGTAAGGCGGTAAAAACGAATTAGGTGGAATTTCTTCCCGACGGCTACGTTCTTCTTCGGCCTCGGCTATACGTTGTGCTTTGGTTTTCTCAAAAGCATTACGCGGCAAAAAATACTCTTTTTCCACCCCTGCTTCGTCGGCAAATGGGTGGGGCTTTTCCGCTTCATCGTCTTCGAGTTCGCTTTTGAACCAAAAAGCGGTAAAAATGCCCGCCACACTCCCTAATAAGTGGCTTTCCCAGGAAATACCTTCCTGATCGGGCAATAAACCATAGAACATACCACTGTACACCAGCATTACGATGCCTGCCAAAATGATGGAGCGCAGGCTGCGCCGAAAAATACCCGTCCAGAAAATAAACGATAGCAGACCATATACCACCCCGCTCGCGCCGATATGCGACACGGGTCGTGCCAGGAGCCACACCGACGCGCCAGTCATAAAATAAATGATCCAGAACGCCTGCATCGCCACCTTGCGGTAGAAATAAAAAGTGATAGCGGTGAGGACGAACATCGGAAAGGTGTTGGAAATCAGGTGGCCCCAACTGCCATGCACCAGCGGCCCGGTGAAAATACCGCTCAAACCCCACACCCGCCGCGACATGATGCCATACATCCCGGCATCGAAACCCGATACATATTGATAAAAATGGACGAGCCACAGTACGGCGATGACTAATGCCGGGAAGCGCAGGCTCTCCACAAAATGTCGCCGCGTGATTTCGAGGCTGTCATGATCGCTGTCCATGAAGGAACTCATTGGAAGTATTGTTGAGGATGTTGAGAGGGGTTGAGAATGTTGAGTTTTTAGCGTGTTCGCGTTGCTGCTTTGCCCATTTGCCTTTTGCTATTTTGCTCTTTTATTTAAGTCCACCTGCATCGCTATACCGAAAACCGGGCCGATTCCAGTGGCCTGGGCTTTTGGTCGGAAGTGCAGACCGAGGTCGTCGCTGGTATCGAAATTATGCAATTGTGCATCCACAAAAGCATCCGTAGCCGTAAGCAAATAAGCCAAACCAAGGATTAAGGAACTTTGATCTACATATTTTCGGTAGGCATCACGCGCGGATTTGAGGGTGGTTTGGTCCACATTTTCGTAGGCTGGGTCGGTCGGATTGGTAGTCGGGTCGCCGTCGGCCAATAATTTATAGTTATAGCGGTATTCCCGATAAGTGCGCACATTGGTTACTTCCAGCCAGACCAATCCACCAAGGGTAGCGTACACGATGGGCACCTTCCACCATTTCTTGTTGTAGGCTTGCCCGGAACCCGGTACCACTAACGACATCAGTGCGGCTTTGCGCGGATTTGGGTAGCCATCGGTGAAAAAGCCACGAAAAAAGCCAGTTTTGACTTGTACAGCATTAGAATCGGAGGCAATGGCCAGTGAATCGGGCAATACGACAACCGGGTCTTGCGCCAAGACTTGCTGCGCAAATCCAGTACAACAAACAAATAGAATTAGCCGAAATAAGTAAGGCATTGTAAGCAAATTATTAAGATTTAATGTCCCAAAGGCTCAGGGAGAGAAAAAGGAGGCTCATAGAGAAAAATTATTTTTAAACCTCTGTGAGCCTCCTTTTTACTCGGTGAGCCTCTGTGTAACTCCCGCCAATAAACGCGGGAAAACCCAAATCGTTGCCGCTCTGCGCAATTCTCCACATCCTCCACACTTTTCAACACGCTCAACCACCTATAAATTGTACTTTTGCCCGCCCAACCGCCCTGTCGCCCACCCGACCACCACATTATGGACGTAAACAGTGTCGAATTTGTTGCCAGTTACCCCCGCGAGAGTGCCTGCCCGAAGGAGGGTACGCCGGAGTTTGCCTTTATTGGCCGCTCCAACGTCGGCAAGTCGTCGCTGATCAACATGCTCACCCGCAAAGGCATGGCCAAAGTATCGGCTACGCCCGGTAAAACGCAATTGCTCAACTACTTCCTGATCAATAAAAAATGGTTTTTGGTGGACTTGCCGGGCTACGGCTACGCGAAAGTCTCGAAAACGAAACAGCAGTCCTTAGCCAAAATGATTAGCGGTTATTTGTTGAATCACCTGGCGATGACGATGGCTTTTGTGTTGATTGATTCCACCATTCCGCCGTCCAAAGTGGATTTGGCTTTTATCAATGGCCTTGGCGAACATGGCATACCTTTTACGCTGATTTTTACCAAAATTGACAAGATCGGCAAGGTCACTTTGGAAAGAAATATTGCTGCATTTATGGAGGCTTTATCCGAAACATGGGAGACTTTGCCGCCCCATTTCGCGACCTCGTCGGAGTATAAAACCGGCAAAGAAGAACTGTTAAACTACATCGGGGAGTGCTTAAAGAACTACGTGCCACTTTCACAATCTTGAAAAAAGAAATCAAGATTTATCCGCGGGTCATCGAACATATCGAGGACTGGCCGATCTATCGGTTGAGTAAGGATCGTGCCGAGTTCATCCGCGAAATAGACGAATTTACGTTCCAGCGCATCGCCGGGCGGCATCGCAAGGATTTGTCCGACGTGCTGGTCAAGGTGTTGTATCAGGAACGCATTCGGATTAAAGAAGATCCGTGGAAGGTGGATCCGCCCAATGAACGACAGTTTTGGAACCGGATCAGCAAGAAATTGATCCAGAAATCACTCGACCGCGACAGCCCGGAAAGCCAGAAGGCGGCGGAGGAGATTTTGCGGAAAATCATTCACCGCTATTCCGAGGAAATTGTTGGTACCTTTCAAATCTCGACTTTCCGGTTTGCGCAGCGTTTTTTGACCGCTTTTTTCAATCGTATTTTCAACGCCGCCGTGGGCCGAAGCATCCGCGCTATCTGGCGTGGCCGCCGCCATTTGTACGAACGATTCAATGTCGTTGGCGATGTGGATACGGTGCGTGCGCTGATGGAGCACGGCACGGTCATCGTGGTGCCCACGCATAGCAGCAATCTCGATTCTATTCTGGTGGGCTACGCGATGGACCAGATTATCGGGTTGCCGTCGTTTAGTTATGGCGCGGGTTTGAACCTCTATAATTTTGGTCCGGCGGCTTATTTTATGAACCGTCTGGGGGCGTATCGCGTGGATCGGCGCAAGAAGAATAGTATTTATCTGGAAACGCTGAAAACGATGAGCAATCTCAGCATTCAGCGGGGCGTAAATAGCCTGTTTTTTCCCGGCGGTACGCGTTCTCGTTCCGGCGAACTGGAAGATGACTTGAAAATGGGGCTGCTCGGCACAGCGGTAGAGGCGCAACGCGCACTAAATCAGCGCGAGGTGCCAAAGAAAATTTTTATAGTGCCACTAGTAATTTGCTACAATTTCGTGTTGGAAGCACCTTTTTTAATAGAACAACACCTGCGTAGTACGGGCCGCGAGAATTATATTCGTTTAAAAGACGAGAGTAAAAGTATTCGTAGTTGGCTGCGGTTTGTGTGGCAGTTTTTTTCTACTACGAGCGACACGACGCTCAGTCTTGGGCGACCAATGGATGTGCTGGGAAATTTCGTGGATGCGCAGGGCCGCAGTTTTGACAAGTTTGGCCACGAACTGGACATCCGCGAGTATTTTATGGGTAAAAACGAGATCAACGAAGACCGACAGCGCGAGGAGGAATACACCAAACTGCTGGCGGATCGAATTGTGGAGCGTTACCACGTAGAAAATGTCGTTTTAAGCAGTCACTTGGTCGCTTACGCGGTGTTTGAAATGCTGCTCCACGAAAATCCAAAACTTGATCTTTTTGGTATTCTACGCTTACCGCCCGACGATTATCGTTTCCCGGCCAGCGCGGTGGAGGATGTAATTGAACAAATGCAGGGCCGATTGTTTGAAATGGAACGCGCTGGGAAAATTCGGCTCGCTCCGGAAATCCACCGCACCGCCAAAGACATTGTGCGCGAAGGCGTCAAAAATCTGGGCATTTTCCACACCGAAAAGCCACTCACCTTCGACTCGCACGATGATATTGTATCGGCCAATTTTCGGGTCCTTTATTTTTATCACAATCGCCTGAATAGTTATCAATTAGATAAAGATATTCAGTGGCGTTCGGAGGAAATTGAGGTGTTGCAAGTGGATTAAAATACCTCGCGTGTCATTCAGAGCGTAGCGAAGAATCTGAGGACGTTTTCCTTACTCGGCCTGTGGCCTCGGATTCCACGCCTTACGGCTCTGAATGACAAAAATCAAAATAAGCAAGTTATTACCAATCAATACTTTCTCAACATTCTCAACCTCTCAACACCCTCAACCTGTAATAAAATGTTCGACAACAAAAGCGCAACCAACCTGCAAGCAGGACAAGAATTTTTGGCCGAAAACGGCAAACGCGAAGGCGTAGTTACCCTGCCCAGCGGCCTGCAATACGAAATCATCGAAGAAGGCACTGGCCCAAAGCCGTCCGCGACCCAAACCGTTCGTTGCCACTACCACGGCACTACCATTGCTGGTAAAGTGTTCGACAGTTCCGTGCAACGCGGCCAACCCGCTTCTTTTCCGCTCAATCGCGTTATCGCTGGCTGGACGGAAGGTCTGCAATTGATGCCCGTCGGTAGCAAATGGCGATTCTTTATTCCGCCCCAACTCGCCTATGGTAATCAGCAAGTTAGTCCTGAAATTGGCCCAAACAGCACCTTGATTTTTGAAGTGGAATTGCTGGGCATCGGGTAGTGAACGATGAAGTATGAATGAATGGTCTTAGTACACATTAGCCACATTAAAAAATTGACCACATTAGCATAATGCAATACGAAAACCTGAAATTAGAAGTCACTGATGGCATTGCCCTGCTTACCATCAGCCGGGAAAAAGCCCTGAATGCGCTGAACAGCCAGACCATGCTCGAATTGCAGCATTTTTTTGGCGAAGCAGCGCACGATATTGAAGGACTGAAAGGCGTGATTATCACCGGCGCGGGCGAAAAAGCGTTCGTGGCCGGAGCCGATATTACGGAATTCAGTGGTTTTAGCGGCTCGGAAGGCATGCAGTTTGCCAAACGTGGTCAGGATATTTTTTTCAGCATTGAGCAATTCCACCGTCCCGTTATAGCCGCCGTGAATGGTTTTGCACTGGGCGGCGGTTGTGAATTAGCGATGGCTTGTCACTTACGGATTGCGGGCGAACGTGCTAAATTCGGGCAACCAGAAATCAATCTGGGCTTGATTCCTGGTTATGGCGGCACCCAACGTCTGGTGCAATATATTGGCAAAACCAAAGCCCTGGAACTACTGATGACAGCCGATATGATCGATGCGAATGAAGCATACCGCCTCGGTTTAGTCAATTATGTGGTGCCTGTTGGCGAGGAAGTAGCCAAAGCCAAAGAATTACTGGAAAAAATCGCCGCCAAAGCACCCGTCGCCATTACCAAAATCATCGAAAGCGTAAATGCTTACTATGAAGAAGGGGTAGACGGTTTTTGGAAGGAAATAGATGCGTTTGGTGAATGCTGCACTACCGAGGATTTTCGCGAGGGCGCAGCGGCTTTTGTAGAAAAACGGAAGGCGAATTTTAAGGGAGTTTAGGGAAATAAGGAGACAGAATTAAGGAATTAGGAGTCAGGTGGATATTGATTATGATCAATGATTTGCATTTCTTTAAAATGCCAATTATTACTGTCTATTGCTTAGATGGAATACTAAATCTAACGTTCATTATCCATATTGTCCTGCTGACGCAGGAAGGAACTGGCCGGGCTTAATTGATAATCAATACTTAGCCAGATTCTTCCTGCGTCAGAATGACAACCCAGGCGGTGGGAGTTCACAACTTATTTCTCAAACGTTCCGAAACAACCAACTTTTATGCTAAAATTACTTGTTCCAATACTACTATTATCAGTCGTTGCTTGCACGCAGCGAACTACCGTTCCAACAAAAGATAATAGTACACCAGTGAAAGTCAGAACGCCTGAACAGCCGCCAACCACGCAGTTTGAAAATCAGGCGGGCCAGATTCAGGTATTTGTGTGCAGCCGTGGTTGTTTTCAATATTTGGTAAAAACCGATGGTGTGTTATATGCACCCGTCAATTTGCCGCCGGAATATCAGGTGAATGAATCTGCTTTTATTTTCTCCGGAGAGTTGCAATCTGATAGCACCATGATTAACAAGCCCGGCGCCGATGATCGCCTGGTGCCAGATTTCAAAGTTCGGAATTTGAAAATCAAAGATATTCGGCCCAAGTGAACTATTAAGCCGAAATTCTATTTGAACACGTCGCTTTTGTCATTCTGACGGAAACCGTCCACATCGCAGAGTGTAGAGTTTTAAATCTTTTTGAATCGCCACATTCGGCATATGACACACCAGACAACAACCGAAACTGATATTCTTATTATAGGGGCTGGCCCCGTGGGCCTCTTCGCCGTTTTCGAGGCGGGATTATTGAAATTGCGCTGCCATTTGCTGGATGTATTGCCACAGCCGGGCGGTCAACTCACCGAGATTTATCCGAAGAAACCCATCTACGATATTCCAGGCTATCCGAGCGTGTTGGCGGGCGATCTGGTACAAAACCTGATGCAGCAAATCGAACCTTTTCATCCCGGATTTACGCTGGGCGAACGTGCTGAAAGCGTAGAAAAAACGGACGATGGTCGCTGGCGGGTGCGCACGCATCGTGGCCTGGAATTCATTGCTCCGGTCATTTTTATTGCCGGAGGTTTGGGAAGTTTTGAGCCGCGCAAACCGCCGATTGATAACATCGCGCAATTTGAAGATAAAGGGGTAGACTACTTTGTGCGCAACCCCGAAATGTATCAGGGCAAACGGATCGTGATTGCTGGTGGCGGCGATTCTGCCCTCGACTGGACGATTTATTTGGCTAATATCGCCGAAGAACTGACGCTCATTCATCGCCGAACGGAGTTTCGCGGTGCGCCAGATTCCGTAGAAAAAGTGCAGTATTTGGCTGAACACGGTCAGATTAAACTGGTCACCAATTCACAAGTAATTGGTTTAGAGGGCAATGGGCATTTGAGTGGCGTGCAAGTAGAACATGATACGGAAGGTAAGTTTTTATTGGAAGCTGACCATTTTGTGCCGCTCTTCGGTCTTACGCCAAAACTTGGTCCGCTCGCTAACTGGGGTTTGCAACTGGACAAAAGTGCTATCGAAGTGAATACTTTGGACTACTCGACCAATGTGCCTGGCATTTTCGCCATCGGCGACATCAATAGTTATCCGGGCAAACTCAAACTCATCCTCTGCGGTTTCCACGAGGCAACCATGGCTTGTCAATCAGCCTTTAAGATCGTCCATCCCAATCAGAAACTGTCCTTCAAGTACACGACGGTTACTGGCATTGAAGGCTTGGCCAACCAACCAACTGCATGAGCCAGACCATTCATATCACCGTCCTGGATCGGGAAGGCGAATCGCATATTTTGGAGGCTCCCACCGACATGGGCTTGAATCTTATGGAGCTCTGCAAAGCCCATGATTTGCCGGTGGAAGGCACCTGTGGCGGCATGGCCCTTTGCGCTTCTTGCCACGTCTATGTACTCAATAATCGGCCCCTGTCTGAGCCTTCCGACGACGAGCAGGCTATGCTGGATTCGGCTTTTTTTGTCAATGCCAATAGCCGTTTAGGTTGTCAACTGCGCATCCGGGAAGAGCTGGATGGGTTGGAGGTGCAACTCGCACCAGTAGGCGATTAAATGATTGTCAGTCAATCAATTACACCTATATTTAAGGCCATAATTTTCTTCCAAAACTCGTTTTTAAGAATAATTTTGTTAAAATTATTCTCCGATTGATACTTCACATTGCCAATAACGAGTAAGTTTGCTGCTCAATATTGTGCATGATTGACGCTCTTATCTCTTCTAAAACACGGATCAAGTTGTTGTTGAAGTTTTTTCTCAACAGCCATGCTACCGCATACCTGCGCAGTTTGGAAAGCGAATTTGGAGAGTCGTCCAATGGTATTCGGGTGGAGCTTAACCGGCTGGAAAACGCGGGATTGCTGGTCTCTAATAGTGTGGGAAACAAGAAGATTTTTCAGGCCAATACTGCTCACCCCCTGTTCGGCGAGATACACAGCATTATTATGAAGTACATTGGTTTCGACCAAATTATCGAGAACCTCATCCAGCGTTTGGGTGATGTAAAGCGAGTTTATTTGGTTGGGGACTTCTCCAAAGGCATTGATAGCCAGATCATTGATCTCATTTTTGTCGGCGATTTTGACCAAGCTTATCTGATGGAACTAATTGTCAAAGTCGAAAAAATGATCAAGCGAAAAATTCGCTATTTGCTCTATGACAATCAGGAAAGCGCGACCATAGACTGGAGTAAATACGCGCCCGAGCCACTGTTGCTCTGGGATAAAACCAATGTTAACTAGCTATTTAAAATGTACGCCGAACTACTAAATAAAGAGAAAATACTGGCCGTAGTCGGCTTGGGCTATGTCGGTCTGCCCATCGCCCTGGAGTTTGCCCGGCACTTTCGGGTTATCGGGTTCGATGTCAATAGCAGCCGAATTGCCCTTATGCAACAAGGGCGCGATCCCTCCCGCGAAATGGACGCCTCCGCCTTTGCAGGCACCGATATCCAGTTCACGGACAACCCCGAACTTTTAAAGCAGGCCCATTTCTTTGTTGTCGCTGTGCCGACCGACATTGACCAACATAAAGTGCCCGATCTGACCCCGTTACGCAAAGCCTCCACCAGTATTGGGCAGGCATTATCGCCGGGTGCTTACGTGGTGTACGAATCTACCGTCTATCCGGGCTGCACGGAAGAGGATTGCCTGCCGCTGCTGGAAATGCACTCTGGCCTGACACTCGGACCGGATTTCAAGCTCGGCTACTCGCCCGAGCGTATTGTGCCGGGCGATAAGACTCGTCCCATGACCAGTATTTTGAAAATAGTGTCTGGTTCCGACGAAGAAGCCCTGGAAGAAATTGCGAAAATTTATGGTCAGATTATCAAAGCCGGGATTTATCGTGCGCCAACGATTAAGGTGGCCGAAGCCGCTAAAATCATCGAGAATACGCAGCGCGACCTAAATATTTCGCTGATGAATGAACTCGCCATCATATTTGATCGTATGGATATTGACACGCAAGAGGTGATCAAAGCGGCGGGTACTAAATGGAATTTCCTGAAGTTTTACCCCGGCCTTGTAGGTGGTCACTGCATTGGTGTGGATCCATATTATTTAATGCACAAATCCGTCCAGTTGGGCTATGAACCACAGGTAATCCTGAGTGGGCGGCGCATTAACGATGGTATGCCAGCCTATATCGCTAAAAAGCTGGTACAATTACTCATTCAAAAAGACAAAAACCCAGGTCAGTCGAAAGTACTGGTGCTGGGTATTACTTTCAAAGAAAACGTCTCCGACATTCGCAACTCGAAGGTAGCGGCACTGGTGTATGAGTTGCAGGGATTTTTTATCAATGTACACGTGGCCGACCCGCTTGCTTCGCCAAATGAAGTAGCGCACGAGTACAAACTGACTTTGGTAGACAAAATTTCAAACAATTATGATGCCGTGGTAGTCGCCGTAGCCCATCATGAGTATCGGGCGTATGACACTACATTTTTTAAGGCCATCATGTCGGAAAAACCAATCCTGATGGATTTGAAAGCACTTTACCATAATGCTATAGATTCCGATATTCACTACTGGTGTCTGTAGTTTTTTTGAGGATTTGAAAATGGGAAGATTTGATTAATCCTACTAATTACATTGTAAATTAAATTCCTTGAGGATACGAGTATTCGAGTATTTGATTAAAACACTTGACAAGCAGGTAATTGATCGAATACTCAAATCTTCAAATACTCAAAATGACTTATTTTACAGTGTACTAATTAAATTCTCCATAGTTCAGAATATCCTATAACCTGGCTCGCTAAAAACCAGTTTTTACACATTCATGTGTAGTTGTTTTTATTTGGTTGCCCCAGTACCAGCGCATAAGTGCCTCGCCACTTATGAAAGGCGAAGCCTTATTTTTTGAAAATATCTACTCTATAATTACGCGCTTTCGTTATGGCTATGCAAATGGTTGATTTAAAAACCCAGTATCACCGCATCAAGACAGAAATAGATCGAGAGGTGCTGGGTGTGTTAGAATCTACTACTTTTATCGGTGGTCCGCAGGTAAACAGCTTCCGGGAACAACTCGAACAGTATCTGGATGTACAACACGTCATCCCTTGCGCCAATGGCACCGACGCGCTGCAGATTGCGATGATGGCCCTGGGCCTGCAACCCGGCGACGAGGTGATTGTGCCTGCCTTCACCTATATCGCTACGGCAGAAGTGATTGCGTTGCTTGGTCTCACTCCAGTTATCACTGATGTGGACCCGCATACCTTCAATATCACCGCAGCGCATATTGAAAAGGCTATAACGCCCAAAACCAAAGCAATTGTTCCGGTGCATCTTTTTGGTCAAAGTGTTGATTTGGAACCAATTATGGTTTTAGCTCGCCAGCATGACTTGTTTGTGATCGAAGATAATGCTCAAACTATCGGCGCTGATTATACCTTTGCCGATGGCACCCGGCGCAAAACCGGTACTATCGGACATTTTGGCTGCACTTCATTTTTTCCTTCCAAAAATCTCGGCTGCTATGGCGATGGCGGCGCGCTCATGACCAACGACGACCAGCTGGCGGCAGCAGCCCGAATGATTGCTAATCACGGACAATCGCGCCAATACTACCACGACAAGATAGGCGTTAATTCGCGGCTCGATGCCCTGCAAGCGGCCATTCTCAAGGTCAAACTCGGCCATTTGGATACTTACAATGCCGCGCGTATCCAGGCTGCCGATTTTTACGACCGAGCCTTCAGTGACATCCCGGAATTAGTAACTCCTGTCCGGCAGCCCAATTCGACGCACGTCTTCCATCAATATACTTTACAGGTAAAAAATGGACGACGCGACGACCTCAAAAAGTATTTGACAGAGCAAGGTATTCCAGCCATGATCTACTATCCGGTGCCTTTATATATGCAGGCAGCTTTCCAGCAATATTGGCCTGGCGGCACCTTACCAGTGACCGAGCAGCTCTGCGCATCGGTCATTTCGTTGCCAATGCATACCGAATTGACGGAGCCAGCTCTGTCAGAAATTACCAGTGCAGTACATAATTTTTTTAAAATAAAGTAACCGATAACCACTGTCAAACCATACCATGTTGACAATTATGCGTTTTTTTCTATTTATCTGTTTGGCAATACTACTGTCGGGAACGAGTATGTATGCACAAAGCAATCCTATCATTGAACAACAGGCACGGTCTGCGATTCAGGCCAGAGGGCTGAATGAAAGTGAAGTCCGCGCAAGACTTCTGCAAGAAGGAATAGACATTGATAATGTTAGACCAGAGCAGTTAGCATCCCTCCAACCGACCATCGAGAAAATACTTGATGCCATGGAAGCGGAAAAGAAAGGAAAACCAGGGCCTAGTCCAGGCAATAGTACTTCCACTACTACGCGACAATATCCAGTGCTGCTCGCGCCCTCTGATACTATAATGATAGAGGAAGCAACGCGAGATACGGTGCCTACCAGTAATAGCAGCAGGGGGAGTTCAAAAAGAATTACCCGGCGGGATAGCCAGAATATACTGTCGGCTGGCATTTACGGACATCAGCTATTTCGGCAGAAAGAGGGTGGCATTTTTAAAAGTACTGGCGATATAAAACCGTCGGATAGTTATGTATTAAGTTCCGGCGATGAATTAACGGTCAGCATTTTTGGTCCTTCCCAATTTGACAGTAAGTTTACTATTAATAGAGAAGGCTATATTAGTCCGACTAATATGCCCAAGATTTTTCTAAAAGGCATCCGCCTGGGACAGGCCAGAGAGCTCATGCGTAGTCGTTTCAGCACTTATTACCGGTTTGCACCAGAGCAATTCGCCGTAAGCTTGACTCGGGCACGTACTATCACAGTGAATATTTTTGGGGAAACGAATAATACAGGAAGCATTACCGTACCAGCTATTAATACGGCTTTTAATGCTTTGGTGGCAGCTGGTGGGCCAACCGATTTAGGCACGGTACGGAACATCCGGGTAATCCGTGGCGGGCAAACCAAGCGACTGGATTTGTATGAATTAGTTAATAACCCGGCCATTCAGTACGATTTCTTTCTGGAAGACAATGATATCATTAATGTACCAGTGGCGCAGCGGGTCGTCGCGGTACAAGGAGCCGTCCAACGCCCATATCGTTATGAGCTAATTGAAGGCGAACAATGGAATAAACTGTTGGAGTATGCCGGTGGGTTTTCCGCCAATGCTTACCGGGAGATTATTCAGATCAGACGGTTTGTGAACGACAAACAGGTCATGCTTGATGTAAATTTAAAAGACCTGACTACTGGTAACAGCGACTTTACTCTATTAAATGGAGACTCCGTCACGGTACGAAGAATTGCCGCCAGTACTGAAAATACTGCCGCCGTAAATGGCCCGGTGGAATATCCAGGTAGTTACGCTATCTCCGAGACGCCACGCATCAGCGATCTGGTTACTAAAAGCGTATTGCGCAGAGAGGCCCGTACAGATGTCGCTTTTCTGGCGCGCACGAATCCAGATCGGACCACTCGTCTTATCCAGGTAAATATCGCCGCCATCATGAGTGCTCCACATACTGCGGCCGATTTACCCTTGCAACCAGAAGATCGCCTGGTGATTTATGAGCAGAGTCGTTATACGGACACTTTTGCCATCTATGTGAGCGGTGCCGTGAGACATAGAGTCGAGGAATATCCTTTTTCACCGGATTCGGCCATCACCGTCGAGCGGGCAGTTTTATTAGCGGGCGGCCTGCGACCCGATGCCAATGGTATTGGTTACATCCGGCGAAGCAATCCAAAAAACTTCAAAGAGAAGCAATATATTGATGTTTCTATTAAAGAGGCTATTGCCAATCCCAATTCAGCTGCCAATTTGACTTTACAGCCTGCTGACGAACTCATTGTCCTCTCCGAATTAACCTTTTCCGATGCTGCTACGATTACTGTATCAGGTTCCGTGAGAGAACCGGGCGAGTTTTATTACGGCAGAAACATGACCCTGCGCAATGCCCTAACGCTTGCTGGGGGCTTCAAACTGGAAGCTTCGCGTAGTAGAATTGATATTTATCGTGTGGTGCAAGTAGATGATACTCCTACCCGCACCGTAGTGGCTACGGTACAAGTAGACGATCAATTTAACCTGCAGAATGCCGATGGCTCGGAATTTATTTTGCTGCCTTTCGATGAGGTCGTGGTCCGTAGCACTCCCGAGTTTGAATTTCAGCAATACGTCACCGTAAACGGTCAAGTACGTTATCCAGGAAAGTATGCTTTAATTAGCGATAATGAGACCCTGGCAGACTTGATAGATCGGGCGGGCGGGTTATCACCAGAAGCCTTTCCCGAAGGTGCCACATTAGTACGAAATGAAGATAATAAAGGAACTGTGGTTACTAATCTGCAAGAAGCCTTGCGTTCGCGCAATTCTCCCTCTAACCACATTCTTCGGCAGGGAGACGATCTTACTGTGCCGAAGCGGCAGGATCTGGTGACGATACGCACCCCTAACACCGAAGCGGCCAAAGTGCTGCAGCCGCGCTTGTTGCAAGTAGGACAAATCAATGTTGCTTATAGTGCAGGCAAACGTGCCGGTTGGTATATACGCAAGTACGCTGCCGGATTTAGTAAAGCTGCTTCGCGCAAAAACGTAATTGTGAATCAGCCTAATGGAAAAATTAATCGCACCCGCAATTTTGGTCTTTTCAAGATTTATCCTAAAATAACCAAGGGCTCAGTAGTCATCGTGGGGGCAAAACCAGTAAAAGTAAGAAAATCAAATAAAGATGGGAAAGGAGTTGATTGGGACAAAGCCTTGACTCAAATCCTGGCTACGGTCGGAGCAGTGGCCACGGTTATCTTAGCTATTAGTGCACTTAATAGAAACTGAATCACGTCTACCACTATCAGGTTGGAAAACACTGACCCAACATCATACTTTGTACATCCCTCCAGCTACGTGGATGAAGGCAGCAGTATCGGCGATGGCACCAACATCTGGCACTTCTGTCATATTATGCCTAATTGTACTATTGGGCGAAATTGTAATATCGGTCAAAATGTCGTTATTTCTCCAGAAGTCATCTTAGGGAATAATGTGAAAGTGCAGAATAATGTTTCTATTTACACAGGAGTGATCTGCGAAGACGATGTGTTTGTGGGTCCTTCCGTAGTATTTACTAATATAATTAATCCCCGTAGTGCTATCAATCGTCGGGAACAATACGCTCACACTCGAGTAGGAAAAGGAGCGAGCATAGGTGCTAATGCCACTATTATTTGTGGTCACGATATAGGTAAATATGCATTTATTGGTGCTGGCGCAGTGGTTACTAAAACCGTAGCTCCCTATGCACTTATGGTCGGTAATCCGGCCCGACAAACAGGATGGATGAGTGAATACGGACATCGTTTAGTATTTGATGCACAGGGCTATGCTATTTGCCCAGAAAGCGGACAAGAATACCAATGTATCGAAAGTCAGGTACACAGAATTCTATAACCTATCAATGCCGTCATGTGGCACCTGCGCTCGATATGACAGCCTTAGATTTTACAACACAGCGAAACCATTTCGTCCATTTGCTTAATAAAACAAATTTACCGAATACTTTAAAAATCATTACAGTAATAGGCGCACGGCCTCAATTTATCAAAGCAGCTATGGTCTCGCAGGCATTTGCCGCAAACGGTATAGCAGAGATGCTTATTCATACCGGCCAGCACTTTGACAAGCAAATGTCTGATGTGTTTTTTGATGAACTGGACATTCCCGTACCTGCCTACAATTTAGGTATTCATGGTTCCTCACATGGGGAAATGACCGGTAGAATGCTGGAAGGAATTGAAAAGATTTTAATAGCCGAAAAGCCGGATTATGTATTAGTATATGGTGATACGAACTCCACTTTTGCCGGGGCACTGGCTGCCGCAAAATTGCATATTCCAGTCGCGCATGTAGAGGCAGGCTTGCGGTCTTTCAATAATAAAATGCCGGAAGAAATCAACCGGATTATGACTGACCACATTTCTACCTGGCTTTTTGCGCCAAATACTAATGCCGTAGAGCAGTTGCACAAAGAAGGTATTAATAGCGAAAAAATAAAAAATGTCGGCGACGTGATGTACGATGCTGCTTTATATTTTAGTCAGAAAGCTGAAAAAAAGAGTACTATTTTATTTAAAATAAATCAAAACCCTAAGAACTATATATTAGCAACTATACATAGAGCTGAGAATTCTGATTCGCCGGAAAGAATGCACAGCATTTTCTCCGCACTAAACGAAATAGCGGATACGATGCCAGTGATTTTGCCAATTCATCCGCGTACTAAAAAAAGAATAGAAGAATTGCATATTCATACTGGTAAAATCAAGATAATAGAACCAGTAGGATATTTGGATATGGTCATGCTTGAGAAGCATGCTGCTATGATCATAACCGATTCTGGCGGCGTTCAGAAAGAAGCCTTTTTCTATCGCGTACCCTGCCTTACCCTGCGTAGTGAGACCGAATGGACAGAATTGGTAGAATTGGGTTGGAACACCTTAGCCAATCCCATTTCAAAATCCGCAATCACCACTGCATTTCATGCTTGCCTGCATAAAAAAGGTAGAGAAAGTATGCCCTACGGCGATGGACATTCCGCTCAATTGATCGCTAATCATTTTATAAATGTTAAAAACTAGTACCCCTGAAAAAGCATCTGTCAAATAATTGTCTTTACTATTAATATTAGTTCTTGCTTTACTATTCGTCATTGACTTCTCAAACCAATCAATTTATTGCGTATTACGGGCTAAGCAGTTTTTCAATCCAACAGGATAAAATTTAATGAATAGTACGAGAAATCGCCAATAACGAGTAATTTTGCTGCTCAATATTCTACATAATCAACGCCTTCTGTTATCCAAACTGCGGTTCAAGCGTTGATTGTTTTTGATAGTCATAGTTATATTATATATAACTACCTATATTACAGATCAACGTGTAAGTGGCCGCCACTTATGAAAGGCGAAGCCTTATCCTGACCTTTTTACTTTCTAATCCGCCGTTTTGAAAAACTTCGCCTTGATTGGTGCGGCTGGCTATGTGGCCCCTCGACATTTGCAAGCCATCCGCGAAATGGGTGGCCAATTACTGGCGGCTTATGATCCCAGCGACTCAGTCGGTATTCTGGACAGTTATTTTCCAGGGGCCGCCTTTTTTACCGAATTTGAACGTTTCGACCGGCATTTAGAAAAATTAAAAAGGCAAGGTCAAGTTATTGATTATTTGAGTATTTGTTCGCCCAACTATCTGCACGACGCACACGTCCGTTACGGGTTGCGCTACGGCGCGAACGTTATTTGCGAAAAACCACTCGTGCTGAATCCCTGGAATCTGGAAGCACTTCGCGAAATGGAAGAAGAAACAGGCCAGCGCATCTGGACAATTTTGCAGCTTCGCCATCATCCACATATTATTGCGCTGAGAAAACAGGTAGAATCCAGTGATCCGCAACATATATTTGATGTAGATCTAACTTACATTACACCGCGCGGCCATTGGTATTATAGCAGTTGGAAGGGCAATGAAAGCAAGTCCGGTGGAATTATTACCAACATTGGCGTTCATTTATTCGACATGTTGCTTTGGGTATTTGGACCCCTGCAACAAGGGGATGTATATATTCATAACCATGGACGGGCCAGTGGACATTTGCAACTGGCGCGCGCCAGTGTGCGCTGGTTTCTAAGTATCGAAGCAGAAACGCTCCCCAAAACGGCCCTTCCCAATGCTCCATATCGCACTCTTACGTTGGATGGCAAAGAGTGGACTTTTTCGGAAGGATTTAGTGATTTACATGCGGAAAGCTACCGCGCCATACTGGATGGTCGTGGCTTCGGGCTTGATACAGTGCTGCCAGTCACCCAGGCAACGCATGAAATGCGTAATCAGCCTCCGGTTGGCCTAGCCAATCCGCACCATCCACTGGCTGAGCTACCTTTGGCCAGACATCCATTTGAATACGACTCCTCTTTTGAGGCGAACACATAAAGAGGAGAATGTGCGTAAATTATGAATGCACAAAATCAATCGTTGTAGTAATTTTTAATTGATTATGAAGACAGAACTTGAGCAACCGCAGTATCCCACCGTGCCTTCTCTGCGAGAGGATGAGATCACGCTGCGCGAACTGATTCTGAAGAGCCGGAAATACTGGACAGAAATTCGACGGAACTGGCTGATAATACTACTAATTACGCTGCCATTTGTGGCTTACTTTGGGTATAAGGCATTTATAAAACCCGTCACTTATACTGCCCAGCTCACTTTCATGCTTAATGATAACCAAGGCAGTGGCGGCATTGCTTCCTTATTGGGACAATTTAGCGGCTTATTGGGAAGCAGTGGAAACGATTATAAGTTGGAAAGAATATTGGAAATTGCCCACTCCCGACGTATTATCTCCACCACTTTATTTAAAAAGTATACCCTGGATGGTCAAGAAGATTTTTTTGCCAATCACATTATTCGCATACAGCGATTACACGAAAAATGGAAAAAAGATACTACGCTGAACGGGTTTCTATTTACCAGGGGAAACCTTGCCAGCTTCAACCGTAAAGAAAATAAGGCCCTCTTGGCTCTATATGGTGAAATGATCGGCGGCGAAGATGTAGAGCGTCCTATGTTTGGCACTAACCTGAATGATGACACCAGCATCATGACACTTTCTTTAAATAGTGCTGATGAAATGCTGGCTATTGATCTGCTTAATACACTATATGAAGATATTAGTGCCTTTTATATTGAAAAAAGCATAGAACGGGAGCGCGAAACGCTGGAAATACTGGCACAAAAACGTGACTCTATTGGTCGGTTACTTAATAACAATGATGTGGCCAGTGCTGGTTTTCAAGATCAAAATAATGGCCTACTGCTGGAAATGAATAAAGTATCGGGCCGACGCTACCAGCGTACAAACAACTTACTGACTATTGTTTATGGTGAAGCGATAAAAAACGTGGAATTGGCCGACTTTTCAATGAAAAGCAATACCCCTTTCTTATCATTGATTGATGTGCCGATCCCCCCCATAAAGCCAGATGCCCGAGGCCGTATAAAAGCACTGATCATTGGACTAGTATTAGGGTTGACACTTGGAAGCCTGTTCATAATTAGTAGATTGGTGGTTAGAGAAGCGATGGAAAACAACACTTGACATTATCCACCGCCCAAATACACGAAAAACTTAATGCAAGGCAAGCATTCTTAAACTTAAATCTAAAAACATGAAATGCGTTATCTGTGATTCACCCAGCTCTGTGATTTCCTCCGAGCCTTATCAAAACCGCAACATTGTAGTAAGAAAATGCTCTAACTGCGAAATCATCTTCAATACTGACATGGAGGGCACAGTAAGCCCGGATTATGTTGATATTGATATAAGCGATGAGCATATATGGTTGCAAAGTGAACACAAACACGAAGCATTTAATCAGTTTCTGAGTAATATCCAGTCTATTGGTGATCTAAAACAATGCGCATTAATTGACTATGGTTGTGGCACCGGCGGATTTATCAAGATGCTGGAAGAGCAAAAGCTCCATGGAGATTTCGCGGAGATTGTGGGCGTAGAAGCCTCTGAAAAACAGGTGAAGTTTGCAAAGAGTACGGTCAAAAGTAGAATTATTTTATCTACCAGCGTTCCAGTAGAAGAAATCAACCATTTATCTTCTGATACTATCATTGTAACGATGTGGGACGTATTAGAACACGTAAGAAACCCGCTAAGCTTTTTAGCAGAATTCAGCAAGATTGAAAAGAAAAACGTGTATTTGTTTTTCTCAGTACCAGCAGCAAAACCTATGGAACAGAAATTTTACCTCAATAAAATGTTAGGTAGAACTTTTTCTTTTATGCCTTGGGAACACGTTACCTATTACACCCCCAAATCAATCCCCATCGTAGCTGACAAGCTCAATGTTAAATTACAAAAATTGTATCCGGTAGTTTGTTATAAAAGAAAATCATCCTTTTTTGAAGCAATCAGAAGGGTTTACTTTTCTATTACTGCCATAGATATTAACATTCATCCTCAATTAGGGGTTCTATTTAAAATAAAGTAATCAACGCACAAAATATTGCGTTATTAAAACACATCGTACTGAGGGTCGAAACACTGCAAAGTTGTCACAGTTTCGAGCAACTAATAAAATGAGGGTTAAAAAAGCAGAATTCCCTAGTTTATTATTGCAGTGTTTATTATATATAATCAGTTTCAACTAGTACTCTTGAAAATTGCAAGGCAACTATTAGGGTTTTTAAGGCGGGAGAGTATTGCTTTTTACATCGTTAAGGGATTTTCGGCATTTGTCAGTTTTGCAATAGTAATGCTCAGTGCCAAATTATTAACCGTTAATGATTTCGCTAAATACAATTTCATCATATCGTCAATAGGAATAGCTAGTGCCTTATCTAGCCTTGGTATTCCACAACTGGCAGTACGAAAAATAATAACCTTAGTTGCCGAGAACAAGGGCAACGTGATAAATAAATGGGTATCAGAAAGTTTGGTAATTCAATTACTGGCTTGTGTAACAATTTCCCTGATTTATTCACCTTTCTTGCTCTTAAAAGGATATACGACGTCATTTTTGATTCTATTTCTCTCGCTTATAATAGTCAATGTAGTAATTCTTTTTTCTAGTGAAGTATTAAGGGGTTTACAACGCACGCTTGCTTCTTTGATAATATTTGAAGGAGCCAGAAATGCGGCTATTATAAGCACGATAGTCATTTTTTACTACCTTACCTCTACAATAACGTTTAGTAATATTATCATAATAAATATACTATGTTCTTTAATAATAATTTTCTATTTTTTTAGAAGCAAAAATAAGACTATTGCTGTAGGGGATATCAAACAATCAATCGTTGATATAAAACAAGTACAATACAAATCAATCACAGGTGAAAGTTTGCCCTTTTTAGGTATAGCACTGTTAGGTTTTATTCAGGTCAATGATAGTTTCATTTTAGGTTTTTTTCTAAAAGAAACGGACCTCTCCACACTATCCTTCGCATTTAAGATATTTTCTATGCTGTTAGTGTTCAGCAATTCTACTATGATGTGGTTTTACCCGCAGATTGCAAATTTTCTCATCAAGAAAGATATGCCTGCACTGGTGAAGAAAACTGTAACAATGATTGGATTGCAATTAGCTGGTGGCATAATTTTTTTAGCTTGTATTTACTTTTTTTACGATCAAGCTATACAGTTTGTAGGGGATCACTATAAGCAAGGCAAAGAACTTGTATACATATATACTATTGGCTTTATTCTTAATTCATTTGTTTCTTACTCAACCATATACCTGACAATTACTGGTCACGAGAAAACGGTCATATTGAGCCTTCTGGTAAGTATTTTGACATACCTCACGCTCTCTTTCATACTTTATCCCATCTACGGTTTGATATGTATCCCGTTATTTTTTATAATAACTGTATTTTCAAATTATATTTTTCTTTTAATCAGACTAAGGAAGAACTTGGTTTTCTCCCCCATTTCTTACTTTATCAAGTCTGTAAAATAATAGAAAACCTTATATGCCTGTTACATACGTCTATCTTTATGAAACCCGAAAGCTGGATTTTCTTGATTTATTATTAGCTAGTTTAAAAAATCAAGGATTTATTCCACTGGTCTTGAATGAAAAAGACATTGAGCATAGCGAAGAGTACGCAGCCTTTATAAGTGATTATCAACATTTTAGTGACAATCCTTATAACTTTGAGGTGAGTTGCTTTGCGCGGTACTTTGCAATACTTGAAAAGCATAAACATAACAATTCACCTTTCATCATTGCAGATAGTGACATATTCGTGAGCCAAACTTTATATAATGATTTGGTATATGATAATAATTTCTTTTATGGTAGCGCTGGTTTTGATGACCGAGG
Source organism: Saprospiraceae bacterium (assembly GCA_965249785.1). Lineage (GTDB taxonomy): Bacteria > Bacteroidota > Bacteroidia > Chitinophagales > Saprospiraceae > M3007. Next base: position 46,287 of record CBDFMU010000012.1, on the reverse strand, counting down.
AGAGGAATGCCAAATATCACCTCACTTTTCATTTTGGACCTACGAATTACTACAAAAATTTGTTATCTACATTTGCAACTTTTATAAACTTAACAAAAACACTTCCTACATAAAGGATTATTATGAGGAAAGAAAAAAGCGACTAGGCAGAACGGGTATATCAGATATGACTCTACTATATGATTGGGTCAAGAATGAAAATATTCCATTCATTGATACAAATAATGTAAAGTCCGATATAATATTTGATCACAATATATCATCTCTTACTTTTAAGGATGGAAAATTTCTATCTTTTTTGGGCAGAAAAAAAATTTTAATTCAGAGCAATAAAATATTTTTTGTTTATAAAGATCACAATAACAATAAATCTGCAAAAGAAGTATGCATAATACATTTTCAAGGTAGATATAAGAAAACGCTTGCATCTTTTTATCAGAAAAACTATACTTATTTCAGGCTATACTCCGCAGTAATATGGGTAGGCAGAAACGTGCGAGGCTTGCTATCCAAATTTAGCATTCTGTAATTTGACCATGAAATTATGATTCTTGAAATAACATTTAATTCATATTTGCAGGCAATCAACTTGCTTGTGGGGTGTAGGATTTGAACACGGCAAATTGAATACTCAGTTTATATATTATTTTTTAGTCACTCCGTTTTTGGAGGCAATTCTGTGTGGCTTAGGTTGCCTAACTCAGGATTTCGCGTTTGTTGAAGCAGCTTGCGCAATATCGGCTGTCAGGACAGTAGGAACTGTACTTTTCTTACAAAGGATAATGAGATACGATTTTGCTCTTATCTGTACGTTCATCCCCTTTAGTTATTGGTATATTGTCCCAAGTGTTTTAAAATACTATTTATTTCCTTTTTACTTCAACGATATAGTTATTGACCACTCCTTATTTTTTGTTTTTTTTATTACTTTTTTATCGTACTGTCTTTGTAACATTGTAATTTTATTATTTAAAACTATCAATTTCGGCCCTATAAAAAACAGTAAGTTATTTAAATTCAAAAGTTTCCCCAAGCTTAAAATAAATATAGTAGTATTATTAATATTATTCATAATACCAATATATCCAGGCGATCTATTCGGGAGCTTACTGAACCTAAAAAATTTAGCGGTTAGAGTTGCGCTCACTGAAAGTGGATTGTTAAATAACAAGTTAGGTACAGTCGATAAATTTTTTACTGCGCTGTTAGGCTATGTAAATATTTTCATTGGCATATTTTTCATTATGTATGGGGGTTACCGATCAATAAAGAACTGGTGGTATGTCTTATATGGTTCCGTGATTATAGCGGTAACAGTGTTACTTACAGGAACTCGAAGTTATTCGTTTTTTTTATTGGTTGCACTTTGGTTTATGATTTATTTTAACAAAATAAAAATTCATAAAGCAATCATATTGGCCTTCTTTTTATCCATTTTTTACTTCATTGCATTCTTTGGCCCTGCCAGGGGAGGGTACGAAAAAAAAATGCACCTGTTTGATTTAGTATTGCCACTATTTGTTGCAGACAATAATTTTTTTGATGAGTTTCTTTATGGGGTTAGGTATGTCGAACGCAAGGGAGGATTCGTCTCAGAAAATCCTATATACCTATTTCTAACGCAATTCATTCCTAGAGTGCTATGGCCTGAGAAACCAACCAGCATGGTTGTCCAAAAAATTACGTACGCACGATGGGGTATTGATGCTGACTCGGGCTATGGTAATATATTAACAGGTATTCTTGGGCAATTTTACATAGGCATGGGATTAATGGGAATAGCCCTGTGCATACTACTTATTGCTTTTCTATCACATTATATTAGATTTATTAGTCATAAGATTGAGGATAACCAGAACCCGTTTGAAAACAGTATATATATTACACTTTTATTTGTCGCTCATATTTCCTCCTTTCGCTTTTTCGCGCAGTCTAATTTCATGCCGTTATTTGCATCAATAACAATAGTTGTCTTGCTAAAGATAACCAGATTGAAAATCAGATAATTTTATGCGATTTGACATCTCTTTTTTTTCAAATTTTTGTTGCGGAACACATTCGCTCGATAATAATTAGTTTTCGCTAATGAAAATATTATTAGACCCACAAATTTTCATCCAGAGGTATGGAGGTATTTCACGATACTACGCTGAAATATGGAAGTTCATAAATAATAGTGGCTCGGACTCTGAGATAATATCTCCAATGATTTTTTCAGACAATTTACATCTTAGTGAGTATCACTTGCAACCTCAGGTAATACCTGCATCTATTGAGAAAATTATTTCAAATAATAAGATTTTAAAAAAAGGCATTAGTGGTATTAATGTCCTCTTAACGATAATATCCATAAAGCGAAATAATTTTGATATTTTCCTTCCTACTTACTACTATCCATATTTTTTGAAGTATTTAAAAAAGCCATTCGTTTTAACGGTGTATGATATGATACACGAGTTATATCCAAAATATTTTAAAGGGGATGTCAAAGTGGAACATAAAAAGTTGCTTATGGAAAAGGCCACAAAAATAATTGCTATCTCGGAAAATACTAAACAAGATATATTAAGAATTTACCCTCACATTGAAAAAAGCAAAATCGATGTTGTATACCTTGCTCATTCTATAAATTTATCTGCTGTAAATGATAAAATAGGAGGCTTACCCGAAAAATACCTTTTGTTTATAGGCAACAGAAAGTACTATAAAAATTTTAGCCTGTTTCTGGAATCAGTAAAGAATTTAGTAAAAAATGACAAAAACTTATTTTTAGTGTGCGGCGGTGGTGGCAAGTTTGATAATGAAGAAAAGACAATGATAGCCGAACTTGGTTTGTCTGAAAATATTATGCAGGTTGATTTTAGAGATAATCAACTTGCCTATTTATATCAGCATGCCATTGTATTTATTTTTCCATCTGAGTATGAGGGTTTTGGCATTCCTGTACTGGAAGCAATGGCTTGCGGGTGTCCAGTTATATTAACTAATAGAAGTAGCTTCCCAGAGGTGGCGGGTGATGCTGGCATTTATTTTGAAAATAACGATAGTGCAGATTTAGAAAATAAAATTACACAAGTCCTAAATGATCCTGAATTTAGAAAATCAGTAGTCGATAAATCCTTGTTAAGGGCAAGACAGTTTTCCTGGGATAAGACAATTGAGAATTGTATGCAGGTATATCAATCGGTGGTGTAGGAATGTCGAGAACTGCAATTATTACTGGCGTAACAGGACAAGATGGTGCATATCTAAGCCAACTTCTATTGTCCAAAGGGTATAAGGTTATTGGTTTGACCAGAAGCCATCACATATCCAATTTAAATGGCTTAAAGTATTTAAATGTTTTAGATAAAATAATTATTGAGGAGTGTGACCTTCTGGATATATCGAGTATCATTAAATTGATTCAAGTGTATAATCCAGATGAGATATATAATTTAGCCGCTCAAAGTTCGGTATTTTTATCTTTCAAACAGCCTATAGGAACTTTTCAATTCAATACAATTTCAGTATTGAATCTTCTTGAGTCTATAAAAATGACAAACCGTGGAATAAAAATGTACCAGGCCAGTAGCAGTGAAATGTTTGGAGATGTAAAAACTTTACCAATTACCGAAGACACCGAATTTTATCCTAAAAGCCCTTATGCTATTTCGAAAGCGGCGGCACACTGGTGTTGTGTGAATTACAGAGAGAGTTATGACATGTTTGTGGCCTGTGGCATATTATTCAACCATGAGTCATATCTAAGAAATGATAATTTTTTTATTAAAAAAGTGGTGCTGAGTGCTATTAAAATTAAAAATAAACAACTTGAACACCTTGAATTGGGGAATCTTGATATAAAAAGAGATTTTGGCTATAGTCCTAAGTACGTGGAGGCTATGTACTTGATGTTACAAAGTGACAGCCCTAAAAATCTGTTAATATGTTCGGGTAAAAGCATCTCTTTGAGGGAAATAGTAGAGTACGTTTTTCATACGTTAGGGGTGAGTTTAGACCATATAAAGATAAATAAAAGCTACTTCAGGCCATCAGAGATTCCAGAAATATATGGAAGTCCAGAAAAGGCGCAGAAAGTACTTAATTGGGATTACAACTTGCATTTCAAAGATATTCTTGACTTATTGATTAAAGAAGAACTCAATAATTTTGACCAATAAACTCTTTATCAACGCCCTTCCGGCACTTTGCAGCGTCTTATTTTACACTTAAATCTTATCAGATTTTTAGGATATTTCTATGCACCAAATATTATTTCTATTGTTAAATGAATCGCGAATATGAAGATCACTCTACTTACGACTACTTTCAACAGTAGTGCTACGGTACGCGATACATTGGAGAGCGTCCGACTGCAGGATCACCCCGATATAGAGCATATTATTGTGGATGGTGGCTCACGAGACAATACTTTGGAAATAGTCGCTACTTATCCTCATGTGCATCATGTTATTTCTGAGCCAGACAATGGCCTGTATGATGCGATGAATAAGGGTATTCGGATGGCAACAGGCGATGTAATTGGTATTATTAATTCTGATGATTTTTACGCGCATTCACAGATATTGAGTCAAGTAGCGGCACTGCTTCAGCAAACTGGTGCCGACTCTCTGTATGGTGACTTAGAATACGTGTCGCCGGTGAATCTAAAGCAGGTGGTACGACGCTGGAAATCCAGGCCATACCAGCAAAATCTGTTTTTACGTGGTTGGATGCCCCCTCACCCGACATTCTTTGTGCGACGCGAAGTGTACAACAAATATGGCGTTTTTAACACTAATTTGCGTTTTTCTGCTGACTATGAACTGATGCTGCGTTTTTTATACCAGAACCGTATATCGGCTTGCTACTTGCCGCAGGTACTAGTGCATATGCGCACTGGCGGCTTGAGTAATGCCAGCTTACGGAACCGCTTACAAGCCAACCGGGAGGATCGTCAGGCCTGGAAAATCAATGGATTACAGCCTTCGTTTTATACGTTGTGGTTGAAACCAATGTCTAAGGTAATGCAGTTTATGCTCCGATAGATTGCTTTAATCCAGTGGGTTTTTAATATTGAAATCAAAAATTACCAAAAATCATTAAGCATAAAATCATTCGAGACATTTGATATAGCATTCATGCAGAATATCAATTACTGTCGAAGGCATCATAACTCATCATCTACAATTCCTTATTAGTGTCAAAAACAGCTCTTATTACCGGCATTACCGGCCAAGACGGTGCTTACTTAGCAGAATTCCTCTTGAAAAAAGGGTACATCGTCCACGGCATCAAGCGGCGCAGTTCCCTATTCAATACGGATCGCATTGATAATCTTTACCAAGATCCGCATACGAACCACCGCAATTTCATTTTGCATTATGGTGATCTTACGGACTCTACCAATCTTATCCGTATCGTTCAGGAAGTGCAGCCCGATGAAATTTATAACCTGGGGGCACAAAGCCACGTGCAAGTCAGCTTTGAGACACCAGAATACACTGCCAACGCCGACGGGATCGGTACGCTCCGGCTATTGGAAGCCATTCGCCTATTAAATCTGACTGAGAAGACAAAATTTTATCAAGCTTCTACTTCCGAGCTTTATGGTTTGGTACAAGAGGTGCCGCAATCCGAAAAAACCCCTTTTTATCCGCGTTCTCCCTACGGCGTAGCCAAATTGTATGGCTATTGGATCACGGTGAACTATCGGGAGTCATACGGTATATTTGCCAGCAATGGTATTCTATTCAACCACGAAAGCCCTCTACGTGGCGAAACTTTTGTCACGCGCAAGATCACTCGCGCAGTCGCAAAAATTGCACTTGGCTTGCAGGATAAAATATATCTCGGCAACCTGGATGCCCAACGCGACTGGGGCCACGCGAGGGACTATTGTGAAGGTATGTGGCGTATCTTGCAGCACACGGAAGCAGATGACTTTGTATTAGCGACTGGTATTACTACTTCCGTACGCGAATTCTGCCAATTAGCCTTTCGGGAGGTCGGTGTGGAACTGGAATTTACAGGGACTGGCGTAGCAGAAAAAGGCCTGATCGCTCGCTCCGAGCAGTCTAATTTTACCGTGGGGCAGGAGGTAATTGCCGTAGATCCCCGCTATTTTCGGCCTTCGGAAGTAGATTTATTAGTCGGTAATGCTGCCAAGGCAAAAGCAATACTCGGTTGGGCTCCCACTTGTCCTTTGTCGCAGTTGGTACAAGAAATGGTGCAGAGTGACTTGCAGACATTCCGCCGCGAGGAGTACTTGAAAGCAGGCGGATTCACTATACGGAATCAATACGAGTAAGCAATATTTCTAGGTTTTTAAGATTGTTGAGAAATACTGGCAATAGAGCAGAGTTATGAAAGTCTCCAAGATTTTCAATAAAAATGCTATATTATTTGTAGTGTCTTTTATTCTGCTACTACCAGTATTTTTCATCAATTATAGACTGACGGCATTCCATACGCTTCCTTTTGATTCCTATTATGCGTTTCTGGTTGCGATGGATGGAAAAGATCCCTCCTTCGAGTTTTACGCCCCCACCGGATATCGTATGTTCTATCTTGGGGTTGCATATTTTTTCTATAAATATATGCCGTTTGTTCCATTATCTCAAATTGGTGCTGGAACTGACTTTTTTCAAATAAAAGCACTGCAATCGCTGGCCTTTACTTCTTTTCTTTTTTTGCATTTGTTTTATTTCACTACGTTCTTATATGTACAGAACAAAATTAAAAAATCATTTATACTATCATTAGCCACAGCGGGAGTATGTCTTTTATTCTCCCTCTCCATGTACTATTTTGGTATAGACCCACTGTATTTATTCTACACTACCCTACTCCTGTATTTCATTGATAATAAAGCTGTATTCATTCCTTTACTGCTTTTATCAGTTATAGTAAACGAAAAAATAAGCCTTATTTTTCTAGTATTTTTTTCTATCACTATCTTGTCAAAAGAAGTTAGAAAACAATCTTTCATAGGGCTTGCCACATCTGCTATGGCACTTTCGTTGTACTTTTTGATGAAAATGATCTTGAAATTTCCAGGTTATGAATATCAAACTGACATTACTTCATTTTACGATCGGTTGATTATCAGTATTCCTTATCTGGCTTCATTTAAAGGGTTTTATATCAACATTCTTCCACTGTTGTTGTTAACGTCGGTGACAATAGCTGCAGTAAAAATGAAAGTTTTTGAGCATACTTCTTTGTTAAGACACTGGGCAACCGGTTTTATTCCGATTATTTTTTTTATTTTCGGTCTGCACGCCTGTTCTGATTATGGAATAGGTCGTGCTGCCATGCACGCCTTGCCATTTTTTATTACCCCTATAGTCTTTATTTTGGATAAAATAAATACTATACATTATCTGAATGCAACAGAGAGTATCTAAAAGATTTACGATACAGCTGAACTATGAAAAAAACCGATAAAATATATATCGCCGGACATGGCGGCATGGTCGGGTCGGCTATCCACCGCAAGCTGCTGGCCGAGGGCTACACAAATTTCGCGCTGGCTGCTTCTCGCGATCTTGATTTGCGCAACCAGTTGGAAGTCAATGAGTTTTTTCGAAAAGAACAACCAGACTATGTATTTCTGGCGGCGGCCAAAGTAGGCGGCATTTTGGCAAATAATACTTATCGAGCCGAGTTTTTGTATGATAATTTGATGATCGAAGCCAATATAATTGAGGCAGCGTATCGCAATAAGGTTCAAAAACTAATGTTCCTAGGTTCTTCGTGTATTTATCCAAAACTCGCTCCCCAGCCGCTGCAAGAAGAATCTTTACTTACGGGAGTGCTGGAATCCACCAACGAACCTTATGCTATCGCCAAGATAGCTGGCATCAAACTTTGTGATGCTTACCGGGCACAGTATGGTTGCAACTTCGTTTCGGTGATGCCTACTAATTTGTATGGTCCTAATGATAACTATCATCCCCAGAACAGCCACGTGCTGCCGGCGATGATTCGTCGCTTTCACGAGGCAAAGCAAAAAAAGGAACCCAGCGTTACTATTTGGGGTACGGGTACGCCGCGCCGCGAATTCCTGCATGTAGATGATCTGGCGGATGCCTGTTATTACTTAATGCAACACTATAACGAGCCCGGATTGGTCAATATCGGTGTAGGAGAAGATATTTCCATTCTGGAATTGGCGCAGCTGGTCCAACGCATCGCTGGATATGAAGGTAACATCCAGCACGACCTGACTAAACCCGACGGTACGCCACGTAAGCTAATGGATGTCAGCAAATTGCATTCATTTGGCTGGCAGGCGAAGATTGGATTGGAGGAAGGAATCAGTAAGGTGTATGCAGAGGTAAAAGGAAAGCTATAGTTGCAATTTCCCTTTATAATATTTACTTTTATACCTGAAAATCTCCTTTAGATGTCCACCACAGAAATTGTCGAAAAGTTTAGTGTTGTTGAAGCTGCGCTGGCGGAGTTTATTATCCAGACTAGCCGGTCTTTCAATCAGCTCCATCGGGAGATGGGCGAGTTCAAAAACGAGATGCGTGATTTTAAGGATGAGATGCGTGAGTTCAAGAACGAAATGGGTGATTTCAAAAACGAAATGCGCGATTTCAAAAATGAATCACAGCGAGCCACCAAAGAGATGAACAAGCAATGGGGTGCGTTGGCCAACAAAATGGGTACATTGGTGGAAGATATTATTGCTCCGGCGGTTCGCCCAGTCATGAAGTCTTTTTTTAAAGAAGAGATAACCTATCGGGTAGTAAATGTGCAAAAGAAAGATACAGCACGGGACATACGCGGAGAATTCGACGTAATTGCGGCCTCAAAATCTTATCTCTTCCTAATAGAAACTAAAAGCAGCCCACAAAAGCAGCACCTCGCGGAGTTTATTGAAAAGAAGATTCCTCGCTTTCGGGAGCTGTTCCCGGAATTTGCGTCTTTGGAACTCATCCCGGTTTTTTCGAGCCTGCGTTTTGAAGACGAGTTTCTTGAATGGGCCACCGAAGCAGGTGTCTACCTGATGGCCTACCGCGAATGGGACTATATGGATATTCTCAATTTCGATGCACTTCGTCCCCTTCCGCTAGCCTGAACCAAGTGCTCTACTAGCATTTAGTGCTCATCATTTATCATTTGTTATTTTGAATCCTCACACGTATGTAGCTATTATGGCTGGTGGCGTCGGTAGTCGTTTCTGGCCGGGCAGCCGCGAGGCACGTCCCAAACAATTTCTGGATATGTTGGGCGTGGGCAAGAGTTTGCTACGCCTTACCTTCGAGCGATTTCTGCCGATTTGTCCGACGGAGCATATTTTCGTGGTCACTAATGCAGCTTATCGCGACCTGATCCGGGAGCAAATACCAGAATTGACTGATAATCAGATCATCTGCGAGCCTTCCCGCAACAATACTGGTCCCTGCGTAGCCTATACAGCTTTCAAATTGGCCGCCCTCGATCCAGAAGCCAATTTCATTATCGCGCCCTCTGACCATGTGGTACTGAAAGAAAATATTTTCCTGGAAAAGGTGAGTCAAGCCCTGGATTTTGCCACCGAACACGACGCGCTGGTTACGTTGGGCATTCAGCCTTCGCGCCCCGATACTGGCTACGGCTACATTCACTTTGGGGACGAAATCACCGAAGACGTGCGTAAAGTGCTCCGTTTTACGGAAAAACCCAACCTCGAAACGGCGCTCCAGTTTCTTGATTCTGGCGAATATTTGTGGAACGCCGGCATTTTTATCTGGAGTGTACGCTCTATATTATCGGCTTACGAGCAACTCAGCCCGGATATTTTCAACATTCTGGAAAAAGGAACCGGGCTGTATAACACTTCGGAAGAAGAGGCTTTCATTCGAGAAAACTACCCGACTACGCCGAATATTTCCGTGGATTTTGCCATCATGGAAAAGGCATTTAATGTGTACACCATCCCGGCGGAGTTTGGATGGTCTGATCTCGGTACATGGGGAAGCCTGCATAGCGAATGTCCAAAAGATGAGTATAATAATGTGTTGCAAGGCGACCGCATCCTGGCACTGGATGTAGATAATTGCTTGATACGCACCCCGGCAGGTAAATTAGTAGTGCTCAAAGATTTGAGTAACTACATTGTTGTAGATGAAGGCGATGCCTTGCTGATCTATCCGAAAGACAAAGAACAGGAAATAAAGCAGGTCACAGCGTTGGTAAACCAGCACTTTGGCGCAGAGTACCTGTGAGAATTTTGAAAGTTTTTCCCGGCAATATTTTGCAGCTTCTAAAGTCTCCCTACATTAGCCCCGTAAATTAGCATTTTTTAATCCACACACGTCTCAGTTGTATAGTCCCGGTCCTGAAAATTGACAATAATTAAAACAGCAGCTCCGGATGAGTTTTTGGTCAGCAATCTCCGTGTACCCCGACGTTCAAGACGGTGCTCCGGTATTTTCCGGCACCCGTATTCGTATCGAAACCTTTTTTGATTACCTGCGTATTGGCCTCAGCGTCAATGAGTTCTTGGCCGAATTTCCGTCGGTCACTTATGATCAGGCCTTGGAAGTACACGCATTGGCTGGCCCTCCATCTTATTCGGTGGATCAAATCGCCGCTCTGTTGGGCAACTCAGAATCGCGCATTCAGCCAGGGACGAACCGCTTGTCGGTAGCCGCTTGATTACTTAGTGAATATACACCAGGAAGTGTCAGAAAAGAACTCCGATTGGGACGATGGACGCACCCAGTCGGAGTTTTTTATTTATACTGAAATGAAGCCTGTGGCTACCGAAAAAGGAAGGAATATCCTGATAATTGCCAATTGCGCCTGGAACATTTGGAATTTTCGCGGTTCCTTATTGGAACAATTAACTGCCGAAGGCTGTAATTTGATCTGTGCAGCTCCTGCTGACGGTTATGAGCGTTTTTTAATCGCCTTGCCCGGCGTACGCTTCATTCCGCTTCATCGCCTTTCGCGCAAAAGCCTTTCCCTGCCCAGCAACTGGCATACCTTGATTGAATTGTGCCGTTTGTTGCGGCAGGAAAAACCTGATCTGGTGATGCTGTACACCATAAAACCGAATATTTTCGGGGGCATGGCAGCTCGCCTGACTGGTACGCCCGTTATAGCTACCGTGGAAGGCTTGGGCTACACGGCCACTGCTCCAGCTTTGCTGCGTCGGCTAATATTTTTTCTCTATCAACTGGCATTTCGGTTTGTACACAAAGTGGTGTTTCTGAACCACGATGACTGGGCAGCTTTTCTGTATAACAGAGTCGTGCCACCAAGTAAAACGTTGGTAATCAAAGGTATTGGCGTAGATACGAACTACTTTTCACCCAGCGGCAAAAATGCTCCTGCCGGTCCGGTATTCTTATTCATCGGACGGCTTTTAGCGGACAAAGGGATTCGGTATTTCGTCCGGGCAGCGCAGCTTACCAAAGCGGTGGTACCACAAGCGCGCTTCCAGATTTTAGGCAAAACCGACGATACCAACCCAACTTCCATCTCCCACGATGAGCTGGATGGCTGGATACGCGACGCATCTATCGAACACTTTGGGCATAGCGACGATGTACGCCCTTTCATCGCCAATTCCGATGTGGTGGTGCTGCCTTCTTATCGCGAAGGGATGCCGCGCGCGCTGCTGGAAGGCATGGCGATGGGCAAGCCAATTATCACGACCGATAGTGTGGGCTGCCGCGAGACGGTAGATGAAGGCAGCAATGGCTACATCGTCCCCGCCGAGGATGCCGAAGCGCTTTCGGCGGCAATGCTGCGTTTTATGCAACTTTCCCCCGCAGAAAAAGAGGCGATGGGCCGCCAAAGTCGCCAAAAAGCACTGAACGAATTTAGTAATGATGTGGTGCTGCCGCAATACCTGAAATTGATAGCCAGCCTATTGAAGCGGACCAAACCGACTGACTGAAAAATTGCGGTTTACTGGATGTCCTGCAAATAGGCGATGATCGGGCGTACCTTGACCGACCACGATAATTTGCCTCGGGCGAAAGCCTGCATTTGCCCCCGAAAATCCTGTTTTTCGATATTTTCCGATAAAAATGATACAAGGCAGCCAAATCCAGGGGCGTATCATCGGCAGATACTTGCAAAGCATACGGAAAATCCAGCCTAAAGTCAGCATCAGCACCCGCAAAAACAAAAGGCAGGCCAGCTGCACAGTATTCCCGGTGCTTAAGCGGAGTTCCCGCGCTCAGTCCGATACGATGTAATGCCAGGCTGCCCACGGCGATGTCGGCTCTTTGATAATACGCTTCGATCTGTTGGGCATTTTGTGGCCCCACAAAACTCACATACGTCTCCATGCCCCACTGCTGTGCCATGCGCTGTAGTGCCTCGCTCGCGTCCCCTTGGCCAATAATGGTCAAACTCACCTTGGCCGCGCGATCTTTTTTTCCAGCATAATACTTTACCAAACCCGCCAAGACCCGATCCAGGCCGTGCCAATGGGCGATATTCCCGGCAAAAACCAGTTTCAAAGAGTGTCCATTAGCGGCAGCGGGTATTTTTAGCGGAAAATCTTCGGGCTGGATACCATTAGAGATTTGCAGGGTTGGCATTCCCCAAATATTCGGTTCTGGGCCAATGTGAAGAGCCAGATCGGCATAGTGTTGCAATTGCTGACGATAAAGGCGATCCAGCCACAACAGGAAACGCCCACGCATTCCTCTGGCCAATTCACGGTCGTATGGCCAGGTAGGAAAGTCAAGTATAATTTTTAGTTGCGGGTACTTTCGCTTTAAGCGGCGCAAAAAGAAGATAAAGCCCGGATGCGTCGGCATATGCCGAATGGAGATAAACTGGTAGTTGTCAAAGTTGAGCTTGCGCAGCAAAAAAAGGTCGGCAAAAACAAAAAATAACAGCATATGGCCAATCGAACCTTTACGCGTGCTAACTGGCCAAAGTCCCCAGATGCGCTCATTTAGCAGTAAGCCCTTTTGCGAAAAAAAGACCCTATCTGTTTGGTAATCATGTAATTGGAAAGCATTGGCAATATTACGGCACTTTTTTACGACTCCGGCGTTTTGCGGATCGTCGAAGTGGGTACGATAATAAAATAGACCGCGCATGGTGGGGTTTTGATTAATGATTATGGGTATTTGACACTATATTATTGATTAGATCGCGATAAAGATGACGGAGCGGCAATCCGTGAATGTCTGGTTCAAAGAAGACCGAATTATGGAAATTTACGGTAATATGAGTACCAAATTGGTTAGATCGAGTGAATTCTGCCCAGAGTTTAAGCAGCGCAGAAGCATTGAAAGAAGTTTCGTAGATAAGACCCATATCCATCACTACTAAAGGCTTTTCCAGCCACGTATATGCCTTTTCATGGACGAAGTCGTATAAATGATAGGAAAATCCGGTGCCACAGCGAAATCCGATCCGGTCCCAATAGCCCAGCGTCGAGTCTTCGGTCAGGCTGGTTTGCTCAATAATAGCCGCCGTATCTGGAAAAGCAAACCGTAAATAATGCTGCCGCGTATGCCGAATCGTTAGTCCACTCCATTGTTGCAAACGATCCAGTTCGGTTTGAAAAAGGCTGGCATTTCGCCAGGTTTGATAACTGGGATGGAAGCCCAAACTATATCCCAAATCAGCGGCACGATGCCAAAGTGCTCGCATAAAGGGTGCCTCCAGCGTATAACTGGGATCTGGAGGAAGCGGTGCATTGACAGCAGCGAGGTACACAACACGTTCTACCTGAGTCTGTTCAGCAAATAGCCCTGTTAATATGGCATAAGGGTCCACCGCGCCTTGCCAGCGACAAGCCGCATACTGCCGGAGCAAAGGTAGCCAGCCCCGCGCGCTACGGTGTCGGTATGCGATGCCGCCTAAATAACGCCATAACTTGAATCGGGGCGAAAACAAGCAGAAGTGGTCAATATCATGGGTAATTGTCCAGGAAGTTGGCTGTTGCTGCGGCGTAAGGCCAATTGCCCAATAAATAGCACTGACCAAGTGATCCACTACTGGCTGATGATGCAGCTGATGAAAAGGCAAAAATTGTCGGTCAGCCGAAAGCGTCCCATATTCATCCAAATCCTGCGGCTGAGCCTGGTATTCTTCCAGGCGACTCAGGTGAAAAAATAACGTCTCTACCCAATCAAAAGCAAAACGAGCCGAACCAGTAGCAGTCGGCAACATAAAAGGAGTATCCGTCTCTCCTTGGGATAAGGACTTTTCAACGGAGAAGAGGCTGTATTCCCTGAAATGATAGCGTTTGGGGACCAGCGAAGCGATGGCAGGCAGCGCAGACTGGAAAATCAGGCCCTGTGCTGGAATATAGAAATCAGATTTGCTGACGGTATAGCCATAGTTAATAGCGATCATCTCAGCCGCTGGATGATCGGCAATTCCCCAACAGACTCCTCCAGCAGGCGCATTGGGATGATTAGACAAAAAATCGAGGACGTATCCGATGCGGGGCAAAAAAGATCGGAGGGCCGGATCAACGGACAAAGCGACTTTGTGGGTGGCGGGCATATTTGGCTAACCTGACTACAAAACGAACCAGGGAATTCGGATAAAGGACGGCCCGAAGATAGGCGGTTTTCGCGGCACCGAAGGAAGCAAAAAAATCACCGATGGAAGGCAGGAGACCTCCTTCGAAGTCAAATACGCGTCCATTTAAGGCCGATTGTTGTATGGCTTGCCACACTAAAAAGCGAGTAGCAGAGAAAGGTTGAACCGACTGACTTCTGGAAATAACCAATAAATAGGTAGTTTTTTGGTCCCAAACACAGAATATTCCGGCGCACAATTGCTCCTGCTGATTATAAGCGCACAGGAGCTGACCTTGCCCACGTGCCAGAGAAGCTGCAACAATGGCTTGAAATATCCTGGCCGCTGCCGGAGCGAATATATGCCTGGCCTGCGCGTGCTGCGTGTATAAAGGCATAAATTGTGTCACATCGGTCTCTGGCCGAACTTCCAAATACTGGGCGGCTTTTTTGATCTCATTTCGGGTGGTAGAACGAAATTTCTGGAATAGTTCAGTCGGATTATTGGTTGCAGGCAACTGATAAGTATGCCAAACATCCACTTCAAAGCCATTATTTTGCCACCACGCGGCCTGCATATAGCGCATGGATTGCAAAAGCCAATACAAGCTATTCCCGCTCAATTGACTAATTAATGCCGTTAACAAAGGTTCATTCAACGCATTATCTTCGGCAAACCACGGCCCGGAGATGGGTGTATAAGCCGGAAGCGTATGCCAATAAAAGCCGTAACGTCGTTTGGTAAAAATCGGCCAAATACCAATCAACTGATCATCACTATCCTGAATCACGTATTTTTGCCAGCTACCTGATTGGCCAACAGCATCGAGCCACCAGAGTTGGAAAAAAATGGGCAATTCGGCCTCATGGGTTTGACAAAATGCCGCGTAGGCAACCTCCGATGCAGCCAATTTATGACCAGTTGGAAGTCGGCAAAACAACGGAGGGGAACGAAAAAAATGAATCATTTATGAATTAAATAATGTGTTTATTCAAAATCATCCTGTAAGTAAACAGACAAAATACTAATTATCAATAGATTATCTACCGACTATACTGTAAATTAAATTTATTGAGGATGCGAGTATTTGCGTATTTGATTAAAACACTTGATAATCAGGTAATTGATCGAATCCTCAAATCTTCATATACTCAAAACAACTTAATTTACAATATACTACCTCCTGCTTCCTTTCTCCTCCCTTACAACCCTATTTTAAAATAAAAATTTGGGAAATTCCCTGATTGACCGGCTCAAAATTAGACATTACTTCGAGCATCCAAAATGGCGCTTGTTGGCAAGTCAGGTGCTGGCCCAGGCAATTTTATTTCTTAGCCTTCCCCTTATTTCCAGGATTTTTCCGGCTTTGGAGATCGGACGATGGAGCGTTTTTCAGTCATTCGCTCTTTTTTTATGGTCATTTTCCCAGTTAAAAACCGATATATCACTTATACAAGCAGACACCGAGGAAGAACGCCGGGGACTAGTGTTCATGGGCTTGACTTTACATCTATTAATTAGTTCGGTAGGCATTATAGTATTGGGAATGACCAATTATGGCGCACGCCTGGGTTTTACTGATTTATGGCTATTATTAGTTTATCTCGCTGGTTTCGGATTGAACCAGATGGCGCAAAATTACTTGTTGAGCAAGCAATTATATAGTGAATTAACAGCCATTAGGGTACTTACGCCGCTCTTATCGTTTCCGGGAAGTTTGCTGCTCATGCTCCTAAAAGTGCCTAATGGCCTGATGATTGGACTGTTAGCAGGCGTATGGATTCCGGCCATCCGGCCTTTTTACCAAAATAAGATCGTACAATGCTGGCGACAGGATACTATTCATAATATAAAAATATATTGGAATAAACATCAAAAAAATGCCACCTTAGGTAGTATAAATGCTCTTGTTGGTTCGTTGTCCGATCAATTACTGGTGCTTATTATTGCTAATTATTTTAAAGAGAATATAGTAGCTGCTTATTTCATGGCTTCCCGGTTATGTACTGCTCCGATCTCCATAGTAGCTGCCTCTATTGGACAATATAATTTTCGATTGTACCAGGAATTGCACCGAAAAGGACAGTTTTTACCAAAAATACCCATTGCCTACTGGAAAAAGTGGCTGCCGGTAGCTTTGGTGTATTATGGTGCGCTGATTTTATTTGGCTCCGAAATATTTGTATTCGTCTTAGGTAAAGACTGGGCGTATGCCGGTTATCTCGCTTCCCTGTTAGCCACTCCCAGCGCGTTGATTTTTCTGACATCTCCAACCAGTAGCGCGTTTACGGTTATTCAAAAACAAGAATACGTACTGGCACTTTCCGCCGGTACTTTTATTCGATTATTTTGCATGATGCTCGCTATTTGGTACGACCAGCAAATGGAAACCTTTGTCCTAGTTTACGCCATCACCGGCATTTTATATACTATACTTTTCAATGGCGTTATGTTGTTTGCTATCCAGGCAGCACACCAGAAAAAGTAGATTTTTAACTAAATAATTTCACGTTGCATCCATAAGTATGCGCATACTCATCCTGCCAACCTGGTACGTCAGCCCGGAAAGACCAGACCTCGGTATTTACTTTCGGGAGCAAGCCCTGGCTTTAATAAAAGCTGGTCAGGAAACAGGGGTGATTTACGTAGATATTGGTCTTGGTAATGCCTGGAACAAGGTTCGGAAAATGCGCCTTTTTGATCGTTCTTTATCCATAGATGAGGGTATGCCAACCCTGCGAATAGCAGCTATTGGATTGCCCAAACGCTTTGCCTGGTCACAACAACTATATGCGAAGCTGGTCAATAGATGCTATGAAGAATATTGCCAGAAATTTGGTGCGCCAGATATTATCCATGCACATGGTTACACAGCAGGTTTTGCAGCCAGTAGGATCAAGCAGCAATGGAAGGTCCCTTTTGTGTATAGCGAACACATGTCTACTCTAAAAGACCACCAGTATCCCGCCGCACATACTAGTATGTTGCAAGCTTCTTTACAACAGGCGGATGCTGTCACTGCGGTAAGTTCTGCTTTATCTAGTTGGATACAAGAAAATACCCAACGCACTATTCAAGTAATTCCCAATCTGGTAGATACCAATTTTTTTAGCCCCGATTTAATTAAGAAAACCAAAACTTTCACCTTTCTATACGTAGGTGACTTAATCCCGATAAAAGCACCAGATTTGCTCTTGCGGGCGTTTGCGATTTTCCTGCAATCTAATAAGGAGAAAAATGTACGCCTGGAAATAGTCGGTACTGGTCATCTACGGGATACGTTGGAAAAACTAAAAAATAGTCTGGGAATTTCTGAATACGTTCATTTTCATGGCCTGCTATCAGCCGCTGCTGTGCTTACACAAATGCAGCAAGCAAGCTGCTTAGTACTATGTAGCCAAACGGAAACATTCGGCGTAGTGCAGACGGAAGCAATGGCCTGCGGACTGCCAGTCATTGCTACGGACTGCGGCGGCCCAGCGGATATTGTGACCCCTGAAACGGGTATATTGGTCAAAGTAGATGATGTTACTGCATTGGCCAACGCCATGATTACTATGTTTGAGCAATCCATCCATTATAATCCACTGGCTATCCGCGCTTCGGCCATAGAACGATTTGGCCACGAAAAAGTGACTCAAAGGTGGATAACACTATATAAAGAAATAATAGAAGCGTATCAATCTTAATTTTCTAAATTAGACAATATACAAAATCTAATTGATCCATTTAGCATGATAATCGCTGTCAAAGTGCTCAGGAATAAGTAACAAATCTTCCAAGCCCTCAATATTCTCCGCTCACTAGCTCAAATTTAGTTAATTTGCGTCCATTTATTTTTATTTGACTATATATTTTATAGTTATTTTCTTTGCAAAAATCCGATAACTCTTGCAGGGAGTAATCAAATTTTTTGATAAAATAGGAACTGAATTCGCCATAAATAATTGGCTGGTGTTTTTTAATAAATTCTTTGGCTCCTCTTAAAAAATAAATTTCATATCCTTCTATATCTATTTTTATAAAATCGCATCTTTCTATCTTATTGTTTGCAAAATTATCCAACGCAACCACAGCTATCGTCTCTACTTTAAAAAAATGACTTTCTGCTTCTGTTTTTAATACATCATTGAGTATCACCCCATTACCAGTATTACCATCCTCTACCATACTAATACTCAGGGTAGCTTCTTTCTCACCAAGCGCAATATTATATGGCTGAACGTTATAGAGCGAATTAGCTCCAATCGCTTTACAGAGATTAGTGTAATTAGAGGAAAAAGGCTCAAAAGCGTACACTACCCCACCAATAGACTGCAGATGTCGGCCAAATGGAATACTATAATAACCGATATTGGCTCCAACATCTAATACTACCCAATTTTTTTCAAACAAACTATTAAATTTTTCTATCAATGGTGTGTCATATATACCACACCAAAAAGGTATTTGATGGGTTTCAGACCTTACATCTATCAAAAATATAGAGCCATCCTGATTTTTAACCAGGAATTCTGGTACTGACCACTCGTCATTACGCATAATACTATGTAATAGTACAGATATGCGGTGCTTGCCCCTAAAATAGGGCATTTTTCTAAATAGCGATGCCAGCAATTTTACCAACGATTCTTTCATATCGAAACGCTAAATGTTTTTTCCCATTTGGCAATATTAAACAATCGCCACAGCTGATTCTGGTCTAAATTAGCAGGAATATTTTTTAGTAAGTGCTTTAGCAGGGCGAGCGGTTTATATCTGATCGCATACTCTCCAAAAAATCGCTATCCATCCAGTCTTTAATAGGCGCATTAAAACCAATCTTGTTTTTTCGCCATACAATACTTGCAGGCAACGCCTTCTCTACGGATTTTCTTAATACCCATTTACTCCAGCCTGCATTAAGCTTAAAATTCTGGTTGATAGCCAGTGAAATTTCTAAAAGCTCCCAGTCCATAAAAGGCAATCTGGTCTCAATAGAATGTGCCATCGAGTTTTTATCTTCAAATCGAAGTAAATGAGGAATTTGTGTAGTAAGAATTTCTAATTTCTGCAAATTAAAAGGTTTATCGTAATTATCAGCATATATTTTAAGCAAATCATAGCGTAAAAATTTACGGTATGATTTGTTAAGCAAAAACTTATGGGTTTGCTTCCAGAAACGCAACTTAGGACTAGTAAAGTAACCGTAGTTTTTTAGAACTTCTACGAATGATATAGCATATCTTTCACATATTTTTTTCGATTTATACAAAAAATTCATAAATCCATCTTTGACTATTACAATAGGAATATATCTGCGATAACCTAAAAGCGTCTCATCCGCTCCCTGTCCATCTAATAAAACAGTAATACATGCTTCTTTTGCCTTTTTCATGACAAAATATTGCATGAACACGCTAGGCCCCGCAAACGGGTATTCCTGCGTACGAATTACGGTAGTTATGTATTGCAAAAAATCGTCTTTACTGGGTCTGGTAACATAAGAATCCAGTTGGAGGTGCTCCACAACCTCTTGTGCATACTGGTACTCATCAAATTCTGGTTGGGTACTACTGGCAGTTATAGCACAAAAGGGCAAATTAGATAAACGACTATGCTGTTCATTGGATATGGCAGCAATGGCAGAACTATCCAGGCCACCACTTAAGCACGTCCCGACTTTTACGTCGGAACGCAGTCTGTATTGAATGGAACGCGCAAATGCTTGCGTAAAACAATCAATAGCTTCCTGTTCATTTAAACGACTTACATCCTCCCGGAATGCTATAGAATAATATTTTTTTACAGAAAAAGTGTGGTCACTTAAATTGTAGATAAGATTATGACCCCCATTCAGCTTGTAAATATTTTCAAAAAAAGTGTGCTCGTCATAATCAAAAAGATTTAAGAGCAGATAATTTACAACAATCTCTATGTTTGCTTTTACGGTATTTAGCTGCGTCAGTAACTGCTTTATTTCAGAGCCAAAAATGAAACAATTAGCATCTTGCGTGAAATAAAAAGGTTTTACTCCAAACCGATCACGAGAACAAAATACCTGATTAGTCTCCTTATTATGAATAGCAAAAGCCCACATTCCATTAAACTGTAGTACACAATCCTCTCCCCAATAGTCGTAGCTGGCAAGAATTACTTCCGTGTCTGTTTTAGTGTAAAAAAGATAACCTTGCCCCATCAGCAAAGCTTTTATTTCAATATAATTATATATTTCTCCATTGAAGGTGATAATATATTTATTCCGCCACAGCATTGGTTGAATACCGTCTGTACTCAAATCTATAACGGATAGGCGCCGGTGCCCAAACGCCAGACAATTATACTGATAAAAACCTTCTCCATCTGGTCCTCTATGCTGAGCCGCATCGGTCATATCTTTCACGCTCTTCAACAGGCTGTCCGCAGATAAATTATTTTGTTTATCTATAATGCCTGCAATTCCACACATATAGGTAGTTTAGAGTGGTTTATAGTAAAAGTTGAGAGGTTGAAAATGTTGAGGCTGTTGAGTTATTTGATTGTTAGTACTTTGCATTTTACTTTCATTCCAAGCCACTGTGTATTGACTACAACAGGATTTGCGCTATTTATCGCATGAGTACCATTTTGCCAAAGCCCTGTTTAAAATAACCGTCTGCCTTCTGGTTTTCAAAAGCCTCGAAATCTGATCCGTCTGCTTTTTTGGCCACTACACGGTATAGATATACGCCATTGGCCAATTGATCACCAAACTGGTCTTTACCATCCCAGCAAAAATTACTAATATGGGTGCCTACTTGTAATGAGCCAAATTCCGCAGTGGTTATTTCCCGTATTACCCGACCACTCACCGTCATAATTTGTACTTTAAAATTAGCCGGCGATTCGGCACCCGTCATAGTATACACAAAACAGGTAGACGTGGAGAATGGATTCGGGTAATTAAGCAAATTAGAAATAGAAGACTTCGTAATTACTTTGAAATTCACCGAATAAGCCAGTGCAGCCGACAAATTACCGGCGGCATCATGTCCATTCACGACAAGTTTATAATCACCATCTTGTGTAAACGTGGGCCGCCACTCCAGTCTGGCCTGATTTTTACGCGGTAAATCTCCGGGATTAGCTGGGAAATAGGTCAGCGTAGGATCACTAACCAGCAGCGGAAAAGTTTGACCGTCAGGATAAACCACCTGCAGACTAATGGCGGAAGTATCTATTACTGGAATAAAATGGTTATCATCTTTTAGAGTAACAATTACTTCGGGTTTTGCAGACACCAAATCACCATCCATAATGTGGCTACCGTCGAAACTAACATCCAGTAAAGGATTCCGGTTATCACGTAGTACCTGGAAAGGTTGTACAAAAATGTTGTTGGTATGCAGTAATTCTGGTTGCGCCTGATCGGGGTTAACATCAATTAGCAGTCGCTGGCTCCCTTGCAGGGTGAGCGTTGGAAAGACTACTGACGTATGTATAGTATCGCCGGGCAATAGAGGACGAAATTTGCGTAGCAAATCCTGCTTCCCACTACTATTTTCTACCCGAAACCGCACCAATATAGAATCCATTGGTGTATCGGATATATTCGCGAAAGCGACGGAAGCACTCATCGGATCACCCTGTTGCAGAGTATCACTATGAAAGGCAAGATAAGCGGCCGGATGCACAGTACCTTCTGGATAAGGATCATAAAGCACGCGTAACCGGCGCAATTCCGCCGAAGTATGGAGCAGAGAATCTTTGGTTTCGTAAAGCACTTTTAAGTAAGGAAACCTAGTTGCATTCACACTACTGATTTCCATAGTATTTGGTTGCTGCAACTTATACAGTAAGCTATCCTGCCCGTCCGTCCGTACGCCATAGACCGACAAATTGGATATTTCAACCGGATTATCAAAATTAGCCCGTGCCCACTCTAAACTTTTCCAGCCTTTTGCCGGGCCAATCAGCGATGTTTCTGTATTTCCAATATACCATTTGGCCGGAAACTCACGCCGGATGATCACAAAAGAATCTGGACTTGTATTAGTTACTACGACATCAATTGCATCAAATGCCGGGTCCCCTTTTCGGAAGATCAGACCGTAAGGAGAAGGTACGCCGGTAAAATTGGCCAGCGAACGAATATGTTTGGCTCCCAATGCTTCAAAGACTTGAAATAGGTTTTTACCATAAGTAATAGAATCATTGGCCCAAAACTGTGGTCCGTAACCAATGGGATCGTTAGCATAATTCATGGCATACACTCCAACCACCGACTTATTCGGTACTTCTTCCGCCAGGAACTTCATCAGGGCAATGCGCTGGGAGGAGTCTTTGGTTTCAAAGAAAAAAACCGGGTTATCCATCTGTGGTGTCGGATTATATAGCCCAAAGGGGGGATCTATGATAACGTGACCAGTAGTTGGATGCTCTACCATGACTGCAATTCCATTTTTAGTACCTACGGAGGTTAACCATTCATAATCACTCAGAACGCCTTCATAATAACCATTACTTAATCCAGTAGTACGATCACTATTAGGGCTCCGAAAAGCTACCTGCACTAGCGCATAAGTCTGGTTTTCGGCAAAATCTATGCGACGTTCATGGGCTACAGTGTCCAGCAGATTCAAGGAATTCTGAATAAACTGTCCAAAATGAGACTGGTTCCAGCCAAGGTGGCTATTTTCCAGACAAATAAAGGAACTGGGTTGCCAAACTATTTTATTGCCGATTAAAGTATCTTTAGCTACCCGCCAATAATATACCTGGCCTTCTTTTAAATCCAATGTTGGCTTCCATTGGATTAGACCTCCGAATAGGCTAGTCTCATTTTTTTGCAGTAATGGACTATTAAAGGTCTCCAACGTATCCATTTCAAACTTGAACCGTTGTAGTTTTCTAGTGGAATAAGGCGTATAGGCACTCAAAGTAACCGACCGTTTGGGAACAATAGAAAATGGCGGCGGATAGATCGGTTGTATCTCATCGGTATAAAAGTAGGCTTCTGCACCTTTGATGCCAGAAGCATCCACCAGTTCATTATTTCCTTCGGCGGCAATCGGAAGTTCAGCGACTCTGTTGTCAGCATCTACTTTTACCAGAATACGATTGTAACCGGCCATCTTCTCGTCGTTGGCAGGAAACGCGTAGTGATAGGTGCTTCTAAAAGATGGAGCTAGTACAGTATCTATCTTTAATAGCCGAATACTATCATTTGGCAGTTTTTGTTCAATCCTGAGTTGGATAGAATCTTCTTTATTCTCTCCTATATTCAATAGATCAAAATCAAAGGAATATTTGGAACCGTTGATAGTAACCGGATTAGGATTGATACGCACGGACTGGTTGTCTACCAAATAGTCGGGTCCGGGTTGCGCCGGAATGATAACCGCCGGATCGCCCTGTAGCACCATCTGGTGCAGGATGGATCGCAGGCTGGGCAAATTGGTATGATTATACAGCGAATCAATAACTCCTTTCATAACGAAGCCGACACTGCTTCCATAACCAGTACTACTCAATAATTGATAGTATTTTCTACCATACACGTCCAAGGCATCGGCAATGCCATAGTCACAGGTAGCGAAATAAGCTATGGCTCCGCTTTTTGGTGCCAAGATGAACTCTTCACCCAATCCCTTGCTTACCTGCGAAGCCAGGCCCGAATAACAGCCTAATACCATCATTACGGGGTATCGGGGGCTATTGGAATAGTCACTCGCCCGGCCAATATCATAGTCTACTACATCAGGAGAAGAGTGGCCAAAAATCGTCCACATAGAAACCCCTTGATTGACGACTTCCTGTTGTTTATTATAACCGGAGGATTGTACCGGGTCATTAGAATCTTTATATAAGCTGACTACCTCTGCACCAATTTTACCCTTTTTCAAAATGTCAGCAAAACCGTCTATATAATCCTTTATTAAGACACGCTCTGATGCAGAACCACCACCACTGCCCTGAATAATCCTTTTCGTCCAGGCCTTATTGGCCAATGATTGTTCGGGATTAGCCAAGGCTTCATCACGCTCTTTTACTTTATTCAAATAGTCTCTTATTTCAGATGGCTTTGTCACTGCCAGCCTGCCTACGGCGAGCAATGGTGCACTCAGCCCACCTTTTCGCATTACAAATGGCCAATCGGTGCCAGGAGTACCATAAACTGGCACAAAAAAGCTCGTGTTAGATAAGGATGCCTGGGTCGCTGGATCCCGAAAACTGCTATAATTTAATCCCTTACCAATGACGAAAAGATACTTAGGACTAGTCCAATGGTGATGAATATATTGGACAAAATTGCGAATACCCATTGGATGAAAGACGACACCATAGCCAAACTGGTCATATAGTTCCGTTACATCCACCGTCACCACATTGTATCCGCCGCCTGGTGAGCTGGACCGATAATTAGCATAATCTTCAATAGCCGTATTACCACCCTGCATCAAAGCATGGTGGGTGAGGATAACATAATTACCATCTAAATGAGAGAAATCCCGAAAAGAAACCGGCTTTAAATCCTGAATGGTGTGGATGCCTGCTCCGGCCACTATAAATTTCAAATTTTGGGAGGCACCACTATCCTTGATCTTAAACTTCAATTGGTTATTCTCTAATACGGGAACATACCGGGAATTGGTCGTCAAGTCTAATAATATCGCGTCAGATGCCCCATTTATACCTTCCATTTGCAAATACCGGTAGGTATCGCCAGTAGTGCTGCCATTTAATTCAAAGTAAGCATCACCGGCATTCAGAAAATTAAATTCCCGTGGATACCGGGCATTAATATAACTGATAGCGTGCCGATCTATCTGGGATGCTTCCCCCAGCATTTCGAATTTTAAATTAGGGCCAAATGCGCTTCCTGATACGGAAACAGTATGGTGAATTACGCCCCAATTGAGAAAAGTATCCTTTAAAATAAGAGCGTCATTAATACGCAAAGACTGTAGGTGCCCCCCTAATTGACCAGCGTAACGAAAATCAATAGTTGTATTTGGGCCACCAGCATATAGTAGTGGCGCATATAGCTGATATACACTACTTACTGCTTCGTATTCCGCAAATCCTTCGCCATCAAACCAGGAATTAGCCACATAAATCGACTCTTTGCGCTTTATGTGTTCATCTTTAAATATCAATTCGTAATTGAACCAGCAGTAATTTTCTTTTGCGGGCAGATCATTTAAGACATTTTCCACTTGGGTGTAACGCAGCCCCGTACCCGTACCTGCCCAGGTAAGAAAATAGGCGGCTGTGTCCGTAAACATACTGTAATGAGGATTCAGATTATCCCGGTCTGGATTATCGAACAAGTGCCGATCCACTTCGTCCCGGTTCTTTTGGGCATAAAATTCGATAAAATCCGTTGATCCCAGCGGCGCATTGCCAGAAGAGATAAACAGAGCCGTTTGCTGGCCATTATGATACATCCGAAAATCCTGGCCGGAAATGGAACTGGCCGGAATACCCGCCGCTGCCAGCGAAGCCGCCGGAATGCGATATACGCCATCGGTAGTTATGCCGATTTTATAATAAGTTTTGCCATAATCAATCCACTCATTCCCGTACAGGGTATCTGTGCCCACCACCATCTGGCATAAAAGGACGGTCTGACTTGTCGCAAGAAAGCAAAAAATGAGTAAAAAGTGGCGCATAGTGGCTGTTTTATCGGCAAAATTAGCAGGTTTCTTATAAAATATAGCTAGAACTTGGCTCTAACTGGCATTCTGTATCTTTAATCGGGTTTGCGAAAACGGTAAGAATACAAATCAGGCTGGCCTTCGTAGTAGCCGTCCAGCACCAGATTTTTGGAAGCACTCTTGATAGCATCCACCACTTCGGTCACGCTGGATACCTGCGCTCCATTCACCGAAGTGATTACCAGGCCGGGCTGCATATTGGTCTCATACACAATGCTTCCGCGCCGCACACTACTGACCATCGTCCCCTGCATCTGTAGGGTACGACGCTCGTCGCGGCTCAATTCGCGGAGTTCCAGACCGAACTGTTCTTCCAACTCATTTCCCTGCGCGTGCACGGCACTACTGGAAGAATTATTAACGTCTTTCAAAAGCAATCGCGAGCGATATTTTTTGCCCACCCGCCAGTATTCCAGCGTCACTTGATCGCCAGGGCGGTAGCGGCCAACGAGTTCCTGCAACTCGGACGTGCTGCGCATCCGCGTGTTATTCAGCCCGATGATGACATCGCCAATTTGCAAGCCAGCGGCGGAAGCAGCCCCATCTGGGGTAATACGATTGACCAAAATACCTTCGGCGTTGGGCAACCCAAATTCGCGGGCGTGCTCACTATCCAAATCCTCAATACCAACGCCCAGAAAGGCGCGCTGCACATTACCGAACTCCCGCAGATCACGAATGACTTTTTGCACCAGATTGGACGGCACCGCAAACGAATAACCTTCGTAAGTGCCTGATCCAGTAATAATTGCGGTGTTAATACCAATCAATTCGCCCGCAGTATTGACTAAGGCACCACCGCTGTTGCCGGGATTCACGGCAGCATCCGTTTGAATGAATGATTCTATACTGGCTCCGCCGCCTAAGATATTGATATTGCGGCCTTTAGCACTGACAATGCCCGCCGTGACGGTGCTTTCCAGATTAAAAGGATTGCCTACGGCCAATACCCATTCGCCAACGCGCACCGAATCGCTGTTGCCAAACACTAAAAATGGCAGATCGGCTCCTTCAATTTTCAGCAAAGCCACATCGGTAGACGGGTCAGAACCGACCAAAGTAGCCTTGTATTCGCGCTTATCGGCCATTGTCACTTTAATATCGGTGCTTTTCTCCACCACGTGGTGATTGGTGACCACATAACCATCGGGCGAAAGAATCACGCCCGATCCCGAGGAACCCGTCATAGAACCCGTCTTCCAAAAGCCGCTTTCGTTTTCCACCAGTGCCCGGATATTGACGACTGCCGGAGTAGCGATTTCAGCCGATTCTATGAAATTGGTAGGAGCGGCGGAATGGAATTCCCCCGTCGAACGGGCATTGAAAAGCTTATCCACCAGACCAGTATATCGAACTTCGCCTTCGGTATTATTCCATACGACCTGATTATGACGCTCCAATTGGCTGTATAAAAGGACAGAGAGCAACGAACTGGCCACGCAAGCCAGGCAAAGCAGCAAGTATTTTCTCATAGTTTTTGTTAGTATTACGCTTACGAAAACGCAAGTCTTCCCTTTTTAGTTTAGACCGTACCTTTTCCGCCGGAGCAAGCGTAGTTGGTATAGACGAGCCGTTTGCTCTTAAGGTTGTACGCTTTTTGCTGATTTTTTGGTGGAAAGAAGATGCCGAAGATAAAACAACTCCAGCTTGCAATAGTCAGACCAACGTTTTTTGACTTAGTAATGACCTTGTTTTTTGAGAAAGTTTTTGTGTGTACATTGTTTCATAATCCATGCAGTGTAGTTTTGAATACAGCGAATTTATAATGAACTGACCATCAATCTTTCTCCACTTTAACCGCCACAGCGAAGGAGATTCTAAACATTCTCGTCCTCTTCCCATTACGATAACAATCTTTCGTCTTTCGAGGTTGGTACCTGCGAGAACTTGGCAGACCTTTGTAATGTTTTTGAACATGCCAGTATTTGAGTAGTTGATCAAAACAATTGATAATCAGGTAATTGATCGAATACTCAAATCTTCAAATACTCAAAAAACTAAACCCCTCTAAACCAACTATCCCAGTGATATTTCTTGGTTTAGGCAGGTAAGATAAATAACTTTATAAGATGAAATTCTGGAAATATCAGGGTGCGGGCAACGATTTTGTCATGCTGGACCAACGCCAACAACAGCTCCTCACGCGTGCCGATACAGCACTCATTGAGCGGCTCTGTGATCGTCGGTTTGGGATTGGTGCGGATGGCTTGATCTTGCTGCAAAATCACGCCGACTACGATTTTGAGATGATTTATTTCAATGCCGACGGGCGCGAAAGCAGTATGTGCGGCAATGGCGGGCGTTGCATCGCTGCCTTTGCGCAGGACTTGGGCATGAGTCATGGACATTTTCGGTTTTTGGCCATTGACGGGCCGCACGAGGCGCAGGTGCGTGTGGCTAATGCAAACACTGACCTCCCCAGCGGAAATGCAAAATATTGGGTAGAATTAAAAATGATGGATGTACAAAACATTGAACGACACAACATTAACACGTATATTTTAAATACTGGGTCGCCCCATTACGTGCAATTTGTGGATAATCTAGACAAAGTAAATATGGTGGAAGCGGGCCGTGCTGTGCGCTATTCCGACCGTTTCCGGGAGACGGGTATCAATGTTAATCTGGTGGAGACGACCCCGCATGGACTACGCATTCGTACCTACGAACGCGGGGTAGAAGACGAAACGCTGGCCTGCGGAACAGGCGTCACCGCCGCCGTGCTGGCTTATGCCGTGCGCGAAAAAACCGCCGATGATACCGGAGAAATATCGGTACAAGCGCAGGGCGGAGATTTGTCTGTACGTTTTCAAACCGATGGCCAGGGCTTCCGGGAAGTGTGGCTTTGTGGCCCAGCGACACCGGTCTTTGCGGGAGAAGTGGCTGTGGCTACGGAGAAAGTTGAGCAGGAACCAAATTTGCAGGATTCTTGAATTACGCCCTCGCGCATTTCTATTTTTCTCCACACTTTCGATAGTTATTTCTCAATAATCTCCACATTATCAACCACTTATAAAACCCATGCGACTCCTCCTACTCTACTTAATCATCTGGTTGTTGCCTGCTATATCCAGCGCGCAAACTAAGTTACCTGCCCGCATTGCATCGGCCCGGCTGGAACTGCAGCAGGCTTTCGTCGGCGATGATCCGGCAGCGGCAGCACTGTGGATAGACTCGCTGGCACGCCTGGAAAATAACACCTACGTTGGGCTGGTCTGGGACGAACGCTGGCTGCTATACATCTGGGAGGAGGCTTACGGCAACTTGTTCGATGAAGTGACGCGATTTGATGCCGCAGAGCGGGAGCGGCAAACCTACAAGGTGGCTCCCCAAAGCGATAGCCTGTTTGAAACGATTGATCGCGAATTGTATGAGCAGTGCTTCGAGTTATACAACCGCTTGCAACGCGCCCTGCTGAACGACGAAGAGAAGGCATTTACGGTACTCCAACTAGACTATCTACTCCGGCTAAACACCGATGAAAAAGACTGGGCCGCCCGTCTGGAGGCATTCCTGCAGCACTATCCAAATTCCCGGTTCGCGGATTTTATACGTTCTATTAAACCAGCCGTCAAGTTGTCTACCCAATCTGGACACCGTGGTTTCGGCATGGCTCTTTCGCTGGCTAATGCTCAGTGGACCAACCAGTTGGATCGTTCGCTGCAACCCTTTATTGGCTTGGAAGGCAGTTTTTATATATGGCGCAAGGGCTGGCATTTCAGCGCATACGCAACCGGCGGCAACCCCACGATCAGCCGAACAATCAGGCACAATGGATTTGACTGGCCCAAAAAAGATGTCGCCGATTTCTTGACGGGAGGTCTGGAAATTGGCCACGATGTGCTGCAGACCGAGCGGCTGCGCATCACGCCTTCGGTAGGAGCATATTTTAGTACACTTACCCCTACCGTCCCCGATGGCAAGGAGCTGCCTGAGTACTATTCGGAATTTTATTTCGGCGATGGTCACTTGATGGCCGCACTGACCACCGATGTGAAATTATTCAAAAAAGAATGGAATCTGCAAGGAGTAGAAAAAGGTACGTTTCACGGCGTGCGGTTGCGAATGGGATATCACTGGTTGCGGCTGGGACGGCAGAATCCTTTTTTAGATGGTAATATGTTTTTTTTCTCGCTTGGTTATCATCTTTTTATACAAAGACCGGCTAAATGAACCACATCACTCGCCGCGTCTGGCTTTTATCGCTCATCAGTTTATTCACAGATATGGCCAGCGAAATGCTGTATCCGATCATGCCCATTTATCTGAAAACGATTGGGTTTTCGATTGTGCTCATCGGGGTATTGGAAGGCGTGGCGGAAGCGGTGGCGGGACTCACCAAAGGCTATTTCGGTAAATTATCCGATCACCGGGGAGAGCGGGCCATATTTGTGCGCGCCGGGTATGGATTGAGTGCCCTGTCCAAACCGATGCTGGCCCTGTGGGTCTATCCTCTCTGGATTTTCTTCGCCCGCACGGTGGATCGGATCGGCAAAGGCATTCGTACTGGTGCCCGCGATGCCCTGCTCTCCGACGAAGCCACGCCCGCTACGAAAGGCCAAGTGTTTGGTTTTCATCGTTCTATGGATACTTTGGGCGCGGTGCTTGGCCCGGCTTTGGCCCTGGTCTACTGGTGGTATTACCCGGATGATTACCGCACTTTATTCCTGTTGGCTTTCCTCCCCGGCATACTGGCAGTCGCTACTTCTTTTTTATTAAAGGATAAAGTTCGTTTACCCAAAGCATCCAAACCATTGCCTATTTTTTCTTTTTTATACTACTGGAAACAAAGCCCTGTGCTGTACCGAAAAGTAGTGCTGGGCCTATTGGTTTTTGCGCTCTTTAATAGTTCTGATGTCTTTTTACTATTAAAAATAAAAGAGGCGGGTAGAAGTACTACGGAAGTAATTGGGGTGTATATTTTCTATAACCTGATGTATGCACTGCTGGCTTATCCCATCGGGATCATAGCTGATCGGCTGGGGCTGCGGCGGGTTTTTATAAGTGGGCTTCTAGCATTTGCACTCGTCTATTTTGGCATGGCTTTACAAGGCAGTGTTCTTTTTTACGCCGGGTTATTTTTCCTGTATGGCGTGTACGCCGCTGCTACGGAGGGTATTTCCAAAGCCTGGATCAGTAACATCAGCGACCCCAAGGATACGGCGACGGCCATTGGCACTTTTTCGGGATTGCAAAGCATTGCGGCCATGCTGGCCAGTTCGCTGGCCGGTTTGGTGTGGTATCAGTTTGGTGCGAATGCCACATTTTTATTGACGGGCAGTATGACATTACTAGTAATTGCTTACTTTTTACTAGTTATTCCGCGTCGTGAACTTGTTACTTAACTGGATTTGGACAGCCCTTTTTTATAAACATCTATGGCGCGCTGTCGCGCAAACGTATGCTCCACCATCGGCGGCGGATAATCGGGCGTTCCAAATTCCGGCACCCAGTTCTGAATATATTGCCGATTGGGGTCAAACTTTTTGGCTTGTAATTCCGGATTAAATACGCGAAAATAGGGCACTGCATCCGTACCACTGCCTGCCGCCCATTGCCAGCCACCGTTATTGCTGGCCAAATCAAAATCCAGTAGTTTTTCGGCAAAATACGCTTCGCCGAGCCGCCAATCGAGCAACAAATGTTTCGCCAGAAAGCTCGCCACCACCATCCGTACGCGATTGTGCATATAACCCGTTGCATTCAATTGGCGCATTCCGGCATCTACCAATGGATAACCCGTCTGGCCAGCGCACCATTTTTCAAAATCTTCCGGTGCATCACGCCAGGCAACGCGATCATATTCAGGCCGAAAAGGATGGCCAACCACTCGGGGAAAATGATAAAGAATCTGACTATAAAAGTCGCGCCAGATCAGTTCGCCCAGGTAAGTTTCACTCAATGCCTCTGCGTGGCGGGCTTTCTCTCGAATACTAATCGTGCCAAAGCGAAAATGTATGCCCAATCGTGAAGTACCTTCTATTCCGGGAATATCGCGGGTGGTTTTATAGTTCTTAATAATACTTCGGGCCACTATCGCACTGGGAAAAGGGATGCCTGCCGGTTCAAAACCCATTGATTGCAGCGTTGGTACTGGTAATGATGTAGTTTTCAGGAAGTTGGAAAAATATTTTCGATTGGGATAAGCCGCCGAATAAAAAGACTGACGTTCTAATGGATGCTGTTCATTTGGCACTTCTATCCATCGGCTATGCAATTTATCCAGCCATTTCTTTTTATAAGGCGTAAATACTGTATAAGGTTTACTATCGTCTTTTACGACTTCGTTTTTTTCAAAAATAACCTGGTCTTTAAAGGTATGCAGCGGGATATTTTTCTGCTCTAATAGCTGCGCAATACTAGTATCACGCTGCATAGCATAAGGTTCATAGTCGTGATTAGTATACACAGCTGCGACTGAATATTCTTCTAGTATTTTTGCCCACACCTCCTCCGGCTGACCGTAACGCACTATTATTGCGCTGCCCAAGGCTGCTAATTCTTGTTGCAAATCCGTCACCGCCTGGTGAATGAATTCCACCCGTGCATCTTGTTTATTTTCTAAATCATCCAGAATAGCACGGTCGAAAATAAACAACGGTACCACTGGATGTGGCCCCGACAACGCGTAGTACAGCCCGGCATTATCTTCTAAACGGAGATCACGACGAAACCAGAAGATGGAAACCATAAATTAATATGCTAGTAGGCTAATGTAGTAAATCCCGATTAAAACCAGATATTGCCAATGATTGATGCAGAACAGGGAGGCGGAGGTAAAGTTTCTGGAACATTGAAAGATGAAAACAGGGTATATTGGCAAAAACCCTTATTTTTGGTGCAAATTTACAGTCATGCTGCACGAAGAAGAACTGGAAATAGCTACCCCGCCCCACATGAGCGATGCCGAATTTTTCCGCTTTTGCCGGGACAATGATGAGTTGCGCATTGAGCGCGACCACCAAGGATATATTACGATTATGCCCCCTACTGGATTCAAAACAGGAACTACCAATACCGATTTGACGACGGAACTCAACCTTTGGAACCGACGAGCACGTACAGGCTTGGTCGGCGATTCCAGCACAGGCTACCGTTTGCCCGACCTGACGGTGCGCTCACCGGATGCTTCCTGGATATCCAACGAACGGCTGGCACAAACCACCC
The DNA here is from genome assembly GCA_965249785.1 of Saprospiraceae bacterium. Classification (GTDB taxonomy): domain Bacteria; phylum Bacteroidota; class Bacteroidia; order Chitinophagales; family Saprospiraceae; genus M3007. The sequence goes on along the minus strand of CBDFMU010000012.1, from coordinate 12,958 downwards.
CCGAGGAACAAGAAGAATTTTTACCCGCCGTACCGGAATTCGTGGTAGAAATCCGTTCGCGCAGCGATCGGCCTCGTACTCTTCGAGAAAAAATGGAAGACTATCTGGCCAATGGCGTACTGTTGGGCTGGTATATTGATCGGCCCGGCCAGCTAGTGGAAATTTACCGGGCGGGTAAATCGGTAGAAACCGTCGAAGGATTTGAACGACTTTTGTCTGGCGAGGAGGTGCTGCCGGGTTTTGAATTTGATCTGGCGTGGATGAAATAATACGATATACTTCCGTCGCATATTATACTTGTTGCAATATTGACAGTCAATGAATTACATATTTACGTGAGTTCAGAGTTTTCCTCTACTCTTTTACCAAATAAAGTTGTCAATCTGCAACAAAGTGCAGAAAACTATACAAGCCAGGTTCAAAAGAGATTTCTAAGGGCTTGGCTTATTTGTGGCACCTATGATAAATAATTGATTTTCAATGATCGGGTTTAGGTGTGCCGCGCTTTTCTGAATCCCTCTCCTCAGCGTACCAATGTAACATCGGCGACTCGACGCACGATCCGGCCATCCAATAGACGAACCTCCAACATCAGCACATATACACCCGGCGCAGCGGGCTTGTTGCGATAGGTTCCGTCCCATATTTCCAGACATTGCTCCACAAAAACGTTGCTTTTCTCGGTCATTATTTCTCCCCAACGATCCAGCACTAACACCGATAGCACCTCCTGTACTTCTCCACCGAAATAAACCACTAATTGGTCATTTTGAGTATCATCGTTTGGACTAAAAACGTTGGGTAAATATATCCGTTGTGTTTCTAATACAGTAATTGGTATGCTCGCCATTGCACTGCACCCTAATGAATCGGTAACTGTCAGTCGGAAAATGCTGGAAACAAATGGTTGGACAAACGGCTCCGCACAGTCTACGCAGTTCAGATAAGGGTTAGATTCCCAGACATAATGGACTGGCTTATCGTGCATTACAATGGGCAGCAACTGTATGGAATCTCCTAGATAAAGTGCTAGAGGAAGTGGTAAAGTCAGATTAGGACTATTACTTTCACTAATATTAACTGAATCGCTCTGCGTACCACAGGCATTGGTTACAGTCAAATAATAGGTACCATAATCCTGAATTTCTATTTGGCTGGAATGCTCTCCGGTGTTCCAATTATAAGTATCGAACATTGTCGGCACTTGCAATACCAAAGGCTTTATTAAACATAGACTGGTATCTTGTATTAAATGCAGTTGATCGTTGCGCAAATCTTTGATCAGGATTGTGTCCCGAAATTGGCCACATACATTCTGAACTTCCACCCAATATTGACCAGGCTGCGTAATAGTAATAAAACTGGTCGTATCACCAGTATTCCACTGATATGAATCCATGCCTGCGGAGGCGGATAATGTTCGCAGGAATGGAGGAGTATCACATAATGCTGTATCCTGGCCTAAATGTAGATCAGGCAACTCAGCCACAGTAAGATAAAACGAATCACGAAGTGTACCACAAACATTGCTTTCTTCTATCCAAGTCCAGCCTGGTTGCGAAATACTCGTAGTAATCGTAGTGTCTCCAGTAGACCACAGAATATCGGCACAGCAATCGTCGGTATGCAGTGCCAGCGGTAGTGCTGTACTACATACTTTGGCAGAGTCTTCCGCAAAGGAAAATTTGGGTGGTGGCACATATTTAATATTAAATGTATCTGTAAAGAGACACTCATCGAGCATCGCTCTTACCCAAAACTGGCCCGCACCAGGAATAGCCGCTTGATGAGTTGTATCACCAGTACTCCATAATATATAGCTTAGATTATCAGGTACTTGATAATTACTGATAGAATCGGCATTACAGATAATACTCTGGTCAACAAAATTGTAGGGAGAAAGGTGCTGCGGCACTTTCTCGACGGAGACATCATCTAGATAATAATAACTAGTACCTCGAAAATTAGGACCCGTCTGAATAAAGGGTGTATGCTGGTCATCGTAAAAATTACCAATAGTCAAGTATGATTCACCACCTTTGGCACGAAAAAAGCCGCAAACTTGCGTCCAGTGAGCTGTGTCATATAATATGCGGTTATGCATGTTCTCTACTTGCGGCTTCGCATTGATAAGAAATGGAGTGCCAGGATAGTATACTGTTGGTGTAATAAATTGCTGGTGAAAATAAGCACCAATACGATCAGTCGCTCGAGTGGAATAATCATCGGCCATACTGATATAGAACCTTACTTTATAAATGCTATCCTTTTCCAAAGGGGCTACTAGCGTACCTTCTGCATATTCCCGCCAAACAGTATATAAGAGATTATTAGCACTGGAGTCCATGAGTATAATACCCGCATATCCATCACCCGTATGAGCGTATTGATACCCCATAACATTTTTAGGCACATCAGATTTTGCATCAATAATATTGTTATTATTAGCGCAAGCATTATAATAGTCGGAGGTCTTACCAGGAGAATGCCAGTACTTTGCTATATGCAAGTTGCCTGTATCGGCAGTTTCAAAATGTGGGCATTCAATTTTCTCTTCGAAGCTTGGATTTAATACCAGATTTTGGGCTAACATACTTAGAACGCTACACAATAAAGAAATCAAAAATATTATCTTTTGCATCGTCGTAAAGAATATGGTTCATTTAGTAGAGATTATGCGGAAAGTTTCTGTGTATGCTCTCTGTGTTAAAGTATTCCGAAGTTACTATTCATTTTATCAAATCTCCTACGCTGATCTTGCTCATTTCGCTGCCTTAATGCCAAGCAATTACGCCAGGTTGTTCCAATATTCTAGTCCGAACATGAGCCAATTTTTATAAAATTAGGGTATATTTAAAATTCCTGTCAATTTTTCTACCGTATCACCACTTCCCGAATAAAGTCCTCTCCCAATTCCTCGTTCAGCCGCAGTTTGATTTTGTCCTTGGCGTAGCTCAGTTCCTGCTTGAGTGGCGCGGATAGAATGGTGAGGTACAGCACGTTTTTGCGCACAGCAATGTTGGAAGTATAGGTCGAAATGGTCTTACCCATCAGTTCTTCCCACAGTGATTTTACGCGCGTCTCGCTGAGCTGCGGGCCTATGCGCAGTTCCTGAATCATGTCTTTCATCGCATCCTGGAGCGACAGGTCGTTTTTCTTCTTCATCGTTGCGCAAATTTACGCCGAAAGCCAGTCAATTCCCGGACGGAGATAACTTAAAGTTGCGGCTTCGGGGCTGTCCGGTGCCGGGTGAAAATCGTAGGCCCAACTGGCCAGCGGCGGCATACTCATCAGGATAGACTCGATGCGCCCGTTGGTTTCAAGGCCAAATTTGGTGCCCCGATCCCAGACCAAATTAAACTCTACATATCGCCCCCGGCGCAGGAGTTGCCAGCGTTTTTCGCGGTCGCCCCAAGCTTCATTTTGGTGACTTTTTAACAAGGAAATATAGGTTGGGGCAAAAGTTTCTCCCACAGCGACTACAAAATTGAACAGATTTTCCTGCGATAATCCGCTTTTTTCATCCAAATAATCGAAGAAAATGCCGCCCACGCCACGCGTTTCCTGACGATGCCGGATAAAGAAATAGTCGTCGGCCTGCTGCTTGAATTGCGGATAAAAAGCGGGATTAAAACCATCGCAAGTCGCCTTTAATTGCTGGTGAAAAAACTGCGCATCTGCTGGCACCACGTAGTGCGGTGTCAGGTCAATGCCACCACCAAACCACCAGCGTCCGGTGCCCGTCTCAAAATAGCGAATGTTCATGTGAATAATCGGCACCATCGGGCTATGCGGATGCAGCACCACCGACACACCCGTGGCAAAAAAATCGGTGGGTGGCAACTGCATATTCTTGGCTAGTGCTTCCGGCAGCGGCCCATGCACCGCACTAAACATCACACCGCCCTTTTCGATAACCTGGCCTTCGATCACGCGGCTGCGCCCTCCCCCACCCTCGGGGCGCGTCCAATTATCTTCCGAGAAAATGCCGCGCCCATCCGCCGTTTCAAGATGGCGACACAGATCATCTTGTAAGGTGCGGAAACGGGCAGCAATGTGTTCTTTTGTCAACATGAGTACACTGTAAATTAAGTTCCTTGAGGATACGAGTATTTGAGTATTTGATTAAAAACACTTGACAATCAGGTAGTTGATCGAATACTCAAATCTTCCAGTACTCAAAACAACTAAAATTACAATGTAATGAGCATGGAAAATCATTGATTAAAAACGGGATTTCAGGTCTTTGAGTTGCCTGTTTGGACAATAACAGGACGTAGCATTACGCTAACAGAAGAGTAACAAGTGGCGGTGTCCGCAAAGGTGAATGGCTTTTTTGGTTTAGGATTTATAAATTGGTAAGGAAAATATTAACTGAGTAAATAATTATTTTAGAATTTAAATTTAAGAAAGCGGAAATTACGCAACGATTCTTTCACACCTGCTACATTTACGGCGTTTTCATGCCTATCATTTCATTCAAAAACTTATTGACAATGAAGACCTTCCGAACGCCTCCCCTTCTACTTCTTTTGGGGCTGCTAATCTCTTCCACTACCCCTTTATTCCAGTCGTGCAGTAGCCCTTACGATGCGATGGGGATGCAAAATGTCACCAACCTGAGCAGTAAATTGGTCGCGCTGATGAGCAAAGCGGCCACCAGCACGTATGATACCAACAAGAGCACTATTGAAACGGTGACTGCGGATTTAAAAACGGCAGAAGAACACTGTGCCACCAAAAAACGTAATCAGGAGATCGGCAATTCCTGGAAAATCCTGCGTACGGAACAGGTAGAGCCGTTTTTGACGCGCTGGAAGGCTGGAATACTCGACAAGGATTTTGTCAAAGAAGCGACTGCGCAAGTGCAGAAAAGTTTCGATGCCATTAAAAAAGCGGAACAAGGCAAGGGTAAATAATGTGCCCAATTGTGAACGTTTTACTGCTAAATCTTCCATTTTTTTCCCACCTTAAATCATATTACTATGCCCGATAAAAAAAAGGATATTCAAAAAGCGTTAGACAATCTGGATGACCAAGTCATCGAGTTGGTCAGCACTTTCGTAAAACGGCGCAGGGCGCACTACGAACAAGCCGCCCAATCCCTGCATAACGACCTCAAAAAAGATACCCAACGCTATGCCGAGATGCTGAGCGACGAAAAAATATCCAGAGAAGATTTTGAATTTCTGATACAAGGCCGCGCCGCCCAGCTCAAGATCGAATTGCTGGCGGAAGTATCTATGTCTAAAGCTAAATTTGAAGATATAGCTGGGGCTATTATAAAACTAACTGCCAATACCGTATTTTCGATGATTTGATCAGTGTGCGCGACAAAATTGGGGTAAGTACAGCCGAACCCTATTCCCTTTTCGTTATAACAGGCTTTTCCTGCATCGAACAGGGTTCGACGATACATGGGCTGTTGGGCGTTTAAAACACGTTGGACAGCCTTTTTTTTAGCATGAGGCAACCCGTAGAGTCTGCTTTAAATCTACTTTTTTTAGGCTTGGAAACGCTATCTTTGCCCAATTTTTATGGTCAATTTGCAAACATCACATTGACCACATTGTCACATTGACCACCTTAAAAGAAATGTACGATAGCAATCCGACGCTGGAAGGCGTTAAAACCATAGACGAAGCCCGCCAAGGCCAGGTGCTTTTCCAGGAACCATGGGCTGGCACCGAAGTAGTGGGCGGCAAGAAATTCTATATCGAAAGCTATGGCTGTCAGATGAATTTCAGCGACTCAGAGATCGTGGCTTCCATCCTCGGTGAGGCGGGCTTTCATGCTACGCGCAACCTGGAGGAAAGCGATCTGATCCTCATCAACACCTGCTCCATCCGCGAAAAGGCCGAGGAGACCGTGCGCAAGCGTCTGCGGGTGTTTGAGATCATGAAGAAGAAACGGCCCGGCACCCTGGTGGGTGTCTTGGGCTGTATGGCCGAGCGATTGAAAAAGCAGTTTCTGGAAGAGGAAAAACTCGTGGATCTGGTCGTCGGTCCAGATGCTTACCGCGATCTGCCGCACCTGATTGGCGGAGCGGAAGAAGGCCAGCGCATGGTAAATGTGCTGCTCAGCCGCGAAGAAACCTACGCCGACATCAGTCCGGTGCGCCTGGAATCGAACGGCATTACGGCGTTTATCAGCATTATGCGCGGCTGCGACAATATGTGTTCGTTTTGCGTGGTGCCCTTTACGCGGGGCCGCGAACGTTCGCGCGACCCGTTTAGCATCGTGGCCGAAGCGACCACTTTGTTTGAAAATGGCTACCGCGAAGTGACGTTGTTGGGGCAAAATGTTGACTCCTATAAATGGACTAATCCAGAGACGGGTGAACGCGCTTCGTTCGCCAATCTGTTGGAAATGACCGCTTTGGTGCATCCCGACTTACGCGTACGCTTTAGCACGAGCCACCCGAAGGACATGACAGACGACGTGCTGCACGTCATGGCTCGCTACGATAATATCTGTAAATACATCCACCTGCCAGTGCAATCGGGCAATAGCCGAGTGCTGGAATTGATGAACCGCACCTACGACCGTCCGTGGTACGAGCAGCGCATCGAAGCCATTCGGCGCATTCTGCCCGAGGCAGCGGTTTCCAGCGATATTATTACCGGCTTCTGCTCGGAAACCGAAGAAGAGCATCAGGACACGTTGAGCATCGTCGAATGGGCGGATTTTACGATGTCGTTCATGTTTTTTTACTCCGAACGTCCTGGTACGCTGGCCGCTCGCAAGTACGCCGATGATGTGCCGGAAGATGTGAAGCGGCGGCGGCTACAAGAAATTATTACCGTACAAAGAGCCGTCTCTTTTCGCCACAACCAACGTGATTTGGGCAAGACTTTCCGGGTGCTGATTGAGGGAAATTCCCGCAAGTCTGACCAGGATTTCTGCGGACGAAATAGCCAGAATAAGATGCTGGTCTTCCCGAAAAAAGACGGTTTGAAAGCGGGCGATTATGCCTGGGTAAAGGTGCTGGAAGTGAGTAGTGCTACTTTGTTGGGAGAGATTGTTTGAAAAAAGCAAAACTAATGGCTCATGTTCCCAAAATGCTGAAGGTCGTACCTAACTTTCGGAAAGTTGTCAACTTTCCGAAAGATTTCAGCGCGTTGGAAATATGAGCCAAAATAATTCGCAACATGAATAAAGATTTTATATTAAATTATCTATTGGAACACAAAGTCGAATTATTACGAAAGTTCCATCTTTCTAAAATTGGTTTATTTGGTTCCTTCGTGCGCGGCGAAGAGACGGCTAATAGTGATATTGATCTCTTGGTAGAGTTTTTGCCTGGCACCGAAGATTTGTTTGAATTGAAACTGGCTCTTAAAAAAGCCCTTAAAAAGGATTTTAAGCGAGATATTGACATTTGTCGTGAAAAGTATATTAAGCCATATTATCGAAAACAAATTTTCCAATCGGTAGTGTATGTCTGAAAAAGATGAGGCCAATTTGCTGGCGATACTAGAATTTTTCACATAAAATCCCTTCGGGATTTTGGAATAGGGTCTTCTTATTGGCTATAAACATAGATTCCCTTCGGCAATTAGATATGCTAAATAGTTATTAAATTTCATCCTCTACTCACTTCATCAATTCAATTACTTGCACTGACATAGCTGGTACGGTGATCTGATGAATATCCGTGATAGAAGTGTCGTCCAGCACATTTTTCCCGCTGGAAAAGCCGCCCATACTTTCCGCAAAACGTTTGGTTGAAAGCGTTTGCGCTTTGTCGCTTTGGCTCATAATGACCATGACCGTTTTCTGGTCGTCGTGCCGGAAAAACACATACATACCATCGTAAGGAATGTACTGGGTAAGTTGCCCAGTTTGCAGGGCCGAACAGGTTTTGCGATAACGTGCCAGTTTCTTGACAAAATTGAAGGCTTCATTTTCTGGCGCAGTCCGGCCAGCAGCGGTGAATTTATTTTCTTTGTCGCCCGCCCAGCCCCCGGGAAAATCACGGCGCACTTCGGCATCCGAAGGGTCTTTGAAATTTTTCATCAATATTTCCGTCCCAGAATAGAGTTGCGGCACGCCCCGGCAGGTCAGCAGAAACGTCACGCCCTGTTTGAATTTCTGCATATTCTCGCCGATGACGGAAAAAAAACGATTCTGGTCGTGGTTATCCAGAAAGGTCAGGTTCAGGTTGGGGTCGGCATAAATCATATCCTGAGCCAGCATCGTGCACAACTTATTGAAGCCACTGCCCCAATCAAATTTTTCGTTCAACGCCGCATTGATCGCGTTGTAAAAAACAAAATCGTTGGGCGAAGGACAGGTGCCTTTGTAGGGAATATTCAGGTTGTTGCGCACAAAAAAAGCCTGACTGACGGGTGTGTTTACGGCATTTTCTGAAGTAATAAACATTTTGGGATACTCGGCCAGCAGGGCATTATTGCAATGATTCATAAACTCTAGATCGTTGTACTGGTATGTATCTACCCGCCAGCCGTCAATGCCAAAATACTCAACCGTCCACAGGGCATGTTGAATTAAATAGTTGGCTACGAACGGGTTATGCTGGTTTAGATCGGGCAAAAACGGCACAAACCAGCCACTTTGCTGCACTTGAAAATCGCTTTTGCTACCGTGCAGCAAGTCCACTACTGCTTCATCCCGGTACGACGTGTTGGTATACGTATCCCACTGATTGAGCCAGCTTTTCATCGGCAGATCGCGGAGTATCCAGTGGTTGATACCCACGTGGTTGTACACGGCATCCTGGATGATTTTCAAGCCTTTGGCATGGGCGGCATTGATGAGGCTAGTGTAGGCCGCGTTGCCACCCAGGCGGCGATCCACGTTGTAGTGATCGGTAAAACCATAGCCGTGGTACGCCGAACGCATCGCCCCGCCTTCGTTGGTTTGTGGCTGGTTATTTTCAACGACCGGATTGAGCCACAGCGTCGTGACCCCCAAGTCTGTGAAATAATCCAGGTGGTTTTGAATGCCCAATAGATCACCGCCATGCCGCAGAAATGGATTATTCCGGTCGGATTCCGGGTCGGCCATGTCGGCAAATTTATCGTTGGAAGGGTCGCCGTTGGAGAAGCGATCGGGCAAGATCAGGTAGATAAAATCCTTGCCATTGATTTCCTGCGGATGCTTGTCCCGCACTTTTAGTTCGTAGGATTGGGTGATTTTGACCGTTTCATTGGCCGTCTTTTTCCCGCGCTGAACTGGCACTGATTTGCTCAATTCTATATCGAATTTACCCGCTTTTGTCTCCGGGGCGATGTACAAATCCACGAACAGGTAATTAGCATTTTCCACCTCGTACACCTGCCGGATGCTCACGCCGGGATAGTTGATTTTCAGGTCGGAACCTTTCAGGTTTTTGCCGTAGACCAACAATTCTAATTCCGGATTCTTCATGCCCACCCACCAGTTGGTAGGGTCAACTCGTTGAATAGCAGGACTTTGGGCCAGACTTTGAAAAAAGAAAAAGCAGAGCGCGAGGAGGGAGAAAAATGTCTTGGTCACGGTTCAATGTTTTTGCTATGGGTGGATATGTGCGGACAAATGTAGCAAAGGCATGGAATGTGGTGGGGAAAAAGGTGGGCGTGGTAACCTGAAAGTGCTGTATAATAATAATAGGGCCTGTCCGGGTGCACCATACCATTGGTTTCCGAACAGGCTCTTATACCACCATCTATTATGCTAACTTAACGTGCTGCCGCCGGCACAAAAATGATCGGACAGTTCACTATAATGCCAGGTCCACCGGCCGGTCCAGCAGCGTTAAGACCTCCAAGCGAAGCATTGCGCGGGCCCATTCCTCCGGCCACGACAAAACCATCGGAATACAGCTCAATAATGTTGGTCGGTGCAATAACCTCCCTTTTATCGGTGGTTACCCTTTTTCTCATTCCAGCAGCAATGGCGGCATCGGTCCACACGACCGGGTGGACGTCCCATAACGGGCTATAAGCAGCCGCGTCGCAAAAGGCGCCTGGATCATCTGCATCTTCACAGCCGGCCTGTTCCTGAAAAATATTGAGTGGGTCCCCCTCGCCCAGTACTGCGGAGATAAGTCCCTGCCGTTGTGGGTTACTAATGCCCGTCGGTCCATTGATCACCGGTATCAACGCTTCCCGGGCGGAACGGAAAGATTTGTCATCGCCGGCATTGGGTGCTGCGTTCATGTTGGGCGCAAAAGTATTGTCTTCGAGGGCGGCAATATCATTATCGGAGGATTCCGTAGTGGAATACAAAATCGAGAAACCTTCATAAAAGCCTTTGGCCAGCCGCATTTTTACAGTCATTTTCACCTTGTCCATGCTGATGACCCGGTTGTGGATGCCGGTGCTGTTGGACAGGTGGGAAGCATTGTAGATCACTTTGCCATCAAAAGTAACCAAAGGGCTGTATTTGGCATCGCCCACCGACCCCGGTTCAGAAGACGGATCAAGGGGAAACACATTGGGACCGGGTACTATCTTCCTGTCTGGAGCGAAATCCACATTGCCGGAAAACTTCAAGATCGGAAAGTTGTGCGGATTTTTGGCTCCTCCGGTGACGATGGTAGCGGTTTGCGTGGCCATGGTACCAATGGCATGCACCAGTTTGGGCGTCCAGTTCAAGCCGAGGGCGATGGAGGTATCCACGTTATTGGATTCGGTGATGATGTAATAGACATCGCCGCCATTCGCATCCTGGCCACGGTAGAACGGCAACACGGCAGTACCATTTACGGTATCTATTTCAGTGGCACTGGCCAGGCTGTTAGGCAGGCTGCGCACCACCTCTTCTTTTGGAATAGCAGTGTCGTTGCTATCCTGACAGGCAAAAAACATCATAAGGGCAGCAGCCGCTAAAATTTGGATTTTCATAATTGTGTTTATTTAAAATTCATCAATCAAATAGGAAAAAATATTCCATTTTAAGTAATCAAGCAGAATTAGTTTAAGCTAAATTTTGCGTAAGTTATTGGTTTTCATTGCCAATTTGCCTTTTGCAATTTTGCCCTTTTACTTAAGTACTTCGGCTCAATTAGTTTAACCTGGAATTAAGGCAAAGTGATGATTACCAAACCAGTAATTACTTAGTACACCACAAATTAAGGTTTGGGAGGTTTGTAAAAGTTGGAAGTTTTGATTTTCAAACACTTAGTAATGATGAAAAATAAGGGTACAGAAAACACGGGTATTTACCGGAGAAATTTGTACCCTTATTTAAAACCTGTTCATTATCAATCAATAACCACATTAAACTTAGTTTACGGTGTACTTACTTACATCTTCTTCTGAATGGTACTCATATCGGGGTCGGCGGCATTGGATTGCATGGAGAAATTAAGTTTTTGCATGTACATCGGATTGCCACCATTCATGCGTTCCTTGATCATTTCTCCGTAAGACTTGCGCGCTTCTTCCACAGATTTTTTGCCGGTAACGATGTCATTAGCCAGATTCAGAGCCAGCAAATTATTCTCTTCTTTGTCGCAACGAGCGCTCATGGTTCCCTGAGTCCGGTCGAAGGTCACACTGCCGTCGAACATGCCGAGGTCGCTCATTTTATTTTCGGGCACTTTATATTTGATGGTTTGCATCACTACATCCATGTGTTCGACCGGGAAAAGATGTTTCGATTCTTCTTTGCTCACCATGATCATTTTCCACTGACCGGCGTTCATCCAGACCAGCAGGTCGTCCGACATCAGGTTGGGCTTGCCATATTTTCCCATCATCTCTTTGGCGGCCATGCGCGCCGCTTCCGGCCAGTTCTTCATATCCGGGTCCATCATCATCATCTTGTTGTCCATCATCTTTTTGTCGTCCATCATCTTTTTATCGGCCATCATGTTTTTATCATCCATCATCTTTTTGTCATCCATCATCTTTTTATCGGCCATCATTTTTTTATCATCCATCATCGGTTTACCGGAGGTATTGCCCATTTTTTGATCATTGTTCATCATTTTGGTCTTTGAAGCATGATTTGCACAGGAACAAAGGGCCAGAAGCAGGGCTAGTATTGGCAGGGAATTTTTTAATGATTTCATTTTTTTAATTTTAAAATGTTAGTGTTTGAGTTTGATTGGTACTAGTTTATCAGGTGAGCCTGCCTTATGGCAAATGAGGAGATTGGCCCAGCCGACGACGGCTTGGAGATTTGTTGCGTTTCATGGCTGAAAAACTTAATTAGAAATTAAAAACAGGAAACCCATTTCTGTGCATTCGACTGTTCTTTGGCAACTAGGTACTTTGGCATAATTAGTTAACCTAAAATTGAGGTAAATTGCTGATTATTAGCCAATAACCAAATTAACTAATAACCAGCAACTACTTATGCCTTATTCCACAAAGGTGACCGCCAATTGTCACGAAAGTATCACGAAAAGAGAAAACGTGTTTTCTATTCCATGATTATTTCTGACTCCCAGTGGACATCCCCGGCATCATAACTTCCTTTGGCTGAGCAATCACCGGGCAATTGATGATGGCACCAGTCGGTTTTAGTCCTGCAATGAGGGGATTCGGATTACCCATATTTTTGGGTATGTTGGTCACCATACCTGCGGTAACCAGTTCTTTCAAGTCGTCCATGCTCTTCACCTGTCTGCGTTTACCCGCTTTAATAGCGGCGTCGGTCCACATATAAATATGCGCATCCCACATGGGCTGTAATTATTGTTATTCTTCTTATTATTGTCTGGATCCAGTGGAAAGACATTAATAGGGTCGTAGGCAGTTCCATCCAGAATAGTAGAATTCAGACCTTGACGTTCCGGATTTGTAGCACCAGTTTCCCCATTCGCGACCGGGGCAAAGCCCAGCAAAGCAGATTTGTCATTGACCATATCCATACCAAACGCAGGCAGATTGGCCAGGCGTGGCGTATAAGTACCCCGCTCGATAGTGGCCGCGCCCATATCGGAGGACTCAGTAACCAGGTGAAAATAATATTCCTCTCCTCCTTCAAATCCATCCAGTAACTC
>CBDFMU010000011.1:0-26856 GCA_965249785.1 Saprospiraceae bacterium | reverse complement strand
ATCGCCACCTTTCAGAATGTCCAACACTTGGACACAAAAGGGTTGAAAACAGGTATTTACTGGTTGAAAATACAGTCTGTACAGGGAATAGTGGTGGAGCAACTGGTAGTTCAGTAAAGAAAAAATTCCAGGTAAGCATTTTATTGAACAGTACTATTATCACTTCCACTGATAACGGTCTTGCATTCCCTTGCCCTATCCGAAACCACTGGACGCGGAAGCCGAAAAGCGAGACGAGTAGGCATTACATCAAATTAAACAAAATGAAAAAATTACTTTGCTTGATACTGCTTTGCAGTATTTTTAATGTTGCCCATGCTCAATGGCAACGAGTAGGTGATGCCACTACTCCTAGCAATGCCTTCAGAGCAGGTAACGAATCTAATGGAAGCCCGCTCTATATTGCGCGGGTCAACTATGAGGGAGGTGTTCACATTGGAAAAGCCAGGGCTAATTCCAGCGAGGCGTTCATTCCTTATGGTGGAAGCGAATTAGTACTCAGAAATTATGAGGTATATACAGGTACAGGGCAGTGGGTTAAAGCTTCCGCCAATAATTTCCCGCAAAATGCGCTGGAGGGTGGACGTGAAGCCAACGGCACACCTCTATACGTTGCACGTGCTACAATAGAAGGCGGAATTCATCCCGGTAAAGCACGGCGCAATGGCGAAGCATTCATTTCATACGGTGGGGTAGAGCGTGTTGTTGCTGATTTTGAAGTCCTCACCGTACCCTTTACAGTCATAGATATTGACCCTAATATATTGACCGTTTTAAATTTTGCGACCTTATATCCCAATGCTAATTTTGGCGGTACGGGCATGAAAATTATAAAGGTTGGTCGCAATACATTGTCTAAATTAGGGCTTAACTCGTTACGTTCGGTAAAAGTAAGGTGGGGGTATAAAGCGATTATTTATTACAATGTCACTAAAGGGGGCAAAGTTACCAATAAACAGATGGAGGTGGTCGGTGATCGGGAGACACTGCCGGAAAATATTACTGCTGTTGAGGTTGCAGTCTATACGCCACTGAATGGTTTTGTGGATATGCATACGCATCCTGCCAGCCAATTGGGTTTTGGCAAAGAATTATTTTATGGTGGAAACGATGGCAATATTGCCCAGGCATTAGGACAGTGTAACTGTACTCATAACTATATCCAAAAGGTTGGTTTTATTGAGCCAGATGGGTACTGCGGCCAACAAAACTTTTTTAGAAACAAATTGGTGGATAAAATGGATGAAAAGTATGGGCTGCCTGCCCATATAAAATTAGGGGGCTACCCTGATTTTGTCAACTGGCCCAAAAACAGATCAGTGCTGCATCAGCAAATGTGGTGGGAATGGATAAAAAGAGCAAAGGATGGAGGGCTAAGAGTAATGGTCGCGTTGGTGGTAAATAGCCATATTTTGGCTGATGCGGCGGAGACCTCCGGCTCCTACGACGATGAACAGGCAATATACGATGAAATAGAAGCAATCAAGCAGCTGGCCAGGAATCACCCTGCTGATTTTGAAATAGCCTTGACTCCCTTCGATCTGCGAAGAATAGTGCAAAGCGGGAAACTGGCGATTATTCTAGGTACGGAAACGGACAATATTGGTAATTTCTATGCGCCCGCCAATCCAAAACCTGCTAATGTACCCTATAATGCAATACCTACTAATGATCAGGTCGCCAGAGAAATTGACAAGCTTTGGGATATGGGCATTCGTTATATGTTTCCTATCCACATAACAGACAATGCTTTTGGCGGCTCTGCCATCTATGAAACCGGTTTTAATGCCGCTAATAAGTACAATACGGGCCGGGTATTCAATGCCGAAGTAGTGAATACTGCTGAAACAGGTATTGGGTTTAAATTGGGGAGTGGCCATGAAACTTTTTCTCAATCCAACAGTATCCATGATTTTGGAAGTGGTTTTGAATATTTAATGGCAGGTATGTACGACGAGGCTTCCAATTTTTTTAGCACGTTCGGGATTAATGCCAATATACTGCCCAATCAAATCATGCCGAACGTTCGGGGTAACTATCCATCTTATGCAGATATTGGCGAGGGGAGAGGCCACCGAAACGCTCTGGGATTAACCACAACAGGACAGTATGCCATTAATTATATGATGAAGAAAGGCATGATGATAGATATAGATCACATGTCTGAAAAATCTGCCACCGCCACTCTGGGAATGGCTACCCAATTCAATTACCCGGTCAACTCGGGTCATAATGGGCTGAGAGGAACAAATGGCAATGAGAATGCCCGAACACTACAACAGTTAACGACCATTAAAAACTTAGGCGGCCTATTTGGCCTTGGACATGGCGGAGAAGCTTCTCATTTTTTGAATTACTACCGGGAAGCCTTGCCTGCTATGGATTATAAGCAAATAGCAATAGGAACCGATGCCAATGGCTTGTATCCTTTACCCGATAAACCAGAAGCTAACGCAAGAATCGATTACAATAATGGACACATAACCAAATGCCAAACTGGAACTAAGCCTTGGAACTATAACGATGACGGAATGGCACACTATGGTTTGTTTCCGGATTTTATAGAAAGCCTTACTGCAGCTGGAATGACGGCGGAAGAAAAAAGAATTTTCTTTTCCTCCGCCGAATACTTCGCCCAAATGTGGGAAAAATGCGAACGCCAAAAGAATCAGGTACACTAAAATTACTCTGCAAACATACAGGTGCGCGATTAGCAACTTTTCAAAAAGTGGTTAATCGCGCGCTTCAATAATGTAAACTATTTGAACAATGGGAACTAAAAAGCACTGCCATTAGGTTATACGCATTGCAGCAAAGACAAACTGTAATGCCTGATTTAAAAACCGAAAAATACCCGCGCACATACCACTTCCCCTTTTCCGAAGGGGCGACCAACGACGACCGGATACAGGCCGATTGGCAGGGCATTTTGCAGCACGAACTTGTTCTGACCGAAAAACTGGACGGCGAAAACAGTTGCATTAAAGCCAATGGCGTGTACGCGCGTTCGCATGGGGCCGTCAATCGCAATCCCTGGGCGAAGCCAGTGTGGGACATTTGGGAACGGGTGGGCCATACGCTCGGCGATCTGCACATTTTTGGAGAGAATATGTACGCCGTGCACAGTCTGGAATATGCTGATTTGGCGCATTATTTCTATGTATTTGCGATTCGCGACGGCGAAACCTGGCTCAGTTGGAATGAAGTGCTGGAATACGCTCATCTGCTGGATTTGCCGGTAGCACCAGTAATTCAGCGGGGCTATTTTGACGAACAAAGCCTTAAAACATTCATTGAACAACACCAGCGCAACGGTAGCCAACTGGGCGGAGCAAGCGAAGGGGTCGTGTGCCGCCTGGCCGCCGCATTTCCTGACGCGGCATTTGCAGAAAATGTGCTAAAATACGTACGCAAAAACCATGTACAAACCGATGAACACTGGACTCGTAACTGGAAAAAGGCCATCCTCCGTCCCAAAGAATTTGATCAGCCAGTTTGATACGGATTGGACGGCTTTGCAGTCGCTGGATTGGGTGGCAGCTATGCAGCAATGCGAACAGGAACCCGAATACCACGCCGAGGGCAATGTGTGGCTGCATACCCGCATGGTACTAGCGACTTTGCTGGAATTGCCTGAATATCAAGCACTTAATGCTGCCGATCAGAACTTGCTACTGCACGCTGCTTTGCTGCATGATGTAGCCAAACCTGCGTGTACTATTGTAGAAAATGGCAAAATCAGTTCGCCACGTCACGCAAAAGTGGGGGAGAAGATCGCCCGCGAAATCCTTTGGGACTTCGACTTTTCCTTTCGGGAAAGCGTCTGCGCGCTGGTGCGTTTGCATGGATTGCCGATTTGGGGGCTCGAAAAAACCGATCCGGTGCGTTCGGCAATTTTAGCCAGTTGGCGGGTACGTAATGAACTGGTTTATATGCTGGCTAAAGCTGATGTGCTGGGACGCATTTGCGACACGCAGTCCGAATTACTATATCGCCTGGAACTTTACCGGGAACTTTGTCTGGAAAATAATTGCTTTTACCAGCCCCATGAATGGTACAATGACCACAGCCGCTTTCGATATTTCTGGTCGGAGGAGACTTATCCGAGCGAAATTTTCGATGACACAACCCACGAAATAGTGATGCTATGTGGCATTGCGGGCAGTGGCAAAGACACCATTTATCAGAAATATTATGCACACCTGCCAATCGTCAGTCTGGATGAGATTCGGCAGGAATTAAAAATAAAACCAACTGACAAATCCGGGCAAGGCAAAGTAGCACAATTAGCCTACGAACGTGCCAAGGAATTTTGCCGCCGCCAGCAATCCTTTGTCTGGAACAGCACTAACCTGACGAGTCACCGAAATGCGTTCCCGCCTGATCGGCACTTTGCGAGTCTATGATCCGCGTTTCACGATAGTGTATGTAGAAACCTCCCAAAGTGCCATTTTTCAACGCCGTCGAGCAGATATCAAAGTGGCGGTATTGGAGCGCATGATTCAGCAATTGGAAGTGCCGCTGGTAGGGGAGGGGCATGAGGTCCGGTATATTGTTTAAAGTTTAGATCGAATTACCAGTTTCGCCCGAAACTGGTAATTCGATCTACTTGCTCACCGCAGCAACGTCACGTCCATCGTGATCGGCGTTTTTTCGCCATTACAATCTATCACTAATCGCCACACGTACACATCTGAAGGCGCAGGCTTCCCGGCAATAGTGCCGTCCCAGGCGGCTGTGCGACCGCTGCCCGTGTACACTTTCTCTCCCCAACGATCATAAATAGTTAATTCCAATACTGATTCCAGCCCCTCGAAAGGCACCACGCTGAACGTATCGTTCACGTTGTCGCCATTGGGCGTAAAGGCGTTCGGAATCAGCAGCCGCTTTGGATCGCAGGGCGGAAATACCAATACCCGATACATCACGCTGCCCACACAGCCATGCGCGTCGGCGACTACCAATAGATAATTCGTCGTGGAGTCCGGTTTCGCTACCGGATCGGAGCAGGTAAAGCAACTTAAACCAGCTGCCGGTAGCCAGACATACTCGGCGAAACCGTCTGGCCCGTCCAGCATTATTTCCTCTCCTAACTGGATAATGACCGAATCCTGTGCCGGGATAACTGGGTTAGCTACTGCCGTTACGGTCACGCAGTGAGTGCTGTCGCAGCCTATGTTGGAGGAAAATGTCTTGCATAAACTGCCCGCCTGATGGAACAAGGAATCGAAGACCACCGTGCTATCGCCGGGACAAAGCGGACGCACCTCGCTGGTTTCGTTGGGGGTCAGTTCGAGGCGAACATACACTACCCCGTCACAGCCGTTCGCATTGGGCAACGCCTGCGTGTACACGCCCGGCGTTTCGGTCATTTGTCCAAAAATATCAATTGGCTGGCCTATGCAAGTAGTTCTCACACCCAAATCCACGCTATCACGCGGCAGCACCGTCACCGCTACTTGACCAATACCCGTGCAGCCGCCTGCGAAAGTGACTGTGACGGAGTAGTTGGCATTTTGCGTCGGCTGTAGCACCTGGGTTGCCAAAGCGGGATTGGTCACGCCGGGGCCGCTCCAGACGTAAGTGCCGCCGGGCGTAGCTTGCAGTTCCACGCTTTCGCCCTGACACACCGTTTGGTCTGATGTTTCTATACCCAATGTCCCGCCGAATTGCAAATCAAATTGGTGCTGAATGGTGCAATTAGCAGTTTTTTCTTCCAATACCAGCGTCACCAAATCACCGGATTGCACGTTGGCCGAAGGCGTATAAATTGTCTGCGTACAAGTGGAACAGCCCACACCCTGCACCGTCAGCCAGGTGTAAGTACTGCCCGCCACGCTATCTACTGCCAATGGTACTGCTGCCAATCCACATAGCCCGATGGCCTGCCGAATAATAGCTTGACCACCCAACGGTAACACGCGATCGGCGCAAGCGCAGTTGGCATCCGCCGGAATGAAGGCCGCCAGATCGCAGAGTTGGGCCGGAGTCATCTGGAGGCTGCCCCCGATGACCAGCAGCGCAGCAGGAGCTAATGTTCCACTTGTTTGCTGGGTGCCGATGATTACTTCGTTAGCATCTTTTTTTCCGTTATGGTTTTGATCGAGGAAGAATTGCACCAGCGGATTGTTGGCAGCACTTTCGCCTGCATTTTCCAGTACTGCGCTAAAAGTGACCCCGTTATTCGCTGCTGTGGCGGCAAAATCTTTGAGCAGCAAATCCGCGTTTTTGGTTGGCAAAAATAAAATTGCCTCGCCAGTGGCCACGTACACCGAGCAGTTTTGATTGGTGAGCGGACAAAATGCCTGACTTTTTTGACGGGTCTGTAAAAGCACCGCTTGATCGCTGCAACCTGCCGCATCGTCGTACCGGACGCTGAATGTGAAGCGCATTTCCGAACCCGCCGCGCCAGTTGGAATCGGCAATTGAATGCCTTGGCTCGTGACCTGCGGCGGCCCGGCAGAAGCATTGGGGCCGGGCTGATAAGAACCAGCCACATAACTGACTCCCGCAGGCAAAATCAGGTAAATACTATCGCCCGTCATTGGCGTACCACCTATATTAAGGGTCGCACTAAGTTCCGTGGTTTCGCCGCAAGATGTATTAGTGTTGGGATCAGCTAGCGCGAGATGGGCATTCACTATGTAGCCTGGTTCGAAGCCTTCCAGCTGGATGGCGGAAGCTGGTTTGCGCAGTTTATTGGAAGCCAATCCGCAAGGCTGGCGGCAGTCTGCGCCATAGATGGGTTGGCTGTTGGCCACGAAACCGCAAGTAGCAATCACCCGAAAACGGATGCGCAGCCCGTTTTGCGGGGCATTTGCAAAAGGTAATAAGCCACTGGGAATAGTCGGCGACCATTCATACACGTTGCCAGGAAGTACTAGCGGATTGGGAAAAGCGAGCCAGGTGCTTCCGGTGGGATAGGAAATCTGGGAGGAACCGGCGAGCACCATCAATCCAGGGGGCAGTTTGATCGAACCGATCGGCGAGTAAGCGCGGCCTTCGGCGGCATTGTACATTTCAAAAATAAAATAGTCGGAAGGGGCGCACATCTTCACGCTGGTCGGCTGCTCCACCACTACCAGTTCTAATTCGGGCAATTGCGGCACCAATCGGATGGTTTTAGTCTGCGTTTTGCAAGGCTGTCCAGTCAGGTTGGTTACCGGATCGCAATCCCAGCCATAAGTGAAGGTAACAGTCACTGGCGCACAAGCGGCGAGCTGACCACGCAGTTGAAATTGCGGCTGGCCGAATCCTGCAATTGACCCCAATTGGAAGACACCACCGAGGAGGGGCATGGTTTGGCCGGAGGGCAGGAGTACGATTTCTATATTACTCAATCCATCGCCTGTCGTGCTGACGGACAACCAGGTGTTGGGCGAAACCGCCGCGTTTATATTGCGCAGAAAAAAATTCAGATCGAACTCACCAGTGGAGACTTCGACCAGCGAATCCTCGGCTATGAGCGCCAGTTTTGGGGCGGCCCCGTTATAGCCCGTCAGGTTGTTCCGAGCGATATTTTCGATGACTGGATCGTGAAAGCCCGCATTGGGGTAGCGTACTTTGAGTTGGGTCAGGGTCTTCAAAGTCCCCTGAAAGTCGCAACTGGCCGCAAATATGGACCCGATTTCGAGGGAAAAACCTTCATCCAAAGGGCTGGCGAAAAAAGAACTCAGGTTAATACGCAATACATCATCTACCTGCGTGGTAGGTAAAAGCTGATCGCTGAATAAGCTGATATTTTCCTGCAAACGCAGAAATTTTAGGCGGCTTTCCAGCAGTGCTGCGCCTGGCGCGGTATGGCTGTAATCGCTCAACCACGCCAGCGGTCGCACTTCCTTAGGAAACAAATTGCCGCGCGCAATGCGGATGTTATAACGGAAAGGAAAAGTCTCGTTGGAGGTGGCGCAGGGCAAAATACTGTACACTGGCGGGCGAACAGTCTCGATATAGCCAGAATATTGGCGTAACAACGGCGGCAAACAATTCGGCGATTTCCAGGCAAAAGGGCGGTATGGCCCGCATACGGCACTGCGGAAATTGATGAGCGGCGGATTATTAGTGCCGTTCGGAGTAAAATTCCTGCGGAAAACAAAATCCCCATGAAAAATTAGGGAGTCGCCCTGCATTAATACTAAACCCGCCGGAATACAGCCAGCAGTGGCCAGATCAGTCAAAGAAATATTGAACTGATGAAACATCGTAATCAATTGATCCAAAGGCTCTTGGGGACGAATATTGGGCAACGCTATGGCCACGTAATTGCTATCCCGGACCAATGCAGCGGAAGCTATCGGGCATTCATACTGCGCTCCCGTAGCGGCAATTTTCAGCACAACGGAGCCACTGACATAGTGCAATGCCTCCGCGCTGGTGAATTCATACTGACCAGCACTCAGGGCGAATCCATCGCCATCGCCTATGCCGAAATCGCTCTGCCAGCACTCATTGAAAATACGAAAACTCAGCCCGGTCACCTCTCCGTCGGTGACTGTGCCCTGGAGTTGGGTACGTAGCGTATCGCCCGGCAAAAAACGATCACGCCGAATGAGGGCGGGATTGGCCAGGCTACCATCATCTGCCTTTCGGTCGTCGTTGTCGTCGCGCAGCCCGATATTGAGCCGCCAGGCATCATAATCTACTACCAGCGTACCGCCACCAGAACCAATACTGCCGCCGCCTCCACCACCACCTCCACCACCACCGCCGCTGCCATTGGGACAACTGAGCACCAACTCAAATTCGTCGCAGGAAGAAATAGCGCATTCGGAGGTTTCATCCAGCGCAGTGCTAATGAAAGTGAGCGCATTGATGTCCCGAATGCACGGCGAACATGCTGCTTCCACTTCATAAATCGTGTAACTGTGGGCACTGGCGGGCGTCTCTGGAATATCCTCCATACAAGGAATGGTATTCTGGCAAATATTGAGCAGACAAAATTGACCGAATACCGAATCCTGCGAGAAGGGCAACTGAAAGGCCAGATGCAGGGTAGTGCTGGTACCCGGCACGCTGTCTATATTCATCAGGTCGGGAGCATGACCATCGAGCGTCAACGCGCAATTGTCCTGCCAAAACAGGCCCCAGGGCAAGGTCATTTCAAATTGCAGATAGCCAGTACTGTGGAGCAGGCGTTCTGATTTGACCCAATAATTGAAAGTGTGTACGGAGTTGTCCGCGATGCAATCACCGATATTAAAATAAATTTTAGATTGCAGGGCAGACGCTAACGAATCGGGATGAAAAACAAAAAAACCGCTTTGCGGGGGCGCATCGGGACAGGCATTTTGGTAGGCATATTCAACGGCTACCCCGACTTCTTTTTGCAAACAAACGGCTTGACAGAAATACGTGTTAAAACGTAATCGCAGCGTATCGCCCGCCGGAATGGAAGGAACAGCGACCAGGATTTGGGCGTAAAAATTTGCTGCCCCGCAGCCAGACAACGCCTGTTGCTGCCCGGAAACTGGGGTCAATGGTGTCCAGGCACCGCCCAGTTGATAGGCCACGGAATTGTAATCCAGCCCTTGTCGCAACAGCGTATCGTTGGCCAGCAGCGACACCAGCAGATTCTGCGCCGCTGCCCCGCCAGTATTGATAATGAGTATTTCCTGCGTGGCCGGTTCGTTTGCGCATTGGCTGACGGCAGGGGCGTATAGCGGCACGAATTGCAGCACCGACGTTTGCGCGGAAGGCAAAATAGTGACCTCGGCGGTCTTCGTATCACTCTGGCAAATGTCGCCGTCGCAGCCCCAGCCGATCTGAATGGTGGAGGGGTTGGTAAAGGACGGAATGCCGCAATGTTCCACCGAGATTTGTTCCGTAAAAGTTACGGTTTCATTGGCTTCCAGCAAATTATCGCCGTCGCCGAAAGCCGTAAAATAGCTGCCCGGCACCGTAGCTTTGAACAGGACACCTCCGCTATTAGTGCCACTAATGCCTGCGAGCTGCATACTCAGGCCGGGAAAGTGCTGGTCGCTAAATTGCAGGCTGGAAATAGGTCCTTGGCGACTATTAGTAACGGTGATCGTGCGGGTCACTACCTGGCCGCTCTGGCCATTTTGCGCTATTGGGGTCACGCTGGAAATGAAGATCAAACCTGTTTCCACCGGATAATCCAGCGACGTAATTTGCTGGCTGCCGCCGGTATAAACGACGTTGATGATATTGTTAAATATCTGTCCACTATTGATGGCGGCGACAGCACTGCAAGTGGCTTTTTCCTGTCCACCAAGCACTGCGGTAGCCCCGACGGGCAAATCTGCCAAGGCAAATATCGGCGCACTGGGATTGGTGAGACTGGATTCGGTCGCTCCATTTATTGATCCAGGCACATACTCAACGCCGGGTGGCAGAGAAGCCGTCACTTTTAAATTGGTAAGCGGAGTAGCGGTGTTATTTTTTACGGTTATCTCAAAGGCATCCTGTCCACACACATATAAATGGTCGGGAATTTGGGTGGTTACGACCACGGATTGAGCAAAAATTGGACTGGAAATAGCGCAGAAAAACGCTAGCAGGAGCGAGCGGGTACAAATTGGCATGAGGAAGTTGTTTCGTTTATGAGGAGAAAATAACGGAAATCGCCTCAATATAACCTTCCTCGGCTGGTCATCTGCGCGCAATGTGCAAATGATGCCTCTCAGCTGGTAAGTGTCTGGTTTGGGTGAGTGAAGCGGCTTTCCTACCAGTAGGACGCAGAGAGGGGCCAAAGGGTTGGGCCACTTGCGGAGGAAGCCTGAAAATTGGCCTGTTTTTTCACCTTATTAAATGATAGGAGTACGTGACAAAATGGAGGTAAGTACAGCCGAACCCTGTTCGGCGCACGTTCGTTGGATTAAGGATGAAGGGTGATTCTCCTCATTCAACCCCCATCCCTGAAGGGGAGCAAACCGTGGGTAAAGCATCATTGCTATCATTTGTAAACGAAAAATACTCCCCTTTAGGAGTCGGGGGTGAATGAGGAGAAAGGTGGAAAGCAATAGTCTAGCCTGGACATATTTCCTTAAGTCAACTCCCCGGTTAAAGCGCGGGGGGTGAGAAAGTCACAACTTGTTTTTTACACGTTCCTTGATCTCCCTCCATTCAACTTTTAAAAAATATAAAACATTTGAAATTGCAGGGCATGACTAATCAATGAATTCTTGTAGGGAGCCGGATTAAAATTGCTCGGATTATACATTGGAAATAACGAACGCGTATAACGGAAAGTGAAGCCAAAATGCGGGCTGGTCAGGACGTTAGCCCCAAGCACGAAGGCCAGGTCATTCTTATTCAAATAATCCAGTGCCACTACATCCAGGCCATTCACTTCCCCTTTTACTTTTCCCTCGCCCATATATCGTGCGAACATCAGCCCGATATTGAAGGATGCTTTGTACCAGTCTGGCTGACGATCTTCGCCTTTTATCAGCCAATCTTTGAAGTGCCATTGTACGGGTACTTCAATATAATCCAAACGAATAGAATAAGGGGGCGTATAACTATCTTTTAAAAAGCGGCTTTTTGCGCCCCGTTGGGTGTACAATATCTCGATGCTGCCGTCTGTACGTTTTCCCAGCCGCACGATGCCGCGCGCCCCGGCTTGCAGGCCAAGTTTGTTGTAGCCAGCGGATTCGTCGCCGTCAATTTGTGAGGCCGTAACCCCGGCGATTAGCCCGGCACCAAAGCGTTGTACTCTTTGTCCAGGCGCCAACGTGGGCAACAGGCAACAGGCAATAAACAATAAGCAAGAGGCAAAGGGAGTGGCAAAAAATGATTTTCCAAAAAAAGCCTGGAAAGTAGAGTGGGGACATGAAGGTTTCATGCTTGCAGAATTTGGTAGTGAAACAAGTAGTGTTTATTAATCGGGCAAATTGTTAATTCTCCACTTTTTTGCCTGCCGAAGTCCTGGAGGATGAAGGAGGCCATGCACCCTGCTCGACCTTTATTAACTTTCCATCAACCCCTATCCATCAGCAGCGGGATTTTGGTACTTTTGCGGGGCGGGCGGCGAAGATAACGGGATTGCCAGCGAGTATCAAGAGGGTAGCGTCCAAGTTCTAATATCCAGTTATCCAACATCCAAAAAGTGACATGCGCTATACCCAGACTACGCTTAAAAAAATCGAGGCATTGTTCGACGAACTGGACTACGTCGTCCGGTACGAAAAGGGCAGCTTCCAGAGTGGCTATTGTCTAGTGGAAAACCGCCGCATGGCCGTGGTCAATCGTTTTTTTGATACCGAAGCCCGCATCAATTGCCTGCTGGATATTCTGTCCAATCTGCCTGATGAATCAGATAATCTTTCCGAAAAATCCCGCGAAATGATCGAAAAGTGGAAAAAATCGCCAGCCGAATGATCTTGACCTTGCTCGGCACCGGCACTTCCCAGGGGGTACCCGTCATCGGTTGCGACTGCGAAGTATGCCAATCCACCGATCCGCACGACAATCGCCTGCGCACGTCCGCCCTGATTACCGCCGGGCCGCTGAATATTCTGATTGATGCCGGACCGGATTTTCGCCAGCAAATGCTTCGTGCCCACGTCATGCACCTGAACGCCATTTTGCTGACCCACGAACATAACGACCACGTCATCGGACTGGACGATATTCGGCCTTTCAATTTCCGGTCGGGCCAACCCATGCGTATCTATGCTTTGCCCCGCGTCGCCGACGAGGTGCGCCGACGTTTCGATTATGTTTTCGGCGAATACATTCCCGGCTTGCCGCGCATCGAGTTGATTCCGCTCGGCGAAGAGACGGAATTACAATTCGGCGATGTACACATTCAGCCCATCGGCGTGCGGCACGGGCGACTGCCAATTTTGGGTTTTCGCATCAATGACCTGACTTATCTGACCGATGTAAAAACGGTGTCGGACGAGGAATTTGAGAAAATACGTGGCACTAAATATTTAGTAGTCAACGCTTTGCACCATGAGCCGCATCCGGGCCACCTCAATATGGAAGAAGCCCTGGATTTCATAAAACGGGTAAAACCCGAACGCGCCTGGCTGACCCACATGAGTCATCTCCTGGGTTTGGCGCGGGTAGAAGGGCCCAAATTGCCGCCAGGCGTGGAATTGGGATATGATGGTTTGCAGATTGAATTTTGAAAAAGAGCAGTTTTTATATTATTCTACATTGATATAAGGTCAATAGAAACCGCGTAGCGGTGACACTATGGTAAAGGCCAACGAAACAACCAACCCAAAAGTCTATGCTGCCTGGCCCGACCGCCTGCGCGTCATCGCCACTTTAATGGTCATCACCATCCACGTGACTTCGCCGACGGTGGAGCAATTCGGAGCCATCGCACCAGGCGACTGGTGGGCCGCCAACTGGTGGAATTCGCTGACACGCCCCGCCGTCCCGCTGTTTGTGATGCTGAGCGGGTACTTATTATTTGCCAAAGATTATCCGCTGGATGATTTTTTGCGCCGCCGTTTTTCGCGGGTGCTGATCCCGTCTTTTTTCTGGATGCTGGTATTCAGTGTGTATAATTATTTTGCCAACGGTACGCCGCGCACTGTTGGTGAACTTATTCGCAGCCTCATCACTGGGCCCGTGTATTTCCATTTGTGGTTCATCTACATGATCATTGGTTTGTATCTGGTCTATCCGATTTTGCGACCCTGGGTGCGCTCGGCCAGTGACCGTGAGTTCTGGTATTTTCTGGCCTGTTGCGCGGTCGGCACCTGGCTTTGGAAATTCCTGTACGTCTTTTTTCAACTGCCCATTGGTATCAGCTTCGAGTTATTTTGCAATCACTGCGGCCACTTTGTGCTGGGTTATTACCTCGGTTGGAAACCATTTATTGGCGAAACATTTCCCAATTCCCGTCTTGCTCCGTGGCCGTGGTCGCGCGAACAAATGCGACGCATCGCCTGGGGACTCATTATTGGCGGCACCATTATCACGGCGATGGGTACCTGGTGGGGTAGCGTGAGCAGGGGCGGACACTATTTCTCGTATTTTCAGGACTACCTTACGCCCAATGTCGGTCTGGCGAGCATCGGCTGGTTCTTGCTGGCGCGATTGACTTTTGGGACTCGTCCGTTGAAAGTTTGGGAGCAAAATTTTGCGACAGCCAGTTTCGGCATTTATTTCGCCCACGTCATGTTGCTCGACTGGTGGAAGGGCTATGTTTTGAAATCCGTGGCCTGGCCAACGGTGGTCTCGATTCCGGTGTTTTTGTTGTTGACTGCTACGTGTACCTTTGCGTTCGTTTTGCTGCTGCGCAAATTGCCAGGCGGCGAAAAAATCACCTGAAAACCGTTCCATTCCGCCTGCCTTTGATAAATCTTCGGCAGGTCAATATTCCGCATCTCTTACTCCGCATTTGCCCATGACCCCGTTGATTCCGCTTGCCTGCGCGACCGTCTGGCTCCTGTTGGCTTTTGCGCAGGCGGCCTGGTTTTTCAGATTTCGCGCGCTGAAGGTGCTAGCCTTGCCGCGCCCCGACTCTCTGACCCCAGCGGAGCGGCGACGGCTTAGTCATTATTTGTACGGCACCACTTATTTGAGCGTGATTCTCTGCACGTTGCGTGGTTATCCGCGTCGAAATCGGGAGAAACGTCTGTTTACCAATTTGGCCGCCCTGGCTTATTTCTTCGATGATTTGGTGGATTCTTTTCGCGGGCACGACGACACGGGCGTACTTTGGCAAGACAATCCCGAAGCCTACGGTCAAGTCGCCGACGAACGCGGGTTGGCCTTGCATTTTCTGCATCATCTCTATCAGGAATTGCCGCCGGGCGATCTGGAACAGTTCAAGGAGTTTATGCACCGCGTATTTAATACCGAAACGGCTGGACGGCAAATGACGGATGAGCCCTTGTCTATCAATGAATTATCCCACATTACGGCAGAAAAAGGCGGTTATTCGGTGCTGTTATTTCGGCGGGTGTTGGCCAATCCACTTTCAGCGGCGGAGCAAGCGGCATTGTACCAGTTTGGTTATTTGATTCAACTTTGCGACGATATTTTTGACATCTGGCACGACCGTCAGGCAGGCGTACGTACTTTGGCAACGACATTTTTGGAACAAAATCAGGTAGAGCCGCTCCACGCATTTTTTGAAAACCAGGCGTTGAAAGTGCAGACCGATCTCCGAAATTTATCCCCCGAATTGCATGGTCGAATGTCCTGGGCGGCGGTGTATTATCTGGTGACGATCACCCGGCTCTGCCTGCGGCATTATGCCGATTTGCTGAAAACGCACGGTTCTTTACCGCTCGACGACCGCTCCAAAATGGTGGTGGACATGGGCCGTTGGCATTTTCGCTGGCGAGCGGTTCGGCAGTTTTTTCAGGGCTCCAATAACCAATAACCAATAATCCATGCAAGACATAATCCAACAAAGCATAGCATCCAGTATTGCCACCAAGCAGGCCATCCTGGATGACGCAGTTTTTTTGCAAAAAATAGAACAGGCAGCACAAATGTGGATTGCCACTTTTCGCAGTGGCGGCAAAATCCTTTTTTGCGGCAATGGCGGCAGCGCAGCCGATGCCCAGCACCTCTCGGCAGAGTTGTCAGGGCGATTTTATACCAATCGGCCACCGCTGTATGCGGAGGCTTTACACGTCAATACTTCTTATTTGACGGCTGTCGGCAATGACTTTGGCTTCGAGGAAATATACGCCCGCATGACCGAAGCCGCTGGTCGTCCCGGTGATGTTTTGGTGGCATTCAGCACCTCTGGGAATTCTCCTAACATTTTGAAAGCCATTGATAAAGCCCGTGACCAGGGGATGAGTGTGGTGGGTTTCACAGGTGCCTCCGGCGGCAAAATGGCTACCCTTTGCGACATACTTTTCAACGTGCCTTCTACCGACACACCACGCATTCAGGAGGCGCATATTCTGATCGGCCATATCCTTTGCCAACTGGTGGAAGCGGGAATGTTTGGAGTAGAAAAGTAGCGTGAAACCTTGTTTCGCCCCGATTCCGAAACCAGGTTTTGGTTTACACAAAACATCCTCTTGCCCAATTCTAAGCCAATTCTAAGTTCTTTCCCGCTCTTTCCTTTGTCAGATTAGCGACGTTTGCAGACCCATTCTTTAATCATCTTTTAATAAAAATCTGCAACGTGCGTATGCGCAAAACTTACTTACTACTGGGCCTGTGTATCGGAATGTGCCAAATAACCTGGGCACAAACCCCCAATGATGCCCTGATGATGTCCAAACACCAACTGTGTATTTTGGGCCAATACACCCACAGCGACTGGGACGAATACTGGCAAGGCGAAACAAAACGCTCCAATTCCAATCTCGGCACCGTCTACAATGAAAATGTGCTCCTCATGGCCGCTTACGGCATTACTGACCGCCTCAATGCGCTGGTCGGTGCGCCTTATGTGTGGACGAGCAGCAGCAAAAGTTACCTGCAAGGGGAACATGGCATCCAGGATTTGTCCATCTTTTTGAAGTATCAAGCGTGGAAAAAATCAGCACTGGGCGGTGAATTTAAAGTATTTGTCACGGGTGGATTATCTACGCCAACGAATGATTATGTGGCTGACTTTCTGCCATTTAGCATCGGCATTCAATCCAAAACAGCTTCCCTGCGCGGCATTTTGAACTACACGGCCAACATGGGGCTGTACGTGACCCTGCAAGGCGGCCACACCTGGCGCGCCAATTCGGACATTGACCGCGATGCGTATTTGTTTGACAACAAACTCTACTACGGCAGCACGGTGCCAGTGGCCAATGTGTTCGACGGTTCGGCACGACTGGGCTTTATCCGCAACCGGCTTCAAACAGAGGTCTGGATGGAACATAGTACTGGCCTGAGCGGCGACGATATTCGCTACAATGACGCGCCTTTCCCGACCAACAAAATGCAATGGACGGCGGCGGGTTTGTTTGCCAAGTACTTCGTAACCAGACAATTGGCGTTGCAGGCAAGTTATAGTCAAGTGTTGAGCGGCCGCAATGTGGGTCAAAGCACGACTATAGCTGGCGGCGTCACTTATTTTTTCAGCGTGGTCAAACACGGCTCGGAAGAACCACCGAAGTAGTGCCGAACCCCGTTCGGCACTTGGCTCTTTGCGCCGAACAGGGTTCGGCGGTACATTCACTCAAATCTTTGATTTTCAATGAAAAACATAAAAATATTCTACCAATCAGTGCTCGTATTAAGTGCTTTGGTCATTTTCAGTTACTGCGACAAAACGCCGGAAAACCCGGCTTTCGAGCCTTACGACGAGACCAGCCTCGACGCTAATGGCGGTACTTGGAAAACCTACGTGTTGGCCACCAGCAGCGACATCGCCGTACCTGCCCCCACCGAAACTACCTCAGCCGCCTACCAGGCCGAATTAACCGATCTGAAATCCAAAATGAGCGCTGCCACGAGCGAGCAACAGGAAATGGCCCGTCAATGGGGCGGCAATGGGGTACTGCGCTGGCAGTCCATCGCCCGCGAATTGGCGGCGCAGTATAATGTGCCACCGAATTACAACGCCGACGGCACTTATCCTGTACCGAATGCTATGGATCCGACGGCCTATCCGCGCTTTCCCTTTGCCAATCCACCGTATGCTTCGCGTGCTTTCGCACTGTTGTCGGTGGCGCAGTATGACGCTTTGGTGGCGACCTGGCACTATAAATTCCAGTACAGCCGTCTGGCACCGTACAAAAACGACAATTCTATCGGGTCGTTGATTCCTACAAACGACTTGCCTTCTTATCCTTCGGAAGATGCGGTGATTGCGGCTGCCTCCCGCGAGGTGTTGAAATTCCTATTTCCGGGTGAAAAACCGTTACTCGACGCACAGTCTACGGAGCAAAAAAACAGCCGTCTTTGGGCGGGTGCCAACGTGCAAAGCGACATAGATGCGGGTGATTCGCTCGGTGCTGCGGTGGCCAGAAAGATCATTGCTTATGCTAAAACCGACAAAATGGGTGCGGCCAATAACCAGCCAGGCTACCCCGATTTGAAAGCAGATGCGACCAGTCGGGGTATTACCCAACTTTGGACGAGCCTCGATCTACCCGCTCGTCCGCCAATGTTGCCCTTCTATGGGCGGGTGAAAACCTGGAATTTTGACGAAGCGACCAAAATTGCTATTCGTCCCGCTGCACCGCCAGTAGTGACTTCGGATGAGTTTAAGAAAAACATGGACGAGTTGCATGGCTACGTAGACAGCCGCACCCGCGATCAATTCCGTATTGCTGCGTACTGGGCCGATGGGGTGGGTACTTACACGCCACCGGGCCACTGGAACAAACGCGCTGCCGACCTGATCTACGAGTCGAAATTCAATGAAATCCGTTCGGCTCGCGCGATGGCTTTGATGAATACTGCGATAGCCGATGCTGGTGTCAGTTGCTGGGATATTAAATTCTACTATTTGCTGCCACGCCCTACGGAAATGGACAGCAAAATCACGACTTGTACGGGCATTCCAAATTTCCCTTCGTTCCCGTCCGGACACAGTACTTTTTCCGGCGCAGCAGCGGATGTGTTGACCTATTTGTTCCCGGCCCATGCCGACGATTTGCAGGCATTAGCCCAGGAAGCCTCCAATTCTCGCGTGTATGGCTGCATTCACTATCGGTTTGACTGCTCTGTGGGATTAGAAGTTGGTAAAAAAGTTGGCGATTTCGCCGTGACCCGTGGCCGCAACGACGGTTCGGAATAAAGAGTAACACCGATTTTTAGTTGGTAAAAGAAATGAGAATGAGTTTTGTTGAAAAAGTCAAACGCCCGCGATGTAAAGTCGTGGGCGTTTTTTTATGCTTTTAATTGCTAAACTTTACTCGGCGGTACACTTCTGGTAACGAGATGTTGCATTCACCAATGCGTAGCACATCCTCTTTCTCGTAAAATTCAGTGTCTACCCATTTTTCGCCCTCTCTTTCCAGAATACGTACGTGCATTTCGTCCTGCGCCACAAATAGCATTTGCCGCAGGCTGGAAATTTGCTTATAACATCGGGTTTTGTGCGTTTTATCTAAATGTTCCGTCGAATTAGACAGCACTTCAATAATCACCGTGGGGTTAAGTGTAGCCCGCATATTTTTGTGGACTTGGTAAAACTGGTGTTCACCACAAACCACCAGTGCATCGGGGTAAAAAGATCCGTTGCAGCCAGGAACCAATAACATTCTATCCGAAGCATACACGCTGCAATCCTTTTCTAACAGACAATTTCCCAGTAATCGGTTAAGATTGCTGACGATCATGCCATGTTCCTCCGACGTATAAGCCATCGCGACAATTTTGCCATCTATAAATTCGTGGCGGCGTTCAGCTTTGTATTCGAATTCAAAATAGGCTTCGAGTGCATCCTTTTTTGGCAATTCAGCAGCCTGACTTTGTGTGGACATAGCGATAAAGTTTCAACAAAAATAGTGTATTAAAACAAAAACCGCCACCTGAACACGATCAGGTGGCGGCACATTGACCACATTATTCATTATTGGCCACATTAATTTACAACATTGTCGCCCGCGCCGCATCCAGCATTTTCCGCGCCTCCGCCATATCCGGTGCCTGCGCATACACCCGCAACACCGGCTCCGTACCGCTGGCGCGCACCATTACCCAGTTGTCGCCACCGAGCAGGAATTTCCAGCCATCCAAATCCTCCATCCCTTGAATCGGATAATCACCGAAAGCCTTGTAACTGTTCGCTTTACAAGCGGCAATAACGGCCTGTTTTTGTTCTTCGGTAATGTGCAAATCATCACGTTCAAAGGCAAAGGCACCCACTTCGTCATAGACTTCCTGCACCAGTTCCTTCACGGTTTTGCCAGTTTTGGCCATAAATTCCAGCACCAACAAACCTATCCAAACGCCATCGCGCTCTGGCACGTGGCCTTTTACCGCCAAACCACCGGACTCTTCGCCACCGACCAGGACGTCTTCCTGCGTCATTATTTCAGCAATATATTTGAACCCTACTTTGGTAATTTCGTAGGGCAGACCGAAATTCTCGGCCATTTTTTTCATTTTGTCAGTCACCGAGAAAGTGAAAACGACCTTGCCGCGCAGACCTTTATATTTATATAGATACAGCAGCAGCAGCAGCAGCAAATGGTGGCTATCTACGAAATTGCCGTCCTCATCATACATGCCGATCCGATCAGCGTCACCATCAGTCGCCAAACCAGCGGCTATTTTTGGGTCGTTTCTGATCATCTCACTCAATTCCAGCAGATTGCGGTGGATTGGCTCAGGTGCCTGTCCGTGCATTCCAGGGTTGTCGTCGCAGTGCAGAAAAATGGAATTTGGCAGTAAATCCTGCACAGCGCGTTGTCCAGCCCCATACATCGCATCATAAGCGAGGAGAATACCCGCCGCTTCGATGGCTTTCAGGTCAAAACTACTACGCGCTTGATCGATGTAAATACGCTCTAAATCAGCATTTACCACCAGACCTTTTTCTTCCAATTCTTGGATAGTAGAAAGTTTGACCGTACTTACTTCTGGAATCAGTGCTTCCACATCCGCGATGGCCGAAGGAATCATGGGGCCACCATAAGAGGCTTTGAGTTTGTAACCGTTATAAGTCGGAGGATTGTGACTGGCGGTGATGACTATCCCTAAATCGGCTTTGAGTTTTACTACGCCCAGACTAATCATCGGCGTACTGACGAAACCTTTGGCCAAATGCACCTTGATACCGTGTGCACCCAGTACCCGCGCCGTGGTTTCGGCAAATAATTTTCCTCCGAAACGGCAATCGTGGCCAACGACCGCCTGTTTCATCTGGTGTTGCTGCATGTAAAGTGCCGTCGCCTCGGCCACGCGCTTTACATTATCTACGGTGTAATCGTCGGCGATGATGGCACGCCAACCGTCGGTGCCGAATTTAATAGAAATTGCCATTGTTGAAAAGCGTGAGAGAGGTGAGAATAGTGAGAGGTGTGAGAGTTTTGCGGCAAATATATTTCAAATCGGAAGTAGTTTTGTCGAGTATTTTGGAAAGAATCTCGGCTTTGGCCAAATCTTGTTTTTCTTCCGGCCTTCTTTCATCCATTTACCACCATTCTTCCTTGCAAGACACCTACCGCCATCAGGGTTTGCGAAAACGCATGATCGACGATCTGCGCCGACGTGGCATCAGCGATGAGGCGGTGTTGGGTGCTATGAGCGGTATTCCACGCCATTTTTTTTTGGATAAAGCCTTTGAGGAACACGCTTACGCGGACAAACCTTTTCCCATCGGCCACGAACAAACTATTTCCCAGCCCTACACGGTTGCTTACCAAACCAGGTTGCTGGAAATAAAAAATCGCGACCGCGTGCTCGAAATTGGTACGGGTTCGGGTTATCAGGCAGCGGTGCTAGCGGCTTTGGGGGCAAAAGTCTACACCATAGAACGGCAGGAAGATTTATACTGGTCGGCCAAAAAACTGCTGTCCACGATGGGTTTTCTTACCGTAAAATGCTTTTTCGGCGACGGCACCAAAGGCCTATCTGACTTCGCGCCCTACGAAAAAATTCTGGTGACCGCTGGTGCGCCCGTGGTTCCGGAGGCTTTGAAACAACAACTGGCCGTGGGTGGCATTCTGGTTATTCCGGTCGGGGAAGAGGTGCAGTATATGTACAAAGTGACCCGCCAGTCAGCCCTTGAATTTAAAGAAGAAATGCTGGACCGATTTCGGTTTGTGCCGTTTTTGCCGGGCGTGGTGAAAAAGAGGTAACGTAATTGATTGATAATGAATTGAGTGGGATTTTATTCAACGCGCTGAGTAATTTTACTCAACGTATTGAGTAAAATTACTCAGCATATTGAGTAATTTTGCTAAAATGTTAAAACCATGACTTTTGAGCGAAAATATCTTTCCTTATTGACATCCCGATTACAGGAAAAACGTCGCTTTATACAAGTCTTGGCTGGGCCGAGGCAAGTGGGTAAAACGACATTGGTGAATCAACTAATGAGTAGGCTTTCCGTGCCAGCCCATTACGCGGCAGCGGATGCTGTGGCACAAACTGGTCCGGTTTGGATTGAGCAACAATGGGAAATAGCAAGATTGAAACTTCATCAAACTGCCAGTCCAGAAGTAGTACTGGTCATTGATGAAATTCAGAAAATAGCCAATTGGAGCGAAACGGTGAAACGCCTGTGGGATGAGGATACGCGGCAGGATCGGCAAATGAAAGTGATTTTATTGGGCTCTTCCCGTTTGTTGTTACAACAAGGCCTGACCGAATCATTGGCTGGTCGCTTTGAATTAACCTACATCGGGCATTGGTCTTGGCCAGAAATGCAGGCTGCTTTCGGCTGGAACGAACAGCAGTTTGTATGGTTTGGCGGTTATCCGGGGGCGGCAGACTTGATCGGGGATGAACCGCGCTGGAAGCGTTATGTTCAGGAGGCTCTGCTTGAAACCAGTATTTCCAAGGATATTTTGATGTTGACGCGGGTGGATAAGCCTGCCTTGTTGCGCCAGTTATTTGAGATTGGCTGCGCTTATTCTGGTCAGATATTATCATATAATAAAATCGTCGGACAATTGCAGGATGCTGGCAACACGACCACTTTGGCCAATTACTTGACTTTGTTGGGCCAGGCTGGACTGTTATCTGGGTTGGAAAAATATGCTGGAAATAAAATCGTACAACGAGGTTCGAGCCCGAAATTTCAGGTGCATAATACTGCGCTGCTCAGTGCTCAAAGCAATTACACTTTCGAGCAAATACGCCAACGGCCTGACCTATGGGGGCGACAGGTGGAGTCATCTATCGGAGCACATTTGATTAATCATGGCCTGGTCGACGATTTTAAAGTGCATTACTGGCGAGAAGCCAGTCAGGAGGTAGATTTTGTACTGGAAAAGCGGGGAACGGTAGTTGGGCTGGAAGTGAAAAGCGGCCCGACTCCCAGTTATCACTCTGGTATGGCAGCGTTTCAGCAGAGATTTCATCCAAAACGGGTGCTATTGATTGGCGAGGGTGGGTTGCCCTGGCCGGAGTTTCTGGCTATGGAGCCGGGGGGATTGTTTTGAGCAATTAAAAAAGCCGGTCAGGAGTAATCCTGACCGGCTTTCTATATTATCAATGGGTCGCCCCTATCGTCCGCCGCCACGACGGTCACCACCGCCGCCACCGCGACGATCATCACCGCCACCGCGCCGGTCGTCCCGACGATCTCCGCCGCCACCACCGCGACGGTCGCCACCACGATCTCCACCGCCGCTGCCGCGATTGGCGCGGGCCATGTTTTCCTCATCGGTTGGCATGGTGCCGTCTGGTTTGGCCACGATAGCCCGGCGAGATAGTTTGGTTTTGCCAGTTTTTGGATCCACGTCCAGAATTTTGAACTGCACCGTATCACCGACTTTCAATACGTCGCTAATGTTTTCAATCCGGCGGTGGTCATACTCCGATACGTGGAGCAGCCCCGTTTTGCCCCGGAATTTCACAAAAGCCCCATATTCAGCCAGTTCTTCCACCACACCGTCGTACACATCGCCCACGGTAGGCATAAAGACGATGCCCATAATCTGGGTGTACGCCATATCAATGGCTTTCTTGTCCGGGCTGAAAATAGCCACGATACCGCCTTGTTCGTCCTCCGTGATGGAGATAGTGGTACCCGTGTTGCGCTGCATTTCCTGGATCACCTTGCCGCCCGGTCCGATCACCGCGCCAATAAAGTCGCGGGCAATGCGGAATTCCACCACGCGCGGAGCGTGCGGTTTGAGGTCTTCGCGCGGCGTATCGATGGCTTCCGCCATTTTCGAAAGGATGTGCAGACGGCCAGCCTTGGCTTGGAGCAGGGCTTTGGTCAGCATTTCGTAGGGCATCCCGTTGATCTTGATGTCCATCTGGGTGCCGCAAATACCTTTCGCAGTACCAGTTACTTTGAAATCCATATCGCCCAGAGCATCTTCGTCGCCGAGGATGTCGGAGAGAATAGCAATACGACCTTGCTCGTCGGCAACCGCACCCATCGCAATACCGGCTACGGGAGCCGTGATGTTTACGCCGCCGTCCATGAGGGCCAAAGTAGCGGCACAAACAGTCGCCATCGAAGAGGAGCCATTGGATTCCAGAATGTCCGACACGATACGTACCGTGTAGGGGAAATCCTTGGGCATCACTTTGCGGATGGAGCGGCCCGCCAGATTAGCGTGGCCAACCTCCCGACGGCCGGGGCCGCGCATAGGTTTTACTTCACCAGTACTATATGGCGGGAAATTGTAATGTAGAATGAAATTGTCGTCGTGCGGGTCCAATGCGATGTCGATCAACGCCTGGTCTTGTTTGGTACCCAGCGTGAGGGACGTCAGAGACTGGGTTTCGCCCCGATTGAAGATCGCTGAGCCGTGGGTAGTGGGCAGGAAGTCCACTTCACACCAGATCGGGCGCACTTCGTCGGTTTTGCGACCATCCAAACGTACACCGCTCAACACTGCGTCGCGGATGGTATGTTTCCGGATTTTGTCGAAATATTTTTCGGCGAGTACGGAGTTTGCCGCCATGGTTTCTTCGCCGAATTCTTCCAGCAATTTGGCCATCGCAGCGGTCTTGATCTCGTCGGTGCGCTCTTTGCGGGCTTCCTTGTTGGCAGCGGAACGGGCCATGGTTGCCACATCGGCAATGATGAGCGACTCGATGCGCTGCTTCAGGGCTTCGTTGTGGGCTACTTCCGGCAGAATGCGTTTCACTAATGCGCTTGCGCCGACCATTTCTGCCAGGCGTTCTTGCGCCGCGATTTGGTCTTTGATGGCTTCGTGACCAATTTTCATGGCCTCGATCAATTCTTCTTCCTGACATTCGTTGGCTTCGCCTTCCACCATCGTGATGTCGTGTTTGGTAGCGGCCACGATGAAGTCCATGTCGGCTTTTTCGAGGGCTTTGCGACCCGGATTGACCACAAATTCGCCGTTGATGCGCGCTACGCGAACTTCGGAGAACAGGCCTTCCAATGGAATGTCGCTCACGGCAAACGCCGCCGAACAAGCCAAACCGGCCAGTGCGTCGGGCATGATGTCTTTGTCCGCCGAAATCAGGTTGATGATGACCTGCGTTTCGTTCATGTAGCCATCGGGGAAGAGCGGGCGCAGGGCACGGTCTACCAGACGACTGATCAGGATTTCATAGTCCGAAAGGCGTGATTCACGGCGAAAGAAGTTGCCGGGAATACGACCCACCGAAGCGAATTTTTCCTGGTAATCCACCGAAAGCGGGAAAAACGGTTGGTTTTCCTTGGCTTTTTTCATGCTGACTACGGTGCAGAGCAGCATGGTGTCGCCCATGCGCACCATCACCGAGCCGTCGGCCTGCGTGGCGAGTTTGCCGGTTTCGAGCACGATTTCACGTCCATCCGGCAGGTTGAATGCGGTGCGTAACGGGATTTGCTTTCCCATAAATTGGTTGAATTTGCGCTGCGACCAAGCCGGTTCGCCGCCAAAGACCTGCTGAAAATGGGCGGAAAGGGATCAAAAACCGATAAAAATCACACAAAGGAAGGTGGCCGAAGGCCAAGTATGAAGTATGAACTATAAACTATGAAGTATAAACGATCTCTACGTTTGTTCCTTATAGTTCATACTTCATCGTTTATACTTCATAGTTAAAAAAACTTTGCTTTGTGTGGGGGAGACAGTCCCCGTTTTTGATAGCCTTTGCCGTAGTTCAAAAAGGAACTTTGTCGGTGAAAGGGGAAGTCGGAGCAGATGAAAAATAAAAGGACAAAATAGTAAAAGGCAATATGCAAATGGAACGCAGAGACATTCCGATTTTTATCGGAATAACAATGATAACCAATGCTTTATGTAAAATATTGCCTCCACTAATTTTTTAATGTAACCTACTTGCAAAAAAAATCCGGTGGCCGGAAACCCAACCACCGGACTCGAATTTTTTTATTTACGTAGACCGAGTCTTTCGATGAGGGCGCGATACTTGTAAATGTCTTTCTTCGCGTAATATCCCAGAAGACTCTTACGCTGGCCAACCATTGTAAGAAGGGCCCGGCGGGTGGAGTGGTCTTTTTTGTTGATGCGCAAGTGAGCCGACAGGCTTTCGATGCGGTAAGTGAGCAGCGCGACTTGCGCTTCGGTATTGCCGGAATTGGAGGGATCGCCACCGTACTGGGTGATGATTTCGGCGACTTTCTCCTTGTTGTAATAGATTGCCATTTGTGAGAGTGGTGAGAAAAGTGAGAGAGTGAGAATTACACCAAATTCGGATTTCCACGGGCCAAACGGCACATCCGGCCTATCCATCCGATTTTAGCGGGGGCGAAATTACGGCAAAGTTTTCAAGTGGGCAAAGTTTTACCCATGAAAAATTTCAAAATTTGAAGAAATGTGGCCTTTGTTCAGCATAATATTTTGTGAAAGGCCAGAGAAATATGTGCTGAAGGCTGAGCTGGTGGCAAGTTGCACTGGAGATGGCGGGAATAAAAAATCATAAGTCCTCTACAGAACACTGTAGAAGACTCATGATAAATTTACTTCTGAAGTACACTATTAAATGTAAGGGTAGCCGATTTTAATTAATTATTACATACAACGATACCTTATATATTGTAGAAAGGTTTTAAAGGGTAACACCGAGTAAAGCTATTTAAAACGATGTGCTTCGTACTGAATTCTTGCGCACCATGCTAAATAACTTACGTAAAGCCAACTACGCTATCAGCGCTACTGGGTATTCAACAAGGGATAGACAACATAGTAAAATACACACTATATTTACTTAAAGATCTTTCCAATTGCCAGAAAATTGGCTTGGGTTGTTTTGCTGGAGTAAAGTAGTCGTCGAAAGCTGACAATTGAATCTGATGGGGTGTAATTGTTAAGACTGCAAATCAAACAATCATTTCATTTACGCGCCGCTTCAATTGCATATCCTTCGCTTTTCAACTTATAACTACCCGCCTTTTGCCGATAA
>CBDFMU010000010.1:0-37136 GCA_965249785.1 Saprospiraceae bacterium | reverse complement strand
AACACCTTCGAGGCCAAAACCTGGCGCAGCGAGGAGTTAATGCTAACCAAAAAAGAGGCGATGTTACTCAAACTACTGGTCGAACGCAAGAATGAAGTAGTCAGCCGCAACCAAATTCTGCAATCAGTCTGGGGCTACGACGTGGTTCCCTAGCACCCGCACAATCGACAATTTCATCCTCGCCTTCCGCAAATATTTCGAGGAAGACCCAAAGACGCCGCGC
Organism: Saprospiraceae bacterium; assembly: GCA_965249785.1. Lineage (GTDB taxonomy): Bacteria > Bacteroidota > Bacteroidia > Chitinophagales > Saprospiraceae > M3007. The sequence goes on along the minus strand of CBDFMU010000010.1, from coordinate 36,913 downwards.
TATTTCCATTCCATTCGGGGCGTAGGGTATAAGTTTACAAATTAGCAACAGGCAATAATCAAGTAACAACAAAACAACATTTCGGCTCTGCTCGATCTACCCTCCCTCATTAAGGGGGGAGTAGGAGGGGGGCTAACTTGCAAAGGGCAACCTCCGTATGAAATTCGGAAAAGCAGACTCCCTAAATCCGGCGTAGATTTCCATCTCCCACCCGATCCTCCGCAAAACGCGGCGGTGCTTGTCGGCCATTACAAAAGCTACACATCCAGCTCTTTACATCGGCCCAACAGGCTACAACATGAAAGAATGGGTGGGCAAATGGTATCCCACTGGCACCAAAGACAAAGAGTTCCTGCGGCAATACGGCAAGCAATTTAACACTATTGAGCATAATACGACCGCACTACCGCATTCCCGATACAGCGACGGTAGCACGTTGGCGCGACGAAACGCCAGCGGATTTCCGATTTTGTCCAAAAATTCCTCAGACGATCAGCCACGCGCCGGATATGGGTCTGAATGACGGCCAGATTCCCTATTTCGCGGAGATGATTCGAGGTTTGGAAGAGAAAATGGGTTGTTGCTTTATGCAGTTGCCGCCGTATTTCAGCATCCAGGATTTGCCGAAGTTGACGCGGTTTTTGAAAGTTTTTCCCAGCGATGTGCCGTTGGCGGTGGAGGCCCGCCACGAGTCGTTTTTTTCAAAATAAGCCACCAATAGCTGAGACCTTTTTCCAACTTTTGGAAGATCATAATATCAGCAGTGTCATTACCGATGTGGCCGGGCGGCGTGATGTGTGCCACATGCGATTGACCAATGAAAAGGTGCTGATTCGTTTCGTCGGCAATGATCTGGAACCGAGCGATTATACACGCATCAATGACTGGGCAGAACGACTAAAAAAATGGTTCGACGCAGGTTTGCACGAAGCCTACATTTTTACCCACGAGCCGGACAAATATCCTCGCGCCAGAACTGTCGGCCTATTGTTTTGAGGCTTTTTTTGCCAAAATGCCCGACGTAGAAATGCGCGGTCCACACCCAGTGGCTCCGCCTGTGCGGCAGGGGAGTTTGTTTTAAAGGGAATCATTGTTAATTTTCTGCAATGAAAGCGGCTATTTTCCGCCTAAACTTGCTGTTTCCCCACCAAAAACCGCACATTTGCGGCCTTCATTACGTCTATTTGATTTATAAAAGTGGCGAAAGTGAATTTTCTCACTTTCTCGCCTCTTACTTTCTCGCCTTTTATGCAATCCCTGCCCTATACTTTCCGTGACATTTCCTGGTTATCTTTCAATTATCGGGTGTTGCAAGAGGCCAAAGATCCAGCCGTACCCCTGCTGGAACGCCTAAAATTCCTGGCGATTTATTCTTCCAATCTGGATGAATTTTTTCGCATCCGCATGGCCAGCATCCGTAATTTGAAGAAGGTGGGTAAGAAAACCAAGGCCCAACTGGACTTCGATCCGCGCGAATTGCTGAAACAAGTCCACGAAATCGTCAATCGGCAACAGGAGGAATTCTCGCAGATTTTTGAAGAACAAATTCTGCCGGAACTGCGTCGCCAGCATATTAATATCCTGCGAAGGTTGGACTTAAATGCAGAGCAACAACGTTTTGTAGAAAATTATTTCCACGATAATCTGCTGCCGTTTGTAATGCCGGTGCTGCTGGTCAAACGCCGCATCCGACCTTTTTTGGCTAATGCCCACTTGTACCTCGCCGTGCATTTGCGCCAGAAAAAACGTCCCCTCCTGGAAAGCGAGTTCGCGCTCGTGTCCATTCCATCTGACCAGTTGCCGCGTTTTATTCCGCTGCCGTCGGCCACCGATCAGCATGATGTGATCCTGCTCGACGACATTGTGCGGCACTCGGTGTCGTGGTTGTTTCCTGGTTATGACATTCAGGATACCTACTCCATCAAATTGACCCGCGACGCCGAGTTGTACATTGACGACGAATATTCAGGCAATTTGGTGCAAAAAATCCGGTCCAGCCTGCAAAAACGGCAAGTTGGCCCCGCCAGCCGCTTTGTGTACGACCGTGAAATGCCGTCTGTGCTGCTCGCGCATTTGCAGGAAATGTTTGAATTGAGCAAAAACGACATCCTGCCGGAGGGCCGTTACCATAACAATTTTGACTTTTTCAAATTCCCGGATTTCGGGATGACGCATCTCAAAAACAAGCCACTTCCGCCGCTCCCCCACCCGACTATGCACCAGCCCGACGACCCATTTAGCATCGTCGCGGCGAAAGATCAGTTGGTGCATTTTCCCTACCAGTCGTACCAAGCGGTGATCAATTTCTTTGAAAAAGCCGCTGATGATCCCAACGTTACCCACATTAAAGTCACCTTGTACCGGGTGGCCAAGCAAAGTCGCATTTTGCAGTCGCTCATGCACGCCATTCAGCGCGGCAAGCAGGTGTCGGTATTTATGGAAATCAAGGCCCGTTTCGATGAGGCCGCTAATCTGGAATGGGGGGAAAAACTGGAAAAAGCCGGGGTGCGTGTACACTACTCTTTTCCCGGCGTGAAAGTCCACTCTAAACTTGCTTTGATACGTCGAATGGAAGATGAACAGCCGCAGTTGTACAGTTATCTGGGCACGGGAAATTTCCACGAGGATACTTCCAAAATCTACTCCGATTTTGGGCTTTTCACCGCCGACCCACGCCATGACGACGGAGGTAAGCAATGTATTTACTTTCTGGAAAATATCAAACCGCCACAAGAGGAGTTTGAGCACTTGCTGGTGGGGAAATTCAATCTGCGCCCGGCCCTGTACAAGTTGATGGACTACGAAATAGAGGCCGCTCAACGTGGTGAACCTGCGGCAATGACCTTGAAATTCAATAGTTTAGAAGATCGGGACATTATTGCCAAATTGTACGAAGCGTCACAAGCGGGGGTAAAAATTCAACTCATCGTGCGCGGTATTTGCTGTCTGGTGCCGGGGGTGAAAGACGTGAGCGAAAACATTGAGGTGCTGAGTATTGTTGATCGTTTTCTGGAACACGCCCGGGTGTTTATTTTTCACAACGGCGGCGACGAACGCATCTTTTTGAGCAGCGCGGACTGGATGGAACGCAACCTGAGCAATCGCATCGAGACGACTTTTCCGGTGTACGATCCCGATCTGAAAAAGGAAATTCGCGACATCATTGATTTGCAACTCAACGACAACGTGAAGGTGCGCATTATTGATGCCAAAGATCGCAACGAATACCGCCGCACCAACACCGACATTCCCGTGCGTGCTCAGTTGGAAACGTACTTTTATTTCAAAAGAAACATAGAATGACCTCTTTTTCGGAGCAGGACATACATGATATTCGCGACCTTTTTGGCGCGACGCCCGATCAACTGGATGCCGAAGCATTCCGGGCAAAACTGCGCGAACTGCGCGCAAAATACCATCCCGACAATTTCGAGAAATTTGACGACGCTGTGGTGCGCCAGTTGGCTACCGAACGCTTTCAGCGTATCGAGCGATTGGCAGAAAAACTGGAACAACAGGGTTTTGGAAAAAGCTCGCCGTCTTCGTCGAGCGGTGCGATAGTGGGTAGCGATGCAAAATCGAATGACCTGACCTGGGCGCATCCGTCCGCGCAATTCGCCTATCAGGCCATGAAAATTGAAATCCGCACCAGTGATAAAGATTTGAAATACCACTTGTTCGGCACTTTCTACCGCTGGCTGACATTGGGCGAACGCTTCAAGATACCGGGCGCGCAGGGAGCCTATCTCATTGCGGATGAAGGACATACGGGCCGCAACATTGGTTACACAGAGTCCATCCGCGTGTACTTGACTTTTGAAGAAAACGATCCGGTGGAAACCATTATCGGCTGGCTGTACGAGAAGATCGCCGGTCGCGCTGATATGTTGCTGATTGAGGGCGACATTATTCCGATCGATTATGCAGCGATGCTTAAAACGGTAAAGGTGCGTTCGTTAAAAGCCCTCACGGCGACGGCGGAATAATTTTTTTCTCTTTGGCAGTCAATGACTTAGGCTAATTTTTAAAATTTTTTGGCAGAAGGGTTGGCCGTTTGCAAAGTGTGCTGTTATCTTTGCCGCCGCTAAACGACAGAACAACGGTTTTGTCAGCCAAAATGCGGAAGTAGCTCAGTTGGTAGAGCACGACCTTGCCAAGGTCGGGGTCGCGAGTTCGAGTCTCGTTTTCCGCTCCAAAGCCTTCCCTTGTGGAAGGCTTTTTTTGTTTAAAGGCAATTCGTAACTTTGCGAATCACCACGCGCCTGGGTGGTGAAATGGTAGACACGAGGGACTTAAAATCCCTTGACTTCACGGTCGTGTGGGTTCGACTCCCATTCCGGGCACTATTTGGGAAAGGTCAGCCGTTGTGCTGGCCTTTTCTATTTTGAGTTAAATGGATTTTCTGACAAAAATAAAGCCGCGTAGTAGTGACATTATAATGCCACCGCTACGCGGTTTCCAGTATTTCCAAACGAGACGCTGGTTACAGGAATGTCAGTCCTACGGACTTTTGCTAGATTTTATCTGCCTCAATTAGCCGTCTGTTATAAGGTCTCAATGCCCAAGACCCAATGGTGAGCAGATCAAACAGCATAGACCAAATGAATTTTTCAGGACCGTCGCCAACCAATAGATGGGAGACCCACGCCCCGGTAAACAAAATTACCACGCCTGCATAAGCCCATTCCTTCCACAGGCGAACTCCGGGCATGAGAAATATCGCTGCCGCCACTAGTTTGCTAACGCCTAAAATGCTGGCTAAGTAAAGCGGGTAGCCAAGTTGCCTCAAAACATCATAGACGTAGCCGGGATTGACTACATTGAGATCCCAAAGTGCGCCCTGCACCAGTTCAAAAGATATGAGTGCAGTAATAATCCAGTAGGCAATGGTTTTTGCTTTTGATTGGCTGCGTGTTGGTGGAAGGATAGTAGATACCATAAGATTGAAATTAGAAAGAGTGATTGATCAGAGACTTTAACTTGGCAGGATCCAGCACGACATTGATTTGCAGTAATTTCCCGGTATCGGGATGCAGGTCAAATACCTGACAGGCAGTAAGTTGCCCATTTACAAAAGACAATAGTGCGGGCTGATGATTTACGGTCGTGTAAACCATGCGGGCAGTCGTCAGAAATCGGTGGTAAATTTTTATTTGCAGGGCAGCCACCTCGGTGGAGCCAATACAAGTGCCTGCCGCGAGGGGAACTTTCCCGCCGCCATCGGCATAAAACCGGATGTCGGCGGCCATAAGATGCTCCAATTGTTGGACATCTCTTGCCCGGATGGCACTCATAAAATGTTCCAGCACATTTTGCTGATGGGCGACCTGCGCCTTAGTAGGGGCTACCGCAGGCTTGAACAGTTTTGCCTTACCGCGACGGAGCAATTGACGGGAATGCTCTCCCGTGATGGCCAATACCCCGGCTATTTCTTCGTGCGAATAATCAAAACTCTCCCGCAGTATAAAGATCGCCCGTTCGGTGGCACTCAGCCGTTCCATCAGCACCAACAAAGAATAGGAAAGCACCTCCCGCAGATGGAGGTTTCGGTCGGCGGCATCATCGGTAGCCACCGGCTCCGGCAGCCATACTTCCCCTTGCCGCAGCGTTTTTTGCTGCCGATTTTTGGTGGTAATGGCGAGGTTAATCACACTTTTTACCAGATAATTTTTCTGGTTGTTGATCTGCTGCTCCCCGATAATGCTCAGGTGTTTGGCTAAAACCTCCTGCACCACGTCTTCCGCGTCATCAATCGAGCCCAGAATATTGTAGGCATACGGGAATAGCGTGCGCTGGTATTGCGCTGTTGCGAGGTTATCAGTTCTGTTTTCCATGCAGTGCGTTCAGGAAGAAAGCGTTGTCCTATTAAGACAAATAAGCACCGAAAAACGTGACCGAATCTTTTATTTTTATCTGGAAAAAATTTTCGGCAGGTCTGAATATCTGGCAAAGTCGCAATCACGCACCTGAATTTAATAGAAACGCGGATTGGACAGATAACGCGGATTGTCGCGGATTTTTAAAACAAATCCGTTTCATTCGCAAAATCCGTCCAATCCGCGTCCCCATCCGATCTATTTGCGCATTCAAAGGGTGGCCAAGTCGATCACAAAACGATACTTGACATCACCCTTCAACATCCGCTCGTAGGCTGTATCAATATAGTCCATATCAACGACTTCCACGTCTGAAACAATATTGTGTTCGGCGCAGTAATCCAGCATTTCCTGCGTTTCGGGCAGGCCGCCGATCAGGGAACCAGCCAAACTACGGCGACCGCCAATTAGGCTAAAAGCCATAATCTGCGAAGGCGTCGGTGGTGCGCCGACACAAATCATCACGCCATCCGTATTGAGCATATTGAGGTAGTCATTATAGTTATGCTCTGCCGAAACCGTGTCGATAATGAAGTCAAATTTATTGGCCAATGCTTTCAGTTGTGCCGGGTCTTTGGTCAGTGCAAAGTGATGCGCACCGAGCCGCCGGGCGTCTTCCTCCTTGTTGGGCGAGGTACTCAACATCGTCACCTCTGCCCCGAAGGCAGCGGCAAATTTCACGGCCATGTGACCCAGACCGCCCAGGCCAACCACTGCTACTTTATGCCCTTTGCCGACCTTCCAATGGCGAAGCGGCGAATACGTGGTAATCCCGGCGCAGAGCAGCGGAGCCACGCCCGCCAGCGACAATTTGTCGGAGACTTGCAATACAAAGCCCTCATCTACAACGATTTGGTTAGAATAACCGCCGTAGGTAACGCCACCGGATTTCTTGTCCGGCGAGTTGTACGTTCCCGTCGAACCATTGCGGCAAAACTGTTCCAACCCCTTTTGGCAGTTGTCACATTCCCGGCAGGAATCGACGAGACAGCCTACGCCAGCAAGGTCACCGGCCTTGAATTTTTTCACGTGTGCGCCGACTTTTGTGACCCGCCCGACGATCTCGTGGCCTGGTACAAGCGGATAGGTACTGCCGCCCCATTCATTGCGCACCTGATGCAAATCGGAGTGGCACACGCCACAATAGAGTATTTCCAACTGCACGTCATGCGGTCCGACTTCTCTTCGTTCAAAATCAAATGGGCCGAGCGCGTCGGTTTTATTGTGCGCGGCATATCCTTTGGTTGCTGTCATGGTTGTTTTTTATGAAAATTAAGGAAACAGTATTAAAGAGTCAGGAGTTAGTTATTAATTTGTTGAAAATCAACATTTTGTGTCAATTTTTAAGATTAATTACTTTTGCCTGCTTACTTAATGTTAGAGTTTTTGTTAATTGAAAATCAAGAAAGTGGTGTCAATTCAAATGCTTCCGCCAACAACGTAAACGACCGCAAACGATCCTCCTGCGAATAAGTCATGGTCGTAATCATGATTTCATCCAGGTCAAAATCTGTCGCCAGCGCGGTTAATTGTGCTTTCACATGTTCCGGCGTACCAGACACGATGCGGCCAACATTGTTGCGAATCCGTAATAATTCGTCTGGTGAAAATTGGTAGTCGGCAATTTCTTCCGCGCTGCTCATCGGTTCAAAGCGGCCCTGCTCGAATTTCAATAAATTGTAATCGCTCAATTTCCGCAGTTGCGCAGCCCGCTCTTCCGTAGCCGCGCACAAAACGCTGATCGCCAACAACGCCTCCGGCTGTGCCAACTCGCTGGAAGGCTGGAATGCCCGCCGATAAGCCTGCGCCACTTCCGGCCCCGCCTGACCATTGATGAAGCGAGCGATGGCCAAGCCCAGCCCGTATTTCGCAGCAATCAAACTACTGCCGCCAGAACTGCTGAGTACCCATTGTTCCGGGATGCTTGGACTTTGCGGCACGGCCAACAAAGGGCCATACTGTGTGCCAGCCTCATCGCGGAAAAACGCCTGCAAATGCTCCAACTGGCGCAGGTAACTTTCTTCGCTGAATGTATTGGAAGGATTGAGCATAGAAGCCGTAATGCGGTCACCGCCGGGCGCGCGGCCCATGCCCAGATCGATGCGACCGGGAAAGAGCGTTTCGAGCATACGGAAATTTTCGGCCACTTTCAGTGCGCTGTGGTTGGGCAGCATAATGCCGCCGGAACCAATGCGCAATTTGCTGGTCTCGTCGGCCAATTTCACCATTAGCACTTCCGGCGTGGAACCGGCAATCATGGACGAATTATGGTGTTCGGAGACCCAGAAACGGTGATAGCCTAGTTGTTCCGTCAGTTTAGCCGTCGCGATGGTTTCGGCGATGGCCTGCGACGCGGTGCCGCCCTTGCGCACGATGGATTGATCGAGGACGCTTAATTTTATATTCTTTTTGGACATTTGTTGGTGTTTGTAGTTGGTTGAGAGAGTTGAGAATGTTGAGGTTGCCTTTGGCAAGTTGAGAATTTAGATCAAGAGATAGAGGGTGTCACGTATTTTTCTCAACCTGCGCAGCAGACTCATCAACCTCAATAGTCTCAACAATAATTTTCCTACTTCCGCATCCGTTCCGCCAATTTTTGTCGATAAGTAATGCCCACGGGCATTTTCACCTCATCAATACAGATATTATCCTTCTCGTAATGCGTGATTTTATCCAATGCTACAATATAACTTTTATGGATACGCACAAATCTTTGGATAGGTAAAGTAGTTTCCAGTTCGTTGGTCGTAATGGTGCCGAGGAAAAAACGTTGTGGCGTATAGAGTTTCACATAATTACCAAAACTCTGAATATATAGCACCTCATCCAGCGGAATAGCAATATTATCGCCGTCTACTTTCAGAATAATTTCGCTGGGTTCATTCGTTTCTGCTGATGATGCAGTGTATAAATTAAAAAATCGCTCTATGGACGTAAGAAAACGCGGAAAAAATATGGGTTTTAATAAATAATCTATAACGCCGTATTCATAACTCTCCAAGGCAAATTCCGAATAAGCCGTACAGAGCACCGTACGAGGTGGATTTTTTAAGGTTTTTAGCAATTCCAGACCCGTTATTTCCGGCATATTTATATCCAGAAACATGAGGTCAATAGTATTTTCATGCAGATAATTAATGGCTTCAATACCATCATAGCATTGTTTCACCAGTTCCAGATGCTGCACTTTACTGATATAATTCATCAGCACATAATGTGCGGCTGGCTCGTCGTCTACAATAATGCACTTGCGGGTCTGGTTCATACTTTTAATTGTAGTTGTAAGTCTACGATGTGTTCGCTTCCTTCCTGTCGAATATCCAGTTTGTAGCGATTTTCATAGAGAATATCCAGTCGCTTGATGGTATTTTCAATACCGATTTTATTGGAAGATACCTCCTGTTTTTTACTGGGTACGGAATTGCAAATGATCATGTGCAGGGTCGAACCTTTTACAGAAATATTGATATTCACGAAACAGGATTCCAACGTACCGCTGCCATGTTTAAAAGCATTTTCCACGAAAACAATTAACAGCATCGGCGAGATTTTGCAGGGCTTGAAACGGTCAAAATCCAGATCGTATTGAATGACACAACGATGGCCTACCCGTTCTTTTTCCAGCGCAATATAACTTTCAATAAAAGATAATTCGTCGGCGAGCAGCATACATTGTTTACTACTACTTTCCAATTGGTAACGCATTAATTGCGACACCTGTATAATCAAATCTGGTACGCGCTCCGGGTATTGCAAACTGATGCCATATAACGTATTGAAAGTATTGAATAAAAAATGTGGATTTAATTGGCTGCGCAACGAATTAAGTTGCATCGTATTAAAAAGTAAGGTTTCGCTAGCCTGTTTCTTTTGTTCCCGGTAAAAACGCAACAACAAGACCGGGCCCATAATACAAATAAACGTGGCTACAATAGTCGCTACATGAAATAGAAAACTTTGTTGTTTGACGGATTTATAGAGATAACAATTTTTATACAGCCATAAAGTAGCCACTTCATACAAAAGGAAGGAAAAAACCAGTATTAATCCAATACTGGCCAGCGTATATACTACCGGTTTATGTTTCTCTAATAAAATAGGCAGCAGGAAATGTCGATTCAACTGCGCGTGGGTATACAGAATTATAAAATAACAACAGCCCTTCCATAAACTAGCCCAGGTCGTCACCAGCATCCAGTCGTTCATCGTGAAAAGCACGAAAGAGAACACGAGGATGATGATTTCCTGTACCCATTTATTTTCCATTATGTTCTTGATGGCTAATTTCATCCTATAAAATCTAAGAGGCTGTTTTAAAACCCTGAACGGAGCGGAAAGGCTTGAATTTTGACAATAGATGAAGATTTATTTTTAGCGCATAGCGGGGACTATTCGCTAAAAATAAAGCAAAATATAGTGGCAAAAGGCAGGCATTTACGCCCGATGAGGGGATTTAAAACAGCCTCTGGTACAAAGGAACGCAATTTACTTTGCGCAATAATGCACGGAATGACGAATGCAATTCATCATTGATTTCTGCCATAAGACGATTAACATTGATTATTGTCAAATCTGCGCCCCACTTTTGCCGCTTCTTTATGACTATGGTGTATCAACATATATTTAGAAAAACGTTGTTTTTTCTGCTATTGTCTTTACCGGCAATAGGTTTTACGCAGGCATTGACCTTGCAGGATGCCGTACAAACAGCGATGAGCAATTACGGCTCTATTCGGGCCAAAACGGCCTACGCGGCAGCTTCCAAGGTCACGATTGAGCAGACTCGGCGCGATTATTTGCCGAATCTAAGTCTCGCTGCACAACAAGATTACGGCACCGTAAACGGCCAAAACGGTCCGCTTTACGGTTTTGGCGGGCTGGGTGTAGCCTCTTCCGGCCTGCCTTTGCCGGAACAAAACTGGCACGCGGCCTTTGGCGCGCTGTATCTCACTAATCTCAACTGGGATTTCTTCGCTTTCGGGCGGGCCAGAGAGCGCATTAAGGTCGCCGAAGCGGCTTATGCCCGCGATACGAGCGATCTTTATCAAGAGCGTTTCCAACAACAAGTGCGCGTAGCCGGAGCCTATCTCAGTCTGTTGGCTGCCCAACGCCTGACTAATTCGCAGCGCAAAAATCTGGATAGAGCCGCTATTTTCAAGAATATGGCGACCGTGCGGGCTTTGAATGGACTGCTGCCCGGCGTGGATTCTTCATTGGCTAATGCCGAAGTATCCAACGCCAGAATTGCGTTGATTAGAGCCACTGATTTTGAACAAGAACAGGCCAATCGGTTAGCGGTATTAATGGGCGTTAATCCAGTGGATTTTGCATTGGACACTGCTTTTATTCAGAAAATACCGGGCGCGATTCTAAATGCGCAGGGTAATATTCTGGAAAACCATCCGCTACTACATTATTATAAAAGCCGGGTGGAAGTGAGTGACCAACAGGCCCGTTATTATCAGAAATTAGCCTACCCTACTCTTTCGTTTTTTAGTGTTTTTCAGACGCGCGGTTCTGGTTTTAGTTCTAATTATGCACAAGATCAAGAGGATTATACGCACAGTTATTTTACGGGAATTAATCCGGTGCGTAGCAATTATTTAATTGGTATCGGTGCCAGTTGGAATTTAACGTCTATTTTAAGAGTGCGCAAACAAGTAGAAGCACAGCAATACGTATCACGCGGGCTTTCGGAAGAATATGGACTAATAGATCAACAAGTAAAAGCGCAATTATCATTGGCAGAATCCAAAATCAGGAACGCGCTGGCCAGTTATACCGAAGCACCTATTCAGTTGAAATCCGCGCAAGATGCGTATTTGCAGAAAACAACTTTGTATAGAAACGGCCTGACAACATTAGTAGATGTCACGCAGACACTTTATACACTGAATCGTGCTGAAACCGACCGCGACATTGCTTATGCCAATGTCTGGCAAGCCCTGCTCCTCAAAGCCGCTGCCACCGGGGATTTCAACCTTTTTCTGAATGAATTTTAATCTCCCGATCGCATGAATTTGATCCAACTTGCCCTGCGCAAGCCTATTTCTATATTAGTATTAGTAGCTGGACTGTTTTTCTTTGGTATTAGTGCAGTACAAAGCATTAAAATAGACATCCTGCCAAAGATGAATTTGCCAGTCATCTATATTGCGCACCCGTTTGGCGGTTATACGCCCAACCAGATGGAGGCTTATTTTGCCAAGACCTACGTCAATATTCTGCTGTTTGCCAATGGTATAAAAACCGTGGAAACGAAGAATATTCAGGGCTTGATGCTCATGAAATTGACCTATTACGAAGGTACGAATATGGCGCAAGCAGCGGCAGAACTTGGCTCGCTGTCCAACCGGATTCAGGCTGCTTTTCCGCCGGGGTCGAACCCGCCGTTTATTATTCGTTTCGATGCTTCTTCGTTGCCGGTCGGGCAGTTGGTGTTGAGCAGCCCGACCCGCAGTAATAATGAGTTGCAGGACTTGGCCAACGTGTATGTGCGGGCCTCCTTTACGTCCATTCCCGGGCTGCTCGCACCGCCGCCGTTTGGGGGTAGCCCGCGGGCCATCGAGATCAATGTGGACCCGGAGCAGTTGCGCGCCCACAACATGACGCCCGACCAAATCGTCGAAGCCATTCGCCTCAATAATCAGACGGCTCCTTCGGGAAATGTGCGCATCGGCGACCAAAATTATATTACGCCGACTAATAGTACCATTCACACCGTAAAGGATTTTGAAAACATTCCGCTCTTCAAAGGCAGTGTACAAAACCTGTATCTGCGCGATGTGGCGACGATAAAAGATGGGGCCGACGCAACGGCTGGTTACGCGCTCATCAATGGCAAAAGGTCGGTGTATATCAGTATTGCCAAAGCCGGCGATGCCTCCACCTGGGAAGTGGTCAACAATTTAAAGAAAGGGCTGCCGCGCATCCAAAGCACGCTGCCAGAAGATGTTACGCTGACTTATGAATTTGACCAGTCGGTATATGTGATTAATGCCGTAGAGAGTTTGATCAGCGAAGGTATCATCGGCGCGGTGCTGACTGGCCTGATGGTGTTGCTGTTTTTGGGCGATCGCCGAGCCGCGCTCATCGTGATTTTGACCATCCCGACTTCTATTATTTCCGGGGTGCTTTTCCTGAAATTATTTGGTCAAACCATCAACATCATGTCGTTGAGTGGGCTGGCGTTGGCAATCGGTATTCTGGTGGATGAATCCACGGTGACGATTGAAAACATTCACCAGCACTTCGATATGGGCAAGCCAAAAGCCCTCGCGATTTGGGATGCGTGTCAGGAAATTGCGTTTCCTAAGTTATTGATTCTGTTCTGTATTCTGGCGGTTTTTGCCCCGGCATTCACCATGTCTGGCATACCGGGCGCGCTGTTTTTGCCGCTGGCGTTGGCCATTGGATTTTCGATGATTGTGTCTTTTTTGCTGTCGCAAACCTTTGTGCCCGTGATGGCCAATTGGCTGATGAAAGTGCATCCCAAGAAAGAAATTTCCGAACCCGAAATAGCCTCGCTCACCACCGATGCCACCGAACAAAAGACGCGCCTTGCCAAACGCGAGGACCTAAACAACGACGGTAAAATCGGTTTGTTCGAGCGTTTCCGCAATCGTTTTTTGCGGTTTTTGGATCGCTTGCTGCCTTTCCGCGTTGGAGTTTCGCTGGTGTATATTCTTGGCATTTCCTGTCTCGCGGTGTTTGCGCTTTCACTCATCGGGCGGGACGTTTTGCCCAAAGTGAATAGCAGCCAGTTCCAGTTACGCCTGCGCGCACCAGAGGGGACGCGCATCGAACGCACCGAAGAAAAGGCCCTAGAAGTGCTCCACGAATTGGAAGAAATGGTGGGCAAAGAACATATTGGCATTTCGTCTATTTATGTCGGCCAGCACCCGTCGCTGTTTTCGGTGTCGCCCATTTACCTGTTCATGGCGGGGCCGCACGAGGCTGTTTTTCAGATCAGTCTGAAAGATTACCACGCCGATATGGACGTGTTTAAAGACCAGTTGCGGGAAAAAATTCTGGCGGCTTTGCCCGACGTGAAACTGTCTTTTGAACCGATTGAACTGGCCGAAAAAGTGTTGAGTCAAGGTTCACCGACGCCCATTGAGGTGCGGATTGCGGGTAAAAGCAAGAAGCAAAATGAGGAATACGCCAATAAAATCGTGGCTAAATTGAAGGAAATCAATTATATGCGTGATGTCCAGATTGCGCAGCCCATCAAATATCCTTCTTTAAATATAGACATTGATCGGGTACGGGCGGCGCAATTGGGTGTGGACATAAACGACATTTCCCGCTCCCTGATCGCCGCAACCTCTTCCTCGCGTTACACGGAAAAGAACACCTGGATTGATGAAAAAGCCAACCTCGCTTACAGTGTGCAAGTGCAAGTGCCGCTCAATAAAATGCAAAGCGAGGCCGAAATGGGCGGTATTCCGCTGCTCAAAAACGCCATTCGTCCGGTGCTCAGCGATGTGGCGACTTTCAAGCCCGACACGACTTATGGCGAAAATGACAACCTCGGTGCCATGCCTTATCTTTCGGTGACGGCCAATATTCACGAAACGGATTTAGGGAAGGCGACCAAAGACGTAGACCAAGCCATTGCCTCAATCGGTGAATTACCACGCGGCCTGTTCGTCAATCGCATCGGCCTCAGCACCGTACTGACCGAAACGCTGGACAGTTTGCAATCCGGTTTATTAGTGGCTATTGTCGTTATTTTTCTGATGCTGGCGGCCAATTTCCAGTCGTTCAAAGTGTCGTTTATTATCCTCACAGCGGTGCCAGCGGTAGTGTTGGGTGCCCTCAGTCTTTTGCTGTTGACGGGTGCTACTTTGAATTTACAATCTTATATGGGCATCATCATGTCGGTGGGTGTGTCCATCGCCAATGCAGTTTTATTAATTACTAATGCAGAACAAATTAGAAAAGTCAGCGGAAATGCCTTAGAGGCCGCACGAGAAGCGGCTTCGCTTCGGCTCCGCCCTATCATTATGACCAGTGTGGCGATGATTATGGGGATGTTACCGATGGCGATTGGGCATGGCGAAGGTGGTGATCAGGTGTCGCCACTGGGCCGGGCGGTAATTGGTGGATTAGTGGCATCTACTTTTGTGGTGCTGTTGGTGTTGCCGCTGGTGTTTGCGTGGTTGCAGGGCAAGACGGGGATACAGTCTGTTTCTTTGGATCCTACTGATGAGGAGAGCCGTTTTTATGTTTCTTCTTAATCAAAATACTGGGGCAGCGCCCCTAAATATTTGTAGAAAAATTTGGTAAAATAAATCGTGGAGGTGCAGCGCACCGTAATATGTTGCGGTGCGCTGCACCTCCATCATTAATTTATTCATTGTAGGCTACAAATATTTCGCCGCTCTACGGCTATTAAGCAGTTAATTTCAATCAACTAGAAGAAGTGACACTTTTTTAAAAAGTGCCACTTCTGTTACAACAAAAATCAGTAATGAATAATAATTTCTTTAATTCGCTTTGCTCTTTAATTCTTGCCGCTCTTTTAACTAGTTGCGGTCATGAAACTCCACCGGAAACAAAAACCGCTGCTGCGCCCGTTGCCCAACCAACCATCGAAACCTTTCCTTTGCAAAAAGGTCGTTTGGGAACTTCCTTGCAATTGCCCGGCGAATTGATCGCTTACCAGCAGGTGGATTTATACGCCAAAGTGACCAGTTTTGTCAAGGAATTGAAAGTAGATATTGGTTCGCAAGTCACTGCGGGACAATTACTGATTCGATTGGAAGCACCAGAATTAAGTACGCAGTTGGCGGGCGCAGAAAGCCGGTTAAAAAGTCAGGAAGCCCTGTATTATGCGACTAATGCTACTTACAATCGCTTACTGGAAACTAGTAAAACGCCTGGAACTATTTCTCCCAATGATTTAGATATTGCCGCTGCTAAAAAGAATTCCGATATGGCCCAATTAGAGGCGGCCAAAGCCGCTTATCGTGAAGTTAATGTGATGCGCAGTTATCTAGAAATTCGTGCGCCTTTTAGTGGCGTGATTAGTTCCAGAAATGTCAATTTAGGGGCGTTTGTAGGGCCAGCCGGAAAAGGATCAGAACCACTGTTGACTATTCAGGAACAAAAACATTTGCGGCTGGCTGTGGCTGTGCCGGAAGCCTATGTGGGTTATTTGAAGAATGGCGATGCTGTTACTTTTAAAGTAAAATCATTGCCGAGCAAAACATTTGATACCAAAGTAAAACGCCTCGCTGGCGCACTTGATCTCCGCTTGCGTAGCGAACGCGTGGAAATGGATATTGACAATAAAAATCGCGAATTATTGCCGGGCATGGTCGCAGAAATTAACATCCCGCTGGGCGCACAAGACAGCACTTTTGTGGTGCCAAATACTGCTGTGGTCAATGCCGATGAAGGCGTGTTTGTGATTCGGGTAAATAACGGCAAAACCGAGCGCGTACCCGTCAAAAAAGGCCGTGAAATGGATGGTCAAATAGAAATATATGGCACCCTGTCGGCGGGCGATACACTGCTCAAAAAAGCCACGGAAGAGGTGCGCAACGGCACGGAAATTACTAAAAAGTAAACCTGTCGGATGGAAAGTACGTTAGAGGAGTATGGAAACAATTGTACGTCCTCAATACACGCTGATTTCCCGCCGAGATATAGCCAAAGGCTTCACTATCAAGGAGTTCCTGCATCGTCATCTGGTGCCGTTCATTTCCTACGAACTGGACGAAGACCCGGATGCCAGTGAATTAATTGCGTTGCATGACTTGCAAGATTGTACCCTGCCACTGCTGATTTGTCCCAGCGGTGGCATCAAATCCGACCCGGAACTCTACCAGATTGCCCAGGCCATCGGACTGCATCAGCAACCTCGCCAAAAGGTGTATGATCTGGCCATTATGGGGGCTGGTCCGGCGGGTCTTACCGCTGCCGTTTATGGTGCTTCCGAGGGGCTGAACACGGTGGTCATTGAGCGACATTCTGCTGGTGGACGCGCTGGTTCTACTTCGCTTATAGAAAATCTAATTGCTTTTCCAGAAGGATTGACGGGCGAAGATTTTACGGAACGTAGCCTTGCGCAAGCTGAAAAATTTGGCGTGGAGTTTATTGTACCAGTAGATGTAGAAGGTTTCTATAAAGAAGGGGAGTTTATTCGTCTGGCTCTGTCTGGCGGCGCGGAATTATTGGCACGATCGGTCATTATTGCGACCGGCGTGCAGTATCGTATTCTGAAAGCCAAAGGCGTGGAGCGGCTCACGGGTTCGGGGATTTATTATGGCACTGCTAAAAGTGAAGCATTACGTTGTCGAGGCAAGGAAGTTTATGTAGTCGGTGGAGCCAATTCAGCGGGACAAGCGGCGATGTATTTTTCCAGATTTGCTAAAAAAGTTTATTTAATGGTACGGGCGGGGAACATTGAAAAACGTATGTCGCACTATTTAGTACAAGAAATTTATAATACGCCCAACATCGAAGTGATGCCGTATAGCGAGATCATCGCGGCACACGGCGAGCGGGCGTTAGAATCTATGGATGTACAAGATGTGCGCACCCAGGAAATTCGGAATATTCAAACGGAAAATCTATTCCTCTTAATTGGCGGTGTTCCGCACACCAAAGCATTGGGCGGTTGCCTGATGCTGGATGAAGCCGGTTTTATCCTGACGGGCCGGGAAGTAGAGCAACACCCTAAATTTGAAAATAAATGGTTATTGCAGCGTCCGCCGTACTCTTTGGAGACCAATATTCCCGGCGTGATGGCCATCGGAGATGTGCGTCGCGGCTCGGTAAAACGCATGGCGGCGGCTATCGGCGATGGGGCCACAGCGGTGAGTTATGTGGATGAGTATTTGACTGCGGCAACCGTTTTAGTGACCAATAACTAGGTTATTTGAGTATTTGAAGATTTGAGTATTCGATTAAAACACTTGACAATCGCGAATTTGATCGAATACTCGAATACTCGAATCTTCATTAAATCAGACTATAATATACTAATAACCAGCATCTAATTTACTCTCAATCACATGACTGAATTTCCATTAAAAGGGCACGAATTTATTACGCTCACTAATTTATTGAAAGCCATCGGACTAGTGGGTACTGGCGGCGAAGCCAACTTATATATTGTAGATGGCGATGTACAAGTAAATGGTGCGGTGGAAACGCAAAAACGCAAGAAATTGCGGGCTGGCGACGAGGTGATTTTTCAGGGGAAGAAGATAGTGGTGCGGTAGTAAAAACTATTGTTTAATAGTTTTTACTACCCGTGCCATACCAGAATCAAATAGTTGACCGCTAATATCTTCGCCTAAATGATTGCGTAGCGCCTGGATTACTTTTCCAAAGTCATTCCTCAAATCTTGTGTACGGGCCAGACTATCCTGAAATGGCCGAACATCCCGCCCTTTGGCTAATGCCTGAGTCATTTTCGCGCCCATATCTGCTATTATTTTATCAAATTCATCCAAGGTATTGTCGTAAAAATCATCGTCAAAACATGATTTATCAAGCAATATGGGCAGCCATCTTTTACCTAAACGGCTTAATAATAATGCAGCACTTAGTTCCTTATTGACCCAACCGGATTTTAAACTATTTTCAGAAATAATAGATAGAATAAACTGATTCTCACGCAGGGCTTTTTCAATAAACACTTCAATGTTGTCACCCACGCCCATATTGTGAATATCCACCACTACCTCTATATCATTGTTTTCCAATACGTCCTTTACGGCGCGCATGGCAAACATATCTTTTTGATTATAAGAAATAAACACCTTAGGCTTATCAGTAATCTGCTCTACTGGAACAGCCACAGGTGCTTGCGCATTTCCCGCATTCACATTCGGAATCACAATCGGTGTGCGACCCGCCATTTCCAGCGCGCCATAGTTCACCCGCGCCTGAATGCGTTGCCATTCGCTAAAATCAATCAAACCAAGATTGAAATTTTTCTTACCACTGTTGAATTGCGCCTGCAGCAGCAAAGCATCCCCATTGGTTTTAGCCAAGAGTACGAGTGCGTCTTCGGTTTGGTTGTTAGCAATGAGTGATTGGATTTGTTCTCGTGGTTCGGGCATAGAGGAAGTATATAACTGAGTAAATTATTGGTTAGGCCAAAGGTAGAAAAATGCTCTTGTTTTTTGCACATTCATACCAGGACTACATTCCCCTACCCCTGTTCTCCCACCAGCCACTTCTTAAAAGCCGCCGACCGCTCGGTACTGACGATGGTTTCCAGATCGGTGGTGGGCTCCAACTCCACTTTCACGCGGCTTTTGGAATAAGGATGCAGCGCGTGGATCGCCGCTACGTTGATGATGAACTGGCGATTGATGCGAAAGAACACAGCGGGATCGAGCAGGGTTTCCAGTTTGTCGAGCGGATGGTCTACGGGGAAGCGTTTGGCGTTGCTGCGGGTGACCAAGAAGGTGAGTTTGTCCTTCGTATAAAAGTAGGCGGCATCGCTCACTTCCACTAGTTTGATGCTGTTATTGAAACGAATAAGCATCCGCCGCAGGTAAGTATTGCCGCTTTCTGGACGATGTAATGTATGCAGCAAAGCGGTGTAGTCAGGTACAGGGGCGGGTGGCGCGAATACGCGTTTATACTTCTCTAAGGCGATAGATAACTCATTGATTTTTATCGGTTTAAGAAGATAATCCACGGCGTTTACTTTAAAAGCCTGCAACGCATATTCGTCATAAGCTGTGGTAAAAATGACTGGACACCTGACTTCCACGTGTTCAAACAACTCAAAACTCGCCCCGTCTGCGAGATGAATATCCAGCAGAATCAGGTCGGGCGCAGGGTTTTCCTGCCACCACAAAATGGTAGCTTCCACGCTGTCCAGACGAGCTAAGATCACTGCTTCGGGTGCCAATTCCTTCAGCATTTTTTCCAACCGTCGGACGGCGGCTTGTTCATCTTCGATGAGCAGTATTTTCATAGTTTCAGGTAGAAGTGACGCTTTCGGGAAGGGGTTACTTCTCGTTTTTGAGCGGTATTTTCACGGTAAAAAAGACGGCATCATTCTCTACAATAACCGGACGTTCGCCCAGCAGTTTATAGCGATTCGTCAAACTTTGCAAGCCAAAATGGGTGCTGGGTTCGGCGGTGATTTTCTGCTGAATATTATTTCTGACTACCACGTAATTGCCGTTTTCCACAAAAATTTCAATCAATAGCGGTTTGGAGGCCGAGATGATGTTATGTTTTACTGCATTTTCTACTAATAATTGTAGTGCCAATGGCATGACTAATCCAGTTTGTCCATCCAGCCGTTCTACCAGTTGCAGGCCCTGTTCGTAGCGCATTTTTAGCAAAAAATAAAAACTTCGTACCAAGTCCATTTCTTCTTGCAGACTAATGAAATCCCGCTCCCGATAAGCAATAATACTTCGGTAAAAATCGGACAAATGCTCCACGTATTCCACCGCCATTTTTGGATTTTCCTCGATGGTAGCGATGAGTGTATTGAAGCTATTGAACAAAAAATGCGGATTGATCTGGCTTTTCAGCGCGGCAAATTGCGACTCCAGCGTCTCGCGTTTCAACTGTGCGCCTTGCTGCAACCGCGACTCTCGTGTGCGCACCAGCGCGAACAAAAGCCCACTTCCAGCCAGCACACCGAGCAGTACAAACCACCAGCGTCGCCAGAACGGTTGCCCAATGCTAAATATCCAGATGGCTTCCGGCACTTGATCGAAACCTCCGTGTTCGCTGGTCTGTACCCGAAAGGTATAATGCCCCGGCGGCAGGTTGGGATAAGAGGCCAAACGGTCTTTGGTTACCTTCCAGTTGGGATCGAAGCCGTCGAGCCGATAGCGGTAACTCACCGATTCAGGATCGGTGTACCACAGGCCGGTAAAATTAAAAATGAAGTAATTTTGATCGTAAGAAAAGGACTTATTACTCAGAAAATCAATAGGTTGCAAAAATACGGATACCGAGGTGATCGCTGGCTGGGGGTCGTCGAGAAAAGGTTCGCGAAAGGCTGCGGCCCGCACCATGCCCTGTCGAGTACCGAGCCAGATATTGCCTTGCGCATCGGCACACAAGGCGTTCAGGTTTACTTCCGCAGCCGGAGCGCCAATGGCGGCATCGCAGAAAGTGACGTGATTGGCCCGCTGTGGATTTAATAAATCAAAACCATCATCGTAAGCGACGATCATATCTCCATTCCCGTCGGCGGCCAAACCAGTGATATTCAGGCTATGCAGGTGATTTTCCAGGGTAAAGCGTTGAAAATGGGTGCTATCTAGACAAAACAGTCCATCCCGATCGGTGCTGAACCAGATGCGTCCTCGCTGGTCTTCGGTAATGTTGTAAATAGTTTTTAGTGCCACGCCATTCGCCTCGGTAAAATGACGCATCACCCCGTTTTCCAGCATAGCCAGCCCAGTCCCCTGCGTGCCAAACCAGACGCGCCCGAGATGGTCGGCGAAGACTTTGTACACATAATTTTTACCAAGTTCGGCCTGCTGCTCAAAATGATTATCAGCCAATGGTACGCGCGCCTCGCCCACCAGCACCCCGCCCAGCGTCGCCAGCCATACCTGTCGGGCGTTGCCGCCGATGGAAAGGACGTTGCCGTTGGCCAGCCCGCTATGTTCCGTCAGATGCTGCAACACTTGCCCGGTCGCGCTAATAATAAACAGGCCATTGCCAAAAGTACCCGCCCAGATGGTGCCGTTTGCGGGCGATTCCCACAACGAAAGGACGTTCTCTTTTTGCGAAAAAATCTTTTTGAAAACCCCATTTTCCCGTAGAAAAAGTCCTTCCTGACAACCTGCCCATAGTCGGCCCTGCTGATCTGCCAAAACTGCCTGGGTATTAGCGAACGGCGTTTCGAGCTGACCAAACCGAACATTGGCCGAGTAGAGCAGGCCCTTGTCATTCACTGCCCAGAGCAGCCCTTCGCGATCTTTGCAAAGTGCCTGCATTTTTGCGGTCCGTAGCGCATGGTCGGGAGGCAAGGGCTGCACTGCGCCAGTGGTAGCATCAATATGTACTAGGCCGTTTTTTTCTGTACCAGCCCAGAGGTCGCGGTCTCCAAACATCGCCAAATCGGTGATCGGCCCAAATGCCCAGTTTAGGGTTTGGAAAGTAGATTTGCGCTCCTGCATATCATAGCGGCAAATGCCATTGTCATGCGTCCCGATCCACATAGCACCTTGCGGGTCGGCCAGCAAAGCCGTGATAATTTCATCGGGTAAACCATCGGCGGTAGTCAGGTTTTGGACCTGTTTTTGGCCGGGTTGGAGCATGGTGCAGATACTGATGCCCGCATCCGTGGCGGCCCAAATTCGGCCCTGCACGTCGCTGGCCAAGGCGTAAATATCGTCGCCCAATAGGCCATCGTCGGCCACATTGAACTGGTAAAGTCGTTTGTTTTTCCACACATACAGCCCTTCGCCGTAAGTGCTGAACCAGCGTCCACCCGACTTATCTTGCGCAAAAGCGGTGATGGGCTGGGCTGGCACTCCCTCTTCTGGTTGCCAAAGCTGGAGGCGCGGTGCAGAGATGTTCCGCTGTTCGGTATTATCGGAGAGCCGGCCATCTATCGCCAGATAAGCAATAGGCCCGTGGCGAAAGCCCACACATAAAAAACCGTCCGCTTCAGATAGGGCGGTCACTGCGCCAGGCGGCAGACTGTCGGGCAGCGCAATTGGGTGAAAGGTACCGCCGTCGTAGCGATAGAGGGTACCTTGTTCTGTGCCGCACCAAAGCCAGCCTTTACTATCCTGAAAAACAGTGCTAAAACGCACATTGCCCAAATCTTTTGCCGGGTGCGGGCGCAACACGGGCGTTTGCGCTCCGACCGAATAGCCGAAAAGTACGAGTAGGTAGAGCAATGATTTCCCCATACACAGCCTTAGTTTCAGGAAGCCTTGAGTTCGGCATCCACCGTCACTGCGATCTCCTCCGCGATTTTCTGCTGGACGATTCTGGGAATATTGATATTATGATCGCTCAGCAATACCGTGAAGACAGAATGAATGGTGACTTTGCCATTTTTTAATTCCAGCTGGCTTTTGAGGATGCGTTCCTGCTCTACGCCGTGGATCAGGAGTTTGCCTTTGGCGCGCAAGGTGTAGGTGCCATCTTTTTGAAAATCAATATCTTCGATAATTTTTCCCTGAAAAATGGCCTTGGGAAATTGATCGGTTTCCAGGTAGTTTTCCTCGAAATGCTCGCGTTGTAAAGCACTGTTGAAACCCTCGAAGGTTTTGAGGTCCACTACCCAGGCAAAGGTTTTTTTAATGGGGTCAATGACTCCACGCAGTTTGTTGCTTCGCGCCTGAATGACCTCGAGCGCAGCATCCGATTTAAAATTTACTTTGCCATTCTCACAGCGAAAGAGGCCGTCGGGAGGAGCGGTTGAACGGTGTACTTCCCGCTGAATAATACCGGAATGATCGAGCATCTGCAACGAAAGGAAGCTGGCTATACCCAGACTAAATATCGGTACCCAAAGCCCAGATTTTAGGTTCATCATGCGAAGTATTTTTTAGGTGTATGGATGTCTACTTGCGCTTTGCTCCCTTCTTGATCGGCTTTTTGTACTTTTTTTCCCGCAAAAACTTGGTTTTATTACCCAGGTTTACCTTTTTGTTCTTATCCTTTTTTTCATGGAAAGCATTGTCACGCATAGGCGGCGCAGCCAGGTAATTCTTTTCGGGACCGGGATGCTTTTCCTCTTCCGTCAGCTGGTCCGAAATAACTACATCTTCGGGCAGTGGCAACAGCGGAATTTCTTTCTCCATCAACGTTTCGATGGCTTGGCGAGACGGCTTTTCGGCTTCGGTCACGAAGAGCAGCGCAGCCCCCGCGCGGTCGGCGCGGCCCGTCCGCCCGATGCGGTGGATGTAGGTCTCGGCCTCGCTGGGCGTATCCACATTGATGACGTGCGTCACGTCGCTTACGTCCAGTCCGCGAGCGAGCAAGTCGGTGGTAACCAGGCCCCGGCGCGTACCATCCTCAAATTCCCGCACAGCATTGATCCGGTAGTTCTGCGATTTATTAGAGTGAATGATCTCGAATTGCTCCGGGAAACGTTCCTCCAAACGCGCATGGATTTGGTCGGCGAGTCGTTTGGAAGCACTGAAAATCAACACCTTCTGCATGGATTCATCCGTGGCGAGCAGGTGTTCGAGCAGGTTTATTTTAGTAAAAAAATTCGGCACTTCGTAGGCCTGCTGCACAATACGTTCGAGCGGCGTTCCGGCGCGCATGGCTTCGATAGTGATCGGCGTATTGAAAAAAGTCTCGATCAATTCGTCCACTTCTTCCGGCATGGTGGCAGAGAAAAGCAGGTTTTGTCTTTTGCGCGGCAGCAAATCCAGAATATTGGTCAATTGCGCCCGAAAACCGAGTCCCAGCATTTCATCTATTTCGTCAATTACTAGCTGACGAACATATTTTAGATTCAATGCGCCGCTCAATGCCAAATCCACCAACCGCCCCGGGGTAGCTACCACAATATCTACGCCATTGACAATCAGTTGTTTCTGCGTATTAATGTTGGTGCCACCATACACGCCTTCCACGCGAGCGGTCATGTAGGCAGTCAGTTTTTTGACTTCGCCTACCAGTTGAATCACCAATTCGCGGGTCGGCACGACGATCAGGACACGCGGCTCTTTTTGTTTGGAAAAACTAAGCTGGCGCAAAATAGGCAGCAAATAAGCGAACGTCTTGCCCGTGCCGGTCTGCGCAATCCCGACCACATCGCGGCCCGACATCACGACCGAAAACACCTTTTGCTGGATCGGCGTAGGCTGGTCATATCCCAGATCGGCCAAGGCGTTCAGCAGGGGAGCATTCAGATTTAATTCTTCAAAATTCATATTTTTGGTTTAGCGGAGTTTTTAAAATTTTAGATAACTGATTATCAATATGCTGCATCTTATTTTTCTTCGAAAGCCACTTTGCATTGGGCATAGTGTCTGGCCTCGGGGTGGCCAAAGGTAAGCCCGATCATTGATTGCCATTTTGCTATTTTGCCTTTTTACTCACCGCAGCACCGTCACGTCTCCCCAAATGGTCCGTTTCAAGCCATCCACGAATTCGAGTTCGGCTACCCACACGAAGACTCCTGCATCCACCAACCGCCCCCGAAACTGTCCATCCCAACCCGCTCTTTCCTGATTAGGCGGCATATCACGTTTTTCAAAAAGCAATTCGCCCCAGCGATCATACACCGCCAAACGCCGCACCACAGCCAGCGAAGCGTCGGAAAATACTGTAAAATAGTCGTTGTCGCTGTCGTCGTTGGGATGGAAAATATTGGGCACATAAACATTCCGTTGCAGCACCACCAGGTTAATAATATGCAGGCTATCACAACCGCCCGCCGTCTGGTAAGAGAAAGAAAATTGCCCGGCTTGGCCGACGCGGCGACCATCTGGCAGTTCAAAGTACGCGCCTTCATAGATCGTCACCGTCTCGCTCGTCGAGGCTGTATTCATCGTAGTAGTCACTTCCAAATTAGACAATTCGGTAGTACAACCCGCTGAGTCAGTTACTGTTATCATGTACTCGTCTGCTGACAATTCCGGAAAATACCCACTGGATTGTGGCGGCGAGCCGTTATTCAGCCGATAATTATAATGCCCGGAACCGCCCGTCGCAATTACGGTGATGGAACCAAAAGTATGCTGACAATCAATGCCTTCCAAACGACCTATTTCCAACGCTAATGGTATATAAGGCGCGATCACGTAAGTGCTGTTGTGTAAACAACCCACCGAATCGCGGATGGTTATCACATACGTCCCCGCCGGAAGATCCGTAAAATCGCCATCCGGCTGCCACGGCTCGCCATTGAGTTGAAACTGGAAAGGCGGTATGCCAGACACCCCGGCCACCCGCAGGCTACCTTCTTCCCGGCATCCTGGAGCGGTTAACAGAATCAGCGAATCCAGCACGGGTAGCGGCGCAGCGACCGCATAAGTGCTGCTATGCACACAGCCCGCCGCATCCTGCAAAACCAGGGTGTAATTTCCGGGCAATAAATTAGGGAACACGCCGCTCGTTTGCAACGCCCCAGTGTTTAGTTGAAAGGTAAAAGGTGCCGTGCCACCAATAGCCCCCACCTCAATTTTGCCACCGACCGTACACCCGGCACGCACCAAAGACACCAGCGAATCCAGCACCGGCGGCGACGACGGTACCTCGTAAGTACTGGTATGGGTACAGCCCGTTGTATCGCGCAGGGTAATGTTATATTCGCCAGCTGGCAAATTGGTGAAAGTTCCATCGGCTTGCCAGGCACCTCCATTTAATTGATATTCAAAGGGTTGTATACCGGAAATGGCACCGACAATAATGCTTCCGCCAAAAGTACAGCCCGCACGAACTACCGATAAAAGCGAATCCAGGACTGGCGGCGATCCAATTACCGAATATGTACTGGTATCGGTGCAGCCCACCGAATCACGCAGCGTTATCAAGTAATTGCCGGGCAGCAAATTGGTAAAATCCCCGTCTGGTTGCCAAGTGCCCCCATTTAATTGAAATTCAAAAGGCGCGGTGCCAGCAGTAGCGGTCACACTAATCGCTCCACCAGCCGTGCAATTCGCACTCACAAGCGACAAAAGCGAATCTAATGCCGGTGGTGGCGGCTTGACCATGTACGCACTGGTATCCCTGCAACCTGCCGAATCACGCAAGACGATGGAATAATTGCCGGGCGGCAAATCGGAGAAAGTGCCATTGGTTTGCCATGCACCACCATTCACTTGGAATTCAAAAGGGGCTGTGCCGGAAACAGCATCGGTCAAAATTTTCCCGCCGAAAGTACAGCCAGCATTCACCAGAGAAAACAACGAATCGCGCGCAGGTGGTGGCGGACTAATAAGGTACGTGCCAGTATCCATACAACCTGCCGAATCGCGCAGGGTGATCGTATATGGTCCGGGCGACAAATCCCAAAATACCCCGCTCGCTTGGGCTGGGCCATTATTCAATTGAAAGGTGAAGGGCGCACGGCCCGCCACCGCTGCTACGACCAACCCGCCGGGAAAGGTGCAGCCTGGGTTGACCAAAAGTACCAGCGAATCCCGGGGAACGGAGGGCGCGGGCACCACGTAAGTACTAGTATCCGTACAGCCTGCCGTGTCGCGCAGCGTGAGCAGATACGAGCCTGGCGGCAAATCCAGAAATACCCCGCTCTCTTGCCAGGGGCCGTTATTTAATTGATATTCAAAGGGTGCCTGTCCCGAAGCTGGTGCCACGGCCAAGCCGCCGGGGCTGATACAACTGGCCTCCAGTAAGACCAGTAGCGAATCCCGCACCGGCAGCGGCGGTGCTATGGTGTAGATAGAGCTGTGGGTACAGCCTACGGTGTCGCGCACGGTGATATTATACGAGCCGGATGGCAAATCCCAAAAAACACCGCCGTATTGCCGAGGGCCGTTATCCAGTTGATAGGTAAAGGGTGCCGTACCTCCTACCGCTGCCACGGCCAAGCCACCCCCAAAGGTGCAACCTGCCCTGACCAGTGCCAGCAGGGAGTCCTGCACGGGCGGCGGCGATGCTATATTATAGGTAGAACTATCGGTGCAGCCTGCTCCATCGCGTAGCGCAACCTTGTGCATACCAGCTGGCAAATCCAAAAAAACACCACCGGATTGCCAGGGACCATTATCCAATTGGTATTCAAAGGGTGCAGTACCCGACACCGCTGTCACGGCCAGGCCGCCCCCGATAGTGCAACCAGCATTGATCAGCACCAGCAGCGAATCCCGCAAGGGCAGCGGCGGATTGATGACATAGTTGCTACTATCGGTGCAGCCCACTGAATCCCGCAGCCTGATTGTGTAACTGCCGGGCAATAAATCGGGAAAAATTCCACTAGTCTGCCAGGCACTGCTATCTATTTGAAATTCAAAAGGGGCCGTGCCAGCAACAGCCGCCACACGAATATTTCCCCCGAAAGTGCAGCCTGCGTTCCCTAACGAAACCAGCGAATCCGCAGCAAGTGGCGGCGCAGTTATCACATACGTACTGGTATCCGTACAACTCGCCGCATCGCGCAGAATGAGCGTGTATTCGCCAGCGGACAAGTTGGGGAAATTACTGTTGGATTGCCAGGGGCCGCCATTGAGTTGAAATTCAAAAGGGGCCGTGCCAGAGACCGCCGCTTCCACAATGGTACCGCCAACAGAACAACCAGCATTGGTGAGCGAAACGAGTGAATCATGGACGATCATCGGGACCGCCACCGAATATTGGCTACTGTGGGTACAGCCCAAGGTATCCCGCACGACGACGGTATGTACA
This sequence comes from Saprospiraceae bacterium, assembly GCA_965249785.1. Taxonomy (GTDB): domain Bacteria; phylum Bacteroidota; class Bacteroidia; order Chitinophagales; family Saprospiraceae; genus M3007. The sequence goes on along the minus strand of CBDFMU010000010.1, from coordinate 8,747 downwards.
CCCGACGGCAAATCCATAAAAATACCACCTTGCCACGGACCACCATCTACCTGAAACTGGAAGGGAGCTGTACCCGAAACAGGTGCTACGACGATGGTTCCGCCCATAATACATTGGGCATTAGTCAATGTCACCAACTCTGCCAACGCGGGTGGTGCTGCGTTTACCGTGTGGGTACTGGAGTAGGTACAACCTGCCGCGTCGCGGAGCCTGACGGTATAATTGCCGGGTACTAAATTCAGGAAAGTATCGCTGGGCTGCCAGGCTCCGCCATTGATTTGAAATTCAAAAGGGGCCGTGCCGGAAACAGCGTTTACTATAATGCTTCCACCAGACACGCAACCCGCATTTGTCAGCGAAACCAGCGAATCAAAAGCGGGTGGCGACATACCCACCACGTAAGTAGTGGTTTGGGTACAACCCACCGCATCGCGCAAGGTAATGTTATAACTGCCGGGCGACAAATTGGTAAAACTACCGTTCGGTTGCCAGTTGCCGCCATTGATTCGAAACTCAAAAGGGGCCGTGCCGGAAACGGCGGCCACGATGATACTTCCACCCAGCACACAGCCTGCATCCGTCAGTGAAACCAGCGAATCCAGTACGGGCGGCGACATGCCTACTACATAAGTGCCGGTATGGGTGCAACCCGCCGCATCATGCAAGGTAATGTTGTAACTGCCGGGCGACAAATTGGTAAAACTGCCGTTCGGCTGCCAGGGGCCGCCATTGAGTTGAAATTCGAAAGGGGCGGTGCCGGAAACGGCGGTCACCACGATCTGCCCGCCAACACTACAACCTGCATTAACCAACGAAATAAGGGAATCGAGCGACGGCGGAGACATCAGTACGGTATGGCTGGTGGCGTACGTGCAGCCCGCCGCGTCGCGCAACGTAGTAATGTAATTCCCGGGGGATAAATTGGTAAAAACCCCGTTAGGTTGCCAGGCACCACTATTAATCTGAAATTCAAAAGGTGGCGTGCCGACAGCAGCAGTTATGGTAATGCTCCCACCCGTCAAACAACTAGCCGCCACTATGGACAATAAGGAATCCCGCAGAGCCAGCGGTGGAGTCAGCGTATAAACATTGCTCTTGGTGCAGCCCGCCGCGTCGCGGAGCGTGATGTTATACAGACCGGAGGGCAGATTATTGAAAACCCCGTTTGGTTGCCACGGGCCGTTATTGATTTGAAATTCAAAAGGCGCAGTCCCGGAAATAGCCGCGACGGTAAGGCTACCGCCCCCGGTGCAGCTGGGGGTAACGAGCGACAAAAGTGTATCGCGCAAGGGCGGCGACGCAGTTATCAGCGCAGTAGTATCCAGGGTACAACCACCGGAAAATTGCAGGCTGAGCTGATAATTTCCGGCGGACAAACCCGTGAAAACGCTATCAGACTGCCAGGCCCCACCATTTAGCCGGAAGGCTAATGCGGTAGATTGCAACACAGCAATTTGGCCGTTGGTCGTGCTGGTGCAGGAGACTGGTTGCACGACCAGCAGCAGGTGATTCGAGACCGGATGCGTTAGAAGATTGCCCGCTGGCAAGACAAAGCCCGCCAGTACTTGGCCGAATTCGCCGGGCGTGGCGCCATTGGTGAAATTTTGGGTGGTTACCCCATTGATCCCTCCCTGCAAAGAAGGGATAATGCCAGGTAAATTTTGGGAGAGCAACAGCTTGCCGCCGCTGCCGCCGCCACCAGGGCCATGCAATTGGGTGGGAATATGATATGGATTAGACCCTCCGCGTCCGCCTTTGAGTTCGCAAGGCAGGGCACCATTGAGCTGGCTAACTTTCAGCACGACCGTTCCGCCTGCCCCTCCGCCTCCTTGTCCGTCATTTTGGTCAAAGCCACCGAAGACATCTACTCCATTAGACAAGATTCGGAAGTTGTTGGTTTGCAAGGTGTTGGCCAGTATTATGGCTATGCCGCCACCATTGCCGCCAGAGGTACCACGCCCGTCGTTGGCATGGCCAGCCCCGGCGCCACCGCCCAGCAGAATTTTGTTGACATCATTGTCAAAATATTTCGCGCCGCCGATGCCATTGGTATTGAGGACGGCGGGACTGGGCAGATTCACTATTTCCAGCCCGCCGTCGCCGCCTGCACCGGCATTGGCGCCACCACCACCGCCAGCGTTGTGGGCATTGCCGCCACCGCCACCGTTGCCTGCGCGACCCCGACCGTAAGAATAGCCGGTGGGAATCATCACTATACCTTCGCCTTTGGCTGCCGCCAGCGTAGGCTGGGGCGGGTAGGTATATTGCGTCTCGCCAAAAACCCAGGCAATCGTATTGTCTTGTTCTACATTCCCCCCCCGAAAGCCTCTGCCGCTCACGTCTATATCGCTGGAAAGCGTCAGTTGCCCTCTTACATCTAGAGCCAATACTCCGCCGACGCTGCCATTCCAGGGCAGACAGGTGAGCGCGCAAACTGTGGCCGAATCATATTCTGGCACCCGCACCAACTGCACTTTTCCACTCAAATCATAGGAACGCGTGAGTGCATACTGCAATTGAACGGTGCTGCCGCCTACACTTTTGATGCGATTGAATTCATAATTGCCAATACAGGTACTATTCAGCAGGGTACCAAAACTCGCGGTATTGGAAAGGTCTACCTGTGGAACCTGCATTTGTAGCAGCAGCACTTCGTCGCCAGCCGCAAAACCAGCCGATGTGCCGACTTGCAGGGTGCTGCTGTCGCAACCGAAACCCAGCACCGGGGTGTAATCATTGATAATACCGCTCAGACAGGGAAATGCGTCCGAAGAAGGCGATGTGGAAAGGGTGTGGAACTTTTCATAGGCGGGAAAGGACCGATTGGCAGGAAGATGTGATGAATGCAAATCAGCCGAAGGCACGGGAAAAGGCTGAATAAAGGCATGCAACGCCAAACATAGCCACAAAGAGAGTTGGGCAAGCATTGATTAAAAATTTAAAGTGGCAAAATCGGAAGGATGAAAAAAGGGCAACCAAGGTATAGCTTTTCGGGCGCAACTGCTGTAAGCCACAAGAAACAAGCCAGCTTCTTAGCGTACCACATGGAAAATAACCACGATGTATGTATCTGGCAAATTCTGCAAAATATGCTACTTACTGAGCCGATGGGGAGAAGTGTACCAATCGCAAATCGGGCAAAAGCCAATGGTCGCCGAGTGTGAGGCAACCACCATTTTTACGGCTGGGAGGGACGGGCTATATAGTAAGCAAAAGGCGCATTAGCAATGCGTAAATGGACGCGACGCTATGCCAGGTGTATCGGCAAAACTATGACAATCAATATTTTACAAAAAAATCCACGCTACAGTGTTGGGATAAAAGGATATGCACAGGGCGAAAAAAAAGCACCTGCAAGTCCGACAGATAAAGTCGGCAGTTGCAGGTGCAGTAAATGTTCGCCTAAGCGACTCATTTAGTGGTGGGAGCCTTTCTGGAATTTTTGGTCTCCAATACTTCCTTACGAAGTTCTTGAGCCAGGTCTTTCAATTCCTGCATGGCTTTCCGGACACGGCCACCAGCGGCGTTGTTTCCGTCGTTAAATTTAGTGACCTCGGCTTCGGCTTCGGCGACTGTCTTTTTGATGGTTTCAAAGATTTGGCTCATAGTGCAATTTGAAAAGTTAGCAAATAATGCCGCAAATGTAGGGCTTTTATAAATATTGTGGCTTTATTAAACACAATCTGTTTTTTAAGGCTGGTGCCAGCCCGCCGATCTCGAAATAGGCTTAATCAGGTATTTTGTCTAACCAAGTAGTGCGCAGATCGAAATTTTTTGCCTTGCGCTTCGTTCGACAGATAATTTGACTCCTTCACTACGCGGCCTACTGCTTAGTAAGTAGTTCATTAAGTAACTGTCCAAAACAAATGAAACCGCGAAGACACAACGAATACGACGTAATTTATTGATAATAAAACAATTAGTCGTCGTGTCGTAGTGGTAGATAGTTTTGTTTTTTACCTACTTTCTGTCAATTTAACTTTTTGCCCAACCGGGTTCGACAATACTTATGCCAACAGCAGCACAGTTTTTCCTCTTTTGCGCGGGCGTGGATGCTTCCGTGCTCGAAAAATGTCCCACCGATCGGAACAAATACATGGGTATCGGTGCCACGGTATTTTTCACGGGTGTCCTGGCCTTTTTCTCTTCGGGCTACGCGCTGTACACCGTGTTTGATTCTTACCTGCTGTCCATCGCCTTTGGCACCGTGTGGGGTCTGATGATTTTCAACCTCGACCGCTACATTGTAATGAGCATGAAAAGCCAGGGCAAATGGTGGCGCGATGCCTGGGTCGCTTTCCCTCGGATGGTGATGGCCGTATTGCTGGCGGTGGTGATCTCTAAACCCTTGGAATTGAAAATCTTTGACAAGGAAATTCGCACGGAACTGGCCGTGATGGAACAAGAAGTGTTCAAACAGCAGGATGACCGGGTGAAAGATCGCTACACTGCTCAAATCCTGGATTTGCGCAGCCAAATTGCCCAGATTAAGACGGAAATTGGCCTGAAAACCGCCTTTCGCGATTCATTGGCTACCCGTGCTGTACAGGAAGCCGATGGTACGGGCGGCTCCAAACACGCCAATTTGGGCCCGATTTACCGCGCCAAAAAAGCCGAAGCTGATCAGGCACAGGCCGAATTAGATCAGTTATTAGCCATCCAGCTCCCCGCCATCCAGGCCAAAGAGCAAGCCGTGCAGCAGCAGGAAATGGCCATGCAGGGCGGCATCACTTCTCTGGATCGCTCCAGTTATGATGGCCTCGCCGCCCGCATTGATGCCCTGTCGCGTTTGTCCGCTCGTAGCCTCGCTATTTTTTACGCCAGCCTGTTCCTCACACTACTCTTTGTGGCAGTGGAAATTGCGCCCATTCTGGTCAAGCTCATTTCCTCGCGTAGTCCTTACGATTATGTGCTGCACCAGCAGGAACACGTATTCGAGATGGCTCATCTGGAACAAACTACTTTGCTGCGCAATAGCGTCCAGAATAAACTCAAGTTCGACACCGAAACCGGCACGTATCGCGCCGAGGCCCATGTGGCTACGGAAAAAGCCCTGATTGATAAGAAAAAACAGGAAGTGCTGGAGAGTTTGAAAGGGCGCGGCTACGATTGGGAGAGTGCTGGAAAGGCGTAAAAAGGGCACGAAGCAACACTACACATGAAAACCGCTCTCGTCACTGGTGCTTATCGGGGCCTCGGCCTTGAAATTGCCCGCCAACTCGGCCAAAAAGGCTTTCGGGTGTTCATCACTGGCCGCAAGCCCGAGTTATTGGAATTGGCGGTTGCGCAGCTGCATGCGGAAAATATCGACGCGCACTCTTTGCAGCTCGACATTACTAATATTATGAGTATTCATTATGCTTTATCACTCTTGCAGGAACAGTCCACATCAATAGATGTACTAGTTAATAATGCGGCCCTGCGACTGGATGCTGATTATACTATTTTGAATGCACCACTCGGTTTGATCGAGCAGACTTTGCGTACGAATGTCATTGGTACACTGCTGGTTACTCAGAAATTAGTTCCTGTTTTGGCAGAAAAGGCACGCATAATCAACATCTCCAGCAGCGCAGGAAAGATGTCCGATGGTTTGTATCCCTGGGCACCGATATACGCTATTTCCAAAACGGCGCTGAATGCTGTTACGCTCCAACTTGCCACCGCCTTGGGCGAACGCGATATAGCGGTCAATGCCGTATGCCCCGGTTGGGTACGCACGGAAATGGGCGGCGCGGAGGCTCCCCGCTCGGTGGAACAAGGCGCGGACACAGTGATCTGGCTGGCCACGGAAGCCCCGCATAGTTTACGCGGAAAGTTCTGGCAGGATCGGAAAGAGATTCAGTGGTAGCCCTCTCGAATTACAAAATAATGACAAATTACCCTTTTCAGGGTAGGCGAAAAGTCATTTTTGGCACTAATCTTGTATTGATGTAAGCATTCTTGCTCGCACCATAGACTCTAATGTAATCCGTCCGGTGACGCAGCGTAATACGCCTTACTTGTCGGTTTTCTATTTGTTTTTCTCTTGCCCTGTGCTTTTAGAAACTCATCTCCTGCTGGTTCTGAGCAGATGAATTCCATTATAATAGGTCGTGTGCAGTACCGACGGCTTTACCCGTCATACGCTTATATTTTGTAGTGGCGGTTGAGTCCGCCAATACGTACAAGTCATGTCCGCTCATCATGGGCGTTGCCATAAAGAAGTAATCGGTTTTTGGGATGTCCTCTTCCGCAGCAACTGTGGAGGGGGATTTTTTTTGTGAGAGAGGTGAGAAAAGTGAGAGAGTAAGAGGCCATCTAGTTCTCTCACGTCTCTCCCCCTCTCATATCTCTCACGCTTTACACCTTCAGCCACTTATCCAGCCAGCTGAAAAACGTGCGCTGCCAGAGAATGCTGTTTTGCGGCTTCACTACATGGTGACCTTCATCAGAGAAATAGAGAAATTGCGATGGGATGCCGCGTAGTTGTGCTGCCTGGAATGCCTGCATGCCTTCGGTGACCGGAATTCGGAAATCTAACTGGTTGTGAATCACCAGAATAGGCGTGTCCCAATTTTGCACGAAATGGTGCGGACTGAATTTCTGGTAACTCAGCGGCTGCGGTATTTGCCAGGGTGCGCCGCCGAGGTCGTGGTTGGCAAACCATAATTCCTCCGTACTGGCATAAAAACTTTCCAGGTTGTAAATACCGCAGTGGGCCACAAAAGCCTTGAAACGTTTCTGGTGATTGCCCGCCAGCCAATACACCGAGTAACCTCCGAAACTGGCTCCAGCCGCCGCCATCCGGTTGGCATCTACGTAAGGGAGTTTGGCAGCATAATCCGTAGCGGAAAGCAGGTCTTGCATGGCCAGGCCGCCCCAGTCGCCGGAGATTTCTTCGTTCCAGTAAGTACCCGCGCCGGGCATACCACGACGATCGGGCGCGACCACGATGTAGCCATTGGCAGCCATCAACTGGAAATTCCAGCGGTAAGAAAAGAACTGGCTCAGCGACGACTGCGGCCCGCCCTGGCAGTACAAAATCATTGGGTACTTCTTTTTGGCATCAAAATCGGGCGGAAAGATCATCCACACATTCAGGTCTTTACCATCCACGGTTTTCACGGTGCGTCGCTCTACGTTGCCTTTGGCGATGTCGGCCCAGGGTTTTTTGGTCGCGTCCGAAAGAGCTTTGGCTGCGCCGGTTTCTGCATTCACCGCAAAAACTTCGGTGGGCGCAGACATCGAATAGCGCGTAGCCACCAACATATTTCCCGCCACTTTCAGGGCGGTGTAGTCATGTTGTCCTTCGGTAATACGGCGGATTTTTTTGTCGGCCACCGTGATTTGGTAGAGTTGGTAGGTAAAATTTTCGGCACTCAAAAAGTAAAGTGATTTGCTGTCGGCGGCCCACTGTGGGCTTTTGGCCTCAAAATCCCAGGCAGTAGTAAGTTCCGTGCGCTCCTGGGTAGCAGTATTCAGGATCATCAGGCGAGTGCGGTCGGATTCGTAGCCAGCGCGGGCCATACTTGTCCAGGCGAGATAGTGTCCGTCGGGCGAAAAGGTGGGATCGAGATCGTAGCCGGGCAGATCGGGCGTGGCGTTCATGGTTTTGCCAGCAGCCACATCATAGAGCCACAGGTCAGAATTGGTGCTTTTAGCTTCCTCGGTGCCATTCAGTTTGCGACAAGCATACACGATAAAACGACTGTCAGGACTCCAGGTGATCTGTTCCATGCCGCCGTCGGGGGGGATTGGGCTGTCGAACCGTTCATTTATGATATTCTTAGGCGTGCCCAGTTTTCCATCGGCATAGCTGGCTATAAACAGGTTGCTGTATTTGCCGTCGCGCCAGGTTTTCCAGTGGCGATAAAACAGGCCGTCTATGACTTTGCCGGTGGTATTTTTCAGGTCAGGATTTTGGTCAATTGCAGAAGGATCCAACTGAACATCCCGGGCAAAAACAATAGACTGGCCGTTGGGAGCATAGTGGAATCCGTTGAGTTCCAGGTCACTAATCAATGAAGTGCCCGCCCGGCCCGACAAACTAATTTCGTACAATTTCCCGTCGCGCAAATAACCAATACGGTCGCCGCTGGGGTGAAATTCCGCATCCGAACAGTTTTGGTCTGGCTCGGTGAGGGCACGCGTATCGCCACTGGCCACATTGACGAGGTACAGGACACGGGTGCTTTTATCAGTGGTCAGGTTGTAATTCTGTACGCCATATACTGCCCATTGGCCGTTGGGCGACACGGCATCCAGGCCAACCCGACCGATCTGCCAAAGCAATTCGGGAGTGAGTTTTTGATTTTGAGCAGACATAGAAGGGACAAAGACCATCAGGAACAAAAAGGAGAAAACGTGGTGCTTCATATAAGAAAAATGTTTGGTTAAGACAACGTAGATGTAAGGTTAAGTACTCTATTTTGCGGCGACAAAATCGCACTATTCATCAAACTAAAACGAAATGTAATGAAAAAGTACCTCGCCGAGTTTATCGGCACTTTCTTTTTTGTATTGGTCATCGTCATGACGGTCAACAATGGTACGGGTGCCCTGGCGCCGCTCGCCATTGGGTCGGCCCTAATGGTCATGATCTATGCAACCGGCCATATTTCCGGGGGACACCTTAATCCAGCTGTATCGCTGGCCGTCATGTTGCGGGGTAAGCTCTCCCGTCAGGATTTCCCTTATTACGTCATCGCCCAGTTACTGGGCGCAGCATTGGCTGCACTAATTGCCTCGTTCCTGCTGACCAGTGG
>CBDFMU010000009.1:0-162010 GCA_965249785.1 Saprospiraceae bacterium | reverse complement strand
CTGGAGCAGTTAGCTGATCTGGGTATTCGTCGAGTACTGAGTTCCGGGCAGGCAGAAACGGCGTATGCGGGACGTTTTCTGCTGCAAAAGCTGGTGGACTACTCCGCCGGTCGCGTAGTAGTGATGCCGGGATCGGGTATTTCAGCGGCCAATATTCACGAGATTATCGAAGTGAGTGGTGCTACGGAGGTGCATTTTACGGCTAAAAAGAAGGTGGCTTTGGAAATGCAGGGCGGGTTGCCGGGTTTGGAAAACTGGTGGTGGGAGAGTGATGAGGAAAGGATTCGGGAGGTGATGGAAAAATGTAGACAATAATCTATAATAATGCGAAGCATGGGTTTCGCTAAGTAAGTATTTGAATGTTAAGTACTTAGACCTGACAGGTTTCAAAAACCTGTCAGGTCTGGTCACTAATCACCTGAAAATCAGCACTCATTTTTAACCCATAATTCGCATTAATAACCTAAAAATATGCCCAGCCCTTTTCTTACATCAAACTACTTTGCATTGTCTATCCATAAAAATACGTTTGCGAAACCCCACCAGGGTTTCGCAAACGTCGCTTTGTAAATTGTAGGTAATATTATTAACTGAGGTTACGCAACAAAGATGCAGCGCACCAAAATGTGGTAGTCAAAGCTATCAACGCACCACTTCCATCCTGCCCATAGCCGTCTTTCCGCCAGCCTGCACCTGCACCACATACGAGCCATTCGTATAGCCAAGCAATGACAAAGGCAAGAGACCCGGTTGATCGAAGGCCAGCGGAAGCTCGGTGACGAGCCGACCTTGCGCATTATAGACCCGTAAACGACCTTCCTGGCGTTGGTAATCGCGCAGATCGATCATCACATAGTCGTTCGCTGGATTGGGATATAAAAACAGGCTTTTCTGCTCCCGGTTTGGCTGCACTTGCATCCCTTCGCGATCCTGTATCTGGCTAAATATACCTGGCAAAATGTGCACTGTGTAGTCTTCTACCTCCCCGGAGGCCAGGGTTGCACAAGGGGTCGGTGTCCCGCTATGGGTCATACTGATCCGCATACGGGTGGCACCGGAGATAGCACCGACGGGCACAGTGAAAGTACCAGTGATTTTGGCGGTCGGTGTACCATTGGCTGGTTTTACTTGTACGCCGGAGAAGGCTACTTCGGAAGGTTCTTCAAAAATGCCATTGTGGTTATAATCAATCCAGACCTTCCAGTGCTCTTCAAAAGTTTCCCAGCTGAATCCGGCAGTCAGGCTGATATTCGTCGAAGTACCATGCTGCAATTCGGTGAATAAATTGGTAAAATCACCATAAGGCGTTTTTCCGCTGGTATTATCAATGCTTCCGGCTTCTACCCGTGCAATCCAATCGTGCCAGGGAAAATCCGAATGCGAGATGCAAGGCGCATTGGGTGTGCCAGAACAAGGCGCAGGCGGCGTGATCGTGACCGTAGTGGTGCATTCTGCATCTCCGGCATCAGCGACGACGAAAGTCAAATTACCAGCGGCAATCGAGAAAGGACCTAACAAAAATGGTACGCCTACTGTGCCACTGACGGTCTGGCCATTAATAATAGCCTGCCAAGTACCAGAATTATTGCTGCCCGTCACCGTCAAAGTAGCCCCATATATATCGTCGCCGGGATTGATCGGCGTGTTATTATTGCTACACTTGAGGTCGGTAATGCTGGCTTGCAGTTTACAAACTGGCACCGTGAAGTCGGCAGTAAAGAACACCGGACGGGCATTTAAAGGAATATTCTGCCCGGAAACCAGCGATGTCGCGCCGGTATAGCCGTATTCCCAATCGTAACGCTTCCAGTTGGTGGCATTAAAAGCAGCGGGAAAGGAATAAGTAGCGTACGCATCTTCGCTCAGATCTTCGGTGGTCCGTGCCCACACGCTGTAAATATAAGTGCCATCGGGCCGTTTCCAGGCATATCCGCGCGCTCCGGTGGGGAGGTTCATCGCGGCACTCTGCACCGGATCATATTCCGTATTAAACACCAGATCAGTCATGGTCTTCATCGCTTTTCCCAAGTCATTTACCTCCTGATGATAGGCGGGCATACTATCCAGTTTCTTGTACATGCCCATCAGGTGAAACTCATAACTCGCCTCCTCTTCCGTTTGCTGATCAATCAACTGAAAAGAGTTCAACTGGTGAATGCGGTTGATTTTAGCGATCATTTGCGCTTTCATCATGTGATTGATCTGGGCATCATGGCCCGCGAAAAAAATCTCCGGTGAAGGCTTTACGCGGCGAATTGATCTCCGTACAAATCCACTCTTTTTTGGGATAAGTGACTCCATCGTAGCCGTATTGATCCAAAATTCCCTGGTAGTCATTCATCACTTTGGCAACGCCATCGGCCGCCTGATCGGAATGTCGCTCGAAAAAATTCTCCCCGTAATTGGTCGTGGAGCCATCGAAATGCGGATAGGAGTGAATAGCCACGCAGTCAAAATACGCCCCACCGAGTAAAGGATATTCCGGGGAAATGTCGCCATTATTGGGGTTGTCGGTATTGCGAAGCACGGCATTCAAAAAAGACAAATAACCGACCCCGCTGATGCAGACATACGAATCGGGGTCCACCGTTTTGATCACTTCCCAGGCGATGTGCAATGCACGGATGTAGTTATAAATGGGTGCCCGCAGGATGTAGTCGCAGGGTTGCGGGCCTTCTAGCCACCAGTTGCCGGGATAGTCTGGCCCACGCCAGCCCAGATTGGCGTAGTCAAAACCTGGTTCGTTCCAAACCTCCCAAAAACGCACATCGTCTTTATACTGAGTCACGACTTTATATAAATAAACGGCGTAGTAATTCGTGTCATTGTAAGGTGTGCCATTCGCGCCGCCGTCCCAGATGGGGGTGTACATATTGGCAAAAAGCGGCGAAAACTGCCCCGGACAATACTGCGTTTTTTCCTGGTGCGGCCAGGTCGGGCCATTCGTAAAGGCCGTGAATTCGTTCATGCCAACACTCTTATAGTGCTGAAAATCACTTTCCAACAGGCCATAACCGAAATAGTCCAGCACGATTTCCGGCAGCCCGACGCGATTGGTTTTGGCACCGATACCGGGAATGCCCAAGGCCGGGTTGCCCGCCGCGATGTCGGAGAGGCTCTGGTTGGTCCAGCCTGGATAGTAACCCATGTTGATCCCGGCCCGATAAGGGCCAGCATAGGGCGTAACTTGTTGATTCGCAGTGTAATTGATTTGCGCCGATACCGAAAAAGCAGCGAAGGTACAGACCAGAAAGGTGGTAAATATCTTGTTCATAAAAGTTGGTTTGTTGCGCATACAGGTTTAGCACCGCCGCTAATACGCTGGCGGGCTGGGTGAAAACAAAAATAGGGGGAAGCAAGTATTGGCGCTGCAAATTTTAAGCCTATTGCGCCGCTTTTTGTCTTTTGGGATAGATATTTATTTTGATAATGGCTGGTAGCTTCTACTTTGTAGGTTTTTTGAAAACTAAACTTCTAATTGATCTAGTTTGGCAACACAAAGTGCGTGGTGCTGGTGGGTAAAGGATAGAAATTGAGCGTGATGTCGAATTTTAGTTTGCCGCTGGTCTAGGCTTTCTCAAAAGCGATGTTGTAGTTCAGGGGTTTAGATAGAAAAGAAGGGGCCAAGGCAGAACAGAAACAGGGCGAAAAAGATACGTATGGAAGCTGTTTTTAACGGCAACCCTAAGCAAATATATAGATGACCAGAGCCGGTGCTGTATTTTAGTTCACTTTGCCTGGTAAGGTCAAAATAACTACCACTACCGTTGAAATCAGTGAAAAGTAGAAAATAACAAGTGTAAACGAAATAAAAGAATTAAACATCGTATTTCTGCCCCCTTCAAAAGGCGTGGCATTCATATCGTAATCAATCTCTTCTTCATTTTTCTCGCGGATGTGACCGTAAAGTACCCGGTACAACCGCTCCTGCCAAAGAAAATAGGCATCCAATATCCACAGAGGCAGCACTGGAATAAAAGCAATATTAAATAAACTGGGATTACGGTTAGAGGAGGCCACCGCCAGTCCGAAAATAGCGGCCACCAAGGCAGCCGTCCAACCCTTGATGGCAAAGGAGTTTCCGGCGAGGCGATTGACCACGCCTTGGATGAGTTCGAGGTGCTTGCGCTTGTTTTCGCCGGCAGCAGGATAGGATTTTTCCATGTGTTGAGCTGATTTGTTGTTTTTTCGCCCAAAAATAACAAACATTGCTTGGCAGCACGCCCGTTTTTTCGACAGGAAATTTTTGTTAGCCCTTATCTTTGCGAGGTTTTCGTATTTTACCTTCCTCCTCGCTGCAAATGTTCGTGCATAAACCTTTAAATATTTTTATTTCTTACTCGAACAATAGGGAAGACCGACTTCAACTGGATAGGTTGGTAATAATGATGCAGCCGTGGGCAGAGGCCATGCAGGTTAATGTATGGGAAGATTCTCATATTAAGGCAGGGCAGCGTTGGGACGATGAAATACGTGACTACTTACATAGGGCAGATATTGTGCTGTTGTTATTAAGCCCTGACTTCCTCACTTCCCGATACATTAATGAAACGGAATTAAAAATTATTTTTGAGCGACGAGACCAAGGAGAATGCTTAGTAGTGCCAATATTGTTGCGACAATGTCATTGGTACCAAGATAAGAGAATCCTTGAAACGGCCATGCTTCCCAAGGAAAAGAAAAGTCAAGAGTTAAAATCCATTTGCGAATTATTGGGGAGAAAAAATAATGTGTTTTATGAGATTTCGGACAAGATTAAAAAGTCAGCAACTGATATTCAAAAAGGCGAGATTAAATTGCACCCTAGACCCTCTAATCACCATACAGAGAGTGAAAACCCTGATCCTTGGCGTACGTTCTTTACACAATATCCACCGAAAGAGAATGACAATATTTCACCACTCATGACCGTAAGAAGCGATCGGGAAGAGAGCTACACCAAACGATTGCGTCCACACTTCGATAAGCACAAGAACGACCCTGAGAATTTAGTATATTTTATAAGTGCCTGCCCCAAACAAAACCCAAGTAGCATCGCCAAACGATTGGTTTATTTTTTTGAAGACGATTTTACGGAATTTTTTCGAAATGATAGATATACTAATGAATTGGAGGTTATTCGTCTGAATTTAGCATCGACAAAGACCAGAACTTGGGGGGCATTGTGGAAGGTTTTCCAAGATCGTTTTTTAAAAAAGGAGGTTGATTTTGAGCGGTTTGTAACGAATCCTGCCGAATGGCTCGAAAGACAAAATCGAGTGGCCCTCGTGTTTGAAATAGAAGGAAATGACTTGGGTGACGCAACGGACTTTGCTGAGCAAATTTGCTTTATTTTGCAAAAATTCGAGCGACTTTCCCCCAATTATAGAAAATTCGTATTCTTTTTCGTTTTCAAATTTCCGGATCTGCACGAACGATGTTCTTCGGAGAGCCAAGCCCAGCTGGCCTGCCTTGATGCAATAGTGTCTGATGACAAGATTCTGCGAGAAGAAACTCCTAAACTGCATATTGATCAGCTTCTGCCAGTTGCGGAGACCGATGTCGAATCTTGGGCACATAGTTTCCTGGAAACTACCCACGTAGATTTCTTGCTGGACGAACTTCGCCAAAATCTTCCCCATAACCGAAGAAAAATGAAGCCCCTCCGCTACGATATGTATATGCTCGAAGAAATGCAGTACGCTGCCTATAAATTTTACCGTGATCCTAAAAATTAACAATATCACTCATATATGGAATTTAAACTTTACCAAGGTCAGGGTGCGCCCAGAGGTCTTCCCGAATTTGTTCCGACAGGAAAGGATAAAAACTATCTTCCCTCCGAAGAACTTGAGGCTGCAGTCAACGTTGCCCTCGCCTTAGGGCAACCGCTGCTGTTGACTGGCGACCCGGGCACTGGCAAAACCCAACTGGCCTATCATGTGGCGAAGCAGTTCAATTTGGGGGAGCCATTGGTTTTCAATGCCCAAACCAGCTCCGCCAAAAAAGACCTTTTTTACCATTACGATACGTTGGGACATTTCCAATATATTCAAAACCCGCAAAATGGGGCGTTGACATCGGAGGAAATGGAGCTTCGCTTCATCCGCTATCAAGGCTTGGGGGAAGCTATCCGGGTGGCCGCCGAAAGTAAAATAACGCGCAGTGTAGTGTTGATTGATGAAATAGACAAAGCACCACGCGATCTACCCAATGACCTTTTATTTGCCATTGAAAAATTGGAATTTGAGGTGCCGGAAATTCCGGTCAAGCCCCCTAAAAAGTGGCTATGCCCCGCCAATCTGTTGCCCATCATCATCATTACTTCTAATTCGGAAAAAAATCTCCCGGATGCTTTTCTTCGCCGGGTGGTCTATCACCACATAAAATTTCCCGAAGAAAAAAGATTATTGGAAATTCTGCAATCCAAGCATACCGGTACTTCTGCGGATACGGACCTGGCTTCAGCAGTCAGCCATTTTTTAAAACTCCGGGAATTGAATCTCAGCAAAAAGCCGGCTACGGCTGAACTAATTGCCTGGACTATGCTGCTGCCTCAAATCGGGCTTCCGCTGGCAGCGCTGGACAAACTGTCAAAATTGGATGCTCCGAGCAAAAAACTGCTTAAAATGTCTTATTCGGTGTTGGCTAAAACTCGCGAGGACATGCAAAAAATGGAAGATTTTGTGAAGTGAAGATACAAGGTATGAATACTGCGGATGTTACGGTCCGACAACACCGGCTGCTTGCCCTGTTACTTCCTGCTTTGGAAGCAGCCGGGATCGTCCTTAGCCTTGACCGCTATATCCGGTTGCAACGGCTGTGGGCATGCCTGCCCGTTGACTGCTCACCTGCGCAATTTAAAATGTTTTCCTGTCCCATTTTTGCTACCGACGAAAGGCAGCAAGACCTGTTCTATCATCTGTTCGATCAAATCCTGGAAAAGGATTTAGAATGGCCAAAGGCCCCGGAAACAGTTGAATCCTCCGAGTTCCTGAAATCGGGAGAATCTTCCTCTAACGAAAAAACGCAGTCAGAAAAGACAGCCGATTTTTCTACCCATGCGCCTGCCGTCCGGCCAGGTCGCCGCCCTTTGGTGGTAGAATTAAAGAACTGTACGGAGCCGCCGTTCTCGTGGAATATTGCCCCCAAAGATGATAGCTTGGAGATCAACATAGGGGAAGGATTCGGCAAAACTATGCTCCAACTGCGCCGCCGCGAATGGTCAGATGCTACTGAATTGGATATAGAGGCTACGGTACAGGCCATTATTACTGCTGGCGGATTGCCCGAGTTTCGATACCGGCAACGTACCCAACCGCCGGAATACCTTTTGTTGGTGGAGCGTTTTTCCCGAAACGACCACCGTGCCGGGCTGTTCGATCATGTTTTTCAAACGTTTCGTTCCAACGAAGTATTTGTCGAGCGTTTTTTTTACGATAGCGACCTGCGCATTAACCGGAATGAGCAATATCCAAATGGGCTAAATCTGTACGAATTGCGTCATCGTTACCCGGACGCGCAGCTGATCGTTTTGGGTTCCGGCTATCGCCTGTTGAGCTCAAATACCGGCAAACTGGCCGAATGGGCGGCTCCTTTGCACGGCTGGCGGATGCGCGCCCTGCTCACCCCCATACCGCGTGCGGAGTGGGGCTATCAGGAAGACCTATTGGACAAAGTATTCCTGTTGCTACCCGCTTCGATAGAAAGTCTGCAATACCTGGCTGAACCGCCCGCTGCGGAGGATACTTCTTATGAGTTGCTGCCGGATTACCTTCGCGAAGTGGCCGAAATGGAGCCGATTCAGTTGCAGGAAGATATTATGCCCATCTTGCGACAGCATTTCGACTCCGGTATGCTTTGTTGGCTGGCTGCCTGCGCAGTATATCCCTCCCTACATTTCGACCTGACCCTACGGTTGGGAAAAGTAATTGGTGCATCCCTTGGATACGAATTGCTGACGGCGCAAAATATACTGGACTTGACGCGACTACCGTGGTTTATTAGTGGGCAGATACCGCTACCTGCCCGCGAGAAATTATGGCAGTATTTGGAGCAGCGGCACCCCGAGCGGCGCAAAAAAGTGTTGGGATATCTGCGGGATTTAATGGAAAAGAATAAACCTGTCAATAAGAACAGCGTGGCTTGGGCAGAACATCGTGCGAACCTCACTATAATAAAGGCGATGACCAGCAAAAAGCCAGCTCCGGAAATGGTAGAAGAACTCCGGGCGGTGATAACGTACCTGGACGGGGAAGAGGGCTGGGGAGATTTTGTACTTCTGTCGAAAGAATGGGAAAAAAGATTGGAACAGTATGCGAATGACACGCAAGCAAGCGTGGAGGAACCGAACTTTAAAGTCAGTTCTAAAGCTTCACTACGTAAAAAGGTGACCCGAAAATCAGGCCGTTCCGTCGTTACACCTAAACCTTTGAACATTTTTATTTCCTATTCTCATCGTGATCAAGATCAACTTCTTAATCTAACCAAAGCGTTACAACCTTTAATAGAGCAGAAAAGGATTGCTATTTGGGATGATTCCAACATTCTGGCTGGAGAATCATTTGATGAATCAATACGACAAAACTTAGCAACTGCGGATATTTTTCTTTTGTTGGTGAGTACTGATTTTCTGGCATCTGAATATATTAATGAAGTGGAATTAGCCACTATGTTTGAAAGACATACCCGTAAAGAATGTGTGATTCTGCCAATTTTATTAAATCATTGTTCTTGGGAAAAAATTTATGGAATCGGTAATTTATCTATATTACCTAAAGAAAAGAAAACGCGAACGCTCTTGCCGGTATCCTCGTGGCCAAACCAGGATACAGCTTTTGCAGCAATTGCAAAAGAAATAGAAAAATTAGTTTTAGACATTGAAAACGGTACTATTGTCCTGTATCCTAAACAGACTGATAAACTGTTTAACGAAATAGAGAAAAGCACTAAACGAAGTAAAGCCAAACAAAAAAAGTGGAAAGTATTTCTCTGCTATGCACGGGAAAACCAGCCGCTCATGGATGACTTCTGTGACCGCTTCAAAGATTGTAATGAGCGGGACATGGAAATACTTTACGACCGGAACGCGGCATCTGGCAATATGCACGAAATATTTCATCGATTCGCTACCGAATGCGATGTCGCCGTACTGCTTGTTAACGCCAGATTGGTTAATCCGGGAAGTTACGCCAATCAATACGAGGTACCGGTATTACTGGAAAGACAGCGGGCTGGTGAAGTTATTTTGGTCGGTGTTCGGTTTTCAAACGTCTCGGATTTGGAGGAATGGAATGCGGAAGGAAATATTTATTTCTTTTCCGTAATCAACAACGATTTACCTTATACACGGGATAAAAATCGGAATGATCTGGCTTATCTTCGGAAGTTTGCCGTTTATGAACAAATAGATGAAAACGATCGAGAGGGTTTTCATGATCGACTACGAGTGTGGATCAAAGAATGTATACGCAAAATTTCAAGAAAGAAGGTTGAAGAATACGCGGTAATTTTCAGCGAGGCAAGCGATTATTTAAAAAAAATTTCGCGAGCCAAGATTAGTGTGAAAGATGAAGACTTCATCACTAATCTAAGTGACACCCTTGACCACATTTTAGACAAATATGGAATCTTGTTAGAAGATTCTCCCAAAGCAAACTCTTTAAAAAAATCGCTTGACACACTTGCCTGGCAACTTGCTAATATTGTTTTGAGCATCAATAGTGGCGGGCATAAAGACCCGGAAAATGACATTTCGGGAAAGCTGGAAGCATTTAAATCTGCCTTTGAAGGTTTTGTCCAGGCATCTAATCGTTTGTATAAAAAATAAATTGCCAATTATTTAAAAAAGGCCTCTAAAATATGACAAACCCACCCTACAACGCCGTCTCTGACGAGCTCATCATCGCTCACATGTCCACCATACAGGGCATCATCACCCGTTTTGCCACCAACAGTGCCAATTGCAAGGCCCTTACCCTGGCGGTGATCGCGGCACTGGCAGCAGTATATGCTAATACCAAAGACCCGCAAACTTTATATGTGGCCTACCCGGTACTTATCTTATTGGCGTGGCTTGACGCTTTTTACTTGAGCATGGAACGTACGGCCGTAAACTTATCAAGGGCTTCGGCGGCAAAAATCCAGAGCGGGAATTTTGCTTATCCGGATCTTTACAAGATTTCTATTGGTGGCCGTGGCTGGCCAGCGATTAAAAAGGCTTTTGGGGCTATGACTTCCCACTCCATTTATCCGTTTTATGGAGTTTTGCTCCTCTGTTTGGTGATGATCTGTGTATTTGAAGTGTACGTTTTCTTAAGAGACGGCATCCAAATAGGATGACCTATAAACATTTTTTAGCACCCGGGATGGCTTGGATTTTGACGCGCTGCGTTCGCTTTATCGGTATCTTGGACAGTCTATGGCGGATAACTGGACAATTATATTCGCATCAATGAATGGGAGTTCCGGTGTGAGGTGGGGGCTTTTGAGGAGATGCTGATGGGGGAATGACTAATTGAGATGGGTCAATTGCCTCAAAAATTCTTCGATGGCTACACTTGTCAGTATACCTGTATTTTTGTTGGAGAAAGATTGAACAAAAGCATTAAACGATCCTTTAAAATTCCTTAATTTTCCGGCGATATCATTTTCTGGATCCTTATGCCCACCACTATTGATGCTCAAGGCAATATTAGCAAGTTGCCCGGCAAGTGTGTCAAGCGATGTTTTAAAAGAGGGCATTTCTGTAAATATTGTTCCTTGCTCATCAAGCATATGGTCAAGCGTGTCACTTAGAGTAGTGATGAACTCTTCATCTTTCGCACTAATCTTGGCTCGCGAAATTCCCTGTAGATAATTGTCTACCTTGCCAAAGAATACATCGTAGTCTTTAGCTTTCTTTTTAGATAAATTACCCTTAAATACGATTAATTCGTTTGCGTCTATTGTTTACAAAATTTTCTTCGTTGGCTAATTTCAGGAGCCCCCCAAACTACTTCCCCCGATTGTTTTCAGCATCTCACGCAATGCTTCTACCGCATCAAAAAGCTCGGATTTAGCCTCTGTATGATTCCTGCGTGGTGAGGCGATAATCTTTTCAGTCGATTTTTCCAGCACCCGGTCGACCCTAGAAAGGCATTTTTCCAAGTCATGGCTATCCTCGTCATCGGAGACAACATCCTCCATCAAACGTCGTATCGCAGTATTTCGTTTTTCTATTTTAGAGAATTGGTCGTACAATTTTTTGAGTGGGTCCTCCGGGGTGAGTTTACAAAGGGCATCCTGGATTTCTTGATATTTATCCGCCTGCCGCAGGCAATACCAAAAAGCCCAGGAGGCGTTTTCCCCCGGTAAGGAAATATCGGCCTCTGCCCACCAAGACGTATCTTCACTGAGACGCTTTTCCAGGTTGAAAAGCAGGGAGTTCGGCTTCATATCGCTCAATTTTTGTTCTATAATGCGCGGATCACGAAGAATTGAATCGGAAGAAGAAGGGATAGCAATGCCATTGCCAGCATCAACTTGCTTTCTCTTGCGTATACATTCTTTGATCCACATTCGTAGTCGATCATGAAAATCATCTCGATCGTTTTCATCTACCTGACGATAAACGGCAAATTTCCGAAGATAAACCTGATCATCTCGTTTCTTGTCCCGTGTATAAGGTAAATCGCTGTTGGTTACGGAAAAGAAATAAATATCTCCTTCCGCATTCCATTCCTCCAAATCCGAGACGTTTGAAAACCGAACGCCGACCAAAATAACTTCACCAGCCCGCTGTCTTTCCAGTAATACCGGTACCTCGTATTGATTGGCGTAACTTCCCGGATTAACCAATCTGGCGTTAACAAGCAGTACGGCGACATCGCATTCGGTAGCGAATCGATGAAATATTTCGTGCATATTGCCAGATGCCGCGTTCCGATCGTAAAGTATTTCCATGTCCCGCTCATTATAATCTTTGAAGCGGTCACAGAAATCATCCATGAGCGACTGGCTTTCCCGCGCATAGCACAGGAAGACTTTCCATTTTTCATTTTTGGCCATATCGAAATAAACCTGCTGTGAATTTGGCGTGAATATATAGCTGGTTTTGCCAAACCCAGTACAGACTTATTTCGATGGGCAAAGTTAAAAACAATTTGTTTTAAAATTTAATAAATTTTTTGTTTTTTATTTGTATCGGCGATTTTTCTATCACCCTTGGCTGTTTTGCCAGAAAGCAATAGCCTTGAGCCCATCGGCGGCGCCACTTACTGCCTCACACTCGCCACTTACGCATTTCACCCCAAATTTTTCCCCGCAACTCCCTATTTTCGTCCCGCAAATCTCCCCGCGCACTTTCTTTTTACCAACCTAAAACAATCGGTTTTTCCTATGAAACTCTCGCAACGCATCTTCGTCAGCTCCTTCAAAGGTCTCAATCGCCTCGTCGCCTGGCACCGCCTGCCGAAATGGATCGGCGTAGCCAACCTCGCCGCCTTCCGTATCGAGCTGCGCCACAAAAACCTGCACGACGCGTATGCCTCCGCCGAGCCGCAGGGCTCCAAGGCCACCTGCCCGATGCACGATACGCGCTACATGGCCGCCCGCCATTCCGATGGAATTTTCAACGATTTGGATCAGCCGCGCATGGGCTGCACGGGTATGCGTCTGGGCCGTAATGTACCCCGCGAATACACGGCGCAGCCTTCGCCGGAGGAATTGATGACCCCCAATCCGCGACTCATCAGCGAAAAACTCATGGCGCGTACGGAATTCAAACCCGCTACCATCGTCAATCTGCTGGCGGCGGCGTGGATTCAGTTTCAGGTACACGACTGGTTTGGTCACCACGATAGTACCGAGCAGGTGGATATTCCGCTGCCGGAAGGCGATACCTGGTCGGACCCACACATGCGCGTTTTTCGCACGGAAGTGGATACACCGCTGGACGATACCGACCGGAAATACCCGGCTTACCGCAATAAAAACTCGCACTGGTGGGATGGTTCGCAGATTTACGGCTCCTCCGAGGCGCATACGCAACTGCTGCGCGACAAGGCTAATTGTGGCAAACTGATAATGAATGAAGAAAGCGTGGATTACTTTCTGCCCCGCGACGCTAATGGCATTCCGGTCACAGGTTTCAGCGATAACTGGTGGACGGGCCTCGAACTGCTGCATACGCTGTTTGCCCGCGAACACAACGCCATCTGCGACGAACTGATCCGCGAATATCCACACTGGACCAGCGACCAGATTTTCGATACGGCCCGCATGGTCAACTGCGCGCTGATGGCCAAAATCCATACGGTGGAATGGACGCCCGCCATCCTCGCGCACCCGGCTCTGCAAATCGGCATGAACGCCAACTGGTGGGGCATCATGGGCGAAAAACTGTACAAGATGATGAGCCGCATTTCGCCCAGCGAAACCATTAGCGGTATTCCCGGTTCCAAGACCGATCAGAACGGGGTGCCGTTTTCGCTGACCGAGGAATTTGTGTCCGTCTATCGCCTGCACCCCCTGCTGCCCGACAATGTGGCTTTCTTCGATGTGCAGACCGGCGAGCATCGTACTACGCTGCCTATGAACGAGTTAATTTTTGAAAAGGCCCGTAATCCCTGCGATCACGACCTGACCATGACCGATTTGTTTTATTCTTTTGGGGTCAATTATCCGGGAGCGATTACGATTCACAACTACCCGAATTTCCTCCGCGACCTGCGTACGCCCGACGGTAAACACCTCGATATGGCGGCAGTGGACATCTTGCGCGACCGCGAACGCGGAGTGCCGCGTTACAACCAGTTCCGCCGTCTTTTTCATTTGAAGCCAGCCAAGAATTTTGAGGAATTAACGGGCGGTAATCGCGAACTGGCGCAGGAAGTCAGCGAGGTGTATGGCGGTGATATTGAGAAGGTGGATTTGCTGGTGGGTACACTCTGCGAGCCGCTGCCCAAAGGTTTTGGGTTCAGCGATACGGCTTTCCGCGTATTTATCCTCATGGCTTCGCGTCGCCTCAAAAGCGACCGCCTTTTTGCCAGCGACTGGCGGCCAGAGGTGTACACTAAAACAGGCATGAATTGGGTGCAAAACACGACTATGAAAGACGTGCTGATTCGTCATTTTCCGGAATTGCGTGCGCCGCTGCGGGAGTCGAAAAATGCGTTTGCGCCCTGGGAAAAGGTGGGTGCGACGGGCGCGTATCAGGGGAAGGAAGCGGCAGTGGTGGCATGATTGAATGCGGAGTTCGGAATACGAATTTTTTCATCATCCTACTTTTCCTGTTTATCTTTGTCAAAAACTATGTTTTCTTCCCCTAAACATCGTGGTAGGATTCAAGCGCAGGGTGGCGGAGTTGAAGAGAGTGAAAAGTGGGCCTTGGAAAAGCCGCCAACTTGGCAAGAAGGAATATCAATGCTGAATAATTTGGAAGAAAAATTGTCACCGAGAGAACAAGAAAATCGGCAAGAACTTTTTGACAAAGCAGAAGATTACATTAAGGCAGTTGGCGAGAAGGGTGGAGTAGATGCACAAGTCAGCAAAACCTTTTTGAAAAAAGGTAGTAGAGATGTACGAATTGATATAGAAGTGATTTTAGGAACTGCGTTTATTTCTTTGCTCTGTTTATTTATATTGATTTTTTGGCAATGACTCATTTCCTCTATAAAAATTTCTTGACCGATCAGCGCGTGTACCGCCTGAACGAGGGTTTTTATGCTCGGTTGTATGAAGAAGTGACAAAAGAAAAACCTCGCTCGTTTTTTAACGTTCATTTTAAAAATGGCGAACGGGAACAGGATGGCAACCCTATTTTTAGTGCCTTGGCTCACCAACGATTAGTACGCATTATTCAGGAAGAACCAACTTCTGAAAAGCCTTATATCACGGCTTGGTTGGGTAAGGCTACGGATAAGGATATTGATGAATTGGTTATTGCGCTTGAATTGTCTGCCGAAACCAAACCTGTCTTGAAAGAATTACTTGCTAAATGGATGGGTGAGAAAGTAGAGACGAGAGAAATGGAAAAGTTTATTCAGCAAATTCCTACTGACATGACAAGTTTGCTCCCTTCCTCTTGAATTAAAGAACAGAATTTTTGAACGAAGCAGCCCAGTTCATACTTCATCGTTCATAGTTCATACTTCTTTTAACCTTTCCTCCAATAACTGCTGCGTAGCTTTCGGCTCGGCCTGGCCACGGCTGGCCTTCATCACTTCGCCCATAAACATGCCAATCAAACCTTTTTTGCCGCGCTTGTAATCGGCTACTTTGTCGGGATAACGGTCTAGTACCTCTTCCACAAGTTTTACTAGAAAATCTACATCTTTACTTTGTAAAAGTTGTAAATCAGTGGCCAGTTGGGTAGGGCTAAAAGTCGGATTTTCCAGTAGTGCCGGGAATAATCTTTGATAAGCCGTACTGCCACTGATCTGTCCCGATTCGATAAGTTGCAGGAATTCCAGCCACTGTGCGGGGGGGACTGGATTTTCTTCTACGGATTGCCCAATATTATTTACCCACGGCAAAAGTTTGTTAATTAATAAATTAGCCATAGCTTTATAGGGCGCAGTCGGCGTATTTGATTTATCAGGTAGTAATAAATTAGCAATTTGTAGAAAGTATAAGGCCGTCCCTCGCTCCTGCGTCAGCAAGCCAGCATCATAGCCGGACAAGCCATAGCGGGTTTGCAATTGCATTTCCAAAGCGGTGGGCAGGGGCGGCATTTCTGCTTTTATTTTTTTTACATATTCCGGTGTCAGCACCACGGGTGGCAGATCGGGTTCGGGAAAATAGCGGTAATCATGGGCATTTTCTTTTTCGCGGAGACTGTACGTGCGGCCTGTTTCGGCATCGAAACCGCGCGTTTCCTGCATCACTTTTTGGCCCGTTTCCAGCAGCGCGATCTGGCGTTGCACTTCATATTCAATGGCACGGCGAGCAAAACGCATGGAGTTCATATTCTTGATTTCGCAGCGTTGACCAAACTGTTCCGCGCCTTGTTCGCGCACCGAAACGTTCACGTCGCAGCGTAACGAGCCTTCCTCCATGTTGCCGTCGCTGATGTCCAGCCAGCGCACCAGACGGCGGATTTCTTCCACATAAGCTGTCACGGCTTCGGCACTGCGCAGGTCGGGTTCACTCACGATTTCGAGGAGCGGCACTCCGGCACGGTTGAGGTCGATCAACGAATCGGCAGGGTCTTGATCGTGCAGACTTTTGCCCGCATCTTCCTCTAAATGAATATGATGCAAACGAATCGTGGTTGGCTGACCATTGACTATAATCTCTACTTTTCCACCAATGCAAATCGGGCTGCGATCCTGCGTAGTCTGGAAACCCTTGGGCGAATCGGCGTAGAAATAGTTCTTGCGATCAAAGGTGCTGCGCGGATTGATGTGGCAATTGAGGGCCAGGCCGAGCCGCACGGCGTACTCTATCGCCCGCCGATTGACGCGCGGCAAGGTGCCGGGATGGGCTAGACTAATGATGCTCGTGTGCGTATTAGGCGCACCGCCGAAAGCCGCTGAGTCTGCACAAAAGGCTTTGGACGCGGTGCTGAGCTGAACGTGGGTTTCGAGGCCGATGACGGTTTCGTATTGCATGGGTGGGTTGGTCGTTTTTTGTTGGTTTAGAGAGGTGGAGGATGTTTAGAAGATTTAGAAAATTATAAAGCATATTAGACCTATAAGGTTTATAAACCTTATAGGTCTCGTGAATAATCGCCGGAAAATCAATAGTCATCAATCAACATTTTATCAACATTCTCCACTCTCTAAACTTCTACTATAATTTTTCAATAAAAAGCGAAAACGCCTAATAAACCAATTATAAAATTTATTCCCATAATAAAAATATACAGTAAGCTGAATATCAACCACTTAGCTAGCGTTTTGCCAAAGCCTTGCCCATAATAACGCCATAACCCAAGGAACATGCCCAGCCAAATAAACAGTGCCATATTTTCAAGTACATTCCCACTAAACAAATTAAATTGTTTTAGTAAAAGGCCTAGTGTAAGTAGAAGCAGCGCGCCGGTATGAAAATGTAGTAGAAAGATGAAATGTTCTACATAATAGCGCTTTTGTCGCCAATAAAGCAAGGCTAGTAACCCGGCCATAGAAGTAATAATAGATAAAAGTGTCCACGTAAGGCTACCAATATAAGCGTGTCCTAATGCTTCGGGGTTCTTAAAAGATTTAATGGCTTGCCGAATAACAATACGCTCTATCCAGTTAGTGACGCCCGTTCGTCGGATGATTTCATCTGGTTCGTAGCGAGCAATATCTAACTTGGAAATATGAAAGTTTTTAGTAATTAAATTTATATCCAGTGTATCTTCTTTTTGACCTCCTAGCGAAAAATCTTCCAGGCCATGTTGATGACCATATAGAATTAGCAGACTATCTACTGCTTTTTTCGTTTGTGGAGTTTGTAAATTGGTGGGCAGCGCGGAGTAATTTTTTTGAATATCATTCAGTGCCGCCTGGTGCTCCATTTTACGGAAGTATGTTTCCGTATTTTCCTTGCGAGTCGTATCTGGCTCGGTAGAAAAATTCAAGCCCGATTGTTGCGCTCCGTTGGTATTTACATTCCGATTGAGCAGCAGTAAAAAGAAAAACATGACAATACCGAACAACCGGATCGGGTGGGGGTAGCGGTCTTGTTTGCCTTTGAAAAATTCGCTAGTCACCAGCCCCGGCACGAATAGCTGCCAGGCGGTGCGCAGGAATTTTCCTTCCAGGTGAAAAGTGTTGTTCCAGAGTTTCCCCAATAACCCGCGCATACCCATTTTACCATCCGAGTCGCGTTGACCACATTGCGAACAGAACTTTGCCTTGTAGGGCAGTGGATGGAAGCAGTTATGGCAATACCTTTTCAAGGGAGGCGTGAGAGAGTGAGAGGCGTGAGAAAAATGGGAGAGATTTGGGGTGGCACAAAATTATAGCAATTTTTGAAACGCAAAGAACTGGCAAGCCCGACACGCCTTTATCTTTGCGCCCCATTTTCCTTCAAAAAAGCATAAAGTTTCCGATCCTGGTTTGCTCGGAGCTAATCAAATAGAGCAGAAACAAAAGAAGTATGTGTTTAAATGGTTGATTATCAGCACCCTCACCTTCTCCTCAAATTTCTCTCACACTCTCACACTCTCTCACCTTCCTCTCACCTCTCTCCCCTGTGCGCCGCCAAACTACTTCCCATATTCTGATGGTGCGCCCGGCGCATTTCGCGTTCAATGAAGAGACGGCCGCCAATAATGCTTTTCAAAGTCGCGATACGCGTCTGACCCCCGAACAAATGGAGCAGCAGGCTATCGAGGAATTCGATGGTTTTGTGGAGCGTTTGCGTGCCGCCGGAGTGCAAGTTATAGTGGCTAAGGACTCCATTAGGCCCGTCAAACCCGATGCAATATTCCCCAATAACTGGGTTAGTTTTCATCAGGAAGGCTTTATTATTACCTATCCGATGTTTGCCCCTACGCGCCGTCGGGAACGACGGCGGCAGATTCTTACGCAGGTGCTGGAAGAGGGTTTTCGTTCTGACCGACGGCTGAATTTTGAATTTAATGAAAAACGCGAACGCTATCTGGAAGGTACGGGCAGTATTATTTTCGATCATGCCCATCGCCTTGCCTATGCCTGCCTGAGTCCTCGCACAGATGAGCAATTGCTCGATGACCTATGCCAAGAGATTGATTATCAAAAGGTTGTGTTTCATGCCACCGACGCTAATGGACAGGATATTTACCACACGAATGTAATGATGGCGCTGGGCGAGACATTTGTCGTCATTTGTCTGGATACGGTGCGTGATGCTGCCGAGCGACAAATGCTGGAGCAAAAATTCAAGGCGACCCACAAAGAAATTGTGACCATTACTTTGGAGCAGATGCACGCTTTTGCTGGCAATATGCTGCAAGTGCGTACCACCGCCGGGCAGACTTTACTGGTCATGTCTTCCACGGCTTACCACGCGTTGACACCGAAGCAAATCAGTACTTTGGAAGGCCATACTACATTGTTGCATAGCCCCATTCCGACCATCGAAACTTACGGTGGCGGCTCGGCCCGCTGCATGATGGCGGAAGTATTTTTGCCGGAAGTGAAGGGGTAAGAGCTAAGAAAACAAAGGGGCAAAAGTGCGATTCGCGCCTTTGCCCCTTGCTCATTGCATTTTGATTTTTATCGAATTACCACTTTCGTCACGCTGCTGCCCGTTGCGCTTTCCACGCGCACCAGATACAGGCCAGCAGGGATTTGCTGTACTTCAAGCGTCAACACTTGTCCGGCGGCGAAATTATTCAACTGGCGACGAAGAGCCAAACGCCCGTCCGTACCGATCAGCGATACTTGTACCGGGCCGTTGAGGGCCGTAGCCAGGCGCAGGTGCAACAGATCGTCGGCTGGATTGGGCTGCACAGACAAACCAAAGGTATTGGTCGGCTCCTCGGTGGCAACGATATTGCCAGCGTCTATAATCACACCCTTTTCAGGCGCATTGGAAGACGCTACATCGCCCTCGGTAGAAGTGACCGTAGCCGTTCCATCGAAGTTAATGAGGTCGAGCAACTGCAAATCATCTACAATCCAGCCGCCATCTACTACTCCGGTAGCCGCATCGGTACCAAAGCGAAAACGCACGTGCACTTCTTCGCCAGCGTAGTCACTCATATCAACATAGGACTGCTGCCAGCCATCGGAATTGCCGGAAAAGCCGCTGATATATGGAATAGCGAACGTGCCATACGGGATTCTGCCGCTATAAGGGCCACGCACTATTTTACTGGCTTCGAAGCGCAGCCATTGGTTTTCACCCACTCTTTGTACTTCGAGAAAACCCGCATCGGCTCCTTTTTCGGTATCGTACTGATGCCAGAAGCGCAGCGTCGGTTGGGTACCGGAAATAATGATTGGATCGCCAGCTTGTTCGAGTACCAGATCGGTTTCTTCGGTGGAAGATTCCGAGCCTTTCCAGGCGGCAGTACCGGCTTTTACCACGTCGCTTTGTAAGAAAAACGTTTCGGAACCTTTCAGGGCCAGACCCGTCCAGTTGTCGTCTGTATCCAGTAAATCCTGAAACAGCAAGGGCGAACCAGTATTGGGCAGGTACTTGGCCGAGTAGGTAAGGGTAATGACCTGTCCACTGGCCACCGAGCCTAAATGCCAGACTACCAAACCGTTATCATACGTTCCGCCATTGGAAGCGGACACGAAAGTCAAGCCAGTTGGCAGTTCGTCAGTCACGATGGTATTGGAAGTAGGATCATCTTTATGATTGGTCACGGTAATCGTAAAAGTGGCTGTGCCGCCCGGCTGGATGGTGGGCGTACAGACTTTTTTGATTTTCAATTCTTTCAAACACCGGGGGATCGGATCGAAATTTTCCACCCCGTCGCCAGCATTGAGGTTGTCGCCCTGATTAGCCCCCACGCCCATACCCCGGCGAGCGAAAGCATTCACAATCAGGCAGGTATCTACACCGCCGTAATTTATTTTATCTGCCAATATAATGGCATCGCGGCCATCAATAAAACCGGGATCGCAAGGCTGTAGCTTCATGCCATCTATCACCAATTGGATGGCTCGGTGGTTGCCGCTGGCAGTGTTGCTGAGGTCCTGCTCATAGCCGTATTTTTCCACCATTGCCCAATACAAGTCCCAGATCATCGCCGTCCAGACTTCTCCGAGCGCGTGTACTTCCGTGTTTTCGGCTACCGTAGCAAAAGTGACTGGATCAATGGTCATGTCCGTTGAATATGGATAACGCCGGATGCCCACGTCGTTGTTTTCCTGACGAACGACATATGTGCCGACCCCCCGTTTTTTAGTACCGATGTCGCCCGGACGGACGGTGGTAACCAGCGCAAAAAAGTCGCTCCAGCCTTCGCCCATTTGTTCGTCATTGCTGAGGCAACCGCTGTTGCTGGGACCGCCGGTGAGGCGGGTAGAAATACCGTGGCCATATTCGTGGGCAATCACGCCATTATCAAAATCGCCGTCGAGAAAATCAGGGCCAGCGACTGCCGGTTGTGCCAGCGATACGATCAGGCCATTGCCAACGAATTGCTTTAAATAATCACAATCGGACTTTTGGAGCATCACAACCGGAATAGTAACCTCTGCACCTGACAAACCAGCTGCCATGCCGATGGTGCCTTCCTCATAATTGCAGATAATACAGGCAATAGCACCGGCTTGTTGGGCGACCAGGGCTTTAAGACCAAATTGGCATACGCCACGATCCACCATCGCAATCTTACCCACCAGATTGTTGACCGGTGGGTTGCAGCCTTTGGTGGAGTCGGAGGAGCCAGTGCCATCGTCAGAGATAACGACCTCACCCGTCACCGGCACCTCGGTAATAGCACCACCCCAAGTATCGGATGCCGAAGCAAAATACGACCCAACTGCTGGTGCTGGCGCGGTGACATTGAGGATTTTTCCCCCAGCCCGGCCCCAGCGGTACATCTGCATCCGGCCCTGACCGCCATCGGCGGGGGTGCTGAAATTCGCGTTGTTTTCGCCGCCGCCGTCTACGGCTTCGGCCTGCACGTCATCATTGCCAACGCCCTGGCCCGTGTGGTTTCTGACCTGAAAATTACCGGCTGCCTCATTAAAACCAAACCCGTACGTGATGTCGTGCATCATGTTGTTCATATAGAACAGGTTAGTAATAGCCGCATTCAGATTGGTGGTGGGTTCGGCATTGCCATCAAAAGCAAAGTCGAAATTGAGCGAAGCGCCCGCATCGGCACCCGGGATGGTCGGTGCTGTATCGTTGTTGTCGGCATCATCGTAGGCAAATACGTTATTGCCACGTGTGTAGGTATATTCTGCACCCGCTTGACCATTTACGTCGAGCCACCCAAAAGGCGAGGCAGTTGGGCTGGCTGGATTCAACAGCAACTGGCGATTGCCGTGTGCGGGACTTTCAATGGGTAATGGAAATACCCGATACTGCTCGCCAGCGAAGGAGCCGTCTGCAACTGCGGCAGCCTGTTTCGCCGTGGCGACCGGGGAAGAAGCCTCCTCGGTACAGTCTTCTGCGAGGTGACCAAGATGCTCAGGTTTGCAATAAGATGTCTGGTTGAATTTACCGATCACCAGGCCCGTTTGGGCATCCACGCGCATATTCCAGAGGTCGGCGGTGTTGGCCTGCTGGATAATCATCGTCCACGCCAGGCGTATTTTTTTGTCCGTAGTCGGTACGTAACAGATGGAAACGGGAATGGCGGTTTTGGAAATGGCACCACCCTCAAAAACAAAATTGCGGTCGTTGATTTTCTGGCGCAGACTCGGTACGGCAAAGCCGCTGAAACCGAGATTGGCCATTGCGATTTCCAGGGCTTTGTAGGCACTGAGCGAAGGCGCGGTGGTATTGACGCGCTGTTGCAAGTTTGCCTCGAAGCGGTGGCCTGCATGAACGATCTCCCCACTGGGCAGCTGGTGCAGACCAAACAGCGCATTGAACACCGGAATGCCGTCATACTGCTGTTGCAACCAGACGTGGGTCACGCCATTATGTTGCGTAGTATATTCGTCTGTCACGCGGACATCAGCCACATCGGCGGCGGATAGTCCGAATTTGGTGGGATGATCGCGCAAAAAACGCAGGGCATTTTCGCGGGCACTTTGTGCTGAAAGCACTTGGGCCGCACATATCAGCAGGCTGACAATCAGTCCGAAGCGGGTAGGTAAGAAAAAACGCATGTCCAGAAAATTGGATTTGGTGAAAAAGCGGAGAGTAATAATTGATAAATAATGTGCTAATAAAGCAAGGTGCTAATTATCAGCAAGTTATACGAAAAGTGGGCTGCCTGGTTTGGGGCAGACTACTTTGAAAAATGAATTTCGGAGCAACTGGGAAGGTCAAAGGTAGAAATCCATGTTGCGCCAAGGCCTACAAAAAGTGTGGTTTTGCCAACGGCGGTCAAGATTATGACGTTTGTCAGACATGGTGGCGGCTGGATTTATCTCCAATGAATACGAACAGCTTTTTTTAATCGTCTTAAAAAGTGCGTTTTTGTAATTTTAGACAAAATAAAATATGTCTAAATCTGAAAATTTAGTTTAATATATTGTTAAATATTTATCTGCTACACCTATCTTTTGGGAATATGCATAAACGAAGAGAATAGCTAAAATTGGACAAACTTATTTCCATTTCAAATCAATCCGCCGAATCCCGCAATTCCTCTGCTGTCCGATTTACTTTTGCCTGAAAATTTTCGTTTCTTGGTTTCACCTATTTCTCTTCCACCCATAGTATCCGATTCCGGCCTGATCATGCCCGAAGTAAAACTCTTTGCCTGTACGGCTTCCCAGCAATTGGGTAGCGATATTGCGTTTCATTTTGATGCCCAATTGGGCGATACTACGCTGGCTCGTTTCAGTGATGGCGAAATGCAGACAATTATCAACGAAAGTGTACGCGGCTCTTTTGCGTTTTTTATCCAAAGTACTTGCCAGCCCCACGACAATCTCGTTGAGCTGCTGCTCTGGATTGACACCGCCAAACGCGCTTCGGCGGGCTATATCACCGCCGTAATTCCTTATTTTGGTTATGCTCGCCAGGATCGGAAAGACAAGCCGCGCGTACCGATCACGGCCAAACTGGTCGCCAATATCCTCACCGCCGCCGGAGCCAATCGCATTATGACGATGGATCTTCATGCCGATCAGGTGCAGGGTTTTTTCGATATTCCGGTAGATCACCTGCGTTCGGAGGCGATTTATATGCCTTATTTGGAAAGCCAGGATATGTCGAACACCATTTTTGCCAGCCCCGATGTGGGCGGTGTGAAACGGGCGCGGACCTACTCCATGCGCTTCAAACGCGAACTGGTCATCTGCGATAAATACCGCACCAAGGCTAACGAAGTGGCTTCCATGACCGTCATTGGCGACGTGAAAGGGGCCGATGTGGTGCTGGTGGACGATTTGGTGGACACCGCTGGCACGCTCTGTAAAGCGGCGGACGCGATCATCGAGAAAGGAGCGCGATCGGTGCGAGCCATTTGTACCCATCCAGTGCTGTCGGGAAAGGCTTATGAGAACATCGAAAAGTCACAATTGACCGAGCTAATCGTCTGTGATACCATTCCATTACGCCAGGAATCGCCGAAAATTAAAGTACTTTCGACGGCCAAACTTTTCTCACGCGCCATCCGAAATACGGTGGAACACAAGTCGATTGCGGCACTATTTATGGGATAAAACTGATTTCACTACCGTTGTCTCGTGAAAACGACCGTTCCCTAAAAAGATGTTTTCTCTTCGAGCGACGTGCGTTTATCTTGCAGACAAGTTTTCTCATAGTATGTTTTGATATTCCTACTGCTGTCCCTTTTGGCAGTAGGAATTTTTTTTTCAATCGGCCCTCGTCTTGGTTTCCTCAAAATCTAAAGTGCCCGGCGCTCCTTGTGGAGTGGCCGGGTACTTCGTTTTGGGGAAAATGGAGTGCAGCGACATCTGCGAGATGCAAACTGTCTTTGAACAAATTCCTCTTTTCGTTGGTTGCTAGTCCTTCTCCACAATTTATCTATCCTTGCGGATGAAAAAAGCCCTGCTTGCTTCCTGCTTGCTACTTTTGACGATGGTAACTTTTGCCCAGGTAAAAAGCGAATCGTACAGTCTGATGCTCAAAGGCCTGCTCCACCATAGCGTGCCAGAAATACAGGTGCAAGAGGCCGCCACCGATGCGTCCACCTTGGTTTTTCTGGATGCGCGCGAGTCGGCAGAGTTTGCGGTGAGCCATTTGGCCGGGGCTATTCCGGTAGGCTACGATCATTTTACGGTTGCCGCCTTACCCGATATATCCAAGAATGCTCATGTGGTGGTGTATTGCTCCGTAGGCTACCGCAGCGAGAAAGTAGCCGAGCAATTGCAGGCAGCAGGATATACCAACGTCTCCAACTTATATGGCGGCATCTTTGAATGGGTCAATCAAGGGCATCCAGTGGTGGATAGCGTAGGCCCGACCGAGCGTGTACACGCGTATAGCTGGACGTGGGGCGTGTGGCTGCAGAAGGGGAAGAAAGTGTATGGAAATTAAATGGGCAAATTGTAATCAGCAAATAAGTAAATAATAAGTTATAGTCAACGCAAAGTGGTTCTGAATAGAGACTGAATGTAAAGGACTGATGATCAAGAACTAAACCCTTCTAAACATTCTAAACCACTCTAAACTGACTATAGCACCATTCTGTCTTACGTAAGTTGTCATATCGTAAAGAATGCGACATGACAATCGAAGGCGTAAAAGTTCACAACTTGTTTTTTACACATTCCTAAGCAAGTTTCTATATCAGAATATGAGTCATCCCGAATTTTTGCAAAAAGCGAACAGATGTCGTTTCAACCCACGATTTTAATACGGCTTTTGCACTGGGTTGCTTGACATATTAGTTAATCCATTTTGCGGTAAGCATAAGTGTAGGTATATTTGGGGAAAAATTAAATTGTGATGAACTTTTTAGTTTATATTCCCTACTACGCCACCCATCATATCAAAGGATTCGAAGCACAACAACGGTTAGTCCTCTCTTTTAAAAAAGAAGATTTGCATGACACGCCCCGTTTCAACATAAATAATCGCACCAACTGGCACGCCAGTGGGATAATGCGCATCAGCCACTGGTGGTCCATCGAAACCTTTGCGTAAGGGCAGTGATTGGATTAACCAATACGTCAATGAACATCTATTTCTAATGGAAAACGGTCGATTTTGCCCGTTTTTCCTTCTTGATGACCCAGTGCAAAACCCGTACTGAAGTCGTGGGTTGATTTAGTTACTAATTACTAATGATGAACAACAAACTAAATATCGGCATCGTCGGTGCAGGAGGTTTCGCCGCTTTTGCGGCAAAGGCTTTTTTGAAAATACCGGGCGTTCGGGTGATTGCTATAACCGATGTTAATTTATTGGCGGCTGAGCAATTAGCCTCTGAATTAGAAGCAAAAATCTATAATAATTATAGTTTATTATTAGCAGATACTAATATTAACCTTATTTATATTGCTACACCCCCTTATTTACATTATGCACAATCCAAACAAGCATTAGAAGCAGGAAAACACGTTATTTGTGAAAAACCGGCGGCTCTACGCACCAGTGAAGCCGAAGAATTGGCTGCTTATGCTCGTGCGCATCAATTGCTGTATGTAGTCAATTTAATGCAACGTTATAATCCACTATATGCAGTTGTTCAGACCATTATAGCAGAAAAGTGGCTGGGCGATTTTGTGCATGGCTTCTTTGAAAACTACGCCAGCGACGAAAAATTAGTTCCAGAACACTGGTTTTGGAACCTGGAAAAAAGCGGTGGTATCTTCATTGAACACGGTGTCCATTTCTTCGATATGTTTGATGGCTGGTTGGGTGCCGGAAAACTAGTGAGTTCTCTACAAATACAAAGGCCAAATATAGAAGGACAAGTAATTGATCGCGTGCAAGCCACGGTCATGTATCCACAAGGCCCCGTGAATTTCTATCACGGTTTCAATCAGCCCAAAGTATTAGACCGACAGGAAATGCGCCTGCAATTTGATCGCGGCGACATTACTTTGTACGAATGGGTGCCGGTGAAAATTCGGTTGCATGGTTTATTGAGTGCCACAGCATTTTGAGAAACTCAAACAACTATTTCCCAATGGCGTCCTGCTGGCGCAGATGGAAGGACCACAAACTGTCCGGGGCAAATTTCAGGATATTCATTACGATATATTAATCACGCTGGAAGCCGGGGACGTGGCCGATAAAATGGATCGTTATCAGCAATTAGTAGTTTCTATGCTCACTGATCAATGGAACTGGATGCTGGATGACTCTCATCAGCGGATGATTGATGAAAATAATGCGGTGTCTTCGCTGCGTTTGGCGGAGGCGGCTACGGAGCGGGCGGAGCGGTTTTAAAACCAAAAAACCGGCTGCCCCGCTCAAAGCGAAGCAGCCGGTTTCCTCAAAAAATGAGCGATGAGTTACCCATATCGGCATAACTCATCACTTATAACTCCAAAACTTACTCCACCTTCACCCGAATCCCCAAGGAATGGCTCGTAAATTCCGGCGCATACATACACTGAATCGTCGTGACGCCATTACTCATATCGCCGCGCAGGCTGACCACGAGCGGATACTCGAATACAAAAGTGCCCTTCGGTAAATAGTCAATGAAGAAGTTGGTGGCCAAATCCTTTGTGCTTTCGTAATAGCCCAGGCCGCCCTGCCATTTGTATTGGCTCAATACGTTGGTTGGCTCGAACCCGGCGGCGCGCATATCTTTCAAGTGTACGTATTCCATCTCGCGATCCACCCGGATTTCGATGCGCACTTTGAGGCGATCACCAGGATGGAGTTTTGACCCTTCAGTCAGCAGCGTGAGGACTGGCCCAGTCGGACTATTGGTTTCCTTATACAACTGTTTCACGATGGTCAGCGGTGTTTTTTGGAAACTCTTGATTTTGTCCAAATCCTCGAAATACTGCCAGTAAGCGGCACCCCACACGATGTTGGAGTTGGGATTTTCCACCTTGATATCGCTCCACGATTTCTGCACCTTTGGACCTTCCCAGGATTGTTTGAAATAACCTGTTCCCGGTTCTACTTCGCTGGGTTTCAAATCTTTACCGCCCAAACTTACCTGCACTGTTTTAGTATTATTCAGCCAATTGGCAGCAGTTGGCTGGCCAGTACCGAGCAGCAGCGCGTACACCGCCTCCGAAGTAGCTTTGGTGCTTTCCCAGCGATTGGTTTGTTTGTTTTTCAAAAGCCAAATCCGCAATTCTTCCACGGCTTTCTGATCTTGTGCCACTTCGCTGAACACTTCGACCATCAGGGCTTGGGTTTCCACGGGCAATTGATACCAGTAATAACCCCAGTCGTTTGGCCAATACATCCCCAGTTCCTCTTTTTGCGTAGCCCGTTCGCGAAGGCTGGCCACGATTCGGCCCGCTGCTTCCGTTCGCCCCGCCCGGTGCATGGCCAGTGCCAACAGACCTTCCTGATACAAGCCCTTGCCCAGCCAATATTTTTCGGCCTGATTCAAATAGTAAGCATATTCCTTGCTGGGACGGTCTATTTTGGAAAACGACTTGGCGTATAAATAGTGAATGAGTAGCCCGTCCAGGTGGTCATCTTCCCATTTGGCTTTGCCAGCCTGCACCAGCGTTTCCAGTTCGCGGTACTGTTTGAGCATCTGCGCATCGCAAAAGCCCATCGCCTGATCCACCATGTTCCGGGTATGCTGATCTGTTTCCGGGTCAAATGCCCCTAGCCGTTGCAAATGTGCAAAGCCTTCCACTAAGTATTGCGTGATGTACCAGTCGCCGCGACCACCGGGGAACCACGGCCAGCTACCATCGCCGTTTTGTCGTTCAGAAAGGGTATTCAGCGCGCGTTCCTGCTCATCGGCCATGCGGTTGAGATCGAATAACAGGGCGATATTTTGCTTTTGTTGCTCCTCACTTTGGGCATCCAGCACCCAGGGCGTTTCTTCCAATAAGGCCGATTTAAGTTCCTGATTTTTAGACAAATTGCTGGCAAGCGGGGCATTCCCCCCTCCAAGGGGGGGCAGGGGGGCTGCCTTCCAGCGGTCGTACATTCTGCGAATATTCGGCAACTTCTGTGTCACACTCGAAGCCAGCGTATTGGCATAGAAACGGCTAAAAATCTGCTCACTACATTCATGCGGATATTCCATGAGGTAGGGGAGCGACTGCACAGCGTACCAGACGGGATTGGAAGTGAATTCCAGCGTGTAGCGTTGCGAGACCAGCGTTTTCGAGTCGTTTTTGAGATTTTCAAACACAAAACTTTTAGTCTGGCCACCACGCACCGTAATAGGCAATGTCTCGGTAACGAGCATCCGATTGGTTACCACCGGAATCGTGCTTTCCTCGCCGTCGCGGAATTTTTTGCCGTCCGCATAAATCTGCCAAGTCAGGCCATTCACTTTTCCAGCGGGCACTTTTATCTTCCAGGCCAGCGGCGCAGATTGGCCGGGCTGTACAGTAAAGGCAGTGGTATGACTCGCGCCTGCATTGCCAAAATCTGCGTCTACTGGCTGTAATGTGCTGGCATCCATGAGGTTAAGCGTCGCAGTGCCAGTCAATGCTTCTTTCGACAGGTTGCTGACTTTGGCCGAAAATTCCATTTCATCTCCCTCGCGCATGAAACGCGGTGCATTCGCCAGTATCATCAGTTCCTTCTGCGTCACCACTTCTTTCGTAGACAAAGCCTGTTGCAACTCCTTCGTGTGCGCAAAAGCCAGGAATTTCCAGCGGGTGAGGGCCTCGTTCATTTTGAATTTGACGATCACATTGCCCTCCGCATCGGTGCGCAGTTCGGGGAAGAAAAAGACGGTTTCCTGCAAGTTGGTACGGATAGAACCAGGGGGAGGAGGTGGCGGTGGGGGAGGAACAGCCTGTGACTGATTTGTCTGCTGGCTCATAGCTGCGCTATCTTCTTCTCCGGTCTCTTTATCGAAAGCACCATCGCTCGCTTTCTCCTTTTTTCCTGGTGCACCACCTGCCGCTTGCGCAGCCATAGGAGCGGCCATCGGTGCTGCTTCATAAGCCACTGCTCCATCAGCCATCGCTCGGCTTCGATACATTCGACCGCCGCCATACATCGGAAAATCAAACCAGTTTAACTCCCGATACACGCGCACCGGCTGGCCGGGACCATATTCGCGGTCGTAGCGTATTTCGCCGCTGTTTTGGCCAAAATTTGCCGCCGCCAAAAATATTTCTGTGCCCTGTGAAGGGAAATAAATTTGCTCCCAACTATGTGGCAAAAACTGGTCGAGCGAGGCATCGTACATCGCGGCAACCATTTCGGCAGCGACTTTTTCTTTTTTCGGACCGCTGATTTTCAGTCGCCATTCTTCCTGTTGGCCTGGCGCGAGTTTATCGCGGAAGGTTTCGTAGGTAATGGTCAATTCCTTGTTTGTCCATGGCACATTGAGCGTGATATTGGACGTATAAATGCGGTTATTTTTGACAGTAAAATAATGGCCAGAAATGCCGCCGCGATCATTTTCGGCCACCGGTATTTCGACGGAAGTCGCCCCGTTTGCGGTCAGCCAACGCGAATTTTCGAGTTTACCGTTGCGTTCGCGGGCAAAGAAGAAATGCAGGGGCGATGCTTTGCCGCCCAACCAGATACGCGCGGTTTCGCCGGGAGCGAAGAGGGTTTTTTCAGCATTGGCCGTCGGTTCGACAAATTGCGTAGCGCGATTCGTATTATCCCAAACGCGCACAACTCGCTTTATTTCAACCTCTTGTCCAAAAGCATCTTTCGTTTTCAGCAACAGCAAATAATAACCGGCTTTTATTTGACCATTGTTCAAATCCACCGTTTTGCTGGTCGCCGTATTGAAAGGGAAGCGGATGGTTTGATCCTGACGATCCCATTTTTCCGGATTATCCTCATCTTTCCAGGCGTAATCGGGGAACATTTGCTCAAAATTTTCCTTCGGAATCGTCGCCAAATCCGGGCGTTCCCAGTAGCGATTGATGTAAAACGTTTTTGGTTCTACCAGTCGTTGCAACGTGATTTCGCCGCTGGCTGCCTGAAATTGACTGGCCAAATTGGTCGTGTTGATCGAAACGCGGCGCAGCGAATCCAATTCGATGGTGGCTGGCACACCCAAATCTACCTGCAAAGCGATGTAGGCCACCGACACAAATTGCTGGCTGCTACGGGTTTCGCCATTAATATCGGTCACGTCGGCAAAAACGGTGTAGTCAAAAATCGGTTGCTCTTTTTTCGGAATGCTGCGGTCAGGAATAGCCGTGAATTTGACTTCAAAACCCCCGTTCGCGTCGGTCGTAAGTTCGCCATTGGTGATTTCCATTTCGTCGGTGCGCCACGGCGGGAAGATTTTGCGCGACCAGCCATAGTCATAGAACGGGAAACGCGCGACCCGAACCACCCGATAACGCACCTGCGCGCCGTCCACGTTGCTGCCCGCGTAGGCTTTGGCTTCGCCGCGCACGGTCACCGTTTCGTCGAGTTTGAAAGCCCCTTCCACGGGCTTGAAAGTCACCTCGAATTTCGGGCGTTTGTATTCCTCCACATTGAAAGAAGCCTGTCCGTAGCCTTCGGTAATCGTAATACTCATGGAGCCGGTCAGGCCGCTGGCGGGTGCCGTGAATGCGCCATTGAACGTACCAAATTCATTGCTGCGCAATTTCAGTTGACCTTTTTCCTGTTGGTTCACATCCAGAAAACGTACTGTAACCGCTTGATTAGGAATGATTTGCGGTTGCCCATCGGGTTTGCTTTTATACAATACCCCTTTGAAATAAATGGTTTGGCCGGGACGATAAAGCGCACGGTCGGTAAAAAATCTGGCTTGCCTACCTTCTGGTGTAGGACGTTCGTACTGGTAATTTTGGGCTTGTCCAATCCACAAACTATCGCCCGCCAACGAAGCCCGCACCTGTGCGTAACTCTCCTTTTGCAGCGCAGCGACGGCGATGCCATTGGCGTCCGTGTTGGTCGTGCCGACCAGACGATTGCGGTTGTTGTTGCGATAATCGCGGTTGAAAAAATCGAGTTTCGCTCCGGCGACGGGCAGGCCAGTTTGACGGTTGGCGACTACGAATCGCGAAACGCCTTCCTGCTGATATTGCACCGCCGCCAGATTGGAGCAGTTAAAATTCGAGAAGGAAACCGGGCCTTTTTTGGGATCAAAATTGATGTTGGCAGATACCAAAACCCAATAATTGCCCAAAGGCAGCGGTTCAATGGCAATTTCGGTGCGGTGCGGCTGAAAGTCGCCCGGATCGGCAATTTTCCAGGTACGATTTTGCAGACCCTGCAAGCCGTTTAAATAGTCTAATTTCTTGTCGTAAGGAATATTAACCCAAATATCCGGGTCATCTGGAACGCGCACGACTTTGGTCCAAACGCTGGTCAGATTGCGGAAACTCAGCGATAAAAGCATGCTTGTTTCCGGCAAATACACCTCTTCGGTTTGCGTAGTCAGCACCATCGCGCGGATATTATTCAGCAATTGCAGGCATAATTGCGCCCCATACGTATTTGGATGACGCTTGATAGCATCTTCGCATTCAGTCACGGCGCGTTTTGCCTGCGCACCCTTGTCGCCGGTTGGGAGATTGTACAAATATTCTGATAGCCGATAGACGATTTCTGCGTCAGACGGGTGGTCATAATGCTTTTTGTGTAGCATTTCCAACGCATTTTCGTAGAGCCGATCTTTGTCTTCGCGCACGGAATTATTGTGCACAAATTGCAGGCGCGCCAAATCCGCATCAATCAACGCCGACGGTTCACTGTTGGAAAGATGTGCAGTCAATACGCGCTGGAACAAATTGATCGCCAACAACTTATTGGAAGTAGAATCCGGCGAATCGAATTTTATTTTGACAAATTCCGCCGCCGGAGCGAACGCATTTTCGCCATCCAGATCGAATTTGTAAGCCGGTTCGGTGAGGTAGTTGCGCTCATTGGCGAAGTGTAACAAAGCACGTTGTGCCAGCAAATCGTACAAAGTCGGGCGCAACACCTGGCCATTGACCGTGTCGCCCTGACTGGCGGTGGTGATGTCGCGGAAATTCTCGACGGGCGTGCTTTGCAGCAATTTTTCGTCTTGTAGCGAGGCCTGATACAAATCCAGTGCGTGGCGTTCGATCTGCGCCGCCGACCAGGTCAGGATGTCGCCACCTTCACCATCGGGAATGGGCGTTCTACTTTTAATTTTCCAGGCTTGATTTTGCAAATAGGTGGCGTAGAGTTGCGCCAGCATACTTTGCAGCACGGCGCGTTCGGGTTGCTGCGCGGATTTAGTCTCCTCTTCAAAGTTTTGAATGGCTTTGGTCAGGCCATCTTCTTTCAGCATGGTGGTGTATTTGCCGCGAAACAGCAGGGCTTTCACCGCTTGGGGACTGTTTTTGTCGGTACGAGCGCGGGCGTGAATGGCCTCCACTTTTTCCAGTGCGCTTTTGAAAAGGCCCTGGCGTTCGAGGCTGTCCACGATTTTCCAGTCGTCGGAATAGTTGCCCGCAAAGGGCTGGGCAGGCTTAGGCATTTCCAGTTTGGTTTTATCGTTAATGGGTGTGGTGGCCGACTGGTCTTTTTTGC
This sequence comes from Saprospiraceae bacterium, assembly GCA_965249785.1. GTDB lineage: Bacteria > Bacteroidota > Bacteroidia > Chitinophagales > Saprospiraceae > M3007. The sequence goes on along the minus strand of CBDFMU010000009.1, from coordinate 128,932 downwards.
CCATGGATTTGCAAAAAGTAAACAGTAAGGCCAGCAAAAGAAAGGTTAGAAAGGGGGAAATAAAACGGTTGTTTATCATAGTGGAATTAGTGTGTTAAAGTAGAAGTGGATTTAACAGAATTAATAAAAACTATTGATTCCGCCGGAAAAAATTTAGAAGTCGTTGTTTGAAAGTAGGTTTTGCGGGAGGGAGATAAATTACAGAACCAACTATTCCACGGAATAATTTTGGATCATCTATTAATTCAATATTAGGCAAAACATAGTCTCTGTTTTGTATTTGTTTTGGTAAAATAATTCTTTTTTCTTCATAACCTGTATATCGTACTAATAGTGTTGGTAGTATTCTTCTGACAATTGTAATACTGGAATTTTTAGAGAAAATTTACCTTCTACATCAGACATTACTTTACAATTAGTACCTTCTATTGAAATATAGCAGCCAATCAGTGCTTCACCTGTCTCCCCATTCAACACATTTCCAGAAATAGTGCGTAGAGAGTCTTGGGAGCCGTCCGTAAATAACTTGACAATTGACTTGTAAGCACCATTCAGGGGTGCATACATCGCTTCTCTCGCTTGGGGTTTCTGCGCTTGCGTTGGCTGTTGAGCGGCTAAGGTAGCGGCAAAACTAAGTGCTATCGCAGCCAATCCGCCTCGTCGTGGTGCTCGCGCGACCACCAAAGGGCGATTCAACTGTTTCGGCTGAAAACGTCCGCAAATACGCCCGTCATTTTTACGCAGATGCGCCAGAATTTCCGCGTCGGTTTTTTGGGTAAAGTCCACAATGTTTTTTTGGCAAGACGCGCAAAAGCGGCAATCGAAACCAGTGGAAGTCATGGCATCCCATTTTTCATTACAGGGATTTGGAATTTGCAGATTGGTGGGCATAAGGTAGTGTATTTCCGGGTGACAAACTTACGATAGGTATAGATGCACGGCGGATAAAAATTACACGAGTAAACGTCGGTTTTTTCAAAAAAAACTTGGCTCATGTTCTCATTCCACTGATTTCTATAATTGGCAAGCAATAAAACCACTGGTTATGGCTCATCACAACCCGCCGCGCTATGGTGCAAACACCAAGTGTCGTCAGGCTAAGAGAAGCAACCAATGGGAGAAGAAATCCAACATATTGATTTTCAGCCTTTTGCAACCCCACCCCTAACCCCTCCCCCGAAAGGGAGGGGGACAAGATTTCAGTGTTTTCTTTTAATTGTCAGTACCATTGGACTTAAAAACGTATTTATCCAAGGTACTGAAAATCAATGGTTTGAAACTCGATTTAGTCTCCCTCCCTTTCGGGGGAGGGGTTAGGGGTGGGGTTTACACTGAACTTATTCTCTCACCAACCACCACAGTTCTGGCGTGCCATTTTTTCTGCCAAAAACGATGGCATTTTGCCCAAAAGCCTTTCCTAAATCAATGGCATCTTCCGGGGAAATATCCAAAGCGCAAAAACTCGCTTCCGGCGGCCAATCTTTATCGTCGCCAATACCCACACCGGGCAAGATAGTATTTTGCAAAACGCCGTAATTCCTCTTTCCAAATCCTCGATTGCGTCGCTCATTTTCTTCCAACGATAAAGGTTTTGAAAAAGGATTCCACGCAGTAATGAAAGCAAATTGCCGGAAATTTTGTTCTGCTAACCAACGATCAAAATCGGGATGCAATGTTGCCAATTCTCAAATCGAAAGTTGGCGTTAGTAGCCGATAAGTCGTACGCAAATAGGCGGATACCAGTCGCTGGTCGAGCCACGGAGCAGAATCTTCGAGCGTTGTTATTATGAGCGGTAGGTTTTGACATACTTTTGCGGCGCATTTGATATGTACCGGCGGGTTCAGCCGCCGCGCACAGGTTTTATCGACGGCTGAACCCGTCGTTACTATACACCAACAATGGAAGATAAAAAAACGAATTTAAGTACGTACATCGGTATTGCGCTGATTTTTGGGCTGCTGTACGTTTGGCTGCAAATATCTGTACCGCCCAAAAAGCCTGTTGACCCAGCCAATCCATCGGCTACGGAACAACCCGCTGCCGCTGCGCCAGTAAATAGTGCGGAGCAGCAGCCAGCCTACACGCCGAACGTTGCTGCGCCCACGGATTCGGCTGGCCGCACTATGTTGATGGCCAAATTTGGTCCTTTCGCCGCTATTGCTACTGGAAATGAGCAATTTGAGACGCTGGAAAATGAAATGATGGTGATTAAATTCACCAATAAAGGTGGCCGCATTCGGGAAATCCGGATGAAGAACTTCGACAAAATCAACACCGATACGGCCAATAACGACATCAAGAGCCCGGTGTATTTGCTGGAAGATGCGAAAAACCGCTTCGATTATGACCTGGAAGTAGCCAATACGGCTGCCGGAAAAGTCAATACGGGCGACTTGTATTTCGCGGCCAATAAAAACTGGCAACTCCATCACTTTCCGCGCCGATGCAGGCGAAGGTCGTTATTTGGAACAAACTTATACACTCCAACCAAATAACTATCAGATTGATTATCAGATCAATACGAATGGCCTGCAATCGGTATTGACACCCGGCAAAAACTACCTGACGCTGCACTGGGAAAACTACCTCGACAAACTGGAAAAAAACCAGCAGTACGAGCGCGGTATGTCGTCTGTGTATTTCAAGACCGACAAAGCGTCGCCGGATTATTGTAATTGCAAAAAAGACGTGGTGGAAAATGTGGAGCAGCCCGTGCAGTGGTTTGCGCATTCCAGCCAGTTTTTTAATACCAGCCTCGTAGCCAAGGATTTTGCTTTCCGGCAATTGGTGGGCGAAACGAAGATGTTTAAGGACAATGACCCCGACCTGAAACTGCTGAAAACCACGGCCCAGATTCCGTTGGACAATCCGAATGTCCACATGATGATCTATTCCGGCCCGAACGAATTTGAGCGACTGCGGTCCTACGGCATTTCTTTGGAAGACATTATTCCTTTCGGGGCCAGCATTTTTGGAGCCATCAATCGCTGGGTAATTCACCCGATCTTTGCGTTTTTATCCAATTTCAGCACCCAACAGGGTATTCTGATTCTGTTGCTGACGCTGATCGTGAAATTGCTGGTGTACCCGCTGACCTATCGCATGGTGAAAAGTCAGGCGCGGATGGCGGCTTTGAAACCGCAGTTGGAAGCCCTGAAAAAGAAACATGGTGCCGACCAACAGGCCATGTCGGTGGAGACCATGAAATTGTACAGTGAGTTCCGCGTAAACCCGTTGGGCGGCTGTCTACCCGTGTTATTGCAAATGCCGATCTGGTTTGCGCTGTATCGCTTTTTCCCGGCCAGTATCGAGTTTCGACAGGCAGGTTTCCTGTGGGCGACTGACCTTTCCAGTTATGATGTGGCCTTCCGTTTGCCGTATATGATGCCCGGATTTGGCAACCACATTAGTGCTTTCACACTTATCTGGGTCATTACTACGCTCTGGTACACCTGGTACTCCATGAAGCAAATGGACAATTCGTCTATGCAGAACGAGCAGATGAAAATGATGAAGTGGATGCAGTACTTGATGCCAGTCATGTTCCTGTTCTTCTTCAATACGTTCGCTTCGGGCCTCACGCTGTACCTGTGTTTCAGCAACATCTTGAATATCTCGCAGACCGTGATCACCAAGAAATTCCTGATTGACCACGAGAAACTAAAAGTCGCGCTGGAAGCCAATCGGAATAAACCGAAAAAGACGGGCGGCTGGCGTGATCGTTTTGAACAGGCAATGAAAGAGCAGCAGAAGGTGCAGGCGGAAAAGGCGAAGCAGTTGCCAGCGGCTGGGAAGAAGAAGTAGAAATATTTATTTCTGTCCATAATATTCATGTATGGCTACAAAACTTGCATAAGTTTGTAGCCATACGTGTTTATACCAGCATGGAAAATAGTGTTTATCTTTGTTAAAATTTATAAAATATGACCGCTTTACAACAGGTCGAAGAATTGCTACCGACGATGTCAGCGGGAGAAAAAGCCCAAGTGGCACGTTGGGTAGAAAAAGATCTTGGCAATTATACACCCGGCATTGAAAAAACTGCGGGCGTATGTGGTGGCAGTGCTTGCATTGTTCGCATCCGTATTCCCGTCTGGCTATTAGTGGAAGCCAGAAATGCCGGAGCAAGCGAAGCGCATCTTCTCAGTTCTTTTCCTTCACTTCGTGCAGAAGATTTAATCAATGCCTGGGCTTACTATCGCTCGAATAAAGTGGAAATAGATTCAGAAATTGCTGAGAATGAAAATGTTTGAAAAGTGGCCTATTAAGAGCGAACAGATTCCGACACAATAACAAACTTGGGCCACTTGGATATTCAGATTTATAAAAAAGTCCGCGAAAATCCGCCTCTTCCGCGAAATCCGCGTTCCCATTACCTTTGCCCCATGCAAATCAACCTCCTCTCTGATACCGGCACCCGCCCCACACCCGCCATGCTCCAAGCCATGTGGGCCGCCGAGGTGGGCGACGACGTATTCCGCGAAGACCCGACGGTAAATGCGCTGGAAGCCAAGTGCGCTGATCTATTCGGCCATGAAGCCGCTCTGTTTTGTCCGTCGGGTACGATGACCAACCAAATCGCCTTGAAAGTCCACACCCGCCCGCTGGATGAGGTGATTTGCGACGAAATGAGCCATATTTATCAATATGAAGTAGGTGGCTACGCTTTTCATTCGGGCTTGGCAGTCAATCTGTTACGTGGCGAAAATGGAATTCTGACTGCTCCAATGGTCGCCGCTGCGGTGCGCCCGCTGGCCGACTGGCTGCCACTTAGCAAACTGGTCGTCATCGAAAATACCTGCAACAAAGGTGGCGGCAGTATTTACCCTTTGGAAAATATTCGGGCGATCCGGCAAGTGTGTCGGGAGAAAGGACTCAAACTGCATCTGGATGGCGCACGGATATTCAACGCTTTGGTGGAAACGGGCGATACAACTTTGGAAATTGGCGCAGAAGCAGACAGCATCAGCATTTGTTTATCCAAAGGTCTGGGCGCGCCCGTGGGTTCGGTATTGATTGGTAGTCAGGTTTTTATAGCGGAGGCGCGGCGACTACGGAAAGCTTTTGGTGGCGGCATGCGGCAGGCGGGCTATCTGGCGGCGGCGGGTATTTATGCGCTCGATCATCACGTAGAGCGGTTGCGCGACGACCATGCACACGCACGTATGTTGGCAGCGGCTTTGGCGGAGTTGTCTTATGTGGGCGATATTCGGCCCGTGCAGACGAATATTGTGATTTTCGATCTGGTATCGGCGGCTGAACCCGCCGGTACGGGGGCGTTTCTGGCGTATTTGAAAGAAAATGGGGTCGTTGCTTCGGCTTTTGGGCCAAATACGATTCGTTTTGTTACGCATTTGGATGTAACGCGTCCAATGATTGAGCAAGCGATAAAAGTGTTACGGGAATTTCGTGGTTAGCGTACACGAATTTAAAATGGTAGATTAACCTCTAAATATGAGTCATTTAAGTATGCAAACCTGTAAAATTGCCACGTTTCGATGCTTTGCTTTTTGCCTATGCTTTACCTTTTATTTCAACTTAAAAGCGCAGGTTCCGGAGGCTAACCAACTCGTGTTTCACATCGAAGGATTGAAAACCACTCGCGCCAATCTCAATTTTTACTACGGCGAACAAGCCTTTCGGGCCGATTCAGCGATGGTGGATACCGCGACGGGAACCATGCGTTTTTCCAGCAAAAATCGCCATGCTGGGCTGTATTTTTTGTCTATTAAGGGCGGACGTTTGTTCGATTTTATACTGGATAAGCCAAATATCTCTTTTACGATAAGGGCTTCCATAGCGCGTTTGGACAGTTTGCAAGCAGAAGGTTCCCCGGAAAACGCGGCATTTTTTCGATACAAATATGCCGAAGCGGCCCTCAAAACGAAAATAGAGCAGACGCAGGCCAATTTGCAACTAATTGCACAGGCGACCAAAAATGACTCGTCGGCGATAGGCGACCTCAACAAGCGTTTGAGCGGTTATCAGGAAGAATTGGTGGCTTTGCCCAAACAGTTTATGCAGGCGCATCCGGATTTCTTATTTGCCAAATTGTTGCGTCTGTTGCAGCGGCCCACGCCTCCGACCCAACTGACTGCGCAGGCCAAAGGTGATGCACCTAACCCCAAACTCTACGCCTGGTGGCAGCAACACTATTGGGATGGCAGCGATTTCACCGACGACCGACTGGTGTATAACAATTTGTGGGTCAATGCTTTAAATGTCTACATTTCTCGGATTGTAACGCCACAGCCCGATTCCCTGAACCACGCAATAGACGCGCTCCTCGCGAAAATGCCAAAGGATGGCGCGTTCTATCAGTTTACAGTAAAACATCTGGTGCAGCGTTTTGAACAGAATGACTGGGCCAATGCCGATCAGGTTTTTGTGCATTTGGCGGATAATTATCAAAAAGTAAATGCTACGCCCTGGCTCGATCAGGCGACGCTGTTGCGCATTGAAGAAAAGGCCAATTCGCATCGTCGCAACCTGACGGGACAGCCTGCGCCACCGCTGTCTTTACCCGATTTGACGGGACAAGCCTGGGATTTGACACAACTAAAAACGCCGTATTCACTGCTCATTTTTTACAGTCCGCTGTGCGCGCATTGCCGCGAAGCCATGCCGGGCGTGTATCAGACCTGGAAGGATTTTTCTCCCAAAGGTTTGGGTGCCGTGGCTGTCAGTATGGAAAACTATGATTTTTGGAAGAAATACGTCGCCCAACAAGGCTGGACCTGGCAAAATGTGGCCGACCCGACTGGAAAAAATGATTTCCAGAAAGACTACAACGCCTGGAATTTGCCGGTTATTTATCTGTTGGATAAAGACCACAACATACTGCGCAAGCGCATCCGAACGACGGATTTGGTGGAAGTGCTACGCGGGTATTTGGGACACGAGTAGAAGAAGTATGAACGATGAACTATAAAGTATGAACTATTATACCCAACACAAAGTGGTTTTGAACGAAGACCAGACATAAAGTATTCACGATCAATAACTCAACCTGTGTCAACCTCTCAACTTTTACTATTAAAAACTCATATTTTATACTTCATACTTCATAGTTAAACTGCTAAATCGTCCACGCTTCCCGCCAGTCGCGTACGGGCAATCGCTCCAATGGATACCAGTTTCCCCACCAGTCGAAGTACTCTAAACCGTTGAAATTCAATTTATAATCAAATTCACTGGGCAGGTCATATACGAAGCCGGGATAATAATATTGCCGCCCTGATTCAATGGCAAATTCAATTTCTTTCAACATCGTAAACGTACCGAGGCTGCGGCTTTCCATGCCCGGTTCATAGATACAATAGTTGCCAGCCACGCTCTTGCGACCCACATGAAAATAACTCGTCGCCAGCAATCGGTTCTCGTGGAAAGTATCGAATTGCATCCCCAGACAGGGCATAATGCTGCTGAAAAAACTGAAAAACCCGTAGATACTCATCGGACGATTGTGCGCAAAACGTTGTGCATGGCGCGCAAATAGGCCTTCGTGAGTCGGCGTGATGTGAATGGCTCGTCGCTGCACAACTAAGTCTTCATTGCGTCGCAGGCATTTACGTTGACTTTTACTCAGCGAGAATTTACTCAGATCAATGCGCAGAATAATAACCCGGCACGGTTGTTCGCGCCATTCCCAGTAGTTGCGCCGGAAAAGCATGTCCGCCCAATAGCACCAGCCATCCTCGCAGAAACGGTCGAACACCATCGTGTGGAGCGACTGCATCGGCACGTACTCCTCAATGGGATTCGGATTGAAAGCAATATCCTGAAAAACGGGCAGTGAACGGGGACGCAAAAGGAGTTATGAGGTAGGAGTGATGAGTTATGAGGTGCTAAGAGTGGGAAATTTGGACTCCCTGCAATGGCGAAAGTAAGGAATTGACTTGATTTCGAGGCGAAAGAAAGTCGGTTTTCTCCCTACTTTTGCACGGCCCACTATATTTACAACGTTTGAAGACCTTTCAAAAGTTCCTCAAACATATTAAGAAACAGGCTTCAAAATGGTGATAACCAACATTTTGAAAAATAACTCATAACTCATAATTCATAACTTTAAATGAAAGTTCTCCTCATTGGCGCGGGCGGCGTGGGCCGCGTAGTCGCCTATAAATGTGCCCAGCACCGCGACGTATTCGGTGACATCATGCTCGCCTCGCGCACGAAATCGAAATGCGACACCATCGCCGACGCTATTCACGCGGCCTATGGTGGCAAAAAGATCGAAACGGCTCAACTGGACGCCGATGATGTGGCGCAAACCGTGGCTTTGATCAAACAATTTCAGCCTGATTTGGTGGTGAATATCGCGCTGCCATACCAGGATTTGCCGATCATGGATGCGTGCTTGGAAACGGGCGTAAACTACATGGACACTGCCAATTACGAGCCGAAAGACGTGGCCAAATTCGAGTATTCCTGGCAGTGGGCTTATCAGGAACGTTTCCGGGAAAAAGGCATTGTGGCCCTGCTCGGCTGCGGTTTCGACCCCGGCGTAACCAGCGTTTTCACGGCTTATGCGGCCAAACATTATTTCGATGAAATCCACGAACTGGACATTATTGATGCCAATGCGGGCGACCACGGCAAGGCTTTCGCGACCAATTTCAATCCCGAAATCAACATCCGCGAAGTGACGCAACGCGGCAAGTACTGGCAGGATGGCGAGTGGATCGAAACCGAGCCGCACGAAATCTGGAAAGATATTAATTACCCGGAAATCGGCCCGAAACGCTCTTACCTCATTTATCACGAAGAACTGGAAAGTCTGGTCAAAAACTTCCCGACCCTGCGCCGCGCTCGTTTCTGGATGACTTTCGGCCAGGAATATCTGACCCACTTGCGCGTGATTCAGAACATTGGCATGGCGGGTATTGCGCCCGTTCATTTCAAAGGCATGGACATTGTGCCGCTGGAATTCCTGAAAGCCGTACTCCCTGCGCCCGAAGATTTGGGAGAAAATTATACTGGTTTTACTAGTATTGGCTGCCGCATTAAGGGCATAAAAGACGGGAAAGAGCGCACCTACTACGTTTGGAATAACTGCTCGCACGAAGCGGCTTATAAAGAAACCGGTACGCAAGCAGTCAGTTATACCACTGGCGTTCCGGCGATGATTGGCGCGCGGATGGTCATTACGGGGGCGTGGTCGGGGCCAGGTGTATTCAACGTAGAGCAATTTAATCCTGATCCTTTCATGGATCGGCTGAATCTGGATGGCCTGCCTTGGCACGAGAAAGTGGATTTGGATTTGGAAATGGACTAATAAAATTGGTTTAGAGTAGTTTAGGGTGCACTAGTGTCCGGTTAAGAGATTTTGATTTTGTATTAAGTTGTTGATATTCAATTTATTGACTAGGATTTTGGGTGTGAACGATTTGAATCTGGTCAGTGATGCCAATCTTGGTTGTTCAAACGAGCGCAACCATGAACAAAGGCAAATACGTTTTTGCACAATTGATGAGTTTGGTTCATCCTGAGGAGTTTGCCCGCTGTGTGGAGAAGTATAGTGGGAATTATCGAGTTCGGAATTTTAGTTGCTGGCATCAATTTCTGAGTTTAAGTTTTGGACAACTTACCCATCGGGAGAGCCTGCGCGATCTGGTAATTTGTCTTCAGGCCCATCAATCCAAGTTATATCATTTGGGTTTGAACAAAGGCATTAGTCGGACTACACTAGCAGATGCCAACGAACAACGGGATTGGCGAATTTATGCTGATTTTGCTCAAGTCTTGATTCAAAAAGCCCGATTTTCATTAGCCGGAGCGATTTTAGAGGGTATTGATTTGAATAATTCGATTTATGCGCTGGATTCTACGACGATTGATTTGTGTCTGGAAGTGTTTTGGTGGGCCAAATTCCGAAAGCATAAAGCGGCGGTCAAGATGCACACTCTTTTTGATTTACGTTGTCAGATTCCGTGCTTCATTCATATTACTGATGGTCTAGTGCATGATGTAAACGTGCTGGACATTCTTGACTTTGAAATAGATGCCTTTTACATTATGGACCGGGGCTACTTGGATTGGACACGCTTATTCAGGATTAACACCTCACAAGCTTATTTTGTAACCCGAGCAAAAGACAATCTTCGATTTATCCGTATGTACTCGCATCCGGTTGACAAAACAACGGGCTTGATTTGTGATCAAACGATTCGGCTCAAAAACTTCTATGCATCCAAAAACTACCCTTCCCATTTACGGCGCATCAAGTACCATGATAAAGAATTGAACAAAACCTTCGTCTTTTTGACTAATCATTTTGACGCCAAAGCCATTGAGGTGGCATTATTATATAAGTACCGCTGGCAAATTGAATTGTTTTTCAAATGGATAAAACAACACCTGAAAATCAAAGTCTTTTGGGGCGAAAGCCAAAATGCAGTTAAAACGCAAATCTGGATTGCTGTGTCTACCTATGTCTTGGTTGCCATTTTGAAAGAAAAGTTACAAATCTCAAAATCCATGAACGAGATATTACAGATCCTAAGCGTATCTCCTTTTGATAAAACTCCTGTAAATCAACTACTTGCAACGCAATCATTACAAAAACAAGACCCCGACAATTCTAATCAATTGATTCTCTTCTAATTAGAACCGGACACTAATGTTTAGGGTGTTTAGTTAATTGATCTCAAAACACTCTATATTGACTATAAATAATAGATTTTAATAGATGAGAGGAAGGTGTGTCCCTACACACCTTCCTCTTTATTTATAGAGCCAGTCATTTTAGAAATCACCATTCCAGCTAAACCCAAACCACAACCGAGTAGGGTAGCGGTCAATCGCACAAAAGGCGTATGCAAATCGTCTGGATGTGGTGAAACCAATTCTAATAAAAGAACTACCATAATGGTCGTTAGAAAAGTCACTAACCAGTAATTCCTTTTAATGGCCCACGGAACGCCCAGCGCACAACCGATAATCAGGGGTATAAACCAACGCGGATTTTCGCCTAATTGAATTAGTATATCTACACATAATACGGCGAGGATGGTACCAATAGAGCGTTGAAAAGCCCGATAAAAAGCGGAATTTATATCTGGCTTCATGACTAATAAAACAGTCATGGTGACCCAATAACCTCGTTCTAATTGAAAATACCAGGTTATCCAAACCGATAACAATGCTACTAGTGCATAAGTCGCTGCGTGGAGGTATTTCGCTTTATGGAGAACCAAGGTTTTTTTCAAAACATTTTTAAAACCTGTAATAGATTCCGGGCTGCGTTTTGTAACAATTGCTTGTATTACTATACCCATTAATAAACATATATAAGCAGTACCAGTGTAGAGCCAAAGCAGCGGCACTGTTTCCGAGGAAAGAGGCTTGGCGGAATAAGCGGAAACAAAAGATATAGTGGTAAAAAGCAGAGCCTTCTCTAATTCCGCACCTTCACCGGCCAATATCCCCAGCCAATAAGTTAAGGCGGTAAATAAAACTATGTACTCAATCCAATTGCCCTGGAAAAAATGTCCAACTGTAAACCCGGCAATTAATAATAAAAATGTCAGGGTAATAGTCCACAAGCGGTGTTTCAACGGCCCTAAATGATCGCTCAGTCCCAGAATGTAGCCAGTTAGTGCCCCATAAATAGAAATCACCAGTTCGCCACGGCAAAGCCCAAGCACCAACGGCACACAAGTGGCAATAGCACAGAGAATCATGCGCGGCCAGGGCGGAGGGTCGTTCTCCAACCGCATCATATTGACCAATTGTTGTTGGACGAAATAAGTCTTGTTCTTTTGGATTGGTTCCATGATGCGAATGGTATACCTTGCTTTATTGGGCGTAAAAATTCGCACCAAAGAGCAGTTTACCCAATTTTACAGGTCATAACGCTTAACTCATAAGCGCAGCTATAACCTTTCTACAACATTTACTGGACTCTGTTCGCCGACTGAAACGCTACATTGCCTCCATCCTGGCACTATACTCGCCTCGCCTCGCCGCCTGATTGCATTTGGCGCGATGCAGCAGTGCTTGCTGCGCCGCTAAGACGTTGGTTTTCTGGCCTTGCCAAATCTCCAAAGCCGGTTGCTGAATGGCGCGGGCGAACGAAAAGGACAATGCCCAGGGCAATGTTGATTTAAACCGGACATTCATGACATTCAAATGTGCCGAGGCCAGCTCCGCAGATTGGCCGCCCGACAGAAAGGCAATGGCCGGAACCGCAGCGGGAACGGAGCGCAGGAAACAATGTACCGTGGTGTCGGCCACCTCGTTCACCGATGCCTGTTGCGGGCTATCCAATCCCGGAACAATCATATTGGGTTTCAGGATCATACCTTCCAGTATTACCCCCTGCATATACAGTTGATGGAAGACCGCGTGCAGAACATCCTCGGTTACTGTCGCACACTGTTCCAGCGTATGTGTACCATCCATAAGTACTTCCGGCTCCACCACGGGAACCAGCCCAACTTCCTGACATAGAGCAGCATAGCGCGCCAACGCATGGGCATTGGCCTCCATACAAGCCTGACTGGGAATCCCATCGCCCAGCGCAATCACGGCGCGCCACTTGGCAAATCGGGCACCCATTTGAAAATATTCTTCGAGGCGGTCGCGTAATCCGTCCAAGCCTTCGGTTATTTTCTCGCCAGGATGACCTGCCATATCCTTGGCACCGCTATCCACTTTAATGCCGGGAATGATGCCTGCATCGGTGAGGACTTTTACGAAGGAAGTGCCGTCTTGTTTCTTCTGGCGAATGGTTTCGTCGTACAGAATGGCACCGCTAATACTATTTCCGAGGCCAGACGTAGTGACGATCAGCTCCCGCCAGGCCCGGCGAAATTCCACGGTCTGTGGAATGCCCAGCGCGGCAAATCGTTGGTTGCAGGTAGTGGTGCTTTCATCCATCGCCAGCAGGCCCTTGTCATCGGCAACCAGTGTTTTTGCGGTATTAATAAGTTCTTGTAGGTGTTCTGGTGACATGGTTGGTATAAAGTGGTTTGGAAGATTTCTAATGTAATTTTCCCTAAATAGTTATTGGTTATTAGTTAATTGTTATTGGTTCATAGTAAATATTTTATCTTAATTTTTGGCTCATATTCCCAGTCCACTGATTTGTACAATTGGCAAGCCATAAAACTACTGGTTATAGCCCACAAAAACCGCCGCGCTATGGTGTTTTCACCAAGCGCACGTCGGAGCGGGTGATGAAGCTTAGCTTCCTAAGTACTGGCACTTGGTGAAAACACCAAGCGCGGCGGCGAAGGCTTGGTTTACTACTCACGCATTAGCAGACCGTCTGAAAAGGGCTTGCGAAGTGCAAAAACGTCCAATATAAAGTACATCAGTAAGAAAGGAACATGAGCCTAATTTTTAGATTAAACTAATTTAGCCGAAGTAGTTATAGTCAACGCAGGGTGGTTTTGAACGGAGACCAGACACAAAATAATCACAGTCAATATGTCCACCCTGCTCAACATTCTCAACCTCTCAACTTTCACTATATTTACCTGGATTTTTCTAATTCCACTACTTTATCAAGACGCCGTTGAAATCGCTCTTCCGGCTTGAAATGAGCACCCAGAAACGCTACGACCAATTCCCAGGCCAGCGAAGGCCCAGTGACCCGACCGCCCAGACACATCACGTTCATTTGGTCATCTTCTACGCCTTGATGCGCGGAAAAAGATTCGGTAATCAACGCCGCTCGTACGCCCGTCACTTTATTGGCCGCCACGCAAGCCCCGACGCCGCTCCCGCAAATCGCTAAACCGCGCGTGACCTCTCCATTTGCTACTGCTTTCGCTAGCGGCGCCACAAAATCCGGGTAATCATCGCCTTGCACCAGCGTGTTGGCACCGAAGTCTTTTACCTCATAACCAGCGGCTTTAAGCAAGGAGATTAGGTGCGTTTTTAACTCAAAACCACCATGATCTGCCGCCAGACCGACGAGCATTTTTCCGTTGCCAGATTGGTTGTTTTCTAGTATTATATTAGTTCCTGATTCCATTTCCAGTGGAGAATTTCCGGCATATCCAGGCCGTGTTTACAAATATAATTTTTATGTTCAACAAGTTTATCTTCCATCAGTTTTTTGAGCGTAGCACCCTGATCGCCCAACTGTGGCAGCCGGACGATTACATCCTGCACCAGGTGAAAGCGATCCAGATCGTTCAAGACCGTCATATCAAAGTAAGTCGTGATAGTGCCTTCTTCTTTATAGCCTCGCACGTGCATATTTTCGTGATTCGTGCGACGATACGTCAAGCGATGGATGAGCCAGGGATAGCCATGAAACGCAAAAACAATCGGTTTATCTTTGGTAAATAACGCATCAAAATCATGATCGTTCAACCCATGTGGATGTTCGCTTTCTGGTTGAAGTTTCATTAAATCAACCACATTAACTACACGAATTTTCACCTCAGGCAGGTGTTCGCGGAGAATAGAAACCGCCGCCAAAGTTTCGAGCGTAGGCACGTCCCCACAACAGGCTAGCACTACATCTGGTTCTGCGCCTTGATTCGTACTGGCCCAATGCCAAACCCCGATTCCTTGCGCACAATGTTCGATGGCATCCTCCATATTCAGCCATTGTGGAGCCTGATATTTCCCCGCAATCACGACGTTGACATAGTGCCGACTCCGCAGACAATGATCCCAAACCGACAGCAGGCAATTGGCATCGGGCGGCAAATATACCCGCACCACGGAAGCCTTTTTATTGACCACATGATCTATAAAACCAGGGTCTTGATGGGTAAAACCGTTGTGCGCCTGTTGCCAGACGTGGGAGGCCAGCAGGTAATTGAGCGAGGCAATTTTCCGCCGCCAGGGCAATTCCGCCGTCACTTTCAGCCACTTGGCGTGCTGATTAAACATCGAATCAATGATGTGAATAAACGCCTCGTAGCAATTGAACAGCCCGTGCCGACCCGTCAATAAATAGCCTTCGAGCCAGCCTTCGCACTGGTGTTCGCTCAGCATTTCCATGACCCGACCATCGCTGGCCAGGAACTCATCGTTCGGTTCTATGCGGGTGTCCCATTGCCGGTCAGTCACTTCAAAGACGGCGTTCAGGCGGTTGGAAAGCGTTTCGTCGGGACCAAAGATTCGGAAGTTACGCTGCTCTTGATTGAGGCGAATTACTTCACGCAGAAACTCGCCAAGTACTTGTGTATCAGCGGCGTTCACTGCTCCCGGCGCAGTTACCTGCACTGCGAAATCTCGATAATTTGGCAGGTGCAGGTCGCGCAATAACAGCCCACCATTGGCATGTGGATTGGCCCCCATGCGCCGGTCGCCTTTCGGAGCCAACTCGGCCAATTCCGGAATGAGTCGGCCATTATCGTCAAACAATTCTTCCGGTTTGTAGCCCTTCATCCAGGTTTCCAACTCGTGTAGATGCCGGGGATGTTCCGCATCTACCTGAATAGGAATCTGGTGGGCGCGGAAAGTGCCTTCTATGGGGATGCCGTCCACTACTTTCGGCCCAGTCCAACCCTTCGGGGAATTCAGGACGATCATTGGCCAGCGCGGCCGGGTGGCGTCTTTGTTGTTCCGCGCATTGGTTTGGATGTTTTGAATATCGCCGATGGCTTTTTCCAAAGTTGCGGCCATGAGTTGGTGCATCATTTCCGGTTCCTCTCCTTCCACAAAGTAAGGTATCCAGCCGTAGCCGCGCAGCAATTGATCCAATTCTTCCTGCGTAATCCGCGCCAGCACGGTCGGGTTGGCTATTTTATAACCGTTGAGATGCAGGATGGGCAGAACGGCCCCGTCGGTGATCGGATTGAGGAATTTATTGGAATGCCAGGCCGTCGCCAGCGGGCCCGTTTCCGCCTCGCCGTCGCCAATGACGCAGGCAACTACTAGTTCAGGATTGTCAAAAACGGCCCCGAAAGCATGGCTGAGCGAATAACCGAGTTCGCCGCCTTCGTGAATAGAACCCGGACACTCCGGGGAAACGTGGCTGGGAATGCCGCCCGGAAAAGAGAATTGCTTGAATAGTTTGGTCAGCCCCGCCTCATCCTGGGATATATTGGGGTATATTTCAGTGTAAGTGCCTTCCAGATAAGTATTGCCTACTAGTGCCGGACCACCGTGGCCGGGACCGGAAATATAGATCATATCCAGATCATACTTCTTGATGACGCGGTTTAAATGCACATAAATAAAGTTCTGGCCGGGCGTAGTACCCCAGTGTCCGAGCAAGATGGGCTTCACGTGCGCCTGTTGCAACGGTTCTTTTAATAAGGGATTATCGTATAGATAAATCTGGCCTACGGACAGATAGTTCGCCGCACGCCAATAAGCATCCATTTTTTGTAGTAAATCTACTGATAATGGTGTTTCGGTTCTAGTGCCTTCATCAAGCACTAGCCCTGTATCTGCCATATTTTTCTTGTTAAACATTTTTATTGTTTTTATACTTAGAAACGACGTCGAAATAAAGGCTTAAAATGAATTGGATATCGTCTCTGTGTATGAGCAGAATTTAGGCATACTTGTAACATAATTGGAACGCGGATGAGACAGATGACGCAGATTTGCGCGGATAAAACCATTTGCTCGTACGCATTATAATTATTTCGCAAGAAAAATCCGCGTAAATCTGCCAGATCCGCGTCGTCCGCGTTGCAATTACGTTGCATAGGCCTATTTTTGACAATCTGTTACTTTATTTTAAAACCGTTCTTTAGTTTAGAGTGTAATAAGAAACAATTTCAGAATAAAGTAACAATTTTAGCAATCATCCACTCTTCATCGGTATGTATAACGCGGACAACGACTGGTCTATGATCTGTCGAAATAATCGGGGCGTTAGTCAGATTTTTATTTTCTGCCAGTTCAATGCCCAAAAACCCCAGCCCAGCGCAGATCCGCGAGCGAATGACCGAGCTGTTTTCTCCAATCCCACCCGCAAATACCAATGTATCCAGTCCGCCCAGCACCGCCGCGAAAGCACCGATCCATTTCTTTACCTGGTAACAAAACAGTGCCACGGCTTCTGCTGCCCGCACGTCGCCTGCCTCTTGTTCGAGCAGATCGCGCAGGTCGGAACTGATTTCCGAAATGCCGAGGAGACCAGATTCGTGGTTGATTAAGTCATTGAATTGCTTAGGATTCAGCCGCTCCGATTGCATAATGTACCAGGCGACCCCCGGATCCAGATCGCCGGGGCGGGTACCCATTACCAGCCCGGAGGCAGGCGTAAAGCCCATGCTGGTATCTACGCTCTGGCCTTCGCGGACGGCCGCCAGACTCGCTCCACTGCCAAGGTGGGCCAGTATCACGCGACCCTGGGCGGCTTTCGTGCCCGCTACGCGAGCAAGTTCCTCCATCAAAAAAGCGTAGGACAGGCCATGAAAACCGTACCGCCGGATTCCCTGAGTATCGAAACGGCGGGGAATGGGCAGCAGTTTGGCTACGCGGGGCATGGTACTATGAAACCCCGTATCAAAACAAGCGACCTGGGGAAGTTGGGGATAGCGCTGGCGGAAAGTCTCGATCAATTCAATCTCGCTGGGCAGATGATCGGGATCGTAGGAAATAATGCGCCGAAGTTCATCCAGCAATTCCGTGGTGATCCGCTCCGGGCCAGTATGTTGTAACCCATGCACCACGCGGTGTCCTATGGCCTCGACAGCCGAGAAACCCGGCTGCTTTTCTAGCCAATCCAGCAGAAAATCCGTCGCCGACTGATGATCGGAAGCGACTACCGGAAGGCTGCCCTGCTGATTTCCCTGCTCGTCCCTGAAAGTCAAGGTGGCCCCTTTTCCTCCGATTCTATCAATTTTTCCAGACAGTAAACGCCGTAAAGGCTCGCCACGCTCATAAAGCCCGAACTTGATGGAGGACGAGCCGCCGTTGATAGTCAATATACAAGGCTGGTGCGTATCCATGAACGGGTGCTTTTTAGTCAATCGTTAGTCCGAGCTTGGCTAACGCTGCGGCTGTCGCCAAATAATCCGTATGCCGGATACTCCGAATCCCCAAATCGCTGGCAATCTCCACAAACAGCGGCGTATCTTCAATATACACTATTTGTTCGACGGGTACTTGCGCAATATCGAGGGCTAAACGAAAAATATCCACATCGGGCTTGCGCAGATGGACGTAGCAGGAACTGATGAAAAAATCCACCAATTGGTCGAGGTGAAAAGTCTTGATCCTGTATGCGTTCAAGTCTCGCCCTTCATTACTCACCACCGCTATTTTGAGGTGGTACTTTTTTTTCAATTGTTGCACAAACGCGATCATTTCCAGGTGCGGCGTAGTCTGTGTGAACATGAACTCCTGAAATTGATCGGGGGTGAAGTCCCGTTGCTGGTAAAAAACCACCCGCTGCAGATAGTCATGCAACGTAAGTTTCCCCTCTTCCAACGTAGTCATATTGAGACGATGGCGAGCCTCCATCTCAAGACTGTCCAATTTAAAAACTTCGGCTGCTAAATTCCGCGACTCGTGTCCCCATCCATTAGATAGCAATACGCCGCCTATATCTAAAAACAGGGTGGTTACCGGGCTTGTATTTTCCATATTCATACGCTCATCGGGTCCATTTTATCCCGATCAATCTTGTGTTTTTTCATAAAATCCTGTACCGCTTTTTCCGTCACTTTACCCTGTTTTTGCAGCAAACGGACCGTAGCGAAAGCAATGTATTTTGGGGAGATTTCAAAGTAATCACGCAGACTTTCCCGGCTTTCTGACAGACCAAAACCATCCGTACCGAGCGCGATAAAATCTTTCGGCATCCAGGGCGCGAGTTGGCCAGCGGTTAATTTTATCCAGTCGTTGGCACTCACAAATACGCCTTCTTCGCCTTTCAAAGCCTGTTGTATGTAGGGCGTTTTTTCGGGCTGGTTAGGATGAAGCAGGTTCCAGCGGTCGCAGGCCACGGCATCGCGGTACAATTCGACCCAGGAAGTAGCACTCCATATATCGGTGCTAACCCCTTCTGTTTCCAGTATTTCGGCGGCTTTTATGACTTGATCCATGATCACGCCGGAGCCAAACAAGTGGGCTTTTACGCCCGATTTGGCCGATTTGGCAGCCGATTTCTGGAAACGATACAGCCCGCGTTTGATGCCTTCTTGAATATCATCGCCTTTGGGCATAGCTGGCATGAGCAGGTTCTCATTGTACACCGTGATATAGTAGAGTTTGTTTTCATTCTCCACATACATCCGACGCAGGCCATCGTGCACAATTACTGCCAATTCGTAGGCAAAAGCCGGGTCGTAACTGATTACGCTCGGCACCGTCTGGGCGAGTAATAGCGAGTGGCCGTCCTGGTGTTGCAAACCTTCGCCGTTCAGCGTCGTGCGTCCAGCAGTGCCGCCCAGCAGGAAGCCCTTAGTCAACATATCGGCGGCAGCCCAAATCACGTCGCCCACACGCTGGAAGCCGAACATGGAGTAGTAAATGTAGAACGGCACCATCGGAATGCCATGCAACGCATAGGCAGTACCCGCAGCGGTGAAACTGGCCGTCGCACCATCCTCATTAATACCTTCTTGCAACACTTGGCCCGTCTTGCTTTCCACGTATTTTATCACGGAAATACCGATTTCGAGCGGGGTGTAAAGTTGTCCTTTTTGGTTCCAGATTTTGGCGGAATTGAACAGCGGCTCCATGCCAAAAGTCTGGGCTTCATCGGGGACAATCGGTACTATATATTTTCCAACTTCCTTATTACGAATCAGTTGGTTCATAATATCGACCATCGCGCCAGTCGTCGAGACGGTTTTTCCAGCCTCACTGCCGCGTAGTTGTTTGTCAAAAAGTTCGACACCGGGCAGTTCAAATTTCGTGTATTCGTCGGAGCGTTCCGGCAAATAACCGCCCAGGGCTTTGCGCCGCTGGTGCATGTATTTTGTTTCCGGTTCGTCCGGGCCGGGGAAGTAAAATTTGGCGGCCTGGGCCTCTTCGTCAGTGATCGGAATACCGTAGCGGGTGCGCGTAGATAGCCGAATTTCGACGCTAAGGTCTTTGGTCTGGTGGGCTTTGTTCAAGCCTTCGGCGGCTTTGCCCATGCCATAACCTTTCACCGTTTGGGCGATAATGGCGACGGGTTTGTCCGAATGCATGGCGCGATCATAAGCGGCATACACTTTGGCGGCATCGTGACCACCACGTTTCATAATCAGCAGTTTTTCGTCGGGGATTTCGGCCAAAAGCGCGGTGATACGTGGATCGCCGTTGGCCAGTTTCTCGCGAATCTTGTCGCTGGTCAAATTGATCAATTCCTGAAAATCGCCGTCTACCATAGATTCGAGGCGAGTGAGCAGCGCACCATCTTCGTCTTTGGCAAATATTTCATCCCACTCGGTGCCCCACAGCACTTTAATAACTTCCCAACTGGCCCCGAGGAAATGACGTTCCACTTCCTGAATGATTTTGCCGTTGCCGCGCACCGGCCCGTCGAGGCGTTGCAAATTGCAATTGACCACAAAAACTACATTATTCAAATTCTCCCGGCTGGCCATGCCGATGGTGCCATAGATTTCCGGTTCGTCTATTTCGCCGTCGCCGATGAAATGCCAGACTTTGCCGCCGTTGGCTGTTTTCAAGCCGCGATTTTCCAGATAACGCATAAAACGCGCCTGATAAACGGCGGTCATTGGTCCCAAACCCATCGAAACCGTCGGTGCCTGCCAGAATTTTGGCATCCGGCGCGGGTGCGGATAAGAGGAAACACCACCCAACAATTCCTGCCGAAAATCAGCAATGGTTTGTTCCGGCAAACGGCCTTCCCACACGGCGCGGGCATACACACCCGGCGAAGCGTGGCCTTGAATCATCAGTAAATCTCCGCCATAATCCGCCGAACGTTTGCGCAGAAAGTGATTGAACAGCACTTCCCACAACGTCGAACAAGCCGCATACGTAGCGATGTGACCACCCAACGCAAGATGTTTATCGGCACCTTGCAGCACCATCGCCTGCGCATTCCAGCGGATGACATTCTCGATTTTCTGTTCCAGTTCGCGGTCGCCGGGATAGTCCGGCTGATCTTCCGGCGCGATGGTATTCAGGTAGGGCGTATTGAGGGCAGCACCGCCATTGGCCACGCCTTTGCGGGCGAGCAGGCGACGCAGATTTTGCCATAATTCTTCCGTACGGCCTTTGCCATGCGTTTCTATGATTTCCTCCATGGCTTCGAGCCATTCGGCCTGTTCGAGTTGCCATTCGTCCGTTTGGGTTATTTCTCCCATGGTGGTAATTAGTTACTGGTTATTAGTTAGTGGTGACTTGGTGGGCTTGCGCGGCAAAAGTAATGGTTTGGGGACGTTTTTGCGAATGTGTGGAGGGAAATTAAGCGGTAGCAGTAGAGTTCCATTCGGGAATCATCAGCTTCACAATTTGTCCTAGGATGATAACCATTAATCTGTATACCATAACCCTCCAAACAGTTATTCGTAAAAATGGGGTAGTTATAAGATAAAGAACGGAGGATGTGCAACTGGGTCATCGCGGAAACGAAATGGATGTTTCATTTGTATCACTCAAATAGCTCATATTTATACATAGATAATGCTGTGGTAACGAATCACTTTCTACACGCAGGATTTACCCGCCGGTCTATACATTTGTACCGTACGCACGTCTTCCGGTCCTGTATTGACCGCCAAGATTACTATTCAGCATTAACATTTAATGTTTTCACCCGCTGCTCACATCATGACAATTGTCATAATGTGAGCAGCTTTTCCTATATTTACCATGTCCAGATATATTGTTCTCTTATTATTTCTACTCCCACCTTTCTTTCCGCCCAACTTTATGACTATCAATGGATTATGGGGGGATTGGCCCTAATAATCCAGCCGATATAGAAGGCGGAACCCTATTTGATTTTCATACTGACCCCGTCTCTATTTCCTACCGACCCATGGGTCCTGGAGGCAGAGCCCAAGCTTTTACCGATATTTGTAACTGCTGCAGGTATACTACAACTATACTACCAACAATTGTAGTATCATCAATAAGCAAGACCTAATAATTCAAAGCGGTAACGGCCTGAATTATGCCTGGCTATGTTTAGCCGAGGCGTATTGTGCCAACTCCCCTTCTGGTGGTGGCTACAACACCCGCAGCTCCTTCTTCTTGCCCATGCCGGCGCCCCCGATGAGTACGTGCTATTCCATCTGCGCTACGACTTTACCGCCGTAGTATCCGCGCCTGGGTCTTTCTACCACGTTGAGAGCCTGCTATACAGCGTGGTGGACGCGGCAGCGGCCAATGGCCAGGGAGCCATCACCCAGAAAAACACCCTACTGATCGCTAAAGACACCCTCTGCGATATGCTGGCTGCCGTGCGCCACGGCAACGGACGTGACTGGTGGGTGGTTTGTCCGCAGTTCAATTCCAATCAGGTCTTTCCTGTGCCTACTCACGCCCGCAGGGAGTACAAGGATTCCTTACCTTGCGCCAAACCTTCCACTGGACTGGGGAGGGCGAGCTGGATAGTTTCTGGTGGGAGCAGGCGGTGTTCTCACTCTGACGGCCAACGCTATGCCCGCGCCAACAGCCGCAACGACCTCCAAGTGTTCGACTTCGACCGCTGCAGTGGTGAGTTTTCCAAGCCACTGCAATTGACTGTCCCGCCAGTACGAGCCAAAATATCACTTGTGGTCTGGCTCTTTCCGCCAGTGGTCGGTTTGCTTATATTACAGCACGGGCTGTCAAAATTTATCAGTTCGATCTGGAAAGCCAGCGACCCGCAGGCCAGCCGGGTGCTGGTGGCCGAGTACGACTTCGACGACGGATCCGCTGGCTCCACCACCTTCAATGCCATGCAATTGGCCCCGGACGGTAAAATTTACATCACCAACACCAATGGGATATACCGGCTCACGGTGATCAATAACCCGGACGCACCCGGCCTGGCGTGCAACCTGGTGCAACACGGCGTGGAGCTGCCGTCGAAAATCGGTCTTGTGGGTGCCGAATTTTCCTAACTTTCCGTTTGTACGACCAGCAGGGCAGTCCTCTGCGATACGCTGGTGTCGGTAGCGGTACACAATCCACCTAAGCCCGGTAGTATTCTTTCGGTGGCTCCCAACCCGGCGCAGGATTTTGTACAGATCGGCTACTTAAGTGAGCAGACCGGGCAGTTGCAGATATTTGATGCGGCGGGCCGACAAGTATGGTCACAAGTCGCCGCGCAAGGGAAGCCAGGCTTGTCAGATAGAGGTAAATAATTGGTCACCAGGTTTTTATCAAGTGGTGCTGTATGACGGGCGGGAGATTGTTCGGCAACGGTTTGTGGTGACGCGGTAGGGGCAATCCTTGCGGTCGCCCTCAACCGTTTGATGTGATAAGGGCAACCGCAAGGGTCGGCCCTACTCCACCTTCTTCAAATTATCCTTCGGCTCCCGATCAATCAACAAACTGAACGGATCAATGCCCGCCTTTTCCGGTTTTTCATCCACGATAAAGGTGAACGTATTGTTTTGCTGCGCAATCTTTACCCGCTGGCGATAGAGCGTTTTGCCGTACTTTTTGTCGCCTTCCGGTTTGGCGAACGCCCCGATTTCTATCCAGTCATCTACGGGAACTTCGGTTTCTTTACCGAGTTCATCGGCTTTGAGTTTGCGGCATTCTACTTGGATGGTGACCTCGTATTTGCCGTTGCCCAAGTCTTTGATGGAAGCCTCTTTGGTGCGATTATCGAACAGCGTAATGTCCCAAAACAGGTCTTTGATGATGTATTTCAGAGAATCCGGCGTTTGTGCCGCAAATTCATTGACTACATCCACCGAAGTTGGGAACGGTGCATCGGCATAGCGAAAACGTTCGAGATAATTGCGCAGGGCGTGGTTGACCTGCTCCTCGCCGATCATTTCTTTCAAATAATACATCACGACCGAGCCTTTACGGTAGTGAATGTAGCCTTGCCCTTCGCACTTGCCGAGCGGTAGTTCTTTCAGCCGTTCGCGGCCCCGATCCCGGAGGTAGCGGTCCGTTTCATATTCCAAAAACTTGCGCATAATGTCGCGTCCATACTCGTGTTCCATCACCATGAGCGCGGAGTATTGGGCGAGGGTTTCGGTGGTCATTTCGGCTCCCTGCATATCCGCGCCGCTGGCCTGATGCGCCCAATATTGGTGGCCCATTTCGTGCGCCACGATGTAGTACACCATGTCAATATCGTCCTTTTCGGCCTGATAATTTTCAATAAAACCGATGCTTTCAGAATACGGCATGGTGCCAGGAAATGCCTGCGCAAACGCCGCTACACGTGGAAATTCAATGATCCGGCACTGCTTGTGGTAGTACGGCCCAAAATGTTGCGTGTAATATTCGATGGATTTTTGCATCGAACGCATCATGCGTGGCACATTGACAGCGTGGTCTTTATGGTAATAAACTTCATACGTAATACCGCCTTTTTCCTCCCGCGCCACTTCGTACCGAGCCGACAGGAACGAGTAGAAATTCCACGATTTATGGTCGAGTTTATAATGGTAAAAATGGCGATTTCCCTCCGTCCATTCGCGCAGCAATGAGCCGGGCGCGATAGCCAATTGATCGGCACTGGTGCTGATCGTCGTTTCCACATTCACCCAATCGGCATCGTTGGTCAGGTAACTATTCATGCGATGCAGCGTATCGGCGGGATTCAGGGCCGGCCGTCTCGATTTTTCCGGCAAGCCCAATTCCCGGCGTTTATTTTTGTCTTCTATTTCATTGCCAGGCTGGTAGCCAAAGTTGGGTGAGATTTCGACATTATTAAAAAAGGTACCGTTTTGCACGATTTGTGCTGCCGTAAGTTCATTTTCAAAACCGTTCGGATGATATACCGTGTTGAATTTCAACAACATAGAATCGCCGGGAGCCAACGCGGGCTGAATACGATACAGCCTGAAATTCACCGTCGAATCATTCAACAGCAGCGCGAGACGGTCGTTTTGTAAGGAAAATTTCAAGTACCGTGCTGGCGTACTCACCAACAAAGTATCAATCGGGTGATCGTGTTTATTGCGCACCCAATATTGACCGTCGGCTTCCACGGTGCGGGTTTCCGGGAAAATCCGGAGCTCGTATTTCACGTCGTAAATGCGCGGTTGCGGGGCGTTTTCGTAGCGTTTATAGTCCTTTTCGTAGCGCGCCGTGAGTTTATCCTGCTCATCGACCGAGGGCTTTGGGTTCAATATTTTAGTATTATAAAATACAAAACCCGCCGTCACCAGCCATACTGCCAATAATCCGCTTCCGACAACGCGATAGTTTTTCCACTCCTGTTTGCCCAGCGAAAGGCGTTTGCGCCAGCCCGATTCTTTGCCACGCACCCAAAAACAAATGGTCGCCACCGCCAGCAAACCGCAGAACAACACCCAGTAAATATTGAACCAGGTCAGTCCCGAAAGATAAGGCGCATAATGGTAAAAATCGGAGTAGATGTAGCGCGGAATGCCGCCGAATTTGACCATGTTACTATTGATGTCCAGCGGGCTCCAAATGAAACTGTTGATGCCCACCAACACGACGCTCACGAAAAAAGCCGAGGTACATATTCGGCGAAAGGGTGTGGATTAACATAAACAGCACCGTCAAAAACGCAAAGCCCAGTAAATCAAGGACTAACAACTCCCGAATATACACGCCAAGTTCATAATTATAATAGCCATTCATGGTTTGCGCAAACACGCCCGCACCAATCGCGATGCTTTCCAGAATGAAAATAACGGCGATAATGGTAGCGAATTTGGCCACATAACCCGTCCAGTTTTGGGTGGGCAGCGCGTCGTATATTTCGTTCACTTTGGCGTTGCGCTCCTTCCAGATCAACGCGCCCGTAAAATAGGCCATGATAGAATAGACGAATAGAAAAAACGACCCGCGAATCAAATCCACGATGGCGTAGGTGACGGGCAGATTATGGCTGCCATAATTCTGCGTAGCGGTAAAGAAACTGGGCAGCGTGTTTAGCAGTCCCACGATGGCCAAAATGATGAACGGCAGGCTTTTTACCACGCCTAGAAAATCGGTGCGGAATTGACTGCGGAGTTGCGCCCACACCATACTTGCACCACTGGCAAGGGCTACTTTCGGCAATGCACCAAGTTGTTGCACACCAATTATTTCCACTTTCTCGTCAACGGTTTTGGCGCGTTTTCTGGCTTTGTTTTTTTCCGAAAAATTAAACCGAAAATAACCCGCCACCAGCACCGCCAAACCCACGGACATCCACAAAAGGCGGTTGGCCAGCATCGTGGAATTGCTCAGGCCAAGCGAGAGATGGTTTTTGTCGTCCACCGTCCAGTATTTGGTCAATATAGAAAAACTGCGAATACCGAGCGGGTCGAGCATCGTCGCAAGTCCTTCATTATGAATGTCTTTCATCAAACTTCCAGCGACAATATACCCGACTAGCAAAATCACTCCGGCAATGAAAGCCTGGGTCGTGCTACGCGTCAGAATAGCCACGGTGTACAGGATACCGCCCGAAAATATCATGTTGGGGATGACGAACGTCAGATAGGCATTGATGTGTCCCATGATCTCAAACGGCCCAAAACGCTCCGGCGGCAACCACTCGAACACGGAATTCATGGCTACCCCCAACCACATCCCCAACGACACGCCAAACATCGGAATCATGGCGATCAGCAACGCCCCGAAAAAGTGACCGAAATAGTAACCCGCCTTTTGAATGGGGGAGGAAAAAACGATTTGTGCCGTGTTGTTTTCAAAGTCACGCAAAGCGGCAGAATTAAGAAACGCCGTCACCAGCAACAGGCCCAAAATGGAAAATACACCGTAGAAATTCTGAGCTACATAGGGCGCGTTTTTCAACACATTACCATAACTGCCGCCGATCTGCACGTCGTCCGAAACCGTCCCACTGAACGCGATCATGCCGAAAACGAACATGAAAATCCAGGGCATCGGCGCACGGAGCCAGGTCTTTATTTCAAAGGAAAAGAAGGTGGAAAACATAGTTGGTTTGATCGTATGAGGATGCGAGTATTTGAGTATTCGATCAAAGTACATGATAATCAGGTACTTAGTCAAATCCTCGCATCTTCAAATCCTCGAATAAACTTATACTTACGCCGCGATAATTTTTGAGAAAAACACATCTTCTAATCCAGCGGCTGTCCCACGAAAACCTTCTCCTGGATCACCGTCGCTAAGGACATGGATGATCGGTTTGCCCGCCACCAACTTGCTGCTGATGACGCGGAAACGACTTTGGTAATCGTCTATTTCGGCTTTGGCAATGGCTTTCTCCCAGATTTTACCTTCCAGTTGCGTCAGCGCGGCTTCCGGGGAACCGGCGTAGAGTACTTGCCCACCATTAATAATGGCCATGTTGGAACAAAGTTCTTTTACGTCTTCCACGATGTGGGTGGAGAGGATAACAATCACATTTTCACCGATTTCGGAGAGCAAATTATAGAAACGGTTGCGCTCGCCGGGGTCGAGGCCAGCGGTCGGTTCATCCACTATGATGAGTTTCGGATCGCCGATGAGGGCTTGCGCGATGCCGAAACGCTGGCGCATCCCGCCGGAATAAGACGATACTGATTTTTTGCGATGTTCCCAGAGATTAACGCGTTGTAGCAGCGCATTGACGACTTCTTTGCGGTGGTTGCCGGGAATACCTTTCAGCGTAGCGAGGTGGTCGAGCATACTTACCGCCGAAATGCGTGGATAAATGCCAAACTCCTGCGGCAAATACCCAAGCGTACGGCGCACGGCATCTTTATCTTTCAGCACATCGATATCTCCCAGCGTAACAGTTCCCCCGTCGGCTTCCTGCAAGGTCGCGAGGGTGCGCATGAGGGTACTTTTGCCCGCGCCGTTGGGACCGAGCAGGCCGTACATGCCAGTCGGAATATCCAGCGAAACATCTTGCAGGGCTTTAACGCCGTTGGGATAGGTTTTGGAGAGGTTGCGAATCGTGAGTTGCATAGGAGAATTGTGTAACAGGTGTAGGCGTGTGTTTTGCAGTGGCGAATATGACACGTGTTGTTACCAGGACGTTACATAATTCGAGGAAAGGGGTGTTTTCTGGGACGGACGATTGGAAAAGAGAATTTCATTTCGCGAGTGATGAGGGACTGAATGGGAGATTTAAACCTTTCAAAAGTTTTTTATTTCGGAAAGTTGGCGGCTAGACAGTAGGGAAACTACTTGTGCCATTTGCCTAAGCAAACATAGAAAAGTCATTTATCTTTGTCAAAAATTACAAAACATGACTGCTTTACAACAGGTCGAACAGTTGTTACCTATGATGTCAGCCGGGGAGAAGGCTCAAATAGCGCGTTGGGTGGAAACAGACCTTGGCCATTATACGCCCGGCATTGAGAAGACGGCAGGGGTATGTGGGGGCAGTGCCTGCATTGTTCGTACTCGTATCCCTGTTTGGCTATTGGTGGAAGCCAGAAACACCGGGGCCAGTGAAGCACATTTACTCAGTTCTTTTCCTTCGTTACGAGCAGAAGATTTGATAAATGCTTGGGCATATTATCGCTCGAATAAAGCAGAAATAGACACCGAAATTGCTGAGAATGAAAATATTTGAGATATATGGCTCGACTATATGGAGATGAAAATTTTGATATACATGCCATGGAGGCACTCCATAATTTAGGGCATAATACGTTAACCGCGCGTGATGCTGGCAAAGCCAATCAACGTATTCCAGACCATGAAGTGTTGGCATTTGCTGCCGAAAATAACCGAGCAGTGGTGACCTTCGACCGTAGGGATTATTTTCATTTGCACAAGGCCAATCCTGTTCATGCAGGCATTATAGCATGTACTTATAATGCTGACAGCAATGCACTGACACAACGTATAACGGAGCAATAGAGATAGAAAATGATAATTTAGACAATAAACTTATTCGTGTCTATCGGCCAAATGTCTAAACCATTTCACGCCACCTTTGCCACCACTTCCACCATTTCCAACTTCCGCTTTTCCTTCTTATCCGCATAAGCCGTCGCCGCTTCCCGCACCCAGGCTCCGTCTTCATACGCTTGTACGCGAGTCCGCAGGCGTTCGCGGTTGCAGGGACCATTGCCTTGCACCACGTTCCAGAATTCTTCCCAATTGATTTCTCCAAAATCATAGTGGCCGCGTTCTTCGTTCCAGCGCAGGTCGGGGTCGGGGAGCGTCATGCCCAGAATTTTTACCTGTTCGGCGATCATGTCCACGAAACGTTGGCGAAGTTCGTCATTGCTGAAACGTTTGATTTTCCAGCGCATACTTTGCTCACTGTTCGGCGAGGCATCGTCGGAAGGACCAAACATCATCACCGCTGGCCAGTACCAGCGATTGATAGATTCTTGCAGCATTTCGCGCTGTTCGGGCGAGCCTTTGGAGAGCGTGAGCAGGATTTCAAAACCCTGCCGCTGGTGGAAACTTTCTTCCTTGCAAATCCGCACCATCGCCCGGGCATAAGGGCCGTAAGAACAACGGCAAATGGGAATTTGATTCAAAATAGCCGCGCCATCTACCAGCCAGCCAATAGAACCCATGTCGGCCCAGGAGAGGGTAGGGTAGTTGAAAATAGAGGAATATTTGGCCTTGCTGCTGTGCAATTCCTGGATCATTTCGTCGCGGGAGATGCCCAGGGTTTCGGCGGCAGCATATAAATATAAGCCGTGTCCACCTTCGTCCTGTACTTTTGCCAGCAAAATTTGCTTCCGGCGCAGCGATGGCGCGCGGGTAATCCAGTTGCCTTCGGGCAACATACCGACGATCTCGCTATGCGCGTGTTGGCTGATCTGCCGAATGAGCGTCTTGCGATAACTATCTGGCATCCAATCCTTTGGCTCGATGCGAATGTCGGCATCTACCTTACCTTGGAAATGATCGGCGAGCGAATGGGTGGTGGCCTGCGCTTTTTCTAGTGTTGGCATATTGAAGTGGTGAGGGCAAAAAGATGCGCAAATTTCCAGATTTTTAAGCAGAAAACCGCTGAAAAACCTTGACCTTTTCAAAACATGGTCTTTCCCATTTGGTTCAATGCGGGCACTTTTGAAAAACATTCACCTTTCAAACGCCACATTCACCGGCTAGGCAGCGTTAGTGGGTCAATAATTCATTTGTCCCTCCTTCGCCTGAAAAAGGCTTCGGCGGGTAAAAATTCATAATTAAACACGTACCTTTGCGCCCTATGAGAAAAATGCTTGGCTCCTTGCTGGTTTTCGGCCTGATCCTCCTGACCACTTCCTGCAAGAGTTCTTATGAAAAGCTCCGCACGAGCGGCGATGCGGATTTGCTGCTGAAAACAGCGTTTGATTACTACGAAAAGGAGCAATATGCGCGCGCCCAAACTCTTTTTGAATTGGTTTTGACCAATATTCGGGGGAAAACAGAAGCCGAAAAGGCCAATTTTCAGTACGCCTACACGCACTATTATCTCAAACAGTACGTCCTGGCGGCCTACTATTTCAAGACTTTTGCCAATACCTTTACCAATTCGCCTTATCGGGAAGAAGCGGCGTTTATGTCGGCCTATTCCAACTACCAGCAATCGCCGACTTTCCGGCTGGATCAAAGTGATTCGCAGAAAGCCATCGAAGAATTTCAGGTCTTTGTCAATCTCTTTCCCACCAGCAAACGGGTAGAAGAATGCAATCGGCTGATTGATGAACTGCGCCGTAAATTGGAAGAAAAAGCCTTCGCCGAAGGCCAGCTATACTACAATCTGCGCCAATACCAGTCCTCGGTTATTTCTTTCGACAACCTGCTCCGTGATTACCCGGAAAGTCCCGATGCCGAGCGCGTACGCTACCTGATCGCAAAAGGTAGTTTTCTATTGGGTGAAAATAGTGTGGTAGATAAAAAAGAAGAACGTTACCTGGATGCCGTGCACCGTAGTACCGATTTTTTAGAAAAATATCCGACGGGTATTTATTCCAAAGAAGTGCACCAAATTCAGAAAAATGCCCAACAAGCCGCTAGATCGGTGAAAAAACGCCTGAAAACGGCGGGAGCTTAACTGGAATTATGAATTATGAATTATAAATTATTGCTACTTGCGATGACTTATAATTCATAATTCATAATTTATAATTCAATGAAAAATGAGCGATATTAAAAGTAAGGCCCAGGGCCTTGATGCCAATGTGCAACCCCGTGATGTGCTGGAATTAGTGAATAAAACCGGCAACATCTACGAAAGCCTGGTGATCGTGTCTAAACGCGCCCGCCAGATTTCCAGCGACCTGAAATGGGAAATCCAGCGCAAGCTCGAAGAGTTCGCCGTGAATACCGATACCATCGAAGAGGTGCAGGAAAATAAAGAACAGATCGAAATTTCCAAGTTCTACGAGCGTCTGCCTAATACACCAATCATCGCTGCCCATGAGTTCCTGATGGACGAGATTCAGTGGCGCTATGTGGAGGAAAAAGAATAAACTAATGAAATGATAAAATGATGAAGTGATGGGCGTGGGTCTTATCACTTCATCATTTTATTACTTCATCCCTTCATGAAAGTAATTCTCGGCATCAGCGGTTCTATCGCGGCGTACAAAGCTGCTCACCTCACTCGGCTCTGGGTGAAGCAGGGAGCAGACGTACAAGTATTGATGACCGAAGCGGCTACGACTTTTATTGCGCCGCTCACGCTCTCCACGCTTTCCAAACGCCCGGTTTTTAGTGATGTAAGCTCCGAAACGGGCTGGAATAATCACGTAGAACTTGGTCTGTGGGCGAAGGCTTTGGTGGTGGCTCCGGCTACCGCCAATACGCTGGCCAAACTGGCTAACGGATTGTGCGACAATATCTTATCTGCCGTTTATCTCTCTGCCCGTTGTCCGGTATTCGTAGCTCCAGCGATGGATGTGGATATGTGGCATCATCCGGCGACGCAGGCTAATATCCGGCGTTTGCAGTCTTACGGTGTTCAGATTATTCCTGTTGGAAAAGGCGAATTGGCGAGTGGTTTAGTCGGCGAAGGTCGCTTGGCGGAACCGGAGGAAATCGTGGCATTTGTAGCCGATTATTTCCGCCAGCGGCAGGATCTGACCGGCAAAAAAGCCCTCGTTACGGCTGGCCCGACGCACGAACCACTTGATCCGGTACGTTTTATTGGCAATCATTCTACTGGCAAAATGGGTATTGCTGTGGCGGAAGCTTTGGCTCGGCGGGGCGCGGAAGTAACGCTGGTGCTTGGTCCGACGAGTTCGCCGTTTATTAATACTAATTTGCGGGTAATTCGCGTTGGTTCTGCGCAGGAAATGTACGCGGCCTGTGCGCCGTTATTTCCCGAAATGGACATTACGGTGTTGGCGGCGGCGGTAGCTGACTACCGGCCTGCGGTGTTTTCGGAGCAAAAAATCAAGAAAAAAGACGACGATCTGACTTTGCCTTTGGCCAAAACCGTAGACATTGCGGTCACTTTGGGTAGAGAAAAGAGACCCGGACAAATTCTGGTCGGTTTTGCCCTGGAAACGAACAATGAAATCGAATATGCCCGTCAAAAATTAGAGCGGAAAAACCTGGATTTCATTGTTCTAAATTCGCTCCAAGACGCGGGTGCAGGGTTTGGCCACGATACTAACAAAATCACTATTCTGCGGCGTAACGGCCTCCAAACCGCGTTTGCATTACAGACTAAAACGGAAGCCGCGCAAGATATTGTCGAGGAAATAGCCCGCTTAGCCA
This sequence comes from Saprospiraceae bacterium, assembly GCA_965249785.1. GTDB lineage: Bacteria > Bacteroidota > Bacteroidia > Chitinophagales > Saprospiraceae > M3007. Next base: position 96,312 of record CBDFMU010000009.1, on the reverse strand, counting down.
ACCCGAAAATGGTTTAGTGCGTCATAGTCCGCCCTGCCAACCTTCATCAACTGTTTTCAGCCCATGTTCAAACGAATCATTCCTATTCTGTTGCTTCTGGCTTCCACTTTTGCCCTGCATGCGCAAGGCGAAATAGATGCTACTGTACGTTTTAGCACGCCTAAATTGCAGCAAACTGACCGCAAGGTGTTTGACCAACTGGAAGTGGCGTTGCGCGATTTTTTGAACAACACCAAGTGGACGCAAGACCGTTTCGAGCCGGATGAGCGCATCAAGTGTAATTTTATTTTTACCCTTTCTGATGAGTATGGCAACAACAGCTATAAGGCGGAACTAGCCGTGCAGGCAGTGCGCCCGGTGTATGGCAGCGACTTCAGAAGTCCGCTTATTTCACACCTGGACAAGGACTGCGTATTTAGTTATCAGCAGGATCAGCCCATCGAATTTTTGCTCGATGCCGCTGATAATCAGACCCTTCCGGCTATTTTGGCGTACTACGTGTACATCATTTTAGGGATGGATTACGATTCCTTTTCGCTGTATGGCGGGGAGCCGTATTACCTGACGGCCCAACAGATCGTGACCAACACCCAGAGCGGCAACGCAGCAGTCGGCTGGCGCCCGGCGGATGGCGGCAAAAACCGCAACCGCTACTGGATCATCGAAAACCTGCTCAACCCGCGCGTAAAGCCTTATCGGGCAGCGATGTACACTTACTACCGCAAGGGGTTGGACAATTTTACGACCAATATTGATCAAGGCAAAGTAGCCATATTGCAGGCACTGGAAGAAATAGACAAGGTAAATATTGCTTATTTCAATTCGATGATCGTCCAGATGTTTGCCAATGCCAAGAAAGATGAACTGGTGGAAATGTGGAAGGTTGGGGCTAAACCGCAAAAAGATCGGGTGATCCAGATCATGAGCAAAATAGACCCCGCTAACGGCCAACGCTACCGCGAAATCGGTTTCTGATTTTCAAAAGGGCAAGCGAGCAACAGGCAAAAAAGCAACTGCAGCAGAGCGACAACTGATTTTTTGCCCTTTGCCTTTTTACTCATTGCCCCTGCTTATTGCCTATTAGTCGAGGGCTTCCGTAGTTTTGCCCAAACTTCGGAAGCCCTCGTTTGTTTATACATTTCTTTGCCTTTTGCTTTTTTGCCCATTTTTTCATTGCCCCTTATTTTCACTTACTTCCGCACATGGAAATTACCATCAGAATAGCCTATCTTTTAATGAGTTTGTCCCTGCTCATCGTTTTGCACGAAATGGGGCACTTTTTTGCCGCGCGCTGGTTCAAAACCCGGGTGGAAAAATTTTATCTCTTCTTTGACGCTCCTCCTTTCAATAGTTTATTCAAAATAAAACGCGGCGATACGGAATACGGCATTGGCTGGTTACCGCTCGGTGGGTACGTAAAAATATCCGGCATGGTGGACGAAAGTATGGACAAAGAGCAGATGAAAGAACCGCCCAAACCCTGGGAATTTCGCTCTAAACCAGCCTGGCAACGCCTTATTATTATGATCGGTGGTGTCACCGTCAATTTTTTGCTCGGCATCCTTATTTTTGGTTTGGTCAAGGTCGCTTATGGCGATCCTTACGTAGCCAATGCCGATCTGAAAAATGGCATTCAGGTAGATTCTGTGCTGATCCGGCAAGGATTTCAGAATGGCGATATTATTACCAAGATTGGCAATCGGTCGCTGGATCGGCTTGATGTCGGTGCGTTCGTCAAAGAAATCGTACTCAATGGCGCTACCACTGCCACCGTATTACGGGGAGGTCAATCGCAAAATATTCAGTTACCAGACAATTTTGGTTCAGTGCTGGCCAGTAGCGAAGTCCAGAAAAAGCAACTGATGCAGCCGCGTATTCCATTTGAGGTAGCTGACATACAGGCAGGAAGCCCCGCCGACAAGGTAAAAATTCAGAAAGGGGACCGCATTGTCGGCTTAAACGGCCAGCCCATTGCTTATTTTGATGAATTTCAAAATCTGGCCAACCAAAATAAAGGCAAAGAGGTGAATCTGTCCGTTTTGCGCGGCGGGGATACCTTATCAACCCCCATTACCCTGACCGAAGCGGGTACTATCGGTGTACGTCGTGAGGTACTTACTTTTTTACAAATGAAACGCGAAAAGACCTCCCTGGCTGGCGCAATTCCGGCTGGTTGGGATGCCGCCACGGAGTTTCTGGGCGATCAGGTCAAGGCCTTCGGGCAGATGTTTAAAGGCAAAATAAAGGCTTCCGAAAACCTGGGCGGTTTTATCAGCATTGGTAAACTTTTCCCCTCGGAATGGGGCGATTGGGAGACTTTTTGGCGCATGACGGCCTCGCTGAGCATTATGCTGGCTTTCATCAACCTGCTGCCTATTCCCGCGCTCGATGGCGGTTACGTAGTATTCCTGCTATGGGAAGTTGTCACCCGTCGGCGGGTCAGCGATCAGTTTATGGAGCGCGCCGTTACGTTCGGTTTCTTCCTGCTGCTGACGCTCATGGTATATACCAATGGGCTGGACATTTGGCGGAACTGGTTTAAGTAAAAAATTAGGAAACAGGAGTCAGGATTTAGTCGTGACTCCTGTTTTATCGTTCATCGTTCATACATCATCGCTTAATAGCCGTTCGTGAACTACTTCGAATTTTTTGGCCTCCCTATTTCTTTCCAAGTAGACGAAATGGCCTTACAACGGCAGTTTTACCAGAATAGTCGGCAGTATCATCCCGACTTTCATACGCTGGCTGATGCTGCCGAACAGGACAAGATGTTGGACCTGTCGACGCTGACCAATCAAGCCTGGAAAACCCTTTCCGACCCTGATCGGCGGATACGTTACGTCTTGGAGATCAAGGGTTTATTGGGCGACGAGACGGCACAACCGGCTTTGCCACAAGATTTTTTGATGGAGATGATGGACATTAATGAGGGGCTGATGGACTTGGAATTCGACTTTGACAACGATCGTTACGCGGCTACCTTGCAGGCATTGGAAGGGCTGGAAAATGATCTGGAAACGGGTATTCAGCCCTTGCTGGCAGCCTGGACAGATACCAATGGTACCGAAGAACAGTTGCTACGCGTGCGAGACTTTTTTTTGAAAAAAAGGTATTTGTTGCGCATTCGTGAAAATCTTGCTAAGTTTGCCCCCGCTTAACAAGAAGTGAATATTGCGGGAGTGGCGGAATGGTAGACGCGTTGGTCTCAAACACCAATAACTTCACGGTTGTGCGGGTTCGAGTCCCGCCTCCCGCACCCAGGTAGAGACAGCAGAAAATTGTCCCTGCAAAGCATGAATCCCTCGTAGGTCAACTACGGGGGATTTTTTTGTTTAAACCTGTTTTTTAATTACCTTCTGAAGTTTTTTTCAAAAAAACATTTCCCAGGTTTGGTAATGTGAAAACAGAGCGCGTATCTTTGCGGTCCACTACAGCGCGGAGTGGAGCAGTTGGTAGCTCGTCGGGCTCATAACCCGAAGGTCGTAGGTTCAAGTCCTGCCTCCGCCACAACAAGGGTCTTTCGCAAGAAAGGCCCTTTTTTTATGCCCTTATGCCTTGTAGCCATTACATTTGTCTATCTCCCAAGCATGACACATCAAACAAAAACATTACAACTAGATCTATTTCCGAACGAGGTACCAATCGAACAGGATTATTCAGCAACTTTTGCTGACAATATGAGTTTGCCCATCCACAAATGGTATAGATATACAGCAGGCTTTTCTGCCTCGTGGGTCAATCAACTAATCAAGCAGGAGAAGACAAATGGCAGAACCAGGGTAATTGACCCTTTTGCAGGCTCAGGAACAGTTTTGCTAGAAAGTGAATTCGAAGGGGTGGAATCGTATGGAGTGGAATCTCATCCATATATATATAGAATTGCCAAGGCTAAACTTAATTGGAATTATCCTGCTGATAAGTTTAAAGAAAAAGCACTTTATCTTTTGAAAAAAGCAAAATCAATTTCCATAACTAAAACCGAGTTTCCAAAACTTTTAATGAGTTGCTATCCACGGGAGACCATTCAAAAATTAGAAGCACTCAAGCAAGTTTGGTTAGAGCAAAAACAAGACGAAGAAATTAAGATATTTAACTGGTTTATTATTACTTCCATTTTACGAACAACTTCACCTGTTGGCACAGCTCAATGGCAATATATTCAGCCCACCAAAACAAAGTTGAAAGTTGTTGATCCTTTTGTCGCTTTTGAAACAAAAGTAAACGATATGTATCTGGATATGAAACGATCACAAGTTCGTTTCAAAAATATTGTTGTTTCAGAAATATTAAACGAAGATGCCAGAAATATACAATCTATTCCTGACGGTTGGGGTAATTTAGTGATTACTTCCCCTCCTTATGCGAACAATTATGATTATGCAGATGCGACTCGGCTTGAAATGACTTTTTGGGGTGATATTAATAGTTGGGCTGATTTGCAGGAAAACGTGCGAAAATATTTAATAAGAGCTTGTACGCAACATGTGTCAAAATTGGGAGACAGCATAGACAGCATCCTGTCAAATCCAAGATTAACATCTATTCATAGCGAATTGTTAGAAATATATGAAACGCTAAAAGTAGAACGCTTAAAGCATGGAGGGAAAAAAAATTACCATTTTATGATCGCTGCTTATTTTAATGATCTGGCTGATGTATTCCACTCATTGCGCAAGGTGACCAGCGAAAACTGCAAAATGTGTTTTGTCATCGGGGACTCTGCTCCTTATGGTATTTATGTGCCAGTAGATAAATGGTTAGGGGAACTGGCCATTTCGGCAGGTTTTAGTGATTACTCTTTTGAGAAATTGAGAGATAGAAATATTAAATGGAAAAATCGAAAACATACTATTCCTTTACACGAAGGTAGACTTTGGATTAACGGATAAAATATGGCAGAATCATTATCTCATAAGTTTGGGCAAATAATCGGCAGCTTATTAGAGTTGGCTATTGAGCCGCATCTCCAAAAATTTGCCAATCAGAACAAATTATTTTTAGATAAAAAAGGAATTAGGCTGACCAGAAGTGGCAAAAAACTTTCTTGGACAGACGCAAAGGAAAATGTTCACGATTTAGACTTCGTGCTGGAAAGAGGTGGAACAAATGAAGTTTTAGGTATTCCAGTGGCTTTCATTGAAACTGCCTGGAGGCGATATACCAAACATTCTCGGAATAAAGCGCAGGAAATTCAAGGAGCAATTCTGCCGCTTGCAGAAAAATACAAAAACGTTTCTCCTTTCATGGGAGTTGTCCTTGCAGGTGTATTTACTAAAGGAGCATTGGTTCAGCTTCAATCAAGTGGGTTTTGTGTTCTTTATTTCTCCTACGATACCGTGGTCAGGGCATTTCGGAAGTTTGGCATCAATGCTGAATTTGATGAACAGACGACTGAAAATGATTTTAGTGAGAAAATTGCTAGTTGGAATAAGTTAACCAATAAACCTGATATTGCGAAAGAGTTACTACGTCTTAATAAAAAGGAGTCAATAGAGTTTTTCAATTCTTTAAAAGAATCAATTTCTCGCTTCATAGAACGCGTAGTCATTCTCCCACTTCATGGACAAGAATTAATTTCAAATTCTGTAATAGAAGCCATTGACTTTCTAGAAAAATATTCCGAAGATAAACCTGTATCAATATTAGTGAAATACGAAATTATTGTCAAATACAATACTGGGGATAGGATTGAAGCAAGTTTTAAGAATAGAAAGGATAGTATAAGATTTTTAGAAGGTTACAAATAACTGAATATAAGAAACAACCTCTCTCTTTGTTCACCTGGCTTTCCTTCCACTGTTATCCCCTCGAGTCCCCCGATGTTTTTCTGGCACGGGCTGTCTACCCTTTTTTAAACCAATATATCTGGCCGACCAAAGGGGCACGGGCATTTTTTATTCGATTTGAAGATGAAAATGGCCCACACATCAGGCTGCGGTTGCAAGGCGAAGCAGCGTGGATGGAAGAAACGCTGCGGCCAGCATTGCTTGGCTGGTTTGCCGAACGGGGTGAAATAAAAGCAGTCCCCTACGAACCCGAGCTGGATCGCTACGGAGGCACCAACAGTATGGCACTGACCGAGGCGCACTTTCACCTCTCTACGCGGGTGACGCTCGACCGATTGGCGCAGACACCGCACACCTACGGGAACACACTATTCGATGCGCTGCGGATGCACCTGCTTACTGCGCTGGCTGCGGGCATGAGTCGTGAAAAAGCAGCCTGGTATTTCGGCCAATTATACGCTCAATGGTTGCCCGCTTTTTTCCAGCCAACAGATGGTCAACCATTGGATGAAGTAGCCCAGACGGCGGTGGTGACCCAATTTCAGCACAGTTTTGCCACGCAGGAAGTGACCTTACGGGCTGCTTTCGATGAACTGTGGACAGCAGTAAAAGCAGATCAGTTTGATAAAAGCCAACCGGAATGGCTGCGTTGGGTACGAGGCAATGAATTGATTTTGAAGCAATTCGGTGACGACTTGGACAAAATACTGCCCAGCCTAATCCACCTCACCAACAACCGCTTGGGCGTGAATAATCAGGATGAGGTGTTTTTGTGCTATATTCTTCATAAGGTATGAATGATGAACTATGAACGATGAACAACGGCGCATTAGTGGTCGCTTGGGGAGTTCATCGTTTATAGTTCATACCTCATCGTTCATACTTCTACTCAAATCGGCGTTTATAAAACCAGCTATTATCATTCAGGGTGAAGCCAACCGTTACCCGGAAATAGGTCTCTTCAATGGGCGAATCGGTGCCGAATTTTCCAATTTCAAAAGCAGTATTCACGAACGAAGTCTGTTGACGCGGCAGCACGAGCGGGAAACCAAAGCCAAAAGTCAAGCCTACATCATCCAGGTTCTGACTATTCACTGTACGCGGATCCTGGCGATAGTAAGCACCGAGGCGGTAACGAACACGTTTGCCATAATTATTATAAGAAGCGTAATCGGGGATATATTCTACGCCTGCCGAGGCCGAGAAAGTATTCCGAAAAACTTCGGTTGGGCGCAGTTCGTTGCGATAACTGGACCAGTTTGCCAGTCCGATTTGCCCGCCCAATTTGAATTTATTGGTTACCACATACTGAATACCCAGCGTAAAAGTGGAGGGCAGCGTCAGCGTCTGGCGGAGGCTGTCATTATTGGTCAGCGTATCGCCATTTATATATTGCCCGGTAGTCAGTCGGCCCCGGCTGCGCACTATCAGTTGCTCGCCAGTAAGGTGCAAATTATGCTGCCCTTCCCCAGTGATTCCGACCGTAATCAAACGGCTCGGCGTAGTCTTATCGTTTTCCAAATATTGAAGCACAAAATCCTGCTGTACACCCAGGTTCCACACAAAGCCGTTGATACCAATATCTTCGCGTCGCGTGTCCTGGAAGTTGCGGTTTGTCTGGTTTACGGTGCTGTCCAGAAACTGGGTAGTGTTGTCATAACTCGTTTTGCCAAACATCCAGCCCAGTGTCGCACCAAACGACGTGTTTTTATACTTGGCGGCGTTGCTCCATTGCAGCCGATAAGTACCGCCGTTTCCCGTGAAAGTATTGACTACATCGCCGATATTTTGCAGGGTATCGCGGGTCTGTACGTTGTAGCCCACCAGCGAATAAGGAGTCAGCGCGAAGCCCATGCCGAATTGCCAGGGCGACTGCACTTTATCGAGTACCTGATTGATAGGGCTTTTCAACGTAAAACCCAGTGCCAGGTAGTTGAGATTGCCCGTCCAGTAGTTCTGAGTCGCTTGGGTAGACGCAGAATGGCTGTATTTAGCGTATAAGCCAGTTTCAAAAGCCGTCGTTTTCAGGTTGGCGTAAGAAGCCGGGTTGAGCAAATTGAGGTGAAAAGGATCATGGAAAGCCGCCGATTGGCCCGCCATACCAGCTTGCTGGGCAAAATACTGGTTCACCAGATCGCCAATACCGAAGCGCGAATACGGCGAATTTTGTTTGGGCTGCGCAGAGAGCGCAAGAGTAGTCAAGAGGAGGCAAGTAAGAGCAAGTAGTCGCATATTTTTGTTTAGAATCTGTTGAGGGAGGGGTTTATAATCTGCTGAGAATGTTGAGAAAAGGTTGAGAGAGTTGAGAAAAAATGAAAGAACCTGGAGATGCGCTAATTCCTTCTCAACTTGCGAAGCAAACTCAACATCCTCAACATTTCAACTTTGTATTCAAGATATAATTCAACCCGATCAAAGTCAGGTATGGTGCTATTGTCAAATTAGTTATATTCAAATGCGGAGCAAAAAAAGCCGCGTCGCCGCCCGTTATAAGCACTTGCAAATGACTGCTTTTGGCCTGAAAAAGTCGGACAAATCCTTCCATTTCCAGCACTGCACCACGCAAAGCCCCATTTTGCAGGGCCGTTTGGGTGCTTTGACCAACGGTTTCCGAGGGCATCTCCAGGGGTACTTCCGGCAGCCGGGCCGTGAAGTGATGCATCGCCTGAATGCGCATTCTGGCCCCCGGCGCGATGTTACCACCGTAGTAAACACCATCCGCCGTCAGCCATTCGTACTTGATGCAAGTGCCACAGTCAATCACCAGGCAATCGTTCGCGGGGTACAACGCACGCGCACCCGCTACCGCTGCCAACCGATCTTTGCCCAGTGTTTTTGGTGTCTGGTATTGATTTTCAAAGGGCAATAGCGTCGCGTGAGTCAATTCCACCACCTCAAAACGTTCCGACAGCAGATCGAAGAGCGATTCATTTCCTTCCACTACGGAAGATAGGATGATGTGCTCCACTCCGGCTTGCTCGCTGTAATTTACCAATTCTGCCCCTGTCCAATCGGTCCAGACTGTTTGCTCCACCAATGTATCGCCCCGAAAGAGGCCGATTTTGGTGCGGGTGTTACCGATGTCGAGGGCGAGGTTCATTTTGCGGGCGCAAAGATCGGTTATTTTGAGGGGAAAGTTGTGTATGGGAAGAGTATGTGCAAAGGGACAGGGTTTTTGGTCGAAAAAACGGATTGTGCGGGCAGGGACATTAAGGGTTTACCGACCTTGGTGGAGAATTTATGCGTCTGTCGTGCTATTGTACTCGGTAACCATAAAACAATAAAAATTAATCTACACCTAAAAACAGTAGGCATACAGGATGGGAACATATTTAGACTATAAATTTGAAGACACTCCGGCATTTGTGGAGACTTTTGACGAAGTTCCTTTATGGAGTGCTTCTTTTGGTCTGTTGTTGCTTAAGCATCTGGAGCTAAAACCGAATCTGACAGTTATTGATATTGGTTCAGGAGCAGGTTTTCCTTTAATGGAACTTGCAGGACGACTTGGAAAATCTTGTACACTCTATGGACTTGACCCTTGGGAAAATGCTAATAAACGAGCGGCTAAGAAAATAAAAAATTACGGACTAAGTAATGTGGAGATTATTAATAGTACCGCCGAGAAACTACCTTTTAATGATAATTCAATAGACCTTATAGTATCTAATCTAGGGATCAATAACTTTGAAAAACCTGATCGGGTCGTACAAGAATGTCATCGTGTTTTAAAATCAACTGGCAAACTTGTATTGACTACTAATTTAAATGGGCATTGGAAGGAATTTTATAACATCTTTGAAATAACGCTCCAACAACTTGGGAAAGAAATACTACTAGAAAAATTGAAGTCGCATCAAGAACATCGTGGTACCATCCATAGTATTTCAAAACTATTTACTAACAACGGGCTTGAAGTAAAGCGATACTATACGGAAAATTTTGACATGAAATTCTTAGACGGAAGTGCTTTTTTAAATCATTACTTTGTTAAACTTGGTTGGCTGGCCTCCTGGAAAGAGCTTTTACCGCAAACAGAAGTAGAAGAAATTTTTAAATTACTGGAACAAAATCTAAACTTATATTCAATAGATGCAGGTGGACTAACTTTAACTGTTCCAATGGCTTATATAGAAGGAGAAAAAAATAGAAATTAGTACTTGATTTTGAGGCCACAAGATGCCCTTATCGCACCAACAACAAATCCCCGCTCAGCCACCCAATCTTTCCCCGCTGCCGCAACCGCCCCGTCCAAATATACACGCCCGCTGGCAACACCCGTCCCCGCGAAGTACCATCCCAATGCGGTAGCGCACCATGGTCAATATTATAAACCAAACTTCCCCAGCGATCAAATACCTGAAAATCAAGCACTTCCAGGTCATCACCGAATAACTCAAAGTACCCGTTCGGCCCATCGCTGCCGGGCGAAAAGACGTTAGGCGCATACAGGGAAAATCCCTCGCGGCAGGGCGAACGCCATACCATCACGGAATCCAAAAAGCGGCAGCCCTGAAAAGTCACCAGCCGCCGCACCAAGCCAGCCCCATCGAAGGAAAAATCCGCGTAGCCTGGCTGCCCATTCCATTGAATATCTCCAGCGACACTTCTCCCGACCGAGAAAGTGAGCGGCTCGCCCAGGCACAAGGTGGTGTCAGTGGGTAAAGCCGGTGGTCGTGGAAACAAATTGACCGCCACAAAATCGGATGCGGAACATTCGCCCCGATACACAGAAACAGCATAATAACCTTGTTTGGTCACGGGTCGTCGGGCGGTCTCCACACCGTCGTTCCAGCGGTAGTGAGTTGCATAGGGCGTGGTAGCATCCAGCCAAAGCGTGTCCTGTCCACAGATGGTCGTGTCGCCGGGCAGATTGACTGACAAGCTTTCCAGTCGTTCTAAACGGATCGTATCGCTCACCGTACAACCATTGCTTTCGGCAGTGACACTATACTGGCCAGTGCCGGTGATGCTACGCTGCGGAAGTGTAGAACCGTCGTTCCAAAGATAGGTTTGTGCACCGATGCTTGTGGCATCTAACATGATTTGCCCGCTCCCACAGACCGTCGTATCTGATCCTAGATCAAAAGGAGCCGGGCCAGGCACGATCAATAAAGAAGCAGAAAAAGTATCGCGACAAAAGCCGGCTAGCGTGGCCAGAGTAACGTTCGTCGGGCCGGGACTGGTGAATTGTACTCCTCCTACCACGGACATACCAGACTGTGTAGCGGGCATTCCGCCGCCGAAAAACCAGTCGTAACTGTCGGCCAAGCCAGAGCCAACCGCGTTGGCAGTAAGAGGCTTGTATAAGCACAACGCATTGGTAGCCAACGTGATACCAGTAACAGGTTTTTCATGACCACAAAAATCCTTTAATTCTACCACAAATGAGTGATAATCGCATTCAGCAGGACCGGGGGCAGGACGATCTTCCTCCTGCCAGGAAAAATCGAGGGGGACATCAGTCAGGTTTTCCAGCGCAAGGTGCATCGTGTCGGAGGGGCAGGGGGTACATTGGCCCAAAGCATCAGTTTTCAGCAGCAAATGGCCACCAGCCCGGTAGCGAAGTGCCGCAATGCCACCATCATTGGTGACCAACAGATTACTAATGCCAAAATTATGGCAGGCATCGTAGTGCCTGGCCCACTTGAAATCACCCGCCGGACTCAGGCAGATCAAGTCAGGAACGGGCTGGTCTTTGCGGGTTTCGTAATTGCCGATCAGCAGATCACCAGATGGAGAACGAACGATAGCAGGGATCCAATTGAGCGCGGAGGGCATCACTAATCGCTTAGCCCACAAGACATTGCCCTGCCTATCCATCCGCACGACACAATTCGCCTGCGGCAATGGCCCGGCCTCGGTGGCGGCAAATACCCAGTCGCCGTTGGGCATTTCGGTGAAAGATTTGAATAAAAAGCGAGTATAACGGCGACTCCACAGCACCTCGCCATCGGCAGAAATGCGCAGCACAAAACCGAATGAACTGGCCAGTCGACCATTGCCGGAAATCAGAAAGGAACCATCGGATAGTCGTTGTAACGTACGTGGATAATTCAAGCCCTGGTTGGTCGTAAAGGCCTTTACCCATTGCAACGTACCGTTGGCAGCCACTTTGGAGAAAATAATGCGGCTGGGCTGGGTGCTTCCCGGCGCACTAAAACGCGCTGATAACACGTAAGCGTTACCCGCTGGGTCAGTGGCCAGCCGGTTGTGCGCCCAGTGTAGCACTTCGCCATAGTGGACGCTGGTCTGCCATAGTGGTTGGCCATTAGCATTCAGGCGGGCCAGGATCAGGTAATCGTCGAGGGCGGTATTGTCGTTATTGCGGTCATACAAGGCCCAAACGCCGTTGTCGGGGGCCTTTTCCAGATCATAAATAAAACGAACATCGGTGGTATCACCTTTGTGCAGATCGGAGCCGCCCAGCCATTGCCCATTAGCATCCAGGCGAATGATTTTACCTAAAAAAGTGCCCAGCCAAAAGTGTCCGTCCGCCGTTTGCTCGAAGGTGAATAGCCCATTGACACCACTGATTTCTTTTTGAAAAGTGTTTTGGCTACTCAGTGGACGGCAGCAGATAAGCGCAAGTGCAAAAAATACCCATCTGGCCATTTTGTAGTGTTTTTGTCGGTCGGCGAATGTAAAGGAAGAAATTTATTCGCTTGATAACACTACTCAGAGAATTTTGTCTGATATAGGCAAAAGGGAGATGGGTTGTTCTGGGTTGGGCACCCACGAGGGTGCCCCTACCGAATCAATTGCCGTGCCGTCTCTACCGCTGCATCACTAGGCGGATTGCCGCTGAGCATCACTGCAATGCTGCGCACCCGTTCGTCGGGATTGAGTAGGCGGATATTGGTTACCGTGCGGTTGTCGATCACCTTCTTATAGACAAAATAGTGCTTGTCGGCACGGGCGGCAATCTGCGGCGTGTGAGTAATGCTCACTACCTGGTGCCGATCACTTAACTCTTTGAGAATGATACCCATTTTGAGCGACACATCGCCGCTAATGCCGGAATCTATTTCGTCAAAAATAAGCGTGGGCAGCGGAATAGCGTCGGCCACAAGGCTCTTGGTACAGAGCGTGAGACGCGATAATTCACCGCCCGAAGCCACATCTTTGATCGGTAAATAGCGGCTGCCGACGTTGGAAGCAAAGAGAAATTGCACATCGTCCATGCCAGTCGGCGTGAGGGCAGCGGTCTCGCGAATATCTACTTTCAGGCGGGCGTGGGGCATAGACAGTTGGGTCAGCATGACGTGTACCCGCGCCTCAAAATCGGCGGGAATAGACGCGCGACGTTCGCTGAGCGTAGCGGCGATGGCGCGCAGGTGTTTTTCCTGCGCCACCAAACTGGTTTCCAACTTGACGATCTCGTCGCCCAAATCAGTAAATCCGCCCAATTGTTTTTCCAGGTTTTCCTGCAATCGTAGCAGATCGGCGACTTCACTCACGCCGTGTTTTTTCTGTAATTTATAAATGGTATTCAACCGTTCTTGCACTTCGCCAATACGTTGCGGATCGTATTCGGTCAATTCACTGATACGTTCACAATCTTTCGCAATATCTTGTAAATCAATGACTACCGCGTCAAGGCGTTCGCTTAAAGTAGACAGGGTAGGGGAGATTTTGCGGGTGCTGAGCATACTGCGGGCAATCTCCTGCAACTGACTCACGAGGTTGATTTCATTTTCCTGCAAATAGCCGTAGGCCTGGCCATACACCCGCTTAATATCCTCTGCACTGGTCAGTTGCGTGAGCGAAGTTTCCAGTTGCGGCTGCTCATTTTCCTGCAACTCCGCTTTTTGCAATTCTTCCAGTTGAAACTGCAAAAATTCCATCTCTTTGGCTCCCGTGCTGCTCCGTTCAATCAAGTCAGCCAAGCGACGACGGTCGGCGGCAAATTGGCGATAACCCTTTTGGTAATCTTTGAGGATCAACGTGTTATCCGCCAATGCATCAATCATGCGCAACTGAAAATTGACGTTGTGAATGTCCAGCACATCGAATTGTTGGTGCAAGTCAATCAGCGCCTCGGTGATGCGTTGCAGCACTTGGTTATTCACCGGCGTGTCATTCACAAAAGCCCGACTTTTTCCGGCAGGCGATACTTCCCGACGAATGACCACCTCTGTGTCGTAATCCAGTTCCTGATCGTTGAAAAATTCCTGTAAATCGTATTCGCCCACCTCAAAAAAGGCTTCGACAATACACTTTTCCCTATCGTTATAGAAGGCTTTCATGTCGGCCCGCTCGCCCATCACCAAGCCCAACGCGCCGAGCAGAATAGATTTGCCCGCGCCGGTTTCGCCGGTAATGATGGTAAGTTGCTTGGAAAAGTCAATTTCGAGCTCGTCAATCAGCGCGTAATTGCGAATATGGAGGCGTTTGAGCATGCTGCTTATTGTCTTTGGTCGTTAGGCTCTGGTCTTTGGCAGATTAAAAGGTGCAAAAATAGGGAAAGGATAGATTGAAAGGGGCAGAATAGTTGAAATATTTTGTTTTAAAATGGCCTTCTGCCGTTTGCGAAGCCCCCCTCCTGCTCCCCCTTAATGGGGGAGGGTAGATTCAGGATGACATGAGTTTGCTGCGTTTTGCTTATTGCCTTTTTGCCTGTTGCGCGTGGCCCCCCTCAGACTCCCCCCTTAATGGGGGAGGGTAGATTCAGGAGAACGTGAGTTGGTGGCGTTTTACATAACTCATAACTCCTTATCCTCTTTTTCCGCTTTCGGGTGCGCCTGCTCATACACTTCAATTAAACGGCTGATACTGTTGTGGGTATATATTTGTGTAGCCGCTAAATTACTGTGGCCGAGGAGTTCTTTAATGGCATTCAAATCGGCACCGCGATTAGATAAATGCGTAGCAAAAGAGTGGCGCAACACGTGCGGACTACGCTGCTCCACAGTAGTAATGGCCGACAAATGCTTATGGACAATGGTATAAATATTCTCCGGCGTGATCTGCTGGCCTTTTTTATTGAGGAATAGCCAAGGCTCATTGTTGTCCGGAAAAGCCTGTTTACGCAGCACCAGGAATTCTTCCAATAGCTTGGTTAAATAACTGGCGAAGGGCATCAATCGTTCTTTTTGCCCTTTCCCTTGCACCCGAAATACGGCTCGACCCAAGTCTAAATCGCTGATTTTTAAACTACTAGCCTCACTACGGCGAATACCCGTAGCGTAGAGTACTTCCAATAAAAGTTTATGCAATTGCCCCCAATAACCTTCGCCAAATTCCACGTGGGTGAACAGCGCGGCCATCTGACTTTCCTGAATATACACTGGAAGGCGTTTGCCAACTTTGGGAGCCACGACTTTTTGCATGGGATCTTTGAGCACCTCGCCGCGTTTTTTCAAAAAACGGAAGTAGGTTTTCAGGCAAGACAGCCGCCGATTAATGGTACGCGGACTTTGGCCCGACTCCATCAAAGCCACTATCCATGACCGTATATGCAAATGCCTCACCTCGGCAGCCGAGGTAAGGCACTGATGCTCAGTCATGTGAGCAACAAATTGATGCAGGTCGCTGGTGTAGGCCGAAAGCGTGTTAGCCGAAAAACGGCGTTCGAGCGACAGATATCCTAGAAACGATGCTTCGTGAAACACGTCCGTCAAAATTGATTGAGGCGGTAAAGTTAATCAACAGAGCGGAAAAGCCACTCGCACCACCATACTCATTTCACCGGAGTGAGCCGAATCAGTCGTTTTTGTTACCGTACATGTCTTCTTTGTAAACGGCTTTCAGCACTTCTGTGCGGCGTTGTACCGATGGTTTGCTGAACGCTTTGCGGCGGCGTAATTCTTTCAAAATGCCGGCCTTCTCGAATTTGCGCTTGTATTTTTTGAGCACCTTGTCGATGACTTCGCCGTCTTTCACTTCAACGATGAGCATGAATTCTTCCTTTTTTGTTGATTTTGATAATATCCGATGATTTCGGGCTGCAAAGGTAATTCAATTGATGGAGATGAGGAAATCTTCTCAATGATTTTTTGAAGATGTTGAGGAAGTTGAGTTTGCTGCGCAAGTTGCGCATGTTGAGAAAAGCAAAAAGTCTGTTGAGATTGTTGAGAAGTTGAGTCTGCTTCGCAGGTTGAGAATTAATATAGATTGTTTAATAACTTCAACCTCTTCAATGCACCTAATGTTTCTCAATATTTCCAACCTCCTCAACACATTTCTCAACCCCTTCCTCAACAATCTCAACTCCCTCAACAACTTTTAAAAAAACACCTCACTCGCCACCCGAAAAGTATTGGCATGCGCTTCCACAATATCCGCCAAACGCGCTGAGTAACCACCGCCCATGCAGACCACCACGGGCAGGTGCTGGCGATGGCAGAAATCCAGCACAAATTGATCGCGCTCGCGGCAACCCTTGCGGCTCAGGTTCAGGCGACCCAATTTATCCGTTTCTAACACATCCACGCCGCTGAGGTAAAACACAAAATCGGGCTGAAACTCATCCACCAAACGGGGTAAGGTAGCGTGCAACAGCGACAAATATGGCTCGTCTGTCATACCATCTGGCAAGCCCAAATCCAGGCTGGATTGCTCTTTGCGCAGGGGATAATTTCGCTCGCCGTGCATGGAAAAGGTGAACACACGCGGCTCGTCGCGAAAAATAGCGGCGGTGCCGTTGCCCTGATGCACATCGAGATCGACAATCAAGATGCGATGAGCCAACCCATTGTTTAACAAGTAGTTAGAGGCCACGGCTTGGTCGTTAAAGCAGCAGTACCCTTCGCCGTGATCGCGAAAGGCGTGGTGGGTACCGCCCGCCACATTCATGGCCACACCATATTGTAAGGCAAAATGCGTGCACTGAATCGTCCCCTGCGCAATGTGCCGTCCGCGCCAGACGAACTTTTCATTGATTGGAAAGCCGATAGCGCGTATTTCCTTGTCGCTTAGCTGGACGTTGTTTAGTTTGTCCCAATATTCCTGACTGTGGGTGAGTAAGGCCACTTCTTTGGATAGCGGCTCAGGATGAAAGAAATTGGCTTCGGTCACGGCGCCCTCATAGAGTAGCTGCTCCGCAATAAGCTCGTACTTGGCCATTGGAAAACGGTGCTCAGCGGGGAGCTCGTATTTGTAGATGGGGGAGTAGGCGATGCGAAGCATGGAGAGAGGAAACGTGGGAGAGAGAAGATGGTTTAAAGAGGATTTTTGTGTAGATTTTCAAAGTTCAATTGGTTTCCAGATGAGCAGACAAGCGCAATGAAAAAAATTCTGCTTTTTGCTCGTACAAATTATTTTTATTCAGATACATTTGTGCTGGTCAGAGAAAACGCTCTAAAAAATTCTACTACGCCAAATGTATTCCTCGTAGCCCAATTTAAAAATGCGTTGTGCTAAACTCAATTCAACTTGTCATTTCTTCACACTAACTGCAGATTTATCCCTGCGGTCTAATAAAATAGTATAAATTTATGGCAAATCAAGGTTTAGCTTTTAATGATTCCACCGGTGGAAATCGTGGCTACAACGGGCTCTGGATTGGAAATGTATCCTCTCCAATTGGTGCATCCGGACAGCCCTCTCTTTTCCGGGAAGCATTTTTTGCTGCTGCAAAAGATGAAGTGCTTCCGACCGTTGTTAATGTTACTGCCGGCGTTCCGATTCTGTCGGGCAGTCTTTTGGATGAAGACGGTCTTAGTGTTCCGCCGGGTGTGGTGGTAACCATTACAAAACCCGACGGCACTATTCTTAATACAAAAAGTTCTGTCTATACAGATGATTTAATGATTCACATTGACCCTGACGGAAATCTTTCCAGTTTTGTTGTCAAAAATCCAATGGTTGGAAACTGGACCATTGCAACGGATATTCCTGATGGTTCTGAACCCAATTTTCAGTTGTTTGTTTCCACAATGCCGACCGGAACCAACGATAAGACGGATATAGAAACAGCATTACAGTCAGCATTTCAACCTAAATTTACTGGGGAACAACTTGACAGTTTTGTTGCTAAATACGAATTGGTAAGTTGGGGTTGTTTTTGGTGTCAATTGGGCGTTTGGACATTAGCTATTGCTATCGTCGTGATTGTAACTATTGTTGGCGCAGCTATTACGGTACAAAGCGGAGCGGTTGTCGCCCTGGCAGCTTTCGCGGGTGTAAGTGCAGCCGCAGC
The DNA here is from genome assembly GCA_965249785.1 of Saprospiraceae bacterium. Lineage (GTDB taxonomy): Bacteria > Bacteroidota > Bacteroidia > Chitinophagales > Saprospiraceae > M3007. The sequence continues at coordinate 78,384 of CBDFMU010000009.1, read as the reverse complement.
GCTAATTTTTGTCAGAACCATCATTGCCTTAGTTGTTATGGGAGTAAATAAGATTGTTACCAGTATTTGTGGTTGGACTGGTGCATGCAGTTCGGCTTTAACTTCAAACGCTGGAATGGGCGGATTATCCATTCAAGGAAATTAATTATGGGAAAATCAACCATTGTTTACAAAGGTCCAGATTTGGGACAAACTCCATACGCTGTTTTCGGTTTTAACGGTGGTAGCACTAGCGGCACCCTTGTAGCCTCGGGATTGACATCGAGCGGAATGGCTCGTGTTGTGGTCAGCGGGTATGATGAATACAACTTCACATTGTTCGCAAGCGGTCGTACTGTTCCCGGAACGTCATTCAACGGTACGACTAACCAAATTGCCACCATCATTTTTGGAACAACAGGATAACTAACTTAAAAAAAGAGATAGCCATGCTACTAAACATTGTGTTTAATAATGCTACCAATTCACAAGTAAATTTTAACATAACTTCCAGTGGAGGTCAACAATTCGCTTCGATTCATGCTTCCCCAGGTACCGTAGTATCCGGAACAGTCAGCGGACTGGCTCTCTATAATGGTTCGTTTTACCTTCCAGAAGGTCTATCGACGCCGAAATTCACCGGGGATGCGGAAGTTACGCTTGCTGTTTTCGTACAACCCAATACAATAACGATGAAGCCGTGAAAAAGAAAGATCGGTAACAATATGCAGTCTCTTTTTATTACCTCACTTCCCAGATCATTTACCACTGCTGTTTACCGTTATTCCGTAAAAGCCCTTGGGTTAAAAGAGCCGACCTGGACAATAGATGGCGAGATTCTGAATGCTCGCCATCTAGTCCTGGTTTCCAATGAGTTAACTAACGAACCAAGGTTCACCACGTTTATCAAAGAACCTCAAACCTTTGAAAGACTCAAATCTTTTGCCGTTGAAACAGTAAATCCAAATGGCTATGCTTATAAAGACGTAGTTCAGCCATTTGTGGCCACGGAAGCAATCAAAGATTTAGATGTTGCAGTTTTGCGAATCCGCAGACCTTTGGCTGATGTTGCTATAGCAATGGCAGAACGCAGCTGGTTTTATCCAGAGTCTGCCGCCGAAAAATTTCATGCTGAGCGTGGCTTTATCGAAGGTCTGCTTCGTGCTGCTCATGCCATTCATCGCCTGGAAAACTTTATTCCTACAATAGAAACACTCGATTATAATGACCTTATATTCGACAATAAATCTCTAAATTCAGTACTGCAACGACTTTACCCAAGTGTTGAATTAAACACTTCATCATATATCGACGGTAGTTTTCGTCGAAAAAGAGAACTTGTATTGGAACGTCGCCAGACGGAACAATATAAGAAAACAGTTGATTTAATCAACGAAGTTGCAGATAAAATCGGAATTACTCCGCCACCTGGGTGGGCTTCCATTTCTGCTAAAAAGAAAGTAAATAAAGCAGTTTCAAAGAAAAAATTAGATTCAACATCTCCTAAACCTGTAATCTTGGTGGTCGGCGATGCAGTTGCGCCAACAGGTTTTGCCAGAGTTACACAAAGTATAATTTCTCGATTAAAAGATTATTACGATTTTCATCAACTTGGCATTAATTATAACGGAGATCCGCACCATGAATCCTGGAAAATTTATCCTGCAGGACTTGGTGGTGAACCGCACGGAGTTCGTAGAATCGGTGAACTTGTTACCAAAATAAAGCCTGATGCGATTCTTTTGGTCAATGATATTTGGATTATTGCTGATTATTTACGAGTTCTTACCACACTTCCTCATAAAGTCCCGACCGCAGCTTATATTCCGATTGACAGCGAACCAATAAATGCAGGTTTAGTTCAACAATTACAAACGCTTGACCGACTTATTGTTTATACAGATTTTGCTGCTCAAACGCTGCAAAATGCTGCTGATTCCGCCGCCCTAGCTGACCCAAATTTTAATCTTGCAACAATAGAAGTAATTCCACACGGGGTAGATACCAGGTTATTTTATCCTTTATTTTCGCTTGACGAAGATTTAATGGCAGGTCGGCGTGAAGTTCGCAAAAAGTTGCTTCCCAATGATAAAAGCTTTGAAGAGTCGTTTATCGTTTTGAATGCTAATCGCAACCAGCCGAGAAAACGAATTGATATTACCATTGAAGGTTTTGCACGTTTTGCTTATAATAAACCACAAAACGTCAAGCTATATCTTCATATGGGAACAACTGATCAAGGTTGGGATATTATTGGACTTACTAAGCGATTTCAAATTGCAGACCGTTTGATAATGAGTCATGGCGAAGCAGGTCCACCAAATCTAACCACCGAACAACTAAATTTTATGTATAATGCTTGCGATGTTGGCATAAATACGGCTGAAGGCGAAGGATGGGGATTTCCTGCATTCGAACACGCGGCAACAGGTGCGGCACAAATTGTTCCCGATTTTGCAGGACCAGGTTCCATCTGGAAAGGGGCAGCAGAAATGCTCAAACCGACGTTGACACTCGTTTCGACCGGTTCAATGACCAACGCTAATTTAATTGCGCCGGAAACTGTAAGTTTAGCGCTGCAAACTCTTTATGAAAATCCGCAAATACTCAGAGAACGATCAATTTCGGCCTATAAAAGAGCAATTGAAACTCGTTATACTTGGGATGAAATAGCAGGTTCTTTTAGAATCCTTATCAATGAGCTTTTAGATAAAAAGTAATACTGGAAATTTTTTGGAAGCATACTATATATTTTCCGGTCTGCCAAATATCCCCCTACGTCCAGATCACCACACTCCGAATCCCCACGATAGACCCATCCTCCGCCAGACCCACCCAGTACACCGGGTGTTGCACGGGCGAATTGCCATCTTCGCCAAAGATCACGACGATCATATCATGCAGATAACGAGTCATATAGCGCGTCACTTCGCCCACGCGGATACCAAAATTATCACCGCCATAACGCAGTAAATCAAGCAGTTCGAAGTTCAGTTCCAGCGAGTAAGGATAGAAGCGGGCGATGGCATGGACGGGCGTGGAAGTATCGAAACCGAGGGCCTGCGCCAAGGCTTCAGCGTCCAGATGTTCGAGCGTGGCGGGAAGGTGCACCACGTGCACCGGGTCTTCGCCTTCCGAACCGAAGCCGGTGAAAAACATACCTTCGGTCAGTTCCGTGAGTTTGCTAGCCAGGTCTGCGGAAGAATTGATTTCTACTTCCACGGCGGCGCGTTTCAGTTGCATCGCGAAAGCGACGGCCAACTGGCCGAGTTCCGACATTTTTTCCACCTCCGTCTGCGAAAAGCCATTGTGGTTGAGATCGTAGCGGTCGAGGATGTGCTCGCGTGTATAAGTCACGGCCGCCTCGACATCTGCTTGCGTCACCCGTGCCCCTTTCCGGGCATCCCGCGCGTCTATAAACTGGTAAAGTTGCTGCACCAGCGCGCGTTCGTAGCCGTGCAGTTCCAGCAACTTCTGGCGAATATCGCTTCGGCTGATGAACACATCGCCGCCGCTGGCTTGGAGAATAATGTTGGCCGCGCGATCCAACGCGACTTGGACGGAGGATTTGGAAATTCTGGACATATAGAAATTTTTTAGACAGGTGCTTGCTTGGCCAAAAATAATCCCCTTTACCGATTAATCAATTGCCAAAGCGGGTTTTCAACGTGATTTAATAGAAAGATAATGTGAAAGTTAGAAAAGTGTATATGCTTTACTGATATCATCCAGCACCTAAGGGAGAAGATGTTTATGAAAAGTCACTGTAGCACATAAAGATAGACGAAGCTCATTTTGCTGGAAGCCCTATTTTTGCCGCGGCGCATTGCACCCCGCCAACAGTATCGAAGCCGTCATCAAAGGAGTATTGTCTGGTTTGGGCTATGCGCTGTTACTGGGGCCACTGTTTTTTTGACCCTGAAAAGAAAGGCCGTGTTACTGCTGTCTGCAAGGGAAAAAATACTTTATTACTTTTCATCTCGTTTTAATTTAGATATATTTGACTCGTCAAAGCCCAAAAAATGCTAATATAAACTGTTGATAATCAATGCTATAACTTTATGGATGCCAAACAATTCCGCGAATCTATATATAATAGTCTCGAGCAGGGTGATGTGGACGAGGCTGTAACGGGGCTGGTACACTACCTGCGGGACAGTGATTTTTTTAAACAATATAATAGTGCGCTGTTGTTCAAATCGAAATGGGAAACTATTAAACGGGAACAATTGAATGGCACTATTTCTCGCCCCGAATACGAATTAGCATTAAGCAAAATCATCACTGGGGTGCAGACTTTGGTAGGGGAAATTGTTCCAAATAAGAGGGCAGCAACGGTAGCTTCAGCACCTGCTCCACCTTCCTCTGTACGTTCCATCACCTGGATAATTGTTGTAATAGCTGTAATAGTTGTTGGCGGGCTATTTTTCCGATCCCTGACCAGTGCTATTGTCAAAGGTAATAATCCGGGTATGCATCCAGCCGATGGTGTTGCTGCTGAAGCTGTAAAACTAATGCGTGATAGCAACCCCGAAACCATAAAGCCAGCTGTTAATGCCACCCCGGAAACTTTAGAGCCAGCAGAATTTGATTTGCCAAATGGAAGCCAGGTGGCGTACAAAGCCATGTTTTCTACCTGGCCGACTAATGAAAATGAACATGGAAGTGCTAAACCCAGTCAATCCTGGAATGGGTATGAAATAGAGGCTCTTTCTAATACCTGGGTAGGACCGGGTAGATCAATAATGCTGGATAATTCATTTAATAACGATTTTATTTACGATATGTATTTCAAGGTTTTACAAGGTACTCCCTCGCTGGAAGTAACCCTTTCCGATGACGGGCAGAATTATTCCACCATTGATTTGTATTTGCAATTAGAAGATTATTCTTTCACTATTGAGGAAGGATTTTTAAAAGATAATTTTTATAAAAGCACGGCGAAGACTTTTACCAAAGACAGAGAGCGAATGGACAGTAGAATAGTGGCACAAATTAATTTAAAAAATATTAATAAAATTTCTTTTTTAAGAGTTGGAAACACCGTTAAATTTTATTTTAATAATTTTCTTATTAAATCTTTTGAGCCATTTCACATCAATTTTAAAAAGATAAGTATAGGTACAGCCTTTAAGTCTACCCTGCAAATTACTAGTATTGAGGTAAAGGCAAGTAAGTAGTCCGCAGCATCTTTTCCGAAATATTGCCAGCATGAACGAACTTAGATCACCACCATTTTGCCGGAAGCCCTACCTTTGTGGCCGCAAAATTGTACTGCGCCGAAGTTATGGAAGCCGTCATCAAAGGAGTATTATCCGGTTTGGGCTATGGGTTGTTGCTGGGGCCACTGTTTTTTTTGAGCCTGAAAGTGACGCTGACGCAAGGCTTGCGCAATGGGCTGGCACTGGCGGCCGGGGCATTTGTAAGTGACACGCTGCTGGTGCTGGGCACCTGGTATGGCGCGGCGCGGGTGGCGGCTATCACGCAGCAGCAAATGTTTCAGTCGGTATTTGGCCTGGCCAGCGGACTATTGTTGCTGGGATTCGGTATTTCGGCGCTGGTACCGCGCCGCCGGAAGGCCGCGAATACGCCGGTCGTCATGGTCGCTGCTTCGCTCCCGGCTTCGGCTGTGCAGGGTTTTGCGGTCAATATGTCTAATCCCTCCAACTGGTTGTTCTGGCTTAGTCTGGCTACTGCCGCTCATGCTGATGCGCAGCCAGGCAATCCACACTATGCCTCCATATTTCTGACGGCTACGCTGATTGCGGTATTTAGTACAGACATGACCAAAGTGTTTATTGCGTATCGCATTGGCCAGCGAATGCAGCCTGCTTTTACTGCAAAAATTATTCGTTCGGCAGGGGTAATTTTGATCGTCGTGAGTGCCTGGATTCTGTGGAAAGTATTTTTGGGATTTCACAGTCCTGATCACCAATAACCAATTTCCCAATAAACTAATAACCACAATACTATGGAATCCTTGCGCGAGCAACTGCTGATTTTTATTACTACGCCTATTTACGTTATCGTGATTGGACTGGAAATCGCTTTGAGTCATTTCCGCCAGTTTGCTTCCTATACCCGGCGGAATACTTTTGATAATATTTTCCTGATGCTGGCTAATAGTGGTATTGATCTGCTGTTTCGGGGCGTATATGTGGTAGTCTTGAGCTGGTTTTTTACTCATGACTGGGGCAGCATCCAGAGTCCATTTTGGTACTGGTTTTGGCTGGTAATTAGCATGGATTTCATGTATTACTGGTTGCATCGGGTGGATCATCAGAGCCGTTTTTTCTGGGCGGTGCACGTCACGCACCATTCTTCGGAGCAATTCAATTTGACGGTGGGCTTTCGGTCGTCGGTATTTCAGCCGCTGTATCGTTTTGTCTATTTTATTCCGCTGGCTTTGGCTGGTTTTAAGCCGCTCGACATCGTTTTTATTTTTTCCGCTACGCAAATTTGGGGCATCCTCGTCCACACCGAGCACGTGAATAAGTTGGGCTGGCTTGAATACATCCTGGTGACTCCCTCTCATCATCGCGTCCACCATGCTTCCAATGTGCACTACCTCGACCGCAATCTAGGTATGTTGTTGATTGTCTGGGACAAATGGTTTGGTACTTTTCAGCCGGAACTCGCGCCGGAGCAATACGAACCGATCCGTTATGGCCTCACTACGCCCATGCCGCAGCCCAGTCCCGCTCATTTGGTGTTCCACGAATGGCAAGCGATTTTTGCCGATCTTCGCAAAAAAGTCTCCTGGCGGAAAAAATTCTGGTACGTCTTTGGTCCGCCCGGCTGGAGCCACGATGGCAGCACCATGACCAGCGATCAATTGCGAGACAGCGAAAGGGAAGGAAATGCCGCAATAAGTAAAGGGCAAGTAGGCAAATAAGGCAAAATAGCAAATAGGGCAAGGTTTCAAAAACCTGGCAGGTCTGGTCACTAACCATCTGAAAATCAGAACCCATTTTTAACCCATGATTCGCATTAATGCCTGATTTTCAATAAAAATCGCCCCGGCATCCATCTGGATACCGGGGCGATGGTCAAATTCTCACTTTTCTCTCACCCTTTTCACTTTCTCACTCCTTTCTACTGCACCACCACCGGCAAAGTCCGCAGGCCGGCATCGCTTTGAATGGTAAGTTGGTACACGCCTTTGGCTAATTGCAATTGCACAAACGGCACCGTAGTCAGCCCCGGTTTGATCGCCATATCCGTCGTTTTTACCAGACGTCCCTGCGCATCGAGTAGGCGCAGACGCAAATCGGCTGCCACATGGCTTTGTACTTCCACCTGGAAATCACCCGCCGTTGGATTGGGCAGCAGCCGTACGCCGATCTGGTCACTCAAATCCTGTACCCCGGAAGTAAAGGTGAACGACAGCGTTTTAGTCAAAGTAGTACATAGATTAGTCGCCGATAAGGTGACGGTGTAAGCACCCGGCGCGGCGTAGGTATGCACCGGATTGGGGTCGGTGCTGGTCGCGCCGTCACCGAAGTTCCAGAGATAACTGACTGCATTGAGGCTGGTATTGGAAAAGGTTACCGTCAGGTCTGCTGATGCAGCCGTAAAGTTTGCTACTGGAAGGCTCAATACCGTCAGCGTTTGCGTAGTCGTGTCTTTACCAAAATTATTTTGAACAATCAGGCGCACCGTTTTGAGGCCCGGCGTAAGATATTTTACTAGGTGAGGGCCAGGGCCAGTCGCGCTGGCGGGTATAGCACTGGTACCAAAGGCCCATTGATAACTGGCATTGGTAGTATCTATTGCTGCCAGCAGCACTGTGTCGGCCCGGCAAATGCTATCGGCGGAAGCGATAAAATTGGCATTGGGGAGCGTCAAATTGTACTCCACCACGCCCACGTTGTCCAGAAAAATATTGTTTCCGTAATCATTGGTAGAAGTCAGGCGAATTACCACGGATTGGCCGGCAAATTGTTCGAGCGACACGACTTCGGTTCGCCAGTCTTCAGCATTAGTAGGGAAAAAAGAGCTGGTTAGCGGGTCTAAAGTGGCCAGTTCCGGGTCGGCTTTATGCCAAATGGTGATCGGTTCGCTGTTCAGATCACAGTTTTGAAAGACCTGCACCGACAACGCATCGGCATAGTTAGCACTGTAACTGGGGTGAGCAAGATCAAAAATAATCGCCGGATTGGCAATACTACTTAAATCAACCGGTGGCAAATAAAGGTAGTCCTCTTGCCCGCGATCCTGATAACCATAACAGTTGAGAAAAACCGCCCGAGTTGGCTGCCCATCCGAACCCGTTACATCATCTACCGTATGCGTCCAGGTCGTGCTATGGTCGGGATTTCCCAGCGTCCAGTTTGCGGGCGGAAACGTCGGTTCATCAAAATCTTCCACAAAATAGCCGGTTGTACTGCCTATTGTGGCCTGGAATGGGATCGACAGCGTATCGTTGAAAAAGACCTGGTCTGCCGGATAATTCGCCCAGACGCGGAGATTGGTGGGACCACTCGTCGTAATTTCAGCAGGCGTTTGGAAGGTGAAAAACAGCGTGGCACCGGGCAAAATGGTATCCACTGCCTCACTTACTGGCAGGTTATTGTTCAATTGATAATACAACGTGGCCCCAATGACCGGCTCCATGCCTTCATTCACCAGACGTACGGTTATATTTTGACTGCTTGGGCCGCAAGCGATGATGGTTTCCCCAGTGGGCGCGATCAATTCGCGGACCCCTAGGTCATTACTCTGTGGGCAATTTTTTAGTTCACCGGGCCAGAAAATGGCCTCCGAACGTCGCCCGGCCAGGCCATTATTGTCGCTGGTGCGCACGGCTACCCATTGGGCATCTCCTGCACTCTGGATGGGAAAACTGTAAGAATTGGTCGTAGATACTCCGCGCAACTCCATGTATTTCTGCCCCAGCAAGTACACGCCATAAGAAAGCGTATCGTTATCAAGTTTTGTCCAGCTGACCGTAATGGAGTCCGGACACACCTTTTGAATTTCCACATTTTGCGGTATTCTGGCAATAGTCAATGGAAAATCCGTGGTGTCACTCTGATTGCCACGGGCGATTTGCACTCGCACCTGGCCGCTCACTGTGCTAGGCACTGTCCAGTCGTACAATCGCTGAGTTGGATCGGTGACGGTCGTAATAGGGAGCCAGGAAGCACCATTATTGGTGGAGTAACGCAGGGTGAAATTACCCGCGTTGCCATAAGCATCCCAGTGCAACCGCTCGGTTTCGCCGGGCACAAAACCCTCTCCGCCAGCGGGATAAGTGAGGGTCACGTCGTCCGTCAAGAATTCCCAGACGATGACGTAGGCTTGCGGACCAAAGGGTACTTCCGTACCAGCGACCGTGACGGTGTACGTGCCAGCGGCAGGATTGTCCAGTGCAACTTGCTCCACGTTATTCAACGAATCGCGACCTTTGCCAGCGGGCAGATCGAGGATGGCGGGATTAGGGGTCGGGTCGAGTTTCCAGGGTTGGCTGATGATGCCTGCGGCGTTTGTTACCGTCAGATCCAAATCGTTGAGCAGGGCCTTGGAGGCATTTTCGGCGGCGGGCGGCTCGGCCCAATAGACCATTATTTTGGCCAATTTAACATTTGCCGGTATTTGGATCGTGTGGGTGAAGCTGTTCCCTTGATCGGCAGTCCCTTCCTGCCAACGATTTTGTTCCAATAAATGCAGGGCGCGGTAGGCATTGATATGGCCCCAGCCGAACTTGAAATCCGGTCCGACATTGCCTAAATCATTGGCTGTGTTGAGTATAGTAGCTTTCAAAAGTGCCGCCGACGGGTATATACCGCCGTGCATTTCCTTGTAAGCCTGGGTCAGTTGCGCCAGACAACCGACGATACCCGGTGCCGCACCCGAAGTGCCGCCAAAGACCTGGTATTCATTGTTGGGGCTAGTCGAGTTTTGGTCGGTGCCATTCGCTGAAATATCGGGTTTGAGTCGTCCATCGTGGGCCGGGCCGCGACTGGAACTAGGGTCCAGTGTACCATCCGCGACGAGGTTGGCGGTGGCGATGGCGTTCTTGCCCATCTTGTGACCACCCGTAATATTGCCCCATTCCGTGCCCGCTCCGTAGCCGCAATCCTCTACGCCGTTGTTATTGCCAGCGGAGAACACGTGCATCAAAGTTGAATGTTCAAATAATTGTTGGTCAATAGTTTGCGAAGCAAGCGTGTAGCCCGTATTGCAGCCATTGGAGTAGGAAGTGTTGGTGATGGTTACGTTTTCATCCAGGTGGAGGGGCAGGGTTTGATCCTGAAATTCTGCCGTATAATCTATGGTGAAAAGGTCGGCACCAGCGGCCATGCCCTTTTTAGTGGGGTCCAAATTACCTGCGCCACAAATAATACCTCCCACGCCATCGCCGTGCGTGCCGGATTCGGGCGAACCCAGGGCAAGGTTGTGCAAACGCCCCTGAAAATCAATGTGTGGACCCAGTTGGCCGTCATCGCGCACCAGTACGTTCACGCCCGCGCCGTTGTAATGTTTGCCGAGGCTATGATCGCTATCCAGCAGATTGGAGCGGTGCAGCGTGCGGCCCCGCGTATCTTCCGGCTGTCCGGGCGCAGATTTTAGTTCTACATATTGCACAAACGGCAGGGTAGCAACGGCTGCCAGATTAGTCTCCGGCAATTGCACTTGCAAAAAGCCATTTTCGCGACCTTCCAGCAGCACAGTCAACCCATATTGGCGACATAATTCAGCCCCGCGTGCAATGGAAATATGCGGGTAAAGTTGCAGATTCACGTCTATTTTGTCGCCGTGCACGGCCCAATTGCCGTAGGGTTTTTCGCGCAGCGAACGAGCCAGTTTCCAGTTGCCCGGCACTGGCATCACGCTGCGCACGTGGAGCTTTTCCAGTAAAGCAAAATCAAAATTTTGTGGCAAACTCACCAGATACGCACCAAAATGGACGTAGGTGATAAATTGCACTCCGGCGGTTTCCAAAACCGCCCGCTCCTTGGCGGTAGGCAGTTGCGTACATTGAAGGTAACGGACAAAACGTCCGTTCACCACTTCGTTGGCCGTTACAGTAGGATGCTGGCGCACCTCGGCGTAGTTGGCCGGAAAATACTCCGATCCCCAGGCAAACTGTACGGCATAGGATTGCTGGCCAAAGGCCGAAAAAGACAGTAGCCAAGTAGCTACCAATAATAAGGGATAAATTTTTTTCATGTCCTGGCAGGCAAATGGTCAAAAATAAAGTCAACACTACAATTCGGCCAAAAGTAAAGCGAGATGCACTGGATTGAGAAGATTGCGCTGGCTGAATTTCACGATTTGTCCTGATTCACTATTCCTGCATTTTGATTGTCGCTCTTCCAGAACTATCTCTACTATATACCGGGTATTTTTATTAGCGCAGAGAAACGCGCCCGAAAATTGGCGTTGGCGCAAAGCAGATTGGACAAAAAAATTTGATGACGGCCTATTGACAAAAGGGAGGGATAGGTTATTTTTGTACTTGTTTAGGTAATAAATTATGCTGTTTTGTAGGTAGCTGATTGTTTTTGCCAAATAATATGTCCACTATTTTTTTAACAAACTCTCTTGGTATGCCTTTCTGCCGAAATGCAACAAGGGGCGAAAACAACCTTCACTTTTGCCATGAAACATTGGGAAAAGAGCAAAAAAGACCCGCGTCGTGTCGAAGAACCTACCCGTGTTCAAGCGGCGCATGACCACAAAAAGAAAAAACTCAAACCCGTAGAAAAGGTAAAGTATCGCCTGCGGGACGTACCAGAGGAGGAGGAAGAATGACAGCAAGTAACTGACCATTTGCCACCGAACACGAGCCACTTTCCTGACCTAGGGAAGTGGCTCGGCTTTTTAAAAAGGCAGACCAGGCAAGGAGCCAAAGGACGAATAGGCAAAAGGAGACAGGCGGGCATCCCAGTTCTTATTGGGATGACTCATGTTTGCTTTATTTGCCCCTTTCATTTCCCTTTCCCAATAATCTCAAACGGCAATTCCAGCCGATAGCCATCCTTATCTACCAAAGCCAGGCGATGTTTTCCAACAGCGGGTTGCAGGGCCATCTGATGAAAAGTGCGGGTGCTGCCCAGATAAGTGCCATCCAGATGCCAGAAAATTTCCGTCTCGGGATTGCGGTGTGCCACCTGGAAAATTGTGCTGCTGAGTTGGCCATTGAGGTCTATCGGGACATATATTTTGGTCGGGTGTTTTGGATAAATCAATTGCATCGGCGAGTGGCCCTGCGCCATTTGAGAGCCAAGACAGTCGGGCCGAAAAGGCGGCGGAGTGAGGTAAGCCGGGTTCTTGTTTTTGAAATAAAACTCTTCGAGTGGCTGTAGTACAAACCACGGTACGTGCTGCATCGTAGCGGGCGATTCGCAGTCGCTGGTCACCTGCCATTGGCCGGTCGCATCCAGGTGCAGCAACTGATGATAAGGACAAACCACGCCCTTTAAACCGCTTTTAGGGACCCATACGGTATCTGCTTCGCAATATTGACCAGCCCGGAAACCACTCTGGCGACACACCGCCGCTTGCACCATATCGTCATACGGCGGATCAAACCAGGCATCGTTGCCCGGCAGCTGCGCAAAAATCTCGAACAAAGCCGGTGCCGCCATTTCCACGCCCACCAGCCCCGGGCGACCTTCGCCATCGGCATTGCCTACCCAAATGCCCACGGCGTAGTGTGGCGTTACGCCAGCCGCCCAGGCATCCCGAAAACCGTAACTGGTCCCCGTTTTCCAGGCGATGGGCCGTCCGGCGCGGAACAGTTCCCACTCGCCCGCGCTGTTGGGCCTCTCCACCTCGCGCATGGCCTCGAAAGTATGCCAGATAGCCCCGGCACTCAGCAGATCAGTGGTGGTACGCGGACTTTGCGTCCTCGGTTGTTGATGTTGTAAAAATGTCGGCGGACGAAAATCACCGGCATCGTAGCGGCCATTGCGGTCATAAAAACTGCCCAGCTCGCGGGCCATACAAGCGTAAGTATTCGTAATATCGAGCAAATTAGCCTCTGCGCCACCCAAAATGAGCGACAATCCGTAGTGTTCCGGCGGTTTATTGATCGTGCTCAAACCCAGGCGACGGAGGTTGAAATGAAATTTTTCCAGCCCGTATTGTTGGAGCAGCAGCACGAAAGGCACGTTCAGCGAGCGAATCAATGCCCTTTTGGCTGGCACCACGCCGTCGTAAGATTGATAGAAATTTTCGGGTTTATATTCGCCTAATTGTGTGGGCACATCATGGAGCAGACTGCGGGGTAAAATATCGCCACTTTCCAGGGACAGGGCATAGAGATAAGGTTTCAAAATACTCCCCGTACTGCGCGGCGCGGCGATAATATCCACCGCTTCGCCATGCTCTTTGCCCGCTCCCGGCACGTTGCCCACGTAGGCCAGCACCTCGCCGCTTTGCACATCCAGCACCACAGCGGCCATGTTGTGAATATCATTGCCCTGATAAATCTCGTGGCGACGAATCACAATATCCGTGACGCGCCGCTGCAAATCGCGATCAATCGTGGTCAGAAAACGGTTCGTCCGTCCATCATCGTTCCCCACCAGCCGGTCGAGCAGATGGGGAGCCAACTGCGGCAAGGGCAGCGGATCATCGGGCAGCGGTTCGGAAGCCGCCAAGTCACATTCGGAGGCGGTAAATTTGCCTAGATCGCGTAGGCGTTCCAGCAGCCGGTTGCGCTTGGCGAGTAGCGCGTCGCGGTTGCGCCCGGGGTGAATAAGCGCGGGACTGTTGGGCAGCACAGCCAAAGTCGCTGATTCAGCCCAGGTCAACAGTTCCGGGCGTTTGCCGTAGTAGCGCCAGGAAGCGGCTTCGAGGCCTACTACATTGCCACCGAAAGGAGCATTGGAAGCATAAAGGGCTAAAATAGAACGCTTTGAATAAGTCAACTCCAGTCGGGTGGCCATCGCTACTTCGACCATTTTTTCCAAAATCGTTCGTCCCGGATTGTCGCGCGCCATGCGAATGACCTGCATCGTGATGGTGCTGCCTCCACTGATCACCCGGCCTCCGCGAATGTTCTGGATGAGCGAACGAAGCATTCCGGCAGGATCCACGCCAGGATGCCACCAGAAGCGTTTGTCCTCGAAAGCCACCAAACAGTCGGCGTATTTTTCCGGTATTTTCTCTGTTTTAGGAAAACGCCACTGCCCATCGGTAGCGATACGCGCGCCCAGCAATTCCCCGTGGCGATCTTCCACTACCTTGGAAACCGGTTTGTCGAACAAAGGCCGGGGCAAGCAAAAAAGCCATAACCCCAGCAAAATGATTCCAACAATCGTGCTGCGGGGTCTGCGGCGCGCAAAAGCCAACATTCGCTGTGCCGCTCGCCGACCCAGACTTTTCATTCTTTCAAAGCTCACCAATAGAAAACGTCGCACCGCCGGTTATTTGAGGGCAAATGTAATTTTATTGCCCAAAAATCAAGCCGGCATTGGCAGAAAACGTGCGCGTCGCGGACACCAATCGGCAGTAATAAATACCGGCACCCGGCAATTCCTGCCCCTGGATGCGCCACTGTTGCTGCCCCGCCGCAAAATTCCCCTGCCGCGACAAAACCGAAATGCCCCGCGCATCAGTTACCGACAGGTGCACTTCTCCCGCCTCCGGCAAATCAAAACTCAACATAGTAAAGTCTGAAAAAGGGTTGGGAAACACCTGCATAGTGGAGGCCGTTTCTTTGGTCAAAGCTACTTTTGAGTCAAATCGCAGACCCAGGGGCGCAATCATTTCTGCCTCCACAGGATAGGATTCTGGCGCAAGCTGTTCGCGTTGCAGTTGTATGGCCGAATGCAACGGGACGGTTTGTTTTGGTAACAAATGCAGCACCAGCAACACCGAATCGTCAGCATTGGCCTGCTGTTGGCCATCGTCCCAACTGATGGCCAGAGAATGGTCATTCCGACGGGAAATATTGCTATTGTTCAGCAAACGCAGGGCTTGCATATCCACGGAATCCAGCCCAACCAAATCCGGTTGTAGGGCTATTTCAAATTGAAAACCAGATAGTTGCGACCACTTTTTCATTCGCAGCGGCACCGCGACCGATACGCCGGTGTGTAGCAGCAAATCTGGCATTTCCACCCAGGCCGTATCCTGGGCCGAGCGCGGATCGGCGGCATTGCTATTGCCATTCAGGTCACCCACTTTGATGCCGATAAAATTTCGGTCAGGCTGATCACTGTGCAAACCATTCAACGTAATAAACTCTGGCGGCGCGTTTACAAATGGGTTGAGTGTATCCGTAAATACAAAATCGGAGGGCATAAAACGCCACGACGTACTGCCTGGAATGGTATCTGTAATGCCCAAAATGACTTTGCGCAACTGGATCATATCGAACGCAGTGATCGAGCCGGAATGATTAGCGTCGGCGGCCAGCAGTTTGTAGGGCGAGTTCAGCGGCTGCAGACCAAGGATATGCCGGGAGATGAGCAGCAAATCGAAGGTGGTCACGCCATTGAGCCATTTGGCGTTGTTTTCGGGTTTTAGTTGGTAGGAGCCGGTTGGTATATCGTTGAAAGCAAAATGTCCCAGACTGTCGCAGTCAGTTATTTCTGAGAAGCCGCTACCTGTCAGGCGCATGGATATTTCAGCGACTCGCTGACCAGTGGGGGTGCGAATGATGCCGTCCACTTTATGGGTTTCTCCACCGCAGTTGCTGCTACTATCCTGCACATTTACCAGCGTTTGGCAAGTCGCGCTATTACCCGCTACATCGGTTGCAGTTAATGTAACGGTTTGATAACCAATTTGTTGACAAGTAAAAGCCGCTGGCGAAACAGAAAAACTCAGGCTACCCGAACACTGGTCGCTGCTGCCGCCACCTAGTAAGGAAGCATTTACGACGGCTAAGCTATCCGGCCCTATATTAATCGCTATACCGCTGGCACATAAGGCAGTGGGAGGAGTTACATCCTGCACCGTAATGTGCATGGTTTGTTGCGTCACGTTGCCACAGCCATCGGTCGCCTGGAAAGTCACCGTATGATTTCCCAACGGATAAATGCCCGACGCATTCGCGCCCGATGTAGCATAAGCACTGTTGTGACTGATCACGATGGTGCTGCTGCAATCTGTCGCCGTAGCATTGCTGAGATTTACCTGCGCCGAGCAGCCCGATTGATTGGCGGCTACCGTCACGTCGGCGGGTACACTGAGCACCGGCCCGACATGGTCGCGTACATCTATCACCTGAATATGTTGCCAGATGCCAGCTGAACCGCCGTAGAGATTATTAATACAAAAATCAATGACTTTCCAGCTGCGCATAATACGCGAACAACTGGGCGGCACCCCCGGAAAAATCTGATCCGTGTAAGCTACCGATAGCGGATAACACGATGGACCAGATATGATGGGCGCGCCGGTAGCAGCGGGCAAAATCGCCTCGCTGCTGCCACAACTGTTCACCACCATATCTGCCGGGAAAGTCACCATCGTGGTAGTAGCTGGGGCTAACTTGATGGTCTGAATGCAAGTTTTGGTGTTGCCAGCGGCATCGGTGGCTTTCCAGAAGCGGGTGACGGTGCCAATATGACAACCATTGATGGCGGCCACGTCGGTAGAATCCAGGCTTTGCAACGCGCAATTATCGGTTGCCTGCGCTGCGCCAGTGAGCAGCAGATCGTGATAATCCTGCTGGCAACTGATGGTCACGTTGGCTGGACAAGTCAAGGTTGGTTTTAAAAAATCGCGCACGGTGACGTTGCTCACGCAGAAATTCTCCAAGCCCATCATATCGGTGACGCGCAGGGTAACCGGTATGGGCGTACCCAAATCGGCACAATTTAACGACAGTGAAGAAGCATAATTCACCTCATCACGGCTGATAGCCAAGGTAATGTCGCCGCATGGATCGTAGCTGCCAGCATCCAGCGCGGCGGCTTGCAAATGAGAAGTGCCGTCGGAACCCAGCGACAATTGCAAAGCGGCTGTGCAAAGAACGGTCGGCGGCGAATTATCCACCACACTGACCAAAGAAGTGGTGGAAGCACTATTGCCGCAAGCATCGGTGGCTACATAGGTCACTACATAATTACCCATCGGGACGTCCGCGTAAGGCCCATATCCGTTGCCAAATTCCCATACCGGCGCGATGGTCACTGTTGAGCAATTGTCCGTAGCAGTCGTAGGCAACAAGGTCACTATACCAAAGCACTGCGTACTCAATGTACCAACCGTAAGGTCGGCAGGAGGCAGCACGACCGGCGGCGTTTGATCTTTTATCTGGATGGTTTGCTGATAATGCGTGATGTTGCTGGTACAAAACTCAATCAGTGTCCAGGTGCGTACCACCGTGTAACCTGCTGGCGGACAGTAACTTACAATTTGATCCGTATGAGCCACGCCCAACTCGCACAGGCTGCTGTTATTAATGGGTTTACCACCCACCGTGGGCTGTCCGGCCAGATCGAGGTCATCTGGACTCTGGCCACAATTCAGGGGTGGCAGTGTTACGCCGTCGCGGTTGGCTGGAAAAACCACGTCTGCCACCGTCGGTCGGCGCGTCCAGATGTACTGAATGCAAGACGACGAATTCCCGGCAGCGTCCGTCACCGTCCATTGGCGATCCAGACGGCGGATGACCGGATAACCGGCATGGTTGTGCGTACAGCCAAGATCGGTTTCTATATCAAAATGCTGATAATTCAGGGCTAGAGTAGCGGTGCAATTGTCGCTTGCATCCGGCTGGCCCATGCTCATCGGCGTATCATCCTGACCACAAATCACGGTTTTTTCCGGACAATACAATACTGGCGGCAAGGCATCCTGCACCTTAAGCGTAGCGGAGCAGCTGTTGTTAGTAGACAAATCGCGCACTGTAGCAGTGATCGTTTTATTGATGTTGAGGCAGGTCAACGGATTGGCCAGCGGTGCGCCCTGCGCCGTGTAAAGCCGAACTTCGAGCGGATCGGTGCAGGCGGCTCCTGCGAGCAACATGGCGGGAATAATATCAGCCTGGCCAGCATCGTCCAGAGAAACGGAAATATTCTGGTTGCACACCAACGTGCATTGCGCCGAAAGATGGGCAGCAGGCAGCAAAAAAGTCCACAGTGCTACAAACAAGGCAAGCCGCCCGGCATACAGCGGGCGTTTAGAACAAATCGGTTGGGTCATCGGCGGATGGATTAAATCTGCAAAAAAATCTGTTACAGCGTGTCAATGGGATTAAAACCGGGTCTTTTCAGTGCAGCGATTTTCGCGCGCCTCCCGGACGGGCAAAAGGCAAAAGTAATGCCATAAGTGTGGACAAAGAAATGAAGTTCCTAATATGCAAGATTTCAACATATTTTTTGGAAGCTGCTCATATATCGAACCAAGTGGTGAAATTAGTCGCCGTTTGAAAAAGCCGAGGCATCCTTTTCCTCAGACACCTCGGCTTTGCAATTTTATTGGTAAGGCTTTTATCGTATCACCACCATTTTCTGCACCGCGCTACCAGTCGGCGTTTGCAATTGGTAGAAAAATACGCCGCTGCCGCCCAAATCACTTTTCTGAATAGTAATCGCTTGAAAGCCAGCTGCGTAATCAGCCGTATGCACAAACACCGTTTTACCCGCCGCATCAAAAATGCTCAAGGTGGCTGTGGTGGCCTTTGGCAGTCTAAAGCCGATGGTCGTTTGTTCGCGGAAAGGATTGGGCGTACAAGGCAACAACTCGAAATTGCCGCCCGTCCCAGTCGCTGGTCCAAAACGCAAACCTACCCCCAATGGCGGAGCAACCTCTTCCAGCGCGTAGGCTTGCGACGGGGTGATTCGGCCCGATATACGCAGCAACTGGCTCAGGCGACCCGCCTGCCGGGCGCGAAAGCGCACGGTGAATGCTGCCGGACTGGTGGTTTCGGTGGCCTCAAAACTGGTGGTCAGGGCATTTCGCGCCGCAAAAACGGCAAAATTATCTGGCTGCATCGTTGCGCCGGGTTGGATGTCCACTACTTCCAGTCCCGGATAATCGAGGGTAAACTGGTAGCCCGCCACGGCTTCGGTCGCCCGAAAAATAACTTCGGCCATTTCTCCCGCCTGCACGATTTGGTCGGTCGCTTCAAACCACAATACCTCGCTGCTTCGATCATCCGCCGTCCCCGACAGATGAGTCATCGCCGAGCCATCCACATCGCCGACTTTGATGCCCACGAAATTGTCGGCAGGTTGCCCAGCGACCATACTGGCTACGCTGCGCGTTTCCGGAAAAGGCGTTTGGAAGGGATTGGCGGGGTTGGGAAATACGAAGGCTTTATCCACAAAACGCCACGATTTGGTGAGGGGCAGGCCATTGTCGTAAATCCCGAGAATGAGTTTACGCAGTTCAATAATATCCAGGGCGGTGATGGAATTTGATTTATTCGCATCGGCAGCAATAATCCGATAAGGCGAAGTGATCGGGGTCAGGCCAAGAATGTGGCGGCTAATGAGCACCAGATCATAAGTCGTGACCCCATTCAGCGCATTTCCGTCTTTCACGGGTGTCAGTGTATAGGCCGTGCCCGTGGGCAGACCGAGCGGAAACATATAGTGCCCGGCAGAGTCTGAAGTGACCATCGCATCATAAGGCGACATACCCGGAAAGGTCGCATGAATACCAATTTTTGCTTCCGAAATGCCACTATCTACGGAGGTACTCAGGCTGCCTTTCACGTTCAATAACGCTTCTACGCAAAGGTTGTTCGGGTCTTGTATAGTGAGGGTGGTCATGCAGAAACTGGCATTGTGATCCTGATCGCGCACCCATAGCTGAATACTTTGTACGCCCAGATCAGCGCAGGTATAAGTGAGGGTGCGGCGTGGCTGACCAGTGCTGTCTACTGGAAAGTCGTTGCCGCTGCCAGCGCGCCGCAATCCATATTGCAGGAAGATATTTGGGCTATAATTGTCGCTCGACTGTTGCGGGATTTCGTTTACGTCAATCTGTCGGTTATGATCGGGGCCGATGCTGCGCACAAAAGCGGCATTAGTGCAAGTCAAAACAGGGGGCTGACCATCACGAATAATAAAATTATATTGGCAGGTAGCGGTATTACCACAGCCATCTTCGGCGGTCCAGCTAATCTTGTGTTGCCCGCGCGGCAATTGCGGATTGATGTATTGCAGCGGCGTTTGCGAGGTATTCCAGCGCACCCAGGCCTTTTTTTGGTGATTAACGACGGCCGTTTCCAAAGCAAAACCATATTTCTGGCTGCTTGGTACAGTTCGTTCGTCAAAGGTGCGGGGCGTACCACCCGTGTAGTTGGTATTGAAGGCGTTGCCAAAATTAATAGTACCAAAAGCGGGTACATTGCTGCTTTTGACCACCGTTTCTTGCTCGCCATTGCCATCCAGATCGAGGAAAAGGATATAACTCAGGTTAATATTTTCGCCCCAGCAAGAATCTAAAGCCGTGGCACTCAGCACAACAGACGCGTCAGAAAGGTCATGGAGGCCCGTCGTGGGATCAAGCCAGACAGACTCTTGCCAGAGTTCATTACTATTGATCGAACTATCCAAAAAGGTCACTGCTGTGGTTGGGCAGGGCGCAAAAACCGGGGCTTTCGTATCCACCAGGTGAATAGTCTGCTTATATTGATAGCCATTGGTGTTGGCTGCCCAGAACGTGCTGAAATTAGTCGGTGTGGCAGCCGTAGCCGTAAGTTTAATAGAAGAGGGTGCCCACAGACCAGTCGTCCCGCTGGCGGACACAATGGGGCCAGGTAAATTTTGCGGAGAATCAGGCGAGGCGTTGGGTTCTGGATTCGGTACAATAGTCAGCGGCTGCAAGGAATCATATTGGCAGCGATTAATAATTTTCCAGGTTCGTTCTATTTTCAGGCAAGTGCCGGAAGTGGAAGAAATAGCCTGGTCCGTGAATGTCACTTGTGTTCGTTCGCAGTGCAGGCCAAAAAACTCCGGCTCGCCAAAAGCATTGGCCGCCGCACAGGCCGCCACTATCGTATCGTTTGGAAAGCGCACGAAATAGTGTTGCGTGGTATTTACCGTAATTCGTTGGGTACAATTAGTACTGTTGCCATTGTCATCCATTACCTGGAACGTGCGAACGATCTGGCCGCGGCGGCAGGTTGTGTCGAACTGGTCATAATCAACCGAAATAATTAAGGAATCCACTGCGCAAGAACGACTTATGAGGCTGCCGTAAGCATTCAGGGTTCGATCAAAAGTGTCGCATTGCACCACTACGTCGGCGGGCGCTACACATTGGGGCGGATGCGGATCGGTGATGCGCACATGCACTGTACACTCTCTGTTATAACTGCTGTCGAGGC
Organism: Saprospiraceae bacterium; assembly: GCA_965249785.1. GTDB lineage: Bacteria > Bacteroidota > Bacteroidia > Chitinophagales > Saprospiraceae > M3007. The sequence continues at coordinate 57,155 of CBDFMU010000009.1, read as the reverse complement.
TCAAACTCACTGGCCCCGTCGGCAGCGGCCTATCATAAACTCGCAAGCGGAGGGCTATTGTATCGCCCACATCGGAGCAGCAAAACTGCACGGCATCGTAAAACTGGTTGCTGGGTTGACAGGAATTGGCCAACTGGCGGCGTGCTTTGAAAGAAACAGGCGTGCATATATCGGTAGAGCCATCGTCCAGGCTGTCGGCGGGCAATTCCAGGGTACCAGTGGGGGATAGTTGTACGGTCAAAAACGGGCGACAAAATGCGGTGGGCGGCATTGTATCGGAGACAATCAAGGTAAAGGAACAACTGCTCGTATTGCCGCAAGCATCGGTGGCGAAGTATTGCATGGTGGTGACACCGGTTGGAAAATCCAGCGAATCCAGCCCGCCCAGGGTATCACGAATAGCCGGATTATTGCCGGGCCAGTTTTTCAGATAGCCCTCTACCTGACCGCCTTCGGTAGCTGGCCAGGCGACGGCGAACTTGGCAATACGCGAACAACCGTCACTAATGACCGCATCGGGCAGTTTGATTTTGCCCTGGCAGCCGAATGTATTGATGCGAAGCACGGTCGTGGGCGGACAGGTAATGACGGGTGCACCATTGTCTTGAATCTGCAAGTTTTGTACACCGATTTTGGGATTGGTGGCCGACAAAGGTCGGCATAAATCCTGCACCCGCCAGGTACGACGGACAAGACGGGTACCGCCACATTGTGGCACAATAGTATCTACAAAACTTGCCTGAATTTGGCAGGCGGCGACGGTTATCAAAGGAAAATGAACTCCCGCTAACTCAATAAATGGCATTCCATTGGTCTGCTGCGAAAGATCGGCATTGACGCAATTCAGCGTCCTGGCGGGTGGAAATTTTACATTGGTAAGCGAGTGTACCCGATTGATTTTTTGCACACAAGAACTTTGGTTGTTGCTGGCATCTTTGGCTACCCAGGTGCGGGTGATGATACCGCTCAACGTAGAATTTGGGTCGCAGGGCAGGCTGGTAGCTACATCGCTATAGGTCAGGGTCGGCGTACTGCCGCAGTTGTCGGTATAAGAGGGCTGGGCAGCACTGATGCTCAGCGAGTCATTCAAATAAGCGGGCGAAAGATCGGTCACGATGCAGGAAACATCAAAATTCTGACACGAGATGGTGGGTGGCAGCGTGTCCTTTATTTCGCCAAGCCCGAAACATCGGTTCCCCGTAGTGGGAGCGGTGATACGGAATTGGTAGCTCTTATTCACGTCGTTGGCGGTCATGGTCGCTGGTAGCCAGGGCCCATTTCCGAAAGGAAAAGTTTTGTCTACTTCTACGATGAAATTGGCAGAACAACCATTCTCACCGGGGGTCAAAATATCGGTCGGGGCGACGACATGCGTGCAGTTGGCATCCAGTTTTATAATAGAGGACTCTTTGCAAATCAGTACATTATAAAAATTGCGCACCGTGACGGTAAAAGAACAACTTGCGGTGTTATGCGCCGTGTCCGTGGCCACAAAAGTATTCACCGTCGAGCCAATCATAAAGACGGCACCCGATGCAAGGCCAACCGTCTGCGCGACGACCACCCCTGGCAAATTGTCGGTAGCTGTCACTGCGGCGTACATCACTGCCTGAACACATTGGCCAGGGCCGAGTTGCACGGTGTCGTTGGCAGGGCAGACAATGATCGGTCGAGTGGTATCGGCAGGAAAGCAAAAGCCGGGAAGTTTGGCTGGAAGGGGAGTTGCCAAAGTGGATTGGCACAGGGCAAGGCAAGCCAGCCCAAAAAGGAGTAATGATCGGTTCATAAGCAAAAATCAGTTAGGCGGATGATATGGATGGGAAAAATCCATCCTGTTACTTTTCTTGATCGGGAGAGGAAGGGGATTATGGGAAACCGGGCAATAATCTGGCTTTTTTCCATTGAGCAAGCCTGCCAAGTTTCAAAAATTTGACAGGCTTGATGCCACGGAAAAGTCTGATAATCTGTGTTTTGTCACCTAACTTGCCAAAATGTTAGCCAGATGACGGCATATTGATAACATTTATCACGCCAATTTCTTCAATAGCGCGATTTGGCCGAGGTGGTACACGTCGTGCTGAATCACGCCATTGATCAAAAAAGCAAAGGAGAAGCGGCGGTGCGGCACCGTCTCCATCAATTGTTCCTCGGAGAAACTGCGAATGAGCGTCAGCAGATGTTGCTGATTTTCTTTAAGGCTCGTTACGACCCGGGGCCAAAAAGCAGCCCCTTCATTTTGGTAGGCGGGCCAGTCCACCACGCTATTTGTTTCGATATCGTAGTCCGCTTCCCCTTGCAATTGGCGCAGCAAATACGTGCGCCAGGCTAGTATATGCAACAACAAGGTATAAATGCGGCGGCCGCCCACGGGCTTCATCGCCAGTTCGGAAGAAATACCTTCCAAAATGGTCAGCATGGATTCGCCGTACCAGGGTTCGCCGGAAAAAACGTTTTCCAGATCGGCCAGCAGTTGTTCTTTCGGTGTGTAGATTGGCATGGAGGAGAGGTTGTTTAGAAAATGTGGAGGGTGTTGAGAAATGGTTGAGTTTGCTGCGCAAGTTGAGAAATGGTTGAGGGTGTTGAGAAATGGTTGAGTTTGCTGCGCAAGTTGAGAAATGGTAGAAAAGGAAAAAGGGGTTGAGGAAGTTGAGAGAAAGAGAGAAGAGGCCAAAAAAGGTTTAATATTAAAGAGTATCATTTCTCAACCTGCGAAGCAGACTAAACACTCTTAACATTCTCAACAACCTCAACCTGCGAAGCAGACTCAACATTCTCAACAACCTCAACCTGCGAAGCAGACTCAACATTCTCAACAACCTCTCAACTTCTCCACCTTTTTTCCACCCAGCCCAGTGTAAACGCAAACACCTCGTCTTGCTCCCGCTCATTGTGCAACTCATGGTACAGGCCGGCCCATTCCTGGTGGGTCACGTCGCCGGAAATGCGCCCGGCAAACTCACGCGTCGCTGCTGCCGAAATGATCTTATCGCCAGTGCCATGCAGCAGTAGCAGCGGAGTCGGAAATTTCCCGGAATACTGGTTCAGCCAGGCGGCACTTTCGAGCATCATAATGCCAGCTGCCGCGCTGAGTTGATCGTGCACCAGCGGGTCGGTCTGGTAGGCATGAACTACCGCCGGATCTTGCGAAATAAAGCGCGCTGTCAAGCCAGTTGGCAGCGTAATAGTGGGCATAAAACGGCGCAGCAGTCGCCCTGCCATTACTTTCAATACGGGTGCCTCAAAAGCCAGCCGAATCCAGGGACTAGTCGCGATCAGTCCCCGGATATTGGGCTGATGGCGAGCGGTATAATGCAACGTCAGGTTGCCGCCCATCGAGTGGCCGTATAGAAAAAGTGGTACTTCCGGGTAGCGGCGGCGCGTCTCGTCGAGCAGTAGTCCGATGTCGTCAAACAGCGCATCGAGATCGCGGGTATGGCCACGCCGACCTTCACTGCGCCCATAGCCCTGCAAATCCAGCCCGATGATGGCTACTCCGTGGCGATTGTACCAGGCCGCCAGATGTTCGTAGCGACCAATGTGTTCGCCCTGTCCGTGTACCAATGCGATGACGGCACGCGGCTGCTCCACTGGCCATTCGGCGAGGTGCAGGCGAATATTTTCCTTGTTTTGCAGCGACAGAGCGTTCATTGTTTATTTTTTAAAAGGCGAATATCCGAATTAACCTGCGCATGAAAAGTAAGCATTTTTTCGGCAGTTACCGCTGATTGGTCAGCAGGTTGGCAAAATTGTTTTTCACCTTTTAATCGCTCCTGCCGCGAAGCCTCTGCTGCCAACTCCGTAGTTGAAAAAAGCTTTTTTAACCTAAAATATGGCGGTTGGGCAATTAAGATTTGGTGCCAACAACCTGTGAAAAAGCAAAAAATGGTTTGGCAAAAACGTGTCCGGCTTTTTCGGCAGAAAATTCCTTCACCTGCCGAATAACAAATGGTCTGGCAGCGCAGGGTAAAATGAAAATTGTTTCTCGCAATAAAGCGCAGCATATACCTTCGCCAAATCCAAACATCATAAAATATGGTGAAAAACGACTTGTTTGAAAGTTACTGCATCGGCCCCGGAATGTGGGATGAAATGTGCGTTGCCGATGGTACCATGCGCCAACAGTACGCTGCTGTGGTGCGCGAACTCAGCCTATTGCCCATTGATGCGCTGCATCGGAAGGAAGAACTGGCAAGGCAACTGTTTATGCATCAAGGTATTACGTTCACGGTATATTCCGAGAATGAAGGCATTGAGCGTATTTTCCCGTTCGATATTATTCCACGCATCATCGTGCAAAGCGAATGGAAACAGATCGAGGCGGGCATTAAACAGCGACTTACTGCGCTGAATGTGTTCCTCCGCGACGTGTATTCCACGCAGCAGATCATCCGTGATGGCATCGTGCCAGCCCGGCTCATCGTCTCGTGTCCGCACTTCACCCGCGAGGTGGTCGGCATCAATGTGCCGCATAATATTTATGTGCACATTGCCGGGATTGACCTGATTCGGGATGCTGACGGAACCTATTATGTGCTGGAAGATAATCTGCGTACGCCCTCTGGGGTGAGTTATATGCTCGAAAACCGCGAAACTACGAAGCGTATTTTTCCCAATTTGCTGGGCGATAATTCGGTCAAAAAAGTATCGGATTATCCCCTCATTCTGGGCGACATACTGCGCTCGCTGTCGCCACGCTCGGTGTCGCAGCCAGTGATCGCTTTACTCACGCCGGGGGTGTTCAATTCAGCCTACTACGAGCATACTTTTTTGGCGCGCAACATGGGCATCGAGTTGGTGGAAGGGCGTGATATGGTGGTGGAAGACCATAAGGTGTTTATGAAAACCACGCGCGGCAAGCGGCAGGTGGACGTGATTTATCGGCGGGTAGATGATGAATATCTCGATCCACTGGTGTTTCGGCCCGATAGCAACCTGGGGGTGCCGGGCCTGATGTCGGCCTATCGGCGCGGCAACGTGGCCATCGTGAATGCGGTGGGTAATGGTGTGGCCGACGACAAAGCGGTGTATGCGTATGTGCCCGACATGATTCGCTACTACCTGAAAGAGGAGCCGCTGCTGAAAAACGTACCCACTTACCGCATGGAAAATGCGGACGAACGCGACCACGTATTCCAAAATATGTCCACGATGGTGATGAAGCGCACCAACGAATCGGGCGGCTACGGGATGGTGATGGGCCACATAGCCACCGAAGAAGAACTGGACCAATGTCGGCTGGATATTTTGGCTGATCCGCGCTCGTTTATCGCGCAGCCCATCCTGCAATTGTCTACCGTTCCGTGCCTGATTGATGGAAAATTGCAGCCTCGTCACGTGGATTTGCGGCCTTATGCGCTATGCGGCCCGGATGGCATTCAGATAGTGCCGGGTGGTCTTACGCGGGTGGCTTTGCGCGAGGGCTCGCTGGTGGTCAATTCTTCGCAGGGAGGCGGGAGTAAAGATACTTGGGTGGTTTGAATGGTTAAATGGTTATTAGTTTATTGGTTATTGGTATGAAAATACTTGTTAATTTCAAGAATCTATTTTGAATTATAAATTAAAAGCCATTAACATGAAAATCAGAGCATTTACTGATTTAGAAGTTTATAAGGAATGTCGGGCTTTGCGAAAAAGCATCTCGGAACTTACTAAGTCCTCTTTTCCGGCAGAGGAAAAATACAAATTGACCGACCAAACCATTCGTTCCTCGCGGCGAATCACGGCGTGTATTGCGGAAGGATATGGCCGATTTCATTACAAAGAGAATATACAATATTGTAGAATTTCCAGAGGGTCTCTCCTGGAAACACTCGAACACTTAATTACTGCTTATGATGAAAATTATGTTACGCCTGAAATACTAAGAGACTATAAAGATAAAATAGATACTTGTGCTCGTCTCCTGAATGGCTACATTAATTACCTGCGCAAAGACAAACCATCCGAATATTCACCTCAATAACCAATAACCAATAACTAATAACCAATATACTAATAACTAATTCCTAATCCATGCTTAGCAGAATTGCAGACTCTCTATTTTGGATGACCCGGTACATGGAGCGTACCGACGGCATTTTACGGATGTTGAAGATCAATTTCATCACCGCGCTGGATCGGAGCGGGCAGCCGGATTTTAGCTGGCAGCCGGTGTTGCAGATTTTTACGGCTTTGCCGCCAGAAGAAGCAGTACGGATGTCCAAAAACAGCGATGAGGTGCTGCGTTACATGATTTTTGATCGCGAAAACAACAATTCCATCCGCAATATCGTGACGCGAGCCCGCGAAAACACGCGCGGGGCACAAGACCACGTCACCAAAGAAGTATGGGAATCGGTCAATGAATTTTACTTGATGCTCATCAATCCTGCGCTGGAAAAAGCTATTGATCGCGGCGAACAAATCGTGATGCTGAGCAGCCTGATTGATCGTTATCTGGCTTTTTGTGGCGTATCGGAAGTGACCATGCCGCGCGGCCAGGGCTGGAACTATATGAATCTGGGACGCTTCATCGAACGTGGGGTAGTGACCGCTGATATTCTGGATGTGCGTTTTCGTAGCATCGAATATGATTTTGCTAATCCTGCCGAAGTGCCTTATTGGCGCAATCTGCTGCTGTCGCTGAGTGGTTACGAGTTGTATTTGAAGCGTTATCCCGGTGCTTTGGAAGGGCGGCGCGTGGCCGATCTGGCTATTCTGAATGCCCATTTCCCGCGTTCGCTGGCTTACTGTTTGTTTCGCCTCGACCGTATCATTCAGAACTTGTCGCAGGAACAAATGGAGACCAGCGAGCCCCTGAAAAAAATAATTGGTCGGTTGCGTGCCAAAGTAGAATTTGCCGACATGGAATCTATTATCCAAACGGGTTTACACCCTTTTCTGACTGGCATGAAAACTGATTTTCACCGATTTAGTACGGCCTTGTCGCGGAGCTATTTTGCTTATAATTAAATTTGATTAATGGCTATTTTGATTTTTAGACATTGGAGATGGAAGAGCAGAACATTGATTTCCATTAGTCAAACGTCAAAATATCTAACTGTCTATCTATTGGACACATTGACCACATTCAACGAATATGCCAACCTATAAAATACAGCATTTGACGCATTACCGCTACGACCGCCCAGTGCGCGAAAGCAGTAATCAGATCAAAATTTATCCCTATCAGCGGCCTGGTCAGGAGACCATGCAGCATAACCTGATCATCACCGGGGAACCAAATATCAATCGGTTCATTGATTATTGGGGTAATCAGGCCGGTTGGTTCATGGTCAATCAACCCTGCGAACAACTAGTTATTGATAGTACTGTACTAGTAAAAACTTATCCGACGGCGCAGGTGCCGCTGGCAACCTCCAAATTTTCTGATTGGGAAATCCTGCGTGGAGCCAATCATAATGATATGCACTTACTGGATTTGTCGCAACCCGAATTCATGCGGTCCAGCACTGTATTACGTGCGATGGTGGCGGAGGTGCAACACGTGCGAGATACGCCGGCAGTATTTATACAACGTTGTTCGGAGTATATTTTTGAAAATTTTACTTATCGTAAAGGTATTACCAATGTAGAAACCACGCTGGACGAAATACTGGAACTGCGCTCCGGCGTGTGCCAGGATTTTGCCCATTTATTGCTCCAAATCCTGCGCATTGAAGGGATGCCAGCACGCTATGTCAGCGGCTATATCTGTCCCAAACAAGACGATACGACGCGCGGGGCGGGTGCTACGCACGCCTGGGTGGAAGTGTGGCTGCCAGTAGTCGGCTGGGTGGGCATAGATCCGACTAATAATTGCTGGGTCAGCGATCAACATGTAACGCTGGCGGTGGGCCGACATTTTGGCGACTGTAGCCCTGTGAAAGGCACCTTTAAAGGCCCGGCCAATCAGGAGTTAACGGTGTCTGTATCTGTATCTTATGAAGACGGCACTCGCTATGAAGACCACAATCTGGTGCAAATGAGCAAAGAAAATATTCCAGTTCAAAAAGCAGAAATGGGGGACGGCGTACAGCAGCAGTAGAAGGAATTGGGTATTCGAGGGTTTAATCAAATCCTCAAATACTCGACTCTTCAAATACTCATTTTACAAAGTTTTCAATTCTGCTACTAATTTACCCAAAGTTGCCTTCGCATCGCCGAAAAGCATCTTGGTTTTGGCATGAAAAAACAGGTCGTTTTCGATGCCTGCGTATCCGGCGCGCATACTGCGTTTCAGCACAATTACCTGTTTAGCGTCCCAGACTTTCAGCACCGGCATTCCATAAATGGGGCTGCCAGGATCGGTCTCGGCGGCGGGATTGACCACGTCGTTGGCACCTACGATAATGACCACATCCGTAGCATTCATTTGCGGGTTGGCGTCGTCCATTTCTACCAGTTTCGGGTAAGGTACATCGGCTTCGGCCAGCAGTACGTTCATGTGGCCCGGCATTCGTCCTGCCACTGGATGAATAGCATAGATGACCTCCACGCCGCGTTCTTCCAGATTTTTCTCCAATTCATGACAAATATGCTGCGCCTGCGCCACCGCCAATCCATAGCCAGGCACGATGATTACTTTGCTGGCATAAGCACATAGAATAGCCGCATCGTTGAGCGAAATTTCTTTCACTACCTGGTCGCCTTGTGCCTTTTGCGCCGCCGCTGCGCCCTTGCCAAACGAACCAATGATCACGTTGAGCAGCGACCGATTCATGGCTTTACACATTAATACAGTCAAAATAGTGCCCGCCGAACCAACCAAAATACCGCCAGTGAGCATGACGGGATTATCGTATAAAAATCCACCCAAAGCTGCCGCCACGCCAGTAAAAGAGTTGAGCAGCGAGATGACTACGGGCATATCCGCGCCGCCAATCGGCATCACAAAAAGCACTCCGTACAATAGTGACAATAGCAGTAAAATCCACAAAACGGCTGGCCCAATACTAGCGGGCAACCAAACTGCCACGGCCAATATGCTGAAAATGAGTAGTAATAGCAGCAGATTGAACCAGGTCAGGGCGCGCGTGGAGAGGTCTTTGATTTTCTCGTCCAGCTTGCCATACGCTACAATACTACCACTAAACGATACGCTGCCAATGATTACACCCAGCAGTACGATCAATAAATAACCGGGCGTACCAACCGGATGAGAATGAAACTCTACGATGGAAATAATGGCCGCGCAGGCACCGCCCATGCCATTGAAAAACGATACCATTTGCGGCATCGCCGTCATTTTGACCCGCATGGCCATCAGGTAGCCGATGACCGTGCCGATGCCCATCGCCGCTACAATCCACGGAATATTACCAATGGATTCGCCAAAGTTATTTTTATGAAATAATACTGTTCCAATAATGGCAATCAGCATTCCAGCCGCTGCCAGTAAGTTGCCGCGCCGTGCCAAATCAGGACTACTCAATCTTTTCAATCCTACAATGAACGTAATAGAACCGAGTAAATAAGCTACTTGCAGTAAAAACGAAGACATTGGTAATATTAAACGATGAACGATGATGTATGAACTATAAACGGTGTGACGGTAAAATACTTTCTATCATGGAGGTTAACAACAGACGATGATTATATGTCATCGTTTATAGTTCATACTTTATAGTTCCTTTACTTCTTTTTCTTAAACATTTCCAGCATTCGATTAGTCACTACAAAGCCGCCCACTACATTGAGCGTACCCAGCACTACCGCCAGAAAACCCAATACCAGCGCGAGGTAGTCATCAGAACGAGCGTGGCCCATTACGATAATTGCCCCAATAATAACCACACCGTGAATAGCATTCGCTCCCGACATCAGTGGCGTATGCAGAATGGCCGGCACATTGGAAATCACCTCAATGCCCAATAGAATGGACAGAATGACGATGTAGATAGTCGGCTGATGTTCTAGAAAAAAACTGGACATTTATTGAATTATTAATTAGGAATTATGGACGACACTGGACGCAAAATGGTTTTGAATGGAATCAAGGCAGTAACATTTAAACTAAACCTCCTTAAACATTATAAACCGCTCTACACCACCTACTATATTACGCCGTTTGCATCACCTGTTTCAGACGTGGACTGATAATTTCTCCCTGGTGCGAAATGCAGGAAGCGGCCAGAATATCATCCTCAAAATTCAGTTGAAGTTCACCTTTGGGCAACAGCAGTTTCAAAAAATTGACCACATTTTTCCCGAACATTACACTGGCATCTTTCGGAATGGTAGTCGGCAAGTTGCTATCACCAATAATACATAACCCATTGATCCACACCGTTTTGCCATCCTCTGAGCCAGCGCAGTTGCCACCGGAAGCAGCAGCCAAATCTATGACGACGGCTCCCGCTTTCATCTGTTCTACCGTATCATGACTTATCAGCAGCGGTGCAGCGCGACCTGGAATCTGAGCCGTGCAAATAATCACATCAGCAAGCAAAGCGTGGCGTTGAATGAGTTCAGCCTGACGGCGTTTGAAATCATCCGATTGTTCCACCGCGTAGCCGCCTGCGCTGGTATCGTCGGTGGCACCTTCTACTTCCACGAATTTTGCGCCCAAGCTCAGCACTTCCTCTTTGGCCGCGCGGCGCACATCGAAAGCTTCTACTACTGCCCCTAAGCGTTTAGCCGTGGCGATGGCCTGTAAACCAGCGACCCCGGCGCCCAAAACCAGCACTTTGGCCGGTTTTACGGTACCGGCGGCGGTCATAAACATCGGGAAAAAAGTAGGCAAATGGCTAGCCGCCAGCAGCACTGCTTTGTAGCCCGCTACCGTGGCCATCGAAGACAGCACATCCATTGCCTGGGCGCGGCTGCTGCGTGGCACCATATCGAGACTGAACGCCGTGACGTGCCGGTCGAGCAAGGCATCAATCAAATCAAATCGGCTCAGTGGATTGAACTGGCCGATCAGCACCTGACCGGGCGAAAGTTGGGCCAGCGTATCGGCAACCGGCGGCTGAATGGCCAGCAGCACCTGTGATTGTTGCAAAACTGCTTGACGATCAACAACTTGTGCGCCCTGGTGAGTGTAGTCGGAGTCCCTAAAAAAGGCTCGTTCCCCAGCACCCTTTTCCACTAAAATCGTTTGAATACCGCTTTTCAACAAGCCCGCTACGGTGTCGGGCGCAAGGGCCACGCGCTGTTCGCCGTGGGCTTCCTTCAAAATACCAAGGATCATATTTGTGCTATTGGTTAGGTCCAATGGGCAAGACAATAGAAACGATCGGTGGTGTTGCCTTGCGGTTGGTGGCCCGAAATTAGGGGTTTTTCGGGAAAGAGAAAAATGGAAATGGATGTTTCAGAGGAAGTATTACTTCTACGCGAAAAATGAATCGCCTTCGGGTTATTTTAGGAGAAAAATATTTCTTTCTCGTAAAATTCTATTGGCAAATCATCCGGGTCACTGGTAAATGTAAAACGTTTGCCAGTGATTTCGTCCGTACGAATAGGTTCTACTTCTATATTAAATTTAGATAAATGATGGACTATTTGCTCTAAATTATCTACTTCAAAAGCCAAATGCCTCAGTCCCGTTGCTTCGGGTCTTGATGGTCTTGGCGACGGGTTCGGAAAGGAAAATAATTCAATGATATAATGGTCATTTAAGGAAAGGTCTAACTTATAAGATTGCCTTTCTGCTCTATACGTTTCTTTAATAACTTTTAGTCCTAATATATCTATATAAAAACGTTTGGAAACGGTATAATCCGAGCAGATGATGGCAATGTGATGGATTTTATTGAGCATTGAGCCTAATTTTATTGATTTTCAATCACTTCAATCACTTGTTCAAGTGAAATATTCAAGGCTTCCGCAATTTTATCATTACTCAATCCGATGCGACTTAAACCTAAAATGGCTTCGATTTGCATCTGCTTTTTTCCTCTTTTTTCCGCCAATTCTACCTTCCCTCTTTCATCTTGTTCCCGCATAGCTGCATAATCATAGGCTTCCAATTCTTCTTTTTCCCATGAATGTTTATTCGCATCATGGTACGCCTCCTTTAAGCCTTCATCGTCTACATTTTCCGGTATAATAGTTAAATTTTCAGCATCATTTTTTATATCCACAAACTGCATAAACGGCATTTTGGTGCAAAAATACGGCAAAAGTCGCGATTGGGCAACTTTTGCCGTATAAAAGGAGGTATAAGGTGAGTGAGACTTATTTGGTGTAGTGGTAATTATAAATATTTCTGTGAATTAGGGCTTTCATGTCAGCCGCCGCATTAGCGAGCGGTTGGTATGAAAGCATTGTTATGCACAGACGTTTTATCTCATATATATACTTACATATAAAAAGCATAAGATTCTTTTGGTTGTTCGTTTTCTGCAAGGTATTTCATTATTTCTCCAACTCGTCTGGCACAGCCAATTGTAATTGGATACTTGTTGTCGAACTGAGTATTATTCCAATTCATTTTTGTCAGTCCTAGGATCTCTTTGCAAACAGTTTTTACGGATGAAACAGAACTTACTATCCGAACTTCCAACGGTGCAGGAATATACATCCCTGGATATGTTTGATATTGATGGACCGAACCCCTTGTATAGAGAATGTGCCTATCTTCTGTCAATGAAAATAAAGAGCCTCTTACCGGTGGATATAGATTATTACGGTAGAAACGTAAATCTGTTTCCATTACAGTTACAATATCGTATTCAGTTATACTCAAATCTTGCATTGCTTGAGTAAACCCGTTTAATTCATCTTCGTAGTATTTTGAAGTTTTATGCAAAACTACTCGTCCAGGCATTGTGCCAATCGCGAACTTATATTTGGCTAACGCATCTTTGAGGAGGGAAAGGGATTGCTCATAAGTTAAGTGAGGTTTCTTATCGTCTTTATCTTCCATTACAGGAGTTCCCCGAAGTATTACACCTTTACCGTTTTCATTGAAAATCTGAGCTAAGCTGGTTTGAATCGTCTTTTTGTCCCTACTTCTGTAAAACCCTATACCTACAAAACAAACCTTTGGTTTGTTCTCGTCAACCTCTAGTTTCCAAGGTATAGTTTGAAGTCCTTTATAATAAAGCGCAGTGCAAAAATTCCATGCTTTAGTTGCTGCATCTTGTGATTTATTGTTGTCGTGCAAAACATACTCTCTCAGCAACTGAATAGGAGTACTATATTTCATTGCACGAGCCTTTAATGCTCGTCTAAAGTTTAATTCCAATTCGGGTTCTTCCCTATCTTCCGCATCCTGTTCCACAGGTTCATCATCCTTATTTTCCTTTACAATTTTTCCTTCAAAGCTTTTTGGGATAATACAAATTACGACATCACAATTTTTAATATCAGACAAGAAACCTATGTTTTCACCAAATAATTCTACTGCTTCCTTTATTTTTTTATTTCTGTCGGGTTCATTTAGTATCTTTTTAATGTTATTGGGTGAAAGAATCCTCTCATAGTTTGAATCGTAAATGAAATTTGCACAAAACCCTTTGGCCAGATTGAAACCCGGAAATGATTTAAATAAACCTTTTTGTTTGCCTTTGGGGTTTGCGGGAATATAACTTTCAAATCGCTTTAACCAGACTTTCAACTTCTCTACATCTTCTTCAATCCCAATTATGCCGAGGAGTAATTGATTTTTCCTTGCTTCTATTACAGTATCATATACATTTAATTCTGCAATGCCCTCTCTCGGACAAATACTTTTGCCTTTGCCAAAAAATAAAAATGGTTCTTTTATATAGTCTGCTTTCATATGTCAAATAAATCTACATTGCCATCTTCATCTTTAAGTTTTTTCTGCATTCCAATGGCTTCTAAGTTGCTCCAAGATGTGTCAGGAACAATAGGCGAAAAATTAAATTTTTCTATTTGCTTTAACTTTATAAACGGATAGTCATTAAACTCAGCGAATAGAGATTCCGTTTGAGAAGGCTGCAGATAACGGAGAATGAAGTTGTAATGATTAAATACGTGCATATTGCGCTCATTCTTTTTTAACCATTGAATGTTTTTGAAAGCTAAATGGCAAACCTCCAAATTACTCCAAAGGAAAATCCACTCAGGTTTTATTGATAAGTACCAATCTCCTTCAAAGCATTCAAACGCAGTTCGAAACGAAAGGCACTTTAAGTTGAAAACTTTAGACTTGTCTTTCAAATTGTATTTTATATCAACCGCTTTTCGGGTTGCAATTTTCTTAGTTTTTGTCCATTCAATTGACCTTGGTTGCCATCTCTCTAGGTCGTCTTTTTGTACAGGGAGAAAAGCAAATAACCTCTCCTCTTTAAACCACTTGATTTTTATCTTATGCAGTTTGGCTTCAAGGCACTTTTTTAGTAGATATTTGAATTGCGATAAATGGTCTACTGATGAATCATAAAACTCATCGCAAGCAAATAGTTCTGCTGTTCCCCTATCAATGATTTTTGTTAAGCCTATTGAATCATCTTGTAAATTATGAAAGGTGATAATTTTCCCATCCCACAGTATCCAGTCGTGTGGAAATGAAATGTCCAGCATATATAATGCTGAAACAGCGTAATCATGAAGATTTGGTTTGTAAAATGGTCGTTTTCTTTCTTTGTTGTATTGCTTTACCGCATTTTTGTCTATATCTAAATCGGCAATATACAAATGACTTGGAAACTGAATTTTTACAAGGTTAGAGTAAACCAATTCTGTTCTATTAAAATATTCATTTTGTTTTTTATCAATTTCAGTCTTTAAAGCGTTTTCAAGCTCCTTTTCCAATTGATAAGCATCTTGTACTGTTTTTCTGAAATAGTTTGGTTCAACTTTACTTTCAAATTCTTTCTGTAATTGTTCTTTCACGTATGTAGTATTGAATACCAGTATGGGTATGTTTCGACTCCTTGCGGTTTGATATTCCAGTTCTGTTATGGATTCTTTTCCTTCGGGTTGCCAACCATAGCGGCCACCTAAAATGAGCACATAAATATCTGACTCCATTACTTTACTCAAGCAAGCCGTAAGCGAATCTGTACTCTGTGCTTCCATCGTCTTTTCTGACATTACAGGGAATCCGCCAACCTTATTCACAGCATTATATGCAGCAGTTCTTTCATTGGGTAAATCCACAATAGTGCTACTGATAAATATTTTGGGTTGAGTGATGAACATCGGTTATTATTTTACTGAGTCTATTCTTCAATTGTCCATAACAACGTGCTCTCGAAACTAACGACTAAACTTTCTTCAAAAGGTCGGTAAACGTTAACGATCATTAACATTTACCTGACCTTTCACTTAGCCGACCGTTGCGTGTAAACTTGCTATGCGTATAGGTTTTTTGAGGAATATATAGAGCAAAAATATGAAAAAAGTTAAATTTAACAAATTTTATTTGGATTTTTAAATATTTAGATTGTTCATCGCCCGCTTGATGCTGTTCCAGCCTTTGTGCGTAATCCCGAAAAATGGACAAGGTAGTGTGTATAAATTTCGGTGGTCTTGCTGCTTGCATGGCCAAGCAGCTCTTGGATGTAACGCACATCACCCCTTTTTCGAGCAGGTGGTTGGCAAATCTTAGTGACCCTTACGCAAACACTTCCCCCAATGGAATAGCAATATCCATCTTCACATCGTGTAAAGTCTCCGTAGCCCGGAATATTTCATAGTCTTCGGGCGAAGAGAACACATAGATATTGCCGAGCGGCAGCAGCACAATCCAGCAGGACTGTACGCCATGCTGGAAATACTCGCGGGCTTTATAGACCAATTCGTTGAGTGACTGGCTGGGCGAGATGATTTCGATGGTACACAGCGGCGGTTCGCTCACCGCAATCTGGTCGTTTTGTAAGTCCAATGCACGAAAAGGGTAGAGGCAAATATCCGGCACGGAAGACCAATCCGATAAATCTAGACTGAGCTCTGAGGCGACACGATAGCGGCCTTTATAACGCGCACGCAGTTCCGCGCCAAGGTTAAGTTGGACAATACTATGGTTAAGTGAGGGCATGGGTTTATTCCGTTCTGTTTCGTATGGAGAGAGGGCAACTTCCGGCATAATCTGGTGTGTTTTTTTACAAAGATAATCCATATTTGCATTGACCGGGCGACTTTTTAGATCACCCGGTCAATTGCCTGACGGGCTGGTTCTCGGTGCGAATTTGCCTTTGTGTACTTTGCCTATTTACTTCTATTCCTCATTATCAAAGTACATTTTATAGTACTTTTTCCCTTTATCATCATCAAATCCGCGCTCAATCAAGTCCTGTCGCCCGTGGACGTACAGGTGGAAATTCTTGTCCAGTTTAATCACGCTTTTAAAGACTTTGGCTTCTTTCTTGACCGCCTGGTTACTAATGTCAAACTTATCTTCCAGCGGCACGGCGTAGGCTTTGGCGTATTCGTCGCGAAATTCCTTGAACGCTTCCTGTTGTTCTTCTTCGGGAAACATGGTTTTGGCAAAATCATTCACTTCAAACTCGTCATTATCCTTGAAATAGTCGCCGGAGCGGTTGAGCGTGTCAATTGTCGCGGTGCGATCCAGACCGAATTTGAAGGGAGCTTTTTGAGTAATAAATTCGCTGGCCAGACTAATATAATGTCGGGTATTGAAGTAGTTGTCTTCAATGGGTCGCAGGCGCAGGAATTCATCTTTCCAGAAGGAGCGTTCGTCCTTTTTGGACACCGTGTCGATGGCGCAGACGCGATAACCTTCCGTTTCGTCCAGTTGAAAAATCAGGGCCGCCACTTCGGGTTTGCCAGTTGGAATGCCTTCAATGACGTTCAGAATGAAAGACTCCGCGCTGCGTTCGGTCTTCAAAAAAGAATCTTTGCTTTGTATTTTCCAAAAACCAATGGCATTCACCGCTTCGCCCTGCAACAGCAAATCTTCAAAATAAGCGATGAAAAACTCGCCGCCCTGTACCTTGGCGTTTTCGCAGTGCTGGTAGAGCAATTGCGCCAGTTGCGCCGCCTCGGTCGAAAGCGTTTCCGGGTCTTGAAAAATGGCCATACAGCGTTGATACACCTGGTGATGGCTCACATCTTCTTCGTGATGGAAATAGAAATATTCTTCCGATTTCTCGAAGGGTTTGAGGAAGGCGGGAATTAATAATTCTTCGGCGACATCGTGCAACGGTACCAGGGTTTGCTTCGGAATAACGACGCCTTCGTAGCGTTTTTTGTTGCCTACCCAAGTGGCTGCAAAACGGCTGAGGCGGGTGGTGGAAAAATCAAGCATTGTATTTTAACTATGAACTATGAACGATGAAGTATGAACTTTGAGGCGACAAAAATACCTACCAGCGGGCGGTTCTATTTTAAAAAACACAAATAGTTTTCCACAACGGCGGTCCATAATTTATAACTCATAACTCATCACTTTTTTGCGCATCGCTATCAATACTCGTTTTCTCTTGCCCAAACGTCTCGAAGGGCTGGGCTGGTACACCCACGAGATCGCCCAACGGTTGGTGGCCCGACACCCGGAAGACGAATTTCTGTTTCTGTTTGATCGGCCTTTCGATCCGCGCTTCGTGTATGCGTCCAACGTGACGCCGCTGGTGCTTTTTCCGCCATCGCGGCACCCGATATTGTGGTGGTGGTGGTTTGAAGGGAGCGTGCCAAATGCGCTGCATCGCTGGAAGGCTGACGTGTTTTTTTCGCCCGATTCTTATCTGAGTTTGAAAGCCAAAACGCCGACCGTGATGACGGTGCATGATCTCGCGCCGCTGCACCAACCGGAGGGAATTCCCTGGCTGATCCGCAAATATTACCAGCATTATCTACCAAAATTCCTGCATCGCGCTGAGCACATTTTGACGGTATCGGAATATGTGCGGCAGGATATTGGAGCAACTGGCAGTGTGGATTTATCGCGTATTTCGGTGGCCTATAATGGTTGTCGGGAAGGTTTTGTGCCGTTGCAAGCAGCTGAAAAACAGGTAGTTAGAGAGAAATTTTCTGCTGGACAGGAATACTTTTTCTACACGGGAGCTATTCATCCACGTAAGAATATTCCACGTTTGATTCGGGCTTTCGATCAATTTAAAACTCGAACCGGCGCATCCGTAAAATTGCTGCTGGCCGGAAGAATGGCCTGGCAAACGGGCGAGGTAACTACTGCCTATGAACAGGCTGGCAGTCGTGGTGATATTCATTTTTTGGGTTATGTGTCGGAAGCGGAACTTTTTCGCCTGACCGCCGCTGCTTTGGCCTTGACTTACGTGTCGCTAAGCGAGGGTTTTGGTCTGCCAATGCTGGAAGCGATGCACACGGATACGCCCGTCATGGCTGCCAATGCGACTTGCCTGCCGGAAATAGCGGGCGATGCGGCCCTGTTAGTTGATCCATTTTCTGAAATGGCGATGGCAGAAGGATTGGAAAAGATCTGGACAGATCGGGTTTTCGCTCAAAAACTGATAGAAAATGGTCGTCGTCAGCGGGAAAAATTTAGCTGGGATGCGGCGGCAGAGCACATTTACGAAATGCTGGCTAAGACGGCCCAGCGGTAGCCAATAAAAAATTTGTGAATTTTTGATAATCAGTACCTTGCCTCCTATTGTTATTTCAAGCACTCATTTAACGTCTATGACCGACCGTACTGACTTACCTTTTTTCGTCAAATTATCGCACATTTCTATCTGCTTGTTATCAACTTTTTTCGTGCTGTACATTGGCAAAAGTATTATCGTGCCGCTGTTGTATGCGACGGTATTCGCCATTTTGCTCAATCCGGCAGTGACTTATATATGCAACAAAGGGCTGAACCGTACTTTGTCTATTCTCGTAATTCTGGTAATTGCTTTTGCGCTGGTCGCTACACTGATCTACCTGATTTCCATGCAGATAGGTACTTTTATGGATACGTTGCCGGTATTTAAAGAGAAATTTGCGCAGGTATTTCGTCAGGGATTGGGTTGGATTTCGGAGACCTTCAACGTAAAAACTTCTGAATTGAAAGAGGGGGTGCAACAGATGAAAGATAATGGTATGGGTAATATCGGGAAAGTAATCGGGTCTATCGGCGGCGTCTTTGTGGTCGTTTTCCTGCTGCCGGTGTACATCTTTATGATTCTATTTTACAAGCCATTGTTGCTGGAATTTATTGGCCAGTTGTTTCCCAGAGAGAAACATGAAACGGTAGTGGACATATTGGGGCAAACAAAAATACTGATCCAAAGTTACCTGATCGGGCTGCTCTTGGAAGCCTCTATTATAGCGGTGATGAATTCTACGGCACTGCTCCTGTTAGGGATTCAATATGCCGTTTTGCTGGGTATCGTCGGGGCCTTGCTCAACGTCATTCCTTACATTGGGGGCTTGATCGCCATTGCTTTGCCCATGCTGGTGGCCATGACCACTAAGGATCCTATTTATGCGCTCTTCATTTTAGGTGCTTATTCCCTGATACAACTGATTGATAATAATGTGATTGTGCCAAAAATAGTCGCCTCCAAGGTGAAAATCAATGCCTTGGTCTCTATTGTGGTGGTATTATTGGGCGGAGCACTGTGGGGCATTGGCGGGATGTTCCTGGCTATTCCCCTGACGGCTATTATCAAAGTCATCCTCGACCGCATCGAGCCGCTGAAGCCCTTCGGTTTCCTGTTGGGCGACACCATGCCACCTATTGGGAAAGATGTTTTTCACTTCAAGCCCAAACGGAAACGTGCAGTCAGGAAAGAAGAGGAGGCATAACGAATGCGGAATCCTTGACGAGATTTCCCTCCTACTCCTTCTTTTTCAATTTCTCGGCCTCTTCCCGCAGCTTGCGCAGGTCTTCTTCGGCCTTGGCAATATCGGCCTGCAACTGGGTCACCCGTTTGGTGGCCTCCTCGGCTTTACGATTCTCCTCTATGACGAGCTGCGCGGCATCCGTGCGGGCTTTGGCAATGTCGGCAGCACCTTGCGCCTTGGCATCGGCGATGGCCTGAGCTTCGCTTTCGCGGGTAGCAGCTACATTGGCGGCGGATTCCTGTTTGGTTTTATAAACGGCTTCCGTCGCCTCTTTCTGGGAGACCTGAATGTCTTCCAGCGATTTCTTGCGGGATTCCTCCACCGAGGCAGCGTACTGCCGGGTTTTTTCTTCTCCGTCTTTGCGGGCAGTTGCCACAGCAGTGGCTACTTGCTGGCGGGTGTCCTCGATTTCTGTGCGGGCGCGTTCCTGGGCATCGGCGACTTCTTTGGCAAAAACGACCTTCTTATCGTCGGCATCCTGTTTGGCCTGGGCAATGGCTTGTAGCGCATTTTGCTTGGCCGTCGCCACTTCCTTGGCCGAACTTTCGCGAGCGGCAGCTACTTGATCGGCGGCATCCTGCTTGGCTTTGCCGATCACTTCGGCAGCTTCCTGTTTGGCGCGGGCGGCATTTTCTTTGACCGTTTTTATTTCTTCGGCAGCTTTTTGGGTGGTAGAGCCGACCTCTTGCGCGGCTTTCTGCCGGGCTTCGGCGACATCATTGCCCAATCGCTGGCGTTCAGCAGCACCTGCCTCGCGGGCTGCCCGCACGCTATCGGCTTCGATGGACTTGGCCTGAGCGATAGCCTGGGCACTCTGACGCTTGGCATCTGCTACGGCATTGGCACTTTCCTGTTGTGCGCGTACTTGTGCTTCACGGGCGGCGGCGATTTCATTGGCCGCTTTCTCGCGGGCGGCAGCAATCTCGGCGGCGGCTTTTTCGCGCGACGTACCTACTTCGGCGGCAGTGGCAGTGACCGTTTCCTGTTGCTTTTTGCGGGCATCGGTCACTGCGGCAGCGGCTTCAGCCTGAATTTGCTTGACTTTTTCATCGGCGGTTTGCTTGGAAGTAGCGACTTCCCCGGCATATTGTTTTTGGGCATCGTCGGCCTTTTGATTGGCTTCCAGCACCCGATTTTTAGCTTCTTCCTGCGCCTTTTGTACCTCCTGCTGGCTGCGGGTACGGGCCTGGACTACTTCGTCGGCAGCCTGCTGTTTTAGTTTGGCCTCCTGTTCTTTGGCGGCTGCCACAGTTTTGGCCAATTCATCCTGAATACGCGCCAGTTCATCCTGGGCTTTTTGACGCGACTCCAGGATTTGGGTAGAAATAGAATCGCGCTGGGCTTTGGCACGAGCCTGCGCAGTAGCGATGGCCTGGGTGGATTCCTCCTGAATTTGCTGTACCGTTTGCGCCGCTTTTTCCTTGCTATCAATGACGGTCTTGGTGATATTCGCCTTTTCTGTTTCCGCTTTCTGCTGTTGCTCCGCTACTTGCGCCTGGGTGCGCTGGATTTCTTCGGCGGCACGTTTGTGTGAGTCAGCCACTTCTACAGCACTGGCTTCTTTTTGTTTGGCCATGTTTTCGCGCAGATCGGCCAGTTCGTTGGCGTTGTTTTGCTGCACCAGGGCTTTTTCTTCGGCACCTTTGCGACGGGTTTCGGCGACATCAAAGGCTTGTTTTTGTTTTTCCAGCACGGCATTCTCCCGAATCTGAGCTACTTCTTCCGCTGTTTCCTCCCGAATTTTCAGGATTTGCTCACTGGCAGTTTTCTTTGTATCCACCACATCTTCAGCGGTTTTGTTAGTCTCGACTTTCGCGCGTTCGCGGGCATCAGCCACTATTTTGCTACTCTCTTCGCGGATGCGTTTAAGTTCATCTTCGGCATTGGTGCGGGCACTGGCTATTTCGTCGGCGTACTGGAGCTTGGCTTGGTCGAGTTTTTCCTTTGATCGCCGAAAGCTCTTTAGCGGCACTGTCGCGGGCTTTTTGTACTTCTTCGGCAGAAGCCACTCGAGCGCGCTGAATGTCTTCTCCGGCCTGGCGTTGGGGCTTCCTGTACGCTTTGAGCAATCTTCGACACCTCGGTTTCGGCTTTGGCCCGATTATCCGTAACGTAGGATTGGGCTTCGGCTTTCGACTTTTCAATTTCGGCCAGACTGGTTTTGCGCGCTTCCAGCACTTCGTTGGCGTAGTCCAGTTTTTTCTGGTTGGCGGCATCGCGGGCGGCCGCCACGTCGGCCTGCAACTGGCCTTTGATGGCCTCGGCGCGATCTTTCTCGGCCTTGATGTCGTTGCGGAGGTTTTCCTTGGTTTTTTCCAGTTCTGCGCGCAGGTTGGTTACTTCATTGTCGCTGGTCGCGCTGCCGCCGCCCGTCGTGGTGGTGCCGGAAGGTTTTTTGCCCGGCGTAGTAGCTGCGGTCGGCGTTTCGACTTTTTTGGTGACGGCTGCTCCCGGTATATCTATCACGGCGGTTGGATCAATGGCGGCATTGAAACAAGCAGCCAGGCCTTTGAATTCGTTCTGCAGACCGGGATTGGTCGTAAACTTATGCTTCTGCCGATCCACGAAATTGATAAAATTGATCCCGGTAATCGTGGTTTCAGACAGCCACTTGACCGCTTCCAGATCAAGGCGAAGATTATTGCGGTGGGTGGGTACGGTGCCGGGCAGTAACTCATCCATGCCGATGAATCGGTAGGCCTGCTCTTTGTTATTCACATCCACAAATACCACCTGGTCATCCTGATTGAACTCGATACCACCCACGGAAGTCATGCGTCCGAAGATACCTTTTTCGTTGGTAAAAAATTCGATGGAGTAGTTATAACTGCCGCGCACCACCACCGTGAGGGAAGCCGTACTGACGATCTGGATATTGTTGACTTTCTTATTTTCTTTGACCAATATGCCACAATCTTGCGAAAATAAGCTGGCGATTTGGAAAGAACTACACAGTATAATCGGGAATAAACGGCGAAAGGATAATTGCATAACGAGGAAAAGGTGTTTGACGAGGGAAGAAGTTCGGTTAAGCGCGGCAATATATATTTTTTTTACGCCTCCAAAGACAGGATGTCGCGATCTGCTATTCGGTTGCCCAAATTATCTTTTCCCAAAACAGCTTCCAGCTTGCAAAACCTTGCGTTTTCTCGATCAATCTTCCAGCACAAAACGGTGAAATTGTTCCAGTTCGGTGCCGTGATTGTCGATTGCCCAAACGCGAAATTCCACGACATCGCCAGATTGGAGGGTGCCAGGGCCGGGCAGGTGCAGCTGGTCAATAAATACCTCCGCATCCAACGTGATCCCATTGCTATTAGTGTGTTCGTCGCCTTGCAGTATGCCCACGAAATGTCCATTGACGGTGTAAGAAAATTCCCATTCGGTGATGTACTGATTGTCGTGATTGGGATCGATGGTATTGATCTGTACCAGGAATTGGAGCGCGTCGCCGGGCGTCTGGGTACCGGAATTGTCGTCGTCGAACCAGCGGACATCGAAGCGCTCAAGATCGAGCGCGTAAGGGTCTTTTTCACAACTGGTGGTCAGGAATAAGGGGCAGAGGAGGAGCAGGAAGAGGAAGTTTTTCATGATGTTTTCTATTTTGGCTCAAACGTAGGGTGGGGTAGGACACTGCGCAAGGGAAGCGCCCGGGTTTAAAGCGGATTTAACGCAGGGACGCAATGTTGGTTAATGGTTTTAACTATAGTCAGTTTAGAGTGGTTTAAAATGTTTACCCCTCCTTCGCCAAAACGGCTTCGGCGGGTAAAAAGGTTTAGTGTTGATTATTAGTCGTTCAGGTTCGGTCTTTGTGCAAAACCAATTTGCGTTGATTATGATTGATTCTAAAAAGAAAGCGAGGCCAATAAAAAGAGGTGACACTTTTTTAAAAAGTGTCACCTCTGGTAAAAAACAATAGCTGCGATAGGTTAATTTTCTATTACGATTTTCTCCAAAGAAATTTCGGTGCTACTCACCACCTGTAAAGTATAAACCCCCGTTGGTAATCCATTGACAGCCAGAGGATTAGTGCCGCCATGAGCCGACATAGAACGCAAAAGTTGTCCAGTCGGACTAAATAGTTGCATGGTCACTTCTTGTTCTACATTTTCAGGCAACAGCAAGGTCAGTTCGCCATTAGAAACGGGATTAGGAAAAATACGCACTGTGCCAACATTTTTCAGTTCTATACTGACCACTTCAGACATTTCTTCTTTGCCATTAAAGTCTATTTGTCGCAGGCGGTAGTAGATCACCCCCCTGCCCCCCTGAAGGGGGGAATTATCCAAAAAGGAATAATTCTGCGCTTCGGTAGTTGTGCCTTTACCCGCCACGAAGCCGAGGGTTTCCCAGCGCAGCCCATCCGCGCTACGCTCGACGTAGAAGCCTGCATTATTTTGCTCACTGGCGGTTTGCCAGGTCAGTAAGACATCGTCTTTTTGCTGTTTTCCAGTGAAAGTTATTAATTCAACTGGTAGCGGAATTAAGCAGTTCTCGTAGGGTATATCGCCAACGATGCTCCAACCTTTTATGGCTATCAGGTTATTGTGGGCCGCCGCAGCGGTATTATTATTATAATGCAGACCTGCAGCACCCAGAACGCGACCGTTTGGGGTGGCAGGGTTATTATTCCAATTGATCAGAATGGTGCTGTAATTAGTGCAATCCATGCCACTCATATTCAGCATATTGAATAAACTGACAGTTGAATTTAAAGTCCAGTCACCGATGGGCTGATTGAAGGTAAGGGCACCTTCAAACATAGCTACCATACTGGTCACATTAGCGGTGTTCCAGTTGTCGATAGGCTGGTTGAAGGCAACGGCATAATAGAACATACCTTCCATAGTGGTCACATTGGCGGTATTCCAGTTGCCAATGGGCTGGTTGAAGGCATCGGCACTGCTAAACATCCCGCTCATATTGGTCACATTGGCGGTGTTCCAGTTTCCGATGGGCTGGTTGAAGGCATCGGCAGCATAGAACATATTGTTCATAGTGGTCACATTGGCGGTATTCCAGTTACTGATAGGCTGGTTGAAGGCAATTGCAAAGTCAAACATATTGTTCATAGTGACTACATTGGCGGTGTTCCAGTTTCCGATGGGTTGGTTGAAGGCATCGGCATGATTAAACATATCGCTCATATTAGTCACATTGGTGGTGTTCCAGTTGCCGATGGGTTGGTTGAAGACATCGACAGAATAGAACATACCTTCCATAGTGGTCACATTGGCGGTGTTCCAGTCGCCGATGTTAGCAGGGCCGTTTAGGCTGGAACAGTCAGCAAACATAAAAGACATGTCCGCCACTCCGCTCAGGTTTGGTAAGTCGCTGGCACTAATGTTTAGGTTAGAGCAACTCAAAAAAGCACTGGCCATACTCGTCCAGGCTATATCCCCCCATTGCCCAACATTAATTAGTTTATCGTGGTCTCCATTGAAGGTGCAGTATATCCTCGGAAAAGTGCCTCTGATCCGAATGGTGTAGGTGCCCGCTACGCCAAAATTATGAGTCACATCGCCAGTGATGCCGCTCTGGTCGTAGATGCCGTCATTGTTCCAGTCCACCTCATAATTGTAGCCGCCGCCGGTCGTAGGAATAGTGATGGAAGTGCTGTTCGAGATACCTGAATTATCGGTTTTCCAGGTGGTGATGAAGGGCTGTTGAGCGTAGGAGGCGGTGGCGGCCAAAAACGCTATCCATAGGAGCATGGAGCGCAGAAAGGAATAATTGGGGAGGGTAGAAGAGCCGCTAGTGTTTTTCCGGGAAAATAGTTTCGATTGTTTCATGGTATTTTAATTTTGAAGAATGACTAAATAATAGCTTACAAAGCAGCGATTCTCGGTTTAGAAAGAAGAGTTTATATGATTTGAATTTTTGACTGATTAGTTGATTATCAATACCTTTCGTTCAAAAAGATGAATGATAGACGAATTGATAAAACTGATAAGAGTCGGCTTTGCAGGTATTAAGGATCATCGTAGAGCCAATTCGACATACTCATTGACAGACTTGTTAAGTGCCGGTTTTGCTATTTTTTCACTCAAAGACCCGTCGCTGCTGGCTTTTCGCCAACAATTTGCGCGTCGAAGTGAGAACTTGAAGCGAATTTATGGCATTGAGCAAATTGCGGAGGACAGTGCACTTCGCGAAGGGTTAGATGGGGTTGATCCAAGCGTTTTACAAGCCCAGTTTAAGCCGTTAGTGGATCAATTACGCTTAAAAAAGGTGTTTGAAAAGCGACAGGCATTAGGTGCTTACACCGTTTTGGCAGTCGATGGAACGCAGCATTTTTGTTCTTCCGATCGCTCTTGCCCCAATTGCCTGACCAAAAAGCACCGTAATGGTTCTTTGACTTATCATCATCAAATGTTGGGTGCCGTTTGGGTGCAGGCGGGCGAAAAAACCGTTTTCCCTGTGGCCGTCGAGCCCATTGTCCGCCAGGACGGTTGCGAAAAAAATGATTGCGAACGCAATGCGGCTAAACGTCTGGTGCCACAAATCCGGCAAGTTTTGCCGACCGAAAAAGTGCTCATTACCTTCGATGCCCTCTATGCCAATGCGCCGCTGATTCGCTTGTTGAAAGAACACCGCCTTTCCTACCTCATCGGCATAAAAGAAGGTTATGTGTCCATTCAGGTGGAACAATTAGCCAAACAAAACAAATTGAACGAAGTGTTTTGGGAAACGAAAGACCGATTATGCTGCGTCCGTTTTGTTAACCAGTTGATTCTCAATGGGCAAAACCAAGACCTGTTGGTCAACTATTTGGAATACATAGAAGTCGACCCCCAAAGCAGCCAAATCGTATTTTTCAGCTCCTGGATCACCGATGTACTTATCAATGAGCAAAATGCGCCCGAATTAGTCAACGTCGCCCGATCCCGGTGGAAAATTGAAAACGAGACTTTTAATACCCTGAAAAATCAGGGATACCATTTAGAACACAACTATGGCCACGGAAAAAAATACCTCGCTACGAACTTTGCCATCCTTACTTTCTTAGCCTTCCTCGTCGATCAGATGGCTCAGTACCTGAACCAAATATTCCAAAAAGCACTGGAAGTGTGCCAATCCAAAAAAGCATTGTGGGAAAAAGTCCGACAAGTTTTTGATCTCTTACCAGCCTTATCAATGAACGCTATTTATCGTTTTATTGCCCTGAATAAACAAGCAAATCATCCTTTAATCGAATAGATAAATCTAAACCGAGAATCGCTGCTTACAAAGAGAAGGGATTAAAGAATAAAATAAGGTAAAATAACTACGAAGTGAATCAGAATGACCAAAAAATAATTTAGAATGTTATTAGAATAGTTTTGGCATGGATTTCTCCAAAAAACAAGGCGACGAACCAGATCGGTTCGCCGCCTTGCTAAAAGGAGGAATACGGGAAAAAATTAATTCTCCTTTGCCTTTTTAATGTATTTACTTCATCCAGCAAAACCATTTCACCCTTACGTTCTATTAGCGTGTAGTTAAGCGTTGGATTTATTTTATCCCTTTCAACCACATCGGCAGGCTCGTTTGCGCTACGCACCAAGTACCTGCTAAAAACTGAAAATTGCTGTCTTCATAAATAGAGTAATATTTAAGAGGTTTTTGGTTGTTTTTAATACCCATACTTCCCTTTCCACTGCTCCCGCAACTGCGCGCGAGTGCGTTCTTCGGCTGGATTGGCCCCCGGCTCATACAGTATTTTCCCGTCAATGGCCTCTGGCAAACCATCTTGCTGCACAAAATTGCCGACAAAATCGTGGGCATACTGATAGCCGGAACCGTAGTTCAATTCCTTCATCAACTTCGTCGGCGCATTGCGCAAATGCAGCGGCACGGGCAAATTTCCTGTTTGCTTGACCAGACTTAGTGCATTATTGATCGCCATATAAGTGCTATTGCTCTTCGGCGAAGTGGCCAGATAAACCGCACATTGTGAAAGGATTATGCGCGCTTCGGGCATCCCGATCATACGAATGGCATCCATCGTGGTGGTGGCCAGCAACAAGGCATTGGGATTGGCGAGGCCCACGTCTTCGGAGGCCAGGATGACCATGCGTCGGGCAATAAATTCAATGTCTTCGCCGCCGTCGAGCATCCGCGCGAGCCAGTACACGGCGGCGTTGGGATCACTGCCGCGCATACTTTTGATAAAGGCCGAAATAATATCGTAGTGTTGTTCGCCGGTTTTGTCATACAGCGCGGCATTTTGCTGGATAAAATCGCGAACGAGGTCGTTAGTGATGTGTAAGGCCTGGCCGTCGGTCTGAGAATTAGCCACCAATTCGAGCGCATTCAACAATCGCCGGGCATCGCCGCCAGAATAAAGCAACAGCGCATCGTACTCTTCGATGTGGATGTCCTGCGATTTTAAAATGCCGTCTTCGCGCAGCGCATGATCTATCAGGCCAATCAGTTCTTCCTTCGTAAGATGTTGTAATACATAGACTTGGCAGCGCGACAACAGCGCGGGAATCACCTCAAAAGATGGATTCTCCGTAGTCGCACCGATCAAAGTAACGATGCCTTTTTCTACTGCACCGAGCAGTGCATCTTGCTGGCTTTTGGAAAAACGGTGGATTTCGTCAATGAACAAAATCGCGCCTTGCGATCCACCGCCTGGGGTAAAGAGGTTACGTTTTTCGGCACTATCGATGGCTTCCCGGATGTCTTTCACGCCAGCATTGATGGCCGACAATTGAAAAAACGGGCGATTGAGTAGTTTGGCGATGAGTTGCGCCAGCGTCGTTTTCCCCACGCCCGGCGGTCCCCACAGAATAAACGACGGAATTTTGCCTCGCTCGATGGCCTGTCGCAGCACAGCTCCTTCCCCCACGAGGTGTTGTTGCCCGACAAATTCGGCGAGGGTTTGGGGACGCATCCGTTCAGCGAGTGGTGTCATTTTTTTAGCAGTTGATAAAATTTTGCAAGTGTTTATAAAGGGCGCAAAACTATTCGACCCTTAATTTTACACAAATCATTAATTTTCATTGCCCGTTTGCCTTTTGCAATTTTGCCTATTTACTTGCTATATCTTTGCTAAACAAACAGATTTTAAAAATGTTGTAAACAATTGAAGATGAATATTTTAACCATAAAAATGCCGTGCGCTACTCCACTTCTTTTACTACTGCTTGGCTTCTGTATTTCCTGTGGAAATACAGAATTGCAGACCAAAGCCGATCCCGGCGGCTCGGACGACAAAGCCTTGCAGATTGCCGACGAAGTGATGCAAGCGATGGGCGGCCAAACCGCCTGGAATACCGCCCACTATATTTCCTGGAATTTCTTTGGCAATCGCACTTTGATCTGGGATAAATGGGCGGGAGACGCGCGCATCGAATGGTTGAAAAAGCCGCTCAAAGTGATCATCAATATGAACAGCGGCAAAGGTAAAGTACTCCTGAATGGCGTGGAACAAACCCAGCCCGACAGTCTGGCCAAGTACCTGAAAATGGGCAAAGAAACCTGGATTAATGACTCCTATTGGCTGGTTATGCCTTTCAAAATGCGCGACGCGGGCGCGACGCTTCGTTCTCTTGGCGACGGTACCACGGATACCGGCCAGGCGGCAGATATGCTGCAAATGACCTTCTCCAAAGTCGGCGTTACCCCCGAAAATAAGTACCAGGTTTGGGTAGATAAAAAAACGCGATTAGTCACGCAATGGGCTTATTTTGAGAAGTTTACGGATGAAAAACCGCAATTTCAATTGCCCTGGACAGACTATCAGCATTACGGCAATCTCCTGCTTTCTGGTGGACGTGGCAGAGAGGGCGTTTCTCTGAATCCCATTCAAGTATTGGATGCCGTACCAGCGGGAACGTTTGAAAGGTTTTAAAAAGCGAGGATTTGAATATTTGAGTATTTGAACAAATGTGGCATTCTTCGTCTTTGAAAATCCGTGTTTCAATTACGCTATGGTCGAAGCCACGCAAAACCACATAACTATGCTCAAAACCTGTTGCACTTTCCTTGTCTTGGCCTTATTATCTGCTTGCAAATCAAGCACTTATACCAATGCACCGAAGCCACTGGAAAGTTACATCGCTGCCCCCGATACGCCGCTGGTCTCCACGCTGACTATTCCCGTCAACATCAGCGAAGCGGAACTGACGCGCTCCCTCAATGCTCGTCTCACCGGGCCGCTGTACGAAGACAATTCTTTTACGGATAATAACAACGACGGTCTCATGTTGAAGGTGGTACGTAGTCAGGATATTACCTTGTACCTGAGCGGCAACACCATCAAATACCGCGTACCACTGAAATTGTGGATGAAAAAAGACCTGTTGGTGGCCGATGCCGAAGCGGAAGGCGAACTTGCGCTGAACATGAAAACCACTTTCACCATCCGCGAAGACTGGTCGCTGGCTACTACCACCGAAGTGGAATACCACGAATGGCTGGTGCGGCCCGTACTCAAAACTGGCCTGGGCAACATCAATGTAGAAGCCATCGCCAACATCGCCCTGAACCGCAGCAAACGCCAGCTCAGCGAATCACTCGACCGCTATGTAACCCAGCAAATCAGCCTGCGCCCCTACATCGAGGCCGCATGGAATGCCTTGCAGGAACCTGTTTTACTAGATTCTGTGTATAAAATGTGGGTCAAAACTACGCCCACGTCTATTAGCATGAGTCCACTGACCACTACGGGCGACGCCATCCGCGCCAAGATCGCTGTGGAGTGCCTCAACGACGTGACTTTTGGGGAAAAACCGGCCTTTCGGGAAAATTCTCGCCTGCCCGGCCTGCGTTATATTGATGATGCGCCAGACGATTTTCAGGTGCGTCTGGCGACCGATATACCTTTCGCGGAAGCTGAACGGCTGGCCAAAAATATGATGATCGGGCAGGTCTTTACCTCCGGCAAAAAGCAGGTGAAAATCGAGGATATTCAACTCTGGGGCAACAACGACAAAGTGGTGGTGAACTCAAAACTCTCCGGCTCTTTTAAGGGCAATATCTACTTCATCGGTCGCCCGGAATACAATGCCAAAAAGAACCAGATCGAAATAGCCGACCTTGATTATCAGGTAGATACGAAGAATTTTCTCTACCGCACTGCCGCCTGGATTTTTCAGGGCCCGATCAAGAACCAGATGAAAAATGCCATGACTTTTCCGCTCGATGAAAATATTCGCACCCTGCGCGCTTCGGTGCAGGAATCATTGACTAACTATCAAATCCAGCCCGGCATCACGCTATATGGTCAAGTAGATAGTTTGACCGTGGAAAATACGCGCGTGACCCCAACGGGCATTCGGGTGAGTTTGTATTCCAAGGGAAAAGTAAATGTGGACGTGAAGGGCTTGTAGCGCGGTTCCCTGTGTACGATGCAGAAGCTGTGGTTTGGGCATCCTATTCAATCGGAAATAAACGGTGACCCGGGGAAATAGCCATGTCTTGCACAAAACGACGCACTCCGTCCTTTTCGATCACAAAATTGGCCACTGCACCACTGGCTTTGGGAATTGCCAATTTAAAATAACCGTTTTCGTCGCTGGTAACGTGCAAACTGCCGTCTACCGTAATTTGTGCATTCTTGACGGGACGACCTTTTGGATCACGCAGGGTCGCTTCAAAAACGGTAGTATCGGGTAAAAACGCGATGGAAAAACGAATAGCCTGGTTTTCGCCAGTAGCCGTCGGCGCACTTTGTTGAACGACTTTAAACTTTCGTTCGCCTGGCGGGAAATAGAGCAGATGGACCGTATCGCCCCGAAATTTGCTACTCAATACACGAAAAACGGCCGTGCCGCGCGTATCCAGCGAATGTGGTTCCTGCGGTACGTCGTCATTCAGCCGGAGATTGACCTGCCCGTCCGTGATCACCGCTTGCTCCCCGCTCGGTTCGTGCAGGCGCACTTCCAGATCGAAAGTGGCGGGGTAACTTTTACTGGAAAAAGCACTTTTAGCCAGCCAGCCAACCACCATAAGTGCACCCAGTACAGCGACCGCCAACAACGCCCGGCGCGGCAGCGTGCGCCCCGACAGGGAAGACTCAAACAAGCGCGCGTACTCGTCGGAGAGGTGGAGCAGGGCCGCGTTGATTTTGGCCTGCTCGCGATTCGATTCATCGGCGGAGAGGATACCAATGGCATTTTGGTCGGCCAGCTTCTTGATATTGCCCTGCTGCACCAGCGCAATGTTGTATAGTGCCGGGTTCTTGTCGCGCAAAGCTTGCGCCAACAGATCGGCTGCCGGACGCTGGTCGTTTTCTCCAATTAATTGCCGGACTTGATCGGATATTTTTTCAAAAGCCATGACTGCCGCTTATTTGGGGTAAAGTTAAAACAATAGTTCGGGAAGAATTTTTACAAGTTATAGTCAACGCAGAGTGGTTTAGCACGTTTAAGAAGGTTTGGTTTGTGATCCTCCGTACATTATAAATTATGTTTATTTGAGTATTGGAAGATTCGAGTATTTGATCAATTACTTGATTATAAAGTATTTTAATCAAATACTCGCATCCTCAGGGAATTTAATTTACAATGTACTTAATACATTGTAAACTAAATTGTTTAGCAAAACCTATTGCAAACCACCTCCCCCGGCCTACGGCCACCCCCTCCAAAGGGGGATAGTTTCCGCACTTGGCTAAGAGAGAATAAGCGGAAGTTGCGCTCGGTATCCCCCTTTGGAGGGGGTGGCCTTTAGGCCGGGGGAGGAGTACGCTACGCAGGGCATAATTGAAATGTGCGATTACTTAGTTTACAATGTACTCAGTAGGTTACATTCGTCTTTGTTCAAGACCACTCGGCTTGATTATAACTGATGTTACGCAACAACACATACTACTATAATCGCGTGTCATTCTACGCCTTCAACTCTGAATGACACGCGATAGTAGTACGTAACATCAGTTAAATCTATGGGCTTCTCTCCTCACAAACGATACTTTTCTTTTAGAACGTTATGATGGTGAATATTATGCCCTACCGCCATCCAACCCAGGCTTCGGGCAGTATAAACCATTTTATTGGGAAAGCCTTTAAAATCGAGCATCTCGTTGGTCATGTGATTGAAAAGACTAATGGTAGACGCTCTTACTAATAGAAACTCTGCTGCAATATCTTGTAGCGTGCGATGAACGGCATTAGAATTTTGGGCATACATATCCTGATCAAATTCTATATTCACATCTACCTGCCGGGAAGAACAAAAAGCTCGGTAGTAATAAAATCGTTCAGTGTCAATCAGATGAATAAAGATTGTCTTAATAGACCATTTATTCTCAGCGTACCTGAAATTTTCTCTGGAAAAAGGAATGGAATGAATTAAATCAATCGTGGTTTTCTGATTATTTTGCAGAGCTTCTATTAAATTATCTTCGGGGACTAAATCAAAGAAATAGGGACACCAGGGCGGGGCATCTGCTGGATTTGGCCGATTGATTTTTAGCATAATTTTTATTGTTAGATAGTGATCGTCTTTACCATTACTGCTGCTTATTGTTTTCGCTATAAGTAATGGTCGCAAATGTAGCACACTTACGGAATCTTACATTTGTCCCTCTGCTTTTTTAGAATTTTGCGACTTACTATCATTCCCCAAACCCCTTACCTTTGCGCCATGCGTATCATCTTCATGGGCACACCCGAATTTGCGGTGCCGTCGCTCGATATTCTATTCCGCCACGGCTATGATATAGTCGGCGTCATCACTGCACCTGACAAGCCCGGCGGTCGGTTGGGGATTATTCAATCTGCTGTCAAGCAATATGCTTTGGCGCAAGGGCTGCACGTATTGCAACCGGAGAAACTCAAAAACCCGGCATTTTTGGAGGAATTAAAATCATTAAATGCTGACTTACAGGTAGTAGTGGCTTTCCGAATGTTGCCCGAAGTAGTCTGGCAAATGCCGCCACTTGGCACCCTCAATCTGCATGGTTCGTTACTGCCCAAATACCGGGGAGCGGCACCGATCAACTGGGCCATCATCAACGGAGAGGCTGAGACCGGCGTTACCACCTTCCTGCTGCGGCACGAAATAGATACCGGCGACCTGTTATTTCAAGACGCATTGCCCATTGGCGAAAACGACACGGCGGGCGAGGTGCACGACCGTATGATGCAATTGGGTGCCGATCTCGTGTTGCGCACCGTGCAGGCCCTCGAACAGGGGACGGCGCAGCCTCAACCGCAGCCTGCCGGAGCCGCCACCCACGCGCCCAAACTCTCCACTGAAACCTGCCGTATTGATTTTGCACAAAGCACGGCGGCGGTGCACAATTTCGTGCGGGGACTCAGCCCATACCCCGGCGCGTGGACGTTGCTGGATGGTAAAACGCTCAAAATCCTGCGCGCTACCAAGGACGAAAGGACCGAAAAAATCTCACCTGGCGAGTTCTTTTCCGATGGGAAAAGCGAACTAAAAATCAGCACTTTGGATGGGTTTTTGCAGATACAGGAATTGCAACTGGAAGGCAAACGCCGCATGACCACCCGAGAATTTCTGAACGGCTACCGACTGGGCTAATAGTAGTTTTTTATAGAAACTTCTGTACGCGCTCTGTTATGGCATAAGAATTTTAAAAACTACCGCAGTATTGTCTACTGGGCTGTAAAACTTCTATTTGCCTTAATATTCAAACTGGACAATGCGGCTTTGGTTATAGTTTCCTTTGTGTGGGTTTGTCACCACTTTTATTGTTTAATCTCTAAAAAATCCGCTTTTCATGACTGCTTACCTAATTATTTTCTGTACCCTTTCCCTCGCTGCCTTTTACGGGATTTCCAATGACCGCCCAAAGGCGGATGCAGAGGATTAAGTGCTGTTTTCCACTACAAGATACACAGAGTTATTTACTGAAAAAATAACCCCGCGCAGAATAAATAGAGCATTAGTAAAACTTTCCCGTCACTATTATCGTTTCTTGTATTATCTAACCGGAAAGTCTAGGTTTGTTTGTTATTTTGCCAGTTAATTAAGGGGAGGCGGAAAATTTCTACAAAATTAATCCCTGTAACACCGTATTTTTGCCGTGTTTGATCGAGCAAACCCAATCGTTTCGGCATTTTTGTTCGTCTTGGCTCATCGTGCTGTCTTGCCTCTAATCTCCCGTTTTTGCCGGGCTATATTCCTATCCTCCGTCTTTTTGGTCGTTGAGTTTACAACGTTTCGTTAATCGCTTTGACCAGCGAAAGAAGGCGGTACTATTTCCGTTTTTTTGCTGGACAAAACCAGGACCAATCTATGGAATTAAGTATGTACGCCCGACAGTGCGCCACCAGTCTGCTTTTTCTGCTCCCCGCTTTTCTTTTTTCCCAAACTACCGAAGACTGCAACAACGGCATAGACGACGACCTGGATGGGCTGATTGATTGCTACGATCAGGACTGCACCTGCACCGGGCAGTGCGAGGATTTTTATTATACTACCTGCAACGCCGATTGTTATTATGTGCCGCCTTGCGACCAGATTTCCCTCGGTATTCAGTGGACGGCTCCCTCCGAGACGGGTACCTACTCGCCGCTGGTGGCCGGTGATATGGATAAAGACGGCATTCCTGATATTGTAGCTTATGCTGCGGAAAGGCCGGATATTTACATTATTGATGGCGCGACTGGCGCGACCAAGGTGCATATTGTCGCTCCGACTGACTTTCCCGGTGGTACCGCGCCCGCCATTGCCGACCTCGACCATGACGGTTTTGGAGAGCTGGTGCTGGTGGGCAACGACCGTATTCTACGCTGCTGGAACCACGACGGCACCCTCGCCTGGGCCAGCACCATACAAGTCGGCTACGGCAGCCGTTATCGTTTTTCTGTGCCCAACATCGCCGATTTTGATCACGATGGCTGGGCAGAGATTAACATTGGTAATCAAGTCTTTAATGGACAAACGGGGGCTTTGCTGGCGCAAGGTGGCCCCAATATATCGGCAGGCGAACATCCGGCGCGGGTAGCCAATAACTTTTCCTTCTGCTCGACAGTGGCAATGGATGTATTGCCGGATAATTTCTGCCCCGACTGTGCGGGCCTGGAAATCGTGGCTGGCAATGAGGTGCTTTCCGTGAATCTGGTGACGGGTGCCGTTACGCCGGTTACCAGTGCTCCTGCGCCATTCACCGACGGCTTTACCAGTGTAGCGGATTTTGACCGCGACGGCGATCTGGATGCCATTGTGCAGGGCAGAAAAGGCGGACAGAACTACGTGTATTGCTGGGACATTCGCACCGGGACGATTATGCGGCAGTTCAAATTGCAAAATAACTGGCAGGAAGGAGCTTCGCGGGTGAACATCGCCGATCTGGATGGTGACGGCCAACTGGAAATCAGTTTCGTGAGTTTCCCGACCTTGTATGCGCTGAGAAATGATTTTAGCCTCATGTGGTCTATTTCGACCAACGATGCCTCCGCTATCACTTGTTCCAGCGTGTTCGATTTTTGCGGCGATGGCTCTTCCGACGTGGTGTATCGCGGTCAATCTTTTCTGCAAGTAATCGAAGGAGCGACCGGACAAATAAAATGGCAGGACGACTGTATCTCGGCTACCCACATCGAAAATCCGCTCATTCTGGACGTGGATGGCGATGGACAGACCGAAGTGGTGATCCAGTGTGGCGGCCCACAATACGCGACGAACGGGGAAGGCCACGTGGTCTGCTACGAAGCCATCGGGTTGCCCGGCATTTCTTCCCGGCGAGTCTGGAATCAGCACGCCTATTTCAATACCAATATCAATGACGACCTGAGCGTACCGCGCTACCAGCAAAACCCCAGCATCGTCGGCGACAGCCTGCGGCTAAATGGCTTTTTAAACCAGTTTTTCAATCCCACTTTCCCCACGCCCGACGGCGCATTGACCATCCAAAGCGTGACCTGCGCGGGCGATTCGCTGGTGCTGTCGGCCACGCTCTGCAACCTCGGCGATAACGTGTTGCCCGCCCAAACGCCTATCTCGGCCTATATCGGCAATCCACAGACCACCGCTGCCCAATGGGTGGGAGCGCGACCATTGGGGTTTTTATTGCCCAAAGATAGCTGTCGCAGTTTTACTTTGCGTTTGCCGCGTTCGGTGGCCAACGACTCGGTATTTATCGTTTTAAATGACAATCATTCCAAACCGACTCCTTTTAGTCTGGCGACCGATTTCCCGGTGACGACCATTGGCGAGTGCAATTTTAAAAATAATATTGCCAAATTTTATTATACTTACGCGCCTGATGTCCTGAATATTGGCGCGGATACGGCCATTTGTGCCAACACTACGCTGTCGCTCAATGCCGATGGCAACGATTTCGTGAGCTGGCAATGGGCGGGTGGCAGCAGCCAGTCAGCCATCATCGCGCCGGGCGCAGGCAGCTATGCGGTGACTGTAACTGATGTGTGTGGAATTACCCAAAGCGACCAAATTATCATCAGTATAGATAGTAGCACGGTGGTTAATATCGGCGCAGACCGGGCGATTTGTCGGGGCGAAACCGTGACGCTGCAAGAAAGCGGATTCGATAATTACAGCTGGTCGCCCGCTGCGGTGGTGGGTTGTACCACCTGCGATAGCATTACAATTCGGCCCAATGCGTCGGGATTGGTGGTGCTGCAAGCTGGTTTCGCGAATGGCTGCATGGATCGGGATTCGGTGTTTATCACGGTGTACGACACTTTCAATATTAAGCTTGATACGACCATCTGCTACGGTCGCACGGTGAGCTGGAACAACGTTATTATTTCACCAGACAGCAGCCACACCTTCTTTTTGCAAACAGTACATGGCTGCGATTCTACGCTGCAAGTGCGCGTGCATGGCTCCGCTGTCGGCACCTATCAGATTCAGGTAGATACGGCGGTTTGTTTGGGTAATTCGTTGGTTTATAACGGCTTCACCCTGCTTCCCGGCGACGAAAAGATGATCAATCTGGCGGCTTCTACGGGCTGCGATTCCACAGTGATGGTCCATGTACTGCCAAAAGACACTTTTTCTACGGCAGAAGTCCGCATTATTTGTGCGGGCGATACGTCGCTTGTTTTTGGACAAAATCAGGTGGCCAGCGGCGTATTTATCTACACTTTCCCCGCCCGAAATGGCTGCGATTCTACCCACACTGTGCAATTGACCGTGCTTGATCCGCTGGTGATCGAAGTGGATGCTACGCCCACCTGTTTCCATGAAAGTTCTGGGATGTTGAGTGCTACGGTCACTGGTCAGGCACCGCCTTTCGATTATCACTGGAATACGTTCCCGATCAATGCTCCCACGCTCGACGACCTGCCCGCCGCGAATTACGCCCTCACCGTCACCGATGCCAACGACTGTACCCAGACGGCTACCGCGCAGGTGACCGCCTATCCGCCGATTGTGTTCGCCGCAGACCCCGATTCCGTGCGTTGTTATGGCGAAACAAATGGCAGCATTCAAATTAACACCACCGATTCAACGCTGCTGTTCAGCCTGAATGGGAACAGTTTCTCCCCCCAAAAAACCTACCCTGGGCTATCTGCCGCCGCTTACACGCTATATGCGCAGGATATGTACGGCTGCGTGGATACGCTAGCAGTGGCAGTACAAACCCCGCCGGCCTTGCAGGTTTTTCTGCCTGCCGATACCACTTTATTGTTGGGAGAATCCGTGCCGCTGACCACCGAAATCTTTGGCTTCGATCCAGTGCGCTATGCCTGGTCGGACACGTCGTATCTGAGCTGCATTAATTGCCCCAGCCCGGTTGCCACGCCGCTGAACAGCATCAAATACTTGCTCACCGTCACCGACCAGAACGGCTGCACGGCCAGCGATGATATCACCCTGCGGGTGCAACGCCTGGTGCAGGTGTATGTGCCCAACGCCATTGCGCCAGAGCATAGCCTGAATAATCGCCTGGAAATCAATTACGGACCAGCCATTCAGAAGGTGCATTATTTCCGCATCTACGACCGCTGGGGCACGCTCATCCACGAAACCCTCGACACGACACCCGACGATACCGCTTCGGCCTGGGATGGCACGTATCGCGGCAAGAAAGTCTCGCCCGGTGTGTTTATCTGGCAATTGGAAGTAGAGCTCGTGGACGGTACCGTGGAACGGTATCAGGGAGATGTGACGGTGGTACGGTAGGGGTACGCCTTTGTGAAAAAAATTAGTGGGCAACTACGAATTTCAAAGGCTTGTCCAAACCTTCGATGGCTATAAAATATAAGCCATTCTTTAAAGGACTAATATCCAAGGCAGTCACCGGCTCCTTGCAATAACCTTGTTTGATCAATGTTCCGAGCATATTGTATACTTTGTAATTGGCACTGCTGATGGGCAATTCCACGTAGAGCACGTTGCTGGCTGGATTGGGATATACCTTTACCCCAGATTCCTTCCCAACTGCCTCCACCGCTGATACCGATGGACAAGCCCCGCCGGGCAAGGCTCCCAACCGGAAGTTGGGGAAATGCGGCAGACCACCAAAAATAGGGTAATGTAAGATATACTTATGTTGTACTACTTGGCAGGCCAGACCCTCCGAATCAGGATGCTCGATAACATGAAAGGTATACTTGCCCCCCGGACAACTGACATATATTTTGCCGTCCGGCCCCAGCTCGCATTGATAAAAAGGAGTGGGCAACTGAGGTATAGGATAGAAAAATCCGTCATAAGTTGCTACCGTTAACTTGCTAGCGGGTATATCCACTGCCTGCATATCGAACTGGTAGATTTGTCTGGTGGAAGAGACATACAAATACCGGCCACTGGGCGAAAACGCCACGCCCGCTGCATAGCTCGTATCGGCAGCATCTACGATGGGGACGTGGATG
This sequence comes from Saprospiraceae bacterium, assembly GCA_965249785.1. GTDB lineage: Bacteria > Bacteroidota > Bacteroidia > Chitinophagales > Saprospiraceae > M3007. The sequence continues at coordinate 17,745 of CBDFMU010000009.1, read as the reverse complement.
GGATGGCTAAACTGACCTATACAGCGGTCAAAATCAAAGATTTGCAGGTCGGCGTGGATGGTGTAGCGGGCGTACTTGGTGCCGTCGGGGGAAAAGGTGGCCTCGCCCGTGCTGTGTTCTGCATTATCTGTTGGTACTCCTATGGTATCTTGGTGGATAAATATGCCATTATCTGACAGGTTTATCATATAATATCTGTTATCCAAAATATAGTCTGTTTCGCTGGAATACCCTGGTACAACTATCCACCAGTCGTTGCCGTTCGCATGACGACAGGATGCCATATTTCCCAAATATAGAAACGTATCTATTATTACACTGTCAACCAAGGTACCCAATAGATTTCCATTGGCATCGGTCTCTACTTTGCTCCAAAAGAGGCGGTCTGCTACCGGACCAACAACTGAATGATTGGTTACTCTACTATGAATAAGGTTATAGATATTACCACTTGCGTTTGGTAATATGAGTAGTGTATTGGTATATCTCCCCCCCCCCACTTCTGCACAAAGATAGTTTTGAGTTTCCCCATCGTTGATATGTTCTGCCCCCGGCACATACTGAAATTCGGCATCCATCACCCCACACCCATTGGAAAAAAACAGTAGGTTGCCCGCTGTATCGCAAATACTGGCGTTGGTGTACGACATATAAAGGCTGTTGGGGACTATCAAGGAATCTATTCTAAGGGAATCACCCCGAAAATCAAAAAATGTATGGTATATTTCTGAATCGGGAAAATTGCCGTACCCAAAAACCCAATAATTGTTTCTAAGCGAATCATGGGCTATTTGGGAAAACAAGTCATTATAAGTAAAAACGACCAATAGAAAAAGCAAGTTTCTCATACTTTTAAGCACTTTATGGCAAGGCAGTGACCGTGTGGTCACTGCCTTGACGTGAAGAAAATTAGTGAGAAACTACAAATTTGATGGGCCTAGATAAGCCGTCTATAACTAGGAGGTACAGGCCATTACTTAGAACACTAATGTCTATTGTGGCCAAATGTCCGTCCAGATAACCTTGCCTGATTTCCGTCCCGATCATACTATAAACCTTGTAATGGGCAGCATATAGGGACGACTCTATGTAAAGCATGGTCTGCGCTGGATTCGGATAAACCTTTGCCTTAGCTTCCTTCCCAACTGCCTCTACCGCTGATACCGATGGACAAGCCCCGCCGGGCAAGGCCCCTAGCCGAAAGTTGGGAAAATGCGGCAGACCACCAAAAATAGGATAATCTAAAATATATTTATGCTGCACCACTTGGCAGGCCAGACCCGCCGAATCAGGATGCTCAATGACATGAAAGGTATACTTGCCCCCCGGACAACTGACATATATTTTGCCGTCCGGCCCTAACTCACATTGATAGAAACGGTTAGTTGACTGTACTATTGGATAATAAAAACCATCATATACCGCCACGGTTATTTTACTGGCGGCGATATCTTCTGCCTGCATATCGAACTGGTAAATATATTGCGTGGAGGATAAGTACAAATACCGACCGCTGGGCGAAAACGCCACGCCCGCTGCATAGCTCGTATCGGCAGCATCTACGATGGGGACGTGGATGGGATGGCTAAACTGACCTATACAGCGGTCAAAATCAAAGATTTGCAGGTCGGCGTGGATCGTATAACGGGCGTACTTGGTACCATCGGGGGAAAAAACGGCCTCACCAGTGCTGTTCTCAAACTTGTCGGTGGCTACGCCAATGCTATTTTTGTGTATGGAGATGCCATCCTGTGCCAAATGTAATACATAGTAGGAACTATCAAGCCCGGTCGTTATTTCGTTGGAATAAGCGGGAGCAACAACCCACCAATCCTGACCATTGGCATGGCGACAGGATGCCATGTTGGAAGTGTACAAAAAAGTGTCCAGTAAAATACTATCTGCAAATACTGCATTCAATTGGCCATCCAGAGTGTATACTATTTTAGTCCAAAATAAGCGATCAGAAGCACCGCCGACAGCAGTTAGATTGTTTACCCTAGTGTATATTAAATTATATACAGTCCCGCTTGTGTCAGGTAATATCAATAGTGTGTTGGTATATACCCCACCACCAATTTCTTCACAAAGATAATTCTGCGTTTCTCCATCATTGATATGCTCTGCGCCCGGCACATACTGAAAGCCCGCATCCATCACACCGCACCCATTGGAAAAAAACAGTAGGTTGCCCACCGTATCGCAGATACTGCTATTAGTGTAATCCATAATCAAACTACCCGTTACTATTTGGTATTCAAGAACTAAGCTATCGCTGCGAAAATCAAAAAAAACGTGGTAATGTTCATTGGTGTTTGGGTCATACCCATACCCTGCTATCCAGACTTTATTGCGGGAACTATCAAAAGAAGACTGCCCGGAACACCAAATGCAAATGGGCAAGAATAAACACAAAAAGAAAGTTTTCATACTGCAAAAATAAAAAATACGGCGGTGCGCTACACAATATGTATCGTGTAGGCACCACCGTATGATGGAAAGAAATTATTGGGAAATAATAATTTTAACAGGCTGTTCAATACCTCTGACCGACAAGAAGTAAATGCCGTTTGCTAAGTGTTCCAAAGGAATGCTGTTCAGGCCTGGGGTGATGTTGCCATGTATCGGCATACCACCAAATATATTCGGCCTGGAACGGCACGTATCGCGGCAAAAAAGTCTCGCCTGGCGTGTTTATCTGGCAACTGGAAGTAGAACTGGTGGATGGTACGGTGGAAAAGTATCAGGGAGATGTGACGGTGGTAGGGTAGGGGAGGACTGTTCCTGTTTTACTAGTGAACAGCCATGCGCTGAATCACCAACTTCTCTGTTCCATCTCCAGTCAGTCCAAACCCAGGCAGGAAGAATAATGCATCCTGCGTTTTTTATTACTACCACTATCAAAAACGGAAACCCCGTTTTTGCCACTTTGGCGCACTTAAATCTGCCGCCGAACCCAACTATGTAGTTGCCCAAAACCGTTACTATGTACAGTTTTCCCAAAAAAATACGGACAACCATACGTGGTCCGATAGAAAGTCTGCTTTCTCCCTATTGATTTTGTATTTTACACATTCATCTCTTTTTACATGAAACCGTTTTTTACCGCCTTTTTTGCCCTGGTGTTACTGACTGGCGCACGTGCGCAAATACTTTACCAGCAGGATTTTGAAAATGGATTTCAGGACATTATCCTGATTGACAATGATGGTCTTACGCCTGCCAGCCAGCTGTCCTCCTTCACGGCTCCCTGGAACGTCCGGGGAGACCTGCTCGGAAACGCCGCCGTTAGTATTTCCTGGTACGATCCCGCTGGTCAGTCCGACGACTGGATGATCACGCCAGTCATCACTGGGATCACCGCGAAGACCGTCCTGGAATGGGACGCGCGGGCCTTTGAACCGTCTACTCCCGATACCTACAAGGTGCTTGTCTCGGTCAGTGGAACGAACATCGGCGATTTTACAGACGAGATTTTACGGGTCAATGGGGAAGTATCCAACGGGGCTTTTTACCACCGTTTCGTGTCACTCGGTCAATACGTCGGTAAAAGTATTCATATCGCCTTTGTCAACATTTCCAACAACCAGTATATAATGGCAGTGGACAACATTGTGGTACGCGACGTGCGCGACGTGGATGCTGCCTTACTGAAAGTGGACGCGGATACTTATGTGCGCACTGGTGTAGCTAATAATATAAACTATACCCTTAAAAACAACGGCTTTCAAACGATAGATACAATAGTCGTCAACTGGTCTGACGGCAGTAATAATTTCTCCGAAACGTTGACCGGCCTCGACCTCGGCTTCGGCGAAAAATACGAGGGTACCTTCACCAATGCTTTCACCGCTACTAACGCGGACGAATACTTATTGAATTTCACCATCACCAGCGTAGGCAGCCACCCGGACGAGCTGACCGACAACAACAGCGCGACCGCCACCGTCGCTGGCGTGACTACCGTAGTGCCCAGGCGGGTCGTAGGCGAAGAAACCACCGGGACCTGGTGCGGCTGGTGCCCCCGCGGTGCCGTGTACATGGAAAAGATGCACCAGGCCTATCCCGACCTGTTCATCCCGATCGCGATACACGATAACGACCCGATGACGAATAGCGAATATAATGATGCATTCGCCAGTTTTTTCAATTACCCGGGTTATCCCAGCGTATGCCTGGATCGAAAAATTATCATCGACCCGCGTAACATAGACTCCACTTTCCAGGAGTTGCGGCAGGTAGTTGCGCCAGTAGATGTAACCGTGCAGGCCACCATTGATTCCATGAGCCACCAGCTATACATCGAAGGAAAAATCACCACCTACACCGATCGCACGAACGCGAAACATAACCTCGTGCTGGTGGTGGCCGAAAGCGACGTGCACGGCACCAGCAACGGCTACCGGCAGAACAACTATTATTCCGGTGGTGGTCAAGGCGTCATGGGTGGCTTTGAGAATCTGCCTGGTTCCGTGCCAGCATCACAGATGCGCTACGATTTCGTCGGCCGTCAACTCCTCTATGGTTTTAATGGCCTGCCCGGCATCGTACCTGCCACTTTCCACGAAAATGACGAGTTCGGGTTCCATGCTACCTACGTCGTCCCGGATAATTATGACTTGGACCAACTCTATGTGGTGGCGATGGTGGTAGACAGTGCCAGCGGCGTCGTGCTGAACGCTGCCAAATCAGAAACTATCACTTCGGCAGTACAGGAAGACATCAAGGAACTGGGCTCGCTGAACATCTATCCGAATCCAGCACAAGGCCGGACCTACGTGGATATGGAACTGAATGAAGCTGCTTCGGTGACCGTAGAACTGGTGAACCAATTGGGTCAAACGGTACATACGCAGGATGAGGGCCAATTGCCAGCTGGTCGTTCGGTGGTGCCTGTGCGGGTTAGCGGATTTGCTGGTGGGGTGTATCTGGTGAAGGTGAATGTTGATGGGAAGGTGGTGGTGGGTAAGGTGGTGGTGGAGTAAATGGGGATTTGATCTGTACAATCTACATTCCTGCCGTGTTTGGCATGTTCAACAACGCGGCAGGAATTTTTTTGGCTGATAATAGGAATGGATGTTGGTTGCTTTTACAGAAAATGATTTATTCTTTTAGTTACTTTTATTGGATGTCGGCGTTCTTATAATAACATCTATCATCTTGAAACCCCTCATTTCAATGAGGGGATAAAGCCAATTCACCCACAACATCTATCTTCTTTACAAAACATTTACATCTAAACATGGCGCAAGTACGCCTCTGGGTACACCTCGTATGGGCTACCAAACACCGCGAACCACTCATGCAAAACAAGAACAAACGCATAGATTTGTTCAAGCACATAAAGACATACGCAAAAGAGAAGAATATTTATCTAGACTTTATTAATGGCGAAGCCGACCATGTCCATTGTTTGATTTCGATGGCCTGCGACCAGAATATTGCACAAATCGTGAAGCTGCTAAAAGGCGACAGCTCGCATTTTGCCAATAAACAACAACTTTTTGAGAAGGATTTTGACTGGGCTGATGATTACTATGCTGTATCGGTCAGTCAGTCGCATGTAGAAGCGGTGCGCAAATACCTGAAGCAACAGGAAGAACACCATCGCAAAAAGACATTTGCGGAAGAATGTCAGGAGTTTATGGTGAAGTATGGTTTTATTAGGCTCTTAGGCTAATTGGATGTGGATGTTTTGCAAAGAAGATAGATGGGTTGGGTGGGTTGGCTTTGGCCCCTCGTTGAAACGAGGGGTTACAAGATGATAGATGTGGTAGGTTCAAGTTTCAATTCATTGCTTTATTGCCTTTCTGCCATGCTCTGGTTCTTTATCATAAATCTCAAACTAGCAAATTAGAAATCACATCTAACATCTTGTAACCGCCGACTTTTAATCGGCGGATTAGGAGAACCTTACCCTCACATCTATCTTCTTTACAAATACATCCACATCTTTGGTTAAATTCTGATGTTTTGCAAAGAAGATAGATGGCTTGTGTGAATTGGCTTTGTCCCCTCGTTTCAACGAGGGGTTACAAGATGATAGATATATCTTCATGTTTATCATTGATTTATGTGGTGGCTAATACTTAATCGGGCTTCTATTGTGAAAACACTAAGCAGCGTGAAACGGATTGGATAAATCCTTTTGCATTTAATAAGTTTGGGCTTTATTTAGTGGCTAGCCAAACAGAAATAAATACACAGTCAAATCCCTTCATATAATTAATAGTTACATAACCTTTATTTTGAATATTAGAAATTTGTTGCAATCCTTTATCCGTTACATTGTATCCTTTTTCTGTTAAAAATTTTTCTATGTCACTAGATAAGAAGTATGAATCAGGGTTGTCGTTGGCTGCAGGTACCATAATATCCACGCATCCAGTTTTATAATCAATTCCATTTTTTTTAAACTCTTCATTTAGCATAACTATTAGAGATTTTTTTTCTTCATCACCTAACTTTCGCATTGTATTGTACTCAACATTATTATCATTTCCCGTAATTATTGGACTATTTGGCCCAGTGGTAATGTTGGCTGGTTGATTTTCAACATTTACCTTATTACTTCCCGTTTCAACTGTTGCTCTTTTTGTTGGCTCGGTATCTTGATTTTTTACTTTTGTAGATGGTGTGAGTGGAAGTATCTTTGTCGTAGTCTTATCTGTTCGATTATGAGGTGCTTCGGGGGAAGCGTTTGGGAGTTTTTGTGATAGACTATCTGTAGGACTCTTTGCAGGCCCTAATTCTGCTTTATATTCTCCTGCTGCCAATTTAAGATTATAGTTGCTTTTGAGGAGAATTATAATAAAAGCAACGATCAATAGCATGAATAGAGCTACTGCGATATAAACTATTCTTTTACTAATACTATAATTGTTGTTATCCATCGGTTATTAAAATTTTAGTTAAAATTTTCCGCTGCGTTTGGTGTTTTCTACTAAATGTAACTATGTAGAATACTAGGTAAAACTACCTGCTTTACCATATAGTATACGAAAACATCTAAAAACGCCCGCAAATACAAGATTCACGGGCGTCTAAAATTTCCAAAAGTGGTCCCGACGGGGATCGAACCCATATCTAAAGTTTAGGAAACTCCAATTCTATCCATTGAACTACGGGACCGGAAAACGGGGCGAATTTAGGACATTTTTTCATCTCCGCCACGTATTCCCCGGCTGCCGAGTTCAATTATTTGCAAATCGCTAATGCGTCCTGCTTCGAGGGTGAAGCGAACCAGCGTTTTTACTTTGTGCCAGCCGTAGTTGCCGCAGGCACCGGGATTGATGTGCAGAAAATCGAGTTTTCGGTCGGGCATCACTTTCAGGATATGCGAATGCCCGCTGATGAACAGGCCCTTGGTGGGCGGATTTTCCAGTAATAACTGGCGCACCCGTGGCTCGTAACGCCCCGGATAACCACCGATGTGGGTCATAAACACCGGCACTCCGGCGCATTCAAAGCGTTCATCCAGAGGCACTTCTGCGCGGATGTCTCCCCCGTCGATGTTGCCATATACGCCCCGAAAAGGCTTGAAGGCCCGCAGGCGATCCAGTACGTCCATCGTGCCAAAATCACCCGCATGCCACACCTCGTCGCACTCGGCGAAGTAATCGAAGACTTTGTCGTCGAGGAAAGAATGGGTGTCGGAAAGCAGGCCGATGCGCATAAATAGTTATGAGGGATAAGTTATGAGTTATTAAATTGGTAATCACTGATTTGTTCTTGTTTCCTCTGATCTGTTCAACAGAGTTTGTAAAAGCAAAATGTACTAATCTTTAGCTCCTGCTCAATGCACTCTCCCCCTTCAGGGGGAGTCGGAGGGGGCTATGGGGCTACTCCACCATCAAATTACAACCCCGCAACTCCGCCGCATCCAGACGGCCCATCACCTCAAAACTGCCGTCGGCGTAGACCTTCCCCACATCTTCGGTAGCGATGAAAGCGCAACTGTCGAGATTGGTCAAATCGATGATATTCAACACGCCATTGCGGCCCGGTGCGGCTACGCAAAACGGGTCGTAAATTTCGGTCGCCAGCACCCGCATGGTCGGCGTGGGATGGAATAAATTACCGCCCAAAGCATAGGCCTGTGAAAAAAGTTCGGTCATACCGTATTCAGAATGAATGAGTTCCAACTGGAAAGCCTCGCCTAAAACGGTGTGCAATTCCGGGCGGGTCAGTTCGCGACGACGACCTTTCATGCCGCCGGTTTCCATCACGGTGATGCCTTGCAAATTCATGGGTTGCTGTTCGGCAAAATCCAGCAAAGCGAAACTAACACCGAGTAGTAAAGTCGGTATATTTTGGGTTTGACAATGTTCCAGCGTTGCGCGCAGCGATTGGAAATCATTTAGAAAAAAGCCACTTTCCGGGTAGCGCGATTGCTGGATAAAATCGTTGGCCATCACCACTAGCGAAGAACCCTGACGTTCCAAATAAGAGGGTAACAAAGCCAATGTGCACCAATCGGCGGGAGTGCCATAAAAATGCGTGAACCCGCGCCGGGCAGATTGCAAATACGAATCGAGGTCTTGTACCAGATGTTGCGAAGGCGTCTGGCCGGTGGTAGAACTGCTGGTAAAAATGGTGCTAGCCATCCACTGGCCAGTTTGGACAGTATGGGTTTTGAAAAAGTGAATCGGTAAACATGGAATGGCTTCCAGCGTTGTAATAGCTGCGGGCCGACGACCTAGCAGTTCGAGCCAGCGCGCGTACAGTGGATTATGACGGGCCTGATAGCGAAATACGTGCAAAGCCGTTTCCACAAAACGCTCATTATCTACTTGTGCCAGCATCGGCAATAATTCCGCTCGTTCCACTGTTTGATTTTTCACAAAAAACTTCATTTTTGTATTTTCACCACATAGTTCACCTGGCACATGTAGAAATAATAAGGCTTATATGCCCTATGTGATTATTCTATGTATCTATGTGGTAAATAACACCATTTTTGGCCACAAAATACTACTTGCTTTTTGCCATGAGAAACACCATTAATGCCGTACTAGTTCTTGCTTGCTCTGCCTTGATATTTTTACAATTTTGTGTACAGCCACCCGATTATCCCGATGAGCCGGTGATCGAATTCAAAAGCTTGTCCAAAACAACTCTCAAACAATCTTCCTTAGGGATTGATAGTGTGGTGATTACGTTCAGTTATACCGATGGCGACGGCGATCTGGGATTTACGGATACTTCCGCCAGCATCTTCATTGTGGATGGTCGCGACAATTTCAGCAAACCTTCTTATCGCATTCCATCGGTTGGTACGCAAGGCGCGGGCAATGGCATTTCCGGCGAAATTTCTATTGTGGTGCCGACGACCTGCTGCATTTATCCCCAATCGAGCGGGGTGCCGCCCTGCGATACCAGCAATTTTGCGCCGCTAAAATTTGATACCGTATTTTATAAGATCAGTATTCGGGATCGCAAGGGCCACTTGAGCAATACTATTCAAACGGAACCGATTCTGCTGCAATGCAAGAGGTAAACGATTCTTTACCAGCGAGTTGTCATGTCGCAGTGAAACGTAGATATCCACACACGCCATGTTATCCAGAATTTGCCTGGCGCGGTAGATTTCAATTAATCTGGCTTGTGTAGATGATCTTCACTGCGTTGCGATATGACAAATAAAACCTTGTTATTCCCCATTTTGCAAGGCCTGAATCAATTTCTGCGTAGCCTTGGCCCGATGGCTCACCTGGTTTTTAATATTCTCCCCCAATTCAGCAAAAGTCTGTTCGTACCCGTCGGGAATAAATACCGGATCGTAGCCAAAGCCGCCCGTGCCGTGTTTTTCCAGCGCGATTTTACCGGAGCAAATGCCCTCCAATAAAGTTTCTTTTTCGCCAACCAATAAGGCGATAATCGTGCGAAAACGGGCGCGCCGATTGGGCTGATCCTTTAAATTATTTAGTAATAGTTGAATATTTTCCTCTGGATCGCGGCCCTCGCCGGAGTAACGAGCTGTATGTACGCCCGGCTCGCCATTTAAGGCTTCTACTTCCAATCCCGTGTCTTCCGAAAAGCAATCGTAGCCGTATTTTTCCTTGACAAAGCGGGCTTTCAGCAGCGCATTGCCTTCCAGGGCATCGGCGGTTTCGGGAATTTCTTCTTCCTGTCCAATGTCACGCAATGTCATTACCTGGAAACTAGAGCCTAAAATTTGTTCTATTTCGCGGGCTTTGTGGGTATTATGGGTCGCAAAAACGAGCGTGTGCATAGGTGAGAAGGGTAAGAGAAAATGTGAGAGAGTGAGAGGGTAAAAGAAAATGTGAGAATATAAACATCGCAAATGAATTATCGTTTTTGCGTCCGGCTTCATCGGATTTCCGTCCCGCCTCATCGAACGCACTTGGTTGCCAGCGGTTTTCGTAGCATTTTTGTCTTTCCAAATCAATAATGGGTTATTTCTCAACAACCTCCACACTTTCAACATTCTCAACTTCCTTATATGACACCTTTTAAAAATTTTAATACCCAGTCTACCTGGAAACGCAGCTTGCGCCGGGGCGGAATGTACGTGGCCGTGGCTGCTTTGCTCAGTGGGCAAGCCGCGTGCGGCAGCGATAATGGCGCTGATTGGGAAAATGTGACCGTACAAGAGCCGACCAAAGGCGTTATCACGACCTTGGAAGAACAAGAAAATGGCGAGTTCGATATTATAGATGAACAAATGGTGGATAGCAAAGATGCTTCCCGCGTCATCATTCGCCGTCGCAATGGTACCACCGATTCATTGACGCTGGCGCAGGCTAAAAGTCTGGTGCAGCCGCAGGACACCGTGATGCCGCGCCAAAATAATCAAGGCTACAATCAGGGCTATCATTCACACGGCATGGGTTTGGGTGGGGTATTATGGTGGGGATCAATGGGTTATATGATGGGCCGCAATTTTGGTTCGCCAGGCTACTCATCGGTGTATCGAGGTGGATATATGCCCGGTACCAACGTGGGTGACGAGCTGCGTCGTACTTCTGTAAGCCGCACCGTAAGAATGCCATCCAGTGGTAGAAGCGGCTTTTTCCGCGGCTTTCGCGGAGGCAGCGGAGGGTAAAAGGTAAATCGGCAAAAAAGCAAATTAGCAAAAAGGCAACCTGCGCCTTCAATTCTTTTTCTAAACCCCTTCTCAACCTGTTTTTCTCAACATTCTCAACCTGTTTTCTCAACCCCTCTCAACCCTTTTTCTCAACCTCCTAAACCCTTTTTCTCAACCTTTTCCTCAACCAATTTTCTACCATCAAAAAGCAACCAATCACCCAACTCCCCAATGCCGTTTTTAAAGAACTGGGTTGGGATTATTTTGTCTCCGAAGAGGCCGAAGATTATTTGACTTCCGAAATGCTGGTCATTAGCCAAGCCGAAAGCGACGCATTTTATCAGGCCGGCAATCGGCTGTACGAACTTTTTGTCAAGGCTGGTGACTATGTGCTGCAGCATAATTTACTGGATGAACTGGGCATTCCACGCAATATACACGCCATGATCCGCCATACCTGGGAGGACGACCGGCACTTGCATTTGTTCGGTCGTTTTGATTTGGCGGGTGGACTGAATGGTTTGCCGCTGAAAATGCTGGAATTTAATGCCGATACGCCTACTTCTCTGCCAGAAACGGCGATCATTCAATGGGCGCAATTGAAAGCCAATGGCATCGCCGAAGACAAGCAGTTCAACTTCATTTATGAGGCGTTGACCGACAATTTTATACGATTGAAAAATGCCAATCCTGAAAAGGAAGCGACCATCTTATTCAGCACCTTGCGTGACGCACCGGAAGATGAACACAACGTAGCGGTGTTGAGTGAAACCGCCAAAGAAGCGGGTTTCGAGACGCATTTCTGCTACGTGGACGAGGTGAATTTCTCGGAACTGGACGGCATTTACGCGCCCGATGGCAAGGGCAATTTCACGCGTTATGACTTCTGGTTCAAACTCATTCCCTGGGAATACATCGCCGAAGAAGAGGCGGGATTGTGCGCCATTTTGACCAAAATTGTGCAGCGCAATCTGGCCATAATCGTCAATCCGGCCTATACGTTAATCTTCCAATCAAAAGGTATTCTGAAATATCTCTGGGATTTATTTCCCAACGAACCACTGCTGCTCGAAGCGACTTTGAAAGAACCCATTGGCCGCAGCGATTTTCCGTTTGTACAAAAAGTTTTCTTTGGTCGCGAAGGCGCCAACGTCACCATTTACGACGAAATCGGACTGCCGCTGGAAGTGCGGGATGGCGAATATGCTAAACAAAAGAGCGTCTACCAAGCTTATGCCGATCTGGCGCGCGATGAAGAGGGACAATATTATCAAGCGGGCATCTTTTTCGCCTATGAAGCCTGTGGATTAGGGTTTCGGCGTAGCCCGCAGCGGATTATTGATAATGGGGCGCAGTTTGTGGGGCATTTGGTGGAGGAATAGGGAACGGGCTTGATGGAGGATTTGTCCGACTATTAAGACTGAAAGCCACCTAATTTTCCATTTTTCTGTGAAATGGCAGCAATTCTAGTTTTATGAATAGTTGCAATGTTAAATTGATATTGCTGCCATGCTATAATCATCTAGTCAAATTGAGTCAGTATAAGCAAAAGAGGTTGTAAACTCATGGCTATGTACCGAGAAAAAATCTGATAAATGTTCGATTGGATAAGAAATATTCTAACCAAGAAAAATGATTTCAGCACAGAGTTCGAAAAGGCATTTTCGCACTTAAATGACTTAATGTATTTTGGAATAAATGGAAAGATGTTCTATGAATTATTGAGCCAGTTGGATTCATCAAGTACAAATGAGGCTGTCGATGAATTGGTAAATGCAATGAAAAAAATAAAATACTCATCAAATACGAATGGCTATTTTTATTTCTATTTTCCAATTGTAAGCCACATTCTTTATTACAAGCCAGAATTAGAATCTAAACTACTAAGTCTAATAATTGGGCCTAATTTTGCAAATGGTGAAAGCGAAGTTCTAGGAATGATAACTCTAATTCAAGGTGCAATGGAGTTTACGCTCAAAGAAAATCCAAATTATTTAACCACACAAAGTCAGTTATGGGTAAAGAATACTTTACCCAAATTAAAAAATGAAATAAAAAGAGAAATCGAAAAATGTTGGGAAAAAATAAATGAGCAAAACAGTAACTAATGCTCTACCGCCACTTCGCCTTCTCCCCCTTATTCCCTTCCACTACTTTTAACATCTTTTTCTGTGCCAAATGCAATTGCAAAGCCCACTGAGCCGCCACTTCTGCTGCCTCCTTTTGACTGTCCAATAACTTTTCCGGCGTGAAATACTGCTGCACAAAATGCGTGTCAAAATCGCCGCTCACAAAGGCCGGATGATCCATGACAAAGCGGCCAAAGGGTAGGGTAGTGGCCACCCCTTCCACCTCGTAATTGGCGATGGCTTCCTTCATCAATTGGATAGCTTCGGCGCGGGTGGGCGCGTGAACAGCCAGTTTGGCCAGCATTGGATCGTAGTAAATTGGTACCTCCATGCCTTCCGTGTAGCCGCCATCTACGCGAATGCCGGGGCCATTTGGTAAGCGATAGCGTTGCAAAGTTCCGACCGATGGCAGGAAGTTATTGAGCGGATCTTCGGCGTATACCCGAAGTTCCAGCGCGTGACCGTGGATGCGTAAATCGTCTTGTTGGAAAGCCAGTGCTTCGCCGCGCGCTACACGGATTTGCCATTCCACCAAATCCAGCCCGGTAATCATTTCGGTAACCGGATGCTCCACTTGGAGGCGGGTGTTCATTTCGAGAAAATAGAAATTGCGCTGATCGTCCACCAGAAATTCCACGGTACCAGCCCCAACGTAATTGCAGGCTTTGGCGACTCGCACCGCCGCTTCGCCCATCGCCTGACGAAGGGCTGGCGTGAGAATAGCACTGGGTGCTTCTTCCACGACTTTCTGGTGCCGTCGTTGGATAGAACATTCACGTTCAAAGAGATACACAATATTTCCTTGCGTATCACCCAGCACTTGTATCTCGATGTGGCGCGGCGAAGTCACGTATTTTTCAATAAAAACCGATCCATCGCCGAAAGCAGAAATAGCCTCTGAAATGGCGCGTTCCATCTGTTCCTGCACTTCTTCTTCGCGTTCTACGATGCGCATGCCCTTGCCGCCGCCACCCGCTGAGGCTTTAATCAATATTGGATAACCGACTCTTTGACCGATCTCGCGGGCCATTGCCACGTCGGTAATAGCCTCTTCAATACCCGGTACCATCGGCACGCCGAAGCGTTTGGCTGCTTCTTTGGCGGCCAGTTTGCTGCCCATCATTTCGATGCTCTGTGGGCTGGGGCCAATAAAAGTCAAGCCTGCTTCGGCAACTTGTTTCGCGAAAACGGCATTTTCACTCAAAAAACCATAACCGGGATGAATCCCTTCTGCACCAGTTTGGCGGGCGGCTTCCAGTATTTTTTCGCCGCGCAAATAACTCTGCGCGGATGGTGCCGGCCCGATGTACACGGCCTCATCGGCAAAACGCACGTGTGGCGCATGGCGATCCGCTTCGGAATAAACGGCCACGGTTTGGATGCCCATTCGGCGGGCGGTGCGCATGATGCGAAGGGCGATTTCGCCACGATTGGCGATGAGGATTTTTTGCACGGGAAGGCTGGTTGAGTGGTTATTGGTGTATTGGTTATTAGTGGGAACATTACATTTGTCATCCTTCCGGGAACTGTCCACGTCGCGGAACACTCGTAGAGCGGACGGTTCCCGGAAGGATGACAAAATGTAGAGTACACTCATAGTTTATAGTTCATACTTCATCGTTCCTGCTTATTTCGCGCGTTTTTCCATCTGTTCCCGTTTCAAAGTAATTAAATGACCAATTGGTTTGCCTTGGCGATAAGTAATTACACGGAGATTGACAGGCCCGTCGGGAATAGTAATTGGTTGCGAATATTTAGTGGAATACTGATCCGGCATAGTATCATCTATGGTGTAGAAAATATCCAGATCGGAGAGTTCGCTGCCCAGTTCCAGCATTAATTTACCGTCTTTCATGCTGGTTTTTATAATGGCATCATAGACGGCTTTGGAATAATTAATTTCCGCTACATCAGCGCGTTCGAAGTGGGCTTCCATACGTTTGGCAAAATTATCCCAATTCTTGCTGGCTTTCGGTGACCAATAAACATCGGCCAAAGCCCAGGCACGTGGAAAGATCATGTACTGGGCGTGGCGCAACGTAGGAACCTGCTCTGTCCAGAGATTACCCTGTCCGCCCAGAATGTATTTCGCGTCCACACCATTTGGCACTGGCTCAAAGCTGTAACTCTTGCTGACCCGCAAACCAGCATAAATCGGTGGATCAATAGTCGCATCACCTTGATTATAATCCAGATAAGCGAAAGTCGTAGGCGTCATTACCACATCATGCCCCATCTGCGCCGCTTCGATGCCGCCTTTAATACCGCGCCAGCTCATCACCGTGGCTCCCGGAGAAATACCGCCTTCCAGAATTTCATCCCAGCCGAGCAGTTTTTTGCCTTTCGATTGCAGTATTTTCTCCACCCGACCCATGAAATAGCCCTGCAAATCCTCGACGTGGCGAATATTCAGTTTCTTCATTAGGGCCTGACAACTGCTGTCTTGCGCCCAGTAGCCTTTGTAACATTCATCACCGCCCACGTGGATATATTGGCTGGGGAACAGGGCAGCTACTTCCGTAAAGACCTTGTCCAGGAAATCATATACTTTCTCATCGGATGGATTGAGGGTATTTTCTACTTTCATTTTGAACGTGCCGTTGCCATACCATTCCGAAAAAGCGGTACCGGGATTGACAAAAGTGTTCGGATTCTTGGTGCAGCTCAGTTCTGGATAAGCGGCGACAGCGGCCATGCTGTGGCCGGGAATGTCAATTTCGGGAATAATGGTAATGTTCCGATCCTGGGCATACTTGATGATTTCTTTGATGTCCTCTTGCGTATAAAAACCGCCGTGCGTGGCTGGTTCGCCGGGTTTTGGGTCTTCGCGGTCGCCATAATGGCCCGCCCGCTCCACGCGCCAGGCACCGACGCTGGTCAGTTTTGGCAGTGCTTTGATCTCGATGCGCCAGCCTTCATCGTCGGTCAAATGCCAGTGGAAAGTGTTGTATTTCAATTGCGCCATCTCGTCGATGTAGGTTTTGACGTCGGCTTTGGAAAAGAAATTGCGACTCACGTCGAGCATAAGGCCCCGCCAGCCAAAGCGCGGATAATCAGTGATTTTGACCGCCGGAATGGTCCAGACTGCTTTTGCCGCTTTTTTGCTTTCAATTTCTTTGGGCAGCAGTTGCACCAAAGTTTGCATGCCGTAAAACAAGCCTGCCGGTTGATTGGCTGAAATCACTACCCCTTTTGGCGTGGCTTCCAATACGTAACCTTCCCGACCGATCTGCGCATTGTCGGTGTCGAGCAAGTTTAGTTGAATGGCCCCCGTTTTTCCGGTTTTTGAGGTCAAACCCAGCCCGGTTGGCGTGTTCAATCTTTGCGACAGCATCTCGGCGACGGCGCGGGCTTCCGGTTTGTTGTAACCAATGGTGGTCGCTTTTGATAAAGTGTAGGCACCTGCAGAGGTTTGAAGATCAACAGGTTGTGGAATAATATTAATGGTAGACTGTTGCGCTTGCGCGGCCGTTGCCAAGAGGAGCAAAAGGAAGGAGAAGGACTTCATGAAATGATTGATTTGATTGATGCAATTGGTTAGAACGATTCACTAGTGAGCGTCTCACTTGGAGGGGACTCTCACTAACATACCGATTAAAATATCCCGCAAGATTACAAAAACCTGCGTTCAACCTGCTCCATCTCGGGAATGCTTTCTTTTTCTTTGGCGGCGAGATTTTCTGCGCTGGCTTTTGGCCAAATATGAAAGCCGCCTTTCGTGAAATTCCAGATGTTCCAGGTGCCCCAAATCCCGTTTTCGTCCACATGGCCGTCGTAGAAAACCGTGTGGGAGGTGTAGCGTTTGGTCATTTTGCACCATAACTCTGTCGTATCATACGACCCTTCCCAACGAAAAATCGCTACCTCGTCGCTGCCGCTGCCCGTGACTATATTCGACTGAAAATGAAGCGTAAAAGACATCATGTGGCGTTGCGCATTTGGCCCATATTCGTGGGTATAAAAGCCTTCCCATTCGCCGCTGGGGAATAGCGCGTGGGTTTCTGATAAGTCGGTTTGGTTAGACGATGGCATGTGTTTTCCTGGTTTATAATTAAAAAGTAATTTACTAATTAATAGGTGTAGACTTTGGCTTATCCATTTTTTTTAGTTCCCGGTTTATTCTGCGCACATCTTTTGCTTGTACTGGTTTATCGAACCACGAGGTAAAGTACGTTGGGCGTATATCAATAGAAGTGCCTACGACCCGGAAAGCCCGCCATTTAAAAGTATTATCTACTATTTCTCCCAAATCAATACTAGATAAAATTAGTTTTTCAGGCAATGGAATAGCAGCATCTGGTTGCATCGCACTGTTTAATAGTATAGGTTTGCCTTTTAGTAGTTCCTCTTGTTGACTTACATAATAAAAACGCACTATACAGAAGTCAAATTCTTGTTGAAAATACTGCACCAAATCCCGATTTTCCTGCTCGATCTTTGCTTTTTCTTCTTTGGCGCGATCACTTGATCCTTTACTCTCAAAATACTCAATACGCCGTTTGTAATCTTGTAAGCGAAATACAAGACCGTATTTTTTGATTTCTTTTAGTTGAGCGGAGGTTTGTG
>CBDFMU010000008.1:20000-22324 GCA_965249785.1 Saprospiraceae bacterium | reverse complement strand
AAACCACTCTTGGAAGATTTTCAGTTGCGCAAAGAACCTGCCTCTAAATACGTCGGCACCATCGACGCATCGCCCTTCATCTGGCCAAATCGCTACGGCGACGCCTTCTCGAAGGGCAGCATCGGCAGAACATGAAAAAGCAATGGGCAATCAACAAAAAGGAAAGCAACCATATCCTAATTTAACTAGGAAGAACAAATCATTGCTTCCGCTCGATTTACTCCCCATTTAGGGGGTAGGGGCTGAGGACGCTACGGATAGACAAGAAAATGTTTGAAGAATACCAAAATCTGGCAGTTTTTCCCACTTCGTCGGCAGATGTGCTGGCGAATATGGTGATTTCGTTGCTCTGCGGCGTGGCCTTATCGGTCATTTATCGCGTCACCTATCGGGGGCCTTCGTATTCGGTCACTTTTGTCAATTCGCTAGTGTTGCTCAACCTTATTGCCACCATCATCATCATGGTCATTGGCAATAATGTAGCACGGGCGTTCGGTTTGGTGGGCGCTATGTCTATTATCCGTTTTCGTACGGCCATCCGCGACACGATGGATTTGGTGTTCATTTTCCTGTCTTTGGCGTTAGGAATGGCTTGCGGCGTTGGCTTAAATGCCATTGCGCTTACAGGAGTTTTGCTGGCTGGTTTGGCGATTATTATTTTGACGTTTACCCACTTTGGCGCACCTCGTCGTCGGCATTTTCTGTTGCAAATTATTCATCATTCCCGCAGCGATCAAGATGTTTCGCAGCCGTTGGGGCGTTTTTGTCGAAGTTTGAAATTAGTGAGTTTGAAAAATATTGGTCTGGACGATCTCACGGAAAGTAATTACCACATCACGCTGAAAGACGTGCGCAAAACCGAGGAAATGGTGCGCACGCTGCGCCAGTCGAAGGGCGTACAGCAGGTGAATGTCTTCTTTGATGAAGATGATTACAACGCGCCGACGATGTGAATAAATGTTGAGAGGTTGAGAATGTTGAGATATTGACAGTGAATGCTTTATGCCCAACTTTTATTCAAAACTGCTCTAACTGTAATAGTCCTTTTTCTTTCGTACCTATGCGCTGCGGTGCGCGCGGCCTAGTCCGTGATCGTCGCCTTTCCATCCGCCCGATTGAGCGCGGATGTCTTTATATCTGGGCGAACGGGAACACACCGTCCGCCCTTTTTTTGGGATAAAACGGTGTATTATAATTGATTGTACAAGATCTTCACTATCTAAAACCTGCCCCCATTGCCGCAAAAAAACATACCAAAAAGCCAAAGACCAGAGTCGCTATACTACACAGGAAAAGGGTACGGCCCCAGGTACGATTTCCGAAAATGACGAGCAGTAAACCTATCAGGAACCCGGCCCCGCCTTGCATGAGAATTAGCAAGGCAGCACCCATTACTCCAAACTCCTGCAAATCGTTTCCCATCCATAGATAGAGCAACACCATAATGACATTGGCCAGCACTATTATTTTAGAGGCTCTTCTCGTCCAGGAAGCAGGTTTATTGATGTGGTCAAGTGGTTCCAGCATTTTACAGAAGGATTGAAAGGAGAAACGGCTACAATTATTTACCCGTCACATTCATCGCCCGTTCCAGACCAATAGTGACGAAGGTTTTGATCACTTCCAATGATTTTTCCAAAATATGCGGCAATTCGGCCTGTTCGTCCACACTCCATTTGCCCAGCACGAAATTCACCTGCTTGCCCTTACTGAAATCACTGCCAATCCCGATGCGCAGCCGGGGATACGCATCCGTGCCAAGCAACTCCTGAATACTTTTCAGACCATTGTGGCCGCCATTCGAGCCTTTGGCGCGCAGCCGTTGCTTGCCAAACGCCAGATTCAAGTCGTCGAGCAGCACCAGACTATTCTCCACCTCCACCTTTTCCTTTTGCAGCCAATAGCGAATCGCCTTGCCGCTCAGGTTAATATAAGTATTGGGTTTGAGCAAGATCAGCGTGCGGCCTTTGTACTTCACCTCCGCTAGATCGCCGTGGTGATCGCCGCGCCAGTCGCCTTTCAAGTCCTTGCAGAGAAAGTCCACGGCATCAAAACCCACATTGTGGCGCGTGCCCTCGTATTCGTAGCCTATATTGCCGAGGCCGGTAATCAAGTACTTCATGGAAAGGTCGTCGTTTGAAATCTGGAAATCCCCATTAGAAGATTTTCTAAGTGCAAAGGTAATACCGCTAAACTCTTCCGCCAATTGGCGGGATTTCTCTTCCCGTTTTTGCAAATTTCGACACCATAATATTATATACACATGGCTCGGTACAGAACGGCTCGGATAAGCCCTTTTTACGACCTTTTGACCACTATTAAAG
>CBDFMU010000008.1:0-15000 GCA_965249785.1 Saprospiraceae bacterium | reverse complement strand
AAATTGAAGTATCGGTGAAGATGCCGATTACCCGCAACGGGACGGAAAGACCCCGTGAACCTTTACTACAGCTTTGCATTGGGCTTGACTATTCGATGCGTAGGATAGGTGGGAGGCGTTGATGCGGTGGTTTTGGCCATCGTGGAGCCGACGTTGAAATACCACCCTTTGACTAGTTGAGTCCTAACGTTTCAAAACAGACAGTGCATGGTGGGTAGTTTGACTGGGGTGGTCGCCTCCTAAAGTGTAACGGAGGCTTGCAAAGGTGCCCTCAGCATGGACGGTAATCATGCGTAGAGCGTATTAGTATAAGGGCGCTTGACTGAGAGAGCGACGGTTCGATCAGGGACGAAAGTCGGCTAAAGTGATCCGGTGGTTCCGCATGGAAGGGCCATCGCTCAAAGGATAAAAGGTACTCCGGGGATAACAGGCTGATCTCCCCCAAGAGCTCATATCGACGGGGAGGTTTGGCACCTCGATGTCGGCTCGTCGCATCCTGGGGCTGGAGAAGGTCCCAAGGGTTGGGCTGTTCGCCCATTAAAGCGGCACGTGAGCTGGGTTCAGAACGTCGCAAGACAGTTCGGTCCCTATCTGTTGTGGGCGCGGGAAGATTGAGGAGACCTGACACTAGTACGAGAGGACCGTGTTGGACGAACCGCTGGTGTATCGGTTGTGCCGCCAGGTGCAGTGCCGAGTAGCTACGTTCGGCCGGGATAAGCGCTGAAAGCATCTAAGCGCGAAGCCTACTTCGAGATGAATCTTCCGATTAAGGGTCGCAGGAGACTACTGCGTTGATAGGTGATAGGTGCAAGCGTGGTGACATGTGTAGCCGAGTCATACTAATAACCCGTAAGCTTCCTCTTTTTTTGTTTTTTGTTTACAAAAAAGGATCAGAGTATTGCATGGATACCGCAAGTCAATTGCAGATGGTATTGATTCGATACTGCAACGCAAGTTGGATGGCCCAAAATAACTTGGACTACTTCGGTTACCAAGTATACTTTTACTTCTCCCCGGTTTTTTGTCGATGTAGCATCGAAATAGCAATATTAGTTGCTGTTGGATACTACATTAAAGAAATAAGTTTAAGCAAATGCTTAAATAAAGACTTGTTGGTGTCTTTGGCGGCGGGGATCCACCTCTTCCCATTCCGAACAGAGTCGTTAAGCCTGCCAGCGCTGATGGTACTGGGGTTGATGCCCCGGGAGAGTAAGTCGATGCCAACTCAATACAACAGAAAGCCTGCCCGTGTAAACGGGTGGGCTTCCCTGTTTTGGGGCCAATGGAAATCTTACTGCTAAGAGATTGATTAACAATCTATTCTACCCCTCAATGCTGTCATTCTGAACGCAGGGAAGAATCTGCCCAAGGGGGAAGAACTAATCTTCCCCTTCTACCTTTTAATAAGAACGCATTTGCTTAGGCGGTGCAGTATTATTGACAGAATCAGTGGAAACTATCCTGGCAATTTTCTTGTTGATTGTCAGCACTTGCATAAAAAAAACACCATAGCCGTCACGATCGGGCTATGGTGTTTTACAAGTATAAAAGCGGATTCTTACCCCTTCTTTGCCATATCCAGAATATAGTCATTCATCATGCGACCCCAGTTAGGTGCAATAGAAGACGCAGGCTTGAAAGCGTCATATTTCTTCGTGGCCGTTTCCAGCATTTCCTTGCCTTTTACCTTGCTGCCACCCCACTGCTCTGGAGTAAAGTAGGTGGTGACGCCTTCCTGCATATACGCCCGTGGGTTTTCAGGATCGAGTTTTTTAGCTTTTTCCAGGTACATACCGGCCATTGGCCCATATTTCTGGCCATTTTGCATCGGGTTCAGGCGAATGTGCATACTGGCGGCCATGCTTTTGAGCACATAGATTTCCGAGTTATTGGGCATCAGCGAATCGGCTTTGGCAATGTACTGATCGGCTTTATTGGTCAGTGCCTCTTGCTTGGCGGGGTCTTTTTCAAAATTGAACATCATGACCTGGCTCAGCGCGACGTAATAAGGTGGCAGCCATTCCTTGGTTTCTTTTTGACCAATTCGCTCGAAGGCATTGGATTTGACCTGCCATTCGTCGGTGGTTTTCAGCGTGTCCAAACCGGCCAGGGTTTTTTCCATAGCCATCACGAATTTTTCGTTCGTTTGCGATTGGGCATGGCCTGCCATAAGCAGGAGAAATAAAATTGCGAGTGCGTTTTTCATAGTGGATAGAAAAGTTGTTGAGAAAAAAGGTTGAGGTGGTTGAGACGAAAAGGGTTGAGAAAAAAAGGTTGAGATGGTTGAGAAAAGGAGTTGAGAAGGTTGAAAAAAATTGTTGATAAAAAGCCGCTGACCTCTTCTCAACGGCGCAGCCTCTCAACATTCTCAACACCCTCCTTAATTTTGATCCAGCACATCCTGCCGACGGTCCGTACCCCAACTGACAAAAACGCCGAGGAAAACGAAGCTTTTGGCTGACGGGGTAATGGCGGTACGGGTAGCTCCGTCGGCGGAATATCGGTAACTGTATATTTGCTCCTGCCCAAGCACATTGGTCACGCTCAACACGATCACCGCGAAAGCTTTGCCAATGGTAGTCAGATAGTTAGCATTGATACTCAGGCTATTATAAGCTGGAGTCCGATCTGTCAAAAATTCGGAAACGGGGCGATTTGGATTTAAATAAGGCCGCCCGGTGGAATAGTTATAGGTCATCCCTAAACTGGTTTTGATTTTGGAAACAAATTTTTTGGCGACCAATGTAGCGACGTGGTTGGCGGCAAAGGTCGGCTGGGCCTCCACAGGATACCATTGGAAGCGGCGTTTCGTATCCAGATAAGAATACGACACCCAAAAATCTACGGTCGGGAAGGTTTTTTTGTCACGATAAAACAGTTCGAGGCCCTGCGCGTAGCCTGTGCCGTCGTTGCGTAGTGCTTCGCGCGTAGTGATGAGATCATCGTATTTTTTGTAAAAACCTTCCACCCTGAAAGTGCGGTCATTCAGGATATACTGATAATTCAGGATATAATGCTCGGCCCGCTGAAAACCCGGAATCTGCCCAAACTCGCTTTGCCAACGCAATAAACTGTCGCCTTTCTGATAAAAATGGCCCCAGGCAAACGAAAATTGTGCCCCATCGCCGACTTTATATGCCAACGAAACACGTGGCGACAGCTTGGTCTGATCCAGCAGCGTAGAATGCTCCACGCGCAGGCCGAATCGGGCCACCAATTTAGTAGTTATGTATAAATCCGATTCCGCAAAGGCTGCCGAGTAATTATCCTGAATGGAGGTCTTCCCAAAACGTTGATCATCAAAGCCATCGGTATAAAATTGGTACTCCCCGCCAATATGCAACGAAGTCAGTCGGCCAAAAAAGCGCGTCGCCACCGCCCGCACCTGTGCCAGCGAACTGCGTACCTGGAAGCTGTCGGCCTGCAGGAAACCGTCGCTATAAGAGCTGGCAATGTCGTTCCAGTCGTTGGAATACGAAGTGCCGAGGTTCAGTTTCCATTTGTTTTGCAGCAAGCCCGTCCAAGAGAGGTTGGTATAGACATTGTTGTTTTTCACCGAAAAACCGAACGTATTGCCGCCGGGTGCGTCGTTGTTAAAACCAACGTGACCGTGATTGTAGTAGCCATAAAATTTCAGCATTCCATTGCCCTTGGTTTTTTGACGTAAAAACCCCTCCGTGCCGATATATTCTGGACTGTGTGTGAAATCAACACTTTGGTTTACCAGCGAAAAATAAGGGCCTACGTTGGTGTAATTCACGTTAAAACCCGCCGAACGACCTTTGTCTTCCCACAATTTTTGCTGACCATAATTCAGGCCTACACACGATACTCCTGCCGAACCAGTAGACCGATCGGGCAAATCCTGCGTTTCGAGCACTAAGGCTGACGACATACCCTGACCATATTGGGCCGAATAACCGCCGGTCGAGAAAATGGTGCCTTTGAACAAAAACGGATTGAAACGCCCCCGCGCTGCAAAGTCGGGCGTACTGGCGAAAAACGGATTGCGCACCAGCATTCCGTCAATAAAAGTCTGCGCCTCGCTGCCACTGCCGCCACGCACAAACAGTCCTTCTTTGTCGCCCGACGACACTTGCGCCCCGGGCAGGGTTTTTAACGCATTGTACGTATCGCCGCTGGCGGAGGCCGTAGTGACAATATCGAGCGGTTTGAGGACCGTCACTCGTCGTTCGTCGCTGGCCTCGAAAGCACCGGCGGAGATGACCACGACTTTTAGTTCGTTGAAACCTTCTTTCAGCACCGGATTGAACTCAAATGTGCCGCCAGCCAGCGTAACTTTTTGTACCACCGAGTCGTACCCGAGGTAAGTAACTTGCAGGGTTTGCGCGCCCGTTTCTTCGGTCTCGAATTGAAAACGGCCATCTGCGTCCGCCGTAGCGCCGTCATAGGTGTTGCGGAGCGCAATATTTGCCCCCACGAGCGGCGTTTTTGATTTGTCCAGTACTTGCCCTTTAATCACTGTTTTTTGGGCAAAAGCAACACTGCTCAGCAAGCAAAGCAGGGAAAAGAGGAGAAATGTTTTCATGCTCGAATGATCGTGTTTTTTCAAGGCGCATAGGTAAAGGTGGGAGCGACCGACGGCCCTAAATAATCTCCGAAGACGGATGGATAAACGACAGACGGAGTAAAATTAACAATGTAAACTACTTTACAAAATAAAGTAAAATCGTTAAACATTCAAAGCACACGCCGCAATACACACAACCTTGTAAATAAAATTTTCCACTGAGATTTTTGCATTAGCCCCAGTGGAGCCAAACGTTGGTAGTTAGCTGCTCAAAGCCGCAGCGGGGTGTAATCAAAACAAAAGGTGGATATTTATGGGTTGGTCGTTTCATTCGTATTATATTTCATTGTGCCTACTGGCGCTCATACAGAGCGAACAAACCAGTTGCTACCAACGTTTTGCCCCTTGGGACTTATAGAAAACCTGGTTTACATGGTAATACCACAAGTAGCCTATTTAATTTGATATTTTTGTCCAATGTTTTCCAATCTCACCGAAACTTACCTGCCCAGTTATTCGCTGGAACAGACCAGTAAGAGCAACAGTAAACAATTTGAAATCTCGCAAAACAGCGGACTGACGCAACAGCAAAAAGACCTGTTTTTCGTACCGCACCGGAAAGATTTCTATTTGTTCGCATTTATGCGGTCGGGCAGCAGTCGGCATTGGGTGGATATGGTGCCTTATATTTCAAAGCCGAACACCTTGTATTTTTCTTCGCCGCAGCAAGTATTTCTGAAAGAGGAGGGGACTTTGGAAGCCACCGCTATTTGCTTTACGCAGGAATTTCTGGACATGGAAGAGGGCGGCTTGTTCAAACAATTGCCCATTATTCAAAATCTGCACAACGGCCACGAATTGCGTTTATCGCCAGCAGATGTTGCTTTTATCGAAGATATTTCCGGAAAATTATTAGCAGAATATCAACATAAACAGGGCTGGCGCAACAGCATGTTATTGGCGTATCTGCGGGTATTGCTCATTTATCTCAGCCGATTATATAAGGAGCAGTTTACTACGGATGAAAAATCCGCTGAGCGTGATTTGCTTAATCGGTTTAAAAACTTGGTCAGCGATCATTTTACGGAATACCATGAGGTTGCCACTTATGCGGATATGCTCAATCTGTCCGCCGGACATTTCAGTGAATTGATAAAAAAGCAAAGTGGTAAAACGCCGATGGAGCATATCCATGACCGCCTCCTGCTGGAAGCAAAACGGATGCTTTTTCATACCGATGCGGCCATGAAAGAAATTGCTTTTCAACTGGGATTTGAAGAGGCGTCTTACTTCAATCGCTTCTTTAAACGTCTGACAGCCAGTACGCCGCTGGCCTACCGCAGCACTATCCGGGAAATGTACCATTAATGCCTGTGGAAGTATAATTCTGTCGTTCCCGCCTCCCGCTACTTTTGTGGCGTGCCAAATAATGGCCATAAACAAAAATAGAACATGAAAAAAGCACTCATTACCGGGGCGAACCGAAGCATTGGTTTCGAGGCAGCCCGCCAATTACTGAAAAAAGGTTACTACGTTTATTTGGGCAGCCGCACGCTGGAAAATGGACAGGAAGCGGTAGAAAAACTGAAAGCCGAAGGGCTGACCGAAGTAGAAGCGATACAACTGGATGTAAGCAATGGCGACTCGATCAAAGCCGCCCACGCTGAAATAGGCAAAAAAACCGACGTGCTTGACGTGCTGATTAACAATGCGGGCATTCTCGGGGGCATGTCGCAAACAGCAATAGAGACAGACATAGCGGTTTTTAAAGAGGTATATAATACTAACCTGTTTGGCATAGTGCAGATGAATCAGGTCTTTCTTGATCTGTTGAAAAAATCGGCGGAACCCCGGATCGTGAATGTCACTTCGGGTCTTGGTTCGCTTACCCTGAACACCGACCCGACCTGGAAGTATTATAGCGTCAAGGCAGCGATTTATAATTCTTCCAAAGCAGCCCTCAATATGTACACCATTGTGTTGGCTTATGAACTGCGCACTACGCCTTTTAAGGTAAATGCGGTGGATCCCGGCTATACGGCCACTGATTTTAACCATCATAGTGGACCGGGCACGGTGGAAGATGCTGCCGCACGTTTGGTGAAGTATGCTACCATCGGGGCCGATGGTCCTACGGGGAAATTTTTTAGTGATGATAACAATCCCGAAACGGGAGAAAGTCCCTGGTAGTAAATAGGAATATCTGTTGATTCTTATTATACCTGATTACCATCGGCTCGTTTTTCGGGTTAGATGGCAGTCAGGTTTTTGTTGTTGGAACTGTGCCACAGGAAATGCAAAATATAATCGCTATTTTTGTCTAATAAAAATCCATTGCACATCATGCACGAGTCTTTGCAGGACATCAAATTATGGCTCATCCACGAGATCAGTGCCTCCGACAACGAAGCATTGTTGCAGGACCTGAAAGATCAGGTGGAACAGCATAAGCAACGCTATATGTATGAGCCAACCGCACTGGAAGCGGAGGGAGCACTGCTTATGTTGGCAGCAGAACCAGATGCTGAGTATGAGATTGATTTAGAGAAAATTATGCGAGAACAGGGAACTGAGGAGCCAGATAAGGAAGGGCTTTACCAAATATTGGAAGAAATGGACGTACAAGAACCAATTGAAGAAATGCTAGCCCTATTATCGAAATGAAATACCTTTTTGATACCAATATTCTAATTCACTACATACGCCGAAGTCCATTGTTTTACGATGTGGAACGTCAATACGACCCCTTTGGAATTAATAATCGACCCCTAATCTCTATCGTTACTGTTGCTGAAATTAAATCCTTTGCCACTCAATCAGCATGGGGTGAAAAACGTTGGATTGAACTTTATAAAATGCTTGGCAAATTCACCGTTATCGAAGTACGCAATGGCATTTTAATAGATCGTTACGTACAAATAGATGCCTTTTCCCAAATAAACTTCCTCAACAACCTCTCGGTCTTACCCCTCGCAACATGGGCAAAAACGATTTGTGGATTGCCGCCACGGCCTCCGTTTTAGGTGCCAAATTATTAACTACCGACGGCGATTTTGATCATTTAAACGGCGTTTTTTTGGACTTGGAAAGAATTAACCACTAAAAACCGTTCTTTTGCACAAAGTCTGCTGCCATCCACAGCCACTAAGCCAAAGACATCCAGTTCCTTATGCCAGAAACGACCCTTTCCGTTATTCCTGAACCATCCACCACTTGGACCGCCCCCGCTTACAGTCCCGAAGCCCTCGTCTGGTTGCAAAACCTGCCCGCTGGCGAGGATCGCGTGGATTTGTTCGCTTTGAACGACGATAATTTTGCCATTCGCAGCATCCGCGAAATGGTGGAAAATCGTCCTTTCGAGTTGCCTGTGACGGCGCAGCATAGTGCCGCCGCCTGGTTCAATCACTTTTATTTTGAAGCTCGTAATCGCGAGAAAGTGTTCGGTACCAAGAACTTAGGGATCGGTTATCCCTTTATTCTGGCTCGCACAGGCGGTTATGAAGTGGCCGCGCCGCTATTTATTTGGCAGTGCCAACTCGAACCCCACGCCCAGCATACCGACACCTGGACGGTGCAGCGTACGGAAGCCCATTTGGTGCAGCCTAACTACCCGCTTTTTCACCTAATTGATGCCCTGAACGGCACCGATTTTTCCCATCGGGCACAGCAATTGGCCGAAGGCCGCAACCTGAACGCCCGTAGTTTGGGGGAAATTTGCGAAGGCATCCGATTGCTGCTGGGAGCCGTGGAAGATGGACTGCCTTTCAGCGTGCAGCCTTGTCCGGCGGGCTTGGAGGCGGAGCAGTTCATTGCTCAAGGGCGTTTGTGCTGGTCAGCGGTGGTCGGTTTGTACCCGACTTTGCCGCGCACGACCCTTACGCAGCCGCCTATTGTTGCCCCCGATTTGCCTGCGGAGGCGGATGATTGGCGGCATAGTTTCACGCTGTTGCCGCTCGATCCTTCGCAGCGCGCGGTGTTGCGTACGGTCCAGCACAGTGCATTGACGGTGGTAGAAGGTGCTTCTGGGACGGGCAAAACCTACCTTATTTCCGCCATTGCCATGAACGCACTGTCGAGCGGAAAGAAGTGCCTGATCGTTTCTAAAAGCATTCAATCGCTGCGGCGCGCCCAGAAGTTTTTGCTGGATAAGGGCATTGGCGACGTCTCGTTTATCGTGCGCGATATGGTCGGCGATCAACTCATGCTGGCCGATATGTTGCGCATGACCGCCGACAGCCAGAATAAAGCCACGCACGACGAGGAATTGTTTAAATCAGTGCTCAATAAGACCCAACGCGAACAGCGTAAACTCGATGATGCCTGGGACGAAATCCATGCGCCGCTGTTTGGCAATTTGAACTTTGGCGAAACCGTAGGTCGCTATTTACGGGCGAATCGTACCGAAGGTAAAGAACTGCTGCTCAGCCAATTACACCCGCAGGATTTTAAATTTTCCAAAGCAGAATACGACGAAGTGGTGGTCGCGATTTATGCCAGCGAGCCGCTTTTCCGCCGTTTCCCGACCCTCAACCACCCGCTCAGTCGGCTGAACGACACCGTATTTACCCAGCATGATAACGTGGAAGGTGCCGCCTGGACGGAGACCAAAGTGAAGTCTCTGCTCGATAAAGCCACGACTTTGCACCATCGTTATATTTCCAAAACCAACGACTACGCGGAGGCACTGCTCGACCACTATGAGCAGTATTATTTTGAATTGGCTGGTCTGGTCAAACGAGTGCGCGACAGCCTGGAAGATGGTGTGCAACGGTTTGGTTCCGATTTTGAAAAAGCCATTTCCAACTCCGAAAAACTCTACGGTGTATTCTCCGACCGTTACAAAGAGATTGTTACTGCCAAAGAAAAAATAGGCGCGACCTTCGAGGAAATGCGGCGATTGTATAGCCTGCGTAAATATTTCGAGTTTGATTTCCCGACGACGCTTGATGCAAAAAACATCAAGAAAATCGCGGAATTAACCAAAGATTTTGAAGCCTCGCTGCGCCTGTGGCGGCGGCGTATTCCCGGTGCGGTGCGTGATGATGTGCGGCGATTGAACGGGAAAAGCATTCACAGCGACCTCGATTTCCGGGAGCAAATCAAGGATTTGGAGTACGGAATGGACGTTTTCGTGGAGGAATTCAATCAGGTGGGTTTGTATGGGGAAACGCTGCGCCACGAAATGTTGACCATTCCCAAACGGCAGGAATTTTTGGAAGACGTGATCGCGCGATTGGAAGACACGCAGTTTTACCTCCGCGATTTTGACGATTTTTACGTTTGGCAACGGCATTGGCTGAATTTGTCGCCTCCCGCGCAAAAAGCGGTGCGCGCGCTTTGCAAGATCAAGCCGCTGAATTGGGAAGCCGCTTTTGAAAGCTGGTATTTGCATCATTTATTGCAAAACGAGTTTCATCCCGGCCTCTACTGGGACGCGGATACGCAGACCAATCTCCACAATTATACCCGCGAACTGAAACAATTATTGCCCATTCAGATCAGTGCTTTATGGCAAAATCGGAAAAACAAGGCCTTGCGGGCATTGAAATCTGCCGATGCCAAGGCTTATAAAACCTGGTTTGGCAAAAACAACCGCAACCTCTCGGCCAGCCAGCGTTCGGATGAATTATTCCGTATGCACATCAATTCACTGACGGAGACGCTGCCCGTATTGCTGGTAACGCCGCAGGTGGCCCTGGATGTGGTACAAGCCTCCAATATGCTTTTCGATGTGGTGCTGGTGGACGAAGCGCACAATATTCCGAAGCAGGAATGTTATCACCTGTTTGATATGGCCAAAAATCTGGTGGTTTTTGGCGATTCTAAACAGGATATGACCCCGGCGGCGGAGGACGATTTTCTGGAATTTTGCAAAGGTATTGGAGCCAAAACCTCTACGCTGGACTATCAACATCAAGACAGCCCGGAAGAGTGGGTGCGCTTCAATCGCATTGCCTTTGGTACGCCTTTCAAGCGGATGCCTTCGGGCCGTAGCGCCCAGGAATCAACCGTGGTGGCCAATGTAGAAGGTCGCTACGACGAAGCCAGCGGCACCAATGAAGCCGAAGCAAGACAAATTATTGACTGGCTGAACTTGATCGAGCCAACCCCTGCGAAGACGTATCCGGTGGTAGGCATCGCCTGCGCCACGGAGCCGCAACGCGATCTCATTGCCGGGCAATTGCTAAAAATCCGGCAACGGCGCATGGCGGGCCACGAAAAAATCCAGCAACTGCACCTCAATGGGCTGGGCGTATATCAGTTCGCCGAATTGCAGGGACAACATGTGGATATATTGCTGATTTCCATCACCCACGGCACCACGGATGCACATGGTACGCTCACCAGCGATCTGCATTTCTGGAATAGTCAGGCAGGATTCAATCAGTTACACGTGGCGCTCACCCGTGCGACCCAGAAAATGTTCATCGCCCACTCCATTCCGGAGGGCTTGCATTCGGTGCTGGCAGCGGATAAAAATTTCATTGGCACCTGCGTACTCTCGCACTTGGTCACCTTCGCGGCCCAAATACAACGCGGCGATTACGCGGCAGCGGAGGAGCAACTGACTAGAATGCGCGAACTGCTCGACTTTTCGGTGTCTGACTATCCGACCACGACCTTCATGGAGGAAGTGGAGATTGCACTACGGCCTTATTTCGATACTACCCAAATCCGGCGCAATGAACTGGCGGCGCGGATGCGGGTGCCGGTATTCGTGCAGGGTAAATCGGCGGACGAACCGAGCAGTGTCCTGCTGTTTGATGGCGTGCTGGCTCCCACCGCTTTACCTTCGTATGAATGGGAGGAAAAAATGCGGCAGTATTTTGCGAAGCACCATATTCAGTATATCCCGGCCCTATCGGTGCAATGGTGGAAAAGCCCGAGGCAGGAAGCCAGACGTTTGGCTAGTCGGTTGTTGAAGAAGGAAGAATAGAAAGGGTGCCTATTATCCTTTATATCTTAATCACTTTGCCCCTTTTCAGTCCTAAATTTTTTATCCTGCACTTCCCATTGCTGGTCTAATACAAAAACCGGGGGCACACGCTGTCGTGTGCCCCCGGTTGGAAGATTGATTCTTTCGGCAAGGCGGGTGATTAGATTAATTGCACCAATAGTAGGGGGTAGAAGGCGATGCAGTATACGGTATGTCCGTACAGTCGCCGCAGGCGTCTATGCCCGACATGGTACAGTTGGTTTGGTCGCAAAGCCAGGACTTGACGCCGCCGGAGGCATCCGAGATGTACTTGTAATATTTTGTTACACCGCCGCTGGTGATGTGGGTTTTGATGTAGTTCAGCGTAGGCAGCAAAGGCGAAGGCCCAGTGACATTGCAGGTCAGGCGGTGTTTGAAGCCAATCGTTGTACCAGCCTTAATGGTGAATGGGCCATAGAAAGTCGTACCGGAATTCAGCTTTATTGTTTTAACAACATTGAACGCGTCGGTGTAGGTAATTTGAGCATAGTCGGTGGTGGCCATTTGGTATGCATCGATCTGGAACATCACGCCGCCACAGTCGGCCCGGTCAGATGCTACACCACCATCGGCGGGCACCGGAATGACCTCGGTGACGGTGTTGTCTTTCTGACAGGCAATGATCGAGAGGGCCACGATGAGGACCGCAGACAGAAGAAAAAGGACTTTTTTCATAATGAGAAAGGAAGTATGTAAGATGGTTAAAAAGATGAGATTGGAGGTATACCTCGCCGAAAGTGTATAAAGAATAATTATGCATAAAATTCTGGCTCAAAGGTATATACAACAGAATCTAACCTTTCGCGTCAACTCCGGTCATTCGAGGCCATTTCGTGCCAACCGAGTTTTTGGCAAATTTCCTGCTTCTTTTCCGGACTGATTAGGCCGCGGGGAATTTCCAGGTTTGCCTCTTTCAGACGACGTTGGAAAGTACGGAGACTGAGGCCAAACTCTTCGGCCAGTTGTTTCTTGTTCGTTGCTTTATTAAACATGTTTTTTGAGTGGGGATATTAACAAATAGGTTTTCGTATTAAAATAAAGAAAGGTATGTTTTCAAACTGGAAAACCCATGTATTATTATAAGTTTTAACATTTGTCCGAGGTGCCAGACGATAACATCACCTATTTGGATAACAACTTGAAGCGGGTGAACTACTGGTATTATCAAGAAAGACTATCTCATTGGCTCCGGCTTGACCAGTGGCCTGCAAAGTGGGGACAAGCAACGCCTGATCATTTTTTTTCTTCACGTAAGGATCGGAATTTTGTTGGACAGGTAAAAGACTGTTTGCGAGTAGGAAAAGGAATAAGAGTCTTGTTGCACATAGCTTTCTTGCCTTTTGCACATTTTTTCCGTTACCGTTGCTTGTGTTTTTTGCCCCTTGCTTTTTGCAAATTGTCCTTTCCCTCGCGGATTGGCACTCCTTTTGAATAGGGGCAAGTAAACATAATCGAGACATAATGAAAAAACTTATCCTATTCGTCCTGCTGGGAATGTTCCTGCAGGCACCGATCAGTCATGCGCAAACCCGCGAATTCAGAAACGCCGTGTACGCCAAGTTGAATTTAATTGACTATGGCCAATTGTACAACAGTGAATTTCGCCTGGGCGAAGGCTTTGAATTTGCTTATTTTCGCAACGTCGCCAAGTTTGTCAATATTGGCATTCCAGTAAAAGCCGGGCTGGTCAAACTTCCCAATCAAACGGATAATACTGTCACTACGGGTGCGGATTTCGTGCTGCAATTCACCAACACTGCTCCCAATGCCAAAGTGCAGCCTTTTTTGGCCGTTGGTGCTGGCTATGTATTGGAACAATTCAAAGATGGATACGGCCAATTTCCGGTAGGCGTAGGCTTTAATTTCCGCACCTCTAAATATGCCTACTTCCATATTCAGGGCGAATATCGCAAGGCATTAGTGGACGACCGCGACAATTTGCAGGTGTCAGCCGGTTTTATGACGTTGTTACATAAACCCGAACCCAAAATAGTGATCCCGCCCGATGCCGACAAAGACGGGATACCTGATAACCTCGATCAATGTCCGACGGTGCCCGGTTCAGCGGTGGCGCGTGGCTGCCCAGATGCGGACAATGATGGGGTGGCTGATGCGGAAGATCAATGCCCCAACGATCCCGGTACCGTCGAACTGCATGGCTGCCCCGACACCGATGGCGACGGCATTGTAGACAAAGATGACAAATGTCCGACCGAAGTTGGTCTACGCGAAAACAATGGCTGCCCTGGCCCCAAAGACACCGACGGCGACGGCATGACCGATGATAAAGATCTTTGCCCCACGGTGCCCGGCACTAACCAGGGCTGCCCCGATACAGATGGTGATGGCCTGGCCGACAATTTTGACAAATGCCCCACGGTGGCTGGTTTGCCACAAAACGAAGGTTGCCCCGAACCAGATAGAGACGGCGACGGGGTGCCTGATAAAATGGATAAATGTCCGCTCACCCCTGGTTTGGCTACTAACTTTGGCTGCCCGGAAATCAAGCAGGAGACCAAAGAACGTCTGGCTTTTGTGACCAAAGCTGTGCAATTTGAGACGGCCAAAGCAGTGTTGAAAAACCAGTCCTATGCTATTCTGGATGAATTATTGAGCATTTTGAAGGAATATCCCGATTACAACCTCTCCATCGAAGGCCATACCGACAATGTAGGCGACGATAGCCGCAATCTGGTGCTTTCCACGGAACGGGCCAAAGCCTGCCATGATTACCTGGTATTCAAAGGAATCAAGCCGGAACGGCTGAGTGCAATTGGGTATGGTGAAGTTCGCCCCGTGGCCGATAATAAAACGGCGGCTGGTCGGGAGCAGAACCGCCGGGTGGAGTTTCAGTTGATACTGGAATAGGTCAGAAGACGTTAAAGATGAGTCATTCCGAAGTTTCGGAGTGACTCATCTTTTATCCGTGAGAATCCACCTCATCCGCGCAATCCGCGTTCCCATTGAAGTCGAAATTGGTGTTATCAAAAAACAAAAACCAGTAGGCGGGTTCAAACGCTACTGGTTTTGCCATACTTCAAAATAAGGCGGATTAAAAGAAATATAAAATGCCCAGTCGGGCGCGTGTGAGCGATGGAATAAATAGTGATCAGTTATTTGTCTATTGGTTACTGGTTTTTCCAAAACCGTAAGGCAGTCGGGTCAAAAATAACACCGAATTTTGATTGGACAATACTTTGTTATAAAATAAGCATATTTGCCACAATGATTGATACATAACTTATTGTTAATCAACACCTTTTTTCATATTGCTAATGGTAGTTTGCTACTGCTATTCTCATCGGCGGCGACGACGACGGCGTGGATCGCGGGGTGCCAATAACGCGCGACCGTACGCTCCAGTGAGGGCACCCAGGCCACCCAGCAACCCGCCCAGTAAGGCCGTGGCAGACAACAATTGTAATGCCTGCACCCCTTGGAAAAGTTGACCGATTTTAGCTGCCATCATCCCGCCGTTGGTAGAATTCATCCA
>CBDFMU010000007.1:0-129783 GCA_965249785.1 Saprospiraceae bacterium | reverse complement strand
TCGCCTTTCCAGAGTGCTGTGTCATAAATTGCACCTGTATTATCGATTAGTATTTTGTAGTCGTTTCGTTGCCCGTTTTTCAAGTTGTAATATGTGGTTGTTACCTTTTCATGATTTGAAAGATTTTGTTCTACCCCTTTAAATAATTTTAATGAATCGTTTTGCCAAAGATAATATTCCTTATTATTGATACTGTATACTCCGCCTTGATAATAACTCTTTACAAGTTTTTTTTTAGGGTCGTATTTGATATTATATAAATGAATATCCGAACGATAGTGTAGAACACTTTGTTTGTCGGAAAGAAAAACATATGGAATTGATTGTCCATGCATATTTCCAAAACTATAAACTATAAAATCTCTATTTTTATCTCCGTTCAATTCGGTAATGTCAAATGAAGATGCGTAAGTGTCAAATGTTAAACTGTCTGTCTGTACCCATTTATTATTGATTTGCTGAAATAGAAATAAAACCGAATCTGTTATTGCAATAACTCCTATTTTCTTTTTATTCACTTCTGTCAGATATAAAACATACTTTGATGCGTCATCTCGTTGAAGAACTTCTGTTAAGTTTGAAAAGCGAATAAGAGAGTCTGTTAAATTATGTTTTAAAGACTGAACTGTTAATCTGATTTTGTTTTGTGAGGTGTCTAATGTCTGAACTTTAATATTTTCTTTCTTATTGGAGTTTTGTCCACAAGAAGAAAGTAAAAGTAATGTCAATATTATTATAATTACTGTTCGCATAATTATAGTTGATGTTCGTGTTAGTAGGTTTCTTAAACTTGCTGATAACGGTGGGCTTGTTGCTGTGCCGCCGTGAGTTGGGTTTGCGGGCTGGCTGTTCGGCGGCATGGAAAGCAAGCCTTTGTTAGTGGTTTTGTTAGACTATACAGTTACAACTCTTTCACGAGGCCCGTGCGCTTCGAAATCCTTGTCTAAAACAACATTTTCCACGAGCGGAACAAGAAATTCAAGATATAATACCCTTAAATGGAGAAAGACTAAACTATTTTCTTCATAATGAACGTCCATAAAATAATGGTTATCTTCCCATTCTTCTCCTTGTATGTATTTGTTTAATAATTCGACATCTTCTTTTTGGATATAAAACCAATAATTTGAACGTGTTCCAATCTTCCTTTTTAAAGATTTTGGCATATTGTTCTTTAACTATTTGTTCGATATCCATTTCGATGTTTTCCTTTTTTACTTGCCCATAACTACTGTTTCCCGTCACCAGCCCCTATAGCCCACTTGCGGGAAAACCCGCATTGCCACCCCTGCGATTGCGGCTATGCAACCAAATCGGCTGCATGGCCGCAATCGCACAGGAGTATGTCTTTGCCCAAAAATACCGATGCGGATACCCGGCCAACAGACCAAATATCCGCATCAGCGGCAAAAACAGCAGGAAACACTTGGAACATGTGGGGCATATTTCGTTCATTTTGAGGCGGCAATATACGTATCAACCTCAAACCTCTAAATTATTCCACAGATATTTTTCTATAGTCTCCCTTTTTGGGGAACCCGAAATCGCATTTTGCCGATGTCGGAACCTAACCCTCCAATAGGAGAGGCTTACTTCCCCTTCCCCAATAACGCAAACATATTCTTCTTATAAGCCTCTACGCCCGGCTGATCGAAAGGATTTACTGCCAATAAATAACCACTAATGGCACAGGCTTTCTCAAAAAAGTAGAACAACTGACCCAAATAGTAGGGTGTCGCTTCGGGAATATTGATTTTCAAATTGGGTACGCCGCCATCTGTATGGGCCATGCGCGTGCCTTCGGCGGCTTTTTTATTGACGTAGTCCAGCGTTTTTCCGGCCAGGTAATTCAGTCCGTCCAAATCCTCCGGTTCGCTTTCGAGGGTCAGATCAATAATGGGTGTTTCAATCTCCAGTACGGTCTCGAATAGGTTGCGCCGACCATCCTGGATGTACTGACCCATGGAGTGAAGATCACTGGTAAAATCCACGGCAGCCGGGAAAATACCTTTGTTGTTTTTACCCTCGCTTTCGCCAAAAAGTTGTTTCCACCACTCCGCAAAGTAATGGCAGCGCGGCTCGTAATTAACCAATAATTCAATATCTTTCCCCTTGCGATTCAGCAGGTTACGTGCAGCGGCGTAGCGATAACAGTCATTTTCGGCAAAAGGCGTACTGGCCAGTTGCGCGCCATCTGCTGCGCCCTGCATCAGTGCATCCACATCAATACCAGCCGCTGCAATGGGCAGGAGACCTACCGCCGTGAGTACCGAATAACGGCCACCCACATCATCGGGCACTACGAAAGTCGTGTAGCCCTCTTGGGTTGCCAGTGTTTTCAACGCCCCTTTCGCCTTATCCGTAGTGGCATAAATACGGCTTTTCGCGCCTTCCTTCCCGTACTTGGCTTCCAGTTTTTTCTTGAAAATACGAAAGGCAATGGCGGGTTCAGTCGTGGTGCCAGACTTGGAAATAACGTTTACTGAAAAGTCGCGATCTCCGATAACTTCTTGTAAATGTTGCAAGTACGTACTTGAAAGATTGGTGCCAGCGAAATATATTTCCGGTGCCTGCCGCTGTTCTTTCGACAATTGGTTGTAAAAACTATGCTGACAAAACTCGATAGCGGCTTTGGCACCCAAATAAGAACCACCGATTCCGATCACTACCAGCACCTCACTTTGTTGCCGAATGGCCTGAGCGGCTTGTTTGATTTGCGCCAGTTCCTCGTGGTCGAAAGCGGTGGGCAAAGCGAGCCAGCCCAGATAATCTCCGCCCGGTCCCTGGCGAGTCTGTAGCAGTTGAGCGGCGTTGGTGACTTGCGATTCAATAGCCATCCATTCGGAGGCCTGGATGAAAGAAGCGGCGGGAGAAGGATCGAAGGAAATGCGAGACATTATTAGAAATTGAAAATTAAAAGATATGAATGCCTTCTTGTTGTAAATGGCGAACAATATTAGTAGAAACGCCGGGCCAAAGTTCTAAGTCCTTATCCCAATCTTGTACTTCCCAGTGACCACCGGGTGATGCGATGATTACAGTTCTACTTTTTGAGAAAACCCAAATAACGCGCTCTGTACCAAACTCAAATAACCGCCGGACTTTGCGTAGCACAAATTCTTCAAAGAGATCTTGGCTTTTATCAGGCAACTCTACATTTACATCTACCTCAACTACTAATTTTGGTGGAACGTCCACGTATTTAGTCGTGATTTTGGCAGGTGTCAGTACAGATTTATCATAAACGGTTACATCCAGACTGAGATTAGTGCGATGGTTGAGATGCGCACCACCTTCGCCGACAAAAATATAAAACTTTTTAAGGTCCAGGTGTTCACGGAGTACGTCACCGAGATAGTTTTTCAGGAAAAGTTGCAAGCCACTATCACCCATTATTTCATCGAAAGTTTTGGTCTTGTTTAAAACGGATCGGTAACCACGGTAGTAAAAAGGAATACCATCTATCGTTTCCCGCACCAAATAGGCAGGAATAGATCGCTTTTTGCGAAGAGGCAATTCTTGTTGCTCGGCTATTTGCGCAGTCATATTCTATGGAGTTTTCAAACTCAAAATTAACGAATTTTGGCGGTATTATTGCCCTACACTTTCGCCAATTCTCCTTTCAAACGATCAATCACTTTGATTTCCACGGGGTCTACTTTGCGCAGTTCGGCCAGATAGAACGACATCCAGTCGCCTAAGTGTACCAGATAAAGGGCTTTTTCAATCGGTGATTTTCCTTTCGACCATATTTCGGTGGAGGAGCCAGCCACCTGTCCAATGATCTCTTTGGAAATATCCATGCGAATGCTGGTGCGTTGGAAATCGTCTTTATTGCGCAGCCAGATTACTGCCACATCGGGGCGATTGTCGCGCCAGCCGACCAGTTCATTGTGGTTCATTTCGGGCAACACGTGGTGCCAGGCCAACATTTTAGCATTCTCATTGACCTGCTGCCGCCAGCGAACGGCGACGGCTTCATTATGATCGGCAGCATAAATGACTGGTGTTTTGCCCACTAACACAGCGGCTATCTTGCGCGCACTTTTTTGGATAGCGGCCTGATCTTTGGCCAGCATTTTTTGAGCTGCTCCGACTTGGGTTAAGAGTTTGAGCGGAATGAGTTTGGCAGCGCGAAGTACCGCCAGTTGAGCCACCACCGAGAATCCCAGACACGCGCGTGGACTGCTCCAGCCGCCGGGTACCTGCACATAATCGAGGCCCTTTTGTTTGGCGATCTCGATCAGCCGTCCGCTGGAAGCGATGCAAACGATCTGCGCGCCAGTGGTGAGCAGTTGTTCCAGCGTGCTGAGGGTTTCCTCCGTATTGCCGCTATAAGAAGAGCAAATGGCCAGGGTATGTTTATTGACCCAAGCAGGTGCCTGATAGCCTTTGCTGACCACTACGGGGAGTTTGCAAACGGGGCGGACGAATTCCTGCACAAAATTGCCGCCAATGCCGCTGCCTCCTAAACCGGAGATAAAAATGGAACGCAGGGGTGCATTATGTTTTTTCAAGGTGACATTTTGGGCCAAGGCCAGGGCTTCTGCGAGTTGTTCGGGGAAGCGGGCGATCATTTTATCCATCTATTCGTTTTTTTTATTTTTGGCGGAACAGCCTCCACCGTACAGCGGCGAAATTAAAGGCATTCTTTTATCTACCAGCATTAATCATTCTCCTGCTCGCAAATTTACCTGCAAACCGTGGTCAGCGGGATTTTGAAACATACGGATGCGCGCTGCCAAAGCGGCCCGGTCGGCAGTGGTTAGCATATTCAAACTGCTGGCAAATATTTTATTTAACTCAGCCAGAATTTTCTCTTCGGATTGCCAATAACGAATATTACTACCCATTATATCTTCCAACAGACTTTCTTTGACCGCCATTAATTCCGGTCGAAATAAAGAACTGGGAGGAGCAAGCGCAGCATCAATTTTTTCCAGCATTTGCCAGTGCTGATTGGTGCCAAGTTGACTAACTAATTCATTATCTGCAATTTGCATTTTCCAAACTGGTGCTATGGATTCTATACTATCATGGGGATAGGCGGCCAGGTAAATCGTCATTAGTTCATCATCTTGCACGCCTCTGGTGTGGTCGGCCAATGCCTGAAAAAAACGATAATCGGTAAACAGGTAAGGCTGGGTTCCCTGGGCTACTTGCTGATATACGAAGCCCGGCAACGCTTCGCGCAACCAAAAAAAATCGGGTTGCACTTCGGCAGCATTCGGTTCGGCACGATGCGCGAGGTGATAAGTGAACGTATCCCGTAGGGCCAACGCTTCCCGGAAAAAAACTGCGAATCCCATTTCCGTAAAAATCGTATCCTGGCCAGCCAGCCAGCGATCACGCCGGGCGGTCATATCGGGTCCGAAATAGCATAACATTCGTTTTTGTAGCAGCCAACCCGCTTGTGGCTCGATGGGCTGCACGGCACCCGAAAACACCCATCCTGTTTCTCCACTAGCTGTATTTACCTGTAGCCAGGGCGCGATCAGACTTTGGTCGCCCAAGCGAAGTTGCGTCTCAAAATGACTCACTGTCCCCAGATCAGTCAGTTTATCTTGCGCTTGCAAAGTGCGGATTTCCCGACCTTTTTCGCCAGGCGCATCGCGGAGCGCGGTCTGGGGCAGCACGACCCGCAGGGTATTTTCCTGGGTTGGATTTTGGCAGGAAGAAATGAAGAAAACAATCACCAGGGTCGCTCCAACGAGGGAGGTATTAAAGGGGGAAATTCGATAACCAGGCATTAGAAATAGTTTGGAATGGATAGAAGTCGCAGTTTTATCAATTTTCTCCACGTTCATCGCTCTATTTGTCAGGAAAAACTGGAACTTTTGGCCACAAAATTCGGCAAAATCAGCAGACTCCGTACCTTCCGCCAACCAAACTGTCCCGTCTGCATGAAATTTGCCTATTTGCTCCTGCTTCCGTTCGTGTTGTTTGGTTATTTGGCCTCCGGTCAGATTACCGATAACTTCTCCGATGGCGACTTTACTCAAAACCCGGCCTGGCAAGGCGATGTTGCCAATTTTATCGTCAACTCAGCGGGCGAACTGCAACTGATGGCTCCGGCTGCGGGCAGTTCTACACTCACGGTAGCGGGTAACATTCCCGATAGCGCGATTTGGAATTTGCATTTTCGGCTTGGTTTCGCGCCATCTACCTCCAATTTGCTGCGCATTTATTTGCTGGCCGATCAAGCAGATTTGGCCAACGCGAATGGTTATTTTTTGGAAATCGGGGAGAATGGCAGTCTGGACGCACTGCGCTTTTTTCGGCAGGATGGCGGTACCAAAACTTTGCTCGCCACGGGCCAAGCTGGGTTGGTCGGCACTGATCCTACGGATATTCAATTGCGTGTACTGCGTGCTAAAACCGGCGTTTGGACCATCGAAGCCGCTGCCGGACCATCTGCTTTGCAACTGCAAAATATTGTGCTGGATGCCACGTATGGCGGTGGACCGAATCGCTTTTTTGGCTTTTACGCCTTATATTCTGCCACGCGCACCGACAAATTTTTCTTTGACGATATTTCCATTTTACCTGATGTACCCGACGTGCAGCCGCCGACAGTCACTTTGGTGCAGGCAGAGAGCGCGGCTTCGATAAAAGTCGTTTTCAGTGAACCGCTCAACCCTGTCTCGGCCAATAATACAGCTAATTACAGCATCAGCAATGGGGTAGGGCAGCCCACGTCGGCGATCTTATCAGCAGATCAACAGACGGTTTTTTTAAGCCCAAGCGTGGCCTTGGCTACGGGTAGCTATACGCTGCAGGTTACTGGCGTACAAGATACTACTGGCAATGTAATGACTGCGCAAACGGTCGGTTTTCAGTTCGTGCAAATTGCCATAGCTGCGGAATTTGATCTGCTTATCAATGAAATAATGGCCGACCCAACCCCCTCGGCGGGATTGCCCGAAGTGGAATGGGTGGAAATTTTCAATCGCTCTACCAAAACCTTGGATCTGAGCGGGTTGCGCTTCGACGACGGTGGTACCCCACAACCCTTGCCCGCGTATTTACTGGCACCACAAGCGTATGTGGTGCTGGCCACGCAAGCCAATGCGCCCGTTTTGAAGACATTGACTCCCAATGTATTAGGCATTACTGGCTTTCCTTCTTTAAACAATGATGGAGACATCTTGACGCTCAGCACGGCTACTGGAATGGTCATTGATCGGGTAGCATATTCTATTGATTGGCACACAGAAGCCGCCAAAAAGGACGGCGGCTGGACGCTCGAACGCATCAATCCAAACATTCCCTGCCTCGGTAAAGAGAACTGGCAATCCGCTCCGTCGCTGCCCGGCGGTACACCCGGCCAGCCCAATGCCAGTCTGCAAACGACGACCGATCAAACTGCTCCACGCCTGTTAGCGGCATTTCCCGAAAGCCCTACCTCTATCCGCCTGACTTTTTCGGAGGGCCTGGATGAAATGACGGCAGAAAATCCCAGTGGCTATCAAATAATGCCCACTCGTAGTATTTCCGCTGCGACCATCACGCCGGGCGACCGGGCCACGGTGACGCTCACGCTGGATGAGCCGTTGCAAACCGGCGTGGTGTACACCTTGCAAGTAAACTCGGTGGTGGAAGATTGTAATGGCAATATGGTGGAAGCCAATAGCAGCACTACGCTCGGATTGCCGGAACAGCCTGAATTTCAAGATATTGTCGTCAATGAGATTCTGTTTAATCCGGCTAGCGGAGGCAGTCGGTATGTGGAATTTTACAACCGCAGCCAGAAGATTTTTAACTGGTCAGACTTCTTTTTGTCCGATCAGGCTAGTGGCTTAAACTTGGTCAGTATTACCACGAATCGGCTTTTTCTGCCAGGTGATTATGCTGTTTTTACGCCCAGTCCTTCTGACATTACCAGCCGTTTTGCGAATGTACGAGCAGAGGTTTTATACCAAAATAATCTGCCATCGCTGGATGATAAGGAAGATAACCTGATCCTGTTTTGGAGAAAAATTAATATTCCTCTGGTAACGGTGGACGCGCTGCATTACAGTGAAAGTTGGCACAATGCCTTGCTCACTACCAGCGAAAAAGAAGGGGTCGCGCTGGAACGCATCAGCCCGGAACAACCAACTAACCTACCATCCAACTGGACTTCGGCGGCCCGACCCGCAACGGGCGGTGCAGCGGGTACTCCCACTCAACCAAACTCGCAACGCCTAGCCACCGTTGATCCCAGCGGTGATCTGGTGACGCTGGCAGTAGACCGTATTTCCCCGGACAATGATGGCTTTGAAGACTTTCTGGACATTCGGTATGCTTTGCCGGACGCTGGATTCGTATCTACAATGACCATTTTTGATTCGGATGGGGTGCCAATTAAACGCTTGGTACGTCAGCAATTGATCGGCAGTCAGGGCGCCCTGCGCTGGGATGGCGATACAGATGATGGCAAGCGCGCTCGGCCCGGTATTTACATTTTATACATGGAGTTGTTTTCGCCCAACGGCGAGACGAAACACGTGAAAAAGCCATTTGCCGTCGTGAGCCGTTTTTGATAACAAATTGACTGTCAATATTATAATGCTGCATTTGCTTTCCTTGTAATTTCCTCCATCTTTTTTAACTTTTCAACATTTCTCTCTACCGTTTATTTCCATACCAAAAATTGACTT
The DNA here is from genome assembly GCA_965249785.1 of Saprospiraceae bacterium. Classification (GTDB taxonomy): domain Bacteria; phylum Bacteroidota; class Bacteroidia; order Chitinophagales; family Saprospiraceae; genus M3007. Next base: position 121,141 of record CBDFMU010000007.1, on the reverse strand, counting down.
TTTAATCACTACCCGCCATGTTGTCTCACCGATTCCTTTTTCTGACTGGTAGCCTCCTGCTACTGCTTTCTTGTTTCTCTGCTACTGCGCAGACCACTCCCAAAACCGGCGCATTCACCGACGAACCCACCGATAACGGGGCCAGTCACGTGCTACATTTTGCAGCTACCGGTGCCGCCCCGAATAAACAAGTAATACTCAATGTAATGGTGCGCGAAGCCGACGATCGGGAGCCAGTAATGGGTGCGACGGTTCTCCTGCGTCGCGAAAAACCCGTCCGTATGTACGGCAAAGTCACCGGCCCGTATGGTACTTGCGCATTGACCATCGCCCCGGATACTTACGCGGTGCGGGTGCAAGTCACTGGCCTGGCTTCCTTTGAGCAATCGGGATTTGTGCTGGAACCCGGCACCACGTATACCCTTGAAATTGGCCTGGCTTTCACCAAAAAGTAACTCTTTTCTATGCGTTTTCTTTGCCGATGTTGCTTCCTGCTGCTGCCTTTTGTGGGTCTGGCTCAATCAAAAACGGAACGACAAATATTAGCAGCGGAGCAACACCGCTTCGAGGCAATGGTGCGCCGCGATACCGTTGCTCTGCGCCCGATGTTGGCCGACGATCTTATTTACATTCACTCCAATGCGTTGCAGGAGAATAGGTTAACGCATATTTCGGCCATTAGTACTGGACGGTTGGCTTACAATAGTATGGTGCGCGAAACGGCCAGGGTGCGCCGCTACGGCAAAAAAATGGCTTTAACCAACGGCGTGGTGCAGGTGAAAGGAATAATAAATGCTAATCCTTTCGAGGTGCGACTGGCCTACACGGCGGTGTATCGGCGTACGCATGGGAATTGGCAGTTGGTTAATTGGCAGAGTACGAAGATGCCGTAGGGAGTTTAATTGGAACGCGGACAAGGCGGATTTACACGGATTTTCTTGTTAATTTATTAAAAATCCGTGTAAATCCGCGTCATCTGTGTCATCCACGTTCCAATTCTATCTAAGGGCTACTTCACTAAAATCCGATATTCATAAGCACCCAAATTTACCGATCCATCCAAAGTCATGCTCGCACCACTCACGGCATCTTTCCAGGTTGTATTTTGCAAAGCAGCCGGAATAGTGAATGTCTTCGCGGCATTGCGCGTATTAGCCATCACCACTACTTCGTCATTATCTTTTTTGCGTTTGAAAGCGGCCACATCATTGTCTGCATAGTATTCCAGGGTGCCACCGTGCACGGCGGGATGCACTGCGCGAATACTCATTATCTGCTTGTACTCGGCAAACATATCGGGATTGGTCGTCCAATCAATCGGCGAACGACTGAAAAACGGCAATTTGACCGGGCAGCCCACTTCCTGACCATTATAAATCAGCGGTACACCACCGAGGTAGGAGGAAATGACAAATGCCGACATGGAAGCATCTTTCCCACCAAAAAAGCCCAATGGCGTATCTTCCCAGGCATCTTTATCGTGATTGGAAGTAAAGCGCAACTTCTGCGCACCAGTCAAAATGATGCTGTATTCGCCCAGATGAGCCTGAAAATAGCCACTGGCAGGCTGATTGGTTTTAAAGACAGCCACGTTTTTATCGAAGAAATTCCAGCCGAAATTTATTTGAAACCCAGCATTAAAATGGTCAACACGTGCCCCCTCGGCCATAAAAATGAGTTTCCGGTTGGGTACTTGCTTGAGTGAATCGAGTGCTTGCTTCCAGAAATCGAAAGGCACGTAGTCGGCTGCATCGCAGCGATAGCCATCTACATTGGCCACTAAAACCCAATATTTCATGGCTTTGATCATCGCCTGACGCATTTCCGCATTGTCATAATTGAGATCGGCTACATCTGCCCAGTTCGTGCCGGCAGGCCGGATAATATTGCCGGATGCATCCTGGGTATACCAGGTTTTGTTTTGAATCCAGGGATTGTCCCAGGCCGTATGATTGGCCGCCCAATCGAGTATTACGGCCATTTTGCGCTCATGCGCTTCCCGTACGAGTTTGCGTAAGTCTTCCAGGCTGCCGTATTCCGAATTGACTTCCAGATAATTTTTGACGCAGTAGGGAGAATTGACGGTATTAAGCACGCCAATCGGATTAATTGGCATCAACCATATTACATTCACCCCCAAGGCTTTAATAGAATCCAGGCGCGGTAAAACACCCGCCAAGGTCCCCGTGGCACTGAACGCCCTTTCATTGATTTCATACATCACGACATCCGCCGTATTGGGTATGTCCGCGAAAGGCGTTTCGTATTGCACCGGACCAGTTAAAACGGGCGGCACGACTACTGGAGTCCCTACCGGGTCTTTTTTACAACCGATGGTAAATATCAGCAGCGCAACTAATAGAGTAAAATGAGATAAGGCGGACTTCATATTGGTAGAATTTGAATAAGCGTTTGCAGGCAAATGTACACCAGTCGCACGCGATGAACCAAGCAATTTTTTAAAACAAACTGCCCCACGCGTGTGCAGTGGGGCAGGGTTTTATGCGGCTGACGACTAAAAAGAGGAATTTATTTATGGTTATTGGTCACGTTTAAAATCAGTTGCGTTGTTTCTTCGGGCGATCCAATTGCGGAAAGTAGTCGGAGCGCATGACCGAAATTGCACTGTGTCCCTTTAAATAAAAAAACCTTGCCCCACCCAAAGTGGGGCAAGATATTATGCGGCTACTTGCAGTATCTGATCGGCGCGGAAAGAACGAATCGCGTTTTTCTCCATATCATAATATCGAACCAGCGTCAATTGTGTACTTATTTCCGTGCTTTTGGGCGGATGAATAAACATATCCGGTTTCAAAGTCCCGATAGCACGACGTATTTCGCCGTTCCGTTTTTGGAAAGAGAAACGCACCGAGCCTTTGCGCAAGGCTTGTTGCAATAACAGTACTTTCCAGGCCGCAATCTGGCAATGCGCCAAACTGGTGGCCGGGTTTTTCCGACGGATTGCCCAAGCCAGCTTCATCACCTCTGAGCGACTAAATTTGAACTTTTTCATGGCTACAGGTCATTTTTGATTTGATACAAAATTATACTAAAAACACGTAAAAAGCAAATAATATAAAACTAATTGTTGGGTTTAACAAGTCGTTATCTACCGACGGGTTTAGCCGCCATAACCCTGCAAAACCCAAGCGGCTAAACCCGCCAGTACTATATCTTTGCGCCGCTCAAATCAAATATCATGTCCACTACGGCAATACAAGCGGAAATAATCCCGGAACTCGACTCAATTAGTACTGAAATATTAGAAAAAGCCTTCCGTCTCATGGCCACCGCCAAGGCTATGACTGACATTTACGAGGCTAATTTCAAATTTGTCAGCAAGTACGTCCACGCTACTTCGCGCGGGCATGAGGCCATTCAGTTGGCGGTTGGCTTGCAGTTGTTGCCGCAGGATTATGTGTATCCATATTATCGCGACGATAGCATGTTGCTAGGTATGGGTTTGCAGCCTTATCAGTTGATGCTGCAATTGATGGCCAAGCGCGACGACCCGTTTTCGGGGGGACGCGCCTACTATTGTCACCCCAGTCTGCGCGATGCTGACAAACCAAAAATACCGCATCAAAGTTCGGCTACAGGCATGCAGGCGATTCCGGCCACGGGAGCCGCTTTGGGGTTTTGGTATAAAGAGAAAATGGGAGATGCCGTTTTTGCATCTTCTGCATCTAAACCATTGGTAGTCTGTTCGTTAGGAGATGCTTCGGTGACAGAAGGAGAAATATCGGAAGCCTTTCAAATGGCAGTGCTGAAAAAATTGCCTATTCTGTACCTCGTGCAAGACAATGGCTGGGATATTTCTGCCAATGCCGCCGAAACCCGCGTAGCCAATGCCGCCGAATATGCCAAAGGTTTTCCCGGTTTGGAAGCGATCAGTATAGATGGCAGCGATTTCGTGACTTGCTGGCAAACAGTAGAAGATATTTTGCAAAAAATCCGCCTCGAACGCCGTCCGTTTCTGCTACACGTGCGCGTACCACTGCTCAATCACCACACCTCGGGCGTGCGTAAAGAATGGTATCGGGACGACCTAGAAGAACATGCTAAGCGTGACCCTTTTCCAGTGTTGAAAAGAAGGATGCTGGAAAATGGATTTCCTGCCAATGCCATACAACAAATTGAAAATGAGGCGATTGTTAGGGTAAAAGCAGATTTTGAAAAAGCCAAAAATGCCGAAGACCCACGCCCGGAAGATTTGCTAACCCATGATTTTGCCCCCACGCCAATATTAACCGAAACTGGCGAACGCAGCCCCGCCAACCGCGAACCAAAAGTGATGGTGGATAGCGCATTGTTCGCCGTGGAAGAACTGATGCGGGAACATCCAGAATGTCTATTATATGGTCAGGATGTAGGCAAACGCCTGGGTGGTGTATTCCGGGAAGCAGCGACTTTGGGGGAGAAATTCGGCGATCACCGGGTGTTCAATACGCCGATTCAGGAGGCATTTATAGTTGGCAGCACGGCGGGCATGAGTGCCGTTGGATTGAAACCCATCGTGGAAGTGCAGTTTGCCGATTATATCTGGCCGGGCCTGAATCAACTTTTCACCGAGGTGTCGCGCAGTTGTTATTTGACCAATGGCAAATGGCCGATCAGTTGCATTATTCGTGTGCCCATCGGGGCGTACGGGAGCGGCGGGCCTTATCATAGCACCAGTATAGAAAGCGTGCTAACCAATATTCGGGGTATCAAAATCGCCTATCCCAGCAACGGAGCCGACCTGAAAGGATTGATGAAATCGGCCTATTATGACCCAAATCCAGTGGTCATTTTAGAACATAAAGGCTTGTATTGGAGCAAAGTACGCGGCACCGATGCTGCCCGCACTATCGAGCCGGATGCCGATTACCGCGTTCCTTTCGGAAAAGCCCGGATAGCATTGGCAGTAGAAAAAGAGGCCTTGGAACAGGATACTACTTTGGCCATCATCACCTACGGCATGGGCGTCCATTGGGCCATAAATGCCGCGCAAGAATACCCGGGTAGGGTAGAGGTGCTGGATTTGCGCACCCTTTATCCACTGGATGAAGCGGCCATATTTGAAGTTGCTAAGCGGCACGGACGCGTGCTAGTCATCACCGAAGAGCCGGTCAATAACACCTTTGCGCAAAGCGTGGCTGCCCGCATTGGAGAACATTGTTTCCAATGGCTGGATGCTCCGGTACGTACTATCGGCGCAGTCAATATGCCCGCTGTGCCGCTCAATGAAGTGCTGGAACGCGCCATGATTCCTTCGGTGGAGCAAGTGGTGGCGGCAATGGGGGATTTGCTGAAATGGTAGGGAAAAGCAATCTGTAATAGCACAAATTCTTGCTTGCCCCCTCCTACTCCCCCATAAAGGGGGAGTAGGAGGGGGCTTACCTCGCAAATTTGCGTTTTGACTTTAAATTCCCGCTCGCAAATAAGCCCAACCCTTTTCCTGTTTCTTCACCACTTCCATCACCCCGGAAGGGACCATGCCACTTTCTGGCAGTAACTCCTCGCGCTTGATTTTGCGTTCGCGCATGGTGTTCTGGCAAGCCCTAAAATCCACACCTTTGTTTTTCAATTCCGTGATTTTGGCAGCCTGTTTGGTCTGCGCCGTTTGCAGAAAACTGATGCCCGAACTATGGCAGACTACCTCTATTTGAGAATTAGGGGCTGCTTCCAGAATATTGCCAATTTGCCTTACCACAGCTTTGTGCACCGAAGTGTCGGCACTGGTCAATTGGATGACGATTTTGTGCTTCTTTTTATCTACGACTGGAGCCTCTTCCTGGGCTTGCAAGGAGGAAGTCGTTAATAACAAAGCGAATAGAAAAAGGAGGTATTTCATAACACAGGTTGAGAAACGGAGGTTAAATGGTAGAATCAACGAAATTGATAATTGTAACCTTGCAATAATAATTTTTAACGTATTTCATTACTCAGCCGAAATTTTCTTTACTAAAAATTTCAACCAAAAACAATAAACAACCTTTCCATTTACTTAGATTTCGCCTTATAAAAATCAATTATAGGCTGGAACGGCCCATACTTATGCTGGATTTCCGAGAAAGTATCGGCGTAGGGACCAAACGGATGATCGAAGGTTTTTTTGGCAATATCCGGCCAGTCTTCCGCCAGAAATCGGTGGGTTGGGCGAGGTTGCGAATTGATGAAAGCGGCTACATCCCACGCCTCTTCGTCGCTTAATTGCGGACTCAAATAACTCACGCCGAAAGGCATATTCGCCTGCACATAGGCAGCCAAACGCGATAGCCGAAATAAGCCCGCCGATTCTGCATAACTATTTGATCCCCAAAGCGGGGGATAAAAACGAGGGCTATCTGGTATCTCCACACCCTGTCCATCAGTACCATGACAGCGGGCGCATTGGCTGGCATACACCGTAGCACCCTGGCTGGGATTGGCAGCACGCGACAAAAAAGGCACATCTTTCAAACCTACTCCTTTGGGTGTGACTTTTTGCGGCACATTACTGCCCAGCCAGTTGATATAGGCCACGATCGCGTGCATTTCGCGGCTGTTAGTGTCTAATGGCGTTCCGTTCAGGCTACGTTGAAAGCAGTCATTTACCCGGAAAGCGGCATTCTCCATTTGGCCGGAACGTGCGCGCATTTTCGGATAATTGGCGGCTACGCCGGAATAATTGTTACCAAAAGGCTTGCTACCGGCTTCCAGGTGACAGTTTTGGCAATTCAGGCTATTAATACTTTTAGTGTGTAACAGGCCTTTTTCACCAAAATAATCGGTCGTATGGGCCACCAAATCGCGGCCATAACGGACCAAATCCTGCTGTGGATCGAGTGAAAGTAGCGTCCAATCGGGGGCTTGCCAAATGGCGTTTTTATCATAATTACTTACCAGTTTGGCCTGCATGGTCTGCCAATCCTGCCGTCGCTGGGTTTTCTGCCAGACTTTTCCACCTGTGGCCAAGACGATCAGCAACCCCGCAGCAGCCAACAGCAGCCAGCGCGTACGTTGTAGGTTTTTCCAACGTTTGGGATTGGAAGGCTGAAAATTTTCTCCTTTGAAATGCCCGTACCACCAGTGCAAATGCCCGGCTACCACCAGCAGCGCAGTTGCCAATGCCAAACTAATCACTATTATGGAAAAACTTCCTAATGTATTCATGTTTTTAAGTAGGAACTATGATGTATGAATTATAAACTATTAGTTATCCTCGTTTATAGTTCATGGTTCATAGTTAAACATGCACTGCTTCGGTCGTCGGAACCTCGGTTTGTTTAATCGCATTATAACCGCCTTCCACTTCTGAAAAATGATGAATACCTCGGCTTTTCAGAATAGAAGCGGCAATCATGGAGCGGAAACCACCCGCGCAGTGCAGGAAAAAAGGCTTTTCATCCGACAAAGTGGGCATCCAGTCATTGATCGTATCCAGCGGACGATTTTCGGCAACTTCGAGATGACCACTCATAAACTCCCCTTCCCGACGCAGATCCAATACAGGGGCATCAGAAGTAGAAATTTGTTTAGCAAATTCCGCAGCCGAAATACGATGAACCGTATCCGTCTCTTTACCAGCGGCCTTCCAGGCATCTATGCTGCCTTGCAGATAACCGAGCGAATGGTCATAACCGACCCGTGCCAAACGTGTTACCGTTTCCGCTTCTTTACCGGGGGCGGTTACCAGCAAAATCGGTTGCTGCAAATCAGCGACGAGCGCACCTACCCAGGGCGCAAATTGGCCACTCAAACTAATATTAATAGATTTGGGAATATGGCTTTTGGCAAATTCCCCGTCGGGGCGCACATCAAGAATAAGTGCCTCATGGTGATTAGCCAAAGTTTCAAATTCGTCCGGCGTCAACGGCATCAATCCACGCAGTAATACTTGGTCAAGGCCAGGCGCACCGCCTTGATTGAGAGCAACATTTTGCGGGAAATAGGCGGGCGGAGCAGTCAAGCCTTCCGTTACTTCTTTGATAAATTGTTCTTTATTTTCGGCTCGCAAAGCATAATTTACCAGTTTCTGGTGGCCCAATGAATCAAAGGTTTCCTTTGACATGTTTTTGCCGCAGGCCGAACCTGCTCCATGTGCCGGGTAAATGATGACGTGATCGGGCAGGGGTTTGACTTTGTTTTTCAGGCTTTCGTAGAGCATTCCGGCGAGATCGTCCTGGGTCATGCTGGCCGACTTTTGGGCTAAATCGGGACGGCCCACATCGCCAATAAATAAGGTGTCGCCAGTAAATAGTGCGTACTCTTCTCCTTGTTCATCCAGTAGCAAATAGCAGGTGCTTTCCATGGTATGGCCCGGTGTATGCAAGGCTCGAACAGTCAATTTTCCGATTTTAAATTCCTCGCCGTCGGTGGCAATATGTGCCTTGAAATTGGTCTTCGCATTTGGTCCATACACGATGGTCGCGCCGCTTTTGGCCGCCAAATCCAAGTGTCCGCTCACAAAGTCAGCGTGGAAGTGGGTTTCAAAGACGTATTTGATTTTGGCTCCGTTTTTCTCGGCTTTTTGCAGGTAAGTACCCACCTCGCGCAGGGGATCGATAACGGCGGCTTCTCCCGCACTTTCGATGTAGTACGCGCCTTGCGCCAGACAACCAGTATAAATTTGTTCGACCTTCATCATAGGTAGTATTTTCAGTAACAAAAGTAAACAACAGTAATGGTACTGGCGGGTTCAGGTGCCGTAATAATCTCGGCGGCTGAACCCGTCGGTACCATTAGCCCGTGAGTTCTTTTCCAATAATATAAAGCCCCATGACCAGCACAAACCAGCCAAAAGCAGGTTTCAATTTTTCTTCGTCGATATTTTTCGACAGCAAACTGCCCGCGACAATTCCCACAATAGCGATAGCGGAGAATACCAGTAAAAAATGCCAGTCTATTACCAAGTCCGACCGCACATCGCCGAGGAAACCGATCAGCGATTTGGCAGCAATGATAATGAGCGAAGTGCCAACGGCTTGCCTCATGGGCAGATTAGCCAGTATGACTAATGCCGGAATAATCAGAAATCCGCCGCCTGCGCCGACCAGTCCCGTCACAAATCCGACCAATAAACCCTCGCCCAGAATAAGCGGATAATTGAACTTAGTTGGCCCTACCTCGGTGCGTACAGTTCGGCGGCGAATCATGCTTCCCGCTGCCAACACCATTAATATAGCGAAGACTAATAATAAGAAAATGTCCTTGGTCACCACAAAATTACCAATCGAAAATAATACGTGCGGTATGGCAGGCATAATCAGCCAACGCGTAGCAAAAACCGACATAATAGCCGGTATGCCAAACACCACCGCCGTGCGCCAATGAATATTTCCCAATCGAATATGACTGAACGAACCGGCCAGACTGGTCAGCCCAACAATGAACAAAGAATAGGCGGTAGCGGCCTCTGCTGGCAGCCCAAACAGAAAAACGAGGATAGGTACCGTCAGGATGGAACCGCCGCCACCGATCAGCCCCAAGGACAGACCCATGATTGCGGCACCGATGTAGCCGAAGAAAAAGAGCATGAAAAAGCGTTTAGCGGGGTAAAGGTGGGGTGTTCCTATCTTATTTATAAGTGTATTTTTTACATTCCATTTACTTTCTACCTAATTGCCAAAGACAGTTTTTTACCTTGCCGGCGCAAAAAGCGGCGCAAAATTTGAGCAAGAGGCAAAGTATTCCGCTGACTTGCGCTATTGCGGTTTTCTAATCCACCTTTTATCAATTTTTTTACATCAAAATTCAAGTATGAACGATAACCAAAACTCACGCGTCTATGGCATTGTGATCGCTTCTTTGCTGGTACTGTCTGCCGTTATGGGCTATTTTTTTTGGCAAAAATCGCGGAGCTATCTACAGGAAAGCGAGAAACTGGAAGCCGAAAAAGTCCAATTAGTAGCGGCGAAATCCAATATGGAGCATTCTTTGGATAGCCTGGCTGATTCCTACGCCAGCCTGCGCACGGAAAATGAAACGCTAAGCGGGAAGATAACCACGACCGCTGCACTAGTGCAACAGAAAGAAAGCATCATCCGCGACATCAAGATCACCTCGGCCAAAGACCTGCAGGAACTGCGTGATCAGGTGAGTACCCTGGAAAAGACGAAAATCGAATACGAGACGATCATTACGACATTGAAAGGGGAGAATGACGGCCTGAAAGATGAAAACAAACGATTGACTGGCGAAAACCAGGAGCTGAAAGGGACGAATACCGCTCTCAACGGCAAAGTAGAAGGCCTGGCACAGCAATTGGAAGAACAAATCCGTAAAACGCAGTCTGCCATTTTCAAGGCCTCTTCCTTCCGTGTCACTCCAACGCGTCGCAACGATAAACTGACCAGCAAGGCTAAACGAGTGCGCGCCATAGAGGTGAGTTTTGACCTCGCCAACGTACCTGCCAATTATCAAGGCACCCAAAAGGTGTATCTGGTCATCACTGACGAAAAAGGCCAAACTATTATCAGCGAAAGCCCGGTCAAAGCCACTGTGTATGCGCCGACTGGCCCCATTGACATTACTGCCCAGCAAGTAAAGAGCGTAGTATTGACCGAAGTACAGCGGTTATCGTTCAGTTACAAATTTGACGATCGTCTTAAATCCGGTGCCTATGTTGTGGCTATTTATTCCGATCAGGGATTGCTGGGGGCATCCAGTTTCCGATTATCATAGTAGAGACGTTGCATGCAAAGTCTCTACGAATAGATGGAAAACACTACGGACTTTTTACCGTTATACACCAGAAAAGTGTGGAGCAACCAGTTCCACACTTTTCTGTTTTTAGATTGGGGAAGGTACAAAAACAAGGGTCAATAATCAGGCAAGTTATTGATTTTCACATTTTAACATACCTTTATCAACTCTTATTAACCGTCACCGTCCATAATGGCTGAACCCATTCCACCAGTTTCCCCCGCTCCGCGCACAGCTGTGTCGCGGCTCTTGATATTGCTTCGCAATGGGTGGCGACGCGTGGAAAACCTGGTTTTTGCGCTGGTGGTACTGCTGATCGGGCTATATTTTATGTTGCAAATGCCCGTTGTGCAAAATTGGCTGGTGGCAAAAGTGACGACCTATTTATCCGGGGAATTGAAAACCACGGTACGGATAAAGCACCTGGATTTTGAATTTTTTGACAAACTGGTGCTGGATGGTATCTACATCCAGGATTTGAAAGGCGATACCTTGCTGTATGCCGAAAAATTGACCGCCGGATTGAGTGCCAATGTCTTTTCCCTGCTGGACAACCGACTTGAATTTGATGAAATAAGCCTGGAAAAAGCGCGCTTCAATATACATCGGGCAGAAGGGGACTACGAAAACAACCTGCAGTTTGTAATTGATTATTTCTCCAGCCCCAAAAAAGACAACTCGCCCAGCAAGCCCTTTAAAATCACTCTGAAAGCCCGCAACGTTCATCTGCACGACGTAGAATTTGTGCAAGATGATCAGGTCATCGGGCAGAAATTGCGCGCCGCCATCCTGGACGGAAATATTCAGTTGAACCAACTTGATCTGGTAGCCAACGTCATAGATGTCCGGTCGGTGGAGCTGGATGGTCTGGTATTCAACCTTATTCAATACCCGGAAAAGCCGTTGTCGCCGCGCACCTCCGTGATGCAACCTGCCCAAACTCCGGTGGATTCCCTGGCGGCGGGCACTTTGGGGAAAAATGAAGTCCGGCCATTATTGCGCTTTTCACTGGCCAGTTTTTCTCTCCATGAAGGCAGTTTTTCGATGGATCGTTTCCAGAAATCATTGACCCGTACCACGACGGAAGGGGTCATGGACTTTGATCACTTGTTAGTACAAAACATTGATTTTCAGGCAGAAAATATCGTTTCCAATCCCGATTCCACTTTTGAGGGTCAACTACTCAACCTCGCCGCACACGAACAAAGCGGCTTCCGACTGACCCACGCCGAAGCCAACCGCGTAGTGGTGGGCAAAACGCTGACGGCTTTGTATGGAGCCAGCATTCAGACCCCCCAATCGGCGATTGGTGATACGATTGCTTTCAATTATCACGAGCGCAACGATTTTCGCGACTTCAATACCAAGGTGAACATGGATATTCGGCTGTCCAAAGGCTCGCACTTGCGGTTGGGGACATTGCCTATTTCAGCGGAGCCGTGGCCAGGAATAATTTTTTTAAATCGAATCAGGAAACGGTCGCGGAAATATCCGGCACGGTGAGCGGTACGGTCAACAACCTGAACGGGCGCAACCTGGATATTCATGTTGGAAACCATGCTTTTATGCATGGTAATTTTGATGGCGATGATCTGACCAAAGGGCCGGATGTGCGCCGGATGACGTTCGATTTTCAACATTTGCAGTCGGATATTCAGACCATTCGGAATATTATTCCCGGCTTCAACGCGCCGCAATATTTTGACCGTCTGGGTAATATTGGTTTTGCTGGCACTTACCAGATTTTGTTTTCTTACAACCATTTGCTCACTGGCCTGCTTACTTCCGACATTGGTTCTGGAAAGGTAGACATGGAGCTGGACTTGACTGGCGGACGCGAAAAAGCGACTTATTCCGGCAGTCTAAACCTCAACAACTTCGATCTGGGGACTTGGACGGGCAATCCCAATTTTGGCAAAACTACATTCAGGGTAAATATTGCTGACGGCTCTTCCGGCTTGACACTGCCAACGCTCCGCGCAAAATTGCAGGGCCAAATAGATACCCTGTATTTCAAAGGCTACAATTATAAAAACGTCAAGCTGGACGGCGCTTTCGAAAAAAAGGTATTCGATGGGAAAGTAGGCATCGAAGACCCGAATGTTGATTTTGTCTTCGACGGGAGCATTAATCTGCGGGATACCACGCCGGTTTTTATTTTCAAAACCGACATTCGGCGTTTGGATCTGGGTAAAATCAACCTGAGCAAAAAAGACCTGGTCATCTCTGGGAAGGTCGAACAACTGCGCATTTCTGCCGATAATTGGTCTGATTTGACGGGGACGGCCATCCTGCGCAATTTTGTGTTGCAAAGTGGTGATATGCAGCACCATATAGATTCGCTGCGGTTTTCTTCTTTCCTCCGTCCCGATGGCAGTCGCTATTTTGAGGTGTTATCCGACATAGCCGAGGCGTATATGGAAGGTAATTTCAACCTGAAGCGCGCGCCTCGCGAGATGATGCAATTATTCAGTCGGCATCACCCGGAATTTGCCGCTCGATTAGGTTTTCCGCTGGCTGATTCTCTGACGTTGCTCGACAATTTTGTAGTACATATTAATATTAAAAATAGTCGCGATCTGACCCAGCTATTTGCGCCGGGCCTGGATACCCTGACTAACATCATTTTAGATGGCCGGGTGGATGCTGCCCAAGGTTCTTCCAATCTGTCGCTCAGTATTCCGAAAATAAAATACAACACGCTGGAGGCCCGAAATATCATGTTTCGATGGTCGGCCCAGGACGAAATTGCCCAATATTACCTCCGCATTCCTCATTCCAGTATTTCGCATACCGAGTTGGCTCCCATTCGATTACAGGGGCAACTTAAGCGCAATGAACTGACTTTCAAGCTCACCGCCCGCGACTCGCTTACAATTGTGCGCGGCGTGAATCTGGATGGGGTGTTGAGCGCAGTGGATAGTCTTTGGCAAATAAAATTCAATTCCTCCGACATCGCCTTGTTTAATGAACAATGGGTGATGAGCGAAGATAACTATATACGCTTTGGCAAGGGCTTCTTCGCGACCCAAGAGTTCGAGTTTTTTAATGGCAATCAACGGATTCGGCTGGATAGTATGAACAGGGGACGCGGGCTTTCGCTCTCGCTGACTAACTTCGATCTGAATTTCTTAAACCGATTTACTGCCAGCCAGAACGTGAATTTCAGGGGCAAAATCTATGACTTTGATGTCACAGTAGACGAAATTTTTCAATTAAAAGGCATTAATACGTATATTACTACGGATACGGTTTTTATTAATAATGTGCCTTATGGTTCTATAACGGGCAACCTGAGTATGGTAGATCGCACTTCGCCGCTGGCCTGGACGCTCTTCCTAAATCAGGATCGAAAACAGGTGCTGCGGGTAGTGGGCGGCTGGTTGGCGGGTGGAGACAAGCCCCAACGAATAGAGGAACTGGATCTGACGGTGCCACCCGGAGAGTTTGTCACTTCGGTGACGGCGCGGGATTTTCCGCTGGCCATTTTACAGACTTTTGTGCCCGGTATTTCCAAGACGACTGGCGAGTTTGGGGCTGATGTGACGTTAAGTGGGCCATTTAATGGCATTAATATGATTGGTGGCGCAGTCATTAAAACCGGGCAGTTCCAATTGGACTACCTGAAAACGACGTATTATATGCGCAACCAGAAAATTGATCTTTCTGGCAATAGAATCTATGCAACCGGCGACACGATTTATGATGCCAGTCAAAAGCACATGGCTTTCGTGCGCGGAGGATTGTTGCACCAGCATTTTAAGGATTGGCGTTTGAATTGTACTATTCGTTCCGAAGATAATAACTTCCTGATTCTCAATACTTCTGCTGAAGACAACCTGTTGTATTATGGTCAGGCAATTGGCAAGTTTGAAGCAAATTTTAGCGGTACTTTTCGCCAGACGAACATCAGTATTGTGGCTACGACTGGCAAAGAGACTCGGCTGTATATTCCTATTTCGTCGGTGGTGGATGCGCAGGATGAGGTGCGGTTTATAAAATTTAAAAACAAAAAGGATACTGTTGTTACGGTTGATAAAACAAAAAGTTTTTCCATCGGCGATCTGAAAGGACTTAATTTTGAAATGAGTGTTACGGTGACGCAGGATGCCGAAGTGCAGTTGATCTTCGATGAACAGGCTGGCGACATCATCAAGGGTAGGGGAGCGGGAGATATAAAACTGGTGATTACGCGCGAAGGGGAGTTCAAAATGTACGGCAATTACACCATCCAGAGCGGAGAATATTTGTTCACTTTGCTCAACTGGGTCAATAAACCGTTTACCGTAATGGAGGGTGGGGTAGTGACCTGGACGGGTGATCCTTTTGGCGCGCAGATTAACTTGAATGCCACTTACGTGGAAAATACTTCGCTGTATAATTTTGTACGCGACGAGGTGGAATTGCTGAGAACCACCCAACCAGAACTGGCTACCGATGCCAGCAAGGCCACGCAGGTCATCGTGACCATGCACTTGACGGGCAACCTTTTGAAACCGAATATCAGTTTCGATCTGGAATTCCCTAACTTGCCTCCGCAACTTAACACCATCGTAGACAACAAGTTACGACTGTTGCGACAGGATCAAAACGAGCTGAACCGACAGGTGTTTGGTCTCGTGGTGGTGGGCTCTTTCCTGCCGTCGGGCGGTTCTGGCTTCGTCCAGGCTTCGGCCTTTAATACGCTTACCCAGGTGTTGAGCAATCAATTTTCCAACTATTTGACTGGCTTAGCCACCGAATGGTTTGGTGGGCGGGTATCGAGTATTGACTTTGACGTGGCTTATAATGAGTACCAAAACTCACTGCGGGAACCCGGTCAGGCGGAGGCTAACCAGACTGGGCGCGAACTCCAGCTGCGCCTGACCAGTGGATTGTTCAACGATCGGATTACGGTACAATTTGGCTCCCAATTTGGGTTGGGCAGTCCCGGCACGTCTACAAACGACGGTTTTTTAGGAGAAGATGCCGTTGTAGAAATTCAACTCACCGAAAACCGTCGGTGGCGACTGAAAGTGTACCAACGTACCGAACCCGATATTGGCGGCGGCCAGTTGCGGGCGCGCTATGGATTTGGGTTGAGTTTTCGTCGCGAATATGATACCCTGAATGAGCTGCTGAGCGGTCTGGGCGGTGTGTGGAAGAAGAAGAATTCGTAGGCTCCCAAAATTGTTTTAAATACAGGCATTTTTATGTTAAATAGCCAATCGCCTCATGTTTCTGTACACAGGTCTTGCAAACCACAAAATCCCCATATTTTCATTCCATAACTCGTTGAATGCGTCGGAAATGTGTGATTTTTTCACTGTGATCTGGCTTGGGCACTATACTGGGCATTTTCTGTTTATTTTTGTTCTATAATTTATATTATGTTAAATAAAAAGGCTAAAATAACCTGTATCCACCTGCAGAAACAGCAAACATGAACATATACACGATGAAAATCAAACAGCAATATATGATGTCACAAGTTACTGGCAAACAATCATTCTGCCTGATTATTTGTCCCATCGCTGGGGGTATAAAATCAAATGATAGGCTTATTGCGTATATAGTTTTAAGGAGCGAGGAGGCTCTTACGCGGCCTATCAAGAAAAAATGGGTCTTACTCCCCTATCGCATTTTACCACAACTTTTTACCATACTTGCTGTAAAGATGTAAGCACCCGGACAAAGACTGTAAATTGATTCTAAACTTGTTGTGCCGCCAGGTTTCTTGTCTACATTTGGTTGTCCAATCAGTATTAATCCTTTTTAAATCGTTCATTATCAAACTGTTAACCAATTCTATTTATGAAGAATTTCTTTACCCTCCTGTTTTGCCTGGGGGCTTTCAGCTTGTTTGCGCAGGTTGACCTCGAAGTAGTACTCACCAAATACCAGTCCGGCGAAGCCCTCGAAGGGTTGACGGTTCAACTTACCAACCCGGCTATCGGATTTTCGGCCGAAAAAACCACCAATAGTCAGGGCAAAGCACTTTTTTCGGGGCTGTCGCTTTCTGGCGAATACAAGGTGTCAGTGCCAGAAAACAATGATTTTCAATCGAATACAAAAGAAGGGATTCAATTGCGTTCCAATACTGACGCGAGTGTGTCGGTAGTTATGTTTCAAAAAGGTGGCGTTTCGCTGGAGGAAGTAACCATTTTGGGGGCTTCCAAGATCAACACGCGAAATGCCGAAGTATCCTCCGAGTTGAAGCAAGCCGAGATCGAAAGTCTGCCGCTTGAAGGCCGCGACATCACCCGATTATTGTATCGGCTGCCCAATGTAGTGCAAGCGACTGGCTTTTTCCCGGAAGCTCCCAATGTAAGCATTAATGGTGCTAACTCGCTGTTTACCAACTACTTGATAGATGGAATGGACAATAATGAGCAGTTTCTGGGCGGCATAAAATTCAACATCCCGGTCGGTTTTACCAAAAATATCAACGTACTGACCAACAACTACTCCACCGAATATGGCCTTACTGGCAATGGTGTGGTCAACGTCACTTCGCGCTCTGGCACCAACGATTTCGGCGGCGAAGCCTTCGTGGTTATCCGGCCTGGCTCGGCTTTGGATGCGGAATCGCCCTACGCCCAGCGCGATCTTTCCGGCAATCAGGTGAAAGACGGCTTTCAACGCTATCAGGGTGGTGTCGGCTTCGGGGGAGCCATTCGTAAAGACAAAACTTTCTATTATGTCAACGCCGAATACACGCGCGACATCAAGGATAATTTGCTCAATTCTGCTCCGCTCGGCGTGAACGAAACGGTGCGTGGTGAGAATAATTTCACCTATTTAAGTGCCAAATTTGATCAAAACTGGACGAATCGTTTTCATTCTTCGCTTCGTGCCAATGTAGGCATTGTCAATATTGGCCGACAAGCCGGTGGACTTACCGGCGGCGTGGCGTTCCCGTCGGCGGCTAATTTCCAGGATCGCAATTCGCTGTTATTGGCTTCGCAAAACACTTATTTGGGCAATAAATTCAAATCGGAAACCAACGTGCAATTCAGCCGTTTTCGCTGGAATTATGGTCGCGCGGTAGATGAAACTTCGCCACAAGTAGTAGTGCTTGATCCGCAAGGGGTGACGGCGGCGGTGCTGGGCCATCCCGGTTACTTATTCGATGCGCATGATGAGACAGAACAGGCCCAGGAAAAACTGACTTTTTACCTGAATCGCCATACCGTCAAAGCGGGCGCAGAGATTCTGTCTTCCGATCACCAGCTTTTCGGTGGTGGCAATCCAAATGGCAATTATACGGTACAACTCACTCAAAGTCAATTGGATGCAGTAAAAAACCTGCGCAAAGGTGCTGATCTTGCATTGACCGATATTCCCGCCGATGTGCAAGTGGTGGACTATAATGTGGAGCTGCGCCCAGCGGAATTTGGAGTACGCCAAAACATATTTTCGGCCTATCTCGAAGACGCTTTTGACGTGACTCATAAGCTGAATCTGACCCTCGGCGTTCGTTACGACGTGGATAATTTGTCGAAAGGTGGTTCCGATCAAGCTGATTTGAACAATGTCGCGCCACGTTTTAGCTTCAATTACAAACTGAACAGTACCAGCAGTTTGCGTGGTGGTTACGGTATTTTTTACGATAAAATCCTGTACACCGTTTACTCCGATGCTTTGCAGCAAAATACCACCTCGGCAGATTATAAAAAGCAGTTGCAAGCCTTGAAAGACAAGGGCATTTTACCCGCTGACACCGATCTGGATAAAATTACTTTTGACGGTAATGCCGGTGCATCGGCCTCTAATGTGACCTACCTGAATGGCCCGAAATACACCGAATTGCAGAGCCAGCGGGAGGCAGCATTCAGCGGCGAACGACGCATCCTCAATCCTAATGGCTACCAGAATCCCTATACGCACCAGTTCTCTTTGGGTTATCAGAAACAATTGAATGACAAGCAGTTATTCTACGTGGATTTAGTGTATAACAAGTCGAAAAACCTGTTTCGTCTGCGCGACCTGAACGCTCCTACCCCATATACACCCGACCCGAACAATGTTATTGTACGCACCGCTGCTGAGGCTGATTTGACCCGTCCGATTCCAATTACCAACGGCGCGGGCACCATCAATGGCCAGCAAGTAACCGGCGTAGCCCGCAACGTAGTCGTGTCAGAAACGGAAGGCGAGGCAGAATACTATGGTGCGTCGTTCAACCTGCAAAAAGATCGTGGCGATGACGACTATTCCTGGCGTTTTATTTACACCCTCTCGCGCCTGCGCAACAACACGGAGGATGTCAATTTCCGGGCACAGAATAGCAATGACTATGGGGCTGAATGGGGACCGGGCATCAATGATCGCACCCACGTTATCAATGCGATTTATCAGTATTTTCCGGTTCATGGACTAAGTTTAACGGCGGCGGCACTGATCCAAAGTGGCCAACCGATCAATCGGATTCCCGACGCGGCATTGTATGGCACTAGTGATTTGAATGGTGACGGGCGTTCTTTTGGCGATGCTTACGTTGGCAACAGCGACCGCCAGCCCGGTGAATCGCGCAATAGCGATCGTTTGCCCTGGTCTAATACTTTGGATTTGGCGGCGGCTTACGAGTTTGGAAAATCGGGCCTTACCCTGCGCGCCGATGTATTCAACGTATTTAATGCGGTGAATCTGAGCGGCTACTCGAATAATGCTACGCAAAGCAACCAAGTGCAGGTTGGCCCGGCTTCGAGTGGTTTGATCGTGCGCCGCAATGCGGCTCCACCCACGGCAGTTTCAGTTTACTTTGCACTACGGGTTTTAAAATTTGGTATTACGCCTGTTGTAGAGACGCTGCATGCAGCGTCTCTACACATTATATTTGAAATGCAAAATCACATGAGAAATTTCATTTTTCTTGCGCTTTTTACCCTTGTTTTTGGGTCGTGCCAACAAAATCAAACGAGCAACGCAGCCTCCAACGATCCCCTCACCACCCCCTGGCCCCAAATAGAACAACAGGCCAAAGGCACTACCGTCCGCATGATGATGTGGCAGGGCGATCCACTTATTAATCGCTATATGAGCGAATGGGTGGTGCCAGAATTAAAGAAACGCTATGATATTAATTTAAGCATCGCGCCAGCGCAAGGCACCGAAATCGTTAAGATGTTATTGGCAGAAAAGGAAGCGGGTAAGACGACTAATAGTTTCGATATGTGCTGGATCAACGGGGAGACTTTTTTTCAACTCCGCCAAATTTCCGCTTTATACGGACCTTTTACGAAACAACTACCCAATGCACAATATATTGATTTCCAGAACCCATTCATTTCTTATGACTTCCAGCAGCCCGTGGATGGCTACGAATGTCCGTGGGGAAATGTGCAATTGTGCCTGATTTATGATACCCTGCGCACCCCCACTCCACCGCGCACGATGCAGGCTTTGGAGGCTTACGTACGCGCGCATCCGGGCAAATTCACCATTCCGTATGAATTCACCGGAATGACCCTGCTGAAATCCTGGCTCATCGCGATGACGGGTAGTAAAAACGGCTTGGATGGCCCATTTGATGAAACAAAATATCAGGCTTTGTCGGCGCAATTATGGGATTTTATCAATCGCAACAAGGCTTATTTCTGGCGCAAAGGCGAGACTTTCCCCGAAAGTTTGGCGTCTATGCACCAGATGTTTGCCAACGGCGAACTGGACTTCACGATGAGCAATAATGACAGCGAAGTAGATAATAAAATCGGACAAAACATCTTCCCGAGCTCGGCTAAATCATTTGTGTTTGAGAGCGGCACCATTCAGAATTCGCACTTTTTAGGCATTCCGACGGGCGCGCAAAACAAGGCCGGCGCGATGATGGTCATCAATTTTCTGATCAGCCCGGAAGCGCAACTAAAAAAACTCACGCCTTCGGTCTGGGGTGATGGCACGGTGCTCGATGTGACCAAATTGCCTGCCGAATGGAAAACGCAGTTTGAAAACGTCCCGGAACGAAAAAATGCGCCACGACGTGTTGATATTCAGCCATTTGCCTTACAAGAGCCTGCACCGGAATACATGGTTCGGCTATATGATGATTTCCGGAAAAAGGTGATTGAATAAAGCGCATTAATAGCAGTTTTGAGAAATCAATTTTAGTGAAAATGAGGCTATCTTTGTTCAAAATGTATAGATATGACTGCTTTGCAACAGATTAAACAATTATTGCCCACAATGTCGATAGGAGAAAAGGCGCAATTAATTCAGTGGGTCGCAAGCGATATTGAAGGGGTGGTTTTAGGTATTGAAAAAACACCAGGAATATGTGGTGGCGATGCGCGCATTGCTCGAACCAGAATACCAGTTTGGTTATTGGTAAGGCAACGGCAACTGAATATTTCGGAAGAAGAAATTTTGGAGGGTTACCCGAGCCTTCGTGCAGAAGATTTGAATAATGCGTGGGATTATTACGCCGCACATCGGGAAGAGATTGAAACTCAAATACGTGAAAACGAAGCAGAATAAATGGCCAGGTTTTATGCAAATGAAAATTTTCGCCTTCCTGTAGTGCAAGCACTACGCGATCTCGGGCACTATGTGCTTACTACTCGGGAGGCGGGAAACGATAATCAAGAGATAGAAGATGCGGAAGTACTGGCGTTTGCCAAACGTGAACAACTTATTGTGCTTACTTTCAATCGAAAGCATTTTTTAGTGCTTTGGCAAGTAGAATTCATCAAGCTGTAACAGAATTAAATAGTTTGACCGAAAACCAACTTATTCGAGTGAATCGCCCCAATGTCTAAATCCATCCTCTCCCCTACCCTATTCCTCGCTTTCGCCGTCTTTCCGCTGGGTGCTGGGCTCACCTATGCCCTACTCTATTCATTCGGCATAGTTGGTGCATTGTCGCAGGGCTTTACAGGGAATGCCTGGCACACTACATTAACTAATAGCACTTTCTGGGCCTCTTTGGGATGGAGTACCCTAATAGCAGTAATTGTTATATTAATATCTACTGTTTTGGGCTTGGTATTAGTAGTCTGGCTGCGTTCACAATTAGAACAGCGACGAGTGCGATTTTTACTGCATTTTCCGTTGGCGGTGCCGCCAATTATTGCTGCATTTATATCATTCCAATGGCTAGGCAATTCCGGTATGCTAGCGCGAATGGCCTGGCATTTCGGTTGGATAAATAATGTGGACGCTTTTCCGCCAATTATTAATGATCCGCTTTATTTTGGCGTAGGGTTAACGTTGACGTTATTGACTTTTCCATTTTTACTTTTAGTGTTTTTAAACCATTATCAAGCTGCTAATCTATTACAATTATCGCAACTCGCCGCGACACTCGGTGCATCGCCCGCTTATATCCGTTCCCATGTAGTATGGCCCATTTTAGTACGCCGGGCCTTACCTACATTATTATTGTATAGTATATTTCTATTAGGATCGTATGAAGTGCCGTTATTGCTCGGACGACAAAGCCCGGCGATGTTATCTGTATTTATCAGTCAAAAATTCGGCAGATTTAATCTTGCCGATCTGCCGGTGGCTTATGTGGCGACAGTGGTATATGCACTAGTTGTTTTTATGGCCATTACTATTTTTCTGCGGCTGAATAAACCAACGACTCAACCCATCCATTCCTAATGCGCCGTGTCGCTCTTACTAGCCTGTTTAGTCTTTTTGTACTGCCGTTTGCCTATTTACTGGCTCTGTCACTCGCATCCGAATGGCGTTTTCCAGCGTTGATTCCTGCTGGTTGGACGTTGGCACATTGGACGGATTTGGGTAGTACAGGTGGGAATTGGGCATCGAGTGCCTTGACTTCGCTGGCGTTAGCGACCATTGTTGGGCTAATATCTACTGGAACTGGTTTTTTTACTGCCTGGCAATTGTCGAGCCATCCAAAACGCCAACTCTGGCTGAATCTGGCTTACCTACCTTATGCCTTTTCGCCGGTCATTTATGCCCACTGCTTGAAGTTCTTTTTTAATGTTTCCAACTTGTCTGGCACATTTTCAGGCGTATTAATGGCGCAATTTATATTGACTTACCCTTTCGCTATTCTATTGTTTTTCAATCATTTCGATTATTCCTTGCGATCAATGGAACAATTGACTTACACGCTGGGCGGTTCGGTGCAAACGGCATTTTGGCGAGTATTAGTACCCGTATCGCGTGCTACCCTGCTCGTCTGCTTTTTCCAAACGTTCTTGATTTCCTGGTTCGATTATGGTCTCACTTCAGTTATCGGGTTGGGGCAGGTGCGGACTTTAACGATTGCCGTTTTTCAATACATTGGCGAAGCAAATCAATACGTGGCGGCATTGGCCAGTTGTCTGGTTTGTTTGCCACCATTGTTATTGTTATGGTTGAATCAACGTTTTATTTTCCGACACTAACCCAAAATACCGGAGCAGGGTGCCGGGCTGTATTAGTCATGAATCTATTAGAAATAAAAAATATCCAGAAATCTTTCGGCAGCACGCCTGTACTGAACGGTATTTCGTTCAGTCTTGCGGAGCGTCAAACCCTTGCCATTTTGGGCCGTTCTGGTTGCGGAAAGACAACTTTATTAAAAATTATCGCTGGATTAGTAGACCCCACCCCTTGCCCCTCCCCAGTAGGGAGGGAGATAGCACAAGTTATTTTACAAAATCAAGACATCACTACCCAAACTCCCCAACAACGCGGCATCGTATATCTGTATCAGGAAGCACTATTGTTTCCCCATTTGAACGTATTTGAAAATGTGGCGTTTGGTTTACGATTACGCAAGCTGCCAAAAGCCGATATTCAACAACGCACTACTCATTTATTAGCAGCCTTGGGTTTAGCGGATCATACCCAAAAAATGCCCACGGAGTTATCCGGCGGACAGAAACAGCGGGTAGCATTTGGCCGGGCATTGATTGTACAACCAAAATTGTTACTTTTAGATGAACCATTTGGCGCATTAGATGTAGAAACACGTAGCACTATGCAGATTCTATTCAAACGTATTGCTGCGGAACAAAATATTGCGTCCATCTTCGTAACCCACGATCTAAAAGAAGCCATATTAATGGGCGACCAATTGGGTTACATGGAAAATGGCGATCTGCATATTTTCAACAATTTGAAAGAGTTTGCTGCCGACCCACGAACTGGAATGCAAGCAGAAACTGAATTTTGGAAAAACTTTTAATCAGTTATAAGTTGTGAGGTATAACTCATAACTCATAACTCATAACTATTAAATGTGAATTTTAACCACTGCGAATCTTTATACTGGGTATTTACCCAATTGTGCAATGATAAATGCGATCACTGCTACAACATGAGCGGTCCGCAAGGTGCCCGGATCAGTCAGGAAGAATGTATGCAAATCATTGCTAATCTGCCTGATAGCATTGATCGGTTAATACTTTCCGGCGGGGAACCTTTGGCAGATAAAAAACTACTTTACGCTATTCTGGATCGGCTGCACGAACGTTATCAGGGCCGCACCCAAATCATGTTGCAAACCAATGGCGACCTGCTGAACGGTGAGATACTGGACAATCTGATTGCCAAAGGCGTGAGTCGTTTCGATATAGCCAGCATTGATCGCTACCACAAACACGCCGGCGACCGCCTGATGATCCTGGCTGATTTGTTTGCATCACGCGGCGTAAATGGCGACGACCACGATCCGCTGATCGAAAAGGACACTTACTTGATGCAAAAACATCCACTTTCCTGGGGCTATTGGGGTGCTACCGAAGATATGTGGCTGGGCGGCAATTGGGCGCGGGGCCGGGCGGTGGAAAAGGACATCTGGCTGCGCGACCCGAACCACAATTTCTGCAAGGTACTGTCGGGCGGCATTGGATTTTTGAGTGGCGCAGCAGGCATTCCACAGGAGATTTCGATCCAGCTTTGGAGAATAAATCCTTGTTGCCCAGGCACTTATAAAGCGATGGGTGATGCGCGCAAAGACAAAGTAGCCAATGTACTCGCGCGGGTGGCGCAATCGCCCGTTTTTCAAAAAATCAATGAAGGAGATCCATTGAGCATGGGTGAAAGCGTGGGCATTTCCAGAGAATTCGCCGAAGCGCGCAACCAGGATTTACAAAATATCTGCCTTTGGTGCGACGAGTTTTTTCGCGATTATTTTGATATGGAGACAATGACATCCAGGTTTCAACTGGCTGAAAAAACATTGGGTTAGGATTTTTTTCTAAGGAGTAGGCACCATTTTTAAGGTGATACGCCTGCAATAAACAGTTGATTTTCAACGCCTAATTTCCAGGGAGGCCATGCTTTTCCGAACGTTCTCCAAAAAAAAGGTGGCCCTGCTTCAACCTTTTTTCCTCTATCCAGTTCATGTATATTCGCAACACGCTGTTGCCATTTTTGTATTGTCCATAGCGCGATACGCTTTTCCATCTGCATTCTCCAAAAAGCAGACGTATCTACAAAAAATTAAACCATTTTCGACCGCTTGCAAAAGGTTTAGGCTTTGTGTCTAACCAGTATGTATATTTTGCAAAAAACGAAACAGTCTGAATTGCTTGGGGTGGAAAATGCTTAAAAATGAACAACAGATTACTACCGATGGCAACAAATATTCATAAAGCAATTTACATGAATACCTGCATAAAAGAAAAACTGGCAAAACTATTTTTTGCATCTTTAATTATTATATCTCCGTCTCTATTGGCGGCACAATCTTATTCGACAGATAGTATATTACAGGCAGTAACGCTCCCTGAGGCTATTAATTATGCTATACAAAGGCAACCTGTGATTCAACAGTCGCTGCTGGATGAAAAGATCACTGCTGCCCAGATAAGAAGTAGACTAGCCGACTGGTACCCACAAGTGAATTTTAATTATAACCTACAGCATAATTTTCTGGTCCAAAGTACGGTGATTGGCGGGAACGTCGTAAAACTTGGTTCCGACAATACTTCTGTCGGCCAGTTTACCGCCACACAAACCATATTTAACCGGGATGTATTGCTGGCAAAACGTACCAGAGGAGATGTGTTTTTACAGACTCAGCAATCTACCAGCAGTGATAAAATAGATTTGGCGGTGAATGTATCCAAAGCATTCTATGATGTAATATCTACTGTGCAACAGATAAAAGTAGCAGAGTCCAATATTGCGCGGATTGAGCGGAGTCTGAAAGATGCTTTTAATCAATATAAAGCCGGCATTGTCGATAAGATAGATTATAAAAGAGCGACTATTACGCTCAATAACACTAAGAGCGTCCAGACAAAGTAATGAGAACCTGTTGGTTGCGAAATTAGCAAATCTCAAGTCTTTGATGAATTATCCCGAAAAGGCAGAACTGAACATTGTATATGACAGCCTGCAAATGGAAAACGAAATAGTGCTGGATACGCTGCAAATACCGGATTATAGAACGCGGATAGAATACCGGCAACTCGAAACACAAAGACGGTTATTAGCGGCCAATGTGGCCTATAATAAATGGAGCTTCCTCCCTTCTTTATCGGCCAATGGTGCGTACAACCTGAATTTCCAAAACAATAGATTTGGTGAATTATACGGCCAAAGCTATCCAAATTCCTATGCTGGCCTGACCCTTGGTTTTCCTATTTTTCAAGGCGGAAAGCGCAAGGCAAATATTTCAGTAGCTGAACTGGAATTGCAAAGCAATGAACTGGACATCATCTATTTCAAAAATGCAGTGAGTGCTGCTTATGAACAGGCGTTAGCCATTTACAAAAGCAATCTGACTAATTATTTGAGCCTTAAAGAAAATGTGGGCCTGGCGAAGGAAGTATATGATGTTATCCAATTGCAATACCGTTCGGGTATAAAGACTTACCTGGAAGTAATTACCTCTGAAACAGATTTGCGAACAGCGGAGATCAATTATTATAATGCTGTGTACCAGTTGCTGGCCAGCAAAATTGATGTACAAAAGGCTTTGGGCCAGATCATTTATTAATAGAAAGTTCCACCTGAATCCATTTTAACTGACAATTATGATTACCAAAAAAATAATTACCCTGGTCGGATTTGCTGCAATTATACTGCTATCGGCCTGTAGTGAAAAAAAACCTGCTGCCCCGCCCGCCCCGCCACCGACACAAGTCACCGTGGAACCGGTAAAATTTGTTAAAGCAGTTTATTATGATGAATATCCTGCCACCGTTAATGCATTGAACCAGATAGAATTGCGGCCTCAGGTAAGCGGTTTTATTACTGGTGTTCATTTTAAAGATGGTGACCGGGTAAGAAAAGGGCAGCTGCTTTATTCCATAGACGACCAGCTATACGCCGCCAATTACCAGCAGGCTGTTGCTAACTTACAGGTGCAGCAAGCTAATCTCAATCGGGCAGAAAAAGATGCCAACCGCTACCATGAGCTCGATAAAAATGATGCTATTGCCAAACAGTTAGTTGATAATGCAGATGCTGCACTGGAAGTAACCAGAAAACAAGTGGCAGCGGCTAATGCAAATATTCAGGCGGTGCAAACCAATGTAAGATATACTAAACTCTATGCCCCGTTTGATGGCGTGATTGGTATATCAGCCGTGAAAACCGGCACAGCAGTGACCGCCGGGCAATCCATTCTCAATACCGTTTCGTCTGACAAGGAGCTGGCTGTTGATTTTAATATTGATCAGAAGGAGATATACCGCTTTACTACCCTGCTGAATGAAAAATCGAGGCCGAATGATTCCACTTTCACGCTCGCTTTCGGCAATGATGTCTATCCTTACCCCGGCAAGATCGCTTTGCTCGATAGGTCTGTTAATCCGCAGACTGGCACCATTAAAGCAAGACTTATTTTTCCAAATAATAAAAATTTATTGATTGCTGGCATGAATGGGACGGTGCGCGTCAAGAGTAATAATACTGCAAATTCTATTCTGATTCCTTATAAAGCCGTAATTGAGCAATTGGGCGAATTCTTTGTGTATGTACCGAACGACAGTAGCCGGGTGTCACAACGTAAAGTAGTTTTGGGCAAACAATTAGGGAGTGATATTATTGTAAAAAATGGATTAGCGGAAAGTGATAAAGTGGTAGTGCAAGGAGTGCAGAATCTTCGGGAAGGAGCCGCAATAAATACTGCACCACCAGCTGCCGCAAGCACTAAAAAACAATAAACCCTATTGATTGAAAGCCCCGACAGGAGTGCTTAAAGCAAACAAATAATGATTGCAGATACTTTTATAAAAAGGCCCGTAACGGCCATCGTCATATCCATCGTCATTGTGCTGGTTGGGTTAATTGCTATGATTAACCTGCCTATTGCGCAGTACCCTGATATTACTCCGCCTACGGTTACTATCTCTGGCAACTTTACTGGTGCCGACGCAGAAACGGTAGAACAGACTACTACTACTGCCATAGAAACCCAGGTAAATGGTGCGCCAGGCATGACTTATATGTCCAGCAATAGTAGTTCTAGTGGACAGAGTGGCATCAATGTAAATTTCGAGATTGGTACGGATGTAAATAATGCCGCCATCGAAGTACAGAACAGGGTAAGTGTGGCCCAGCCAAGTCTGCCAGATGCTGTAAAACGATTGGGCCTTACCGTGCGCAAACGTAGTCCGAGTATTATGGTGGCATTGGCGCTGTATTCGCCCAATGGAACGCACGATCCAACCTTCATTGGCAACTATGCCAACCTCTATGTAAAAGATGCCTTGCAGCGCGTAAAAGGCGTGGGTGATATTGTCTCCCGCGCGGATGAATTTGGGATGCGTATCTGGTTGAATCCAGAAAATCTTGCCAATCTGGGCATGGCCACTACCGATATACTGGCAGCATTAACGGAACAAAACTTACAGGTTGCTGCTGGAACGGTGGGGGGTAATCCGCAACCTGCCGCCCAGGCTTTTGAATATAGTGTGCTCACCAACAGCCGTATTAATACCAAAGAGCAGTTTGAAAATATCATTGTGCGTACCGAGCCTGCTACGGGTACAGTTGTTTACTTAAAAGATGTAGCCAGAGTAGAACTTGGAAAGTTCGATTATGGAACTAATGCATTTGTAAATGGTAAGCCCGCTGCATTTGTACTGATCTATCAGGCACCGGGTGCCAATGCGTTATCAACTTTTGAAGGTATTAATAATGCACTGACAGAATTAAAAAAAGAGCTTTCCAAAAGATATAGATTACGTCATGCCACTGGAAACAGTAACGGTGGTAAAAGTCTCGATGAATGAAGTCTTAAAGACTTTATTCATCGCGTTGCTACTGGTAGTAATGGTCGTTTTTCTTTTTTTACAAAACTGGCGGGCCACCCTGATACCTATACTGGCTATTCCGGTTTCCTTGATCGGGACGTTTATTTTCTTTATCCCATTTGGGTTTACGATCAATACTCTTACGCTCTTTGCTTTCGTGCTGGCCATCGGTATTGTAGTGGATGATGCTATTGTAGTAGTGGAAGCAGTACAACATTATATTGACCATGAAAAGTTGTCCCCAACTGAAGCGACTAGAAAAGCGATGGAGGACATCTCCGGTCCGGTGATAGCAATTGCCTTGATACTGGCACCGTATTTGTACCAGTCGGTTTTATTCCCGGTATTGTCGGACGTTTATATCAGCAATTTGCTATAACTATTGCAGTTTCGGTAATTATTTCAGCATTCGTAGCCTTATCACTTACTCCGGCCCTGTGTTCTATCTTACTAAAGCCATCCAAAGGAGAGCATGACAAAAAGAATATATTAGAAAAATTCTTTGCCTGGTTCAATAAAGGGTTCGACAGACTAAACCGTTCTTATACCAGGGGCGTTGGCAAATGGATACGGGCCACCCCTGCGGTTTTAATCATGATGATCTGCTTATTTGTTGGGTTATTCTTTTTATTCAAAAACAAACCTTCGGGATTTATTCCATCAGAAGATGAAGGGCGATTGTATGTCACCTACGAAATGCAGGAAGCTGCCTCCACTACCCGCAGTAAAGAAATGTTGTTGGAAATACAAGAAAGGGTAAGTAAAATTCCGGGGGTTAAAACAGTAGGTGGACTGGCAGGCTTGAATATTATCAGCTTTTCCAATAAATCAAATGCCGGTACTATATTTGTATTGCTGGAGCCGTGGGATGACCGAAAAAGTAAGGAGCTGCAAGCTAAAAATATCATGGAGCAGATCCAGAAAAATACAGCCGATATAAAAGAAGCCAGGGTACTTGTTATCGGTCCGCCCGCTATTCCTGGCTTGGGTGCCACTTCCGGTTTTACTTTTGAATTGCAGCAAACAACTAGTACGGATGACATTAAACAATTTGAAGCAGTCTCTAAAAAATTCCTGGGTGCCTTGAATCAACGTCCGGAGATCGGCAGAGCCTTTACTTTTTTCACTGCTCGCACCCCGAGTTATCAGGTAAATGTAGATAAAGAAAAAGCTAAAAAACTCGGCGTTTCGGTGGCTGATGTCTATAGTACCATGTCTACCCTCTTGGGCAGCAGTTATGTAAATGATTTTAACTTGTATGGTCGCAATTTTCGGGTAGTGGCACAGGCAGACAGTACTTATCGTTCTTCAATTAGTGAGCTGAATAAATACTATGTTCGTAATAGTCGGGGAGGCATGGTGCCCATTGGTTCGCTCGTCACGACGAAGGTCACTGAAAGCCCATCCTTGATTTCCCACTATAATATTTATCGGTCTATTGAAATAAACGGCTCACCAAAACCCGGCTTCAGTAGTGGTCAGGCCATTGAAGCCCTGAAAGAAGTCGCTGCCCAAACCTTGCCGGATGGTTATGGATATGAATTTTCCGGTTTAAGCCGCGAAGAGGTCCAGGCAGGCAGTAGTTCGACCATGATTTTTGCCATTTCTATTATTTTTGTGTTTCTATTTCTGGCAGCATTGTATGAGAGCTGGTCTATTCCTTTTTCCGTATTGTTTGCGGTGCCCATCGGTGCTTTCGGTTCCATTCTTGCCCTTACGTTTCTCCCCAACATTAGCAATAATATCTATGCCCAAATTGGGTTGATTACTTTGATTGGATTGGCTGCTAAAAATGCCATTCTTATTGTGGAATTTGCCAAAGAAAGAGTAGATCGCGGTATAGACATCGTGGACGCTACTTTACAGGCGGTGGATTTACGTTTGCGTCCGATTATTATGACTTCGCTGGCTTTTATATTGGGCGTATTGCCTTTGGCTTTTGCTACTGGTGCCGCCGCAGAGTCCCGTAAAACGATTGGCTGGACAGTATTTGGAGGAATGTTAGCGGCCACTACCCTGGCCATATTTGTAGTGCCTGTTTTGTTTGTACTGATCACGAAATTATCCTACGGTAAAAAGATCAAGCGTTTGGATATAGAAAAAAAGGAATAAAGAACAGGTTACATATTTGCCTTATGGATCAGCCACCCATTAATCAGAATATACAACGGCATAATAAAAAAGTAAGCTCGTCGGTCAAAACGCCGGGATTTTTCCTCGCGACCGTTTTTCCACATTCGCAGCGAAATAACTGATAAAACAATACAGAGTAATAGAAATACATAGGTGACAATATGCAGTTTGTCTACCAGGGTAAAGGTCGTGGATTGCGGCAAAATGGAATCTACAATATACTTATTACCGACGGCGGCAAACAAGGCCCCAACCGATAGCCCGAAGCGTGGGTCAGCATCGATGGGATCAATAAAAAATACCAGGGAAGAAATAAAAAAAGCCACGTATAGTCCGGTGAACAGCGAAAAGAACAACCCCCAACTCTTTCTTTTGATATAAATATTAATAGACGCATGAGGATATTCGCTATCTGCGGATAAAGTTGGATCGCCATAATTCGTGTCGTATTTCTTTGTTTTAGTAATCATCTCAAATCGCTCGATTACCCAGTTGCTCAAGTGGAAAGTAGTATCGAATTTGGTGTTTTCCTTATCAGCAACATACACCATCTTGCTGGCATCCAGGTTACTTTCTTCCAGTTCAATATTCATTTGCTGCTCATCAAAGGGGAATTTTCGGACATCCCAGTCTTTTTTTAGTACGGCGGTAACTTTTTTGCTGGCCCAGACTAGACCTCCTTTATCTTCTACAAAACTCAGGCTGTTTTCCACCGATTTGGCATTGGGAATTTCCAGACTTTCCAAGGGATTCAGGTCGTGTTTTTTATAATTAAACCACACCCAGAACTGCGCAGAAAAGCTCTTTTCTTCCAGATTTATATCATAAATATCATTGATAAACGCCCCGATCTTAACCGTATCAGGTTGGGCACTGATAGAAAAGTGGCCACAAGAAAGTAATAAAACAACGCAGGCGGAACGGAGGAAGAACTGACTCATTGGCGGAGTGTTTTCACTATTTTTAGCATCTGAAATTTATTAGCAAGTTTTGCAGACACAACCAATAGGGGCCAGTCGGCCAGTGGGTTGCATCAATGCGCAAATACTGTTTTCCTTTTGGCAACATTACCCTTTGACTGGCATCTATGATTGGTCGCCCAAGTAAGTCGTAAATCTCCATTCCGCGCCCACCAATCAATAAGTCCTTTGCCAGGTCTGCGCTACCGCAAAATAGCTGCTCAACAGCAATATTAGTTGGAAGAGGTATTTTCTTCTCATATTACAGCGTGTTTTGTGGAGGAAAAGAAGCGTCAATATAAAAACATTTAGAGTAAGCTTAGAAATTATAGTAAAAGTTGAGAGGTTGAGGCATTGATAGTGAATAATTTACATTCGACCTCTGTTCAAAACCACTCTGCGGTGGCGTTTTTGTGAAGCTGGCAAAACTAGCGATTCCAATATTCTAACATCCTAATTTGCTCCTAAATCTCTCACGACCTTTGTCGCAGCATTTTAATTTGAAAAATATATGCGACACTGCGCTTTTGTCCTTCTGCTTTTACTTGGCATCTTACCTGTTTCAGCGCAACAGCGGGATTTAGATTTTTTCATTACCCAGGCTCTTAAAAGCAGCCCGCTCTTGCAGGATTTGCAAAGCCAGATAGTTTCCAACCGGATTGATAGCCTGCGGTTGCGTGCGGGACTGCGAACACAAGTGACCGGTAATGTAGCCGCGCAAATAGCCCCCTCTTTTCGTGATTGGGGCTACGATTATGCGCTGACTAATGGTGGCTATCTGACTGCTCTGGTTTCCGCCAACAAAACCTTCGTTGGTCGAGGAAATATAGCGGCGCAGGCACAAACCATTAATTTACTCTCGCTCACGGCTCAAAATACGGCCAAAACTACGGCGCAAGACGTGCGACGCAGTGTAGCGACGCAGTACCTGACGGCATGGACGGATCGGCAACAATTGGATTTTAATCGCGAAGTACTGGACTTGTTACGCCGGGAAGAGGCTATTTTGAAACGTCTGACGGAGACCAATGTGTATCGGCAAATAGATTACCTCACTTTCCGGACTACTGTACAGCAACAGGAACTTCTGGTCCAACAGTCAGACAACCAATGGCGCAATGATCTTTCCATGCTCAATTATCTGAGCGGTGTAGTAGATACGGTGGCTTTCGATCTGCCGGAACCGAGCCTTACGCCGGGTCTGCTACCGACCCCCGAAAAATCGGCGTTTATACAACAATATCGTTTGGATAGTCTGCGCATTCGGAACAGCGATGCATTGATTGATCTATCTTATCGTCCCAAAGCCAGCATTACCGCGGATGCAGGCTTCAACTCGGCCTTTACTTCCAGGGGTTATCGAAATTTTGGGGCCAGTATCGGCGTAAATCTCGCTGTGCCAATTTACGACGGACATCAACGTAAACTGCAACACGATAAAAACGTCCTTGCCGAACAAACGAGACAAGGGTACTTACACTTTTTTGATCAGCAGTATCGTCAGCAGATTGCACAACTTTATCAGCAGTTAAATCAAGCCGAACAACTCATTGCACAAACCAATGAGCAAATAAAATACAGTCAAACGCTGCTGGATGCTAACGGAAAATTGCTACCCACGGGCGATGTGCGTATTATCGATTATCTGCTCGCATTGAATAATTATTTGAATGCCCGCAACCTGGCCACTCAACAGCGCAGCGCGCGGTTGCAAGTTATTAATCAGTTGAACTATTGGAGTTTAAAACTATGAAAATAGCTTATATAATAACGTTTGTCCTCTTGGTATTAGTTGCCTGCAAATCCAAAACACCGGAGGCCGCTGCACCGGAGCCGGATGATCGCACTCCCGTCACTATCACTTCACCGGAAACCGGATTATTGGAGGAATATCTTGACCTGAATGCTACTTCGACTTTTCAGATTAAAAATCTGGTCAAATCTAATGCAAACGGGTATTTACAAACGGTAAATATTCGTCCGGGCACTTTTGTACAGCGTGGTCAAGTACTTTTTGTAGTCAAAACCAAGGAAGCCGCCAATCTCGGTAACGTGCTCACGGAATTGGACAGTTCGCTGCATTTCAGCGGCCTTAATAGCATTCGGGCCACCACGAGCGGTTATGTTACCCAACTCAATTACCAGACTGGCGATTATGTGCAAGATGGCGAGCAACTAGCCTCTATCGCTGACCGCAGCAGTTTCGCATTTTTGCTCGATCTTCCTTTTGAACTGCGCTCTTACCTGACCGGCAATCGTAAGGTGCAACTGCAACTGCCCGACGCCTCAAAACTCACTGGCACTATTTCTACTTCCCTGCCTACCGTAGACTTGGTGGCCCAAACACAAAGTATTATTATTCGAGTGGACGGCCAGCAAAATTTGCCGGAAAATCTGATTGCCACGGTTCATCTACTCAAAACCGCTCGTCGCAACGCTGTTTCCCTGCCTAAAACCGCCATACTGACCGATGAAACGCAAAGTGAATTCTGGATTATGCAAATGCAGGACGACACGGTGGCCATTAAAGTACCCATAAAAAAAGGCCTGGAGACCACCGACCGAGTAGAAATCCTTTCCCCGCTACTACACGCCAACGATCGGATTTTATTGACGGGTAATTATGGTCTGCCGGATACAGCGCGCGTAGTAATCAGTCAGAAATGACGACTGTTTCTCACGCGCCCTATTCCCGAAGGGAATGCATGTTTATAGATCAACAGGAAAGATATAGCCGAATCCCGAAGGGATTCCATGTGAGAGGATTACCCAACATCAATCACATTTCGAGCAATTTTTCACATAGAATCCCTTTGGGATTCTGAAAATCAATCGGCCTGATGGCTATAAATATATATTCCCTTCGGGAATTCTGTGCCCGGTTGAGGCATGTAAAAAACTGAAAATAAAGGAAATATGAACGATTTCTTTTCAAAATATAAAAGCCCGCTCGCAGTCGTCATTGTACTGCTGATTCTGGGTGGTGGTTTTGCGTACAGCCATTTAAAAACGGCACTTTTTCCGGAAATTACTTTTCCAAAAATCAAGGTCATCGCCGATGCAGGACAGCAGCCAGTGGCCCAGATGATGCTGTCCGTCACCAAGCCACTGGAAAACGCTATAAAACAAACCCCCGATCTGAAACTGGTACGCAGTACCACGAGTCGGGGTAGTTGCGAAATCTCGGCATTTATGGATTGGAACGCGGACATTGATCTGAGCCAGCAACGTATTGAATCACGCATCGCCCAGATACGCAATACGCTCCCCGCCGATATGCAGATCACGGTAGAAAAAATGAACCCCAGTATTTTGCCAGTGATCGGTTATACACTGGAAGGTCAGGGACGTTCGCCAGTGGAATTGAAAAAACTGGCCCTGTACACCATCAAACCTTTTCTTTCGCAGGTGGATGGGGTGAGTGAAATTCGGATCACCGGTGGCAAGACCAAGGAATACCAATTGACGCTCAATGTACAGAAAATGAGCACATTGGGCATCACCCCGGACGCTATTACGCAGGCTTTGGCACAAACTAATTTTGTCAAATCGAACGGTTATCTCGCGGATTATCGCTTCCTGTATTTAACCGTGACCGATGCGCAGATTGATAAAAAAGAGGAAATCGAAAATCTGGTCGTCAGCAATAGTGGCAAGCGCATCTTGCTGATCAAAGATTTGGCTGATGTGCAGATCAACGAGGCCAAAGAATACGTCGCTATCAATGCTAATGGCAAGGATGGCATCCTGATTGCAATAATCAAACAGCCCAATGCCAACTTGATTGACCTCTCGGCCAATATGGAAAAGAAGGTGGCTGAACTCCGCACCATATTACCAAAAGGCGTGACCGTCCAGCCCTTCTATGTGCAAGCCGATTTCGTAAACGAAGCGGTCAAGAGTGTAACTGATAGCCTTTGGATTGGCCTGGTGCTGGCCATTCTGGTCGCCATGTTGTTCCTGCGTTCCGTAAAAGCCAGTGCAACTATATTGATCACTATTCCAACCACGCTGGGACTGACGCTGCTGGTGCTGTGGAGTATTGGTCAGACTTTTAATATCATGACGCTCGGTGCCATTGCCGCCGCTATCGGACTCATTATTGACGATGCTATTGTAGTAGTAGAACAAATTCATCGTACCCACGAGGAACACCCCGGCGAACCAACGCGCGCATTGCTCAGTAAAGCAATTCACTATTTATTTCCGGCTATGGTGGGATCATCGGCCAGCACCATCGTCATTTTTCTGCCCTTTGCACTGATGAGCGGCGTGGCAGGGGCTTATTTCAAAGTGATGACGGACACCATGATTATCACCCTGGTATGTTCATTTTTCGTCACCTGGTTGTTGCTGCCAGTCGTGTATTTACTGCTTACGCGTGAAAAGCCTGCCAAAAAACCAGCGGTCGAACATCATCCAAAGGAGCAACCTTGGGTTCGTTTTTTTATCCGCCGTGGCTGGTTAAGTTTGTTATTCGTGCTGGGCCTGATCGCTGCGGTCTGGTTTGTTTTTCCAAAATTGGAGACCGGTTTTCTACCGGAAATGGACGAGGGAAGCATCGTGATCGACTACCAATCGCCGCCCGGCACTTCGCTGGAAGAGACCGACCGAATGCTGCGGGAAGTAGAAAAAATCATCGTCAAAGTCCCGGAAGTAGCCACATATAGTCGCAGAACCGGTACCCAGATGGGGTTTTTTATCACCGAACCCAATACTGGTGACTACCTGATTCAGTTGAAAAAAGATCGTTCCCGCTCCACCGACGAGGTCATCGGAGACATTCGTGCCCAGGTAGAAGCCTCTCAACCGGCACTGCGGATTGATTTTGGTCAAGTGATCGGTGATATGCTGGGTGATCTCATGGCCAGTGTACAACCAATTGAAGTAAAAATATACGGCCCCGACCAAAAAACATTGCAAGAAGTATCTCGCCAAGTAGCGGAAGTAGTCGGCGCAGTGCCCGGCGCGGCGGATGTGTTCGACGGCATTGTAATTGCCGGGCCATCCGTGAGTGTAGAACCAGATTTTGTACGGCTGGCCCAGTTTGGTATCACCGCTGCCAATTTGCAATATCAACTACAAACTGCGCTCGAAGGCAATGTGGTGGGCAGCCTGTACGAACCGGAACAGTTATCAGATATTCGGCTGGTCTATCCAAACAGTCGGGGCTTGAGCGTGGAGAACCTACGGCAGTTGCAAATTTTTCTACCCAATGGTAAATTGAAGCCTATTTCCGAACTGGCCGAGGTGCGACTGAAAGAAGGAGAGGCGGAAATGGTACGGGAAAACTTGCAAACGATGGGCGTAGTAACGGGCCGCCTGGAAAACCGCGACTTGGGAAGTGTGATGCGGGACGTTCAGCAAGAGGTGAATGCCAAAGTGCAGCTACCGAGTGGCTATCATATTCAATATGGCGGTGCTTTTGCCGACCAACAACAATCATTTCAGGAGTTACTGACTATTTTACTAATAGCCAGCCTATTGGTCTTTGGGACTATTTTATTTTTATTTCAGGATATTCGTATTGCCCTGCTAATCCTGTTGGTAGCGGTATTGGGTATTTCTGGAAGTTACGCACTACTTTATTTAACCCATACAGCACTCAATGTAGGTAGTTATACCGGCCTCATTATGATCGTCGGTATCATTGGCGAAAACGCCATTTTCACCTTTCTGCAATTTCGCGAAACCTTGGTATCGGGTAAATCAGTAGAAGATTCTATTGTATATTCTATTTCTACCCGTTTGCGACCAAAACTGATGACCGCACTGGGTGCTATTATCGCCTTGATGCCGTTGGCCTTGGGGATTGGAACGGGCGCACAGTTGCATCAGCCACTGGCCATAGCAGTTATTGGCGGTTTTCTGGCGGCACTGCCGTTGCTATTGATTGTGTTGCCGACAGGAATGCTGATATTGTACAAAAAGAAAGTAAAAAAAGACAAAGTGCTGCCTACAAATACCCCAGAAGCATAGACAGAAACCTCTTTTCCTGCTAAATTTTTGGTTTTTTCTTTCTTTCAAAGCTGCGATTCTTCGGAGACTATCGTCTCGTAATAGAAGCATACGAGAATTGTTTTCATTGGGTCTTTGGATGTAGGTGGGTCGGACGTGCGTCTGACCCACTTTTTTATGCCCAGTTCAAAAACCCTATATTCTTTACTACTTACATAGAGACCAATTTGCTCCAGAATCTCCCTTTCTCTTTGCAGTGTATAACAAGGGCATCCGGCCAGGGAACCATCCTTCCAATTCTACTTTCTGATTTTTAATACGATGAAGCTGCAATCCCCAAATACCTCTCGTCTATTCATAAGAGAAGGGATGTTACTAAAAGTTTGACTAAATTCTAGCTAGGGTTTTGATAGTCAAATTATTATTCGACTCCTCCATTCACAAAACTCATTATTTAAAATTAAAAAGTTCAAGAATGACAACATCTAAAACATTCCTAATTCCAGTGCTGCTCTTTTTAGTGGTGGCCAATGTCTCTGCGCAAGCAATAAATAACACTGTCAAAACTGCGAATACCCCCAAAGAAGACAATGTGACCCGACTGCAATCCTGTGATGCTTTTAATTCTCTGGAAGACGGACAACCGACGCCACCCGGCTTTCTGGAATTCAGGGCACTGCCAACTTTTGCTTACAGTCGGGCGGAAAATCAGATTATTGGTATTGAGCCTGAATTGGAATATACGCCACGCAGTAAAAATAAGATGCTTGAAAATGCGCAATTGCTCGCTTCGTTTTTTCTGGAACATGATGGCACTGATAACTCTGGACAACTAAATCTGGGCTGGAACGAACGCTGGGTAAGTGATGCTGGCAAAGGCCATGCGCAGCCAACACTGGCTACGCTGGTAGAAGTAAATTTTCCATTGCCGGGACTGAGGACGACAGAGCCTTTTCTTAACGGCTCAAAAGCAGGTAACTTCTTGAAAATCACCGGAGTATATGCCAAATTTCTTGGGCCAGGTTCTATTTACCTGAATGTAAGCGCAAGACGGCAATTCGGCTCCATCACCACCGATTCTATATTATCTGAGACTGGTATCAAACTCGATGGTGACCATTGGACTAAAAACCTATTCGGGTTTCGTGTCGGTTATAACTGGATTGTAAAAGAAGATAAGCTGAATGTGATTGTTGATTATAATCGGGAAACTAATGAATTTAAAACCCAGGCGGGTGCTGCTGCGGATGAAATTCATCTGCCCTACAATACTATTGAGGCATCCATTGAATGGGTAGTCAGTAAACATCTGACGCTTGGCCCCGGTCTTGAATTTGGCTTAGATGGCAGAGATGAAACTCCATTTTATGGTTTTGGGTGTCTGTTTTTATTTGAATAAAAATGCTGGAATCCTTAAATTCCGATCTGCCATGACCTATTTTCGTTCGGTTATTACCACAACGCTATTAGTGCTTTTGGCAACTTCTCTTGTGAAAGCCCAAACACACGTCACCTTACACGGTGTAGTGATGGATGTGGAAACTGGTGAATTTCTTTCATTTGCAACGGTTGCACTAAGTCATCATTCGTCCGGGGCGTGGACAGATTCTTTGGGCCGCTTCTCTTTTCGTGCTACACCAATGGCAAGCGATTCATTGCAAGTAACTTATGTAGGTTATACGACCAAGTCATTGGCAATAAACGGACAGTCAGAGCAAGTGTTTGAGGTCAAATTGAGTCCTGCCGCCGGATCGCTCGGGGAGGTAGTTGTCACCGCAGACCCTGGCCCTGGTAAAACGTTGATGAAAAAAGTGCTGGCCCGAAACCGCCAGAACAATCCCGCTCGATTTGACCGGCTGGATGCCCGGCGTTGGACGCGCTCGGAAGTCGCCGCCCTCGACCCGCAAGTCGCCGCCGATGCAGCCGGGAAAACGGCTGCTCGCGGCGGGCTGCTGTTTGGTTCCCGGGTCCGCGCCTTTGAAAAAGTGCGTCCGGCCGATGACACGTTGCGCGGGCAAACACCGTTGTTTTTTGCCGAGAAACTGGGGGATTATACGCTGGCAAATAACCCGTTCACCGAAAACGAGCGCGTCCTCGCCATCAAAACTACTGGTTTGGAGTCGGACCGGCTGCTCGAACCGCTTGCCCGCTGGGACGCAAGCAGCGTAAATTTGTACGCGGCGCGGGTGATGCTGTTTAGCAAAGCCTTTGTCAGCCCGGTGGGCCCGGAAGCGTTGGCATTCTATGATTTTTACATCACCGACAGCACTGCATTGCCGAACGGCCACCAGGCCATCACGCTGCAACCTATTCCGAAGGTGTGGCATGGCAACGTGTTCACCGGCCGGATTACGGTAGAAGACAGTGCCTATGCCCTGACCGCCGCCGATCTGCGCCTGAGCAAGGATGCCAACCTGAATTACATCGAATCGCTCGAGCTGCACCAAACTTTTCTACCGGCCACCGATCAGTCCAATCGTCGTACCGTTTTGGTTCCTTCCGAGAGTGCGCTCACGCTGCACTATGAAGCGGGGCTGGATTTGTTGGGCATTCCGTTGCCGGCCAATGCCGATAGCAAACGGCTCATCAGCCGGATGAGCGCCGTATTGGATTCGGTGCGGGTGAACGATCCGAACGCGGCGGCGGTGACGGTCGGCGGGATGGTTGCCAGCCTCGGCAGCCATGACTCCGGTGCGTCGGAGGTTTTTTGGAAACGAAGCCGCCCGGACTCGTTGAGCAAGCACGAGGTGGCCATCTATCGCATGGCCGATGCGCTGCGCAACGACCCGCGCCAGCGTTTTAAAGACAAACTGCTCTCCACGCTCGGCACGGGCGCTTTCTACGTCGGCGACCGGGCTTATTTCGGCCCGATCGGTACGCTGATGAGCTTCAACCACTTTGAAGGGACGCGCTTTCGCGTGGGTTTCCGGACGATGGAGGGCATCTCCAAAAACCTGGGGCTGTACGGGCACCTGGCCTATGGCC
The DNA here is from genome assembly GCA_965249785.1 of Saprospiraceae bacterium. Classification (GTDB taxonomy): domain Bacteria; phylum Bacteroidota; class Bacteroidia; order Chitinophagales; family Saprospiraceae; genus M3007. The sequence continues at coordinate 80,289 of CBDFMU010000007.1, read as the reverse complement.
TGCGCGACCAGCGGTTTAAAGGCGGTTTGGGTGCCAAGTACCTGTGGGCAGCGCGCCCGTACGCCAAAACCGAGGTGCACATCGGGAGCGATTACAATGCGATTGCCCAGTGGTACGACGAGATTGACCAGGATGGTTTCGTCAATTCCCTGTTGCGCAAAAAGGTGCCGTACTACCAGACCTTTCAGCAGCAACTGACCTTGACCCATGACCAGCAGATCGGGGGCAACTGGTTTATAAAGGGCGGTTTGGCGTACCGGAAGATCAGCCCTTCCTTTGATTTCAGTTATCCCAATCCCGATTTCCAGGGCAATGACTCCACCCCCGGCGAGCCAAGTATCGTCCACGGTATCCCGGCAGCGGAGGCTTCGGTGGCCTTGCGCTTTGCCTGGCACGAGCGGTCCAGGATCTTCGACTACGAACGGTTGCCGACGGGCGGCAAATTCCCGTCCGTGGCCCTGATTTACACACGGGGCTTCCGGTTTGCCGATGCCGATTTTGTCTATCAAAAACTCAGCATCAGCCTTTCGCACACCACGCGCCTGACCCCGAAAGCTGGGCTGATGTGGAACCTGGACGCGGGCAAAATCTTCGGTACGCTGCCTTCGCTCTTGCTGCAGGTGCCACGGGGCAACGATACCTACGTTATGTCGCGCTATACCTTCAACACGATGCAGCCCTACGAATTTGCCGCCGACCGCTACGTGAGCCTGCAAGCCCGGCTGGCTTTAGGCGGCATGTTGTTCGACCGCGTCCCGTTGCTGCAAAAACTCGGCTGGCGGGAACGCCTTACTTTCAATGCCTTCTGGGGCGATCTCCGCCCGGACAACCGCGATTTCAATGCGGCCCAGCAGCTCGTCGCGCCCAATACCGGGCCGTTCATGGAAGCGGGCGCGGGCGTGGAAAACATCTTCCATTTACTCTCGATAGACTATATACAACGGCTCAGCTACCGCAGTACACCGGGTGCGGCGGGCAACCGCAGCGGAGTTTTTTTGGGGATGAAGGTGGTTTTTTGAGTGCCTAGTGTCCATTTTTATTTTGCACTATTAGGTTGATAATCAAATTTTTATGGGGAAATAATCCGGCATCGGCTTTTCCCTACTGCCAACTAAAAGTTGGCGCTATCAAACCAACTGTCAGCATCGGCCAAAATGAATCCGGAACCACGTTCCGCAGCCTGACTTTTATCCACTAACAAAAAATCCAAGCATGGACAATCTAATTGACCGTATCACGCAGGCGTCGTCGCTTATTCAGGCGGTCCTGTTCGTGGTCCTGTTCTCGGCAATTTGGAATATCGAAAACATCATCGGACTCACGCGGGGCAACTACCGAAAATGGCGGCACGCGCGAACGAACAGCGTATTGGCCCTGGCCGCCCTACCGGTGCAGTTGGCGCTGGGAGGGGCGTTCGCAGCGGTGACCAGGTGGACGGCTATACATCGGTTTGGCATGGTCTATTGGCTGCCGGGCTGGGCCAATCTGGCGGTGATGTTTGGTTGGTCGCTGGTGCTGCTCGATTTATCAGAGTATGGCTATCACCGGTTGATGCACCACTTCAAATGGCTGTGGCGACTGCACCGTGTGCACCATACCGACTTGGTGGTGGATGTGTCTACCGTGTTGCGCGAACACCCGGCGGAGGCGACGGTGCGACTGGCGCACACCTTATTCTGGACTTTTCTATGCGGCGTACCCATCTGGTGCCTGGTGTTTCGGCAAATCCTGCAAATAGTGTTCACGGTGGGGGCACACGCCAACGCCCGTCTGCCGGAGCGGGCGGACCGGGTGTTGAGCTGGGTGTTCATCACGCCCAATTTACACCATGTCCACCACCATTTCGAGCTGCCGTACACCGACCGCAATTTTGGCGACATCCTCAGCATCTGGGACCGGTTGTTTGGCACGTTTGCCCGGCTGGAGGCCAGCGAAGTAGTCTTCGGGGTGGATACCTGCCCAATAGCGCCGGAATACGACAACGGGCTGGCCTTGCTGCGCTTGCCCTTTCTCGAATCGAAGGTCACGGATCAAGTGTTGGTCGAATTGCCAATAACCAAACTCCCGAATCTCTCCAAAAACACCCTTGAACTTTGCGATGCCTAAAGATGAAAGCGCGTTCGATTCCCCTTCGTGGTCATTTTATTTTCACCAACTAAATTTTACTGGCGTATGAAATCACTATTTTCTGCCGCTCCGGTCGCTTTGGCCTTTGGAGCCTTGGCCTTTGGATTTTCTACCGCATTCGCTCCGGCCTTCGGCACCCTTACTTTCCAGGTGCATGGCCTGGACAATTCAAAGGGCGTGGTGCGGGTCGTGCTGTACGACAGCGAAAAAAACTTTCTTTCCAAAGATGACTTTGTCGCCGCTGACAGTGCCTTTGCCCAGGCCAACGGTACGGTGGACGTGACCTTGCACCACGTGCCCTTCGGCACCTACGCCGCCGCTATCTACCAGGACGAGAACCGGAACGGCGTGATTGATCAAAACATGGTGCGCATCCCGACGGAACCGTACGCCTTCAGTAATGGGGTGCGTGCCAAGTGGAGTGTGCCCCGATTCGAGGAAGTAGCCTTCCAATTTGAGCCGTCAAGCATAAGCTTCGAGGCGACCTTGCGCGCTTGGTCCAAGCAGTAATCGTCAGCATCGACTTTTATGAAAAGGACAAGATTTAAAGTCGCCCTACAGATTGCTTTTTTCGGTCTGTTGTTATTGGCAGTGGCCTACTTCATCCAAACCCAGGGGGCAGAGGTGCGGGCCATGAAGGAACATCTGCTGCATGCGCAGCTCCGCTGGATACTGCTCGGCGTACTGCTCAGCCTGGTCTTTGTGTGGCTACAGGCCCTGATGTACCGCCATAGTTTTCGGGCCGTTGGGGCCAAATTTCCATTGTCGGGTTTGGCGGTGCTATACCTGAAACGCAATTTGGCGGCTTTATTCCTGCCGGGGGGCGGGCTGGTATCGCTGGCCATGTTCACTGAGGAAGCAGAGCGGGCAGGGGTGCCGAAGACAAAAATTCACTTTGCCTCTTCGTTGCACTTATTGGTCGGGCTGTCCACGGTGGCAGCGATAGCCGTACCCGTCTTGGGTTGGGTGGCACTGCGGCAGGGCGCGCCGGGAGAATGGTTGGGCCTGGTGTGGCTATTAGGCATGGCCGGGGCATTGGCGTGGTTGCTTTACTCGCTGCGCACGGGCGGTTTAGCGGTAAGGTGGTTACAACGCTTTGCGCCTAGCCTTACTTCGGCATTTGCGGAGTTGCGGGGACATCCGTTCAACCGGAAAGAAGCCTGGCAGGTGGTAGCAGTTTCCCTGCTGGTAGAGGTAGTTGGCATCGTCCATTTGTGGGTCGCGATGCAGGCGTTAGGGCTGACCGCCAGCTGGAGCATGGCGGCGGTCGGCTATGTGGCGGCGTTATTGGCCCTCAATACTTCGCCTATTCTGAAAGGCTTGGGCGCCACGGAGGCCGCCATAACCTGGGCACTTGTCCAGCAGGGTATGGCCTTACCCAATGCTTTGGCTACGACCTTGATTTTCAGGCTGTTTGAATTTTGGCTGCCCCTGCTGTTGGGCATTGTTGCCTTTTTGCGTGGGACAAAAGAACTGCTGTTCAATGTAGATGGAAAGTTGCTCTCGCAAGGCAAAGAAAAGACTAAGGGCATCCCATACTGATTTTGCCCTAGTGCCGGAGACATCGTGTCAAACGTCGGCCCCCAATTTTTTCGGGCGAAGCTGCATCTCCGGAAAAAGCCTCGTCTTTTTTGGAACGAATCGAAGGTCGCCCGATGACGTTGGAAATACTGGAGTTGCTGCTGGAGCGGTAGAAAATAAAGGTTGGCATTACTGCCTCAATTTGAGCGGCCATTGGTCTAGTGGCCACAGGAGACTACTCCCGAGGGCATAGCACATCTTTTTCCGTAAAAAGCAACATCGCGCCGGGTGCCCTATTGATCAAAAGAGTAAGGAAGTTTAAACAGAAAAAATGTCGGACACCTTGTTGTATCATAGCAATCCTACGCTGTCTACCCTATCCGTAGAAGGTTGGCGCGGCAACCCGATGGACGTCCGGGGCGGTTTTTTAACCCGGATTACCCGTTCATCCCCGCCCTGTCCGACCATATCCGCTGGTCACTCACCCCCAACCCGAAACGGGCCGAAAAACGGCGCGATGTCTGGCGCGTACCGGTAGTGCGCGACGAAAGGTTCCTGAAACACGAAGCCGAAGACGTACTGATCTGGCTTGGTCACGCCAGTTTCTTTCTAAGAATGTCGGGAGTTTCTATGCTGATTGACCCCATGTTCGGCGGTTTTCCCGGTATTTCTCGCCGGAGCGAAATGCCTTTTCAATTGCCAGAACTTGGGAACATTGACCTCGGATTGATCTCGCATAATCATCGCGACCATTGTGATCAGGCCAGTCTTTGTGCTATTGCTCAACATTCGCCGAAAGTCCGGTTCCTGACTGGTTTAGGAACAGATATGCTGCTCAGAAAATGGGTCAAAAACATAAGTGTACAAGGGGCAGGCTGGTATCAGAAATTTGAAACGGGGCATCCGGAGTTGGAAATTTATTTCCTGCCTGCCCGGCACTGGACACGCCGCTGGATATTTGATACCAATCAGCACTTGTGGGGCGCATTCTTGATTCGTACTCCGGAGCATACACTGTATTTCAGTGGCGATACAGGCTATGGACGGCATTTTGCCGAGACGGCACAACTGTTCCCGGACATTGACACGGCGATTATAGGGGTAGGTACCTACCAGCCAGCCTTTGAAAGCCCGATGCACATCAATCCCGAAGAGGCTGTGCGAGGTTTTCGAGAATTACGGGCCAAAAAACTGATTCCCATGCACTACGGCACTTTTGATCTCTCGCATGAGCCGTTTGGGGAACCCCTGCGTCGCATTCGCGCCTGCGCCCGGGTGGCGGACTTGCAGGTGCTGGCGGTCGGGGAAAACTATTTTTTGCCCACTCTCCGGCCCAAAACAGCCTCCGTGCGCATAGCAAAAGAAGCGACTGCCTCTTTTCACTCAAACTAACTCCAAGTATGCATATCAAGGCGTTTTTCGCTCCTTTTCAATTGGTTTTTGAAAGGGCCTGGCAGGTTATTTTCAAAATCGCGCTGTTTTTGTCGCTGTACCTCTCCGCGTTTTTATACTGGGCCTTGCGGTCGCGGTCGCTCGGCTTTCTGATCGGCGTTAACCCCGGCATCCGACTGGGCGGCACGGTGGGCTATTCCAAGTTCGGGGTGCTGCGCCGCCTGCCCGCCGCTATGATTCCGCGGAGCGTGCTTCTGTGGAAAGCCGTGTCGCCCGGCGAAGTGGAGGAAATGATGCATCGGGAAGGATTGCGGTTCCCCGTGATTTTGAAACCTGACACGGGGATGCAAAGCATGGGGGTGCGGAAAATTGATTCGGCCGGGGAGCTCAAAACCTACCTGCTACGCGTGCAGCGCAACCTGATTTTGCAGGAATTTATCCATACGGAGGCCGAGTTTGCCATCCTCTACTACCGGCTGCCGGGACAAATCCGGGGCAGTATCTTCTCTTTTTCACAGCGGATGCGCAAACCCGATGGCCTGGCCGGGGCCGAATGCCTGAGTCTCAACCATTTGATTTCCACCGAACTGGAAGCGGTTTTTGACCAGCTCAGCAACACCGTAGGAGGTTTTTACTTCGGTCGCTTTGATGTACTGGCCGATGCGGTGGCGGATTTGGAACGGGGCAACTTCAAGGTGGTCGAGCTCAATGGGGCGAACTCGATGCCCTTGCATCTCTATGACCCACAACTGCCGGTTGGCCAGCGGGTACGGGAGTTCAAGCATTACTGGCGTATCCTGTATGCTATTTCGAGCCAGAACGAAGCCGATGGGCAGCTGAAAAACGGAACCTTGGGCCGGTATTTTTACGAAATGGCCGCAGCGATGTCGTCGGTGGTCACGGTGCAGGTGCTTTGAAAGAGGTCAATCTTTAAACACACGAAAAATGAGTCCAGCCGAGTTGCTTATCCTGCAAATCTCCACCCCGGTTTTAGTGCTGCTCGGTTTGGCTGAGCTGGTCAGCAGTCGTCATCATTATACTTTACGCGGCACAGTAGCCAATGTCTGGACGGCTTTGTTGCGCTTCCCGCTTGATCTCCTGGCGCGGGGCGCTGGTTTGGCGTTCTTTGCCTGGCTGTATCCGTTTCATGTGCTGAATATTCAAAACCGCTGGATCTACTGGACAGTGCTTATCATCCTGGGTGACTTTTGCTTTTGGCTGATGCACTGGGTGTCGCACCAGAGCCGACTATTCTGGGCGACGCATGCCGTGCACCATTCTGCCCACGAAATGAATTTGACGGTGAGCCTGCGGGCAGATTTTTGGCAATCAGCGACCAAGTTTTTCTATTATAGCCCCTTGATTTTGCTCGGTTTTCGAGGAGAGGATGCTTTGGTGGCCTACCTGATTACGATCACCTACGGTAACTTTCTGCATACCGAAGCCTTCCCTGCCGGACGCCTGCGATGGCTGGAATGGGTGCTGGTTACACCTTCCATGCACCGCGTCCACCACGCCTCGAACGTGCGGTATCTGGACAAAAACATGGGTATGGTGTTCGCTTTTTGGGATAGATTGTTTGGTACTTATCAGCCCGAAGACCCACAAGAAAAAGTAGTCTACGGACTTGTAGAACAGCGGCAGTACGGTTTGCCTTTTGAGATTGTGACTCATGAATTCCGAGCCATTGGGCGGGATGTACAGCGGCGTGATGTTACATTTTTGCAAAAGATAAAATACTTGTTCGCGGCGCCCGGCTGGTCGCATGACGGCTCTCGGCGGAGGACAAAAGAAATGCAGGCAGGTTTTACCAACCCCCATAGAATACTTTTAATCATTTTGGCTCTTTTGCCCGCAGTTGGATACTCGCAGGCTGACCATTTGCTGGTCGTTACTTCGGATGGTGTGCGTTGGCAGGAAGTTTTTGAGGGAGCCGACAGTGCACTGCTTTTTAACCCTAAATTCGTGTCGGACACGGCAGCATACCGTAAAAAATATTGGTTCCCTGACCCGGTCGAACGTCGCCAGAAACTGATGCCTTTTTTGTGGTCAACCGTGCAAACTAAGGGGCAATTGCATGGTAACCGCAAACAAGGCAGTCGGGTGGATGTGGCTAATCAAATTCGTATTTCCTATCCCGGCTACGCGGAAATATTAACTGGACGTGCCGACCCGCGTATTTTCGATAACCATCCTTGGCGGGATCGTCATACCAATGTATTCCAGGTTTTAGCCCAAAAGCCTGCTTTTTGCGAAAAAATTGGTGTTTTTGCTTCGTGGAGCAATCTATATTATGTACTGAATGCCCGGAAATGTAATTTTCCAATCAATGCAGGAAGCACGCGTCCGGCAATAAGAAACTGGAAAAAATGTCTACCACCCGAAGACAAAAAATTCTGGTCGCCAGCCATTTTAAACACCATCAATCGCCATGATAGCATTACCTGGCGATTGGCTGAGCAGTTTTTTGAGAAAGAAAAACCCTCCGTTTTATATATTTCTTTGATGGAAACTGACCTGATTGCCCACGAGGGTCACTATGATGGCACGCTCGATGCTATTTATCGCCTCGATTCGCTGGTGGGTGATCTCTGGCAAAAAATGCAAAGCAGCCCGGAATATCAAGGTCGAACGGCACTATTTATGACGACTGATCACGGACGAGGGCGCGGCGGTTTTAGAGGTAACTGGCAGATACACAATCACTTGACGGCTGGTTCAGAACAGATTTGGTTTGCCACCCTGTCGCCCGATCTGCCTCCGCTTGGTGAAGTAAAGAATAACTCTGAAAAGATCAAGGCCAAACACTTTGCCCAAATGATAGCCGCATTGGTAGGAGTAGATTTTGACAAAAAGAAAGGTGGCAAACCAATCCGCCTAACCACAGATTCCATCGAAGACCATACGGCAAAGAAATAGAAAGAGCACTTTTTGCTCTCCTAAATGTCTCCAAAATTGCCCTCGACCTTTGTGCATCATTTCATTAAATAAGTTTTCAAAGGTGCAAAAAATGATGGTGCTGTTCGCGCTTTACCTCAGCGTACACGTCGCTGCTTGTACCCGCGATGTTCCTCCGGCCAATGTCATTGCGGCTTTTAAAGAGAAATTTCCGGATGCGCAGGATATAGACTGGGAACAGGAAAAAAATGGAACCTGGGAAGCAGAGTTTGGAGAAAACAAAGTCGGTATGAGTGCAAGTTTCACGGCGGAGGGGCAGTGGCTCGAAACAGAGACGACCATCCATGTAACCGAATTACCAGGTGCTGTGCAGGCTGCCCTACAAGGCAAAGAGGTAAAAGGAGCCGCCCAAATACTCCACGCGGACGGCTCGATGATGTATGAGGCCGAAGTAATGCACAAGGAATTCTTATACGATGCCAGCGGTACATTGATGTCGCAGCAATAGAATTAAACTACCCTATTTGCTATTCCCATTGGGAGCGACCTGCCAACGTCGTTCCCAATCTTTTTTCGGGCCAAGCTGCATTCCCCAAAAAAGCCTCGTCTCTATGCACAATTCGACTCAGCCGCCTGATGACATTGGAAGAATTGGAACTGTTGCTGGACGGTTGTAAAAACGGCAACCGTCTGAGCCAAAAACGACTGTATCAACAGTTTTATGGATTTGGTATGTCTATTTGTGACCGCTACGCGCACAGCCGCGAAGAGGCGGAAGAAATGTGCCACGATGGCTTTGTAAAAGTGTTGAGCAAAATGGAAGACTGCGCTGGAGTCGGTTCTTTCAAGGGTTGGATGCGGCAAATTTTTGTCCATTCCGCTATTGATCACTTTCGGAAATATCGTCAGAACCAGCCTATTATGGATGATATTGCATTAGCCGCAGGCATTTCTATCACCGACAGTACGGCTTTAGATAAAATCTCCATTGATGAAAAACTACGTTTGGTACAGCAGCTACCTACGGCCTATCGTATAGCATTCAACCTCTATGCCATAGAAGGTTTTAGTACAGCAGAAATAGCCGAATCGCTACAAATCGCTGAGGGTACGGTGCGTTCCAATTTGGCCAAAGCACGGATGCGCTTGCAAACCATGATTCAAGCATCCAATAAAATTAGTATTACTACGCTATGAGCGACTTCGACTTTTTAAAAGAATTTGGCAAAAATCTGGACCGGGAACGACCCATAGAACCCAGTGATACTGATTGGGAAAAGATTAATGCTGTGCTTGATAGACAAGAACATAGCAAACGTCGTCGCCGACTACTGCTTACCTGGGCATTTCCATTGGCAGCATCGGTTGCATTGTTGTTGCTTGGTAGCCTATTGTGGCAAAATCGCTTGCAGACCAATGCGATGCAAGATGAAATTGCACGTTTGCAAAAAGAATTGCTTATAAAAGATACTATTATACTAACCGACACTACTATTCAACACATTTCTTTTACTCAATATGATACAGTTTATCGTACAGTAGTAATACAAACCATTGACCAAAGATCAATAAAGCAGAGATTCTCTCAAAAGGATATACAAACCGGAGATTTTATTGCTCAAACTAAGTACTTACAAAGAGCCATAAAAGAACAAAGCAAAACGTTCCATATTAAATCATTGCAAAGGGGAACACAGAATGTCAGCATTGCTGGTGAAACACCAAATACTGGAAAATATCTAATCCAACAAAAAGACAGTTTACTCCAAAAAGTCAGTGCATTAAACAATTCCTCGGATAGTTTAAATTCTACTTTTCTCGACCATAATAAAGCAGAGAACATTCAAACGAACATAAGCACCTTTAATCAGTCATTAATTGGAGATAGTCTTGCGCTGAAACATAGCCTCGCTGCACTGCCTTTAAAAAATATTCTTCCATCTTCCACCCACTATATGCACCGCTTGCCTGAGATTTTTGATCTGATGGCATCTGCACCCATACACAAGCCGCCACCAGCATCAATCATTCGTCGGCTGCGACCTCACAGTGGCATGGTCAGCGTCACGGCTGGACTGCTGTTTACTCAGACCGATGATGCCGAGCCACGCAACAACTATACGCTTGGATTGAACGGACAAATAGCTTTTGGTCGGCATTGGTGGGTATTTGCCGGTCTGGAACGTGGCCAGACAAGTTTTAAGGTCAGAGGGCTCGATTTAGATCATTTTCACCTGCCTGCACCCCCACCACCCACCCAAAACGATGTAATGAAATATGTCGAAATCAAGCAGCCACTATGGGATTTTTCGCTTGGGCTGCGCTATGTTTTTACGCCTGAAAAACGGCTACGCCCGTTCATAGGTGCTGCCTGGTTAGGGGAGCAACAGCAAGAACAAACGCTCAAATATGAGTTTTACAATCAATTTACAAAGGAAGAATCCTACGTATTAGTACCACGCAACGATACACGATTCAACGCTCACGGGTTGCAAATCGGTTTAGGCGCACAATGGGCTTTTACCAAGCGGTTGTCATTTGGATTGGAAGGCACTTACCAATGGCAAGATGGGCCTTCTGCATTTTTATTGGGAGAGCGATGGGTGCTGAAAACTGGACTGTCGTACAGTTTTTGAATGCGTGGCTTATAGAATAAGCTGCACTAGCCGCCAAATGTCCGTCTTCTTGGACAGAACATTTTTTTAAACGCAACCCATTTTATGCAAAAACTCATTTTTTTCTCGCTCCTTTCCTGTTTATTGACTGGAAATCTCGTCGCGCAAGACACTGTGCATACCCTGATCCGACCTTCTAAATTGAACTATTTGGGATTATACGTCGCCCCAGAATTTCAGTACGGCCAATCGAATAGCGCATTCACCTCATTTGCTGGCGGTTCGGCCATGTTGCTGCTCAACAAACGTCTGGCACTTGGTGTAACGGCACAACAAAGCCTCAGCGAAACCTTTTCACCCAACGGCGTATCGCCGCTTGTGCTGCAATCGGCCTTTGGCGGCGGCAAGTTGGAATACACTTTGCACCCGGATGCAGCATTCCACCTTACGTTCCCACTCGTAGTGGGCGTAGGCGAAGTGCGAGCGGATTCGCTGCACACCCACGACAACGGGGTAGACCATGAAATGCACGGAGATGGCCATGACTTTGAAAGAACAGGAATGGACGGCACTTATTTTTTGATACAGCCGGGCGTACAGGTGGAGGTCAATTTGCTCCGTTACGCCAAGTTGTTTGCCGGTGCCAATTATCGTATCACTTCTAACATGGATTCTGCCTCCACGTTGCCTTCCGATGCGTTACAAGGTCTGTCACTCAATGTGGGTCTAAAAGTTGGCTGGTTCGATTTTCGGTTACGCCACAAGAAGATGGCGCAGGAGTAAAGCCTTGTGCTTCATCATTTAAAGGATTGCAAATTCAGGGTTTTCATCTACTCAATTACCCGACAGGTCGGCTTTTAAAAATCGCTCTTCCATAAGGCGGTAGTTTTACGGCATTATTTAAATAATGTAAATTTATTGTCGGTGAAAATTCTGAATTTGCTTTCTCTTTTCTTATTAGTAACTACGAGCGTTTTCGCGCAAAAACCATCAGAGGGCCGTACCTCGGCACTGCAAATTGGACGGTTAGATGGCAAAGTCCTGGAAGCCGATACTAAACAGCCCCTTGCTTATGCCTCTGTTATGGTAGTAAGCAAACTCGTTGATGGACGCGATAGTCTCATTGGCGGTGCGCTGGTTGGTGAAAAAGGAGAGTTCAATATTGTCGGTCTGCCAATGGGAAATTTCACCGTTCAGGTGCGTTTTCTGGGGTATAAAGATTGGAGTAAAGCAGTTAAAATAAATGCTCCCAACAATCTGGAACAAGATCTGGGTGACCTTTTATTGGTCTCCGACTCAAAGGTCTTAGGCACCGTGGAAATCAAAGCGGAGCAGGTTTCGACGACCATGAGCCTGGAAAAACGCGTTTTTAATGTCGACAAAAACATCACGACTGTTGGTGGAACAGCCGAAGATGTGTTGAAAAATGTTCCTTCGGTAACGATGGATATGGATGGTAATGCCAAATTGCGTGACCGCAGCACGACGATTTATATAGATGGCAAGCCGACCTTACTGGCCCTGAGTCAAATTCCTGCCGATCAAATAGAATCCGTAGAAGTAATTTCTAATCCTTCCGCTAAATATGAGGCTTCAACGATGGGTGGAATATTGAATCTGGTGCTGAAAAAAAATCGGAAGCCCGGCTACAATGGTATAGTGAGTGTGGGAGCTGGTACTCAACAGCGATATAATGGAATGCTAAATCTTAATGCCCATGAAGGCAAATGGAGTATATCCAGTTTTTATAATTTTAACTCTTCTATGGTGGCCTCGAACGGCTACTTATATCAGACCAACCGCAGCCCAGATGAAATAGTACAGAACTATTTTAACCAGAATACGGATATCGTATTTGCCAATTCTTTTCAGACCGGACGACTCAATCTGGATTATGCAGCTAATAATCGCAACACCTTCTCCTTAGCGGGCACCATAGCCGCCGGAAAATTTAACCTGACGCCCTTTCAACGCTACGAATATCTTTCGCCAAATCGACAAGTAACCAGTTATGGTACACGCCAGACCAATCCGAAAAATAATTTTAAGAATAATAATCTGGAAGCACAATGGAAAAAAACATTTGCTAAAAAAGACAAGTCATTAATTGCATTCGGTAATTATACCTGGGGCAATGGTACTACTTCGGCTAACTGGAACACAACTGGTTTTGATGCCACTGGCACTGTTTTGCCGGAATATCCAGAACTCGTCCATATTAATGGTGGAAATACTAATGCACAAGCTGTTTTCCAGTTGGACTATGTGAATCCAATCAATGATTCTTCTAAATTGGAAATGGGGCTGCGGAGTTTTTGGAGTGAACGTGATCAGGATTACTTTTTTAACCCATTTAGTTATGAAACCAATCAGTATGTGCAAGACAATGATTTGTCGCAAGTGACGCGCATCACCGAAAATATCAATGCCGCGTATGTTACCTATTCTGGTCGCCTGAAACATCAAATTCAGTATCAGGCAGGCTTTCGTTTTGAGCAGTCTAACTTGACTGGTATTTCGCGCTTGCAGGGTACTCCCAATTTTGGCTATGATTATCCAAAAGGCTTTGGAAAAGACTTTTTGCGGGCCTTTTTCCCATCCCTATATCTTTCTAAAAAACTGGATGAAACCAGCGAATTAGGTCTCAATTTCAGTCGTAAAATTGGACGTCCGGGTTTTCGTCAATTAATGCCCGGTATTCAGGCGAATGATAAACAAAACATACAAATTGGCAATCCGAATTTACAACCCGAATTCGTGAATACTGCCGAGTTAAGTTATGATAAAACATTGGGTGAAATCAACTGGCTGTCAACCATTTACATCGCCAATGAAACCAACACCGTCAAACCACTCATTCAACCATCCACCACCGATTCTTCCATATTGGTTACTTCTTTTGCCAATGGCAAAAACGAATTAACTTATGGCATAGACAATACCTTGCGTTTCAATATCGGAAATAACCTGGAAGTAATGTTCAACGCCAATGTATTTGAATTTAAGGTGGTCGTGGATACTTTTACTAATAGTAGTTGGACCTTTAATAGTAAAGTGAATCTGACTTACCGTTTGCCAGCCAACATTTCTCTGCAATTAAATGCTGGTTATGATGGTAATCGTCCTTTACCGCAAGGAAATCGGAAAGCTATTGCTTATATGGATTTTGCTATTAAAAAATCATTTTTTCATAATGCGGCTAACGTAGTTTTTTCTGTCAATGATGTATTTGATACGCGCAGAGACATAAGCCTTTTCATGCAGCCTACTTACTTGCAAGAAGTTATGCGTCGTCGGGACACGCGATATTTCAAGTTAGCCGTTCAAATACCATTTGGAAAGGCCGACGCATCTATGTTCAAACGCTTGAAAGAAGGGAAAAAACAAGGCGGTCAGGATCAACCTGATTTTGGTTATTAATTGATGTTGTCACCTCCCAAATGTCTACAAAATTGCCTTTGATCTTTGTGGTATTATTTCACCATCAACGATTTTAAGCATGAAAAAGATAGTATTTCTATTTGCCTTGATCCTTGGATTAGGATTCTCCGCATCTGCACAAAAAACACCACCACAAGCTGTTGTGGCTGCTTTTAACCAAAAATTCCCCAACGTAAAAGTGGAGAAATGGGAGAAAGAAAAAAACGGCGAGTGGGAAGCAGAATTGGAACAAAATGGTACCGACATGAGCGCGAATTTTTCCGCTACTGGTCAATGGCTCGAAACAGAGACTGAAATCAAGGTAGCCGAACTGCCAGCAGCCGTGAAAACTGCATTAAAAGGCAAAAAAGTGAAAGAAGCGTCGCGTATCCAAAAGTCTGATGGTTCTACCATGTATGAAGCCGAAGTACATCACAAAGACCTGCTTTTCGATGCATCCGGCAAGCAAGTAAATTGAGTTTAGGTAGTAATTTTCAGAGCGGCGCGACTTCCACCCGGGACGTGCCGCTCACTTTTATGGATTCCGGTCTTCGCTTTCGTTGAATCCTGCTATAATTTTTTATAGTCATCCACCTCCACAACATGATAGCCATCAGATACTTTGGGCTGCTGCTTTTTGCCTTTTTCATGGCCGAAAGCACCAGTGCGCAGATCAAACTGTCGGGGGAAGTGACGGACTCGAAAGGCGAAGACCTGGCTTTTGTATCAGTGCTTGTGGAGGGCAATAGTGTACAAACAGCCATTACTGATATAGAAGGGCGGTTTTCTATTAATCTGGAAAAGATGCCCCACGCAATTATATTCCGCTATGTTGGTTATGAAACACTTCGGTTTGATTCTATTTGGTTGACTACCCACAAGGAACGACCGCTCCACATTACCTTGCAAGTGGCCAAAAATGAACTTGGCGAGGTGGAAATACATCCCGGAGAAAATCCCGCTGACCGTATTATCCGTAATGTAGTGGCTAATCGGCAACAGCACGATCCAGAACAATGTAAACAATACACTTGTACGATTTACGGTAAGCAGTCCATTCAAACCAACGCTAACTGGCGTGGGCTGCTGCGCATCTACGCAACTGGACGTGATTCGTCATTGCTGTCTTTAAGTAATAATAATGGCACTCTTTCAACCCGTCAATTACGTCGGTTGCATCGACTAACGAAAGGTCAAAAACTCGATACCAATCGTGACCATGATGATTTACTTATTGAATCCGTTGTGCGTCGTTCCTTTATATTTCCAGATCAGGTAAAACAAGAGGTGCTGCAAAACCGGGTCAGTGGATTTCATGATCTGCCAGTGGCTGCTATTGCTGATTTAGTACAGCCGTTTTCCTTTTATCGTGATTATATTGCCTTAATTGATAAGGCTTTTGTTAATCCTATCAGTCCCAATAGTACTAGAAAGTACTTTTTTAATTTAGAAGATACGCTCTACCAAGGGCGGGATACGGTGTTTGTAATTTCTTTTCAACCACATCGGGATCAGGTTTTTGATGCATTGAAAGGAATGCTCTACATCAATACCGATGGTTGGGCCATACAAAATGTGCGGGCTGAACCGGCTAATCGCAATACTAATCTTTGGCTAAAAATAGAGCAACAATATGTCCGTAGTTCGGGCAGCACACTGGGTAAACAACGCTGGTTTCCAGAACAATTGAATTTTGAACTGGCCTTTGGCGACGCCGCAGGCTTGCAACTCCGCGCCCGGGGAAGCAGTCGCATTTCGGCGGTGAATTTTGCACCTGCACTGCGCCCAACAGATTTCGACCCGGAAACGCCATTGATATTTTTACCCCATAATGCTACTCGCGTCGATAGTAACTGGGCATACTGGCATGCTCAGAATCCATTGACTCAACATGAGCAGCACACCTTCGACTACATTGATAATCTGGGAAAGCGTAAACACTTTAACCGGATTGAATGGGTAGCAAAAATTGCCTTGGGAGGAGTAGTGCCTGCCACAAATCATATTGGATTTGATGTAACTAAGTTTTTGACTATCAATGATTTTGAAACGCTTCGCCTTGGACTGGGATTAACGACGGCCCAACAACATCCCTTTCTCCTGCCGCACCGATTCGATGTAGCCACTTGGGTAGGCTATGGGTTGGGCGATCGGGGTTGGAAATACGGAGGAACTTTAACCTGGCGCACCGGTAAAATGCGAAATACCTCTTTCGCAATTGATTACCAGCAAGATTTACTTGGATCGGGCGACTTGGAAGGTTGGCTTGACTTTCGAGGCGGTTTCGATGGTGCATTTTATGCTAAAACCTTGAATCGTGTGGAAGAAACAGCCCTTTCGTTTCGCGCCAAACCACTTAAAGACTTCTTCTGCTATCTAGCCCTGCGGCAGCAGTTGCTTACCCCTAATTATGCCTATTCTTTTAGCCCTGAACCAGATTATATTGCCAAATCACCTTATCATTTTATAGAAACAGTAGCATCAGTGCGCTACGCCTGGGGAGAATTGGCTAACGAAACTTTACACGCCGACTGGCAACTACAACAACGGGTTCCGGTGCTGGAATTTACTTGGGTGCATGGATTAAGTGTTTTATTGAGAGGTCAGTATAGTTATGATCGTCTCATTGCCGCACTTTATCAGACAAGATTTATCCGGCGTTTGGGGAAAATGACCTGGCGTGTGGAAGCCGGAATTGTGCGTGGAAATGTGCCTTTCCCAAAACTGTTTTCGGTCAGCCAGCCGGGCGGCGGAGGCTTGTCCTCGGCTTTTGTCGTCGCCAACACGATTCAGACCGTGGATACCTTAGTCGTCAGTGATCGGTTTATAAACTTTTTTTTCACCCAGAAACTGGGCAACATTCTCTACCGCGAACGCTGGTCGGCTCCTTACTTGTCGCTGCTGCAAAATGCCGCCTGGGGTAATCTGACTCATCCGGAACGCCAGCAGATTGCTTTCCGAGTGCTGGACAAACCCATTTTTGAAAGCGGTATCCGACTGGATGACCTGCTAAGACTCAATATCCTTCATTTCGGATACCTTGGTGGCGGAATCGCCGCATTTTATGGTTGGGGGCCATACGCTTATGCCGACTGGCGAAAAAATATAGCCGTGCGTGCGGCAGTGCGATGGTCTTTTTGAAGGCGGCATTATCAGTAAAAACACTTTCACTTTTTTAATTACACTACCATGAAATCCATAACTTTTCTCCTCGTCACTTGCCTGTCCTGGCTAATATTTCAGTCTTGTACTACACAATCTAAATCTCCTAAAAGTGCTGGATTTCAACTGGTTAAAAAGACATTGATTGGTGGCGAGGGCTTTTGGGACTATATCACCGTAGATGCCGATACCCGAACGCTTTATCTCTCGCATAGCAACGAAGTGGTGGTGCTCAATGCGGATACACACGCAGTAGTGGGTAAGATCGCCGGTCAAGGCATTCATGGGGTTACGATCATACCGGAATTGAATCAGGGATTCATCACCAATGGTCGCAACAATACGGTGAGTGTTTTTAACATCAAAACTTTTGTCAAAACGCTGGACATCCCAGTGGGCAAAAACCCGGACGCTGCCCTATATGATCCCTTCACGCATTGGTTATTTGTTTTTTGCGCTGGCTCTGACGAAACGACCATTATTGACCCTTCCACGATGAAAGTAGTGGGTTCTATCGCACTTGGCGGCGCACCGGAAGCAGGCGTAAGTGATGGAAAAGGCATCGTGTACGTCAATTTGGAAGACAAAAGCGAAATAGTGGCTTTGGATGCCAAAAACATGAAAGTGCTGCGACGTATGCCACTTGCTCCGGGAGAAGAACCCACTGGATTGGCCTTGGATACCAAAAATGGTTTGCTTTTCTCCGCCTGTCACAATCAATTGATGGTCGTATTGGAAGCAAGTACCGGAAAAATCTTGGCTAAGTTGCCCATTGGCCAAGGAGTGGACGGTTTGGTGTTCGATGCCGAGCGGCAGGTCGCCATCAGTAGCAATGGTGCAGGTACCTTAACCGTAGTGCGAGAAGTTTCTTCACAAGAATTTAAGGTAGAACAAACAGTGAATACTGAGCGCGGTGCACGGACGATTGCGTTGGATGCTAAAACGCACCATGTTTTTACCGCTACGGCCCAGTATGGCGATACGCCTGCCGCAACCAGTGAAAATCCAGAACCTCGACCTAAAATTATACCGGGGACTTTTGTCGTGCTGGAATACGGAAGATAAAAAGCTTAGTTACCCCCTTTTCTATTTGAAACTCTTTCCAAATCAACTTTCTCCCTCCGATTCTCAATGTATCTTGAAAATGAGAAATTCCATTACTGTATTAATGATCTTGATGTGCTTCCTCAATATTTCCACCCATGCGGTCGGTCAATCGAATATGGTGCCTCAATTTTCCCACATTGTAATAGTCATCGGCGAAAACACCAATGCCAGTTCGGTGTATGGCAGTCCTAATGCTCCGTACATCAACATGCTGGCCGACAATGGGGCAAAGTTTACCGACTCTCATGGGCTTTTCCATCCCAGCCAGCCAGATTATTTGGCCCTGTTTTCAGGAAGCAACCAGGGAATAACAAATGATGCCTTAATTACCACGGTTTTTACGACACCCAATTTGGGCAGGGAACTCCTTGATGCATTGAAAACTTATACCACTTATTCCGAAGGATTACCTTCTATTGGTTTCAATGGCAATGCCAGCGGTAAATACGTTCGCAAACACAATCCCGCTGCCAACTGGATGGGGACAGGTACTAACCAAATACCCTTATCTACTAATCAACCATTCACTGCTTTTCCTACCAGCTACGACAGCCTACCGTCCGTAGCACTGGTAATTCCAGACCTCTGTGATGATGGGCATAATCTTTGCCCACCGCTGAATAACCGGGTAAAACAATATGATACCTGGATTCAAAATAATTTGGATAGTTATAAACAGTGGTGTAAAGCCCACAATTCGCTGCTGATTATTACCTATGATGAAGATAATGGCACCTCTGCCAATAAAATCGCTACTGTTTTCTATGGTGCTCATGTAGCCACCGGTGTGTACGCCCAAACCATTAATCAATATAACCTTTTACGAAGCCTGGAAGATGCCGAAGGCTTGACTACGCACGCCAGTGCAGCTACTACTGCCACCACAATAGACTATTGTTGGGAGCAGGTATCCAGTGCCAATGTAGTGTATCAGGAAGATGCTCTTGCGGAGATAATTATTTCGGCATATCCTAATCCGTTTATCTCAACGTTGAACATTTCCTTTCAATTGAAAGAAAATGCTATGGTCCAAGTTGAATTATATGACCTGTTAGGCCGACAGCTCTATACTGGTAAAGATAAAATAGATGGCATGCTGGGCGAGGGCACGCATATTTTACAAATCACCAGCAATGAGTTTTCTACATACCAAGGAATGCTTCTTTTAAAAGTAAAAGTGAATAGCAAGACCAAGGCGATTTTGTTGACTAGAATGAATGGGTAATTTAATGCTACGGCCATTTCGTGGATTTGTCGCTACGGATTAAAGCATACTTAGAAATTAATTGTTTTAAGGTGGAAACCAGTGCGTAATTTTGAGTGGACCAATTTGCGGGCAGTGGTAAACGGGAATTTTTCTACCTGCGAGGCATGGGATTTGGCAATGTTTGAACGACGGCCTACTTTGGGCCTGATTCTGGGAGCAGTGGTTAGCGTAGCCGATAGCCGACTCCATGATCCTGCTGGCAAACATCCAAGTCATATAGGCAGGATTTGAAAAGACAAAATATAATTCTGCTTATACGACAAGGGGCTAAGCAAAATTTTTTAAACATGCTTTTAACAAATGGCAAACAAGAATTACTCATTTATTTTCACCGCCCTGTTTTTGCTGGGCTTCTTTGCTGGCTGCAAAACCTCCTCCCCTACCCAAAAGCAGGCCGCTAATCAGGGAGATTTCTACGAACTTCGTACTTACCACATCAAGGATAAAGCCCAGGAGCAGAGCGTAGACAACTACCTGCAACAAGCATTTCTGCCCACTTTGCACCGCGCAGGATGGCACAATATCGGCGTATTCAAACCCGTCGAAAGCGACACCGTCAATTTTGGGAAACTCATTTTCGTGCTAATTCCCGCTCGTTCATTAGAGGTGCTGGCGCAACTGCCGCAAACTTTGCAAAACGATCCTCAACATAATACTTCTGCACAAAATTACTGGAACGCTACCAACGAACTCCCACCCTATCAACGCATGGAAATCAGTTGGTTGTCGGCTTTTAGCGGCCATCTTCATTTGGAAGTACCAAACATTCAAACGCCCCGTAGCGAAAGGGTTTACGAAATCCGCAGTTATGAGAGCCCCACCGAAAAACTGCACGCCAATAAAGTACAGATGTTCAATGTCGCGGACGAAATTGGCCTGTTCAAAAAACTCGGTTTCAATGCCGTCTTTTATAGTTCAGCCTTGTCGGGTGCGCACATGCCCAATCTGGTTTATATGATCGCTTTCGATAATGCAGCGGCCAGAGAGGCGCATTGGACTACTTTTCGGGATAGCCCGGAATGGAAGAAAATGACGGCGTTGCCAGAGTATTTACCAAAGAATGTGTCACATATTGATAGTTATTTACTGCATCCGACTGCATATTCGGATTTTTAATTCCTCGTACTGGCGGGTTTAGCCGCATTCATTTTTGTAGTGACTAGGCAAACTTCAATAGTTTTGCCCCTGGATCACCCTACGATTTTCCAGACAGGTTTTTGTAGTATAAATTTAAACAATTCAAATGCGCGCACTTATCATACTTGTATGTAGTCTGTTTTCAACTTTGCTACACGCCCAACAGCGAATTCCCTTGTACGAAGGCCTGCCGCCGAACAGCAAAATTATAGTTGGCCTGCGCGATTCCAGCCAGGTTTACTTGCGTGGCAAGGACACGATGGAATGGGTGACCGTCGTAACCTCTCCCGACCTGACGATTTATCTGCCGAATAAAAAGAAAGCCAGCGGAGCGGCGGTCATCATTTGTCCCGGCGGTGGTTATGCTGGCTTGGCCATTGCCCACGAGGGCCGAAAAATAGCGCAACGCCTCCAGGCGGCAGGTATCGCGGCCTTTGTGTTGAAATACCGCTTGCCAAACCCGCAATTAGTGGAGAATAAAGAAATTGTGCCTTTGCAGGATGCGCAACGCGCTATCCAATTGGTCCGCGAAAATGCCCAAAAATGGCATATTGACCCTCGAAAAATCGGTATACTCGGTTCATCAGCGGGCGGGCATTTGGCCTCCACGGCTGGTACGCATTGGCAAAAAGCACAGATTCCCAATGTCAAAAATACCAGTCTGCGCCCCGATTTTATGATTCTGAATTACCCGGTCATCAGTTTTGCCGATAGCTTGACCCACTATGGATCGCGCTTCCAACTTGTTGGACCGATTCCAAATCCCGGAGAAACCCTCCACGAGGAGTCCATCCCGATCAGCGCAGCAGCTAAGCAGGAATATTCCAACGAACTACACGTTCGCCCCGACACACCGCCTACTTTTATCACCGCAGCGGTAGACGACGATGTAGTAAAAGTCCAGAATTCGCTGGTATTCATTGCGGCCTTGCAGCAAAATAAAGTGCCAGTTGGGTCTTTTTTCTATGCAAAAGGCGGTCACGGCTATGGCATGGATAATCCTACCAGCGAGGTGGAATGGATGGATTCTTGTTTAGTTTGGTTGCGAGAGCAAGGGTTTTTTAAAGCCGTAACTATGTTAGTTTTAATGTTTGTAGATATGTTTATTGATAAGAAAATTTTGAATGAGTAAAAATATTCATCAGAATAAATGACTAGTTATGTTGCCGCGCATTTAAACGTTGTCATTATTCGTCAAATAGATGGCCCCATTATCTATTTACGAATATGCCTAAATAAAATTCTTTCCGGTTTTTTCAGGTCAAATGCCAACAAATAAGGCAAGATTACCTAATCTTGCCCAATAAAATTTGATCAATGCCCGCAAAGCAATTTTTCCTCCTTGTCTGCCTGCTTAACTGTCTGGCGATCAATGCCAAAGCACAAGTACGCGTCCAGAACCTCCGCATCGAAAATCTCAGCAACCCCATCGGTCTGGATATAACCCAACCTCGTTTCAGTTGGCAACTCACCGCTGATCGCCGCAATGTGCTACAAACGGCCTACGAAATTCGCGTAGCAGCCAGCCCTTCCGAGTTGACTGCAGGTAAGAAATTGACGTGGACTTCCGGGAAAACTACTTCCGATGCCTCCGTTTGGGTGCCCTATAACGGATCGACTTTGGAATCGGGCAAAAAATACTGGTGGCAGGTGCGGGTGTGGGACAATGCAGGCAGTATGTCTGCTTGGAGCGAAGCCGCCTACTGGCAAATGGGGTTGCTAACTGCCGCCGATTGGAAGGCCCAATGGATTGCGCCAGCGATGGAAAAGGATACTTTGCAACCCAGTCCGATGCTGCGCAAGGAATTTTCTACGAAGAAAAAAATCGTTTTGGCCACTGCTTACATCACAGCGCATGGACTGTATGAGGCGCAAATAAATGGGCAGCGCGTCGGTCAGGACTACCTTACGCCCGGCTGGACAGCCTACCAGAAACGCCTGCAATATCAAGTCTATGATGTAACAAATCTGCTAAAAAACGGCTCCAACGCCATCGGTGTCACCCTCGGAAATGGCTGGTGGCGCGGGGAAATCGGTTTTGCCAAAGGCAAAGAATTTTATGGAACGGACGTCGCGCTGCTTTTCCAACTTGATCTCGAATACACGGACGGCAGCCATGAAATCATTGGCTCCGATGGCAGCTGGAAATATTCCACCGATGGTCCGATTCGTTTTTCAGAGATTTATCACGGCGAAACACAAGATGCTCATTTAGAACAAATTGACTGGTCAATGGCAGGTTTTAACGAGGCTAAATGGAGCAACGTAGCGGTGCGGGATTTTGCAAAAACCAATTTAATTGGCACTTATAACGAACCCGTTCATAAGCACGAAACGTTCACCCCGATCAAAATTTTTCGTACGCCGAAAGGCGAACTCGTCGCCGATTTTGGCCAAAATCTCGTTGGTTGGGTCGAATTGAAAGCACGGGGTAAAAGTGGCGACCAAGTGGTACTGCAATTCGCCGAAGTGCTGGATAAGGAAGGCAATTTTTATACCGCCAACCTGCGCGGTGCCCGCTGTACGGATACCTGGATACTTAGGGGTGAGAAAAGTGAGAAATTTGAGCCGCATTTTACTTTTCATGGTTTCCGCTACGCGAAAATTGAAGGCTATCCGGGCGAATTAAAGCCCGAAAATATCACCGCTGTTGCACTGTATTCCGCCATGCGTCCGACGGGTAGTTTCACAAGTTCCAATCCGCTGATTAATCAATTACAACACAATATCCAATGGGGACAGCGTGGCAATTTCCTCGATGTACCAACCGATTGCCCGCAACGTGACGAACGCCTCGGCTGGACGGGCGACGCGCAGGCTTTTAGCCGCACCGCCGCCTACAATTTTGACGTACACAACTTCTTTTCCAAGTGGCTAAAAGACGTGGCCGCCGACCAATTACCTAACGGCGCAGTACCTTGGGTAATTCCTAATGTGTTGTATGCCAGCATGAATGCCTCCGCTGGTTGGGCCGACGTAGCCACCATCGTCCCGTGGAATATGTGGCTGGCCTACGGTGATCGCCGCGTGTTGGAAGATCAATATCCGAGCATGAAAGCCTGGGTAGAATATATGCACGGGCAAAGCAAAAACGACCTCTGGAATACCGGCTCCCACTTCGGCGACTGGTTGTTTTACAGCGTGATCGACGACAATGACGGTCGCTCGGCCATCACTGATAAGTACTTGATTGCGCAGTGTTTTTACGCGCATTCCACGCAATTGCTGATTAATGCAGCGCAGGTTTTGGGTAAAAAAGACGACGTGGCGATGTATTCTGAATTACTAAAAAAGATAAAAACGGCCTATTTAAACGAATACATTACCCCCAACGGACGACCGCTTTCGCCTACTCAAACGGCCTACGTATTGGCTTTGCAATTTGATTTATTGCCCGAAAACCAGCGCGAGCAGGCGGCTAAAAACCTGGTAGCCAACATTAAAAGTTACGGAAATCACCTTACCACCGGCTTTCTCGGTACGCCCTATCTCTGCCACGTGCTGACGCGTTTTGGTTATAACACCTTGGCTTACAAACTGTTAACCCAGAAAACTTATCCCTCCTGGCTCTATCCGGTCACAATGGGCGCGACCACCATCTGGGAACGCTGGGACGGAATTCGCACCGACAGCACCTTTCAGGCCGTCACGATGAATTCCTTTAATCACTATGCGTATGGGGCCATCGGCGACTGGATGTACCGCAGCATGAGTGGCCTCGACACCGAAAATGATGCACCGGGCTACAAGGCTATCCGCATCCAGCCGCGTCCTGGTGGCGGCTTCACCCAGGCTTCCGCCGATTTGCAAACACTGTACGGCTTGGCGGCCAGCCGCTGGAAACGCGATGAAAAAGATTTGACTTTGGAAGTAGAAATTCCTGCCAATACTACCGCAACTGTCTATGTACCAGCCACTAATGCAGCCGCCATAACCGAAAGTGGCAAACAGCTCACTACCCTACCCGATCTTAAAGTGGCAGGTATTGAAAATGGCTACGTGGCACTAAAAATCGGTTCTGGATCTTATCGGTTCGTAGTGGCGGGTGGCGGTTTGAAAGTTCCTGCGGTGCAAAACAAGGACTATGTTGGCAAATATAAATTAGCGGGTACCTCCGTTCCTAGCTTCGAAATCATCGAGCGCAAAGGGGTATTATATGCCAAAACGCCCTATTCTGCTGATCGACTGGAAATGGACCCGGAAATAGCAGATGTATTTACGAGCTTAAATAGTGACTCGCCGATTAAATTTTCACGTAACGCACAAGGCCAGGTAGAGCGAATTTCGCTGACTATGATGGAGGCAAAAGTGGAAGGCAAAAAAGAATAATTTTTGTAGACTACTCGACATTTTGACGATGGACATTGGACTGACGCGTGTAATGCGCTGAAAATAACGCTTTTACAAATCAGTCTAACGTCTAAAAATCAAGGCATACAGTAGTCTGGTAATTTTCATAAAATAACAACCATGCAAAACAGAAGAGATTTTCTACAAACCGGCGCGTTGGCCCTCGGTGGTCTTGCTCTCCACCAACTTTCTCCCATCGAACTCCTGCGCAAACAGCGAAAAATGGGCGTACAACTGTTCACTTTCTTTCCCAGTTTCGATCAGGATGTAAAAGGCAATTTGCAGCACATTGCCCAAATTGGTTTCCGCGAAGTGGAGTCAGCATTCAGTCTGAAAGGTGGCTACTACGGGATGAAAGCCAAGGAATTCAAGGCGATGGTGAAGGATGCTGGTCTGGCCTGGAAATCGCACCACGTGTTGGGCGCGCCGTTGAAACCCAATCCGGCTTTCGACGTGAGCAAACTACCTAAGTTCAACACGCTGAGCGACAATGCGCAGCAAATCGTGGATGAAGCCGCTGAAGGAGGCGTTGATTATCTGGTCTGTGCAACCTATCCGCACGATACTTTGGACGAGGTAAAAAAAGGCATCGAGGTGTTGAGCAAGGCTGGTGAATTAGCTAAAAAAGCGGGCCTCACCTTCGCTTACCACAACCACGACAAAGAATTCATGACCGTAGAAGGCCAGGTACCTTACGACATCTGGCTCGCCCAGATCAGCCCTGACGTGATGAAAATGGAACTAGATTTGGCCTGGGTGAGCAAAGCGGGCGTGGATCCGGTGGCCTTATTTCAAAAACATCCCAAGCGTTTCCCGCTCTGGCACGTGAAGGATATGGACAAGGATTTCAAGAATATCAAACCGGTAGGCGAAGGTATTATTGATTTCAAACGCATTTTCGCCGCGGCGGGTACGGCTGGCATGAAGCACTTTTTTGTGGAACACGATATGCCTGCCGACGCGTTTGCGAGCATTACCTCCAGTTATAATCACTTGAAAATGATGATGAAGTAAACCTAACACAGTGATAGTCTCACTTAAAGTGAGACTATCACTTATCAACTTCCCGTCTCAAACCGGTACAAATAAGGTGCCTTATTAGCGGCTCCCGTAAACTTTTTCTCCACGCGTTGCAGGATACCTGCACCCAGCATTTTCCGTTGAAAATTATCCCGACGCAGCGGCTTATCCAGAATGGTTTCGTAGAGCGTTTGGAGTTCTTTCATCGTGAAAGTTTCTGGTAAAAGTTTGAAAACCACCAGTTTATGATCTAACATCAAGCGTAGCATCTCCAATGCTTTTTGCACAATTTCGGCATGATCGAAGGCCAGATTTGGCAGTTGCTTTACGTCATACCATTCGCAGGATTCATCAAATATGCCCGCCGTAGTTGTCACCTGCGAGAAATCTACCAAGGCATAATAACCAATGGAGATAAATCGCTGCGTAAACCAGGAATCTTGCACAGGAATTATACTGTTGCGGTTAAAGAAATCTTGTAGCAACTCCTCCTCTGCCCGGTCCGGTTCTCCAAACACTCCAAATTCTTCGAGGTAGATATTTTTCAAACCCGTCCTTTCCAGCAAAATCCGCTGCGCCGCCGCATCCACGCTTTCCGCCCTCCGCACGTAACCGCCCGGCAACGTACACAGGTGTACCTCTTTCAATTTGGGCAGCACCACCTTCAATTTATGGCCGTGAAATCCAAAAATCACGCAATCCACGGATATGTGTGGCAGGTAGATGTCGGTATTAAACAAAGTGTCCAAATCGTATTCAATATTTATTTATTTCTTCGGCGAAAATACCAGAATTTTAAAAGGTCTTTTTATTATTGTGCCAAATTGAAACAATATAAATTTCCTTTTAATGAAGAAGATATTTATTTTACTGATTGCGAGCCTGTTAGCATCGACGGCTTTGCTCAGTCAGGTGCAACCGCGTGTGCTGGTATTCAGCAAAACCGCTGGTTTCCGCCACAGTTCCATCGAAGCAGGCCAGGCCGCCTTGCGGAAAATGGGCACCGAAAAAGGTTTCGCGGTGGACACGACCGAAAACGCCGCAATGTTCACCGAAGACAACCTGAAACGCTACCGCTGCGTGGTCTGGCTGTCTACTACGGGCAACGTCCTCAATGCCGAGCAGCAAAACGCCTTTGAACGCTACATTCAGGCGGGCGGCGGCTACCTCGGCATTCACGCCGCATCGGATACCGAATATGACTGGCCCTGGTACGGCAAACTCATGGGCGGTTGGTTCGACAATCACCCTTCCAAGCCCAGCAATGTGCAGCAGGGCGATTTTCATGTAGTGGATACCAAGAATGCGCTGACCAGTTTCCTGCCCGAAAAATGGGTGCGGAAGGACGAATTTTACGCCTATAAAAAAGTCGACCCCGATGTAAAAGTGCTGATTACGATTGATGAAAAATCATATAGTGGCGGCACGATGGGCGACAATCACCCGATGGCCTGGTACCATGAATTCGATGGCGGACGGGCATTTTACACCAATATGGGCCACACGCCGGAGACTTTTTCCGAGCCGCTGGTGCTCCAACATATTTGGGCAGGTTTACAGTGGGCAATGGGCGGCGCGACCCCTAAACCGCTTGATTACACCAAAGCGACCATGCCCAGATACCCGGAAGAAAACCGCTTTACGAAGGTTGTGTTGGAAGAAAAACTGGACGAACCGATGGAACTGGCCGTATTGCCCGGCAAAAAAGTCCTGTTTATTCAGCGTAAAGGCGAGGTCAAACTCTTCGATCCAGCCGCCGGAAAAAGTAAAACCATTGCCAATATTCCAGTGAGTACCAAGTATTTACCCGACTCTACTGGCAAACGCGATGAGGCGGAAGATGGCGTGCTTGGCCTGACCATTGACCCGAATTTTGCAACCAACCACTGGGTTTATATATACTATTCTCCGGCGGGCGACGAGGCGAAAAACATCCTGACTCGCTATGAAATGAAGGGCGACGAAATGCTGATGGCTTCCAAAAAAGTGTTGCTCGAAATACCGGTGCAGCGCAATAATTGCTGCCATACTGGCGGCTCCCTAACCTGGGACGGATCAGGTAATTTGTTCCTTTCGACGGGCGATAACAGCAGCCCGCGCGCCGACCCTTATGCGCCCATTGACGAGCGACCTGGGCGTAGTCCCTGGGATGCGCAGAAATCGGCGGCCAACACCAATGATCTGCGTGGTAAGATCATCCGCATCCACCCGGAAGCCAACGGGACGTACACAATTCCCGAAGGCAATCTCTTCCCGAAAGGCATGGCCAAAACCCGTCCAGAAATCTACACGATGGGCCACCGCAACCCGTTCCGCATTGCTTACGATAAGAAAACCAACTACTTATACTGGGGCGAGGTTGGTCCAGATGCGAACAAAGCCGACGAAAAACGCGGCCCGGAAGCCTACGATGAAGTGGGGCAGGCGCGCAAACCCGGCAATTATGGCTGGCCTTACTTTGTGGCAGACAACAAAGCCTACTATGATTACGACTATGCGACCAAGATCACTGGCCCGCTTTATGACGCGGCTAAACCGGTCAATATGTCTCCTAACAATACTGGTTTGAACGAACTTCCTCCGGCACAGTCTGCCTTTATTTGGTACCCTTATGCCGAGTCGAAAGAGTTCCCGCTGGTGGGTACTGGCGGACGTAATGCGATGGCCGGGCCGGTTTTTTACAGTGCTGATTTCAAAAATGCGGCGCGTCCCTGGCCAGCCTATTTCGATAAAAAACTCATCATTTATGACTGGATGCGCGGCTGGATGATGGGCGTGACCATGAATGAAAAAGGCGATTACGCGGGGATGGAGCCGATCATGCCTTCCTACAAATTTTCTAATCCGATGGATATGGAATTCGCGCCGGACGGTGATTTGTACATGCTCGAATATGGTACGGGTTGGTTCCAGGGCAACGACGACGCTCGCCTCGTACGCATCGAATACAATGGTGGCAATCGCAAACCCGCTGTGCAAGTTAGTGCTGATAAAACAGCCGGTGCTTTGCCTTTGACGGTAAAACTTTCCGCCGCTGGCACCAAAGATTATGATGGCGACAAAATAACCTATCAATGGGTGGTGGCTCCGAAAAAGGGCGGCGTAAAGCAAACTTTCACCACCGAAAATCCGACGGTTACTTTCAAGAAAGCCGGCGTTTATGTAGCTACCCTGACGGTCGCCGATGCCAAAGGTGCCTCCACCGTGGAAAGCATGGAAATCGTGGCTGGCAACGAACCGCCTGTACTGGATTTTGACCTCGGCAGCAGCAACCACACCTTCTTTTTTCCCAACCAAAAACTGCACTATGAAGTACGCGTGACCGATAAAGAAGACGGCTCATTGGCTAAAGGTCAAATTGATCCCGGACAAGTTGCTTTGAATATTGACTACCTGCCGGAAGGGTATGACAAGATTGAGATTGCCCAGGGCCACCGTTATGCCGACGGTAATGCTCGCTTTGCGACCGCGCAAAAAATCATGGATAAAACCGATTGCAAGGCTTGTCATAAGACCGCTGAAAAATCGGTTGGGCCAAGTTTCCGCGACGTTGCTATAAAATACAAAGGACAGGATGTGGTTGAGTTGCTCTCCAGTCACGTCATCAACGGCAGCAGCGGCGTGTGGGGTTCTGTGGCGATGGCCGCCCACCCTGCTTTATCCAAAGCCGATGCCGCCGAATTGATCAAATTCGTGCTGAGCCATGACGATGAAAAAGCTTTCCCCGCTCCCCTACCCTTGACCGGCGATTATCAGATGACTTTGCCAGAGGGCGATAAAGGTGTAGGTGCGTTCATTCTGCGCGCCTCGTATCAGGATTATGGGGCCGCCGGCTTGCCGCCGCTGTCTTCCGAAAAAGTGTACGTGCTGCGCAGCCCGACCTTCGATCCGACCAGTTTTGACTTTTCAAAAAGTGTGCAGAAAATGTCGATGAATGACATGAAATTCGCCATGCCTGCCGGCAGCGGTTCCTACATTGGGTTCAAAGACATTGACTTGACGGGCATCAAACAGGTGCAATTGATGGCCAGCGCCCCCAAGCAGTACAATTTTGCGGGCGGTAACGTGGAAATTCGTCTGGATACACCCGAAGGGACATTAGCCAGCAAACCCGCGCCCATTCTGCCCGGTGAACTCAATATGACTACGCTGCCCGTGGTAAATTTGCCACTGTTGTCAGACATCAAGGGCGCGCACGATGTGTATTTTGTTTGCAAAAACGACACTGCTGCCGTCAGCCAAACGCTGATGACGATTCTGGGTGTCGTCTTTCAAGATGAAGCGATGGCTTCTGCTAAGCCACCGGAAATGCCAACTTCCACTACTGCCGCGCCTACACTGGCCGACTATGTGGGCAAATACAAATTCACGGGACTGCCCTTCGAGTTCATGGAAATTACGCTGACCGACGGTAAGTTGAATCTCACGTCTTCGATGGGTTCGGGGCCGCTTACGCCTACCGGACCTGAGATGTATGACGCGGGCGGACAGGCCAATATTGAATTCGTGCGGGAAGGAGGCAAGGTTATTAAGATGAAACTGATGCCGCCGGGGATGAGTTTTGAGGGGGTAAAACAGTAAGGTTCTGCGCTATTTTCTTTGCAAAACATCCACGCAACGACTAGTTAGGTGGATGTTTTGCAGAGAAGATAGTTCACTTCCCTTTCCGATACTCACTCGGCGTAGCCCCCATTTTCTTCTTGAAAATCCGCGAAAAGTAAAACTCCGACTCAAAGCCCGCTTTGGCAGTGATTTCGGCGATAGTCAGCGACGTTTCCCGAAGCATCTGCCCGGTTTTTTCGATTTTCAGGTTCAATAAATACTGCCCTGGTGAGATGCCCAGCACGTCTTTAAAAGTCTTGCGGAACCACTCGTAACTCACGTTTTGCGCTTTGGCGAGGGCTTCAAAATCCACTTCCTGCTGCCAGTTCTCATGGATTTTAAATTGAATGGCGTGGATAATTTGTTCCTGCCGGAGTTTGGTTTTGCCGCCCATCAAAGCCGACGCGTACACCAGCCCCAGCATCTGGATGACGAGGCAGGAAGCAATCTGGCGAAAAGCCACGCCCTCATATTTCACCGTGTCGAGCAAGCGTAGAAAAACGTTCAGAAACTCGGCGTTGAAACCGATCGGGATGAGTGGCTTTTGGGGATTGAAGCATTCCTGCCGCATGAGATACTCCGCGAAATGCCCATCGAAACCTACCCAGAATTCTTCCCAACCCGTCTCCTGTAACGGTTTGTAACGGTGCCACGCCTCCGGAAAAAGCAACATCAAAGTGCCCGCTTCCACGGCCACCTGCTCCCTTCCTTCTCCCTCATAAATACCCTTTCCGCTGGCCACATACACCATCTGAAACTCCTGTAACCGCCGACCTTTTTCCCACTGAAACACGTGGGTAGAAGGATGTTCCGGGTCGGGATAACTGCGTTTGGGCGGATGCACGTGGTGGCCGACGGTATGTACGTTCACGCCCCAGTTGGGACCCGACTCTTCGAGGTCTTTTAACTGAGATTCGCTAAAATATTTGCGGAACACCTCCATCATACAGCAAAAAGTCGGCTTTTGGGCTTAAAGGTAGCCAGTTTGTTCTGTTTTGGAAAATCGTTTTCACCAAAAAGTACATGAATAAACCCAATTTGGATAAAGGTTGAAACGCCAACCTATCGTCTCTTTGCAGCAGGAATTTTGAAACATGATTTGGCAAAAGAGCAAAATTTGAAATTTCATTCTATCCAAAAACAACATGAGCCACCCCGATTATTCGGAACGACTCATGTAGAAAATATGCTTCCAGCGCGCCAACGCCGGAAGCCAAATGAATTGCCAGCGTTCTCAATTTCACCAACAAATCCAGACAAAAGTATGGAGAATCGTTTTACTAAAACAATAGGAATTCTATCGGTGCTGTTTTTGCAGGCCTTCCATCTCCTTGCTCAATCCGGTACGATCACCGGGCAGGTCCATGATGCCAGCGGCGACGCCCTTATCGGTGCTACCGTGGCGGTGAAAGGCACTACTATCGGCACCTCGGTCGGCGTGGATGGTGGTTTTATTTTAAAAGGATTAGCCAACGGAAACTACACGCTGCAAGTGCGTTACACCGGCCACGAAAGTCAGGAAGTAGCGGCTACGGTACCTGGTACCAGTCCGACCATCGTTTTGCGGGAAAGTTCGGTGCTGGATGAAGTGATCGTCACCGGCGTGTTCGATCAGCGCACCCGCATGGAGTCCTCTATTGCGATTAGTACATTGAAAGCCAAAGACATAGAACGCCTCGCGCCGGTGAGTGCTGCCGATCTGCTCAAAAATATTCCGGGCGTGTACGTCAATTCGTCGCTCGGCGAAATCCGCAACACCATCTATTCGCGCGGTGTATCGGTGGGTTCTAACGACGGCGCGAGCGGCTATTATTACGTGTCCATGCAGGAAGACGGACTGCCGGTAACCAATGCCACTTTTACCAACTTTGGCCCCGATTTTTTCTTACGCGCCGACTTGACGACCGCCCGCGTGGAAGCCGTGCGCGGGGGTACGGCCTCTATTTTGGGCAGCAATGCGCCCGGCGGTATTTTCAATTATGTTTCCAAAACGGGCGGCACCGGGTTTGGCGGCGAAGCAGCGGTTAAATTTGGTTTGGAAGGCAATGGCACCCAGCCTTATTATCGCGCCGATGTGGTGTTTGGCGGGCCACTGAACAAAGCCAAAGACCTGACTTATAGCGTCGGCGGATTTTATCGCTACGCCAACGGGGCGCGTTATCCGGGTTATCCGATGAATAATGGCGACCAATTGAAAGTCAATGTGGTCAAACAGTACGCGAAAGGTACGCTGAAATTTTTCGGAAAATTGCTCGACGACCACAATGCCTGGTACGAATTTCTGCCAACGCTGGGCTTCAACGATCCAAAACTACCCGCCGGTGTGGAACAAACCAACTCGGTGCTGATTCCTGGTATCGAAGCGGATTTCAAGGTGAACAACACGAACGAATCCCTTCACTATGATTCGCGCGACAAAATCCATTCTACCGATCGGGCGATTGGATTCAGTTGGGATCACCATTTTGGCAACAACTGGACGGTCACCAACAATATGCGTTACAGTGATAAACGCTCCATTTGGAACACCACCGCCGTGGTCTATCCCTTCGCGACCGACAATCTGGTGTTCTATGCCATCCTGGGTACACTCGGCAATTTCGGTACCTACCAATACAATGAACACGGTACCGGACGCGCGCTGGGAACGGTGGTGCAATCGCCTAATATCATTAATGGGCAGTTTGCGGGATTCAATTTTGACGTTACCAATAGCAATTTTCCCGGTCAGGCAGTACAGGCTAATTCGTTGTATTTCAACCCTTTGTTTTACAACAATAACCACATGACCGAATTTATTGATCAATTGACGTTCCATAAAAAGATCAAAAACATGAGTTTCTCGGCGGGTGGTTTTTATGCCAAATCCAAAGCCGACCTCGGTAATAGCACCGGCGGTGGAGCGGCATTTAGTACGATCAGTTCGCCACGACCGACGCAAACCGACATAACCTACACAGATTTCGGTGGGCAGGTCTATCAAGTCACCAATCCCGACGGCATATTGGGCGGCAGCAACCGCAGTGCGGGTTTTAATACCAATAATATTGACCAAAATCAGGTTGCTCTGTTTTTTGGTCACAACTGGACGATCAATTCGGCCCTGAACTTCGACTGGGGCGTGCGTTTTGAAAACTTCCACATCAAGGGAAGCAACAACGACGCTATTGCCGGAGTGGATACGCTGGGTGGTGCCGACCGCAACCTTTTCACGCTGTACGACAACACGCTTTACACGCCAGGACCGACCTACAATTTTGACCACAGCATCAATACGGTGTCATTTTCGGCGGGC
Organism: Saprospiraceae bacterium; assembly: GCA_965249785.1. GTDB lineage: Bacteria > Bacteroidota > Bacteroidia > Chitinophagales > Saprospiraceae > M3007. The sequence continues at coordinate 46,376 of CBDFMU010000007.1, read as the reverse complement.
CTGAACTATAAAATCAACGACAATTTTGCGCTGTATGGTCGTTACTCGCAAGGGGCCAAAGCACCGGATATGGGCCTTTTCACAGAGATTGATACGCGGTTTGAAGAAGCAAATACCGAAGTAAAAAGCCAGAAGACGCAGCAGTTTGAATTGGGTTTGAAAGCCCGCAGCGGACGGACCAATTTCTTCGTCACGCCATTTCTGAGCATTCTCAGCAACGTGTATACTGCCCAGATCGGCCAGCAAACCGAGGATCTCAATTCGACTTATACGGGTGCACCGCTCTATAATAAGTATCGAACTTATGGCGTGGAATTAGAGAGCAACGTGAACGTCGTGCGCCATTTTGATGTGCGTGGCGTGCTGACGTTGCAAAAAGCGGAAGCCGTAGAGTTCAAAGCCTGGATTTTCAACCAGAACGGCGTGGAAGACGATGTGATTCAGGATTTTTCCGGCAATAAAACCGACAATTCCGCCAACGTCATCCTGAGCATTACCCCCACTTACTCCACCGATAAATTCTACGCCTCACTCAATTGGTACTACATGGGTGAACGCGCCGCCAACGTGGCCAACGCCTTTGAATTACCGGCTTACAACCAGTTCAATCTGACGTTGGGCTACGATTTTACCAGAAAATTCCGCCTGTCGGCTAACATCAACAACCTGTTCAATCAAATCGGCGTGATGGGCTGGTCGGCTCCGGGAGGTTTCCCGGCGGCACTGGATCGGCAGGGTTTCACCAAAGAAATACTGGCGGCCAATCCCGACGCGGTGTATTCTACATTGAGCATTCCGCCCCGGGCTTATTTTCTGACGGGTTCTTATAAATTTTAGGGTGGTTTGATTGGTTCATTAGTTTATCGGTTTACTGGTTGATTGGCTATCAGTTAAGTTTGGTTTTTCATACGATGGAATGAGTTTTTGTGGGTGTGGAGTTTATTTTTTAAATGAATATTCACACCCGTTTTTACAAGTTTTTTTCCAATTGGGAAAATCGGGCATTAAGCAGTTTTGTATAATCCTGTTGCAGCGTTTCGCTTAAAAAAGAATTTTTTATTTCTTTAACAGCGACTTGTTGTTTTTCAAAAAAACGTCTAAAAATATTCTCAACCGCTTTTTCCGGAATGCCAGAATGACTTGCAAACTCTTTAAAATCATTCTTTTGCAAGCGACTTTTTTTACCATTGATTGTTAGCGCGCTTTCTTCCAAATCTTGTGGCAGAGCGAGTTTGGTAGCCACCAAATCGTAGGCAGGAGCGAGTTGGACAGTTCCATCGGATAGCGTCAAAAGCGAATAATTTTTCAGGTGCATATCAGCGTTGCCAGTAAGAAAAGAAAATAGAACTACTTCAAAAAAACGCAATACATCCAGTCCGGGATTAGATGAAAACTTGCGAATGATTTTAGCGACCTGTTCCACAAAACCACGGTATTTGTACTCCGTCAGTCGCTCGCTTAGTTGACAAAGGTCTTCCATTGCGAGTTTGTGATTTTTAATGCGATCCATACGTCGAGTGAGGTAAGCAAGTTCACCGGATTTTAGGCGAATAAAGGAGAATAGTGCGGTGATAATACCGAAAATACTGGCTAAACGCATAGTTAAATGCTCGTTTTCAACAAGTTCCGGGTATTGCGCGGTGGGCGGTTTTAAAATAAAATTTCCCCAAAGCCCGACTAGCGTAAGTCGGAAAGTGCCTTCTACAACATTTCGCTCAAAAGAGAGCGAAAGTTTGGGCTGTACGCCAGTGACAGAGATACTTTCTCTAATAATTTGTTTTGCCAATTCATGCAAATCGGCAAGAGCATAAGGTAGTTCCGGTGACTTGGGATTTCCGAAAAAAATGCGACTGCATTTTGGATGGAAATCGCCGTTCTGACCCCCTTCGAGTGGTTGAAGACAGTAAAGACAAGTGGAGTAGTTCATTCTAATATTGGAATGATACTGACCGCGCCAATACAAAGGCGGCAGCAAGCAAACAGAAGCCCGACCCGATCGCGGGGATTAATTTTCCAATATTGACCGGCGATGTCGAGCAACCAGCCTTCCGGAACTAATCCATCAAAAAAAGGCAAAATCGTGGTAGAAGAGTAGATTTTCTCAGAGAGAGGCAAGGTAAGACTAATGTGACGGGCGCCTATGGAGGATAAATGAGCCGGTAAGTAGCGAAGATGAAACCCCGTTTCATCTTCCCACACCTCACCAGCCGGATGATTGAATAACGTAACAGTGGCTTTGCGTATGAGTGGTTATGGACGATTATAAATTGGTTGCGGTCCGAGTTGGAAGCCAAAAAGGTCGAGTAGTTGGTTTACTTTATCTATGCGGAGCGTAGTTTTCCCCTGTCCTACCTCGCGTACGAAACGCAAACCGAGTCCGGCCTTTTCGGCAAGCTCAAGTTGTGTGAGGCCGATTTTTTTGCGGCGTTCTTTCACAAATTCAGATAATGGAGACATTTTATACCTTTTAGGGTATAAAAATAGTGGTTTTTGGAATAAAAGACCCGAAAGGGTATAAATTATATTTTCCACCCAATTAAAGTCCCGAAAGGGTATAAATAATGATCACTCAAATCCTGTTCTCTTAAAAACAGGGTTTCTACCAAGGATTTGTCTATGGAACACACCGTCAAGACCGCCACCAACCCCGATTCTGGCAAACACCGCAGGGTCGGCAACACCTACCAACTCACGCCGCCAGAAATCGAGCAGTACCGCGAAAAAGGCTACCTGATCTTGAACTACGTCTTGACGGATGAAGAAGTGGCGACGCTGGAACCGTGGTTTGAGCATTTCGTGACGGGCAAGGAAAGTCACCAAATGGCCAAAGACTTTTGCGATATGAGCCAGCCGTATGGTACGCCGATGGAGGATTTTAAACTGGTCAATGCGATGCTGCCGAGTAAATATCGGCCAGAATTAGTCAATAATATCTTCATGCAACTCGCCCAAAGTATTGCCGATCAACTCTACGAAGGCGGCGAAGCCGCGATGGATTACGAGCAGTTTTTGGCGAAAAAACCGCAGAAACAGCAGGCCGAATTTGCGATGCATCAGGATCTGGGTTATTGGCCAAAAACCGAAAATACCTGGACGGCCACTGTTTCGCTCGCGCTGAATGACGCTACGGTAGAAAACGGATGCTTGCAGGTCGTACCGGGTAGCCAGAAAGAACCCGAATTGCGGCCACACCGACCCAAAGGTGGCAGCCGCGACGATTCGCACACGCTCGTCATTGACATGAAAGAAACCGACGAGATCATTTATCTGCCTTTAAAAAAGGGCAGCGTCACGGTCCACGACGAACGCATTGTGCATGGCTCGGCGGGCAATATGACCGATGACTGGCGCAAAACCTACGTTATGGCTTTTCGGGATGCGGGCACTATTGCCGAGGAACGCGCTATTGGATTTACCCACTCGCATAATGATGTAGTGGAATGGGATAAGATTATTGGATAAACTAGTAGAATAACTAGTTTAATTACAGGTTAAACGCATCAAAATAGCCGGGAAAAACTCTTTATCATTCGATAGCGGGTGTTGTCATTCTGAACGAAGTAAAGAAACTGGCTACGAGAAAAGTGAGATTTAACTTCGCTCCCGGGCAGATTCTTCACTGCGTTCAGAATGACACCCTGAGTTAGCATCATATCTACTGTTTTTGCAACGATTTTGATGCGTTGGCCCTATTCTAATCATCCAGATTATTCTTCATTTTTCCGCCGCGCTTGGTGTTTTCACCATAGCCGTCAGGCTAAACCTCACCCCCAACCCCTCTCCCCAAGGAGAGGGGAGCCAAATCGAGTTTCAATCTGTTGATTATCAGTTTTTTATAACAGAAACTGTATGTTATCAAGGTACTGATAATTAATAGAAAACACTGTAATCAGGTCCCCCTCCCTTTCGGGGGAGGGGCTAGGGATGGGGTTGTAAAGTGCTGAAAATCATCATACTAACTACCTGATATCCTTTTCTGCTTTGCTTAGCCTGACGGCTATGGTATTTTCACCAAGCGCGGCAACAAACCCTGAAACCGTATATCTTTTTATCCGACAAAACAATTCAAATGCGTCCTCTCTTCCTTTTGTTTTTTACCTTGCTGACCGCATTTGCGCCAGCCCAAACGCCTCTCCAAACCGATTTTCAAAACCCGCCCAATGCCGCCCGTCCCCGCGTCTGGTGGCACTGGATGAACGGAAATATCAGCAAAGAGGGCATTCAAAAAGACCTGGAATGGATGCAGCGCGTCGGCATCGGCGGTTTCCAGAACTTCGACGCCAATCTCTTCACGCCGCTCGTGGTACCAAAAAAGGTCGAGTTTATGCAGCCCGACTGGAAAGACGCTTTCCGCTTCACCACCGAACTGGCCGATAAAATGGGTCTGGAAATGGCCATCGCCGGTTCGCCTGGCTGGTCGGAAAGCGGCGGCCCCTGGGTGCCTGCCGCCGATGGTATGAAAAAGTACGTCTGGACCGAAACCCGCGTTACGGGCGGGCAGGCTTTCAGCGGAAAACTGCCCTCGCCCGCCGCTACCACGGGCAGTTTCCAAAACGTAGAATTGCCCCAAACCACCATGCTCGGCGAGGCGACCGGCGTTTTGCCCACCTACTACGCCGACGCGGCCATCATTGCCTACCGTTTGCTGCCGACCGATCAATCGCTGGCGGATTTGAAACCGAAAATCACGTCCAGCGGCGGCACATTCAATCTACAAGATTTGACCGACGGCGATCTGAATAAAACCACTTTTTTGCCGCCAATGACCGTCGGGGAAGCAATGTGGATTCAGTACGAACTTGACCAACCGCAGACCTTTAAATCTGCTTCGGTCGTTGGCGCGATCCACGATGGCATGGAAGGTTTCAACGGTGGCCCGCTCAACCGCAGCCTGCAAGCGAGTGATGATGGCGTGACTTTCCGCGAGGTCGCCGCTTTTACGAGCAGCATCAGTCCGCAAAATACCCTCGCTTTTGCGCCCGTCACCGCCCGTTTCTGGCGTTTGGCCATCAAAACTTTGCCACCGCCCTTCAATATGTTTGCCGCGATGGCGGGCATGAACCCGCAGGCTGAAAAATCGGACGGCGTGAACATCGCTGAGTTTGTGCTACACACCACCGACCGCGTAGACCAGTTCGAGGATAAGGCCGGCTTTACGCCCTGGAAGGAAGACTTGCCGACCTTCGCCCCCGCCACCGGGGATGCCATTCCGACCGCCGATGTCCTGGATTTGACCACAAAAATGAAGGCCGATGGTACGCTCGATTGGACAGCCCCGGCGGGCAGCTGGGTGATTTTACGCTTTGGCTACTCGCTCACGGGTCGCCAAAACCACCCCGCTTCGCCCGAAGCAACGGGTCTGGAAGTAGACAAACTCGACCCCGAAGCGGTCCGAAAATACGTTAATACCTACCTCGATATGTACAAAGACGCGACGGGCGGGTTGATGGGCAGCAAAGGGTTGACGCACATGATTCTGGATAGTTATGAGGCGGGCCACATGACCTGGACCAAAAATTTGCCTGCCGAATTTCAAAAACGGCGCGGCTATGACCTCAAAATCTGGATTCCGGTTTTGACCGGGCGCGTCGTTAAAAGCCGTGTAGCGAGCGAGCAGTTTTTGTGGGATTTCCGTAAAACCATCGGCGAACTTATTGCCGAAAGCCACTACGATGTCATTGGCGAGGAACTGCACAAACGCGGCATGAAACGCTACACCGAATCGCACGAAGACAAGCGTATCTACCTCGCCGACGGCATGGACGTGAAGCGCAACGCCGACGTGCCGATGTCGGCCATGTGGACACCGAGTAGTTTCGGCGGTGGTAGCAACGAAGAAGTCCGCAGCGAAGCCGACATCCGCGAATCCGCGTCAGTGGCGCATATTTACGGCAAGCCCTTCGTGGCGGCGGAGTCCATGACTTCCATTATGAATGCGTTTACGTTCATGCCCGAAAAACTGAAACGCACAGCAGATCTGGAAATGGCGAGCGGCCTGAACCGTTTCGTCATCCACACGTCCGTCCATCAGCCTTTGGACGACAAAATGCCCGGTTTTTCGCTCGGACCTTTCGGGCAATATTTCACCCGGCAGGAAACCTGGGGCGAGCAGGCCCGCCCGTGGATAGACTACCTCGCACGTAGTTGCCATCTGCTGCAACAAGGGCAATTTGTCGCCGACGCGCTGGTTTTTTATGGCGAAAATACCAATTTGACTTGGCGTTTTCGAGAAAAACTGCCCGAAATAAAGGGGTACGAGTTCGATTTTGTCAATGCGACCGCCCTTTTGAACGTGGTAAAATTTGAAAATGGTAAAATCACCACGCCCGGCGGCGGCGCGTACAGCGTGCTGGTGCTGGATGAAAGTGCCAAAATGATGACCTTGCCAGTGCTGAAAAAATTGCGCGATCTGGTGAAGGCGGGTGCAAAAATTACGGGCACAAAACCCGAAAAATCGCCGAGCATGAGCGATGACCCCGCCGAATTTCAAAAAGTGTTGGGGGAAATATATGCCAACCCGAACGCCTCCACCAAACCCGCGACGGAAGTATTGCAGGCGCAGGGCATCATGGAGGATGTGACAATCAGCAAGGCCAAATCCGAAATATTGTACGTCCACCGTCGCACCGCCGCGGAAGATATTTACTGGCTCGACAACCGCAGTGTCGACCCGAACGATGCCGAGATCAGTTTCCGCGTTGCTGGAAAAGTGCCGGAACTCTGGAATCCGCAGACCGGAAAAACCGAGCGAGTAGGCTTCCAAATCGTTGGGGGGCGCACCGTTTTGTCTTTACACTTCGAGTCTTGGGGGGCGTTTTTTATCGTTTTCAAAGAAAAAACTACCCAAACGAGCCTTATTTTGCCAAAAACAACGGAAACCGAACTCGCCAAAATCGCGGGCGCATGGAAAGTCAGTTTTGCCGAAAAACGCGGCGCACCAGCCAGCGCAACCTTTCCCGCACTTGGTTCTTGGTCTGACAATGCCGAACCCGGCATTAAATATTTTTCCGGTACCGCCAAGTATTCCCATTCATTCAACCTCGCGAAAGTGAAAAAAGGCGAACGAATCCTACTTGATTTGGGCGAAGTGAAAAATCTGGCGGAAGTCATTGTCAATGGCAAAAACCTGGGCATCCTTTGGAAAACACCGTTTAAAATGGACATCACCGACGCGGTAAAAGCAGGCGGGAACGCCCTTGAAATCCGCGTCACCAATCTCTGGGTGAACCGCCTCATTGGCGACGTGCAGCCGGGCGTGACGCAAAAGATTACATTTACCACTATGCCTTTTTATCAGGCTGATTCGCCTTTGTTGCCGTCGGGTTTGCTGGGGCCGGTGCGGGTGTTAGCGAGGAAGTAGAGAGAGCGGAATTTATTCCGCTTGGTTATTTTGTAAACGGAATAAATTCCGTCCTCCATTTAAAAAATTAGCAAAATGCAAATCATTCTCGGCATTATTTTTCACTTCATCGGCGGCTTCGCTTCCGGCAGTTTTTACGTTCCCTTTCGGCGCGTCACCGGCTGGTCGTGGGAAAGTGCCTGGATTGTGGGCGGCATATTTTCCTGGCTCATTGTGCCGTTCATCGCTGCCACCTTGACCGTCCCTGATTTCATGGATATTATTCGCAGCACAGACGGCGGCACCCTGTTTTGGACCTACTTTTTTGGGCTGCTATGGGGCATTGGCGGCTTGACATTTGGGCTGGCGATGCGCTACCTAGGCATGAGTCTGGGCATGAGCGTCGCGTTGGGCTACTGTTCAGTGTTTGGCGCGCTGGTGCCTTCCATTTATTACGGAATTCATCCCGTAGCCGGAAAAACAAACATTGGCACTTTGGTGGCCAGTTCCGGTGGACAAATGATCGTGTTCGGTGTACTGGTTTGTTTAGTGGGCATCGCTATTTGTGGCCGAGCGGGCATGATGAAGGAAAAAGAACTCGACGACGCGACGAAAAGAGCGGGTGTAGCCGAGTTCAGTCTGCGCAAAGGCCTGATCGTGGCGACCATTTCCGGTATTCTGTCGGCCTGTTTTAATTTCGGCATTGAAGCCGGAAAAGACATGGCGGGCGTAGCTGTTGCCAACGGAGCGAACCCGCTTTTTCAGAACAATGTGATCTTCGTCGTGCTGCTCTGGGGCGGTCTGACCACCAATTTTATCTGGTCGATGATCCTGAATGCGCGCAACAAAAGTTTCGGAGATTATAGCAACCCAAAATCGCCTTTGCTCAAAAACTACGGTTGGGCCGCACTGGCCGGCACAACGTGGTTTTTGCAATTCTTCTTCTACGGCATGGGCGAATCCAAACTGGGCAATGGGGCTTCCTCGTGGATTCTGCACATGGCCTTTATTATCCTGATTTCCAATGCGTGGGGCCTGCTGCTGAAAGAATGGAAAGGGGTGAGTCGCCGTACTTTTACTACCGTTTTGACGGGCGTAGGCGTGATTTTGTTGTCGGTGCTGCTGGTGGGCTGGGGAAATTCGATGCGGTGAGTATCAGATTATTGGGTCTTTCATTCTCAAAATGCTATTCAAAAGAAGGCAATTCTTTTTCCAAAAATACAGATAACGGACAGATGCGCAGTCCATCACTCCGATCAAAACGCTCACCGCCCGGCGTAATGATATACTTGAAGTCCGGCTGCAAATCCGCAATACTCTGATAAAAACCTTTAGAGATATTGGGTGCAACAGAAAATTTGATTTCAATACACACCTTTTTGCCTTTTGGGGTAATCATCACTAAATCCACTTCTGCACCATTTTGCGTTCGATAATAGTAAAAATCGGAAAATTCAGGGGCTTCACGAATGATCTGTTCGATGACGTAGCCTTCCCACGAAGCACCAATGGCAGGGTTGCCGCGCAGGCTTTCAATGTCGAAAACGCGCAACAGGTAATGCAGCAAACCGCTATCCCGCAGGTAAAGTTTGGGCGATTTGGTCAGACGTTTACCCAAATTGGCGAAGTAAGGCGGCAGGCGACGGATCAAAAAACTGCCTTCCAGCAACTCCAGGTATTTATTGACCGTCGGTTGCGTCACTCCCAACGAAGCCGCCAGCGCACTGGCATTAAAAGCACCGCCATGCAAGTGCGCCAGCATAGAAAGCATGGTACGCACCAAGCCTGCCGGCACGGAAAACCCCAGACGATCGAGGTCGCGGTGGATAAATGTTTCCGTGAAATCATCCAGCCATTTTCGGCTGATAAAAGTTTCGGTGGCCAGCAACGAACCCGGAAAGCCCCCTCGCAACCAGTGTTCTTCCTGCGAAAAACGACCGCGAATTTCCGAAAAAGAGAAGGGCGGCAATTCATGATAAGCAATACGCCCGGCCAGTGTTTCTGTATTAAGTTTAACAATATGTGGCGAAGCCGAACACAGCAATAGAAAACGGGCAGGCTCGCGCTTCTGGTCGGTCAAGGCTCGCAACAAGGCAAACAACTCTGGACGCACCTGAATTTCATCAATAATGACGCATTTTTCAGCATGACCAGCGAGGTAGGTTTGGGCATCCTCCAATTTGAACCAATCTTCTTGAAGTTCCAGATCGAGGTAAAGGGTAGATTTAGTAATCTTCGATTGCAGGTGTTTAACCAATGTTGTCTTGCCAACTTGCCGCGAACCGACCAGTCCAACAATGGGAGACCAAGATAAATCTCGCAGGATTCTTTTAGAAAGTAATCGTTCTATCATTCAACAAAATTACAATCATCCAAGTAAATTGAAAATTGAATTTTCAATTTACTTGGATGAAAACACTGCCAATAAAAAATCGGGTTCTAAACCCACTAAAAAAATAGAAAAAATGACCAAAACCTTCCAACACGTCTCCTGCCTCTGGGACGAACAAAAGGCCGCCGAACTGGCGGGCGATGAAGTCGCACTACTCGTCTATCGTTCCAACATGCTCGGGGCCGACCTGCGCCTGACTAACTACGGCGGCGGCAATACTTCCTGCAAAGCATTGGCCAAAGACCCGCTCACCGGCCAATCCGTCGAAGTCATGTGGGTGAAAGGTTCCGGCGGCGACCTCGGCACTATGCAGCGCAGCGGTTTGGCGGCCCTCTATGTGGAGCGTTTGCGCAGCCTGAAAAACGTCTATCGCGGCCTTGCCCACGAAGACGAAATGGTCGAACTGTTCAACCACTGCATCTTCGATCTGACTTCCAAAGCCCCTTCGATTGATACGCCGCTGCACGGTTTTTTGCCGTTCAAACACATTGACCACCTGCACCCCGACGCGGCCATCGCCATTGCTGCTGCGAAAGACGGCCAACGCATCACCGAACAACTCTTTGGTGGCACCGTCGGTTGGGTGGGCTGGCAACGTCCGGGATTCGATCTGGGTCTGCAATTGCTGGAATGTCTGGAAGAAAATGCCGCCAAAGGGGTTGCGCTACGGGGTATTATGCTCGGTTCGCACGGCCTGTTTACTTGGGGCGACACGGCTTTCGAGAGTTATGTCAACACGCTGGAAGTCATTGAAATATGCGCCGATTATCTGGAAAAGGCCAGTACTAGCCGAACCCCGTTCGGCGGCTCAAAAATCGAAAGCCTCGAAAAAACCACCCGCACCAAACAAGCCGCCCAACTCGCCCCCATCCTCCGAGGCTTCTGCAGCCCCCCCATTCCCCCCCATAATGGGGGGAGATTGATAATTGGTCACTTTTCGGACGACGAAAGGGTACTCCAATTCATTAATTCCAATGATTTAGACCGTCTCGCCCCGCTCGGCACGTCCTGTCCCGACCATTTTCTGCGAACGAAAATTTCGCCGTTGGTACTGCTTTTAAAACCGGACGAAGATTTGTCAGATGTTGCCAAAATCAAGGAAACGTTGAGGCCACATTTTGAAGCCTATCGGCAAATGTATGCCGACTATTACGCCACCTGTCGTCGCCCGAACAGTCCAGCCATGCGCGACCCCAATCCGGTGGTCATTTTATGGCCGGGTGTGGGCATGTTCACCTTCGCCAAAGACAAACAGACCGCCCGCGTCGCCGCCGAATTTTATACCAATGCCATCAACGTGATGCGCGGCGCAGAGTCGATTTCCGAGTACACTTCATTGCCGCGTCAGGAGGCGTTCGACATCGAATACTGGTTATTGGAAGAAGCAAAACTGCAACGGATGCCCAAGCCCAAACCGTTGACCGGACGAGTGGCTTTGGTAACCGGTTCGGCGGGCGGTATTGGCAAAGCCATCGCCCGGAAATTCGCCGAAGAAGGTGCCTGCGTGGTGCTCAATGACTTGAACGCCGAACGTTTAGCGGAAGCCAAAGCCGAGTTTTTGAAAGCCTTCGGCAAAGATGCGGTGGCCACCACGCTATTGAATGTCACTGACAGTCAATCCATTGCGACGGCTTTGGAAGATGCCTGCCTTGCTTTTGGCGGCGTGGATCTGGTGGTCAATAATGCGGGCATCAGCATTTCCCAGCCTTTGGCCGAACACAGCGAAGAGAACTGGGACAAACTCTACGACATTCTGGTCAAAGGCCAGTTTTTGGTCAGTCAGGCAGGCGTAGCGGTGATGCGCAAGCAGGGTTTCGGTGGCGACATCGTCAATATTGTCTCCAAAAATGCCGTGGTGGCTGGCCCTAATAACGCGGGTTACGGCTCCGCCAAAGCCGCCCAGGCCCACCTCACGCGCTTACTCGCCGCCGAACTTGGCCCCGATCACATTCGCGTAAACACCGTAAATCCCGACGCGGTCATCGCTGGTTCGAACATTTGGTCGGGCGGCTGGGCCGAGGGCCGCGCCAAAGCCTACGGCGTGACGGTGGAAGAATTGCCCGCTTACTACGCTAAACGTACCTTGCTGAACGAAATCATCCTGCCCGAAGACATTGCCAATGCTTGTTTTGCTTTTGTTGGTGGGCTGCTCTCCAAATCCACCGGCAATGCGCTGAATGTGGACGGCGGCGTGGCGATGGGATTTTTGCGGTAAAATAACACTAAAAATATGATGCAACGACCTACTTTTCTGCTACTGTTTTCGCTGGTTTGCCACTGTCTTTTTGCACAAACCACGCTGCCTTTCGAATCGGAAATCAGTGCTTTTGAGCGGCTTGATTCCCTGGAAAAACCCGCTAAAGGCCAAATCCTGTTGTACGGCAGCTCCACGATGCGTCTCTGGACCACTTACCAAGCCGATTTGGCGGGCTACAAAGTCATCAATCGGGGCTTTGGTGGCTCACAAATGTCTGATGCCGTGTACTACTTCGACCGGGTAGTGTTGCCGCTCCAACCCACATGGATTCTGCTTTATGAAGGCGACAACGACCTGAACAGCGGCAAATCACCGGAGCAGGTTTTGGTGGATTACCAGGCGTTTATGAAATTGGTGAAACAAAAACTGCCAAAGACCAAAGTGGCCATTTACACCTTGCGGCCCAGTCTGGCGCGGGAAAACCGGATGGCCCAACAGCGTCAACTCAATGCCCTTTTCCAAAAATATTGCCAAAAACACCGCAAAAGAGCGTATTTTATTGATGCTTACAACCTGTTGGTTACGTCCGAAGGAAAGCCCAATGGTGACTTATTAGCCGCAGATAAATTGCATCTCAACGCCAAAGGCTATGCCGTGTGGACGCAGGTGACCAGGGATTTTTTGAAAAAACACGGTCTGTAAAACGCCACGCATCGCTTTCAAAATGGAACCCTACGTCGGTGAGCATACCGTTGCAGGAGGTTATTTACATGTCATTTTTGCAAGCCAAAGGAGAAAAAGTAATCTTGAATAACACGCCATGCTATTAAAACAAGTTAAAATCGCAGAATACAACCAACGCCACCTTATTGCACATCGCCACCGCCTCGATTTTTTCGCGGGAGAAGTCAGCAATTTGGAGCATATCGTGGAACAACTCGTGGAGTTCCAGATTGCTATCCCCTCTTGGGCACTTGGCACGGGCGGTACGCGTTTCGGGCGCTTTGCCGGTGGCGGTGAGCCTCGTTCGTTGGAAGAAAAGATCGAAGACGTGGGTCTGCTGCACGCCCTCAACCAGTCGAGCGGTGCCATTTCGCTGCATATTCCCTGGGACATCCCGACTGATCCGGCGGCCATCAAAACCCTCGCGGCGCAGCATGGCCTGGCTTTCGATGCCGTCAATTCCAATACCTTCCAGGATCAGCCGGAACAGGCCCTTAGTTACAAATTCGGTTCGCTCCAACACGTCAATCCCGCCGTGCGCCGCCAAGCCATTGATCATAATATCGAAGTGATCCGACATGGAGTGGCCCTCGGTTCGGAGAGTATCACCGTCTGGCTGTCTGATGGGTCGTGTTTTCCGGGCCAGTTGAATTTCCGCCGGGCTTTTCAAAATACCCTCGATGGCCTCCGGGAAATCTACGCCGCGTTGCCGCCAAATTGGAAAATGCTGGTGGAATACAAGGCTTACGAACCCAATTTTTACAGCACGACGGTCGGCGACTGGGGTCAATCACTGCTGTACGCTAATAAGCTGGGCGAAAAAGCCTATACCCTCGTGGATCTCGGCCACCACCTGCCCAATGCCAACATCGAGCAGATCGTCGCCCTGCTACTCATGGAAGGCAAACTCGGCGGCTTCCACTTCAACGACTCGAAGTATGGTGACGACGACTTGACCGCTGGCAGCATTAAACCTTACCAGTTGTTCCTGATTTTCAATGAGTTGGTGGAAGGGATGGACGCGCGAGGTATGCGCCACGCCACGGATTTGGGCTGGATGATTGATGCGTCGCACAACGTTAAAGACCCTCTCGAAGACCTGCTACAATCCGTAGAAGCTATACAGATCGCCTACGCCCAAGCCCTGCTGGTAGATCGGACCGCCTTGACAGCGGCGCAAAACAACAACGATGTGGCCCAGGCCCAAGAACTCCTGCAAGCTGCTTTTCGCACCGATGTGCGCCCAGTAGTGGCCGAAGCGCGACTGCGGACGGGTGGGGCTTTGCAGCCGTTGGCGGCTTATCGTGATCTGAAAGTGCGGGAAAACTTGGTGCAGGAAAGAGGACTAAAAACGGTGACTACCGGGCTTTGAAATAACGATGAACTATAAACTAGGAACCGTTAATTGTTTATAGTTCATCGTTTATACTTCCTTTATGATCCTCATCCTCGACATCGGCAAAACCAACAAAAAGTGCTTCGTCTTCGATGAGGACTACCAAATCGTGTTCGAGCAAACCACCCAATTGCCCGAAACTACCGACGAGGACGGCGACTCATGTGAGGACATTAACTTGTTGACTACCTGGGTATTGGACACTTGGCAAACTATTTCAAATGATGCGCGTTTCCAGATCCAGGCCATCAATGTCACTACTTACGGTGCCAGTTTGGTGCATCTCAATGCCGAAGGCCAGCCTGTTACGCCGCTCTATAATTATCTGAAAATTTTCCCGGAGGCATTAAAAAAACAGTTTTTCAACACCTACGGCGATGCGAAAAAAATGGCCCTCGAAACCGCCTCCCCACTGCTGGGTATGCTCAATTCGGGGCTGCAATTGTATTGGTTGAAATATTATAAAACGCTGGTATTTCAGCAGGCAAAATACACGCTGCACTTACCGCAATATATTATTTTTTTAATATCTCAAAAAACCCAAATTGCCAAGTTACCGCCTGACTATGCGCGCAGCGAACTTACTAGTATTGGCTGTCACACCATGCTCTGGGATTTTCGGAAAAACGACTATCACGATTGGGTGAAAGCGGAAAATATGGTGGAGAAATTTCCGCCCATAGCCCCCCGTCCTGTTCGGGACGTACCTCAACAGGGTTCGGGGCTACACGATAGTTCTGCTGCCCTGATTCCTTACCTGGCAAGTTTCGAGGAGCCGTTTGTGCTGATTTCCACTGGCACCTGGTGCATCTCGCTTAGTCCTTTCAACCAGGAGCCACTGACCACCGAAGAACTCGTCCAGGATTGCCTTTGCTACCTGACTTATGCAGGCCAGCCGGTGAAAGCCGCTCGTTTTTTTGGCGGGTATGCGCATGAACAGGCGGTGAAGGAAATGGCCGCCACGTTCGGCGTGGAGGAAGATTTTTACCAGTCTACCCAGCTTTCCGAGCATTACGATCTTTCCGAAAGCTACACGGCCTTTATGCGCCAACTCGTTGAAAAACAGGTAGTTTCCACTAAATTGGCTATCGGGAAATCTCCCTTGCGACACATTTTTGTGGACGGAGGATTTTCCAAAAATGAAATTTATATGACCCTGCTGGCCGAGGCTTTTCCTGGCATGGAAGTGTTTGCGGCGGAAGTTGCCCAAGCCACCGCGCTCGGCGCAGCGTTGGCGATTCATCCGCTTTGGAATGAAAAACCAGTGCCTACAAACCTGATTTCACTAAAAAAATATTCTGCAAAGTGTCTATGAAATTGGCTTCTAACTCGAACTATCCATCCATTGACGACCTGCGCGAACGTGCCCGCCAACGCATGCCCCGCTTCGCTTTTGAATACCTCGACGGTGGCTGCAATGAAGATGTAAACCTCCACAAAAACACCGCCGAGCTCCGGAAGGTGGAATTGAAGCCCTATTATTTGCATCCGCATAGTGGTTCAAATTTGAAAACCGAGCTTTTTGGCCACGTGTACGATGCGCCTTTCGGCATCGCGCCCGTCGGTTTGCAGGGCTTGATGTGGCCCAATGCCCCGGAGATTTTAGCCAAAGCGGCCTTGGAGCACAACATCCCGTTCGTGCTCAGCACCGTCACCACCTCCAGCATCGAGCGCATTGGCGCACTCACCGAGGGCAAGTTTTGGTTCCAACTCTACCACCCTACTGACAACACCATACGCAACGACCTACTCGACCGCGCAGAAGCGGCGGGCTGCCAAGTGCTGGTCATCCTCTGCGACGTGCCGACGTTTGGCTATCGCCCGCGCGACATCCGCAATGGCTTAGCCATGCCGCCCAAAATGACGTTGCGCAATATGTTGCAAATCATGGGTAAGCCAAACTGGGCGATCCGAACCCTGCTGCATGGTCAGCCGGATTTTGCCAACATGAAAAAGTATATGCCCAAAGGGTTGAATATGAAGCAATTGGGGCTGTACATGAACCAGACTTTTTCGGGCCGACTGAATGAGGAAAAAATTGCTCCCATCCGCGATCGTTGGAAAGGAAAAATAGTCTTGAAAGGTGTGGCCAGCGTGGAGGACACCGCTATGGCGATAAAACTGGGCCTCGATGGCATCATCGTATCCAACCACGGCGGGCGACAGTTGGATGCGGGCCAATCTTCTATTAAATCCCTGGAGGCCATCGTTCAACAATATGCGGGCCAGATCAAGATCATGCTCGATAGTGGCCTGCGTTCCGGCCCCGATGTGGCCCGGGCAGTGGCCAGTGGCGCTGAGTTTACGTTCCTGGGCCGGTCATTTATGTACGGTGTGGCGGCACTTGGCCAGGCGGGCGGCCACCACACAATCAGTATTTTGAAAACACAACTGCAACAGGTGATGGAACAAATTTGCTGCGCCAAGGTCGAGGATTTTCCAAGGCATTTGATTTAGGAACCTGTATAAACCCGCATTTATTAAACTCTATTGCTCCTACTCTATTTCACCGACCGACATTTTTCCGGCATTGACCGAAATTGTAGTTTTTAAGGACAATAGGATGCCGACTTTTGCCACATCTTCATTCAATTGAAAGAATATGTGGTTATGAAAAAGTCAGCTACCATTTTGTTTTGCTTTGCCGTTCTTGGGCTGGCTATTATTCCCGGTTATTTCTGGCAACAGCCCTTGCCGAAATCCCTTGCGGATACCTCCAGTTTGCGCACAATGGCCGCCTCCACTCAAGGAACATCGGCCGCCTTTGATTCCACACCACAACCAGCAGCCTGGGCAGCCAATGCTGTGCCTCAACGTACCCTCTACTACCCTTCCATCGGCGCGGTGAACCTGTATGGGAATATGAGCAAACCCACTTCGCTCGTGCTGTTTCTTAGTGGCGATGGTGGCTGGAACCTCGGCGTGACTGATATCGCAAAGACGCTGGCGCAGGATGGCCAAACCCTCGTAGTAGGGATTGATGTTATAAAATACTATAAAAAACTACAAACCACAGCGGAAAAATGTCTGTATCCGGCCGGTGATCTAGAAAACCTGAGTGAATTCGTCCAAAAAGAACTACAACTACCGGACTATCATAAGCCCATCTTAATGGGTTATTCGTCGGGTGCAACGCTCGCTTATGCCGTGTTGTGTCAGGCACCGCTCGGTACTTTTCGGGGCGGCGTAGTACTCGGTTTTTGCCCGGATATAGAAGTACACAAACCGCTGTGTGAAGGTTCTGGCGACCTCAAAATGGTGGCTCGCAAGGATGGTCATGGCTTCGATTTTACCGACCAACCTGCTCCGCCCGTGCCATTGGAAGTATTACAAGGTGAACTTGACCAAAATTGTGATTGTCAAAAGACGGCAGATTTTTTTAACGGAGTAAAAAATGTTACTGTTACGCGTTTGCCCAAAGTAGGTCATGGTTTTAAAACGACCAAAGACTGGCTACCGCAGTTGAAAAAGTCATTTGCCCATATTTTGGCCACTACCAGTCCAGCGACAAATACACTACCGATCGTTTCGTCCAATCACATTCCGGTGGTAATGGCTTCTATGATGCACACCGTGGTCAGCCCCAATGCGGCACTGCCGCTCTTTCTGACTCCTGCTACCGCCGATGCCTCTACGCCCATGGTGGTTTTTATAAGCGGCGATGGAGGCTGGACGGGTTTTGATCAGCAAATCTGTGACCAACTGGCTGCCAAACATTTCCCCGCCATAGGCCTGAATAGCCAATCTTATTTTTGGGAAAAGAAGACGCCCGAGCAAACAACAGCCGACCTCGCGCCAGTGATCCAACAGTATCTACAGGCTTGGGGGAAAACAAAAATCGTGCTGGTCGGCTATAGCTTCGGGGCCAATGTCGCGCCTTTCATTCAAAACCGACTTCCGGCCTGGTTGCGCGATAAAGTGCAAGCGGTGGTGTTGCTTTCGCCCGATCCGCAAGGCGATTTTGAGATACATGTAGCCGGTATGCTGGGCAAAAGCGGTGGGCCTTATAATGTGGCCGCCGAAGTGCGCAGCCTGACGCATACGCCCGTGTTATGCGTGAGCGGCGAACAGGAAGATAACAAAATGCAGGCTGCTTTGCAAGGTGCGACCCAGGTGCGTTTTGAAAAAATACCTGGTTCGCACCACTATAATAATGATGCCGCAAAAGTGGCTACTACTATTACTTTGACCATATAACGAAGTTAATATACTGTAAAATAAGTTATTTTGAGTATTTGAAGATCTGATCAAGTAACTGATTTTCAAGTGTTTTGATCGAACACTCAAATACTCGCATCCTCAAAGAATTTAATGTACCTGTAGGTAATAGCCAGCTTAGGAAAAAAGTCCGCTTTTGGCCGCAAAACCCGTTTCGTCCGCGTTCTCTTGGACGTTACACTGGACCACCACGACTTACATTATATAACAAAAACAAACGCTTTCTTGCTATGGAAGATCACGGCATTTCCAATCAAACTAATCATGGCAATCAGTTTTTCACAGTGCAAGACGAAAACCTGCAAAATCTGGAAATTCTTTTAACCAGCCTGGCCGGAGAAGATATAGGAGAATTGCATAAGCTATTGCCTGCCGAATGGAGCCAGTTAGAAGAGCTCGAACAGCAGGTGTGGGCAGCATTTTTTCCCGCCTCCTCTCCTCATTACGCTGCCGCTCATCGTATGACCATGAGCCGTATTCAGACTAAGCAGTAGCCTGAACGACAGTTTTGACAGACTCACCGAAGCTTCGGTGCGCCTAACCGAACGTTAGGCACTTTTTGCTCCAATTTTGTTGTTTTTTGTAGTATTCGGAAAGCAGAACAAGTGCTTTTCCCCAAATTTTTTCACATCAACTAACTTATATGAGAAAGTTAATGACGGTCGCGCTTTTCGCGGCCATACTTGGCGGATTAGTGGTACTCGGTGGCGCAAAATCTTTCGGCTATCTGGGCGACCACTCTACTGCATTTTTTACCCCCGCTTTTGATGGACAAGTCCATTTTGCCAATCTGAATGGGCAAGCCCCCGATCCGGTCAGCATGAATTTTACGGTGGCCGCAGGCAAAACCTTACCCGTAGTAGTTAATATCCAGAGTTCTATGAAAATGAGCAGCCGCGAAGGCGGTGGGGAAGGTGGATTTGATATGCAGGATGTACCCGAACCTTTTCGGCAGTTTTTTAGCCCCCGCTCCTTCCAACAGCCCAATCGAGGCGGCAGAGAGGGCGATGAAAACACGCAAATGGGTACTGGTTCCGGCGTAATTATCAGCCCTGACGGTTATATTGTCACCAACAACCACGTGGTAGTAGGTGCAGACGAACTGATAGTGACGCTGAATGACAAACGTACTTTCAAGGCCAAAGTGATTGGTACCGACCCTTCTACTGACCTTGGATTGATCAAAATTGAGTCTTCTGGCCTACCTTTTGTCAATTTTTCCAACTCCGACGATGTGCAAGTGGGAGAATGGGTACTGGCAGTCGGCAATCCATTCAACCTGACTTCGACGGTCACGGCGGGTATCGTTTCTGCCAAAGGCCGCGACATCCATATTTTGCAGGACCAAGCTCCTATTGAGTCCTTCATTCAGACCGATGCGGCCATCAATCCCGGCAATTCCGGCGGCGCGCTGGTAAATTTGAGTGGCGATCTGATCGGCATCAACTCGGCTATCGCCAGTCCAACGGGGAGTTACGCAGGTTATGGTTTTGCCATTCCTGCCAACATTGTGGCCAAAGTAGTAGATGATTTGAAAAAATTCGGGGTGGCTCAGCGTGGTTACCTCGGCGTGGTGATTCGGGAAGTGACTAGCGACCTGGCGAAGGAAAAAAACTTAAATGGTATTAAGGGAGTATACGTGGATAGTCTGTCGGAAAATAGCTCGGCAGCAGCAGCGGGCATTCGCAGTGGCGATGTCATGACTAAAATTGACGGACTGCCAGTGAATGCCTCTTCTGATGTACTGGAAGCAGTGGGCCGCCACCGCCCCGGCGATAAGTTGAATATAACGGTGGTTCGCGGCGGTTCGGAACGCGATTTTTCGGTGTTGCTGAAAAACAAACAAGGCAACACCGACGCAGTGAAGAAAACGGAAGTTGCGGAAGCATTGACTACGCTTGGTGCTGAATTTCAGACCCTTACTGGACAGGAAGCAAGAAAACTGGACCTTGCTGGCGGCGTACAAGTGACTCATTTGGGTAATGGTAAACTGGCCAACCAAACTGAAATGCACGAAGGTTTTATCATCACCAAAGTGGATGACAAGCCCATTAAATCAGTGGAAGAGTTCACTGCTGCGATCTCCGGTAAAACGGGCGGCGTGATGCTCGAAGGGGTGTATCCCGACCGTCCAGGCGCATATTACTACGCTTTCGGAAGGTAAAATATTGTCTTTAAATGAATGAAGGTTTTAGTAGTTTCGGAGGCACTGCGCTGTTTTGCGTGGTGCCTTTTTTTTTGAAAATACCCCCTACTTTTGCCAATAAAACTGTGCTTTGCACATAATGCTTAAACCACTTATTAAACCTTTATTTTGAAAGCGTTCTATAATCTTTTTTACACCCTAAACCTTTCTAAATTTCCCTAAACCGCCTCCACTATGACCTACCTGATTATCGACGACAACCCGATGGCCCGCGCTGTGCTACGGCAAATTACCTCCGGCATGGAGGGACTTACGTTGGCTGGTGAATGCGCTTCCGCCCTCGAAGCGTTCAATTTTTTACAAAAAAAACCAGTTGATTTGCTCCTGTTGGATGTAGAAATGCCCGAAATGAGCGGACTGGAATTGTTACAACATCTCCCTACACGTCCCTTGGTCATTCTCATTACTTCCAAAACTGATTATGCAGTAGAGGCATTTGACCTCAATGTGGCGGATTATATCGTTAAGCCCGTCACCCTGCCACGCTTCATGGCGGCCGTCCAAAAAGCCCGCGAACTGTGGGACGGACGGCTCAATACCGTGGAAAAAAGTACCGAAAAAGACTACCTGTTCGTGCGCACCGATGGGGCATTAACCAAAATTCGCTTCGACGAAATACTCTGGGTGCAGGCTTTAGTGGATTATGTCCAGTTTGTCACCGTTTCCGGCAAAAAACATACCGTACACGCCACTTTGAAAGCTGTCGAAAGCCACCTGTCCGATCCCCGCTTTGTACGAACCCATCGCTCTTATATCGTAAATACCGACAAGATTGACCGGGTGGAGGAAGGCGCAATGATTGTGATTGGCAAACAAGTGGTGCCAATGAGTGAGCAATATAAAGCAGCGGTGACCAAGCAGTTAAACCTGTTGTAGAGAAGTTGCCTGCAATGGCTCTACATCTACACTTCGTCCATTTCGGGTATGAGCACATAGCATTTCGGCCTGAGACATTGTATGCAAAGTGTCTACCGATGCAATCTTTCCTTTCACCGACAATTCTCCTTTGCCCACCGAACGCCGGGATTCACTGGCTGCACGGCTTCGCACTTTTACATCATTAATGACGACGGAGCGATCAAAATACAATTGACTTACCGGCAGCATTTGATAATTAAAAGAACCAGACCTAATCGCTAACAACCATCAACGAATAACCACCCGACCGTATATCTCAGTGGCAGAGTACCCGGCTCTTTACCGGGGCTGCGGAGTGTTCGATTCCTCCTACGGTCACGATTTTTCACTAAACAATTTTGAAACAATGAAATTTTTGAAAGTTCTTTCGCTTAGCCTCGTGGCATTTTTCGCCATTGCACAAGTAGCGACCGCTCAAACCTCTACCCCAGCACCTATCACCGCCAAGCCCACTACGACTAAAGTTACCAAACCTGCTACCAGCCCGAATACTGCTATGCAAACCAAGCCTGCTCCAACTACTGGAACAGCCAAGGTAATGACTTCGCCAGCCGCTAAGCCTGCTGCGAAACCAGCAACCACCACTGCCGCTAAATCTGGCACTGCAAAAACGAAGAAACATCACCACCGCAAGCACAAAGCTACCACGGCTACCGCACAACCAGCAACGGGCACAAAAACGATGCCTGCTAAAAAGGCACAACCAATGCCTGCCAGCAAAAACTAAAGTGCGAGACGAATAAACACACAAGGAAGTTGTTTTCATAGCGCCAGGCGTGCCGAAAGGTGCGCCCGGCTTTTTAATATCAGGACGCTTCTAATTTCGACTGTATACCTGCATGGCAGAGTCGGCTTTTTATCAAGGCTGCCGAGTGTTCGATTCCTCCTACAGTCACCATTTTTCACTAAACTTTTTTGGAACAATGAAATTTTTGAAAGTTCTCCCGCTTAGCCTGGTGGCATTTTTTGCCATCGCTCAATTAGCGACTGCTCAAACATCCACTAGCTCAGCACCCGGTACCACCAAGCCACAAACGGCGAAGGCCACCAAATCTACCGCTACTAACTCCGCTTCCACCACTGGAACGGCAAAAGTAGCTGCTACCCAACCCACCGACCCAACTACTGCAACTAGTCCAAAGCCGAAAAAGAAACGCTCGCACAAAGCAAAAAGTGATGCCGAAAGTGCCTCCACACAAACTGCAACGGATGCAACGCTCCCAGGCAGCTCGCACAAGACAAAAAAGGAGCAGCCTGCTACTACCACTGCTGCACCCTCTATCATGATGTCTCCGACCACGACTGGCACTACCGCCAAGTCTTCCACTACGACACCGACCGCTGTAACACCGAAAACTGCCGACAAAGCAAAAAGCAGTCCGACCACTACCACGATGTCCCCAACCACGACTGGCACAACTACCAAGTCGTCCACCACGACATCTACACCGACCACTGTAGCACCCACCAAAACCGCGGACAAAGCGAAAAGTAGTGCGACCAGTACTACCACGATGTCCCCAACTACGACTGGCATAACTAGCACTAAGTCGTCGACCACAACACCTGCGCCGACTAATATCACAACCACGAAAACTGCTGACAAAGCAAAAAGCAGCCCGACTACCACTACGATGTCTCCGGCTACGACTGGCACAACCACCACTAAGTCGTCTGCTACGATGCCTACTTCAACCGCTGTAACCCCCACAAAAACCGCAGACAAAGCAAAAAGCAGCCCGACTTCTACCGTAACTACACCTACTACTACCACCCCCGCCAAACAAGCCTCTCCCAATGTGGCCCACGCCACGGCGGGTAAAGACGCAGTAATTGGTAAAGATGCCCAGGGCCGCACCCTCTACCGTGGTCCACGCGATGGCGAGTACTATATCAACGCCAACGGTAATAAAGAATACGTCAAGCCCGAAAAACAATAAACACCTAAGTCGTTTTTTCCCACAGAGCCGGGCGTAGCGAAAGATGCGTCCGGTTTTTTCATTATCAAACCTCTATCTTTGACGCCGTTCAATCCAAGCCTGACGATTTGAAAATGGAAGAAAATCGCGCTCAGCTGCGCCGCCTGGCCAGCGGATTTATTCTTGGCATTTACTTGTTTTTTATGGTATTGGCGGTCGCGGCCTTTTTCGTGATCACCGAACTGGAAAATGACAACCTTGTCCACGATACGCAACTGGAGCGAGGCATAGTCACGCTTTTTTTCCTGCTGATCTGGACTTTCGTGTGCCAGCGACTGTATCGCATCAATACGCGCATCTTCGACCAGCGTTCCCAGGTATTTGATGCGCGCGAAGCAGAACATTATGCTACTAAGGAAGCGGAGCGGCTGCGCAAACAATTTATGGCTAACATGAGCCACGAAATCCGCACACCGCTAAATGCCATCATTGGCTTTGGCAGTCTTTTGGTGCGTGGCAACTTGCGCGAACGTGAACACGAATTAGCAGCTAATATTCAGGTAGCCAGCGAAACCCTGCTTACGATCGTCAACGACATCCTGGATTTTTCAAAAATTGAAGCCGGGATGCTGGTTCTGGAAAAAGTACCCTTTGATCCGAACGGTCTCTTTCATTCGGTACAGCAGATGTTTACCGAAAAAGCGCGCGAAAAGAACCTGTCGCTCAATGTCCATTTAGCTCCTTCCTTGCCCGAACAAGTAGTGGGCGACCCCACCCGATTTACGCAGATTTTGGTTAATCTCATCGGTAATGCACTCAAATTTACCGAGCGCGGCGGAGTGGTAGTCAGCGTCGTACCTATCGAAGCCGAGCCAAAAGAGCGCATCACCATCCGCATTGAAGTGCGCGATTCGGGTATTGGTATTCCGGCGGGGCAACTGGAACGCGTCTTTGAAAGATTTACGCAATCCGATGAACAAACCACGCGTCTTTACGGTGGCACGGGCTTAGGATTATCTATTGTGAAACAACTCGTGCAGGCTATGCAGGGCAGTGTTTCCTTACAAAGCGAAATGGGAAAAGGGAGTGTGTTTACGGTGGTGCTGCCTTTTGATCGCTATAATGCCCACGCTGCTTTGCCGAAGGTGCGAGATAGCCAACCGGAAGCAATCGTGCCGATTATTCCTAACGTACAACTGCTGGTCGCAGAGGACAATCCGATGAATCGCCGCGTAGTGGAATTACTATTTGAAGAATGGAAATTTCAATATACGATGGTGCAAAATGGCCGCGAAGCAGTGGACCGATTAGCCAAAGACCCAACGGCTTTCGACCTCGTACTGATGGACATCCAAATGCCCGAAATGGACGGTTATGAGGCTACACAATATATTCGTCGCGTGCTGCGCCTTGATATTCCCATCGTAGCCATGACTGCCCACGCACTCGTGGGAGAACGGGAAAAATGTCTGCGCCTTGGCATGAATGATTACCTGCCCAAGCCGATTCGCGAGCAGGAATTGCGCCAGGTCATTGCCCGTTTTGCCGGAAAAACCGCCGATACTGCCGACATAAAACTGGATCGCGCTTATTTGCAGGAAACCACGCTGGGCAACGTGGATTACCAGCGCGAACTGGCTCAGATATTCCTAACTCAGGCTCCCAAGGATCTGGATGCTATTGCCGCTGCCCTTTCGGTCAGTGATTTGAGCGCAGCGGTCAGGGCCGCACACAATATGAAAAGTACGGTTGGCTACATGGGATTTGCTCAAAACATCGGGCAGCAGTTGGCCGCTTTTGAGCAGGATTGTGGACAGGCGAAGGATTTACCCTTACTTTTTAAAGAGTTACAAACCATTACCGGAGCCGTAGAAATGGCCAAGCAGATGGTTCGTCAGGAGTTTGGTAGTTGATTTGCATATTCTTAACACTTTCACCGATACTTTTTCCCCTCCTACCGAAACTACGCCCGTTGGCGCATGGCCAGCCCTGATCTTTGAAGTATGCAAACGATCAGTACCATGAAATTTTCGCTGCCCTCCAATTTTTTCAAAACCGCACTCTCGGCTATCCTCGCCGTAGGGATGCTTGGGCTGGGCTTGCATTTTCTCCTGAATGAAGGCGTACAATTGGCCGAAGTGCGTACCATGATTGGTCAGGCTGATCGCCGCTGGCTGTATTTCGGTATTGGTCTTTCGATGGCCTATATTTGGTTGCATAGTGAGATGTATCGCCAGAGTTTCAAGGCGCTGGGCCTGCACGTCAGTATCCACGCCATGACGCGGCTTTACCTGAAACGAAACCTGATCAGTGTATTTTTGCCTGCCGGTTTTTTGTCCAGTCAGGCATTTTTCAGCGGGGAAGTGGCCCGTTCGGAAAAAGTGCAGGCCCGCGATGTATTGAGTGCTTCCGGTATTTTCTCGGTAGCGGCACTGCTTTCGATGATTGTAGTGACCGTTCCGGCCTTGGGCTGGCTGCTGACGCAGCATATTCTGCCTGGCGATGCCATTATTGCCTTTGTAGCGGTGAGTGTACTGTTGGTTTGGCTATCCTGGGCCTTGTTCAATTTTATCCGCCGGGGCCTGGTCTATCGTTGGTCACAAAAATATATGCCTGCCTTTACGGCGCGCCTGGATGAACTGGACTGGTCAAGATTTGCGGGCCGTTATTTTCTAAATGCAGTTCTAATTTCTTGCGTTGTGGAGGCGGTCGGCGTGTTGCACGTCTTTGTGGCGGCCCGTACGCTCGGCGCGGAAGCTACTTTGCCGATGGCTTTTGCGGGTTATATGGCGGTATTGGTAGTGCTGATGACTTCCCCTTTTCTGCGGGGCGTGGGAGCGGTGGAAGCCTTGTTGGCTTTTGTACTGACCCGTTTTGGTCTTGCACCGATCGAGGCTGTCTCGACTGCCTTGCTGTTCCGTTTCTTTGAATTCTGGTTAGTGTTGTTGGTGGCGGTGCCAGTGTTTTTATTTCGTCCCGGCAATTTAGTGGTACGGCTGGCTCCCTCCGTGTTTTTGTTTACACTCGGCGTAGTCAATATCTTGTCTGGCCTGACGCCTTCGCTGCCAGATCGGACCAGAGCCTTAAAGAATTATCTGCCATTGGCGGCCGTCCATGCGTCTGCTGCGCTCACGGTGGCGGTGGGTTTTGTGCTACTCGGCACGGCATTCTTCTTGTTGCGCGGCCTGCGCAGTGCGTGGTGGCTGGCGTTGGGATTGAGCGCGGTGTCGTTGGTGAGCCACCTGACCAAAGGTTTTGATTATGAAGAAGCGACGCTGGCACTGCTAACGCTCGGTGCATTGATTTATCAGCAGGGTCAATACAATGTGCGCACCGATCGGTTGGCGCGGCGAGATTGGTTGCCCGCTTTAGTCGTAGTGGCGACGACTTTGGTGCTGGGCTCGGTTGGTTTTTATATGCTCGATCACTCACATTTTGGCGCGGATTTCAGTTGGCAGCAGTCGGCGAGTTATGCGTTGCAAACATTTCTATTAGTTGATTTGCCCAATTTGCATCCGTTGACAATGTTTGGCAAAGAGTTTCTTGGTACGATGCACCTGTTGGGTGGATTGACCCTGTTATTTCTGGCTTACATGGTGTTCCGGCCGTTTTTGCCGCGTTTTGAAAACGAAGATTTGGCGCGGGAAAAAGCCGTGGAATTGGTCAAACAATATGGACATTCCTCCCTGGATTATTTCAAAACCTACGGCGACAAACGCTTCTTTTTTCCGCAAAACGGAAATTCCTTTATTGCCTACAAAAACACGGCGCGTTACGCTTTGGCTTTGGAAAATCCGGTGGCCCCCGACGAAGCAACTATCCGCGACAGCGTGACGGAATTTGACCGTTTTTGTCGCCGCAATGGCTTTCGGAGTATGTATTATCGCGTCCCGGAGGCATCGGCTTCTTTGTATCGCTCGATGGGAAAATCGCTGTTGCCGCTGGGACAGGAAGCGGTCGTGAATTTGGTGAATTTCACGCTGGAAGGCAAAGAGCGAAAATCCATGCGCAATGCACTCAACAAAATGGAGCGCGAGGGCTACCGCTTTGCAGTAAACGAAACGCCCGACGGTCGCTTGCTGCAACAATTGCGGGCGGTGAGTGATGAATGGCTGCGGATGTTGCATCGCTCGGAATTGTCGTTTGCACAGGGCATCTTTAATGAAGCCGAATTGAAAATCCAGACGATATTGACGCTGGAAAATGTGGAAGGTAAAGTGCTGGCTTTCATCAATTTAATTCCTGGTGCCTCGCCCGAAGAAGCCAATTTCGACCTGATGCGCCGCACCGAAGACGCACCACCGGGCACGATGGATTTCCTGTTTACCCACATGTTTTTGTACTTAAAAACCAAGGGATTTACTTCCTGCAATCTGGGTTTGGTACCGATGTCAGGTCTGGAACATCCGACTACTTTATCCGAAAATCTGCTTAAACTGGCCTACGAACGGGTGCCGCGTTTTGCCAATTACAAGTCGCTGCGTTTTTTTAAGGAAAAGTTTGATCCGGTCTGGGAAACCAAGTATGTCGCTTATGATAGCCAACTGGATTTGGTGAATTTGCCGTCGGCTTTGGGGCGAGTGGTGCAGGTGTGAGAATGTCTGGCTCTGTCCAATTGCTTTTACCGACGATGATAGTTATGTTTTTAAAGGAAAAATGGACTATTATGTCTATTGGGAAGCCGAAACCGGGCGGGGCGTTCCCGGCAGGCACTATTATCGCACCAAATAGTTACCTTATTTTGTGGGCCGATGAAGACAGTTCGCAGGGGTCATTGCATACCAATTTCAAACTTTCTGCTAATGGCGAATCGCTGGCGTTGCTCAGTGCTGATCTTCAACTAGAAGACAAAGTTGTTTTTGAGGCGCAACCAGCCGATCAGGGTTATGCGCATGTACCGAACGGCACGGGGGCCTTTTGTGATTCAAGCCCCTACTTTTGGTACCAATAATGAAGGGTCTTCAGGTACAGTAGAAGAAAACGCTCTGGCAGAAACGATGAATATCGTACCGAATCCTGCCAACCTGAGCGTACAGGTTGTATTGCCTGTTTATTCTAATCGGCCAGTAGAAGTATTCAATGCGCTTGGTCAGCGGATGATGACCCAGACTTATCAAGATGAACTAACGCTATCAATAGCAGATTGGCCGTCGGGTGTTTATGTGGTACGTTGTGGTTCCGCAGAAAGGGTGCTGGTAGTGCGGCATTAAGAAGTTACTGTTAAAAATATAAAAGCGATCCTGGTGCCATGTGCCAGGGTCGCTTTCGTATTTTATACGTATTGCGAAAGATCGGCATAGCAATTCTGAAAGTAGTAATTATCTACTAACTCGTTAAAGGGGTTATTGCCGCTTCCAAAATAGAAAGAATCAAGCAGGAACTACAACAATATGGCCAGGAAACAAGGGTAGATTTGGGAACTTCGATTTAGATATAAGTGTGGCACACCCTGAGGTGTGCCACACTTAAAAATATCTTTTTGAGATTACTGGCTACGCCGGCTTAAAATAGTCTTTTACGAAAGTCTGCATTTCATGTTCATTCATTTTATCGGCTGGTTTTACTTCTATTTCTATTTCATCAAAGTGATGATCTTCTTTCAGGAAGTTGGCTAATTCATTTTTGGCAGTGGTAGGCCCAAAAATTACTACTTTTTCATAGTTTTTAATAACTTCCCCTACTCTTTTATAATAAGAGCCTTGTTGTTGCTGCTCTTTATTGTGCATCATATTCTCACTTTTAGAGAGCGTTGCCTCTTTTTCTTGGTGGGTAAATGCGGAGTCAATCGTTTCGGTTATAATAGAATCATTGACGTAAGTCATGGCGTGTGCGCTGGAATGATCCATCCAAACGCCTAATAATCTTGTTTTTTTCATGCTTGTGTTGTGTTTTAATGAACAAAAATTAAATGCACTTAATTAGTTATTGGTTATTTGTTATTAAATAACTGGTAATTGCTATGCCGAACGAAGCCCAGGCATCTCGATGTACTTTTCAGATGCCTCGGCTGCACTTGATATAATTAACGTTTAATTTTTTGGCATTTCTCCTTCTGTACAGACCTTGGTGCTACTCGGCGCACCTTTACGATTGTAGCGGCAGCAGGCGTGCAAACGTTTGTAAACAGTATCGGGTGCCTTGAAGCCAGCGTTGTCATATCCAACCTGCGCGACGGCTTTTTGCACCGCCTCTACCGATATCTTGGCCGGATCGAAAGTAATAGTCAGCAAGTGCGCGTCCATATCCCAGGTAGCTTGGCTTGCGCCTGTGTCGAGTGCAGCCTTTTCGATGGTACGCTTACACATATCGCAGTTACCCAGCACTTTAAAGGTTTCTGTTTGTTCTGTGGCGGCACTTGATGTTACGGAATTTTGCAACATAACAACGGGTGCCTGCGCCGAGAGTAGAGCAGCAGAAAAGTGTAGGACTAGAATTGTGGGAAACAGAATGCGAGTGATTTTCATAAAAGTGTGACTTTGAATAAAAAAAGTGTGCCACAAAAAAACGGAAAAACTGGGGAAGTGTAGTGGATTTTCGGGCTAAGCTGAAGAAATAATCATTCAGGCGATGTGTCAGCTGACTGTCAAGTTATGTCACTTATACGATGACAAATCAATTCATCTCCAATGCTGCCCAAAAACACTAAATTTGTCCGCATTTTTGCAAGAACCGAACCACCGCCGCGCGCAAACACTTGTTTTTCAATGAAAAACACCTACTACGACCTCGTTGCCCAGACCTTTGACTTTCCTCAGGACGGATTTAGCCTTCGCGATAGTAAATTGTTATTTAATGATATTGACATTTATGACCTCATTCGGCGATACGGCGCGCCCCTCAAACTGACTTATTTGCCGAAGATTGGTGAAAAAATTCAGTTGGCCCGCAAACTCTTCCGCGACGCCATCCAGCGGTACAATTACAATGGCAAATATATCTATTGTTATTGTACCAAAAGTTCGCATTTCGCCTTCATTCTCAACGAAGTACTGGAAAACGGCACCCAATTGGAGACGTCTTCTTCCTTCGATATTGATCTGGTGTGGCGGCTGTACAAGCAGGGCAAGATCAACAAGGGGACCATCATCATCAATAATGGCTACAAGCCCCGGCAGTACCTAGAAAAGATCGCCGCGCTGATCAATGATGGCTTCACCAACGTCATTCCCGTGTGCGACAACGCGGAGGAATTGATGCAATATGATGAGTTGATTACTACCAAAAAATTCAATATTGGTATACGCATGGCGACCGAGGAAGAACCGAATTTCGAGTTCTATACTTCACGTTTGGGCATTCGTCAGAGCGAAATCATCCGTTTTTACAAAGAATTGGTGGCCACGAATCCCCGGTTTGAACTGAAAATGCTCCACTTTTTCGTGGATATTGGCATCAAAGACACCATTTATTATTGGAGTGAACTGCAAAAGGGCATCAAGGTCTACTGCGAACTGCGCAAGATTTGCCCTACTCTTACCTGCCTGAACATCGGCGGCGGAATGCCCATCCGCAATTCGCTGGGTTTCGAGTACGACTACCCCTATATGGTCAGCGAGATCGTGCGCATGATCAAAGAAGCCTGCGACAGCGAGGGTGTGCCGGAGCCGGATATTTACTCGGAATTTGGCAAATACACGGTGGGCGAAAGCGGCGCGACCATTTTTTCGGTGATCGGCAAGAAGAAGCAGAACGATTCGGAAGAATGGTATATGCTCGATAATTCGCTCATCAATACCCTGCCCGATAGTTGGGGAATTAAGGAGCGGTTTGTTTTATTGCCTATTAATCACTGGGAAAAGGAATATCAGCGCGCGAATATCGGTGGTATTAGTTGCGATAATGCCGACTATTATAACTCGGAGGCGCATATTAATCAGGTATATCTTCCCAATTACGACATCAATAAGGATGAGCCATTATATATTGGCTTTTTTCATACGGGTGCTTATCAGGAAGCTCTCAGTGGTTATGGTGGGCTGAAACACTGTCTGCTTCCGGCACCGAAGCACATTTTAATTGATAAAAACTACTACGGCGAGTTGGTGGACTGGGAAATATTTAAGGAGCAGGACGCGGAATCAATGATGAAAATACTTGGTTACTAAGTATGAACTATGATGTATGAAGTATTGCCGCTGGTGCTAGTTCATACTTTATACATCATAGTTCATACTTCTTTAAAAAACTACCTCTATGAAAAAACAAGCACTATTACTGCTGTTGGCCGTTTGCGCTCTGTCGGTATTCGGCTTTTCTTGCAAAAAAGGAGAAGACCCAATCACCCACGAGCTGACGCTTAAAGCCCTAAAACCTTTGGGAGCCGAGAATACCACCACTTTTACGGAAATTAAATATAGAGACGCCAACGGAGATTTGCAAACCATCACGAATTCTACCAGCGATTTCCAGACTACATTTACTATCAAATCGGGCTACACCGTTGAATTTTCCGTGCAGGCGAACGTCACGGGTTTTGCTTTGCCCACTGGCCGATGCAGTTATGAGATAGTGGAATTGGAAAATGGTGTTAGAGGCGATAAAGCCTGCAACGAAGACTCCGCTACGGTCTCGGGAAGCAGCGGCAACTATAAAATCAGCGCGTCATTTAACCGAAAATTCCAGTATGGTAGTTGCTTTTAAAATAGTTGTGAGGGATGAGTTATAAGTTATGAGGTATAAGTTATGAGTTATGCTCGCCGTAGAATTGCAAGCGGACATAACTTATAACTCATAATTCATAACTCTTTCAAACGTTCCATTGGCCCAGGAATTTTAGAAAAAGTTTGACCAAATTTTCCGCGTCGGAAATGCCCCGATGTTGAATACCCGTGAAAAGAATGTCTTCTTTTTCTACGGCTTTGCGTAGCCCAATGCCGGTTTTCAGGCGTTTCAGGTGCTTGTGCTGCTCTTTTAAATTGACGTGGAGTTCTGTCCACTCATGCTCGAGGCGATGGACTTTGCAATCGGCGGCAAACATCTTGCGGTCGAAATTGCCCCAGGAACACAGAATGTAATCCTCTTCGCCGATGCGCCCCCAATTCTGGAACTCTTCGATTACCGCCGGGAAAGTCTTGGCGCGGTTTATATCTTCCTGCGTGATGCTGGTCAATTGACGGCAAAACGGCGACAGCGTGGGGTGCATCACCGGCCTCACAAAACGGTTGAATTTGC
Organism: Saprospiraceae bacterium; assembly: GCA_965249785.1. Classification (GTDB taxonomy): domain Bacteria; phylum Bacteroidota; class Bacteroidia; order Chitinophagales; family Saprospiraceae; genus M3007. The sequence goes on along the minus strand of CBDFMU010000007.1, from coordinate 13,897 downwards.
CGCGCACTTCCCCAAAAGCGTTCACCTTAAAAGCACCGATCTCGATGGTTTCCTGTGCATAACCCGGTGGCGTGGTTTCCCAGCACGTGGCTTCGAGGTCATATATGATGTAGTTTTTCAAAATATATAAACGGTTAAAATACCGTGATTTGAGTTTTGCAAGTATCAGCAGGCGTAAAATTCCCGAAGGGAATGTATATTTATAGCCCTTTATAACAAATCAGGGTACAAAATCCCGAAGGGATTTCATGTGAAAATATAGGTAAGTTTCTACATAGAATCCCTTCGGGATTCTTCCTTACCTAAAATTTTTGCCTATAAACATAGATTCCCTTCGGGAATAGGTTATTTGCTCTTTACTTATCGCCGTCCAAAAAGATAAAGTACAAACCACAGCCACAGCCGTGCTCTGCCCTTCTGCGTGGCGTAAAAAAGTTGTTGTTCCAACAGCGGGTCGGGCAAGTGGTTCACGGGATGATTTAAAGGAAAAGTCAAAGCGTTCGCGCGGCGTTTGGCGCGATCATTCTGGCCGGTAGTGTGGGTAGCAGCGGCTTCACCTACTCCGACGTTTTGCACGAGATTTACCTTTGGAACGATACACAAACCGTTGTTTTTCAATATGGTATAAAACCACGCATAAGCCCAGGAGTTGTTTTCCCGACGTTGGGTGACGTGGAATTTGTGCAGCATATACGTTTGCGCCAGCGAATTTGGAACCAGTTTTTTGATGTCGCCCGCCGCTTCAAATTCTGCTAAATCATCCAAATTTATCTTCATTTTTTCCCAGGCCCGCCGCCAACTCGCCCAGCCCCATACCAATGAAAAACGGGAAAAGACATAACTTTCCGGACGGTTTTGCGTGTGTTCTTCTATCAAATTGGAACAACCAATGTGCATAATCTGCGGATCATCTGCATAGCGCAGCAGCAGTTCTTCACAATAACGAAACAGCGACACATCGGGCACACAATCGTCTTCCAGCACAATACCGTAAGGTTCTGCCCGAAAAAACCAGTTGATCGCGTCGAAAACGCCCTCGCGCAGACCAAGATTGCTTTCTCGGAAAAGCGTGTGTACTTCGCAGGGCCAATCCACACCACTTTGCAATATTTCACGAACTTTGGTTACCTGTTCGACTTCACCGGGACGGTCAGATCGTGGGCCATCGCAGTGCAAATACAGCCGCGGTGGACGTGCCGCGCGAATGCGTTCCAGCACCTTAGCCGTATGTTCGGGCCGATTAAAATTTAGAAAAAGCACCGCAACTTGGCAGCCTGACATAAAATACGGAGTTTTGACCGACAAAGGTGCTTATAACAATTATTTTATAGTGCGTTTACCTACAAAACAAATGGTTATCAGGATGTTGAGTACCAATAACCAATATCCCGATAACTAGTAACTACTCATGAAGGTTTTACTGCTCAATACCTATCCACAAGGCGGAGCGGGCATCGCTTCCGGACGACTCTTGACTGCATTGCAGGCGCAAAATCAGCACGGCCAATCCCCCGATTGGCAAACACCAAAGGTGGAAGCTGAGTTATTGCACGCTACTGATGCAGGCAATCGCTGGCCGTTTTATGCCGAGCGATTGTCGTTTCTGCCTTTTGAGCGTGATAAAAGTGTGCGTTTTTCTTTTTCGCTGGCCAATTTTGGGAAAGATTTGCGACAGCATCCCTTGGTGAAAGAGGCGGACATTTTGCATTTGCACTGGATTAATCAAGGCTTTTTGTCTTTAAAAAATATTGCGCAACTGACCGAACTCGGTAAACCAATCGTCTGGACGTTGCATGATATTTGGGCTTTTACGGGTGGCTGCCACATTCATACCTGCGACCATTTTCAGCAGAGTTGTGGCAACTGTCCCTACCTGCGCCGTCCTGCACCCGATGATTTGTCGCACCGGGTTTGGTTGGCGAAAAAGCGTTATTTCCCTGCCAATATTCACTTTGTGACTTGCAGCGATTGGTTAAAAGGGATGGCGGAATCGAGTAGTTTATTGGCCAATTATCAAATTACCAGTATTCCAAATCCGATTGATACGGAAGTTTTTAAACCAATCACAGAAACCGAACGCACCGCTTTTCGGGCGGAAAAAGGTATTGCCATAAATGCAAAAGTCGTGCTATTTGTGGCCATGAAAATCAGCGAGCCGCATAAAGGGTTTCGTTTTTTACAAGAGGCGTTGCAAAAATTGAAGGTCGATCACCCGCATATTCCGTTGGAAATCATGGTGATCGGTAAATCTGACCCAGAAGCAGTGGCCAGTCTCCCCTACCCTGTCCATACGTTGGGATTGATTCAAGAGGCAGAAAAACTAGCCCGCATTTATGCCGCCGCCGATATTTTTGTCACGCCGACTTTGGCCGATAATTTGCCCAATACCGTGATGGAAAGTTTGTCTTGTGGCACACCTGTTGCGGGATTTCGTACGGGCGGCGTACCGGAAATGGTGGGTCACCAAATAGAAGGGTATATTGCCGATCAAGGCGATAGTGCAGCATTGGCAGAAGGCATCCGGTGGGTGTTGTCGGGCGAAAAACCGATGGCTGAACTGCGACTTGCTGCTCGACAGAAAGTGGAGCGCACTTATGCGAATGCGGTGGTGGCAGCGCAATATCTGGATTTGTACAATAGGATATAATCATACTAAAAGTTGCTGGCTACGTCGTTCCCTGTACTTTTTACACACTTTTTGCTTGCCTGTTTTTACCTATTTCCGACCACGTTGACAGCACAAGTGGTAGGCGGGTCACTTCCGTATGAGCCGATTATTTTAAAAAATATGGCCGATGGAGCAGCCCAAATGGCAGCCCGTGACTACGGTACAGCCCTGTCGTCGTTCCTTTCCGTGTACGAACACGTGAAAACCCTGCCCGACACCTCCCGCATTGCCTGGGTTTATTACAAGCATTTGTCCAACCTGATGTCGAGTTTAGATGCTACTGATCTGGCCATTGATTTCGGTAAGAAATCCTACGCGCTCAGTAAAAAACTGCATCCCCCGCCCGCCAATGTTATGTACCAACGGGCTGGCACTATTGGTTCTAAATATATCGAATTAAATCAATTTGATAGTGCGTCCGTGTATCTGGGCGAAGCGTTGGGAATAGCCAAAGGCTTGAAAAATCCGCTTTTTCTAGCCGCTGCTTTCAACAATATCGGTATTATGCACGAGAAATGGGGCAAACCGGATGCGTTGCAATATTATCAAACCGCGTTGGTCAGTGCGCCAATGGATACCATTTTACAAGATGCTCTGTTTGCCAGCATTCAGGATAATCTGGCTGGCTGGTATTTGAAATCGGGAAATTATACGGCGGCGTTGCAATGTTGTCAGCAGATTTATAAATGGCTGGAACACAAGAAAGGGCACGAACCACGGCGTTTGGCGAAAACACTTTTAAAAGAAGCCCAGTGTCTGAATGGTTTGGGAGAGCATGAAAAAGCCATTGATAAACTATTGGATAACAAGACATTATTTACAAGTCCGCCTTTACTTGATCTGCAACTGGAATATTTTCAGCAACTGGCGAGGCTGCTAAAAAAAGCCGGACGTTATGAAGAAATGGGCGAAGCGATGGCCAGCGCGCAACCCATTGCCGATACCCTTTCTGCGCGTCAAATTCGGCTGGGAAAATTGGCGATAGACGGCGTTACCCAGGTCCGAACTTCTGCGATTCGGCGTGATCTGGAAAACCTGTCACTGAAATCAAAACAGCAGGAATTAATTCTGAAAGAAGAACAGCAAAAGGCGCGTTACAGTCGGCTGGTGCTGCTTTTTGTGGTCTTCGCTGGCTCGGCTTTGGTGATCGTCGGTTTCCTTTTTTATTCCCGAAAAATAGCCTTGCAAAACAAAAAACTGGAACTCGAAACGATTCAAAACGAGTTGACCGCCGCTAAATTGCGCAACGAATATCTGGAAAAAGAGCGACTGGCACTGACCCTCGAACGCAAGGAAAAAGATTTGTCGGGGTTAATAATTTACATTTCCCAGGCCCGCGAATGGCAAAATGGTCTGCTGGAATCGATGGAAAGCATTGAAACCAAAGTCAGTAAAGACGCGCTATCAACGCTCCGAAAGATAATCGCCGACCTGCGTAGCCGACTGCTGGTAGACGAACGATTGAAGATTTTTCAGGATAATATCGAAGTGCTGGATCGCCAGTTTTTCGCCAAACTTCGGGAAAAACACCCTCGGCTTTCGGCGGAAGATTTGCAGTTGTGTGGCTGCTTTCGGCTCAATATGTCGGCCAAAGACATCGCCTCCATGCGTGGCATTTCCCTGAAATCAATCAACATGAGTCGTTACCGGCTGCGCAAAAAACTGGGTTTGCAGCCCGAAGATGATCTGAATATTTATTTACAAAGTTTATGAGTAGTGAGAGAGTAAAATCAAGTGTGTTTACAATGTTTTATCGTTAAATTAATTACGAAATATATTTTATATTATATCATAGTGCGAGGTCAATTGTAGGGTAGCAAAAAGCGGTCATTCGCCGCCAGTGCGCGGTTATTTGCACCATCCTAAGAGGAAATATCCTCCGGCAAATAACTACTCGTCCCATGACTCGCACTGCCTTCTTATTCTGCGCTACCTTATTCTTTTTCCTGCCATTATTTAGTCTCCATGCTCAATCGGTTGGCGTGAACACCACCACGCCCGATGCCTCGGCGGCCCTCGATGTTACCTCCACCACGCAAGGAATGCTGGTGCCGCGTCTCACGACTGCGCAACGCACCGCAGTGAGCAGTCCAGCCACGGGTCTATTAGTATTTGATAGCACGACGGGTAGTTTCTGGTTTTACAATGGAGCCATCTGGACAGAACTCGTGGCCTCCGCCGATAATCTCGGCAACCATACGGCCACAGCCAATCTCCAACTCAATAGTCACTGGCTCTCCAATGACGGCGACGAGGAAGGGCTGCGCATCGACAACGGCGGCAAGGTGGGTATCGGTACGGCTAATCCGCTTCATCTCCTTGACGTAAACGGCACCGTAAACATCAATGCCAACCGCCTAGAATTTACTGGGACAGGCTATGGGGTATTTATCGGAGAAGATGCCGGTCTCAATGATGTAGCGACTGGTGTAAATGTCAATACATTCGTTGGCTGGCGAGCCGGAAAAAACAATACGACTGGTGGAGAAAATACGGCTATCGGAGCAACGGCCATGCTTACTAATACCACAGGCAACCAAAATGTAAGCGTTGGTAATGGAGCATTGGCTGGAAATACAAATGGTAGTGATAATGCGATACTTGGTTATGGAGCCGCCGGGCGGAACCAGACTGGTTCTGCGAATGTGGCTACGGGTTATTTTGCTCTATTCGAGAATACCGTTGGGGGCAGAAACACTGCTGTGGGTGGCGAAGCAGGCAAAAATAACCTTGGAAGCGGAAACGTATTTTTAGGCCATCGGGCGGGCCAGGACGAAGCAGGCAATGATAAACTCTATATTGCTAACACCAGCACTACTAGTCCACTGGTCTATGGGGATTTCAGTACCAATCTGTTACGCGTCAATGGTTCTCTGAATATAAACAGTGCCTATACGTTGCCAACCACTGCTGGTACCGCCAATTATATTTTGCAAACGAATGGTAGCGGCATGACCAGTTGGGTCAATCCAACTTCTCTTTCCGTAGCCTACACGGAGACCGACCCGCAAGTAAGTGCTACGACCACCAATGCAGTGCCTAAATGGAACGGCACTACTCTAACCGATGGATTGATCTATGATAGCGGCACTAATATCGGTATTGGCACTACTTCCCCCACCAATAAACTGGAAGTAATTGGTACTACTAAAACCACCAACCTGCAAATAACCAGTGGTGCTGCAAATAACTATATACTGCAAAGCGACGGCACCGGGCTAGGCACTTGGGTAAATCCGCTTACTTTATCCAATGGCAACTGGACGACCAGTGGTTCTAATCAGTATTCTGCTTTGAGTGGCAACGTTGGTATTGGCACTACTTCGCCAATCAATAAACTGGATGTACAATCCAGTAGTTCTTTGACTGCTAGTGTACAAAGCAGCGGCAATAGTGCCTACCTGAAAACGTCCACGCCATCTGGTTCGGAGGGCGGGTTGAGTTTTGCCACCTATGCGTCGGGCAGCACCAGCACTAGGTGGTTGTTTGGAAAAAGCAACGGCAGTGAAAGTGGCTCCAATGTCGGCTCCGATTTTTTTATTAATCGTTATAGCGATGCGGGTACTTTTCTTAGTCAACCCTTCCGTATTGCCCGCAGTACAGGCTATGTAGGCATTGGTGGAGCGTCTGGTGCTACGGCATTGGAAGTAAATGGTACTACTAAAACTACTAATTTCCAGATGACCAGTGGCTCCACCAGCGGGTATGTACTACAGAGCGATGCCAGTGGCAATGGCACCTGGGTCAATCAGGCTACACTAGCCCCCAGTTCCATACGAGATGCCGATGCCGATACTAAAATACAGGTCGAAAAAACCACTGACGAAGATAAAATTCGCTTCGATATGAACGGCACAGAGTATCTCGTGCTGGATGCCGGGCATATTTATACGAAGAACAATGGTTTCTCGGTCTTCATTGGCGAAAATGCCGGTGCCGCCGACGATCTCGTGGACAATTATAATGTGGCCGTCGGTTACAGCGCGATGGACGTAAACACCTCTGGTGGGGCAAACGTAGCTATCGGTAAAGATGCGATGGGGGCGAATACCACGGGTTCGCTCAATGTAGCCATCGGACGAACCTCTCTGTTTAAAAATGTGACTGGGAGTATCAATTCTGCCTTTGGTGCGGATGCTTTGTACAATAATACGGGCAACTACAACACTGGCCTGGGCTATGCCACTTTGTTTAATAATACCAGTGGAGCTTCTAATGTAGCCGCAGGTGCCAATGCATTAAGTGGCAATACCACCGGAAGTAATAATACAGCCTTAGGCACAGCAGCAGGTCACGATGCTACTGGAAGTAATAATGTTTTCCTCGGTAATGAAACGGGATACAACGAAACGGGCAGCAACAAACTCTATATTGACAATAGTAATACGAGTAGTCCACTCATCTGGGGTGATTTTTCCAGCAATTATGTCAATATCAATGGCAATCTTGGTGTCGGCACCACTGCACCTACCCAGGCCAAACTAGTGGTAAACGGCAGTGTCAACAACAACTTTGGCAGCTACGGTTACCTGAACGGCAGTGGCAACACGGGTTCTCATTCAGCCGGTGCCAACGACTTCTCCATCTATGCCTCCGACCGCATCGCCGCCACCGAGTTCAACGCCTTTTCAGATGCCCGTATTAAGAAAATTCAGGGTATTTCTAATAGCCACACTGATTTACAAACTTTACTGGGTATTCAAATTACTGATTACAAACTAAAAGATAGTATTAGTAAAGGCAACAATTTCTATAAAAAAGTGATTGCGCAGCAAGTAGAAAAAGTATATCCGCAAGCCGTCAGTATCATCACCGATGTAGTGCCGGATATTTATCAATTGGCAGAAATAAAAGACGGTTATATCGCACTGACTAACAATACTTTACAGGCAGGCGATAAAGTAAAACTCATTTTCGGCGAACGTACGGAATTGGTTGCCGTCTTAGCCTCAAACGCTAAAGGTTTTAAAGTCAATCTACCCGATCAAGGCCAGGTCTTTGTCTATGGCCGCGAAGTCAGTGATTTCCACACGGTAGACTATGAAGCCCTTTCGATGCTTAACATTTCGGCTACGCAGGAATTAGTGAAGATGATCAATCACCAAAGCGAAGCTATTCAGGTATTGGAAGCAAATAACCAAACCATGCAATTGCATAACATCAGCATGCAAAGTGACCTCGAACTTATCAAAGCAACTTTACACTTGAACACCATCAATAAACCTAGTGCAGAATAATTACTTCTCCAAAACCTTCCTCATCTCTATATCCTCAACAATAATCTGCGCATGACTAATCGTACAACGGTTTTATCCAGTAGCATGCTACTTTTTCTACTACTTTTATTGGTTCCATCCCTTAATGCCCAATCAGTGGGTATCAATACGACTACCCCCGACGCTTCGGCAGCATTAGATGTTACTTCCACCACCCAGGGCATGCTGGTGCCGCGCCTGACCACCATACAACGCACGGCTATTAGTACCCCGGCCACAGGTTTACTAGTATTTGACAGCACAACAAGTACTTTCTGGTTTTACAACGGTACCGCCTGGACGGAAATAACCGTCGGAATTACCAGCCCATGGACGACCTTGGGGGGCGATATTTACAAAAATAACAGCGGCGGTGTTGGCATTGGCACTAGTGACCCTACTGCTTTACTCCACGTTTACGGTGGCAATTTTCTGAATACCGGCACTTTTGGCAGCCCACCTTCGCTGTCTTCCAGTGGGACTGGGACACGAATGTTTTTCTATCCTAAGAAAGCGGCTTTCCGGGCGGGATACGCCGCTGGTACAGTCTGGGATGATAACAATATTGGTAATTACTCCATCGCTTTGGGTAATGGCCCAAAGGCCAGTGGCGACCATGCCATCGCTTTGGGCTACCAGTCCCAGGCTACGGGCGAGAAATCGTTTGCCGTGGGGGAAGCTGCCTCCGCTTCTGCCATCCGTGCCATCGCTTTGGGCTATCATTCCAACGCTACGGGCGAGAACTCGGTTGCCGTAGGGGAATCTGCCTTCGCGTCTGCCAGCCACGCCATCGCTTTGGGCTATCACTCCAACGCTACGGGCGAGAAGTCATTTGCCGTGGGGGAATCTGCCGTGGCTTCTGCCAGTCACGCTATCGCTTTGGGCTATCATTCCAACGCTACGGGCGAGAAGTCATTGGCGAGTGGCGAGTCTAGCGTGGCTTCGGGGAAAAATTCCGTAGTACTTGGCTATTTCGCCACTGCTCTATCTTTTGGAGAAACAGTTTTCGGTCAATTTAACACTAGTTATTCTCCTGCCAGCACGACTGACTGGAATACAGCGGATAGGCTATTTTCTATTGGCAACGGTACAGCACCCACTAGTACCAGCGATGCTTTGGTCGTGTTAAAAAGCGGCAATGTGGGTATCGGTAGTTCTACACCCACCAATAAACTGGAAATAAGCGGCACTACTAAAACGACTAATTTGCAAATAACCAGTGGTGCTACTAGTAATTATCTATTGCAAAGCGATGCCAGCGGAAATGGCACTTGGGTAGACCCCAGTACTTTATCCACCACGAACTGGACAACCAGCGGAAGTAATCAATACTCCACGCTCAGTGGTAATGTCGGCATTGGCACTACTTCACCATCCAGCAAACTGGATATTCAATCCACCAGTTCCGTGACGGCCAACGTACAAAGTAGTGGGAGCACTGCTTACGTGAAAACTGCTGCGCCCTCCGGCTCGGAAACCGGATTACTTTTTTCTACTTATTCTTCGGGCAGCACCAGTAATCGCTGGCAGTTTGGTAAAGACAATGGCACTGAAAGCGGCTCTAATGCAGGTTCTAATTTTTTTATTAATCGTTATACCGATGCCGGGGTTTTTCTAGGTCAACCCTTGCGTATTGCGCGTAGTACGGGCTATGTAGGTATTGGTGGCGTGTCGGCTTCTACGGAATTGGAAGTAAATGGAACTACTAAAACCACTAATTTTCAGATGACTAACGGGGCCATTACTAATAATATACTACAAAGTGATGCCAGCGGCAACGGCTCCTGGGTCAGTCCCTCCACTCTTTCCATTACGGAGTCCGATCCACAAGTAAGTTCTACCACCACTAATGTGGTTCCCAAATGGAACGGTACTACCTTAACTGATGGATTAATTTATGATGGTGGCACCTATGTGGGAATTGGAACTACTACGCCTGCTACTAAATTACAGGTAACTAGTACCGAGTTTAATGTAGCGCGCGTACAAGGTTCCTCTATTACTGGCACTTGGCTTAATTTGCAAAACACGACTGTGGGTGGTACCACCTGGAATCTTATTTCGACGGGCAGCGGAAACAGTGAAGGTGCCGGAAATTTCCTGCTGCACAGTCCCAACAACGGACCCGTCATGACCGTGCTGTCTGCGTCGGGCAATGTGGGTATTGGTAGTACTTCGCCTACGCAGGCAAAATTGGTGGTCAATGGCAGTGCCAGCACCAATCCCGGCACTTACGGCTATTTGAATAGCAGTGGCTCAATTGGCACTAACAGCGGTACCAATACTTACTCCATCTACGCTTCTGCCCGCATCGCTGCCAGCGAATTCAACGCCTTTTCCGACGCACGCATCAAGAATATTCAGGGCATTAGTAATAGCTATGCCGACTTAAAGACGCTGCTCGGTATTGAAATTACTGATTATAAATTGAAAGATTATATTGGAAAAGGAAATACGATTTATAAAAAAGTAATAGCCCAGCAAGTAGAAAAAGTCTATCCGCAAGCAGTCAGTACTATGACCGATGTAGTACCGGATATTTATCAGTTGGCAGAAATTAAAGATGGTTACATCACTTTAACCAATACATTAAAAGTCGGTGATAAAGTAAAACTGATTTTCGGAGAACGCACGGAACTAGTATCTGTCACCGCTGCAGATGTTAAGGGCTTTAAAGTCAATCTGCCCGATCAAGGTAAAGTCTTCGTCTATGGCCGCGAAGTAAATGATTTTCACACAGTAGATTATGAAGCACTTTCTATGCTTAACATCTCGGCTACGCAGGAATTAGTGAAGATGATCAATCATCAAAGTGAAGCCATCAATGCTTTGCAAACTGCCAATGCCAGCCTAAAAGGCGATGTGGAACTGATTAAATCGGCTTTGCACCTGAATACAACCGCAACGGAGAAATAACCATAGAATTTTATGTTTTACATTCTAGTCTCTACTCTTTGTACTGCAATACTCTATGTCGGCTTTGGCAGCGACGAACCGTCCACCATTCATCAGCAAGAAAATGACCACTCCTCTTTTGAATAAAAAAATAATTTATCGAGCCTTTTGGCAGATTGCGCTTTGTTGCACAATTTTTAATGCATTACAAGCCCAGTTGTATATCGGCACTGGTGCTACTCTTACTTTAAATAGTACTCAAACCATCACGGTAAAGGATGCAAACTGGGTTAACGCCGGTACTTTAAACATGAGTAGCAATGCCGTCATACGGCTGCAAGGCACTCAGGATCAAAATGTTACCACTGGCGGCAGCACCTTACAAAACCTGGAAATTGATAAAACGGCGGGGCAAGTCTACTTGCAGGATAATTGTACTATTGCCACTGCACTAAGTTTTATTAATACAGGTAGCAGAATCAATCTTGGTGGGAATGATCTGCTTATAGGTAGTACTGCATCTATTACTGGATATAGTAGTAATGCTTACGTCGTTACGGGTAGCACTGGCGAAATGGTGAAACAAGGACTCAGCACCACCGCCTTCACTTATCCAGTTGGCAGCGATGCTATCACTTATAACCCCTTGACGATCAGCGAAAACGGTATCAGCGACAACATTGGTGTGCGTTGCCTGGCTGCCCCCCTGGCCAACGGTTCCAGCGGCACCGCTCTGACTGCCAATGCCGTCAATACTGCCTGGGAAGTTACCGAAGGAACCACTGGTGGTAGTAGTTTGGGCGCAACAGCACAATGGGCGGCCACCGATGAACTCCCGGATTTTGTGCGCACGGATTGCGGTTTAGCGCGCTTTAATACTGGTACCGATTGGGATTTGCCGCCCACGAATATGGGTAGTTCTACTGGTAGCGATCCTTACACCCGCAGCCGAACTAGTCTCACGCCCGGTATCTGGATGGTAGGCGATGAGTTTTTTATGAATCGCGTCTTAGTGAGTGCCAAAATTATGTTGCAGGGTGCTTATAGTACCACTACCCATAAAATGAGTGACAATTTGCGCAGCCTGGCCGCCTTTCCACTTACTGCGCCGACCACTTACGGCACTGGCAAATTTGTACAAAGTGGCTGGCAACCTGCTGGTGGCTATACAATTGATGCTTCGGTGTTAAGTGTTACGGGCGATAATGCTATTGTAGATTGGGTTTTTCTCTGGTTTAAAGACCCCACTTCTACTAGTACCAATCTGCAAACACGGCCCGCTTTACTACAAAAAGATGGCGATATAGTGGAATTAAATGGAATTGATCCCGTAAAAATGCCGGGTAATGCCACACAGAATTATATCCTGGGTGTCGGGCATCGCAACCACCTCAGTGTGCGTACGCCAAACGGCAGCGGCATTAATTTCAGTGAAAGTGCTACGACTGCTTATGATTTTACCACCGCCACCACCCAAGCCTATGGTACCAATCCAATGAAACTAGTAGATACTTCCCCCACCAATATTTATGCGCTTTGGGGCGGCAACGTCAACGCAAATGCGAATGTGCGATATAGTGGACCTTCCAATGACAGCGGCTCTCTGCTCAATACTTGTCTCGGTGGTATTTCTACTACCGTCTTAAGTAACCAGTATTCTAATTGTGACTTAAACATGAATGGCGTAGTACGATACAGCGGCCCCAATAATGATTCCGGCTTTTTACTCAATACAGTACTTGGCGGTGTTTCCAGTACAGTTATTACCGAACAATTTTAAAAACTAAAAATCTTTATCATGCATAAGTTCTCCTTCATTTTTGCCGCATTTTCCCTGTTCCTTGTACAAAATTTATCCGCACAGACAACAGTGCAAGGCAGTATTCAGACTACTGGTACTCCAGTGGGTCTACTGGTGGTCGCCAAACCATCGGTGACCCTGACCAATGTGCGATTCTCTAATTTTTCGGTTACTATCAGTCTGCCGCATCAAGCCGTTACACCGACTGCGACCATTATATCGAATAGTCTGCCGCACCTCAATTGGACACAAATCACCGATTTAAATAACAATGGACGCGACTACTTCATTTTTCTAGGTATTATTGATGTAAACAACAATGCGACTGTCACTTGGGGCAGTACGCAAGATAATCCGGTTCTAAATATTGAATTCTTTAATGGTGTGGGCAGTGCTATTGCCCAACTAAATGACCTGACGGCAGAAAATGGTGGCAATACGCTACAAGCATACTGGTACGTAGAGCAGTTAGGTCCAGGCGATATTACCAATTATAATGAACCGTTTTATGCTTCCGTCGGGAGTAGTGCCGCCACTAATAATGCAGGAGGCGATAGTTTTGTCGCTACCACTTCATCGGTTACATTGCCAGTAGAACTTATTGCTTTTAAAGCAGAAAAACTAGACGATAAGTTTGTGCGCCTCCACTGGTTAACTGCCAATGAAACCCGTTTCTCTCATTTTGAAATCGAAAGAAGCCCGGACGGTTTTTCCTGGAAAACAATCGGTTCGGCAGCATCTAAAAGTCTCCAGGGAGAGCGTGCAGAGTATTATTTCAATGATGACCAGCCTTTGGTCGTTCAGAATTTTTATCGGCTGCGTATGCTGGATAAAGATGGCAGCGCAGATTATTCTAATATAGACATAGTTAATTTCAATTCCTCGACTAGTCTATCTATTTTCCCCAATCCCACCGCTGGTCTCGTAAAATTAACCTGGAATACCAACGAACCAGAAACCAAGCGAGCAATAGAACTTTTCGACTCAACAGGACGGCTGATACTCACCCAGACCACAGAAAACAACACTACTACCGTAGATATGTCCGGTATTGCAGCGGGTGCTTACTGGCTCCGCATCAATACAGGAAGAGAAACGAGTAGTTACCGACTTCTTCGGCTGTAAAGTCGCAGGAGTACAAAAGAACAGAGCCACTTCGGATTACCGGAGTGGCTTCTGTTCTTTTAAGGCGTCTTCACGCTATTAGCCGCTAATAGATTTACTTCAAACCAACGATCATTATAAGATTTTCCAATAGCCAAATCAAATGTAGCAGTA
>CBDFMU010000006.1:0-53536 GCA_965249785.1 Saprospiraceae bacterium | reverse complement strand
TTAGTTGTGGAGCAGGTCAATGTGGACCATTCGGGGACGGTATTTTCCCGACTGATGGTATCCACGTCTTCGAGACTTCTACATGGAAAGAGATTAAACGTTCTTCTAATAGTGTGCGAGATCCACTAAACCCTACTTATTTTGATTACCGTTTTAACAATGGCTGTGCATGCAATGGTACGGGTAGTCAAACTCCAGAAGGACTAACCATTTGGGATCTAAAGAACGGAGATGCGCCTGGAATAAAGGAAAGCCAACTTCATGTAATCGTAAATTTTTACAACTCACCATTATTATTTTGCGATGACGAAGTAGGGATGGAACACTTTGGAGGCAATATCTATGTGGATCATGCTAACGGTTTGCCGCCTATGTGGACAGACTTAGGATCATCTGACCAGAAATTGCCTGGTACATTAGATCGTCCATTCCAAAGCGTAAATGATACTTTCAACTGGTATCCGGTCTGGGATGGGGCTCAAATCATAATTAAGGCAGGAGTTTATCAAGATATTGGCACCTATTCTACTCGGGTGCGAATTACAAGCCAGGAAGGGCCTGCTACCATTGGTCACCAATAAGATTCCTCATCACAGAAGCAGTACTTCATGATGGATAAATACGGATTAAACTTTACGATATCTCTATGAAGATCAGGGTAACAAGTATCCGACTCTAGGTGGCGGTGGCAGATGAGAATTTCATTTACAAAAATAAAAGAAAAATGCCTATTTTACCAAAACAATTCCCCTAAACCTTACTTTTTCAATTCCCCCATCATAATCTCCGCCACCATCTTATTCCCCAAATCATTCAAATGCACCCCATCAGTAGTGAGCACACCTTTGTCAACATTAGTTGGGTTATGTGTCGCTTGATAATTGGTAAACTCCTGCCGCAAATCACAAAGCCCCAAATTGAATTGCTTGGCTAAATCACGGATAATATTAGAATACTGATTCAGTTCGCCATCCAGAGCATTCGTGCAGTCCGTTTTTTCGCCAATGCAAGCGGGCGTACACAAAATGACCCGACTGCCACCCGCCTGAATTTTACGAATCATGGCTTCGTAGAACTTGACAAACTTATCCGCATCAGTGCCGGTGCCGAATAGCTTTTTGTGCCACACATCGTTCACGCCGACATAGATGAACACCACATCGGGCTTCTTTTCCAACACATCGGTATCCATGCGCAGGTAGAGGTCGTATACTTTGTTGCCGCCGATGCCCGCCCCAATCAATTCAAAATCGCTAGATTTATTTTGGCTGTTCAGCATCGTCTGTATCTGATCGATATAGCCGCCCGGACGAACACCTGCCTCGGTGATGCTGTCGCCAAAAAAGATGACGCGCGCTGGTTTGACCGCTGTTTTGAAAGACAACAAGCCGACGACACTCATGAGCAAGCAAATGGATAAGTATTTCATAAAAATTGAGTATTGGAAGAGTCGAGTATTGGAAGATCTGAAAAAAGTGAGGAGTTGAGCATCCACAAATCCATCAAATCCTCAAAAAGAAAAAAAACTACAGACCTGTAAGCCGGATTCTGTGCCTCCCGGTTGCCCGGCAAGCCTCTGCCATTTATCTGGCTCCAAACGTCACCGTTGGAGTCTGCGCTGCCTACCCCCCTTGCTGAAAGAGTCAGCGAACCGACTCTATGCTGTGCGCGAGCAACGCACACCTATCCCGATTTCATCGGGACAGACACAAGGTGTACATGGCATTTCAACCCGCAAGGTTTATCCCCCGCGCTGGTTACCCGACGCAGTCGTGCGCTCTTACCGCACGTTTTCACCTTTACCCGCCGTAGCTTCAGCGAAGGCGGGTTGCCCCGGCCATCCACCTCAACTTTCGATGGGAAGTAATTTTCTGTGACCCTGTCTATGCCGCCAAACTGCTTTGGCAACTCCACCCGTTAGGTGGTGCGGTGCTCTATGTTGTCCGGACTTTCCTCCCATTTTCTGATTTTCACCGAAAAAAAGGCGGCAGAGCGGTCTGTAGTTATTTTTTTTAAGTCCCTTTTGAGGCCGTAAATCATCTGTTTATGCGGTTTCATTGCCTTCAAAGAGCGGCAATGCCCTGTTTTAAAAGATGGGGTGAATTTTCCGGCTGTTCAGTATTGGCGTAAACTTTGTTTGGATACTTTTGCCCGATGCTATTTTGTGCTTCGGGTTTGTCGGGCAACCCGCTTTTCATGCAGCGCGCCTGTTAACTCCATCATTTTCGCCATAAATATCTCCTGCACTGCTACCCATGTTCAAACGCCTGCTGCTCTACCTGGTCGCCATGGGCATCCTCTTATCGGTCGCAATCAGTGCCGGCCAGTGGGACGAAGGTACGACGCTGCTGCAAGAGCACGCTGACCAAATTTCCAATTATCTGGGCCAACAACAAACGGAAGGCTTTACCTGGTTGCAAGACCACCGCAGTGCCCTGGAAAATGTCCTGAATGATCGCCCGCCTGCCGATTGGAGCACTACACTCGATCAACTGGCGCAACGCGATTACACCTATACTGCTGCACCACGCCGATTCGCTGATTTTTTGGTCCAATACCAAAGCTTTGCCGGGCAAAGACCAACTTACAAAGTTGGCGGGCTTGTCAAAACCCACGTTGCTGAATATGCCATTGGGTAATTATCTCGCCCAAACCCAGCCTTTTGGCAGCCAGTTAGCGACGGTGCTCGTGCCAATACGCTACGCCGCTGGCCTGCAATCAACTCGCCGGGAAGCACTGTTTCCTGCTGATCCAAATATTCCTGCGCAGGTAGAAATCAGCCTGCAATCGAACTTTCCCTTGGAAGTAAATGGCCAGAAAATTGGTGGCATTACGGCGGAGGGCCCTGTGCATTCATCGTGGCTACAATGGGTGAAATTGCTTTTTTACGTCCTGGCTTTTGGACTACTGCTTGTGCTCATTCAGCAGGGAGCCAATTGGCTGGGAGCGCGTTTTGCGCCTTGGATGGGCATTGTGGCCGGATTCGCCGCTGCCGCAGGGCTTATTTTTTTAAATAAAATAACCGGCTTTGGTGCTGCCCAGTTTGGTGCCTTACCGTGGTTTGCCCATACTTTTTCGGCACCTTCTTTTCTGGGAGCTACACTGGGCGATTGGCTTTTTGGCATTACCGTTTCCCTTTGGGCGGCCCTGTACTTCCATCGCCGATTGTCTTTTGCCAATCTTAACCAAATGCCCCAATCACTGCGGTTGGGTGTAGCGGTTGCCGGGTATTTGCTGGCGATGCTGCCGGTGTTGGTGAGCGTAAAAGTGTTGCAGCATTTGGTCCTGCAATCGGGTTTGGAATTTGATTTTGACAATATTTTAAATCTGCGCGGGCTGAGCCTGACGGCCTTGGCGGGTGTATTTCTCTGGTTACCAACCGTATTTTTAATAGGTCAACGCTCCATACAAACCGTAGCCAATCTCGAACTTCCCCGCCTGACTCGCAGCGGTGCATTGGCGGGAGCGAGCATTGCTTTTATGGGGGTTTGCTTGGCAGCGGATTTGTCAGGATATGCGCTCGTTGTGGCAGGTTGTGGGGTACTTTTTGCTATAGCACTCGATATTTTAGCGCACGATATGGAGCCAGGTTTTGGTTGGGTGGTGGTGTGGCTATTGCTGTTTGCAGCGTTTTCAGCGACATTTTTATATCGTTTTAATACGTTGAAAGACAAACAAATACGTCTGGACTACGCTCAAATCCTCGTTACTGATCGCGACATTGAAGAGGTAGAAAAAACCTTGTTGCCGGAATTGTATGCCAACATTCAGGCAGATTCGACCAAACTTGGAGTGTTACTAAAACCCTGGCCTTTCAAAGCCCAGGTCGCCGATATTCGGGCGCAAATGAACAGTACCCTTTTCAACGAAAATTATCTCTTCCAACATTATCGGTTGCAGGCTTTTGCTTTCGATAAAGAAAATCAGCCCATGCTGCTCGGCCAAACGCAGGGCTACGAATGGGTGGTGCAGGAAAACTGGAACCAGGGCCAACCCCTGGCCGATGCGCCGGGCATTCGCTACCGCACGGGCGAAGACGGCCAATTCCGCTACATGATGGCTGTTTCCACCCGACGAATGGGCGACGCGACGCAGCCAGCCCGCGTGTTTTGTTTTCTCGAACACCAGTATCCAAAACCGACGCGGGTGTATGCACGGATGTTCTACGCCACGCCGTACAAAAATCTGGATGGTCTGGCGCGCTATGATTTTGCCGTGCAGAAAAACGGTCGCTTTTTGGTGGAGCAAGGGCAAGCCAATATGCTCCAGCTCGCTCCGCAAGTGCAGCCCGGCGAAACACGTGAAATAGACAACAACCTGCAAAACCGCATGGATGCCGTCTCCAAGAGTACCGATGGTAATACGCTCACGGTGGTGGGCCATCGCAGCGGCGGCTGGTTCAAGCCCGTTTATCTCTTTTCGTTGTGGTTTACGGCGTCTTCTTTGCTGTTGGCTTTGCTGGCTTTTGCCAATAATTATCTTCGTTTTTTGCCCGCTGAATACCGTTTTTCATTCACGACGCGGGGTTCATTGGCCAAACGTATTCACTATTCCAACCTTTCGCTGATCGGGCTGGCCTTTCTGGTCATCGGTTTTATTACCTACCGGCATTTCAGTCGTAGTGCGGCGGAGGTGGAACAGAGTTATGCCGACTATCGCACGACGGCAGCACTGACTGGCTTGAAAACGCGCCTGGTAGATGCTTCTTTGCCTGCGGATAGCCTGCGACGTTCTCTGCCATCTACATTAGCAACGCTGGCAGGTAGCCTCACGATGGATGCCAATTTGTATTCTCCAAAGGGTGATTTAGTGTACACTACCCAAGAGGATTTGGGGAGAATTGGCGTAGTGCCGCCCAAAATGAATCCTGCCGCACTGTTTGCGTTGCAACACAGTAATCAACCTGAGGCAGTAGAAACCGAGCAAATCGGTGGGCTGCCATTTTTCACCAAATACCTGCCTCTCCGCGACGGGCAAAACCAATTACGGGGTTTCCTCGGCGTACCTTACAATCTGGCGCAGCGCACCGTGGGCGTGGAAGTGTCCGATTTTATCGGGTTGCTGGCCAGCGTGTACGTATTCCTGTTGCTCATGGCGTTCGGTATTACGTTCCTGTTGGCGCGTTCGATCACGCGTCCGGTGACGATGATTGCGGAAAAAATCCGGGAATTGCAGTTGCAGGATAAAAATGCGCCGCTCGAATATAAGGGCGACTCGCAGGACGAGGTGAGCGATTTGATTGGTGAATACAACCGGATGGTGGAGAAATTGGAAGCCTCCAAAGTGCAGATGGTGCGGCTGGAACGGGAAGGTGCCTGGCGTGAAATGGCCCGTCAAGTGGCGCACGACATCAAGAATCCGCTGACGACGATGAAGCTCTCTATGCAACAATTGGAGCGTGTCTCGAACAACCCGGAACAGGCCGCCGCTTACCTGCGCAAGGCCATTACGCGCCTGATCGAGCAGATTGATTCGCTGGCACAGATCGCTTCGGAATTTTCCATGTTTGCCAATATTGACATCAAACAAAGGGATGCGGTACGCTTGAATGAAATGGTAGAAAACGTCTTCGATCTGTTCAGTGAACAGCGTAATGTGGATTTAAAACTGCTGTTGCCAACTGAACATTTCACTATTCTAGGCGATAAAAATCATTTGATCCGGGTTTTTAATAACTTGATTATCAATGCTATACAAGCCATTCCATCCGATCGGGAGGGCAAAATACGCGTCTCGCTCTTCCAGCAGGACAAGATGGCGGTGGTAAAAATCAGCGACAACGGTGGCGGCATTCCCCCGGAAATCCGGCAGCGGGTATTTGAGCCAAACTTCACCACAAAGACCTCCGGGAGCGGTCTCGGGCTGGCCATTTGCCGCAAGATCATCGAAGGCCACGATGGCAACATCCGTTTTGAGACCCGCGACAATGAAGGGACAGACTTCTTTGTGGAATTGCCCATTGCGTCGTTGGAGGCGGTGAATAAACGGGCGTTGGCAGAGTTGGGCTGATCGGCTCAGTTTTTTCCCTTTTGCTAATTTTTTCAAATTTATTTTTCTTGCCTTAAAGTGCCTGTTTTGGTGCTTCTACCCTCTTTTGCCCTTATTTCATCGAGGCGAAGGGCATTTAAGGGTAAAAATAAAATTTTGCATAAATATACTTTTAGTGTCTAAACACTTGAACGAAAGTCTTTTAAGCGATATCAAACGAGATATTTTTTCAATTTTAAAAAATTATATTCTAAAAAACTTTTTTATCTCAATGGGAGTTCATAAAATTGTCCTAGCAAAAAATAAACGGCACGCTTCGGGCGTAACATGGGTAGCTTTTATCTTTTAACCAAATAATGAGAAGTGCTTATGATGAACATTAGTGTAAAGTCCGTCCACTTTCACGCCGACGCAAAACTGCTGGAATATACACAGCAAAAAATGGAGCGACTGAATCGTTATTTTGACCGGACAGTAGAAGCCGAAGTCCATTTAAAATTGCAGGATAACGGTAGTCAAGTGCACGAAAAGATCGCCGAAGTCAAAATTCATGTGCCAGGCGGCTGGATGATGGACAAGCGAAGCGGAAAAACTTTTGAGGCCGCGATCACCGCCTCCACCGATGCCCTCAAACGCCAGCTGACCAGACACAAAGAGCGAACCGCTGGCCACCGATCCGATTTTAAAGAGGAGAGATTCTCGCCTCGCGAAGATGTAGAATAATTCATTAGTTTCACTTAAATAGCATTGTTTTCACGACTATTTTTCTGTTCTCCTTCTTAATTAATGCCACACCGCAACACTGTTGCGCTAACGAACTGGCCAATCAGGCCTAGAAGCCCGGATCAACGCGATTCGGGCTTCATTTTTTCCTACATGTGGCCTGCCTGCCAAGTGTGCCACATTTTTCTGTTAACCTTTCATTTTGTAGCGACTTGTGGCAAAGTGTCGTACTTTTGCGAAGTTCAAGTACTGCATTTGCAAAGAATAGCTTCAAATCGTCGTTGGGTAGCCCTTCTGTTGGCCTTCTTTTTCGTGACCGCCTGGTCGCTGAAAACGATGCACGGCGTTTTTTACCATGCCGATCACCACGACCGGCCCATTTGCACGGTAGCACGCGACCACTCGGCCACGCACATCCACGATAGCCGCTACGCGGGGGATGATTGCCCGTTTTGCGCGCTGGCACTGAGTACGCCGATTCTCTCGGCTCTGACGACGTTCGTGTTACTGCCTGCGGCGAAAATTGCGGCGAAAATTTCTCTGCTATACCAATCGCCCTGTGCCCGATTGGTTGGTCGGCTCCACCTCCTCTCGCGGCCCGCCAGCACTCTAAATTTCTCCTCTTTTCTCATTCATTTTTTCCTGACGCAGTGTCACCAGAAGCTCCTCCCATATAGCGGCGGGTCAGGTGGCGACGCCTTTTATTTCCAAGCAAATTCAACTATATGAAACAATATATGCTCTGGGCTTTACTGCTCCTGGCCGCGCCGATGCTTGCTCAAAACACCCTCCACGGCACTATCACCGATAAAGTTACCGGCGAAGCCCTGCCGCAGGTGACTGTCTATCTGTCTGATTTGAAACAAGGCGTAGTGGCAGATGTGGATGGCCAGTATCAATTCAAAGACCTGCCAGCGAGTACTTTTTTGGTAGAAATACGCTACGCCAGTTACCAGACCAAAACCCAAAGAATACAGGTGCAAGGCGACACGCATATAGACTTTCAACTGGAGGAAGCCGTGACGGAACTGAACCAGGTGGTGGTCACCGGGGCGACCCATGCTACCGAATTGCGCGAGCATCCAGTTCCAGTGGCAGTCATTGATAATCTGGCCCTTACGAAAGTTAATTCTACTAATTTGATTGATGCTATTGCTAAAAAACCGGGCCTATCGCAGATCACCACGGGTGCGGGCATTTCCAAGCCGGTCATTCGTGGGCTGGGCTACAATCGTATTATTACGCTGTACAATGGATTGCGGCAGGAAGGCCAGCAGTGGGGCGACGAGCACGGCATTGAGATTGATGAATTTTCGGTGGATCGGGTGGAGGTGCTGAAAGGCCCAGGGAGCCTCATTTATGGCTCGGATGCCATCGCTGGGGTAGTCAACTTCCTGACACCCAATCCTTTACCCGAAGGGCAAATACGTTCCAGTGCTACGCTGAACTACCAGACCAATAATAATTTGCTGGGTGCTTCGCTGGCTAATGCTGGTAATATCAAAGGCTTCAATTGGCTGCTACGCGGCAGCCTCAAAGAAGCGGGCAATTACCAAAACCAATACGATGGTCGCGTTTGGAATTCAGGATTTAGTGAGCGCGACCTGAATGGTTATTTTGGCTGGAACAAACGCTGGGGCTTTTCGCACGTTTATTTCAGTACTTTTCAGCAAAATCTGGGCTTGGTAGAAGGCGACCGCGACTCTTTGGGGAATTTCATAAAACTAGTTGCTGTCAATGATACGACCGTGGAAGAACAGTCGGCTACCAATGCCGATTTGAAAGGTTATGGCCTGCATGTGCCGCAGCAGGCAATCGGCCATTCGCGGATTTCCAACACGACGAGCTTATTTTTGGGAAAAACCAATTTGGTGTTTTCGACTGGTTTTCAACAGAATACGCGCAAAGAACACGGCAATCCACTGGACCCAGAAGCCTCGGATCTGTATTTTCTGCTGAATACCTGGAATTATGACGTGAAGGTTTTTTTGCCGGAAAATGACGGCTGGCGCACTACTGTGGGCGTAAACGGCATGGCCCAAAACAACCGCAACAAGGGCATAGAAGCCTTGGTGCCTGCCTATAATTTGTTCGATGTGGGCGGCTATGCAGTGGCCGAGCGAAAAATGGGCAAACTCAATCTCAGCGGCGGTCTGCGGTACGATCATCGCCAGGTAAATACGCAGCCGCTCTATCTTGACCCGAATGGTGAACTGACCAAGCAGCCTACCGACGACGTGAAATTCGCGGCTTTTCAAACCAATTATGCGGGCGCGTCGGGCAGTATTGGCGCAGCCTACAATTTCAATAACAGTTTTACCGCCAAATTCAATGTCGCTCGTGGCTTTCGCGCACCCAACATCGCTGAATCCGGCTCCAACGGTCGGCACGAGGGTACTATTCGCTATGAAATTGGCGACCATCGCCTGCAACCGGAATATAGCCTGCAAACCGACCTTGGCCTGTTTTTTAATAGTCGCCACCTGACCACCGAAGTGAGTCTGTTTTACAACCATATTGATCACTACATTTTTGCCGAAAAACTGAACAGCGTTTTCGGCGGCGACAGCATTGTGGACTTGGCTGATCCGGTGCCGACTTTCAAATTCGTGCAGGGCAATGCTTACCTCGCCGGGGGCGAAATCACCTTCGATCTGCATCCGCATCCGCTCGATTGGCTGCACTTTGAAAACTCGTTTTCCTGGGTGGAGGGTGTGCAGCAAAATCAACCGGACAGCAGTCGTTATTTGCCTTTTATTCCGGCGGCGCACATACGCTCGGAACTGCGTGGCGACTTCAAAAAAGTGGGCAAACACCTCACGGACGGCTTCGTTTTTGTGGAAGGTGCCTATACTTTCGATCAAAACCACTACTACGCCGCCTTTGGTACCGAGACTGCAACGCCTGGTTATTTCCTGCTCAATGCGGGTTTTGGGGGACAGATAACTGGTGCCAAAAGTCGGCAGGTTTGTAAGGTTTTTGTCGTCGCGGATAACTTGCTCGATACGGCCTATCAATCGCACCTCAGCCGACTGAAATATGCGCCGGAAAATCTGGCAACCGGCCGTTTGGGCGTGTTCAATATGGGGCGAAATGTGAGTTTGAAAGTGCTGGTGCCGTTGGGGAAAGCCTAGTAGCGGCGGGTTTACATAGAGACGTTGCATGCAACGTCTCTATGTACAGATTGATAAATACAAAAAAACGTCCTTCATCAGACACAATTCCGTAGCAGAACTGTTGGTTTTTCTGTAAACTTGCCTGTTCTAACTAAAACCAAAACCTTATGCTTCGGAATTTATTATATCCCGCTTCCCTGTCGGTAGATTGGGCGGCACTGCTGTTGCGCATCGTCTTTTGCACCCTCATGGTGTACAACCACGGCACCATGAAACTCACCCTGTTTTCGGAGGATCCCGATAGTTTTCCCGATGCGGTAGGGCTGGGTTCGACCACTTCGTACTACTTCGTAGTGTTCGCCGAGGCCATTTGTTCGGTATTGGTGCTGCTGGGAATATTTACTCGTCTGGCATTGGTGCCATTATTGGTCACGATGGCGGTGGCTGCATTTTCGGTCAATTGGGATAATCCATTGACCGACAAAGAGTTGCCATTGTTATACTTCTCGGTATACGGTGCTATTTTCCTGCTGGGGCCGGGTCGTTTTTCACTGGATGCGCTGCTGTTTAAGAGCAAGTGGGCGATGCTGAAAACGCCCATGCGCGAAGCCCATCTTGTTAAGAAAGATTAAAAGTAGCAGATATGACGGTGGGGAATAGCGAATTTGCAGTTATGTAGTAAAATACACATGATGAAAGCAGCCCATTCTTTGCTGATTATCTTTTGCATGAGCCTGATTATTGCCGAAGCTTGTTCGATTATGAAACAGGCGAACAGCAGTAAATCCAGTCCCTCTTCCGCGTCTTCTTCTCCCGTACACACTACTGCGGAAATGAAGAAGCGGCAAAAGATCGTGGACTATGCGAAAGAGCAGATCGGGGCGGAGTATCATTACGCCGGCACCAGTCCAAAGACCGGGTTCGATTGCTCGGGGCTTACCAGCTATGTGATGAAAGAATTTAAGATTAACCTATCACCTGCCTCTGCGGAACAGGCTAAAGAAGGTGTATCTATTCCACTGGATAAAGTGCAGCCAGGCGATCTGGTCATTTTCGGCGAAAAAAACCATATTCAGCACGTAGCGATGGTAGTGGACCGCAACAAGACGGGCATTTACTGCATTCACAGCACGACTAGTCGTGGCGTGGTAATAGATAATATTACGACTTCCAGTTACTGGAAACCGCTGACTTTGTACGCCCGTGATGTGATTAGTGACTAGATATTGAAAAAAGCAGGCGGTCAAAATGGAGAAGCAAGCGATAGCTCTACCCTAATAGCGGTTCCGTAGCCGCCTGAACAATGGTGCTGGTAATATCCTGAAAGCCCTGCATGGAAACGGGTTTGGTCAGAAAACTATGGGCACCAGCGTGCGTGCAGAGGTTTCTTTCTTCTACTGCCGAAGAAGTAGTGAGGATCACTACTGGAATATGTTGGAATCGTGGAGATTTCTTGATTAAATGCAGTATTTCTGTACCGTGCATCCGAGGCAGGTTCAAATCAAGAATAATAACGTCGGGCAGGAGGTCACTTTGTTCCAGATAGGGTAATGCCTGATCGCCCTGCACTAGAACATTTATAGTGAAATTCACCCCGTACTCTTGTAGGGCTTCTTGTAAGAAATCAGCATCGTCTTCATCATCTTCCACTACCAAAATACGTAAGGGATTGACCATCGAAAAAAAAGCGGAGATTTTAATTCCTGCTATGCAAACATAAAGAGCAAGAACGGCAATGGAGACATTTAGTTAAAAATAGCCCCGAACAAAAGAAGCCGCCCGTAATGTGTACGGACGGCTTCTTTATACGTATGGAATTAATAGCTGGTTTTCTAAACGCGGATTTATTTGCTGCCAGCTTCTTTTTTTGCTTCCGCTTTCATCTTTTCGTTGGCGGACACCAGAAATTCTACGCGCCGATTCTGTGCAGCACCATCTGCGGTATCATTACTGTATTTAGGGGCTGATTCACCGTATGCTTTAGTAGCAAGACGGGAGCTGGCAATACCCTTCGAGCGCAGGTAACCAGCCACCGAGTCTGCCCGCCGACGTGACAGTTTTTCATTATACGCACTAGTCCCTTTATTGTCCGTGTGGCCCTGCACTTCGATGTTAGTATCCGGATAATCATTGAGTACCGTAATCATTTTATCCAGGCTGCGCTTGGCCTCCATAGACAGGTCAGATTTATCCAGCGCAAACAGGATTTTATCGCTGAATTCGATTACAAAGCCTTCTCCGACGCGTTCTATTTTAGCATCTGGAACCGAGCTTTTCATAGCTTCCGCCTGTTTGTCCATTTTGCGCCCAATCAGAGCCCCAGTGACCCCACCGACGGTAGCCCCCAGAATAGCCCCCATCGCGGTATTACCTGATACTTTACCAACCACGGCCCCGACGGCGGCCCCACTGCCTGTACCAATCGCAGCTCCTTTTTGGGTTTTATTCATGGATTTGCAGCCAGCTAACAGTACACCGCCAATTAGCAGGTAGGTGAACAGATTTCTCATGGTGTTCATAATCGTATGTTTTAAAGTGAAAGGATAGGCCACCGAACTTTTTCGGAAGCACAGTTTTAAGTGTTTCTCTATTGCCCTATAAAAAGTCGGGCCAAGCCGGGTTGCGAATTTGGCAATGATAAATAATAATTTTTTGCTAAATATTAAAACGTTTATAATCAACGTAGTAAATTATTATTGATCGCCAATAAAATATTGGAATTTTTTAAGGATATTACCTTTATTGTTGGTATTACTGTATTGAGGTAAAAAATGCTCACAATGTGGGGCTAAAAACAAAGCTGCCCCAAAAGGAACGTATTGTCCTTCGGAGGCAGCTCAGGCGATGTTTCGCCGATTACTTTATCTGACAGTATTAGTACATGTAAATTAAGTTGTTTTGAGTATTTGAATATTTAAGTATTCGATCAATTGCCTGATTATCAAGTGTTTTAATCAAATACTCCAATACTCGCATCCTCAATAAATTTAATTTCCAATGTATTAGCCATCAAATCTTTGAAAACTTACTGCTCAATTCTACCTCACCAGAGCGCACTTTGACGATATATAGTCCTACGGGCAGCTCACCGACCTGCATTCGTTCGAGCAGAGTGCCTTGTACGCTTTGCAAGCCGTGCATTTCCTTCACCAACCGACCATTCAGGTCGAATACGCGAATGTCCGCTTCTTTATCTACTGGCAACTGAGCAGAGAAATTCACCTCGTCCTGCGTAGGCACCGGGAATATTTGCAGGGAGAATCCGCCCGTTTCGGTGCGTGCTTCTACTTTTTTAGTGTCGTCCCGATCGCTGAGCATGTCGGTATTCAAATCAAAAGTGGGTACGTCATTGGCCTGCAGGCTAGTACTGCCTTGCAGAATGGTCACACAAATGCTGAACGAGCCGACCGATCCACCATAACCCCATACCCGCAGATAAATCCAGATACCAGCACTCCCGGTAATAATAATATCAGGCATGAGGCTGCCGTTCGCGTTGTCCACACAGCCATAGCAGTTCAGGTAAGCACAAGAAGAGCCACCATAAATGCCCATTACCCCATTTGTCATCGTACCCGCACCAGTAGTGACGCGCATTCTGCCAGTGGCCGGTATTTGCACGGCATACCACACATCCTGCATCCCTGTGCTATTACATCCACCTACCGAACTGGGGGTAGTGGTCATAGTAGAACCTGTATTAGAAGTACTAGTCCAGATACATGAATTATAGCAGGAAAGTATTTGTGCGCTGCAAGGCTCGTCGTTGGAACAGTAACTATTATTAGCGCAGACAATGCTGAGCAGGAAATTGCTGATATAACCGTTCCAGCCATCTACGACAATGTAATAAGTCCCCGCTGGCAGATTAGTCATCGTCAGACTTTCATTAGTGGTACCACTATGCCCACTTTCTGCTACAACGGCGTTATTGCCATTGCAGCTATTCAGTAAAAACAAGTCCAGATCACTAGATAGACCGCTCAAATTGATAGTAAATACCGTATTAGCGGCTACGGTAAGCTTGTACACCGCCTCCGGGCCGGACTCCACTGTAGTCTGCCCATTGTAAGTATAACTGCTATAATTATAGCCACAGGTTGCATTATTACCTGTGTAGGAATTGCCACAAGTGACCGGAATAGCATTACTGCAATTATACGGAGTACCCGGCAGTGTAGTGCAGTAGCAGATGGGCGACCAATAGCTCCAGTAGTTATTGCAACGCACAGCCACCACAAACTGATAAGTCACGCCGGGCAACAAGCCGACAATATCCACATAGTTCAAACTGGAACTGGGTACTTCTATCCAGTTGCCGCCGGGGGCGCGGTAAGACCAGTCATAGTAAGAACCAGGAGTCGAGCAGTTGAGCCGACATGAATTGGAGGTCATATTGGTAGCGTAGCACTGGCTGGCGATTGGTGCATTACAAGTAATTAAAGCCGTGCAATTTACAGTAAGATTGTAATTACAGCTAGCACCATTCCAGCCGTCCACAATAAGAGTGTAAGTGCCGGGAGCCAGGTTATTCATGGTCATCTGCTGGTTGTTATTACCAGTATAGCAGCTATAAGCCATACCGCTGGTCGTGTTGCAATTAGTATTACAATTGCTCAACAAAAACAAGTACAGATGTTGGGAGAGGCTACTAAAATTAATCGTCACATTGGAAGTGCTCGTCACCGTAAAGGTGTGGAATGATTCCGACCCCGTCATGTTGGTGAACTGCGAACCATTGGGAAACGAATAATTGGAGTAAGTGTAGCTCCCGGTATTGTTAGACCCGGAATAGGTAACTCCACAAGTCAGCACAATAGCATTACTGCAATTACTACCAGTGGGTTGGCCCTGGGTGCTACAATACTGGCTGGGCGAATAAACCGTCCAGCTGCCATTACAATAGACCCGGCAGCAGTATTCGTAATTAGTATTGTTTAGCAAACCTGTCATATTCCAGTAATTTTGACTGGATGCCGACGTCGCATACCAGGTAGTATAACCTACCCGCCGATAAATAAACTGGTAGTAAGTCACCCCGGATAGGTTGCAATTGATCCGAATACTGTTAAATGTAATGTTGTTTGCAAATAAGCAGCTAGCTGTAGGTGCCTGGCAGCCGACTGAGCCGGAGGTCACTGTAAACAGCAGATTAGCAAATATTTGTACGCCGGTATTGGCATTGTAACAGCGCAGAATGTAGTTGCCAATAGGCAAAGTGCCAATGATAATATTCTGCGTAAAAGGAGTTACTACCTGGTTACAAACGCCCGGTTGCGGCGTGAATGCCAAATAGAGGTTTACGTAATTTCCCTGAATGCTTACCGAGGAATTGATAATAATACAAGGATTGGGCAATGCTCCCTGCACAGTAGCAGTCAGCAAAGAGTTGCTATTGTACTGATTTGGGTTAATAGAAATCGCACTAACGGATTGGGCGGCGGCACTAAAAGAGCACAGGGCCAGCAAAAAGAGGATAAGAGGGAATTGTTTAATTCCTTTCATAATCGGAGTGTTGTAAGAATGAGTAAATCGGTGAATGTTGGGTAATAAACAGCGGGTTTCAGACATTTCCGATTAAAACAATAACTCTCCAGGATGTCAAAAGTCACTACGAAACAGGGTACTTTATTTCTTCCGTAATAGCACGGACAAAGGTCATTACAATTAAGCATTCCTACAACCAGTATTGTAGGACTTGTTCAGCCATCATTGGACAATTTGGGGTTCCCGAAGGCTACATAGATCACCTTCAGGTCTTTGGGCGAAATGAGATTACGCTCCGTAATAGTAATGTTGTGTTTTTGGAGCCACCGCTTCAAAGTTCGGGTAGAGATGCCGTATTCGGCGGCCACTTCGTTGCGAGTCTTGGCTTGAAGTATCATGTTTTGGGAAAAATATCCGGTTGAAATGTTTGGCCAAACGCGGGCGACTAAGTTGCAAGCGGGTGGGTTGGAGAGAGCCTCCTGTTGTTGCCAAAAAATATCATTTGAAACATATTTGAAAAAACGCATACCACATGGACGTATTTTGTTGGGAAATGCTTGCCAAGTAGCATATTTCATTTGCTTCTTGCCAATAATACAGCTAATGTATAATGATAATTTGAGAAATTATCTTTATTGACAATGGCTCCTCTGATACAAAAATATATACCGCCAGTGTACACTCTGTTAGTTAGCGGACAGACATATTTTTATTTTTGTTATTTAAACAAATAAAAATATAAGAAAAAAATTTCATATAAATCTTTTTTATAATTGCTACATACGTATTATTGTAGTTTTAAAATTGACTATTAACTCGATCAAAAGTATTTTTTAGTGTCAGATACCTGCTTCCCTTAGCACTACAGTATATCCTTTACCTTTATTAATCTACACTATGCGAAAAATGATTTTCCTGCCTTTTCTGCTATTATTCATGATAGTAGCAACCGCCCAAACCTACAAAATCGCCCCCACTGTTTTTACCAATACCGGCACCGGCACTCCCAATGTTGCCCTATGCTTCGATGGTAATTTAACCACTTCCTGGTTTCCCGGCTGGCGCGTTTCTGATTATCCGGCCAAGGCTGAAATTCGGTTTGGCCGACCAGTGAAGCTATCAAAAATCCGGCTCTATGATGGCGGCGGGCAGCCTACCATACGCTTCACTGCGGGTGCTGTAAATACTTCCATACACCTCGATCAGTACCAGCAATGGCGCGAGGAGCCGTTCGTCGCCGAAGTAGAAAGTGTTACGCTGGAGTTAGTGGGCATGGAGGGCGATCTGGTGATACCGGAAATTGAATTCTACGGTACAAGTGCGCCCACTACTCCGGTCGAGCCAAGCGTAGTAATTGCCACCAATCGGGGCGATGCCGATAAAATAAACCTGAACGGTTTTCACTGGCTGCCGCAAGAAAAACTAAGGCCCTTTCACAGCATCCGTTTGTTCCAGTCGGCCCAATGGACCTGGCAACCCACAGGTCTGGCCGTACAGCCCACCGCGCAGGCGAATGGCAATCTCGACGATTATTTGACCACTGCCAAGGCGCAGGGCTTGGATGCCTTTCCAACCGTTCACCAGACGCCCGACTGGATGCGCGCCAAGTGGCCCAGCGATCCCGGCGCAGATGCTGCCCCCGCCAAGCCCGGCATGGCCAAAGATGACCCGGCGGCTTATCGCGATTTCGCTGGTTATTTTTTTCAGCTTACTGCCCGTTATGGTCGCAAAAGCTGGCCTACCTCTGCCTTGCGCGTGGATACTGCGGCGCATTGGTCATCAGATGGCAAATTGAAACATAACGTGCCAAAATCCGGCCTAAACCTGCTCACCACCATCGAAGTCTGGAATGAACCGGACAAGTGGTGGGCGATAAAAACGTATATGCAGCCGGAGGAATATGCCGCCATGTTGTCGGCCTGCTATGACAGCATCAAAAAAGCGGACCCGACTATGCGGGTAGCGATGGCAGGTTTGACGGGCATTCAGCCGGAATATTACGCTCGGATGCTGACTTGGGCCAAAACTCACCGCCCCGACCAGCACCTGCCCTGCGACATAATTAATGTGCACCACTATGCCAACAAAGGCAATAATGATCATTGGCCGCCCACCTGGACGGAAGCCTGCGCACCCGACATGGATGCTCGCTGGCCCATGATGCACCAGTTGGCCATCTGGGCGCACGAACAGGGCTTGCCAATATGGTACACGGAGTTTGGGTACGACGAAAAGGAGCCGTCCCAACAGTACATCCGACCTTTTGCTGGAAAACTAAATGGCGATATTAAAGCTGACTGGTTAATTCGGGCTTATCTCGAAGCCCTGGCCGCTGGCGTAGATAACTGTTTCGTTTACAACGGCATAGATGAAGTGAACGCGCCCAACGGCGGGCTATGGCAAACGGCAGGCATATTGAAAGGGGAAAAAGATGCGCAGCCTTTTGGTATAAAACCCGCCTACACCGCCATTGTTGGACTAATTGGTGAATTGACTGGCTACACCTTTCTGACGGACCTTTCGCCTACCAAAGCGGTGCGCGTACTAGCCTTCAAGGGCAAAAATGACGTGAAATTGGCGGTGTGGTCGCCCACGGCGGCAGGCATAAAAGGGAAGGTGGGAATAGGGGTTTGCCAGCTGGATTACTCAGAGAAAGTAACGTGGTATGTGGTGAAATAGGGAAGAATAAGTAATGCGAATCTGGGTTTGGCTGAGTAAATATTTGAATGTTAAGTACTTAGACCTGGCAGGTTTCAAAAACCTGTCAGGTCTGGTCACTAATCGCCTGAAAATCAGCACTCATTTTTAACCATGATTTGCATAAGTAATGAAGTGGTGCCCATTTTCACTGGAAAAAATTAAGGAGCGGTGTCTGTTCAGGACACCGCTCCTTACGTAAGAGGTTATTTAAAACTCCTCCTCCAGCTAAAAAAATAGCCATAAATAAGGATTCTATCTTGTAATGCGCCCTCTACCGCACTGGCACACTATTTTAGCAAAAGTTTCATTCTCAAAAAATCTACTTGCTACACGCCTCAGGCCGAAGCCGCCAGCAAAATAGCCTTAGTGACCGCCTGAAATCCTTCCACCGTAGAGGGCTTCGTCAAAAAAACTTCAGCACCAGCCTGCTTACAAAATTCGCGGTCGGTTATGGAAGAAGAAGTAGTCAGAATGGCCACTGGAATGTCTTGAAAAGAAGCCGATACTTTGAGTAATTGTAATACCTCCCGGCCATGCATACGGGGTAGATTAAGATCCAACACGATCACGTCTGGCAAACGTTGAAGCGTGGTCAAATGTGGAAGCACTGCATCGCCTTGCATAATCGTATCCAGGTGATAAATAATATGATCGCCTTTAAAAGCCGCTTCCAGCAGCTCTATATCATCTGGATCGTCTTCCACTAATAATATATGGAGAGGGGACATGGGTGTTAAATCTGCTGAAATACCTTTGCGCATCGCGCAAACATAACTGGAAAAAATTGGATTTTAAAACCAAAATATGTTTCCATAATCAGGCATATATTCTCAAATCGCATACTTGAGCTAAAATGTTAGAAAAGTCCATTATTGTTTCAGAAGCGACCTTGTCGAGTCCATATATTATCGGCATAGGCGCTTCGGCGGGAGGAATAGAAGCGATCCACGATTTATTTGAAAATATGCCAGCTACTACTGGTTTTTCCTTTATTGTCGTACAGCATTTATCGCCCGATCATAAAAGCCTGATGCCAGACTTACTGTCGCGGCACACGCCTATGCAGGTATTTGAAGCCGTAGATGGTATGGTACCCCACCCCGACTGCGTATACGTCTTGCCGAGTAAAAAAATAATGACAATGCAGCATGGCCGCTTGCGGCTGGATGAAAAGGTGAAAGATCGCCTGCCGAATACTGCCGTTGATATATTCTTTGAGTCGCTGGCCCAAGACCAGGGGGAGAAAGCAGTAGGCATCATTTTGTCTGGTTCCGGCACCGATGGCACGCGCGGCATTGAAGCCATTAAAAGTAAAAATGGACTGGTGATCGTACAAGATCCGCTCAGCGCTGCCTTCGATGGTATGCCGGGGAGCGCGGTGTCCAGTGGTCTGGCCGATCTCATCCTCCCACCCGATATGATCGGCGAGGAATTGATTACTTACCTGCGCGACGAAGTACCGGCTAAATCCTTATTAGCACTACAGCCTGCGGAAGAAGCCATTTTGCAGGAGATACTGGCCATGATTCTACATACTACGCGCCACGATTTTAGTCACTACAAAAGACCAACTTTATACCGCCGCATGGCCAAGCGTATGCTGGAAATGGGCATCAATACACTGGATAGTTACTATGAATATTTGCGCAATAACCCTACCGAAATAACCGCGCTCTCCAAAGAATTTTTGATCAATGTCACCAAATTTTTCCGGGACACCGAAGCATTTGATGCGCTAAGCAAGCACGTTATCCCGAATATTCTGGATAAAAAAGCTGTGGGCGATTCGGTCAAAGTATGGATAGTCGCGTGTAGCAGTGGCGAAGAAGCCTACTCTATTGCTATACTGATACAGGAGTACATCGAGCAAAAACACTTGACCAATATAACCGCAAAAGTGTTTGCCAGCGATATTGACAGCGATGCGCTGGATACGGCTTCCCGTGGCATCTACCCAGTGGGCATTGAAAAAGACATTTCTACCCAACGCCTGCAGAAGTTTTTCATCCGCGAAGGCCAAAACTATCAGGTGTCGCCAATGCTGCGAAAAATGGTGGTTTTTGCCCAGCATGACGTATTAAAAGACCCTCCTTTTAGCCGGGTAGATTTGATCAGTTGCCGTAATATGCTGATTTATGTGGAGCCGCCTTTGCAAAAAAAGGTGTTGAAAAAATTCCATTTTGCCCTCAATCCGCAGGCTTACCTGCTGCTTGGCCCCAGCGAAAATATTGGCATTCTGAAAGAATATATGCAGGAAATAGAGCGGGAATGGAAACTGTATCAATGTATTTCCAAATCGCGCGACTATGAGCAAGACACTTTTTTTTCACCTTTTGAAGTAAAATCCCTGCCCCGACATTATCCTCCTACGGTGACTGGAAGTAAAAATGCGCTGAACAATATCGGGGAAATTTTTAAAGAAACGATGCTGGAAATGCACCGTTTTGCTGGCATTTTTCTAGATAAAGAATTTACTGTAAAACACGCGATTGGCGAATTTAAAACCTACCTCCGCTTTCCCGATGGCAGTTTCAACCTGAATATCCTCAAACTCGTATCGCCCGAACTGGCCATTCCGTTGGGTATTTGCCTGCGTAAAGCCCTGAATGACAATGAGAAAGTGAGTATGCCGTCCGTAAAATTTTACGAGGAAAATGAAGTGCACTACGTCAATATCGTGGTGAAGCCCTGGATACAGTCGAAAGAATATCTACAGCCTTTTTTGTTCGTAGTGCTGGAAGAAAGCAAGCTGGATAAGAAGCCCTCCACCGAAGTACTGTCACCAACAATGGGCGGCAGCAGCACGATGCGCATAGAGGAATTGGAAGCAGAATTGCGGGAAACGCGCCAGGGCTTGCAGGCGGTGATCGAGGAGATGGAATCGGCCAACGAAGAGCTGCAATCACAAAGCGAAGAGATGGTCAGTACCAACGAAGAACTCCAAAGCACCAACGAGGAACTACAGTCGCTCAACGAAGAACTGTACACGGTGAGTGCCGAACACCAATTGAAAATCAAGGAGTTAATCGAGCTGAACGACGACCTCAATAATTATTTCAGAAACTCCGACATCGGCCAGATTCTGGTGGATCGCAAACTGACGGTGCGCCGATTTTCTCCCGCCGCCACCCGTATGGTCAACCTGATCGAGGGCGACATAGGCCGTTCCATCCTGGATATTACGACCAATATCCAGCAGTTGGACTTAGCCAACAGCATCAAGGCGGTGCTAAAATCGGTCCAACCCCTGGAAAAAGAAATTGCCCTGAGCGACGGACGTTTTTATTCGCTGCGCATCAGTCCTTATTTGCGCCGCGACAAAATTGTAAGTGGTGCGGTGATCAATTTTATTGATGTCACAGAAACCAGGCGGCTGACCAGCGTCCTGGAAAGTGTACTCAACAGCTCCATCAGCGGGATTACTGCCAAAAAAGCCGTATACGATGCTCAGGGCGAAATCATTGATTTTGAATACATTAGTATTAATTCGGCAGCAGAGAAAGTATTCGGTCTGGCAGCCTCGGAAATGGTAGGCAAGCGTTTGCTGGAAGTATTTCCAAACATGAGCAAGCAGCATTTGGAGGCTTACAAAGAGGTGGTCCGTAGTGGCAAATCCCGGTCTTTCGATTCCTTCGATGAGCGGCTCCAGCGCTGGTATAGCGTGAACATGGTACAAATGCTCAACGGCCTAGTCACTACTTTTACCGACATTACCGAAGACAAAAAAATGGCTAGCCTGCTGGCGCAAAATTATAGTGACTTAAAAACTACCTCCGACGATCTGACCGCTACTAATGTACAGCTCGAACGTTCCAATCTCGATCTACTCCAGTTTGCATCCGTTGCTTCGCATGATTTGAAAGAGCCGCTACGCAAAATCCAGGTGTTCGGCAGTATGCTCCACGAGCGCGTGAAGGAGCAGGTGAGCGCGGACGATCTGCAATACCTGACTAAGATCATCGCCGCTTCCCAGCGGATGCAGAACCTCATCGAGGATGTGCTGACTTACTCCAAACTATCCAACGGCGAGTTGCCGCGCAAGGCAGTAGACCTGCGCCAGATCGTCCGCCAGATCACTGACGATCTGGAAATTAGCATACGGGACAAAAATGCTCTTATTGAAGTGGGTGACCTGCCAATTGTGCAAGCTGTGGGCGGCCAAATGCGTCAGTTATTCCAGAACCTGATTGCTAATGCGCTGAAATTCTGCGACAAGCCTCAACCCCATATTTCTATTTCTGCGCAACCCGTTACCGAAGAGCAGGCGCAAGAACTGAACATACGATCAAAAGATTTCATTTGTATCAGGGTGAAAGATAATGGCATCGGCTTTGAAAGCAAGTACCGCGACCGGATTTTTGGCTTGTTTCAGCGGCTCGGGGGGCGCAACTATGAGGGCACCGGCATCGGGCTTTCTATTGCCAAAAAGATCGTAGAAAATCATGCTGGTTATCTGACCGCGCAGGGGGAACCGGGAGAGGGAGCGACGTTTTTTATATTTTTGCCGAAGGAAATTTGAAAGTTATGCAGCAGTAAGTAAATTCAGAGATGGGAAAGGTGTTCTTTTCAAAACCCGAAAATCAGCATCATCAGACACAACATAAGTAGCATTAGCAGTCACAGCGCAATCCGTATATTTGTTGTCGTCCGAATCGTTGGTGATAAGATTACTCATTGGGCCATTTTGTGTTCCCATTTTTTCAAAATTTGCTACAAAATAAGCATTTTTACGTTACCCCACCACCGCCACCAACTGCTCCAAAGTACTCTTCACCTGCTTCAAACTGCGTATGTCATCCTGCACCAGAATCAATTCCTTATTGGTTTGTTTCAGGCTCAGGCCCATAATGCGGCCTTTGGTAGCAATAAATTGTAGTATTTTCTTGTACAATTCTGTCTCAAAGAAAGAAGACTGCGCATCACTGATGAAATAACAACGCAGTTTACCGCCTTTCAAAATCAGCCTTTCAAAACCCAATTGTTTACACATCCATTGCAGTCGCAGGGCTTCAAACAAGGCGCTAACCTGCTTGGGTATTTTGCCAAAACGGTCTTCTATCTCCTTAGCAAAAGCGGTGACCCCCGTCTCATCGGTCACGGCATTTAGTTCGGTGTAAAGGTTGAGGCGTTCTTGCGTGTTGGTCACATATTCGTCGGGAATGAGCATTTCCACATCGGTTTCGATGGTCACGTCGCGCACGTAGGCTCCTTTGGTCGCCAGTTCTTCCTGGAACAAATCTTTGAATTCCGTCGCTTTGAGTTCCTGAATGGCTTCGTCCAGAATTTTCTGGTAGGTTTCGTACCCAATGTCGGCGATAAAACCGCTTTGTTCGCCGCCGAGCAAATTACCTGCTCCACGAATGTCCAAATCACGCATGGCCACTTGAAAGCCGCTGCCCAGATCGCTGAATTCCTCGATGGTACGCAGTCGCTTGCGGGCCTCTTGCGTCAGCACGGAGAGCGGCGGCGCGAGCAAATAACAGTAGGCTTTTGCGTTGGAACGTCCGACGCGACCGCGCAACTGGTGCAGATCGCTCAGGCCAAACATATCGGCGCGATTGATAATAATGGTGTTGGCGTTGGCAATGTCCAGCCCGGTCTCGATGATATTAGTACAGACCAGCACATCGTGTTTGCGATCAATAAATTCGGTCAATACTTTTTCCAGATGGTCGCTTTCGAGTTGTCCATGCGCCAAAGCCACATCGGCAGCGGGACACAAACGACTGATCAGTTCGCCGATAGCGGCGAGGTCATTCACCCGATTGTGCACAAAAAACACCTGCCCGCCGCGATCTAGTTCAGCATTGACGGCATCACGAATCACGTCCTCATCGAAGACACGAATCTCGGTATGAATGGGCTGGCGATTGGGCGGCGGCGTACGAATAATAGACAGGTCACGGGCCGCCATCAGGCTGAATTGCAGGGTACGCGGAATGGGCGTGGCGGTGAGCGTGAGCGTATCCACGTTCACTTTGAGCGCCCGGAGTTTTTCCTTGCTGGCTACGCCGAATTTTTGTTCTTCGTCAATGATCAGTAGCCCTAAGTCCTTGAAAGCGATGTCTTTAGACAACATGGCGTGGGTGCCGATGATGATGTCGATCTGGCCTTTTTTCAGTCGTTCCACATGATGCTCTTTTTTCTCTTTGGCGGAGCGAAAACGGTTGAGGTAATCTACCGTGACCGGAAAATCCTTGAGCCGCTCGCCGAAAGTACGACCATGCTGCATCGCCAGAATGGTCGTTGGCACCAGCACCGCCACCTGTTTGCCGTCGCACACCGCTTTGAAAGCGGCGCGGATGGCCACCTCGGTTTTGCCAAAACCCACGTCGCCGCACACCAGCCGGTCCATTGGGATACTGCCGTTCCATGTCGGTCTTCACGTCCTGGGTCGCCTTGAACTGGTCGGGCGTATCCTCGTAAATGAAAGAGGCTTCCAGTTCGGTTTGCAGATAACCGTCCGGCGGGAACGAGTGACCGGGCGCAGAGCGCCGTTTTGCGTAGAGTTTGATCAGTTCGGCCGCAATGTCCTTGATCTTCTTTTTGGTGCGCGCTTTCAGTTGTTTCCAACTATCCGAGCCGAGTTTGGAGAGTTGCGGCGGCGTCCCTTCCTGTCCAACATATTTCGATATTTTGTGCAGCGTGTGGATGCTGACGTACAGAATATCGTTGTTTTTATACAGCAAACGCACCGCTTCCTGTATTTGCCCGCCAATTTCAATTTTTTGCAACCCCGAAAATTTGCCGATGCCGTGATCAATGTGCGTCACGTAATCGCCGGGCGATAGTTCGCGCAACAGCCGCACATTCAGCGCTTGTTCTTTGGTAAATCCCTGCCGAAGTTTGTACTGGTGATACCGCTGGAAAATCTGGTGATCAGTAAGACAGACGATCTTCAAATCATCGTCCACAAAGCCCTCGCTGATTGCCGTTTCGACCGGCAGCCATTCTACCTGGGCTTTCAGGTCTTTGAAAATGGCCCGCAGTCGGTCCAGTTGTTTGACGTTGTCGGAAAAAATATAGGTTTCGTAGCCCGCCGCCTTATTCTCGTGCAGGTGGCGGATGAGCAGGTCGAAGTTTTTATTAAAAGAAGGTTGGGGTTTAGTATGAAATGGAATCGTAGTGGCTTTCTGAGCCGCAGCAGATTGCGCCATGTATCGGAAATATGGTTGGTCAGGAAGGGAAACGGGAAAAGGCGAGGAAGGTTTTTAAAGATTTTATGAAATACCAAGCAGCCATTTATGCCCATCACTACGTTTCAGGTACATTCAAACTTAACATTATACAAACTATGCATTTTATTCGACCCCTTGTTCTATTTGTTTTCCTTTTTACACAGTACACCCTTTTACAGGCCCAATTACTTTGGCAATATACTGATTCACTGGATCTGGTCAGGCGTGGCGATCGGATATACAGTACCGCATCAGGTATGTTTGTTTTGACAGATCAGCCAACTGCCTTCAATTTTTCCAATGATGGAAAAACACACTTATTCTATTTAAATAAAGGCGGTGCTTTACAATGGAAACAGAAGATCAATCTGGGTAGTCCGGATTTAGAAATACATGCTTTTATAAACGAACCTGTATTAACCGCACTGGACAATCTGGCTTATGAAAAACTCAGGGCCTGGGATGACTTCACCAGTGGCATCGCACTGGAAAAATTTGCACCGGATGGTTCCAGTATGGAAATAGAAAACAACTATGTGGGTGTACTGGCACCAGACCTATATGGTAACATCTACTATCTAGGTACTACGGATAGCGGATATTTACTAAACAGGTATAATAATGATTTGGAAGTCAATTATTTATGGAATTCGCCAATGTATGGTGGTACTATAAAGCCTTTATCTGATGGAACCTTCTATCAATATGGTTATCTACACCAGCCAGTTGATGGAAAAGCCTTTTTCGGTGCGCGTAAACTGACCTCGGAAGGCAGCCTTATTTGGGAATGCTTTTACGAACCAAATCTGCTTGGTTTTGTAAATCTAGATAATAGTACGATAGATACTGATGGTAATATCTATTTATTGATTCGGCTAGATGGTTACAACGAACTATTGAATCATGTTTTATTAAAAATCAGTGCTCAAGGGACATTGGTTTGGCAACATCCCGTCGAAGGATCCATGATTGAGTACTCACAACCCGAAATTCTGGCAGACGATAACAATAATTGTTATTTAATTGGTACAAACGGTGTGACCAATTATGGCTATTACGGTTACATAAATAAATATTCGCCTACCGGAAATCTGGTCTGGAGCCAACGGGTAGGTTATAATAACATTGACATAACCAGTTCTGCCTTTAATGAAGCCCAACTGGAAAACGGGAATATTTTCGTAACAGGTTCTTATGGTTGGCATCCGGATCACAATCTGCAATCTCCATCAGTAGTAGATCTGTTGGTGATGAAAATTAATCCGGAAAGTGGGCATGTTGTTTGGAAAGGCACTTTCCTGAATACACCGGAATATAGCAGCGAATATTATGTGAGTAATGCATTGGCAGTTAAAAATGATTCCGTTTATATTACTGGTTCTACTGGTTCTAACCAATCTCCCAATCCAGAAGTATTGGTTGCGTGTTTTACAACCAATACCAACGTAAATGGGAATTTAATTAATTTAATACCTTATTTAACAGTTGATACAGAAAATACAATTAAATTAGAAGACCAAATACTCAGCATTTTTCCCAATCCTGCCACTGACAAAATATTTCTAAAAACACTTGATCGCCAAACAACGGGTAGATTGAGCATATTTAATAGCCACCGCCAACAGGTGTTAGCAAAAGAAAATGTTGGAAGTAATCAGGAAATTAATGTGGCTAATCTTCCAGCTGGATTTTATAGTCTGCAATGGCAAACCAATCAAGGCGTTTGGCGCAGCAAAATGATTAAGCAGTAGTGTTTGACATTATAGAGTAAGCAAATCCACCGACTTTCCCTGCTTCTCTGTAAATACCAACCGCCGCTCCCGCACATCTTCCACCACATCTCCCGGATACAAGAAAGCGCGGTCACGAAATACCTCCCGCAACTCAGCAGAATCCAATGCACTCAACTTGGCAGCAAAGGTTTCTGCCTTTTCAAAACAGTATTGCAAACGATCTAATAAAAACTGGAAATCCTTGATCCACAGTACGGTATTGGATGGCAGCACTTGAAAGAATGACACTTTCTGGTCGTTGCGAAAGCGTGTGTTCAAGTTCGGCACAATGCTGACACGGGCAATATTTTGCTTGGACAACTGCGTCAGCGGATCGAAAATACGGATGGTTTCCACCTCATCGTCGAATAGTTCAATACGATAAGGCAGGTCGTTGCCATACGAAAACAAATCAATAATGCCGCCGCGAATACTGAATTGGCCGGGTTCATACACAAAATCGGCCCGCTCGAACCCATATTCCACGAGCACCTGAATCATGAAATCAATATCCAGTTTTTCGCCCTTGGCCACGTCGATGCGGCTGCGATTTAGTACCTCCGGCGCGACCACTTTTTCAAACAGGGCCTCGGGATAAGTGATGATAACCTGGGCAGCCCCCCCCTGGCCGCCGGTGAAGGGCGGAAGTACATCCGAAGTAGATTGGGAATTATGCTTTTCACTAACGGCGGAGTGAGTGCCACCCCCCCCCTTCACGGGGGGGTTAGGGGGGCCCTTGGGAGCCGTTATTTTATTCACCGTCTCTGACCGCTGCAGTACCTGCGTAGGATTGAGTTCCTCAAAAAAAGACGGACGTTTGAAACTATCCGGGAAGAAATGGATGGTTTGCTCCGCCAGAATACCTTGCAAATCGTTTTGCAGGTAAGCCGCTTCCTCTCTGCTATTGGCGATATACAGGTGAAAAGGGCTGCCTTTGGTCGTGGCCGCGCCTGCCAACGCAAACGCCGTCTGGGACCCGATGAGTCCGGTGAGTTGGACGCGGGCCCGGGGAGCAGTGAGGGCTTTGGCAAGTTGGACGGCTTGGGTAGACTGGCGGTAGGATTGCAGGAGGTGCTGGATGTTGCTCACGGGGCAAATCTCGATAAAATAATCCTTTCCAAAACCCCAAAATCCGCGAAAGGTTTGCGAGTAGTGCCGTACTTTGACCGCCTAAATTTTGCTTCGCTATGCGTTTCCTGTTTTTTGTCCTGGCCTTATTTTCCGCCCCTTCGCTGTTTGGCCAGATCGCCATCAGCGGTTACAACCACGTCGCACTCGCTGTCAAAGACATTGAAGTCAGTGCCCGTTTCTATCACGAATTGATTGGTCTAGAGCCTATTACGGTGCCGGAAAATCTGAAAGCCATCCGCGCCTGGTTCAAAATCGCACCGGGCCAGGAGCTGCATTTGCTCGCCGGACGGGTTGATTCCGTGAGCAACAATGACCGCAACGGGGCGCATTTTGCCCTCAGCATTGCCGATGCTAATCCGGTAGAAGCGTATTTGAAAACGAAAAACTATCCTTACCACCGCCAGCAGCGATTCGATGGTGCCTGGCAGATTTACATCACTGACCCGGATGGCTACGTGATCGAATTGAACGAGCCGAAGAAACAATAAGGCCAATGTCCGCAGCACTTTTCAATGCTATTGTGGAGTGGCTGCAAGGCATCTGCGCTACTACTGGACTGCGTTATAGCGAGATCAACATCTTGATTTACTGTGGTTTTATCCCGGCCACCTGGTTTGGTATTGTCTATCTGCGACGGCGACGTTGGTTTTGGCTGTTAGCCTTGCACTTGCTTTTGCCGACGATTTATTATTTTGAAAAACGGCCTTTGGCAAAGGTTTCGGAAAATTTCTATGCTGCCAACATTCGCGCTTTAGAGGAACTGGGCAAAACGACTGGTTTGGGTTATATCGGCATTTCGCTGGTGATTGGTGTAGTGGTGCCGATCTTGATTTATCTTATACTATTTTGTTTTCCGAAACGATGGATTTTAGGTTGCTATGGGTTGATGATGATCGGCAATTTGGTTTGGTACTATTGGGCCTTGCGGATTTGAACCTTGAAGCACTAAATCGGTTGGAGAACCGGATACCATTCTCAACCATCTTTACATTCTCCACAAACCATCGTCTTACACTCCATGAATTTTCCCCTCCTCGTCGCCCGACGCTACCTTTTCGCCAAGCGGAGTACCAATGCCATCAATATCATCACGGGTATTTCGGTACTGGGGATATCTATTGGCACAGCCGCGCTCATTCTGGTACTGTCGGTGTTCAATGGCTTCGAGGATTTGCTGACCGGGCTGTTCGGCCACTTCAATCCAGAGGTGAAGGTGACACCTGCCAAAGGCAAAACTTTCCCGGCAGATAGTTTAATGCTCACGCAATTGCGAGCATTACCAGGCGTGTTGTATGTGAGCGAGACGTTGGAAGAAATCGCTTTTTTTGAATATGAGGGTTCCCAGGATTTCGGCTCTTTGAAAGGAGTAGACAGCATTTTTGCGCACGTCAACGGCATTGATTCTACCCTGCGCGAAGGCGAATACGTGCTGCAAAAAGATGACCGCAACTGCGCAGTACTGGGCGCGGGGATGCGCAACAAACTCAGCGTGAATGTCAATAGCCCGGTCAGTACTATGACGGTTTATATGCCTACTGAGCAGGCGAGCAGCGGACTAAATAAACCGTTCAAAACGCGGCTAGTCTACCCCACTGGCACTTTTGCTATTCAGCAAGATTTTGATAATCAATACATTCTGACCAATCTGGCCTTCGTCCGCGAACTCCTGGATGCGCCGCCCAACACCGTTTCGGCCCTGGAATTCAAGTGCCAACCGGGTGCTAATGTGCCATCGGTTAAAGCTGAAATCCAAAAAATTCTTGGCCCGACCTTCGTTATAAAAGATCAGTACCAGCAGAACGAAGCCTTTTTCAAAGTGATGAAACTTGAAAAATGGATGGGTTTTGCGATTACCAGCCTCATGCTTATACTGATGGCTTTCAACACGATTGGTGCTTTGTGGATGATTGTGCTGGACAAGCAAAAAGACATTTCGATCCTGAAAAGCCTGGGCGCGACCGACCGCACCGTGCGCACTATTTTTCTGCTGGAAGGGTTGCTCCTTACACTGTTCGGCATGGCACTCGGTATTGCCTTGGCCGTTGGACTGTATATCGTACAAAAACAATACGGTATTATTAGCATTCCCCAGGGCTTTCTAATGGAAAGTTACCCTATTTCCATGCGGATCGGAGATTTCGTGCCGGTCACCAGCATCGTCATTGCCATCGGATTCCTGGCCTCGCTGGCTCCTGCCCTCCGTGCCGAACGGGTGCCAGCATTTTTGCGGGAAGAATGAGATAATCTGTTAAGAACTGGTTGAGAATGTTGAGACTTAAGCACTTCTAATGCCCTTCTCAACATCCTCAACAATTTCATTAATTTCGAATAATCGGTGGCGCAGTGCCCTCAAAAAAGAAACTGTAGCCGCGAAAAATCTGGCCAAAGACGTGATCCTGTACGATCAGAAAATCACCATCGCGTTTGGCATGGTAATGTTCCACAAAGGTCTTTCCAGTAGAGCCATTGATCTTGATTTCAGTCGGCCAAAACTGCACCTTTTTTTCCTGACCGTCAGTTTTCTTGACCGTCACAATAGCAAAAGGTAGCAACGCGCTGATGGAATCACGCTCCGGATTGTCCGTTT
The DNA here is from genome assembly GCA_965249785.1 of Saprospiraceae bacterium. GTDB lineage: Bacteria > Bacteroidota > Bacteroidia > Chitinophagales > Saprospiraceae > M3007. The sequence goes on along the minus strand of CBDFMU010000006.1, from coordinate 22,854 downwards.
CGTAGCCCTCGGCCACCAGCCTCTCGAACTGCAATAAATAAGCTTCCGGCACTCCTTTACGTGGTTTTTCAGCTTTGCGAGGGGTGACGCTTTGGTAGGGAGTCACCGTATATTCAGCTTCCTTTACCTTTTCCAGTCGAAAGGATTCGCCTTTTTGCTGGGGATATTCCACCGTTACCGACTGGATGTCTTCCGGCTTTTCGGCAAACACGGTACGGTCGCGCCAGTTGTCGTCGCCAATCAGGTAGCGCACCCGCAACTGCCCGACGAAAGAAGGAATATGGGTCACATAAGGCCTTTCGGAGCCTTCCATCATCATGTAAGTGCCTTGTTCGTCGTTGGTAACGCCCCCCACGTAGTAGCATTTCATGCGTTGGCCAGCCCGGTCGTATATTTCCACTTTGATGCCTGCGGTGGCGAGGCTTTTGACCATCGGTGCTTCTGCAGCGGTGGTTGGCAGCGATTTTACGGTGAGTTTGGTGAGCGTTTCCATCAGCGACTGCACTGCCGAGGGGCGGGCCGGATATTGGCCATTATAGATCCAGGCATCGTTTTTCCATTCCAGGGTAGCCGTTCGACCCGTACGATCTGCAATAAATATTTTACCAATCTCGCTCGGATTTTTGATCGCAAAATCCATATCCCAAGTGGTAATAGTACCAGTTTGGGTGCTTTTTTGATGCCAGGCATACCAGGCACCAAAGCCTAGCCCGACGAAGAGCACTGCCAGGAGCAGGGTTCGTTTCATACTCAGTCAACTTTTTTAGTTAAAAATGCGCGATAAATACAGCAAGGGCGCATGGCAGGCAATAAGCAACTTGGCAATCAACAAGTTAGGGTTGATTATTAATGCCAATAAAAATTTCTACTCCAAAGAAGAGGAGGCAAAAAAACGATTTTTTCCTGAAACAGTGGAATAAAAAAAGTCTGCCCTGCATTACGCAGAGCAGACACATCAAAACAAAACGAAAAACCAACTTTTATTTAACTGGAGCGACCATTGAATCGCTCCGTGGCGTTGCTCAAAAGAAAAGAAAAAAGAAATCTGGCGCCAAATATTCGTCGGCCAACCACTTATCTATGATCTTTTACGACTTATTCTCTACTCTGGGTTTTCAAGCGCACCTGAAATTCCCGATCCTTCCCTTCTCTAACTACTTTGACAGTAATTGTTTCACCTACTGTCGAACGGCCAATCAGTTCCAGAAGTTCTGCTGAAGTTGTCACACTTTTGCCATTTATAGCCGTAATGACATCCAGCTCCTTAATGCCAGCCTGCGCGGCAGAGCCTTGCGGATCCACCCCGGAAACGGCGATGCCATTGATATAAGGGATTTTAAGTTGTTCCGCCACACTGCCATTCATAGTAGCAATGTTTACGCCCAGATAAGCGCGTTTATATTCGCCGTACTTGATCAGGTCGTCTACGATGCGCGTGACCAGATTGACCGGAATAGCAAAGGAATAGCCCGCAAAAACCCCGGTTGGCGTGGCAATAGCCGAGTTAATACCAATCAACCGGCCTTCTACGTCCACCAAAGCCCCACCCGAATTGCCCGGATTTACGGCAGCATCCGTCTGGATGAAAGACTCGATAGGGCTGTTATTTTGTGTTCCTTTAATAATGTGAATGTCCCGACTTTTGGCACTGACAATGCCCGCCGTCACGGTGGAAGTAAGGTCGAACGGATTGCCAACGGCCAATACCCATTCCCCTACTTTTACGGCATCCGAGTTGCCAATTTCAATCACGGGCAGATTAGTGGCATCAATTTTTATAATTGCCATATCCGTGCTGGCATCGCGACCAACGAGGCGGGCGGTAAATTCCCGGTTGTCGTGCAGCGTCACCTGGAACTCATCCGCAAACTCTACCACGTGGTTATTCGTAATGATATAGCCATCGGCAGAGTAGATCACCCCGGACCCTGTACCAGAGCGCGGCTGCTGTTCATACTGGCCCTGCCCGAAAAAATACTGAAATGGATCGGTGTACCGCTGATCGCGCAGACGCTCGGTGGCCGCTTTTCGGCTTTCGGAAGCCTTGATGTGTACCACTGCCGACATGGACTTTTCGGCTGCTTTAGTAAAGTCGAACATAGCTGGTCCGCCGCCGTAGTTGACCTGTCTGGCTACGACTGGAGCGCTCTCCACCATACGTGGTGATTCGAGCAGTTTACCTGCTCCTAAGGTAATAAGTCCGCCTACTGCCCCGGCGAGGAGGGTGGAAAAAAACTTGTTCATAATTGCGATGGAAGAGGTTTTATGTTTGCCTAACTTTGTAAATGAAAAGCGGTAAGAGAACGGTTAGTCAAGGAGTTTGCTTGCAGAAAATGGTATTTTAACGCCGCCTTAACTAAGGCTACTATTCCCTTGCCAACCTCAAATTGCCCCATCTTTCCTCATAAAGTTGCTTTTTTTAACTGATCGCCCACTTTTGCCTGACCAACTGCGCACCTGCACCGACCAATGACCTGGACGAAGCAAATTGCCGATGATCCCTATGCGCTGGAAGCACTGCTACGCCCAGAAACCGAGGGCGAGCACCAGCTGCTGACCTTGCCGGATTTTCGCTTCGGACTACTCTGGGGCGAGCCGCGCTTTGGCCACCCGGAAGGGAAAGTCGTCTTTCACGTCCGCGAAGTGTTGGACAACATTGATCGTATTCCCCATCTTTCCCCGGAATTACGTGTCCGCCTCCGACTGGTTGCCTTTGCGCACGACACTTTTAAGTTTGCCGAAGATCGTACCACCTATCCACGGAACTGGGAAAAACACCACGGCCATCTGGCGCGCCTCTACATGGAAAAATATACGAGCGACCCAATCGCACTGGATTTGATGGAAGTCCATGACGATGCGTACTACGCCTGGCGATACGAGCGTCATGCGCCTTTTCGGGAAGAAAATCCAGGCAAATCTCTTGATGTACTGCTTCAACGTATAGACTATTGTCTGGAAGAATATTACCTGTTTTTCAAATGCGATACCCAAACGGGCGATAAGACGCAGGCCTCCCTCAAGTGGTTTGAACAGAGTGTACCGGGTTTGGAGATTGTGCGGATCAGGGAGTAACGAGGTCAAGTATGCCAGGCTGGCTGCCTGATTGGGCTATTCATCCGGAGGGTCCGCAAAGTCCGGAGAGTAAGAAAGCGTGTATTGAATGCCCAACGCAATTTGCAGAAAAGGGTCCCTGGCACCGAGGTGATGGTCGGAGAAGTCGTTGAAGGCCACAATGCCCTCAGAAAAATTAAAGTTGGCCCTTATTTCCGGCACGAAACGCAGGCGTCTGCATTGAATGTTTGCTCCCAGCCGGGGGACTATGCCCACTTTCCCCTTGCTACCGGCCACGTCAGTTTCCCCCGAATAATTACCATAAGTGGTCTGCTCGCGCACTTCCCGGAACCCGCGCAGGTAGCACAGGCTTGCGCCCCCGTAAATACCCCAGTTCCTTCCTTCAAAAAAGTAGCGACCGCCGCCCAGCGTAAAACCATAAAAGTTCCAGTTTTTGTTGAGCGTAACCGTGGTAAAATTGGGCGACCCGGTCAGTGCATTCAGGTAGGAAAAGGTGGTTTTAAGGAGTTCAAACTGCATATAATACAGGGTCGCATCCACGAACAAGCGGCTCCACTGGCGGCGGGCAGCGAGTTCGTAGCCCAGTGCGGGGCGGGCAAAATCGCCAAAATCACCTTGTGGTAAGTTGTAGGTCAAAGCGACCCCTGCGCTCGTTTGGGCCCTGGCAGCACAGGGTGCCAAGGCGGTAAAAAGCAGTACAAAACAGATCGATTTCATAGGCGGTGCAAATTATTTACCACAACTATTACTTCAGATCGTAGGCCACGACGGCATTTTTGAAAAAAGTCGGCACGTATACGATCCGGTTTTTGGCGTCATAGCCGATATCGGCGGTATTGGACTTATCAGCCCGCGTGTCGAGCAATTGCTGGGTGGTACCGTTGCTTTTGACGTAATAGATCACCCCGCTCCAGCAAGAGACGATAAATTCGTTGGGCCGCACCTGCTCGATGCCGTCGGTGCTGCCTTCCATGCCCTGGGCGATGGTAGTCCGTTTTTTATCCGGACCCACCTTGAGCAGTTTGCCGCTATCCAGCACGTACAGGTCGTTGCCGACCGCCAGCAGCCCGTTGGGCCCCTGTAGTCCATCTAGATAGGTGGTGAGCACCCCTTTGACTAAACGATGCACCTTTTTGGTGTCCGAATCGGAGACATAGAGTACCCCGGTCTTGCTGATAGTGACGTCGTTGAGGAACTTGGCCCCTTCCACCTTGACGCGCTGGATGATTTTTCCATTCCGCTTGTCAATGGCCACCAGTTCGTCCAAATCGCTGACCCACAGGGTGTTTTTGTACAAGGCCATACCCTTGGGAGCGTTCAGGCCGCTGATCCAGGCCTGGTTGACGATCTTGCCGTCTAGCCCCACCGTGGCAATCGAGCCTTTCCCATCCTTGGCGGAGGGATTGCCCTCGATGTTGGAGACGTAGAGCAGATGCCATTGGGCATCGTACAACACGCTTTCACAGGTGGTGAGCAGGGTGTCGGTTTGCCAGCGTTTGACGAGGGTGGGTTGCTGGGCGGAGAGCAGGGTGGCGTAAGAAATAGAGAGAACAAAGAGGGAGATGTTGATCTTCATGGCTGATGCGTTTTTATAAAGTGTAATATGACTGGGTTTTAGTGGCCGTAAGGGGATTAGAACAACCAATTGGCTCCAAATTGGAAACCGATGGAAGCGCCCAAAGTTTTGTCCTCATCTAAGATATTTGCGTTGGTATTCAGCATAAAGCCCCTTTGGTTGACGGTTTCTCTTATAAAACCATTATTGGCACCGGTAGTGGTTAAAGTAGTGTACCCAAAACGCCCAAAGGAAGCCTCGAAAGAGAGTTGATCATCGATGAAAAAGACCAGACCCGACCGCAGGCCGATTTGAAGCCCAATGTATTTGGCGGTCTTCTCCCCGGCATTGCCTCTTGCGTTGCCGAAAGAAGTCCCGGCCTCCCCCTCGATCCAGATGCCAAAGTAGTGCAACGGGCGTTTGGTGTAACGCAAGAAAGGCGCAATCGTGGCCAGGGTCTTTTTGGTCTTGGTGGTGCCTACAAAGCGGTGTTCCTCGAAGACCTGGCTTACGCCTGCATTCAGGCCATACCACAGGCTGCCGGAGGCGTAGGCCACGCGGGGGATCATGGTCACCAGGGTCGTAGTGTTTTTTATGTCCTCTTCAAAACCTCCTTTTCGCTCGGTAATACTGTTAAAATTAAATTGGGTGCCCAACAAAAACTGGGCGGAGGCGACCGTGGCGAAGAGGAGGGAAAGTATTAAAAGGGTGAGTTTTTTCATGTTGGGAAAGATTGTTGGGTGGAAAAACAGGGTGCCAGCTGGCTATTATGACTATTTGCCTGACAAAGTAAGGCCTGGGAAGGTTGTGTGCAAATTTAAGAGATCGTCCGCCGTGCCTTATCCGCCGCTGGTGGCTGCTTGACAACCTGGTGGCTTGAATTTATCTTTGCTCGAAAAACGTGAAAACCCTCACCCGTAGCGATTTAAAGGCAAACTTTTCGGAGGTGCTGAAAGCCGTTCAATTGGGGAAAGGGCTTGCCGTTGCTTTTGGGAAACGAGAGACAATTATTTCTATCGGTATCACGCCGCCATACAAGACACTAAGGCGCAGCATCGGGATACTGAAAGGAAAAGCATCAGTCGTTTTCCGGGGCGACTTTAAGATAACTGCAGAAGAGTTTTTGGACTTGGGAAGTATTAGCCCGGAAATTGAGCGTTACAATCGAAAAGATTGAAAATTATTTGGTAGGAGCCAATAAAACAAAACCGCCCGATGCGCAAAGCACACCGGGCGGTTTCATATTTTCTACCAATTATAAAGGCTATTAAGCCCCCTCCAAAGCAGCCGCGCCCCCTACAATCTCGCCCAACTCGGTCGTGATCGCTTCCTGACGAGCGCGGTTGTAGCCGATTTTCAGGGCTTTCAATAGTTCTTCGGCATTTTCTGTGGCCTTATCCATTGCGGTCATCCGCGCACCATGTTCCCCGGCCTGGGTATCCAGCAGCGTTTTGTGAAACGACAACTGCAAAATACTTGGCACTAACGTTTCCAGTAATTCCTGTTGGTCTGGCTCAAAAATGTAGTTCACTTTTTTGGCCACCATACCGGCTGGTACGGCCATTTTCGGCACCGGGAGCCACTGCTCTGCCGTAGGAAACTGTGTAGCCGCGTTGCGGAAACGACTGTACACGACTTCCACCGCATCGTAGTGGCCTTTGGAATATTCTTCCATCAGCAACCGGGCTACCGCGCTTACTTGCTCGTAACCTGGAGTTTCGTACACCCCCAGATGATCGGTTACGTAATTAAGGTCGGTGAAGCGACGGCGGAAATAGTCGTAGCCTTTTTTACCAATAAAAAGCATAGTCACATTGCCAGCGCGGCGCTGTTGCGCATACTTCCCATTGATCAGGATGGCTGCTTCTTTATTGATATTGGTATTGAACGCGCCCGCCAGACCACGGTTGGAAGTAATGACGACGACCAGCACTTTCTTTACTTCGCGCGCTTTGCCAAAACTCGTCGAAGCATCTCCATCCAGATTAGACAGAATGTTGGACAGCATTCGGTTGAGCCGATCGGCGTAGGGGCGCAGCTGCACAATGGCATTCTGTGCCTTGCGCAATTTGGCCGCCGAGACCATTTTCATGGCCTTCGTGATCTGCTGCGTGCCATTGACCGACTTGATACGTTCGCGTACTTCTTTTAAACCACCAGCCATTATTAGATAGTTATGAATTATAAGTTATGAATTATGAGTTAAAATTGTGATGTCCACATAATAACTCATAACCCATAACTCATAACTAAATTTAGTTTTTCTTATACTGTGCTGTCAAGTCAGCCGCTAATGCGCGCATCGTTTTCAGACTGGCATCATCGAGTTTGCCTTTGCGGAATTCTTCGAGGATGGCGGGATGGTCGTTTTCCATCTGCATCAGGAAGATTTCTTCAAATTCGCGGACTTGATCGAGCGGCACATCGCGGAGCAGGTTTTGCGTACCGAGGTAAATGATGGCAACTTGCTTTTCCACCGAAACCGGGCTGTTTTGTGGCTGTTTCAAAATTTCCACATTGCGCGCACCTTTGTTCAACACACCTTGCGTAGCAGCGTCGAGATCGGAACCGAACTTAGCAAAAGCTTCCAGTTCCCGGTATTGCGCCTGATCGAGTTTCAGGGTACCCGCGATCTTCTTCATGGATTTGATCTGCGCATTACCGCCTACGCGGCTCACGGAAATACCCACGTTGATGGCCGGACGCACCCCGGCGTTGAAGAGGTTAGATTCCAAAAATATCTGGCCATCGGTGATCGAAATCACGTTGGTGGGGATATAGGCCGACACGTCACCAGCTTGCGTTTCGATGATCGGCAGTGCCGTCAAAGAGCCGCCGCCCTTGATAAGTCCAGCTTGCACCAGGCTTTCCGGCAGGTCGTTCATGTCTTTCACCACATCGGCACTCACAATGACTTTGGCCGCACGCTCTAACAAGCGGCTGTGCAAATAGAATACATCGCCCGGATATGCCTCACGGCCCGGTGGACGACGCAGCAACAGACTTACCTCGCGGTAAGCCACGGCTTGCTTAGACAAATCATCATATACGATGAGTGCCGGACGGCCCGTATCGCGGAAAAATTCGCCAATGGCGGCACCCGCGAAAGGTGCGTAGAATTGCAAAGGTGCTGGATCGGAAGCAGAAGCCGTCACAATGACCGTGTAGGCCATAGCACCGTATTCTTCCAAAGTGCGAGCCACCTGCGCCACCGTGGAGGCTTTTTGGCCGCAAGCGACGTAGATACAATACACCGTCTCGCCACGGTCGTAGAATTCCTTCTGATTGATAATAGTATCAATGGCGATGGCGGTTTTGCCGGTTTGGCGGTCACCGATGATCAGCTCCCGTTGGCCACGGCCAATCGGGATCATGGCATCAATAGCTTTTACGCCCGTCTGTAACGGTTCGTTGACCGGCTGGCGATAAAGTACGCCAGGGGCTTTGCGCTCCAGTGGCATTTTATACTTTGTACCACCAATCGGGCCTTTACCATCAATCGGTTGGCCCAGAGTATTTACCACGCGGCCCACGAATTCTTCGCCGACCTCGATGGAGGCGATTTCGCCGGTGCGCTTCACGACGGATCCCTCGCGGATGCCTTCGGGCGAACCCATCAATACGACACCGACGTTGTCTTCTTCCAGGTTCAACACGATGGCGCGAACACCATTTTCAAATTCAACCAATTCGCCGGATTGAGCGCGGTTGAGGCCGTACACGCGAGCGATACCGTCGCCCACTTGCAGCACCGTACCTACTTCTTCGAGATTGGTCTCCCCCCCGAATCCGGAAAGTTGCTGTTTCAATATCGCGGAGATTTCTTCCGGTCTGACGTCTGCCATTGCTATAAATTATGAATGATGAATTATGAATTGTTAAATGATTTCGGATGAACCTGAGAATGGAGACGATGACATGAAATTCATCATTTATCATTCATAATTCATCATTAAATCAAAACTCTTTGACGTAAAGGTTTTTGGTGAATTGCGTTTTTAGCGTTTCCAGTTTGTGGGCCACGCTGGCATCGTAACGTTTGTTATCGAACTCCAGCACGAAGCCCCCGATCAATTCGGGATCTACTTTGGTGGTGATATCCAGATGTTCGGAAGTCACCCCGCTGTCGAGCAGTTTCTTGCGCAGATCATTCAGCACGACCTCGCTCAAAGGCGCGGCAGAAGTGATGGTGACCGACGTGATTTTCTTTAGCACTTTATATTGCGTAGCGAACTCGGCGGTGATCTCCGGAATATAGCCCTCGCGACCTTTGTTGACCAGCAGTTGCAAATAGAGCATGGTCAGCTTATCCAACTTGCCTTTGAAGAGCGCATCCAACGTCGCGATCTTTTTATCGGCATGGATGATCGGGCTTTTCAGGAACAAGTACAGATCGCGGTTTTGGGCCGCTGTATGCAAGGTCTGCATATCGGCCTGCACCTGCTCCAGGCTACCCTGTTCTTCGGCCAGTTCCATCAACGATTTGGCGTACCGGGTGGCAATTCTTGTGACGCTCATGACTTTTTAAGTTATGAGTTATGAGTTATGAGTTATGAGTTGCGTGTGGCATAACTCATAACTTATAACTCATAACTAATTCAGTGTGATTCCGTCGGCCAGGCTCTTGGCAAAGGCTTCCTGTTCGGCAGGGTTGGCCAATTGCTTGCGCAGCACTTTCTCGGCGATCTCAATTGCCAGTTGGCCAGACTTGTTTTTCAAATCCACCATCGCGGCATTCTTTTGATTTTCAATATCTTGCATAGCACTCTCTACTCGACGGCTATATTCAGCATTCGCACGCTCTTTGGCTTCGGCGATGATCTGATCTTTCGCCTCTTTCGCCTCTTTCAGCATTTGCGTACGCTCCTCGCGCGCCTGAGCCAGCAGTTTTTCATTTTCTGCTACCAGATGCGACATTTCCAGACGGGTTTTTTTGGCCTCGTCCAGCGCGGATTGAATATCGTTTTCCCGCTCTTTAAGGGCCGCACCGATGGGTTTGAAAGCAAAACGACTCATCAAAAACCAGAAAAGAAGGAAGATGATGACCGTCCAGACGAGCAACCCTGGTTCGGGTTTGATCACGTTAAAATCTGCCAGGAATACCATGGTAATATTGTTGAGGGTGTTGAGAGTGTTGAAACTGCTTCGCAGGTTGAGAGTGTTGAGAGTGTTGAAATAGTTGAGATTTTGCATTCTCAACCTGCGAAGCAGACTCAACCCTTTTTTCTCAACATCCTCAACAATTTTCTAAAAAAACCGGGTCGCAGAGCAGACCAACCGTCGCGCACACTCGACCCGGGTTTCGTTGACCAGTTTACTTCACGAAGAAGGACAAGATCATGGCGATCAGACCGGCACCCTCGACAAGAGCGGCCATTAGGATCATGTTGGCACGGATATCACCGAGTGCTTCCGGCTGACGAGCGATGCCTTCCATCGCTTTGCCACCGATGTTACCGATGCCGATACCAATACCAATTACTGCCAAACCGGCGCCAATTGCTGCGTACATAATAGTTGAATTATGAATGATGAATAATGAATCAAGTGTGGGTTTCGGGATTGAATTGCCAATTCGCCTTTTTTATTTAGTGGGTTGGATCATGGTGGTGATCATCCGTATGGTGGGCATCCACATGATGGAAAGGCTCTTCGATGGCCATTCCAAAATAGGTAGCCGACAACATAACGAAAATGAACGCCTGTAGAAAGGCTACTAATAATTCGAGCGCGAACATAAACAGCGTAAGCGGCACGGCCATAGCCATGCCGGCGATGCTGCCACCAACGCTTTGTCCGGATTTGCCAATGATGAAAATCAGGCTGACGAAGCTCAGTACGACAATATGCCCCGCCGCAATATTGGCGAAAAGTCGCAACAGCAGGGTGATCGGCTTGAGAAAAATACTCAATATCTCAATGGGTGTGATCAGCAGTATCTTGAGGATAGCCGGTACCCCTGGCATCCAGACGATGTGCTCCCAATAATGTTTTTTGCCGCTCAGGTTAGTGATCAAAAAAGTGATGACTGCCAGCACCAACGTCACTGAAATGTTGCCCGTCACGTTGGCACTGCCCGGAAAAATCGGGATTTGACCAATCAGATTGAGGCCGAGAATGAAGAAGAACGCCGACAACAAATACGGCATATACTTTTCGTACTTCGGGCCGATATTTGGCTTGGCAACTTCGTCGCGAATAAAGGTAATGAGTGGCTCCAGGAAATTCTGCAGTCCGCGTGGTGCCTGTCCTTGCCGACGTGTAGCCGCATTGGCAGCAGCACGAAACAATAGGAAAAGCAATAACGTAGTCAGCAGCATGGTAAACACGTTGCTCGTGATACTATAATCGTAAAAACTTGTAATACCACCGCCCATCAAGCCACCATCGAAAGTGGTCTTTTCATCAAGCGTATAGCAGATACCGTTGGCCCCGACATGAAAAATCTCTTTTTCCTTGCCTTTGGCATCTGTTATTGCTTCTGTGGTCGGCTCTCCTTGCAGCGCCACCTCTCCTTTCGGAAAAGAGGTATCCTGAATGCGCATAATATTACCGTGTACCAACACATAGCCATCCTTAGCTACCGTGCCATTGCCGTGGTGGTGGGCATGAAAAGCAGCGGTAGAAGTAGTCGTCCAGCCGTGGCCGGGCGCATATAAGATGACTGGAAGATGAAAGTACGTATCGCCAATGATGTGAAAGGCGTTGGCGTTGGAGATGTGATGCACGGCGTTGTCGCCAGCATTGAACTCGCCTTCTTCCTCTTCGTGCGGCGCACCGCAGGGGCCGCTTTCGCCGGAAGTGGTACTAGAAGGATGTTCAGTGGGATGTTCGCTGCCCTGCTGGGCAACAGCCACTACACTCAACAGACTGAATATCAATAGGAAACAATATTTCTGAAAGGCTATCATGGCCACGGTCGGGAAGTCTTTTTTCAAATCGACCGCAAAAGTACGAAGCGAATTTCGTTTTAGGAAATTGACGAAAAAAAATTTCCGAAAAAAATGGGGAAATGGGGGCGTTTGGGATGGCTTTACGGAATTAAATTTGGAAAGTGATTTTTTGTACTTGAAAAATGCCAAAAAATGACAGCAAAAAGCCGTTCGCGATTGGTCGCGGACGGCTTGCGGAGATTGTTGACCTCCATTCTTTCTTCTCCTTCCTACATTTTTTAGTACATCATTAATTTACGGCTGACGGTGCCGAATAACGTTTCCAGACGACAGGTGTGCATACCAGCTTCCTGCAAGTCGGCGCGATGCAGCACCAGATGATGTTCACCAGGGGCATAATTACCCGTTTTGGTGACCACTTCCTGGCCAGTAGCATCGAACAAACGGAAGACCACTTCAGTGGCCCCGGAGAGCCGGAAGCGCAACTGGGTCATTTCGATGAATGGATTTGGGGAGTTCTGGAACAGTTCTACCTGTTCTTCGGCCAATGTTGGGCCAGTAGTTGGAAGGTACAATTGCGGAGCATTCATGAGATTAAAAAATTGATGGATTATGAGACTTCATTATGAAATCGAATCGGGTAAAACAGGGTGATGAGAACGATGCGTTTTGTGGCGCATCAGCCCGCCTGTTTCAAATCCTGTGCCATTTATACCAATAGCCGCCGCCAAGATAAGTTGTGACAATGAAATGAGTTTATATTTTTGTCGGGCAGGAGGCATTTTAAATTCCGTTTTATATATAAATTTCGTAATATTTATGGAAATTTACTTGACAAACGAGTCTGCTGGAAAGAAGGACAAGTGAGTATGTCGACAAAAAAATGCTCTCCTTATACTATTAATCCTCCAGAAATTACCCTATTTTTGCCCTGCTAAAAGAAGAATACCTCTTCAAAAATTGTTGAAAGCGGTACAATTCATTGGTTCATAGCACAATGCGGAAGTAGCTCAGTCGGTAGAGCATTAGCTTCCCAAGCTGAGGGTCGCGAGTTCGAGTCTCGTTTTCCGCTCTTGATTATGAAGGAGTTACAAATGAAAATTTGTGGCTCTTTTTTTATTTGCAAGCACAATACGGCCTTTAATGGTTTTTTTAATCTTATTTGGCAATGAAATTTTTTGATAGTGTTCACTTATGTGTGGCACACCTCTGATAGAGAATTGATTCCTAACGGGCAAGTTCCAGGTGTGCGACACTTTTCTGAACACTCTCCTTAGTGGAAGGACACAGGCAAGCAGGATTTTCCGGGCACGGTGCTATCAGAGTATATGGGCACATCAGTCATGACTCTTTTTGGATGATCAATCGCTCGTGTTCCGCCGGGCTACCCATTCGATGGTCAGGCCCTGCACAATAATGGAAAACAGCACGATAGAGTAAGTGATAAAAACAATCGGCTCTTTCACCGGCAGATTGGGAATAGACAGGGCCATAGCCAGCGAAAGCCCGCCTTTCAGCCCGCTCCATATCACGATGTTTTGTTCGCGGCGGGTGGTGGCGATGATTTTGCTGAAAAGCGTAGACAATAGCCGAATGGTAACAAAACGTGCCAGCAACATGATGAGGATGCCAACGACGCCCAACAACAATAATTGACCACTAAATACCAGTCCAACGAGGCGCAAACCAATCAAAAGGAACAAAATGGCATTTAAGCCCATATCCAGCAACTCCCAAAAATGGTCCATATATCGTTCCGTAGTGTCGCTCATGGCTTCCTGCCGGGATTTTTTGGCCCCGGTAATCAGGCCAGCCACGACCATCGCCAATGGCCCGGAGACGTGCAGATGGCTGGCCAAAAGATAGCCACCCATCACCACGGCCAGCGTAATAAGAACTTCGGTTTCATAATCATCAATGGACCGGAGCAGCAAAAACGCGCCGTAACCCAGTGCCGCACCAAACAGGATGCCCCCTACCGCCTCCTGTGCAAAAAGCAGCAGCATACCACCTATTGTAAATGAATCCATGCCTTGTTCCACAATTTCAAGAATCGTCAGAAATATCACGATCCCTACCCCGTCGTTGAACAGCGATTCCCCGATGATATTGGTCTTGATACGTTCCGGCACTTTGGTGCGGTTCAGGATACCCAGTACGGCAATAGGATCGGTAGGAGCGATCAAAGCACCGAACAGCAGGCAATAAATCCATTCGATGGGCATACCCAGCCATCGGGAGGTGCCAAAAAGCAGCCCGGCCACGACCACCGTTTTTAAGACGGTACCCAGCACGGCCATGATGCCGATGGATTTAGCCTCCCGGCGAATGGCTTCCGTATCCGAATGGAAAGACCCGGCAAAGAGCATGAAACTCAACATCACTTCCAGCAGCACCTTGGTGAAATCAAGTTGCATGATCACTTTTTCCAGCGCAGCAGCCAGTTGTAGATGGAAAATATGGTTGCTGACCCACACAACGGTGGACAACCCCAGTGATAACACCAGCAAACCGATGACATTGGGCAAGCCGATGAAGCGGTGATTGATATACGCCAGCGCGGCGCATAGCACGATGAGCAGGGTGACGAGTTGAAAAGTATCCATGGGGCGCAATTTCCGTGATTATTCCTGTTCTTTTCGCCGCCGGATGATTTTTTGTACTGCTGCTACTGCCAGTCGAATGGCTTGCTCATAAGCGGCGGCATTCTTTTTCACGAAAATCGTGTTGCCGGGTACGGTTAACTGGATTTCGCAGAACTGGTTTTCCAGATTGCCACTGGCTCCTTCGTAGAGCGTCACCTCGGCGCGTTGGACGTTGGCGATTTTGCTGAAAATAATATTCATCTTTTTGCGGGCAAACAGTTCGAGGTGCTCGCTTCCGGTGAAGCGGACGGTCTCATAAATTATATTATCCATATAAATTTATTTTAATGTTTAAAGGGACATTCTATTCCGAAGTCGAAATAGTGTAATGGCTCAAAGTTCGTGGTCAGGTATCTGGCAAAACCTGACGGATATCAGGCTTTCCACGGTTGCAGATAATACAGGGAGGAAACCAGCCTGGCAGCGCATCGAAGATTTTGATGAAGGTGTCTTGTTTTTTGTCATCCTGGCCACGGGCCTTATCCTGATGCTGGGGGCTATGATTTACCGGGATCACCGAGCGGTTTGGGGCCAACCTTTTTCACAAAGTCCAGAAAATATACGAACTCAATGGTGGATGCAGTGCTGAGCAGCTAATAGGTAGATGATTTTTTATAGAAGATTGATCCGGCTCTGAAAAAATTCAGTCTGTATGCAGGAATAGGGTACTTTGCTGGCCTACTTACTCACTACTTGTTAATGCAATGAACAAATTTCTCGAACATTTCCATCTTCACGAAGAAAAGGAAGATCCGCAGGTAGTGGTGAAAAACATGGAAAGAGATGTGACCTCGCGCGGTGCCAATCTCTGGATATTGATTTTTGCTATTTTCGTCGCCTCCCTCGGTCTAAATGTGAACTCTACGGCCGTCATCATCGGTGCCATGCTTATCTCGCCGTTGATGGGACCGATCATGGGCATGGGTTTAGGCATGGGTGTCAACGATCTGGCCTTGCTGCGCAAATCTTTGTTAAATTATCTTTTTGCTGCGGGCATAAGTTTGACTACCTCAACGATTTATTTTGCCATTACCCCGCTCAATGCCGCGCACTCGGAAATACTGGCCCGCACCTCGCCGAATATCTACGACGTACTGATCGCCTTTTTTGGCGGGCTGGCCGGTATCATTGCCGTCTCCTGCAAACATCGGGGCAATGTGATACCGGGTGTAGCCATCGCCACAGCACTCATGCCACCCCTCTGTACCGCCGGTTACGGCCTGGCGACCTTCCAGATGACGTATTTTTTCGGCGCGTTTTACCTGTTTCTCATCAATACGGTATTCATCGCTCTGGCCACCCTGGTTGGTGTGCGACTAATGCAATTCCCTTTGAAGAAATTGCGGGATCACGAGATGGAAATCAGGGCAAAACGACTCGCCTGGGTAGTGGTTATTCTGACGCTGTTGCCGAGTCTGTATCTGGGCTATGATATTGTAGAGCAGGAAAAATTCAGACAGAATGCTATTCGTTTTATCCAGGACGAAGCCCAGTTCACGAATGATTATTTACTAGAAAAATCCATTGATGCCCGACAAAAGTCCATCACCCTTACTTATGGCGGAAAGAAAATATCCGACCCGGAAATCGAGCAACTAAAAAGCAGATCGGCCTATTATGGACTTGCGGATGCTACGGTGACTGTACGGCAGGGCTTTGAATATTTGAATGAAACCAACCAGCCAGACCAAACCAATCCCTTGAAGCAGGCCCTGGCCGATAAGGAATACGAACTATCTGCCCTGAAAACCAGCGTAGATAGTTTGCAGACAATAGAAGTAAATACTGGCCAACTAATCAAAGAGGCGAAGGCGCTATATCCGCAACTGCGTCACCTTGCTTATACGGAACTGCGTTCGTCTGAACAGACGAATAAGGACTCTACTGAAAATCATCTGGTTTATTTGCAATTTTCAACACTCCCAAGCCGGAAGGAGAAACAACAAATCCAGAATTGGCTACAAGCGCAGTTACAAAAAAAGGTAAAAGTTGTCTTTGCCCAATGATGCTTACTATTCCTCCATTCTTTTTAAAATCATTTTCATCTGCTCAATCTCTTTTTCCTGCGATTGTATAATATCTTCGGATAGTTTTTTTACTTCCGGGTCACGGAGATCGGCATTTTTACTGGTCAGAATAGCCGACGAGTGGTGTGGAATCATCGCTCTCATGTATTGCCTGTCCTGTATAAAGGTTTGGGTTCTAAGAAAAGTCAGTGCCAATACGAATACAGTAATACTGGATGCCAGAATGATCGCATTCCACTTTTTATTGGTGTACATCTTTTGCATCATGACCAACATCAGTATAGCCATTGGCGACACCATGAGCAGGGACATATAAAACTTGGTAATACTCAGGAAAATATGATCCGGCTGATCGACATTTAGAAACATTACCGCGTACATGATGCAGCAGGATACCAGCAGCATTATAGAGAATTTTTGGTAGTTTTTACTACCCATATTATTCATGCCTTCCATCTTATAGGTGGTTATTGATTATTAGTAAATTGGTTATTAGTAATCAGCACTTTACCTTAGTTTTAGTTTAAAATAATTGACGTAACTGGTGTTACGCACGAATTACGTTTACGAAACCTAAAAGGTTTCGCAAACGTCGCTTTGTAGATTGTGCGTAACATCAGATTATAATCAACGCAGGATGTTTTTGAACAGCAGTCGAATGCAAATTATTCACTGCGAATATCTCAACCCTTCTCAACATTCTCAACCCCTCAACTTTTACTATATCACAGACGTTCTTATTAAAATTACGTCATGCTATCTTCAAAAACCACTTTGATACGCTTTGCTTCTTCGCGCCGGGTTTTTTCTCCTTTGAAATCGAGTTGGTATAAGTCTGTTCGGCGGTCTTTCAAATTGCGTACGCTACCGGAATGCCGCAAGTCGTGCAACAATTCCAGATCTACATCGGCAATTACCAGCATCTCCGTATTCGGGGTGGCTTCGGCTTTAATGCCATTGACCGGAAAGGCGAAATCGCAGGGAGTAAACACAGCACTTTGGGCATACTGAATATCCATGTTGTGTACCTTCGGTAAGTTACCGACGCTGCCCGCGATGGCCACGAAACACTCGTTTTCTATGGCCCGCGCCCGCGCACAGAGTTGCACCCGTGCAAAAGCGTTCTGCGTGTCGGTCAGGAAAGGCACAAAGAGAATATTCATGCCGTCTTGGGCCAGCAGGCGCGACAATTCCGGGAATTCCACATCGTAGCAGATCAGGATGCCGATTTTTCCACAATCCGTATCAAACGTATTTAACATATTGCCCCCTTTCAGGCCCCAGCATTTGACCTCATCGGGCGTCACGTGTATTTTTTCATACTGCTCTATACTGCCGTCGCGGCGGCATAGATAACCGATGTTGTACAGATGGCCGTCGCGCAACAGGGGCATACTGCCACTGATAATGTTGATGTTGTACCCCAGGGCAAGTTCGGCAAATTTGTCCCGGATGCGCTCCGTGTATTCCGCCAAAGTCCGGATAGCCTCTCCCTCTGGAAGTTCATTGTGCAGGGCCATGAGCGGCGCATTGAAGAACTCGGGGAACAGGGCAAAATCGCTGCGATAGGCGGAGACGGCATCCACAAAATACTCCATTTGTTCAAAGAGTTCTTCCACGGTACGGTACAGACGCATTTGCCACTGGACCAGACCCAGGCGTACGACTGATTTATCGGGGATTTCTGACTTGGGTTTGACGGGCGTATAATAGATGTTGTCCCAACGAAGCAGGGTAGCAAATTCTTTGGATTCCTCATCACCCAGTAAATATCCGCGCAGCACCTTTCGCACGTGAAAGTCGTTGGATAACTGAAAGTTAAGCGTAGGATCATGGAGTTCCTTGTTTTTCACCTTTTCAATATAAGCCCGGGGCGACAGTGTGTCCGCATGCTCATGGTAATTAGGAATGCGTCCTCCGAATACGATGCCGGAAAGGTTGAGTCGTTCGCACAATTCCTTGCGGGCATCATACAGGCGACGACCAAGGCGGCGGCCCCGGAATTCGGGATCCACGAATACATCAATCCCGTAAAGCGTATCGCCAGCCGGGTCGTGCGTAGCAAAGGAGAAATTGCCCGTAATCTGCCGATACGTGTGGTTATCCCCAAAACGGTCGTAACGAACGACGATCGAAAGGGCACAACCAACGATCTCATCGTTGAGCGTTATCACCAATTGCCCGTCCGGGAAAATGGTCAACAATCGGTTGATTTGGTGTTCTTTCCAGAAAGCATCCGGCATTTGGGCGTAGGCGCGAATCATGCAGGCTTTCAGCCCATCATAATCAGTCATACGAAGCGGGCGTATTTTTACTAAATCCATAAATCTTGATTTTAAACTGAAAACGTTCAATTACCCTGCCACGGCTTTGGCAGCGGCAGGTGCTACTTGAACTAATGCTACAAAGGTCGGGATTGGAGCAGACGTTAAACCTGACCGACATCAGGTTTTGGCCATTCTTACCGGGTTTTGACCCTCCAAAGTGGCAAAATCAGATAATCAACCGCACACCGCCCAGTTCCGATACCCGATAGGGAAACCGATCGCCCGGCGAACCGATGAACATAAAGTTTTTGGCAATGCCCCATTTTTGGGACAATTCTTCGATGAGTTCCGGGCCAAACTGCCCTTCAATTTCGAGGTATTGAATCCTGACTTCCGGGTAAGCGCGGTCCAGCACTTCGAGGTCGTGGCGCAAAGGTTCATTGCAGGCCTGACCCGGCTGCATCACCGTCACAATTTTCAGATTGCCAGTTTTCTCGTTGTTTTCTACGTATTGGAGTACCCGATTCAGCACCGCCACATTGTCGCCTTTGGTGAAAAAGACAAACTCCTGTGCGTTGATTTTGTCCAGCATTTTTTTCAAATAAAGACTGCTGATCAACACAAAATGGCGCACCGGACGATATAGATAATCAAGCGAATAGAGCAGTATCCGCACGATTTGGCCCCGATTGAGCATCAGGAAAATGAAGCCCAAAGCAGGCGTTAAATATTGAAAAAACACGAATAGCGAATCGGGGTTGATTTTGGCATTGCCCCAAAAAGCCGCCGCTACCAGCGCAATGGCCAGCAGCACGATCACTGGATGCGCCCGCACCGGACGCGGCAACTTGGCCCGTTTGATTTTTAACAGCAAATTGCCCAATCCAAACAAGGCCATGACCGCCAGAAACGAAAACGTATAAACGCCCGCCAAAGCCACCAGATCGCCTCTCGTGGCAAACAGCACCGTCACGCACAGAATGAAAAAGCCGATGATGATGCGATAATTGGCTCCGCGCCGGTTTTTGGCCAGAAAGTAATTGGGCAACACCCGGTCCAGCGTGATGCGCTCCACCAGACCAGTGACGCCGACAAAAGAGGTGAGTACGGCTCCACTGAGTACCAGCACGGCATCCACGGAGATCAGCCAGCCCAGCCAACTGCCCCCGGCGGTAGCCCCCAGAAAGGCCAGAAAAGATTCCCGGTGTTCGCCCACCTGCGCCAGCGGTATGATGCACAGGGCCAGCAGGGCAATGACTGGATTGAAAAAACTGACCACTGCCCACATATTGCGCAGCGTTTTGCGAAACACGCCCGCCTCCTGTTCTTCCACGAAATTGGCGGAACTCTCAAAACCGGAAATGCCCAGCATGGCCGCCGAAAAACCGAGAAACAACGCCGTGGTAAAATCGCCCGCTAATATTGGTTGCCGCCAGTTGGCGGCAAAAGTGGCTGTACCGTGGTACATCAAAAACCAACCACCTACCAATACCAGCAGCGTCAGAGCAGCCAGATGGGTAATGAAAATAACCACCGCTACGATGGCCGACTCCCCGATGCCAATCAGGGCCAGGGCCATGAATATGGCGAGCAGCACAATGGTGGCGACCTCAATTGGCAGCACCGACACCATGTTGTGCAGGTAATGCATCGCCTCGTTGGCCGAGATGACCGCCGTGGCCATATACGACAGGATTGTGAGGCAGGCCGCCGCCGAGGCCATTTGCTTGGACGTGGTATTCAGCAGGGCATTGTAGGCCCCGCCATTGAGCGGCAAGGCACCCACCACCTCTCCGTAGATGCGGCGGTAGAAATACAGCACCACGGCGACTAAAAGCAGGGAAATCCAGGCAAATTGTCCGGCATAGAGGATGGTCAGGGCCGATACGTACAGACAGGAAGAACTGATGTCGTTGCCGCAAATGGCAGTAGCGCGCAGTTCGTTGAGTTTTTTGGGATGGGCAGCAGCGGTCATAGCAGGTGGGTCAAGAAGCAAATACTGGCTTCGGGAAGCGGACAAGGTAGGGGCTTTTCCTGGTTTCCTAATTGTTAGGCTGGTCCACTTGGCGCAGTCGGGTTTGTACATCATCCAATGATCTCTGGCGGGCTTCCACCTTCGCCCGGGCCTCTACCTGCTCCTTTTCATTGTCCACAAAGTCCCTTTCGGCATCCCGGATTTTTTCCTGATAGTCCTTGATGTCCTTGCGTAAATCTTCCTGCTTTTTTTCCAGTTTACTCAGCTCTTTTCTGGCATCTTTCAGTTGGTCGGTCAATTCATCGGAATTGTCGGTCACTTGTGCGCGACGTACATCCAGATAGAAATTTTGCAACATTCTCTTTACCTCCTCGGCATTGGTGGGATGGTCGCGCTCATTCAGAAATGACGAACCGAGATCGAACCAGTTTTGCATCACCACATCGTCGCCATCCTTTTCTATTTTGGTATAGAGATCGAACGGCTGGAAATATACCGCATTGGCAGAAAGCCCTTTGGCATAGTGTTCATCCGTTTTTTTGTTGCATTTTAGTTTTCCGTCATAGCGGCTTTTCACGTAGTCTTCCCACATTTTTTCTACCCGTTTGGTTTTAGTATCGGGAAAGCGTAGTGCAAAAGCCGGGCGGGTGCCGAGCGACATTGGAGCATCATCGGTTTTGACATAAATATCCTGTCCACTTACCAGACTAGTGGTGAACAGAAACAAAAGAGACAAAATTATTGATATTTAAATTTTCATAATTTTTAAATGATTGATTAACAAGTAGGTGTACAGGGTTAAGGAGACAGGAGGCAAGTGTAAATTGCTGATAATCAAAATTTTGTCTAAGAGACAGCACAAAAGGGTGATTATGAATGTCTCCTTTTTCCTGTCTCCTTACTTAAAAATGATGTAAAAGATAAACACTTACAAGGCTGCATAGGGAAGCCGTATATCGGGCAACCGCATATTATAATCGGCCCGCATCGCTTGCGTTAAATCCTCTTCCCGATCGGCGCGTAGGGTGGGACGGATGCTGAGCACCGGCACTTTAGCGTGGTGTACGATCTGTTGGGTGTAGGGGCCGACGAAAAAATCGCGGATGCCCTGATCCAGCGTAGCGGTGATAGCGATGAGGTCGGTCTGCCGGACGTTGGCAGTATGGAGGACTTCCTCCGCCACCCTTTTCGTGGGTTTCAGCAATTGGGTGACACATTCCACCCCATCGTCGTGCAACCGACTGTTCAGGGCGATAATGCTTTCTTCCACCCAGTTTTCGGAGGAAGGCCGGTTGGTGCCAGGCAGACCGAGTACATAAAGCACGGTTTTGTCTGGATTATTGCGGATGATTTTGCGCAGAAAATCGTATTTCTCCAACGCACCCGGCATGTCGCGTACGGGAAACAGAATTTTGGAGAAAGAAGTCCATTTTCCGGTGGGCGGCACGGTCAGCACAGGGCACGACGCGTACCGAATGACCACATAAGTGTTAGTGCCCAGGAAAAATTCCCGAAACCCGGAGGTACCGTGCGTACCCATGACGATCATTTCGGCCTCGTACTTTTCTGCGAATTTGCAAATTTCCGCCGGAATGGCACCCTGAACGATTTCTCCCGCTACCTCAATGCCGTGTTCATCCGTCAATTGTGCGGTAAGTTGCCCCAGCATTTCCTGTGCATCGGCGTACATCGTCTCAATCATCGGGACAGTAGCATGAATGGGCAGGACTTCATGATGGTAGGATAGTAAACTTTCATTGACCACGTGCAACAAAGTCAATTTTGCGCCCTGTTGTTTGGCCATCGCCACGGCAGTATCCATAGCATTAAGTGAAGCCGTGGAAAAGTCGATTGGAACAAGAATATGCGAAATAGGTAGTATCTTCATGTGCGGTATATCTTATTAATTAATGTGAAAGAACACCACAAAGGTCGGACTACGCACGGTGCTAAAACCTGACGGTCATCAGGTTTAAACGCGGTTTCAAGGGTACTTTCGCAAAATGCGGCCTTCCAGACATCTTTGGAGACAGGATCATTATTGGGGAAACAATTGCCTGATAAACGTAATTCAAAAAAACAATAGCACCCGATGGCTACCTTCACGCTGGTTTCGACGCAAAAACAGGAAGATGACCGACGAACAAAAACAAACCGAACTCCGCAAATATTTCTTCAAACCTCCGCCGTTTTGGGAGACCCTGCCGCCGGAGGTATGGGACGAATTGCAGTCATTGGCCTACGCACAAACTTTTCCAAAAAAGACGCTGATTTACAGTGAAGGCAGTTCTCCCCGGTCGTTGTATATTATTCGGAAAGGTCGGGTTAAAGTCTTCATTATCAATAATGAAGGAGCGGAACAGGTCATTTATTTTCTTGGCAAAGACGAGGTGTTTGGACATCGCTCCATTGTCTGC
>CBDFMU010000005.1:0-174900 GCA_965249785.1 Saprospiraceae bacterium | reverse complement strand
AGGCAAGACTCACTCTTAAAGGCATAACCCTTTCTACGTCTTTAAAAATAGCCGTAGCATAGCCGCAAAAGGTGCCTTGTTGACCCAATAAAAATAATTCAAACAGCCTCTTAAACACCGCTCCGGGATTAATTTCCGGGAGCGGTGTTTCTCTGTTAAAATCTACCCTATTGTGTCCCGAAATTTAGCCTGCGCCTACCCCGCCCAGCCCTTACCTTTGCTCCCAAATCATCCTCCATGAAAAAACTAATCCTGCTGCTCCTCCTCGGCTGGTATGGTCGCCTCCTCTTCGCCCAAACCTCCGAGCATTACAGCGAAGTTCAAATAGACCTGGCTGGTAAAACCATGCGTGATTTAGCACTATTGGGCATCGAAACCGACCACGGTCAATGGCTACCCCAAAACCATACCTTCACGACCGTTCTTTCCACCACCGAACTACTCGCCGTAAAACAAGCGGGCTTTTCCACCAAAATACAAATTGCCGACCTGCAGCAGGACTACCTCGAAAAGAGGCAACACCCCAGCCCGGTGACCGACCGAGATGGTAGTTGCAGCTCCCCCGCGCCATCGTACCCGACGCCCGCCAATTATACCTACGGCAGCATGGGTGGTTACCAGACCTACGCAGAAATGCTGGCCGTGCTGGATAGTATGCACGCTAAATATCCCAACCTCATCACGGTGCGTAAAGTGGTGAGCGACACCATTTTAACCCACGAAGGACGGCCACAATGGTATGTCAAAATATCGGATAATGCCGACATAGATGAAGCCGAACCGCAGGTGCTGTACACGGGCCTGCACCATGCCCGCGAGCCGAACAGTATGTCGCAAATGCTGTTTTATATGTGGTATTTGCTGGAAAATTACGCTACCAACCCAGCGGTGAAATACATCGTGGATCAGGAAGAACTGTACTTCATTCCTTGCGTCAATCCTGATGGGTATATTTATAATGAAACGACTAATCCACATGGGGGAGGCTACTGGCGTAAAAACCGTCGCAATAATGGAGATGGCACTTTCGGCATAGACCTCAATCGCAACTATGGCTACGAATGGGCGTATAACGACTCAGGCTCTTCCCCAATAACCAGTAATGACACCTATCGTGGCCCCAGTCCTTTTTCGGAACCGGAAACCCGCATGATACGCGATTTCGGGTTGGCACACCAGTTCGTAATAGCCCAGAACTATCACACATACAGCAACTTACTAATTTATCCCTGGGATTATAATGATACACCTGCTGACTCCACATTCATAAAACTTGCCCGATTGTACACCCGTGAAAATCATTATAAAACTGGTACTACCACCCAAACGGTGGGCTATCCAGTAAATGGCAACTCCGACGATTGGATGTACGCTTCCAGTGGTACATTGGCGTTTACCCCAGAGGTCGGTAAAACAGGATTTTGGCCCCAACCCGGCGAAATAGACGGCCTAAACCGCCAAAACCTCTGGCAAAACCTGGCTACCGCCCTCACGGCTGGTCGTTTTGGCGAAATAACCGAACGTACTCCGGCTAACACCGTGAATTCATCCGGCAACGTTTTGTCTTTTCGGCTCACCCGCTACGGTCTTGAACCCGGCCCATTCACGGTGACAGTCGTTCCAGTAACGAGCAATATTATTTCTCCGGCTTTTACGCAGAGTTTTAACCTGGTGCAGTTTGAGAGTGCCGATTTCAACTACGATCTGGAATTACCCACTACGGTGCAGCCCGGCGATGAAGTGCTGCTTTTATTGCAACTTTTTAACGGATATTATACCCATACGGACACGCTGCGCCGAGTGGTCGGTGGTCAGATTGCGACAGTTTTCAGCGATTCCGCCAACACGCTGAATAACTGGATTGGGGATTGGGGCACCACCACCACGTCCTTCGTATCTGCGCCGAGCAGCATCACCGATTCCCCCCTCGGCAATTATTTGCCCAACACGATTTCTCAGCTTACTGGCACCACGTTTATTCCGATTCCAGCTTATGCTTTGCAGCCGAAATTATGTTTTTGGGCACGTTGGGAATTGGAAGAAAACGCTGACTATGTAGAAGTGCAAGGCATCGGCTCCGACAATTCTTATGCCGTATTGTGTGGTCGTTATACCCAAACGGGCGTGTATCCGCAGGACGAGGGGCAGCCGGTATTTGAGGGTTTCCAGACAGACTGGGTGGAAGAGTGCATGGACCTTTCCGCTTTCACCGGGCTTTCGTTTTACCCGATTTTTCTGCTGTCGTCCAATGCACAAATACAATACGATGGTTTCTATTTTGATGACCTGCGCGTGGTGTATCAGGATTCCCTCGTCGGCACGCAAGTCGTGCTGCCAATCGGTGATTTTCGCCTGCGGCAAAACCAGCCCAATCCAGCCAACGACCTGACTATCATTCAATGGGATAATGACAAGCAAATTGATGACCAGACTAAATTACTGATTTTTAATGTTTTAGGTGAAAAAATGCTGGAACAGCCCCTGTCTTTATCTACGGAAAAACAAATACAAATCAATACGCAGCCATGGCCAAACGGCGTATACACGTATTTTTTGTTGACTAATAATGGGCAATCTGTACCGCGAAAAATGACGGTGCTGCACGAATGAGCATGTGTAAATAATCCCTCCAAATCAGTCAGTCAGGTTGGACGGGAAAATTACCTTTGCGCGACTTTGATCAAACATGCAATTAGTATGTGTGTTTTAGTCAGATACTCGAATCCTCATATTTCAAATACTCGACCATAGCATGAATTTTGATTTGATAGTCATCGGTTCCGGCCCAGGCGGCTACGTAGCGGCCATCCGCGCTTCCCAATTAGGCATGAACGTAGCCATCATTGAGCGCGAAAGCCTCGGCGGCATTTGCCTGAATTGGGGTTGCATTCCCACCAAAGCCCTGTTGAAAAGTGCACAAGTGTTTGAATATCTGCATCATGCGGCAGATTATGGCATCAAGATCGGGGAAAGCAGCGCAGACTTTGGGGCTGTGATCAAGCGCAGTCGGGGCGTGGCCGATGCCATGAGCAAGGGCGTGCAGTTCCTGATGAAAAAGAACAAAATCACAGTGATTATGGGCGAAGCCAAACTCGCTGCTGGCCCAAAAGTTGTCGTGACCGATGCCGCTGGCAAAGCCACCGACTACACCGCTAAACACATCATCGTCGCCACCGGCGGACGTGCTAAAGAACTGCCCAACCTCAAAATAGATGGCAAAAAAGTAATTGAATACCGCAAAGCCATGAGTCTGGAAGGCCAACCCAAACGGATGGTCGTCGTAGGCGCGGGTGCTATCGGGGTGGAGTTCGGTTATTTCTACCACACCTTAGGCACGCAAGTGAGTATCGTAGAGTTTTTGGAACAAGGTTTGGTGCCGCGCGAAGACCCCGATATTTCCAAGGAACTGACTAAATTGTACACCAAAAAAGGCATCAAAGTCTATGGCGGCTGGGCTGTGGAAACAGTGGATACGAGTGGCAGTGAGATAAAAGTAAACATGAAAAACCGCAAGGATGGCAAGACCGAAACCATTGTTTGTGACGTGGTGCTGAGTGCCGCTGGCGTGACACCTAACACCGAAAACGTTGGTTTAGAAGTAGTTGGTGTGACTGTTGAGCGTGGCTTCATCAAAGTGGACGAGTTTTATCGTACGAATGTGCCGGGCATTTATGCTATTGGCGACGTACTCAACACCCAGGCTCTGGCCCACTTGGCGAGTGCCGAAGGCATCACCTGCGTGGAGGCCATCGCGGGACATCACCCGGAAGCAATTGACTACAACAACGTGCCCGGCTGCACTTATTGTTCGCCAGAAATCGCTTCGGTCGGCTACACCGAGCAGGCCGCTAAAGAAGCGGGTTACGAAGTACTGGTCGGCAAATTTCCCTTCACGGCCTCCGGCAAAGCCAAGGCGGCGGGTGCGCCCGAAGGTTTCGTAAAAGTCATTTTTGACAAAAAATACGGCGAGTTTCTGGGTGCGCACATGATCGGCGCGAACGTAACCGAAATCATCGCCGAAATAGTGGTGGCCCGCAAATTAGAGACGACTGGCCACGAGATCATCAAGTCCATCCATCCGCACCCGACGATGAGCGAAGCGGTGATGGAAGCGGCAGCTGCGGCTTATGGAGAGTGTATACATTTGTAGAAATACGTAGAAAAGGTAATGTCTTTAATTCAATTTGCTGTAATTGGATAGTTTGTCACGGCAGACTACCTAATTACGCTGTCATATACTAATATTGATATGAAAATAATGCCCAGATACGATCCATTAGAAAGAGAAGGTATTAATGCTTTAGAAAAAGTAATGATAAAAGACTTTGAATGGGTCTTTAGAGGACAACTTGCTGTTGATGTAGGTATAGATGTCCTTGTAGAGGAAAGTATTTCAGGAGAGCCGTCTGGGAAATTCTTAGCAGTTCAAGTGAAAAGTGGCAAAGGTAATTATTATGACAATGGTAAAAACTTAATCTATTATATTTCAGGAGTACACTATTACTATTGGATAAACCTTGGCTTGCCTATCATTTTAGTATTATATAATCCAGATAATGAGTATATTTACTGGCAAGAAGTTAACAAATCAACTGTTGAAAAGACTTCAAAAGGTTGGAAACTTGTGATACCCAAGTTTCAAGTTATGACTTTTAAATCTAAAAATCAATTAAAAAAAATAATATATTCTTTTAAGTCAAAAGGAGGGTTTTGGAAACAAGATCTAGTATTATCCAATCATGACCCATTCGCATATATTGACAATATTGTAAAAATTAAATACCTAACAGATTCAATCAATTATAAAAACCAATACCTTTCTGATTTAAACAAGTATTTGACGGAGAGAAATTCTAAATTTTTTGAACTAGTTAGTCAAAATCTTGGAAAAGGCGACCTTGAGGTTGAAGCAGTAATAGATGGTCTTGCTTCTTTAATTAATATCAACTCAACTAGACTTTTTAATGAGACTCAAATATTCTCTGAGATAAATGCAGATAGCATTATTGCCTACCGCTATGTTCTTCTTCAAAATTATAAATTGCAAGGTAAATCTATATTGGAAGACATGAATTTAGCGATTCAAGACATCGAAAATTTAATAAAAGCATTTGATATTGGTTTGGACGGGATAAAGCAAATGCTTTCAACATTTGAAAGGCTTCCTGAGATGTTTGAATCTTTGAAAGAAGCGAAGACCAATCTAAATTTGACACTTACTTTGATTATTACAAACTTCTCGGATGCAAAAAGCCTTTGGAGTCAATTTGTTAAGGAACTTAAAAAGCACCTGTAGTGCTGATTTATAATCTTTTAAGAAGGAATACTAATTCTTGCCGATGGGGTGGTAGATGTATTTAACAACAAAGCTCACTTCACCTTTCATTCATCCGAAACCGTATATTTGAAGACAGATTTCAAATTGTAGCCGCACTTTAAAATGGAAAAACTCGATGGCATACAACTTTCCGACCTTGATTTCAAGCCGTTGAAAATGGGCGACCTTCTGTACCATGAAGGTCCACTGCTATCGCATTTTGTGGACGAAGAGAATCCATCTAACCAGTATTTCTATAAATGGAGTGACCAAAATGATACAGTCCACCGTTGGATGATTTTCAAAGTGACGGAGCGAGATTTGAGTGATTTTTTCAAACATAAAAACACACTGCTCGATATTATTCGGCATAATACGTTTGTATATTTTATTGATTTAGAGCCAAATATGACATCAAGCCAAGTCGTACTTGTTGCTACCAGCGACGTTCCAGCGAAGTATTTACCGTTTGAAGGTTCTGGTTTTGACGAAACGGGTTTTGAAGATTACGCCCTGGAATTAAAAAGTAAAATCAGCGTTTATCGTAGTACTTTGAATCGGCTCAAAAAAGATATGATAAAAAAAGTGGCATTGTGATCTATGGTTAAAGCATTTTCACCCTGTCACCACCACCCGGTACTTCTTTCCCTTCATTTTCTCCGCTTGCACCGCCATTAATAAACGCTCTACCACAGTTTTCTTGACCGCTACAAAAGACATAAAATCCAGCACCTCTATTTTCCCCACATCGTCTTTCTGCAAATCGCCTTTTTTGGATAAAAAGCCGACAATATCCATTCTACTGAGTTTATCTTTTTTACCGCCACTAATATAAAGCGTAATCCAGGGAGAAGGCTCCGGCAAAGGCGAATCTTCGAGCAATTCGAGCAGCAGCGGAGCTTCCGGTAAGTACCCCGGCAGCGACTCGTTGGGTTGCATGAGCAGATACGCCGTTCCTTCCGCGTGCATCCGGGCTGTGCGTCCGTTGCGATGCACAAAATCATCCTGTTTTGGGGGAAGTTCGTAATGAATCACGTTTTTTACTTCCGGGATGTCCAGGCCGCGAGCCGCCAGATCGGAAGCGACCAGAAACAGCGTGCTGCCATTCCGAAATTGTACCAGCGTTTTCTCCCGATCCGGCTGATCCATACCGCCGTGGAAATAAGCACAGGGAATGCCCATCTCTTCAAGTGATTCGCAGACTTGCTCGGTAGTGTCGCGTTGATTACAGAAAATCAGCGTCTGCTCGCTGCCCAAAAAGCAGAGCAACTGAAAGAGTGCCAAGGACTTATCTTCGGTAGCCGCCACGACTCTTTTTACCACCAGGCCATCGGTAGATTTTTCGGCGGCTTGATAGAAATTCAATACTTTTGGATTGGTGACACCCGTAAAAGCCGGAATGCGCAGTTTGTTGGTTGCCGATGCCAGCACACGTTTTTCCAGAAAACGCAGTTCCTTGATAATATCCGTCATTTGCTCCTCAAAACCCAAAGCCAGCGACTTATCGAATTCATCCAGCACCAGTATTTTAATCCCATCCAAAGCAAATGTGTCGCGGCCAACATGCTCCAAAATTCTTCCTGGCGTACCGATCAACAAGGCGGGCGGCTGACTCAGATTCTGAATTTCTATCTGCATCGAATGACCCCCGTAGCAAGTATTCACTTTGAAACCAGTAGACATTTTCTGCCACACACGCTCAATTTGAATGGCCAATTCTCTGGTCGGCGATAAGATCAGGCATTGTACACCTGGTACATCGGCTTTTAACTGGCTCAAAACCGGCAACAAAAAAGCCAGCGTTTTGCCAGAACCCGTAGGTGCCAGCACGATCACATTGGGATTGTTTTGAATGGCAGGCAAAGCGGTTTCCTGCATGGCATTTAACGCCGGAATACCCAGATTAGCCAGGGTTTGGAGGAGTAGTTGGTCTGATTCCATGCAGCCAAAGGTAGTGCTATTCCGATGGGGAACCAATACTAAATTGGGCGGGCTCCATACGAGTGTTTTCTAGTATTTTTGCCAAATAACTATTCATGAATATTACGAGACTAAATATACGCAAGTGGATCAAAGTTTTTCTATTGGGGTTTGCTTTGATAAATGTGGTAGCTATCTTTCACGCTTATAAATTTACTCATTTCACTGATAAAAATATAAGCAAAACGAAAGATTCGAAATTACTTTCGACGAGCGAAAAGATAAAAACGCTATTTTGTGGAATAGACAATCCAAAGCCTCTAAACGAGCATTTTCCAACTCAACCTTACGAAACAATAAAGATTCAAAGCAATAAAAATTTAGAATGTTGGCTGATAAAATCAGTTAATTCAAAAGGAACAGTCGCATTTTTTCACGGATATAGTGGCGACAAATCCTCGATGATAGAACGAGCCGAAGAATTTTTGGCACTTGGATATAGTACTCTACTAGTTGATTTTATGGGTTCGGGTGGTTCGGAAGGTAATCAGACCACTATTGGTTATCTGGAAGCCGAAGAGGTAAAATCATGTTTCGACTATTTAAAACAAAAAGGAGAAAATAAAATTTACTTGTTCGGAACTTCGATGGGTGCCGCAGCAATTTTGAAAGCTGAGCATGACTATCAAATGAATCCACAGGGAATGATTTTAGAATGTCCTTTTGGCTCTATGTATGCCACTACTTGTGCAAGATTTGCCCGAATGGGTATTCCTGCTTTTCCAATGGCTGGTCTTCTAGTTTTTTGGGGAGGCGTAGAAAACGGATTTTGGGCTTATAATCACAATCCAATTGAATATTCAAAATCGGTTAAATGTCCAGTTCTCTTGATGTATGGAAGAAAGGATGAAACGGTCAGTGAAGAAGATACTAATTTAATATTCTCCAATCTGGCCAGTGCTTCAAAGGAATTAAAAGTGTATCCAAACGCCGCTCATGAAAATTTCTTGAAGCAATATAGAAATGAGTGGATACAAGATGTGGACAATTTTATGGAAAAAACTAGAAATTAATGATTAAACAGCAGCCTCACCGTCGGATAGCCTTCCGAATCCCCCAAGTAATCAATCCAATAAAAACCGCCAATCCGCCGAGCAGCCAGCCATAATAAATGCGATCTTTAAACACCGCCAGAAAAACAATCGCTACTAAAAAAATAGTTGGTACTTCATTCAATGCCCGATAGTGAATATGCGTGAAGCGCGACATGCCGCTTTCTAATTGGCGAATATGACTTTTTAGATAGTGCGTGTAGCCAGTGAGCAGCACTAGAAAAGTCAGTTTGGCGTGCATCCAGCCTTGTTGCAGCCACATTGGTTGGATACAGAGCATCAGTACGCCAAACGACCAGGTCATAATTACTGCCGGTTTTAGAATGATATTGTAGGATTTCCATTCCATTATGGTGTATTGCCTGGTCAGAATGCTGCGTTGCGGCTCCGGCTCGTGAGAGGCCATCGCGTGATTGACCATAATACGCACCAGATAGAACATTCCGGCCATCCAGGAGACCATGCCGATTAGGTGGAAAGATTTAGCAATACTATACCAGGTAGACAAATCCATTCGTAACGATTTATTAGTATGGTAGCATAATTAAAAAATTTACCCCTCTATTTACCAGCGGCAAATAAAGGGGTAAATTAGTATTAAATTATGGAGTTGTTAGTACATTGTAAATTAAAATGCTTGATGATTCGAGTATTTAAGTATTCGAGCAAACACTTGATAATCAGGTATCTGATCGAATACTCAAATCTTCAAATACTCAAAATAGCTTATTTTACAATCTATTATCTATTAGTCCAGCGTTTACTTAATGATCGCAATATTCACGCCCAAAATCAGCCGGGCAGGTGTTTTACTGAAGTGATAGTCGTCACCAAAAAACGTGAACCGGTCGCCTTCATTATTGAAACTGCCCTCATAGCGCAGATCGGCAGAAATCCGACCCGTACCGAGGGTTACACCAGCCAACCAGCCCCAGGTAAACTGTTTGAAACGCTCCTTATAGCCACTAATATTAGTTAGCTCTGAATTGCTATTCAGAAAATAGTGACCAACCGGGCCAGCATTGAACCGCAATGGTCCCATTTTGAAACCAACCAGCACTGGCAAATCCAGGTGCTGGTATTTCTGGTTTTTAACAACGTCTGAAAAACTGTTTTGCTTAAAACGATAATCAGTTTTGGTAGAGTTGAACAGCAATTCCGGCTGTAAGAACAACTTATTGCCCAAACGGACATATACGCCGAACTGGGTGCCAAATTTGAATTTGTCTACTCCCAGATTCAAAGTGCTGTCGCCGCTTCCGAGAACTATGTCTTGCGGTTTGTTTACTTGCGTATTTATACCGCCTTTAAGACCAAAGTGAACAATTTGTGCCGACGCGACGTGGCCGAGCAATAATAATAATGCGATAACAGGTAGATTCTTCATGTGTGTTAGGTTGTGTTTTTTTCAAACGGCCTGTCGCCAAAAATGGTGCGTGGCGTTGTCTGATTGAAGCAGTTTTAACCCTTTTCTAACGCAACAGCCAAGAAGAATCTTAAAATTCAATGCCAAGGGTGATATTATTGTTGAATATCAGCTGCGTTGCGCAAAATGATCTGTTTCGCATTGAAATCCGACAGGATGGCAGTGATAGTAACCTGCCCAGTGGGAGTGGTGGTGCCAGCAAAAGTAGCGGCTGTCTGCGTAAACATCGGGATGGTGCCCGTGCCGTCACTGACCGTGCGATTGCCGGAAAGGGTCGCGCCGCCGCTGATCGTGGCACCAACGATCTTGACCAGCGTGCTTTCCCAGGCATTGAAATTTGTATTGAGTTCCGCGATGGTGGCCGTGCGCGGGATGACTGTCTTGCCCATGCTGATGACCTTGGCACTGGCCAACGGCACATTGTTTATTTGCAGCAACTTGTTGAATTCGCTCACTTCGCGCTCGGAAATGACCACCTCTATTTCGTCTCCGAGATTGAAAGAATGATCGGCATCAAAGCGAACCACAATACCAGCCGTTCCATCTTGGATATATAGGTTCTTGCTGTTCAGGTTCTTAGCACTGCGGTCGGAGATGACAATGCCTTTTATTTTCTGGTTGGCAGGCGCAGCGGTCGTAGTGCCGGTAAACAGGCTGCGGATCGAACTGATATCTACCAAAGTCTCGGTGCCGGTGCTGGTGCCGCAACGCGGGCCAGTCATTTGAGCAGCATTTTGGTCGCGCACTGTGAGTTGATAAGTGGTGCCAAAAATACCCAACACCCCTTCGATGTAGCCTTTGCCGCTGGGGGTCTTTTCCCCGGCAAAATTGGCGTAGCCGCTCGTGCGGACTACTATTTGCTGGCCGCCACAGGTTTCTACTGTGCGATTAAGGCTGAATTGCGTCACCGGGTCGGCATACGTTTTTCCGGTATCAGCTTTCGCAAACTCTACATTTTCCAGGCGAATGAAGGTGCTGACGTTTTGCAGGCCTAATTGGCTGATGGTCAATACTTTGGGGGCCAATGGTGTAGCAGCAAAAGCTCCTTTAACTACCTGGGCGCGCACTTGGGCCTGGGTAAGACCTACGTCGCTCAGCACACCGTTCTGCTCTATTGTGCTACCAGCCAGTTGCGTCAGGTTGTTATAATCCGTCAGGATCAAGTCTTTGCAGTGAATATAAATTTTACGACCCACCGGAAACTGCTGGTACAAATAGCCATCGTTAAATTTCACTTCAATACCGCCGGTTTCATCCTGAATGACGATGGTCTTGTAATAATTGCCGGAACGGTCATCCAGCACCACTTCTCCACCGATGAGGAGGTCGTCGGTGATTTTGTTAAAGCCACCGGGCGTCACGTGCAGCGATTTCAGCTCTTTAATGGTGGTGGTGGGCGTAAGTGTAACCGGGTCGCCGCCAACGGGTGGCTCATCGAATTCGGTTTTTACACAACCCAACGCGCCGATGGTCAGCACGAGCGCGAAAAGTGCCGGGAACAGGAAATTTTTTTTATTACCAGAAAGAAACATGGCCTTGTTATTTTTTAAGTTGAAAATCAAGAGAAATGGTGGAAGAGGGTTTATAAGGATTAATTAAGGTTTATGAGGGTTTATTAAAAGGTTGACAATAAACTTTTATAAACCAATTTCATAAACCGTTATCTATTTTCGAATAGTCAGGCTAATGAAGTAATTCGTGCCGTAACCATAAGTAAGTTCATTAGTATAAAACCGAAGATCATCTGCTGTATTAGCATAAACTGCTGCGGTAAGAGTCGCGACCCGAAATAATAATATCCTGATTGTTCAGAATATTGTTTACTCCGACGTTGAGATAGAGGAAATACTTGTTGAACTTCCAGGATTTTCCGCCAAAAAAATCGAGCGAAACGCCGCCGGGGCTTTTTGTTGATCCAATGCCCGGTTCCAGGGTTCCGAATCTTTCACCAAGGATTCCACAAAAGCAGCGGTGCGGCGAGTGCGGTCAAAATCGTACCACAGGTCATCGGCAAAAGTAGCCGTCAGCGAAGCGAACCAAAAGCGTTTGCCTTCGTATTTAACGCCGAGCATCCCGGTGGTTTGTGGTGTACGTGGCACCAGGTAATTTTCCTGATACACTGTCGCGCCGTTTACGATCAGTTCAGACGTGTTGTCTTGCGTCACGTATAGCAGAGGGCGGGAAGTATAGTGGTAATAGCCTGCATTGCCAGCGGCAGAAAAGGTCCAGGCTGCGCTGGGCTTGGCTTCCAAGGCTGCTTCGATACCAGCGTGTTGGCGATCCACGCCCCGCAGAATGGACGTGCCAAATACGCCCGCGAATATAGATAGAACAGAGAGGCATCCGTTTCATCCTTGAACTGCGTCAGGTAGCCAGTCAGGCGGCCCCGGATGTGCGGTGCACGCAGGATATAGCCGCCTTCCACACTCCGTATCGTGTAGGGTTGCAAGCCTGGCACCACTTCATTACGTACTCGTGGCGACAGGAAAGCATCGCGGAACTGTGGTGCGCGCGTACCGTAGAAGCCATTGACATACAGATAGTTGCGGCCATTCAGTTTGTACGTTGCGCCGCCTTTGGTGCCATAGGTATTGAAAGAAAGTTTCTCTGAATCGCCGAGGGAACTATTCGGGAAACGCCCGTTTTGCATCCGGCCAGTGCGCCAGAAGTTGTTGACCTTCAATTCGCCGCCAATGAACAGGGAGAACCGGCGCACGTCGCCTTGTACCTGCGCCCACAGGCCGCCATTGCGGATGTTTTCGTCGTAATTATAGCCAAATACGTCATCCTTGCGCACTACATGGTTGGGAATACGTACATCGTTGTCTTGTACATTGGCTACGCCGGGGACATCTTGCTGCGCAAATTTGTCAATATCCAGCCAGTAGTCGGCGCCGAGCAAATCTTTCACCGTCTTGAAATTCCGGCCCTGGTACCATTGGTAATTGGCACCCACCTGAATTTTGGCCCGTTCGCCAAGGGCTTCACTGAGCACGGCATTGAAGCCCGCTTCCTTGCTGTCGCCGCGCTGATTTTCCACAATAAATTGAGCACGGTTGCCGGTAACAGTATTTCCAGCTTGGCCATTAGCATTCGTGATGGTTTCTGGCGTGTTGCGGTTTACCTCATAAAATCTTGTCCAGTTGAGCTGGCGTAGCGATTCATTGTTGCGCAGCAGATCGGCCTGAATAGCCGCTTGCTCGGGATCTTCAAAGGCTGAAGGCAAATTGCGGTTATAGTCGGGTGCGGGATTGCTGCCCAAATATTCCAGTCGCGTATCGCCGCGTTCTCCAGCCTGCCCGTAGGCGGTAGCTGTCAGCGTCGTGGTGCGCGATGGGGTCCAGTCATAGCGCAGCATACCGATTGGCTGGTTGCTGGTACGCACGACGGCATTACGTTTATCGCCATTTTGATAGCCCCAATTGGGATTGTAGTAGTTGGAACCAGCCAAATCATACATTTCCTGATAGGTATCTCCGGCCCGACCCTGGATGCTGGGTGCGCCCAGAAACGTGAGGTTGAAGAGATGTTTCTGGCCAATTTTTTTATCTACGGAAAGGAAATAGGAGGTACCCTGGAAAAAAGTACCGGCTACATAACTTTCTTGCGCCCAGCGATGACTGCCCGACACCGTAATAGCCCAGCC
Organism: Saprospiraceae bacterium; assembly: GCA_965249785.1. Classification (GTDB taxonomy): domain Bacteria; phylum Bacteroidota; class Bacteroidia; order Chitinophagales; family Saprospiraceae; genus M3007. Next base: position 161,479 of record CBDFMU010000005.1, on the reverse strand, counting down.
GCCCGGCATCAGGCCAGTGCTGGCAGTAAGCATGAGCCGGTGACGATAACTGCGATTGGCCAGGGCATAGGAAGCGCGGATCTGTTTGCGCTGTGAACTGGCGCGGGTATCGATGCGGGTAGCGCCACCGACTTCGGAGAAAGCAAAATCGCAGGCATCCAGCCCGATGCTGCTTTCGCGCAGCCGTAGCACGTCGTTCAGGCCACCAAACTCACCAAAAAAGGCCGTACCCGTTTCCGGGTCGTTGATGGATACGCCGTTGAGGTAGAGCGGAAACTGGTCGGAATCGTAGCCACGTTCGCGGAAACGATAGGTGCTCCAGCCGAAACTGGCGGTTTGGAATACATCGCGCGAAGCATGGAGCAGGTTGGCTACTTCGCCGCCGCCTTCGCTATCCGATTCGGCTTCATCCAGGGTTACTACCGGAATGGGCGTGGTCGGGGTTTCTATCGCCGGATCGCGCCGAAGATTGAAAACCAGCGGGGAAGCAAGATTCCCGTCAGTATTGGCGGTAGCTTCCAACGGAAAATAGCCACTGCGCGACAATACTATGGTGTACTTGCCGGGCTGCAGTCCTTCCAGCAAAAAATTGCCGTTCTGGTCGGTGGCAGCTACCTGGCCGGTGCCGCTGACGACCACTGCTGCGTCGGTCACGGGACTGTTATTGTCGGCATCCAGTACTGTACCGCGCAGGGTAATGGTCTGGGCGCATAATGCCTGTGCCAACAGCAAAAGCAGGGCAGGAAAAAGTAATTTTCGAAACATAGAGTTGATGTGCTAATGTGGATAGTGCTAATGTGTTAAAAATCAACACATTGCCTTGAAATTAATCTAAAAATGCAACCATTTCTCACTTAACACGAGCGGCGAGGTGTCATTGATTGTAGTGAAGCTTCCCGAAACCTGCACGGGCAGGGCTCAAAAGGCGGTCAAAGGTAGAAAAAGACGACTGGAGCTTGATGCTTTAAGCTATGTTAAATTATTGCAAAGCGGGATGGCGATGGTCTTGAATGATGTTCCTTTGCCTCGAAATACAAACTTTGCATGAAAAAATTGACTTTCACCGCCTTTTTGGCTGGTCTGCTTTTCTTCCTTCCTAACCTTTTGTCGGCACAAAAGGATGCCAGTTACAAGGTAGCCGCCATTGGTTTTTACAACTTAGAAAATCTGTTCGACACCGTCCCTTCCCCCAACACCAATGATTCGGAATACCTGCCCGGTGGGCGCATGGCCTGGAATACCTACAAATATACACATAAGGAGGCCAACATGGCCAAAGTAATCAGCCAACTGGCTACCGATGCCAGTCCCGATGGCGTGGCCCTGCTGGGCGTATCGGAGGTGGAAAATCGGAAGGTGCTGGAAGATTTGGTCCATGAACCCGCCTTGAAAGCACGTAATTACCAGATTGTACATTTTGACTCGCCCGACGAGCGCGGTATTGATTGCGGATTATTATATCAGCCCAAATATTTCAAAGTGACGAGTGCGCAGCCGATGCACGTCACCTTGAAAGACTCAAAAACCGGCCTGATAGATTTTACCCGCGATGTACTATACGTGACCGGGCTATTTGATGGCGAGCCGATCCATATTATGGTCAATCACTGGCCTTCGCGTCGGGGTGGGGAAGCGGGTTCCGGGTGGATGCGCGCTGCCGCCGCCGGGGTGTGTCGGCACCTGGCCGACAGCATTCGGGCGGTGAATCCAGAGGCTAAAATCCTGATTATGGGAGATTTGAATGACGACCCCACCAACAAGAGTCTCACGGAGGTGTTGAATGCTAAACGCAGTGGCGACAACTTGCAGAACAACGAATTGTACAACCCAATGTACGACCTGTATAAAGATGGCAACGGTACCCTGGCTTATCGGGATGCTTGGGACTTATTCGATCAGATGGTACTGTCCAGAGGTTTCGTTAATAAAAAGACGGGTGGCTGGCAGCTGTTTAAGGCGGTAGTATTCCGTCAGCCCTGGCTGTTACAGACCGACGGTGCTTTTCGTGGCTATCCGTTGCGCACTTCCATCGGTGATGTTTTTATCGATGGTTATAGTGACCACTTGCCGGTATATTTATTGATGTTGAAGAAAGTAGAGAAGCCGTGATGAATGATGAATTATAAATGATGTATTAATTACACTGTAAATTAAGTTGTTTAGCAAAACCCAAGCGCGTGTACCTCCCGTGAGTTGTCATGTCGTAGTGAAACGAAGACATCCACACAACCCCGGTTAGTCGAAAACTCTTTCGTACAAGGGATTATGAGGTGCCTGGTGGTGTGTAGATGTCTGCACTGCGTTGCGACATGACAAGCGAGCCTGGAAAAGATAACAACTTGTTTTTTACACGTTCCCAGGAAACTTAGTTTACACAGTATCAATTTATTCATCAGCAAGTACGCCGCTTTTATCATCCTTTCGGGAACTGTCCACGTCACCGAACGAAACCATAATTGGACAAGTCCCGAAAGGATGACAAAATATGCGCTAAAAAATCTTCCCTCCACGCAACCCTTTTCCCAACTTTCTCGTGTAGTATAGCATAAGTGCAGGATCAACAACTTTACCATATTCTCGATGGCTGTCGTCAAAAGCAGCGGGCAAGCCAGCATCGGCTCTATGCCTTGTTTTATAATTATGCCATGACGGTGGCGCAACGTTATACCGGTAGTCTGGAAACCTCGGAGGAGGTGGTGAATGACTCTTTTTTTAAGGTTTTTACCAAAATCCACCTGTATGGCGGTGATCAGCCTTTTCGACAGTGGTTGCGCCGGATTATCATCAATACCGCTATTGATCGCTATCGCAGCAACCTGGCGACCCAATCGCTGGAAGAATTACAGCCTTGGCATCATCCGCCGACCGATGATGGCACGATTGAGCACTTGACCCAGGAGCAGATTTGGGCCATGCTCAACCAATTGCCACCCGCTTACCGCACCGTTTTTAATCTATTTGTCGTGGATGGCTTTTCGCACGAGGAGATCGCTGCGCTGCTTGATATTAGCACTGGCGCCTCCAAATCCAACCTTTCGCGAGCGCGCCAGCATTTAAAGACTATTTTGTCCAATGATTTTGAATTTTCAAAAAAAACATGAGCGATTTTGACAAATTTATAGCCGAGAAATTGGAAGAAGAGGGCGATTTCCCCCATCGCGACCGCAACTGGCGGCAGATGGCGCAGCGACTTCATGCCTTCGAAATAGGCGGTAGTGGCCGACCTTCCGCCTGGCACTATTGGCCGGCTGCGGCGGCAGTAGCGGTCTCGTTGACGGTAGCTGGCTGGTTGCTTTGGAAAATGCAGACTGTACAACAAGAGAATGTAGCCTTAAAACAGGAAATCGCAGCTTTACGGCAATCTCTCCCGCCAGTAACGCCTGCGACGACTTTGCCAGAAAAAAGCCTGCTATCCCCAACTATTGCGGAGAAAAGCATAGATCATTCCCAGCGGCGGCTTCCGAATGATCACATTATGCCTGCGGTTCTTTCTGAAAAATCAAAAGCAGAACAATTACATTATTCGCCAACTAAGTCTGCTACTAGTACACAACGTGCTTTGCCAGAGAAAAAGGTAGAAAACAAAAAGCAGTTTGACCAACTTAATAATCAGCCTATTGCCACAACAACTACTAAATTAGACGCTATTAAATCAGCTGACTTGATAGATCACGCCTCTGATACACTAGCGAAATTGACAAACAATAAGGTGCAGGAATCAACATTGACCACAGAAGCTCCCTTACCTTTTGTTGCAGCAGATTCTTTACAGTTAGCTAGTTCAGTTACACCACAAGATTCTAGCAAAACAACCATAGCGGCACAAAGCCCGAATGCCGTTGCTGTTCCTTCAGTAACCTTACCCGACAGCGTTGCAACTGCTAGTGTCCCTCCGCCAATTATTCAACCAGCGCGTCGTCCTTCCCGTTTTAGAGTTGGCATCGAGGCAGTAGCTGGCAAGTTTTTAGAAAAGGAGCCAGGCATTTCTTCTATCTTGGGTTCTGGCATTACAGCCTCCTATTCGCCCCTGCGTTTCCTCCGAGTGACCGCCTCGGCAGACTGGCTGCACTTCGATGTAAATACCAGCGGTTATGTACCCCAATGTCACGTACCGCAGCATGCACCTCCGATGCACATGCACCCCCACGACCAATTAGTACAGGTGGAAAGCCAACAGCGGCAGCAACATTTCGCCCTGGGCCTGGCTTATACGCTACCAGTGCATGGCTGGCTGCATCCGTCTGTGCGGGTGGCGCATACCTGGGTACATATTGCACCCGGTCTGGTGAGTTTCAAGTTTGAGGAAGAACCTGGGCCTGGACCGGGGCACGGCCCTCGCGAACCGGAATATGTGGCACAAAAATTTGAAGGTCAAACACTTAGCAATATCTGGCGGGTTGGTGCCGGACTGGAACACGAGTTGCCCCGCTGGACTTTCGGGTTGTGGGCCGACTATTCCAAAAACCTCGCAGCGACCGAATCCACGTTCGATGTATTGTCGGTACGGGCGGGCGTACAATATAAATTTAATTAAAATATTGGCCATCACGCAACCCGGTTCGCACAATACTCGTGAGTAGTAAGAAGCAAAGCAAGTTCGTTTTGCGGCAAACTTTACGCTCTATTTCAATGAAAAAATCTCTGTTTTTCTCCATCTGCATTGCCTTGGCGATGCTGAATGCCTGCCAGAAAGAAAACCTCTCTAATGTAGCAGGTCTGAGCTCCGACGAAGTCACAGAACGTGGTGACTCGCTGGATTCCTTGGGTCATCACCACGGTCACCACTGGCATCATGGCGATTCGCTGGGTCTCGATTCGTTGGGTCACCACCACTGGCACGGTCTCGATTCGCTACATTTGGATTCATTGGGCCACCACCACTGGCATAGTCTTGATTCGCTGCACCTAGATTCGTTGGGCCATCATCACTGGCATGGTCTTGATTCATTGAACCTGGATTCTTTGGGCCATCATCATCATCTTCTGGATTCTTTGTGGCACAATCACCTCGATAGCCTCGGCCACAATCCAATTGATACTACTGGTCATCATGGCGGTGGACACGGCGGCGGTCATGGGCACGGTGGCGGCCACTAATCCTCCTACATAATTATCGGCTATAATTATAAGCCCTCTGATCTTTATTGATTGGAGGGCTTTTTTTGTTGAGTCGATTTGTTTTTGAACTTGATCTTCAAGGATAGATTTTAAGTATCCTTGAAGCCTGCAAAAATTTTGCATCGTGGGAACTGTTTGTTTTAAAATTTGGTTTCTTTGCAATTTGCAGCTTACTTTGCAACATTTTTCACAAAGTATCCATCTCCACAAAAAGTTACCAATGAGCAAGATTAAATTTAAATTTAAAATAACAGGTTTAGAACTTGAATTTGAAGGTTCTAGAGAAGATGTTCCAATGATAACCACAGCGCTTGGAAATCAATTTCAATCTATGATTAACCCTCCAGCCGAAATATCTGCCGGTCATGTTGAAGTTATCGACTCTACACCTAAGGTAATGCTAAGTAATGCTCCAAAGAAACGGAGAAAATCTCCTAAACCTGCATCTGCAAATGGTCAAGAATCTCATAAAAAGGAAAGTAATGCTTTGACTTGGAGGCATGATCCTAAAAAATACTCCAGCCCACTCCAAGGATGGAAAGTATGGCAGAAGGCAATTTGGACAATCTATGTTGTAAGCAAAGAATGTAATGTTGACGAGTTATCAGGTCCTCAAATTGTTGAGATATTCAATAGAGAGTTTAAAAGTGCAGGCACTATAAGAGGCACCAATATATCACGTGATTTGGGAAAACTAAAGCTAGGGAAGGATGCTTTGGTAGGAGAAACAGTTGGAAATCCAAGTAGATGGTTTCTTACTGACAAAGGCGAAGAGGAGGTTTTAAAGTTAATTGAAACTGACAATAATGCTAAGTAAAAAAATAATTTTTAATGGCACTAATTGATTCAAATTCTATTCTAGGTAACATATCTCCACCCCTAGACTTTACACTTTGCGAAAGATTAATTGAAGAATTTATTTCAATGGAGAAACGATTTATTCAGCGAGACTGGGAGCCTACTGAACTAGATGGGGGACAATTTTGTGAGATTTTAAGCCGAATTTTATATCACACTGATTCCGGAATTTTGAATCCAAGCAAGGATTTTAACGATTGTGCTAAATATATAGAAGATGAGAAAAGCATGAATTCTCATGCTTTAAATCCGAGGCATGATGCAATTCATCTAATAAAAGTTTTGCGAACGGTATATAAATTTAGAAGTCAGCGAGGGGCAGTTCATATATCACCCAATTATCGGCCTAACCATATGGATTCAAAACTTGTAGTAGAATGCGTACGTTGGGCCATGAACGAAACCATCCGAATTTTCTGGCAAGGAAACAAGGAAATTGCAGCAAAAGCAATTAAAGAATTGCTGCGATTTGATATTCCTTGTATTGGGATATATGATGAAAGAATTCTAGTGCAAAGGACTGATTTGCATCCAAAAGAAGAAATTCTTATTCTTCTTCATTACGGAGGTGAAAAAGGTTTTCAAAGAGACTCTCTAATAAAGAATTCGCACGTTAACTCGCAGAAACTTACCTTCATACTCAATGAACTTAGTTCATCAGCAGTTAGGATGGTTATAAGAAAATCAGATGGCAGTTATGTCTTGACTGATGTAGGAAATAAATTTATTAGAGAAAATCTTTCCAATAAATTGCTTTTGACTTAGTTGGACTCCTTTACCCCGCCTCAAACACCAATGTCTCATGCCCCAACGCCCTAAAATCCACCGGCGTCACCGCGCTCACACCCTGCTCTGGCATATACACGCCATAAATCGTATCCACCGCCGCCATCGTCGCCTTGTTGTGGGTGACCACGATGAACTGCGAATCCTTAGAAAACTGGCGAATAATACGGTTAAATTTCTCGATGTTGGCGTCGTCCAGCGGGGCATCTACCTCGTCAAAAATACAGAAAGGGGCAGGTTTCAGGAGATATAATGCAAAAAGCAGAGCCGTAGCAGTAAGCGTCTTTTCACCGCCGGAAAGTTGCGCGATGGTCTGCGGACGTTTGCCTTTTGGCTTGGCGATAATATTAATATCTGAATCGAGCGGCGTTTGCGGGTGAGTGAGCACGAGGTCAGCATCGTCTTCTTCGGTGAAGAGCGTGCGGAATACTTTGATGAAATTCTCGCGCACCTGACCAAAAGATTCGAGAAAACGAGCGGTGGCCGTCTCTTCGATCTCCTTGATCGTCTGCATCAGATTGTTCTGCGCATTCAAAATATCACCGCGCTGCGTAGCGATGGTATCATGCCGCTCTTTGATCTCGTTGTACGCCTCAATGGCCATCGGGTTAATTTCGCCGTAGGTATCCAAGCGACGTTTCATGTTGTTCACCTCGCGTTCCAGCGTGTCGTGCTGGTATTTCGGGTTGGGTTCGTTATTGATGACATCGTTCACGCCCAAGCCAAATTCCACGCGCAGCCGTTCGCCGATAGCCGTGATTTCAAATTTTACATCCGAGAATTTTTCTTTCAATCGGTTCACCGCACCCTGCAAATCCTGCTGCTTGCGGAAGTTGTCGCGCTGCTTATTTTCGAGTTCGTGGATTTCGTTGCGGGCTTTGAAATAGGTTTGCTCCACGGCACTCAGTGCGGCTTCCTTAGTCTTTTTTTCGCCGTAGGCGGTCGCTAATTCTCCTTCCAAACGTTGTAAATCGGTGTTAATCAATGCAATCTCGTCGGCGTGACGCGCCAAAGTTGTTTGGGCAGTGGCCAGCGTTTGACGGAGTTCGTCGCGGCGTTTTTCCCGGAAAGTCAATTCTTGCCGAAAGGTGGTGACTTTATTTTGCTGGCGAATAAATTCGATGTTGCGCTGGTTGTAGGTCGCGCTGGCCATGCTCAATTGTTCGGCCACATCCCGGAACGAACCGTCAGCCTGCGTGAGTCGGTCACGGGCAGCGTCCACGGCGCGTTGTTTTTCGGCCAGTTGCATTTCGATGGTCGTATTGCTGGCGGTCAAGGTCGCAATACGCTGGTGCGCGTCGCCTGCCTGCGCATCGAAATTGGCGACAAAAGCGGCGATATTTTCCAGTCGCGCCCGTTGGCTGGCCGATTCCTGCGTGAGGCGATTGAGGGCTTCGCGTTCGCGTTGTAGTAAGTTAGACTGGTCGGCTTGACGCAGGCTTTGTAGATGTGCCCGTAGCGTAGCAAGTTGGCTATTGAGTTGATTCTCTGTGGTTTCGCTCTGTTTGATCTCGGTTTCCAGTATTTCGAGGTTCTTTTTTCGGCCAATTTTCTTGCCTTCAAACAAACCAACCGAACCGCCGGATAGCGAGAATTTCCGCTTAATAAAAGTGCCGGAACGGGAGAGCAAAGTAACCGCACCCCCATCCCCTCCCCTGAAAGGGAGGGGGGCCTGATCAGTGGCTACTTCTAAAATATTGTTGAACTTGGCATCGCTTTCTACGACAAGCACATTTTCTAGTAAATACTCCACCAGCGGGCGATAACGCGCTTCCACTTCTACCAATTCCACGGCGCGCAGGCCATCGGGAAGTAGCAAGAGCGGCGGTTGGTAGTCGGCAAAAGCGTCGAGCAAAAAGAAATTGGCGCGGCCTTTCTGGCTCTGGTTGAGCAGTCCAATAGCCTTAATCGCCTCGTCGGCATTGGGCGCGACGTAGTAGTTGAGATAAGGTTCGAGGTAGTTTTCGATGACCACCCGATACTCTTCGCGCACGTAAATCAAGTCGCTGAGCAGCGGGCAATTTTTAGCCCAATCCTTCTGCTGACTCAGGAATTTAATGCTTTCCGGAAAGCCTTCGAGGCGTTCCACCATGCTCTTGGTGAGCCGATATTCATTGCGGCGAGCGTCCAGTTGGCGGTGGTGTTCGGCAAGTTTTTTGGCTAATGCGTCCTGCTCGGTTTCGGCTTGTGTAATGTCGGTTTTGCGCTTGGCCTCGGCTGCTTGTAGATTTGTAATGCGTTGGCCCTGTGCTTCTTCGGATTGACGCTGATTAGTCAGATTGGTTTCCAAAACCTGCATTTCGGCGCGACGATTGGCGATGTCGGCCAAAGTGCGTTCTACATCTCGGCGCAGGTTTTCAATCTGGTTATTCTGGATGGCTTTCTGTTTTTCCAATTCCACTATCTCGCGCTCGGCCACTTGCTGGGCTTTGACAAATTCATCCAGATTTCCTTTCAATAACTGGTGGCTGCCACGGGTATTTTCCAGTTGCACGCGCGCTTCTTCAAGGGCGATTTCCAGTTCGGTTTCTACGTTCCGTTCGTAATTCAGGTCGGTTTGGTAGCCGTCTATTTCCCGATCCAGTGTTTGGGTTTGTTGCGTGGACTGCGTGATTTGGTCTTCCAAACGGCGCAGGTCATTTTGCACGAACGACTGCTTTTGCACCAGCATGTTTTTCTCATTTTCCTTGCCCCGAATGCGCCCCGTCAGTTGATTCACTTCCTGCTGCTGGCCACTGAGCGACGTCTCCTTGTCCACGTGGCTTTTGCGCAGGGCTTCGAGGTCAGCTTCGAGCAGCCGGGCCATGCCTTCGGTCTGGCGGTAATTATCTTCCTCGCGCGTGATCTGGGCTTCCAGTTCCTTGTACGCCTTTTTGTGTCGCGAGAGATTGTGCACTGCCAATTCGATGCTCAACGTCTTGTATTCGTCTTTGAGCGCATAAAATTTCCGGGCGCGTTCGGCCTGCTTTTCGAGTTTTTTGAGTTGATCTTCAATTTCAAACAGCAAATCTTCCACGCGCTCCAAATCGCCGGAAGTGGCTTCCAATTTTTGCTGCGTCTCATGCTTGCGGGCCTTGTATTTGCTCACGCCCGCCGCCTGCTCAAACATCCGGCGACGCGCCTGCTCGCGGTCGGAGAGCATATCTTCGACCATATTGAGCGCAATAATGGCGTAGGAATCAGCCCCGATACCCGTATCCAGAAATAGGGAAGTAATGTCTTTCAAGCGGCAAGTCACGCCGTTCAGACGATACTCGCTCTCGCCGCTGCGGTATAATATACGACTGATACTCACCGAAGTATAATCGGTGGGCAGCACGTTTTTGGTGTTATCGAAACTAAGCGTAACCTGCGCGATTTGGCTTTCCTTACGCTTTTTGGTGCCGTTGAAAATGATGGACGCCATCTTGTCCAGTCGCAATTGACTGCTCTTCTGTTCGCCGAGCACCCAGCGCACGGCGTCCACGATGTTGCTCTTGCCGCTGCCGTTGGGGCCGACGATGCCCGTCACGTCGTCGTTGAAATGGATGACGGTTTCGGAGGCGAAAGACTTAAAACCTTTTATTTCTAGTGATCTGAGTCGCATTTTTTGTAGACTGGAATACTGTTCCAGTGTAGTATAGGGTTAGAGCCGGAACGGGGGGTCCGGGGTACAAAAAGCGGGCAAAAATAGGGATTGGGCGGGGAAAATTGGGTGGGAAGTTATCAACATCGACTACATCATCAAACAACTAATCTGCAATAATAAACAAATCACATCTATAATCTTGTAACCGCCGACTTTTAATCGGCGGACAAGGTCACACCATAATTAACATCTATCTTCTTTACAAAACATCAACATATGAACGTGCAAGACGTGGATGTTTGTAAAGAAGATAGATGTTTTGGGCGAGTTGGTTTGGCCCCTCGTTGAAACGAGGGGTTACAAGATGATAGATGTAGCTATTGTGGTTGCAAAAGTATTTACAACTTAAAATGTTATTGAAAATAATAGATTAATGTGCAACCTACTCATTCAACCGTGCCTCTTCCAGATCCAGTTCCCATTCCTTATTACGCAGTAATTCATCAGAAAACTGTTTCTCGTGATGCATTTTCTGCAATTCATGCCTCTTGGCGGTAACTATTTCTACCAGCATTTGTCGATATTTTGGCAAAAAAGAGAGCTTTTCGGTTTCGTTTTCCGCATTAAATAATTTTTTATTGGCAATTTCAATCATCCGATCATAGCGTTCTTTTACCCGAATATAGGCATCAATAGAAGTTAATTCCTCGCTGTAATTGTTTTGGATATGATCCAGTGCGGCGGTCGCTAATCGCAGACGAACGGTTAATTCCTGCTCTTTTTCTTCATCGTCTTCTATATTTATTTTTAAAAAACGAATCAGCCACGGTAAACTAAGGCCTTGTAATACCGGCGTAAGTAGAATAACACCGAAAGTAATAAATAGAATCAGATTACGGTGTGGGAAGGCTTGATCATCAGACAAAGTCAGCGGAATAGCCAAAGCAGAAGCCAGCGACACCACACCGCGCATACCACTCCACGCCACCAAGGAAACCGATTGCCAGCTAGGTCTTGGTTCTTTATCTCTAATGCGTTTACTTAATATACGCGGTAAATAAGCCCCCGGAAAAATCCATAAAATCCGTACTAGGATAGTAACTGCGCCAATAATTAAAGTATAGCCAATAGATTCGGTAATAGAATATTCACCCAATCCATTTATAATATCGGGTAATTGCAAACCAATTAAAATAAAAACCACACCATTCAACATAAAAACCAGCGTTTCCCACACGGCATAAGTCTGAATACGGGAATTATAAGTAAATATTTCGTGCGAACGAAAACTCAAAAATAAACCGCCAGTCACTACCGCCAACACCCCGGAATAGTGAAAATGCTCTGCGGCGATATACATTAAATAAGGCGAAATAATGGTGAGGGCGGTATCAATACTAGGCGTAGTGGGCAAAAAACGATGCACCGCATAGACGATATTTGCGATGACCAAACCAATTACAATCCCCATGATAGACACCATGAAAAAATCACCGGTGGCTTTCCAGAAAAAGAATTGTCCAGTAATAATAGCGGCTAATGCAAAGCGAAAAACAATCAGCGACGAAGCATCATTAATTAGACTTTCCCCTTCCAATAGCGTAACCACTCGCTTGGGTACCTGCAAACCCTGCAATACCGACGTGGCCGCCACGGCATCCGGCGGAGAAATGATGCCGCCCAACAGAAAACCCATCGCCAGCGAGAAGCCAGGAATGATGGCGTGTGACACTCCGGCAATGGCCGCCGAAGTAAAAATAACCAGCCCAAAGGCCATCATAGAAATGGATCGTCGGGCATGCCAAAACTCTTTCCACGAAGTATTCCACGCGGCGGCGTACAGTAGTGGTGGTAGGAAAACCAGAAACACTATTTCCGGCTGCAAATGAATGGCGGGCATACCGGGGATAAAACCGATCAGCAAACCAGCAAGCACCAAAAATATCGGATAACTAATACCCAGCTTTTGGCTGAGCATGGCCAGCATGGAAACGGCAAATAACAGCGAAAGGACAATCAGTAAGTCGTCTTGAAGCATATTGAAAAAGACTGTTTAGTTGGTTTAACAGAGTTTAGACAGGTTTAGAAGGCGGCGGGCAAAAAACGCTAAAAAAATAGAAGTCCTGACAGTCAAGCCCATCTTTTTGCGAGATATTTGCGCCGCTGTAAAAATTACGAGCCGCAATCTTTCTCTTTCTAATTTTCAAAGTTTCCATTTGAATGGCTGAAAAAATAATTTTTTCCATGTCCGGCGTGAGCAAAACTTTTCCGCCGAGCAAGCAGGTTTTGAAAAACATCTGGCTTTCCTTCTACTACGGGGCCAAAATCGGGGTGCTGGGCCTGAACGGTTCCGGTAAATCTACGCTGCTGAAACTCATCGCGGGCGTCGATCAGAATTATGAGGGCAAAATCGAATTTGAAAAACAATTCAAGATCGGCTACCTCGAACAGGAGCCGGTGATGGACGAGACCAAAACCGTGCGCCAGATCGTGCAGGAAGCGGTGCAGCCCATCGTGGATTTGTTGCAAGAAAATGAGGACATCGGCACGAAACTCGGCGAAGTAACCGATGACGACGAGATGATGCGCCTCATTGAACGGCAGGGCGAAGTACTCGAAAAAATCGAACACGTCGGCGGTTGGGAACTGGATTACCGTCTCGACGTTTTCATGGATGCGCTGCGCTGTCCGGATAATGACCGTCCGATCAAGATTTGTTCTGGTGGCGAACGCCGTCGGGTGGCTCTGGCCCGTCTGTTGTTGAGCCAGCCCGATATTCTTTTATTGGATGAGCCAACCAACCACCTGGATGCCGAATCGGTGCTGTGGCTGGAACAATACCTGCAAAATTTCCCCGGCACGGTCATCGCTGTGACGCACGACAGGTATTTTTTGGACAATGTGGCGGGCTGGATTTTGGAACTGGACCGTGGCGAAGGCATTCCGTGGCAGGGCAATTACTCGACCTGGCTGGAACAAAAAACCAAACGCATGGCGCAGGAAGATAAGCAGGACGACAAACGCCGCAAGCAACTCGAACGCGAACTGGAATGGGTGCGTATGGGGGCCAAAGGTCGTCAGGCGAAAGGCAAAGCGCGCCTGAATGCCTACGATAAAATGGCCGGGGAAGAGACCCGCGAGAAGGAAGCAAAACTCGAATTGTTCATTCCGACTGGTCAGCGTTTGGGCGACAAAGTCATTGAATTAAAGAACGTTACGAAATCCTTTGGTGATCGCGTGCTGTTTGAAAATGTCTCAATTGACATTCCGAAAAATGCCATCGTCGGTATCATTGGGCCGAACGGCGTGGGTAAATCTACGCTGTTCAAGATTATGACCGGGCGCGAACAACCGGATTCTGGCGAGGTAATTGTCGGCGATTCGGTGCAGATCAGTTATGTGGATCAAACCCACGAAGACCTGATTCCTACCAAAACGGTCTATGAAATTATTTCCGAAGGCAACGATCTTATCACGGTTGGCAACACGAGTATTAATGCCCGGGCGTACATTTCACGTTTCAATTTTGCGGGGGCCGATCAACAGAAGAAACTGGCCGTTTTATCCGGCGGAGAACGCAATCGAGTGCATTTGGCCATCACTTTGAAAGAAGGCGGCAACGTCCTCTTGCTCGATGAGCCGACCAACGATATTGACGTAAATACGCTACGCGCACTAGAAGATGCACTGGATAATTTCGCGGGTTGCGTGCTGGTTATTAGTCACGATCGCTGGTTCCTTGACCGTTTGGCGACGCATATTATTTCCTTTGAAGATGATGCAGAAGTAGTATTTTTTGAAGGTGGATTTACGGATTATGAAGAAGCGAAAAAGGCGAAATTCGGGGATATTACGCCGCACCGTCCTCGGGTAAAGCATATTTTGGGATAGGGAAAAGAAATAAAATTAATAAACAACCCTGTTTATCTTGGAAGATAGGCAGGGTTGTTTATTTTTACAGTTAATAAACATGACACTTTTTCAAAAAAGTGTCATGTCTCCCGGCTTTTAAAATCGTTCTTAACAAAAAATATCTAATCAAACACGACTGATTTTTTCCATAATTCACCCAAAATTTTCTCTACCTATGAAATTACTCACACGATTTTTGATTTTCGCAGCGATGCTGACCTTAACAGGTAGGCTGCAGGCACAGATTACTATCAGCGAAAACTTTGAAGGGCCCACTTTCCCTTTTCCACCCAACGGTTGGACTGACGGGCCTGGTCATTTTTCAGACGCATCGGCCTTTCCCTGTAGTAACACAACTTCCGCTTCTGCAAATGCGTTTGCTTATTGCAATACCGTACTCCCTTGCAGCGGTCATGGTGGAGCTTACGCATACGCATTTTTTTTAAACCCTACTATGGGTATTAATTCGCCAGTTGGTACATCCAATGGTCAGGACTTAACTATTTCTTTCGATTATAAGATTGTTAATAGCTATGATGAAACCACTGGGACACCTAACTCTCCAAATTGGGGAGATATTACCGTGCTGGTCTCTATTGATGGAGGAAATACTTATCCGATTACGGCAGGAGTTATCAATCCTAGCAATCATGTAGTCTCTGCCACCTGTGCTACTCGTGTTTTTATAGTATCAGGTACCCTTATACCCAACGGTAGCGCAGTGAAAGTACGTTGGTTAGCTAATTGGGGAGGCTCCAATCTGACTGAAAGCTTCTATTACCTGGACAATATATCTATTACCCAAGCTTCTTTGGTACCTCCTTCTTGTGTCACTGCCCCTTCCCCAGCCAATGCAGCTATCAGCGTACTGGTAGGCTCCACTTTATCGTGGTCACTTGCTCCTGGGGCTACTGCATACGATGTATATTTGGGAACCACTGCGATGCCCACCTTTGTTGGCACTGTAACTGATGCTAGCTATCAGCCAGTAGGGTTGACTGCAAATACTTTATATTATTGGCAAGTCATTCCTAAAAACCTACATGGCAGTGCCACCGGATGTCCTGTCTGGTCATTTACTACTGCTCCACCACCACCCGGTTGTGCTACGGGCTTTACTCCAGCCGTTTCACCAGTTACTTTGCTTTGTAGCCCGAACCTGAGTTCCGCTAACTTTACCTGGGTAGCACCTACCTCCGGCACCGTACCAACTGGCTATAAATTTTATCTAGCTGCTGGCAGTCCCCGCTGGCAAGGTACGCCTGTTAATACTAATTTCACTATATATGATCTTTTACCTAATACTACTTATAATTGGTATGTAGTGCCTACTAATGCTAACGGTGATGCCATAGGATGTAATACTCCAGTGAGTTTCACGACTGGTGATGAACCACCTTGTGTGGTTAATAATAGTTGTGCTACGGCGACTATGATCGGTGCAGCAGGAATGGGAGGAGCGGTGAACAGTACGACGATCGGAGCAACTATTTCGCAATTGCCCGAGCCTTGCTCGTTTTCTACTAAAGGAAACGCCGATGACGATGTGTGGTTTAGTTTTATTACAGATACCGATGGCGGAGATGTTACCATTGCGCTTACTGAAGCACCATCTACGTTGGATGCAGTGGTACAAGTTTATAGCGGTAGTTGCGGTAACTTAACTAATATTGGCTGTGCAGATAATTATAATAGTCCTGGTATTGAGTCAATCACAATCTACTTAACAGCATTAGTAGCTAATACGACCTATTTTGTCCGGGTATATGGCTATTATACTGCTACTTATACCAGTGGAAACTTCATGATTTCTACTTATGGTACTGGGTTGAGTAGTTCATTGCCTTTGGAACTCGCCTCTTTCACGGGTCAGGCAGGAGCTACGACAAATACGCTGCACTGGGAAACTTTAACGGAGAAAAATGTGCAATTTCATATCGTAGAACGTTCTATGGATGGTCTTGATTGGCGAGAAATTGGGCGTAAAAATGGATTGCTAAATTCTACTGTACCAACAAAATACACTTTGGAAGACCACTCACCAGTGGCCAAAGCCTATTATCGCCTACGTTCCGTGGATTTTGATGGTCAGGAAAGTACTTCTAATAGCATTTTATTAGTTCGTAAAGGAGAATATTTTGGAATTACTAGTGTATTTCCGTCGCCAACCAGGGACAATGTGACAGTACAATTCAATGCTATCCAGGAAGAAACTGTGACTATACAAATACTGGACATGACCGGCCGTTTAGTACTTTCTAAAACTATGGAAGCCGCGAAAGACATCAACCAAATGCCGCTTATACTCCACGATCTTCAAGCAGGGGTTTATAGCGTGACGATCATCAATAGCACTGGCGTATCTGCTCCAGTGCGTTTTGTGAAGGAGTAAAATGCCGCTTTACTTTTTCAACTTATTCAAACGTGCTTTGATAAAAGTTGAAAGGGGTCATTTCAAATTATCGCTCTCTTGAATACAAAGAGTACTGCTTTTTAAAAAAGTGGTACTCTTTGTATTTAGTGAAACGACTTTTTTGTCATTTTTTAGTTTAACAAATACAATTTAAATAGCATAATAAGTGATCGTCGTCTAAGGCGATCGCTTTCTTTATATGGCTTCCCGTGGCCATATAGTGTTTTTTTGCTTAAATATATGAAATTTAACTAGTGTAATTATTGATGTAAATATTAAATAAATTGCTCTATTGAAATAACGCCAACCAGTAGGCGCGCCCATCGTTGGCATATAATTTGTAAAAGCCTGCATTCCCCCCTTGTAAATACTGGTATCAAAAAAGTGCCTACTCGCTACAGATAACTCTGTGGCTGACTGTGTATTGCTATCTGTTGAAGCAGTATAAGCAGTAATTTCTTATTGCTTTATCAGGCAGAGATAAGATATAACTATTGGTATGTCAACAACTTAAGCAGGTGGACAAAATTATTTGACATTAAACCTTGAAAATCAATAATTTAGTCAATTGTCTAATGTCCAATTTCTATTGTTCAAGTACTTATAATCTTCCTTTTAATCTATCCCATCCGATTACCCCACAGTGAAATAATCATCATTTTTAATGCTAATCCTATGCGCTTTATTAATCTCTGTCTATGTGCGCTTTGCTGCTGCATATCTATTTCCGTTGTTGCCCAGGTTTCCTACACCGCTAATCAACACGTTACTCCCTACACCAAGCCTTTTCGGCCTGGAGTCAATATGGGTTATTATCCCGGCTGGGACAACCAATCCCTCGCCGATGTAGCTGCCGGTAATGTTGCCTTAAATATTCCCGGCGTAGGTGCCAAATCGAACCGCGTGGGACTGCTGGAATATGTAATGGATTATTTTGGTTATGATCTGGTAGTCAATGACTTCCATCACTGGAACCAACTGGGTATGGGCGAATACGTGGCCTTCGTTGGTGGCCCCACTGCCGCTCATCGCGACACCACGCAGTACTGTCCAGATCGGCCTTCTTATATGTTTGCCAACCTTTATACGCCCATCTGGGACGGCGGGGCTAATGGCACCCCTTATAACGACACTAATTATTGCGCAGCATATTTCTATAAAGTCGTCAATCAATATAAAGGACAAGTACGATTCTGGGAAATCTGGAATGAACCCGGTTACGATTTTACGGGCAATCTCGGCTATCGCGACCAGAATTATCCCGGCAATTGGTGGCTGGAAGGGCCCAATCCCTGCGATAATATTTTGCAGGCACCCATTTATAATTATACGCGTACCCTGCGCATTGCCTGGGAAATCATAAAAACACTAGACCCAGATGCTTACGTCTGCCTCGGTAGCGTCGCTTTTCCTTCCTTTATGAATGCTTTGCTGCGCAATACCGACAATCCCCACGGCGGAGATGTCACGCCCGAATATCCACTGGGTGGGGGTGCGTATTTTGATTGTATTGCCATTCATTCGTATCCGCATTTCGATGGCTCTACGGTCAATCCAGATGTGGGCCTATTCGAGCGTCATTCTGATCAGGCAGCCGATGGAGTTACCAAAGCCCAGACAGATTTTCAGGCCGTACTAGACCAATATGGTTATGATGGCATAATTTATCCACGTAAAGAGTGGATTTCGACCGAAATTAATTCCCCGCGTAAAGCCCTGACCACCGAATGCTTTGCGGGCCACGATCAACAGATCAATCACATGATGAAGGCGCAAATGATCGCCAAAGTCAGTGGTATTCGTCAGTTGCACGCCTACCAGTTGTTTGATGAAAAAACCGAAGTAGAGGCTACCGATGAATTCCAGTTAATGGGCATGTATGCCAAAATTGATAGTCAACCCGCTTATAATCAAGTCGTAAATGACTTAGGAAAAGCGATGAAAACGATGACTGATCTCGTTTTTGATGCCGAATATGATGCGCAAAAAACCGCTTCCTTGCAACTTCCTGCTAATGTGCGTGGCTACGCCTGGCGACGACCCGACGGCACCTATATCTACGCCCTTTGGGCACGCACCACCGTAGACCAAAGCGAGGCGGCTACCGCTACCTATTCCCTGCCGACGGTTTCTCAGACAGCCTATTGCCTGCGTTATGCCTGGGATTACGGTTATACTAATGTTTTCGATATTGTTAGTCCTACTAATCTACAATTGACGGCTCGGCCACTTTTCTTCGTCGTTGGTCAAGGTCAGCCGCCGTGCTATCTTTTTGCCAATACTACTGCTACGCAATGTTTTGACAATAATACTAGTAATAATCTAGATGATGATACTTATACGCTTTCCCTCACGATTACTGGGCTGAATACCTCCGGCCAATGGACGGCTACAGTGGGCGACCATACTTTGCAGGGAGCCGTCGGTGCGACCGTGGAACTCGGCCCTTATACGATCAGTGAAGGCGCGCTGACCGGCGTAGTCAAAGATGCGACTAGTTCCACTTGTGCTACAGAGTTTAGCTTGGTGCCACCCGCACCTTGTTCTGCGCCGGTACCTTATTGTGCTACTGCTTCGGAATTCCCCTGGCACGATTGGATCGCCGGAGTAGACGTGGCTGCAATTCATAAAACGAGTAGCAAGACTGCTTATAGCGATTTTACGGATCAAGAGGCGACCCTTACTGCTGGCAATCAATATCCACTAGAATTAACTGCCGGGTTTAGTTGGCTTACCTACGATGAATATTGGCGCGTCTGGATTGATTTTAATCAAAATGGCATTTTTGAATCTAATGAAGTAGCCTTTGAAGGGGTACAATCGGCTCCTCCTTACGGCATTCCAAGTGGCCTTTTCAATGGTTTTTTGAACATTCCAGCCAACGCCATTCCCGGCGACACGCGGATGCGGGTGAGTATGAAACGCGGTGCCTTTGCCGAACCTTGCGAAACCATACCTTATGGCGAAGTAGAAGATTATTCTATTCAAATTATGAATAATAATACTGGTGGCGGTGATCCAGTGCCTTACTGTACCGCCCAATCGGATTTTCCCTGGCATGACTGGATCGCGCGGGTGCAAATGGGTAGCTTGGATAACACCAGCGGTAAAACCACTTATAGTGACTTTACTAATGTTATTACCAGATTTCAGCGTGGCGAGTCTGTCAATTTTACCCTGACCAGCGGATTTAGTTGGGAAACCTTCGATGAACATTGGAGCGTCTGGATTGATTATAATCAAAATGGCCTCTTTGAAGCTCCTGCGGAGCGCGTTTATACTGGCTTGCTGCCTAAACCTGCTTCTGGTACTGCCTTGTCCGCTTTATCCGGCAATTTTATAGTGCCAGCCAACGCCACTTTTGGCCCAACCAGAATGCGGATTATTATGGGACGGACTGCCCAAACGTCGGCTTGCAGTACGTTGCCCTTTGGAGAAATAGAAGACTACACAGTTAGTATTATATCACAACAATCACTTGCACCAACTAGCGCAGCCGCAAACCGCACGGCAATCAATAGTACCGCTCTGCAAGACATTCGTATCTATCCCAATCCAGCGACGAACTATATCAATATTGACCTCGCTGCATATAGCGGTCAAGAGGGTATGGTGCGCATCTATAATGCTCAGGGACAACGTATTATGGAGCTGCGTTTTGACTCGGATTCACCTGCTACTTTGCATATTCCTATGGTGGGATATGCTAATGGAACGTATGTTGTGCAGGTGCAGTTGGCGGGAACGACGGTAGCGAAAAGAATTGCAATAGTAGCGAGATGAAGTATAGTGGGAGCCTCATTTCAAGTGAGACTCCCGCTATGCAACAGTTTTATTATAAATTTGTGGTTAAATTGTAATTGACAACGAACTAAAATTTATATGAAATAGATACTGCTTTTTTTTTGGTCTTTTTTAGCAGCACTAAATTGTTTTGCTCAATCATGAACAGACACCTTACAAAGCTTAAAATTAAAAAGAGGAATTTATCTTTCGTTTAAAGAAGTATCTAGTTGAATTTGCTGTGGAAATAATTAATGAAATTAATCAAGCAGAAAAATCAAAATAATGCTGCGCGAGCTGGAATCTCGCGATCCATATCTGCAGGGTTTTATAGTCACCGCAGAGTGGTTTTGAAAAGAGGTCGAATGTAAAGTATTCACCACCACTACCTCAACCCTATTAACATTCTCAACCTTTCAACTTTTACTATACCCTTTTATCGTTATTGTCAGGTGTAGCCTATGAAGTTCATAGGCCGAACCCCTCCGTCAGCAAAGAAGCCAGCTTTTTTGCATCCAAATGACCCGCAATTCCTTCTAACGCTGTAGTTTTGCTCCGACTCATTTGCCCACCACGCCGCTTCGGCCCGGCAATGGTCATTTTAGACCTGTAAAATCGCTGCCATGCCCGTTTACCACCACCTCGGCAAAATACCGCCTAAACGCCACACCCAGTTTGTAAAACCGGACGGCGGCTTCTATTACGAACAACTTTTCGGCACCGTCGGCTTCGATGGCATGTCGTCGCTGCTGTACCATTTGCACCGCCCAACCCAGGTGCGCGCCGTACTCGATACGCTGCCGATGGAGCCAAAAATCGCCGTAGAACGCAACATGACCGCGCGTCTGTTGCAGGGGTTTCAACTCAAACCCGCCGATGATTATTTGGAGAGCCGCACGCCGCTGCTGGTCAATGGCGACATCCATATTGGCCTGGCTGCGCCGCGCAAGTCGCTGCGTGATTATTTCTATAAAAATGCCGACGCCGACGAACTGTTATTTATCCATCGTGGCTCTGGTACATTACGTACATTGCTAGGAAATATACGTTTTGAATATGGCGACTATCTGGTTATCCCGCGCGGTATGATCTACCAGATTGAGTTTGATACGGAAGATAATCGCCTGCTTTATGCTGAGTCATTTCACCCGATTTATACGCCCAAACGCTATCGCAACTGGTTTGGTCAATTACTAGAAAATTCGCCTTACTGCGAACGGGATTATAAATTGCCCGCTGATCTCGAAACGCACGATCAAACGGGTGATTTTCTGTTAAAAATCAAGAAGCAAGGTCATTTACATCAATTGGTTTACGCTACACACCCTTTTGATGTGGTAGGCTACGATGGGTACAATTTTCCCTATGGTATTTCTATCCATAATTTTGAGCCAATTACGGGTCGGGTTCACCAACCACCACCCGTCCACCAGATGTTTGAGACCAAAGCATTTGTAGTGTGTTCGTTTTGTCCGCGTATGTACGACTATCATCCGCTGGCCATTCCTGCGCCCTACAATCACTCGAACATTGATTCCGACGAGATGCTCTACTATGTAGATGGTGATTTTATGAGTCGCAATAATATCGAAAAAGGTCATATTACGCTGCATCCCGGCGGTATTCCACATGGCCCAGCACCCGGCGCGATGGAACGCAGTATTGGTAAGACTTATACGGAAGAACTGGCGGTGATGATTGATACTTTCCGTCCGCTGGCTGTAACCGAAGCTGCTATGGGTATAGATGACGGAAAATACTATCAGTCTTGGCTTGATCCGGGGATTTGATATAATATGGCCTATTTACACATTTATATTACTATTTCTCAGTGAGCCTCTATTTCTCTGTGTATCTCTGTGACACTTATTTTATTCCACAGAGGCTCACCGAGATTTTAATGTCCAGAAATGACCATTCCACCACAGTCCGATTTTTCCCTGCAAAACCTTCCCTTCGGCATTTTTTCTAATAATGAAAATCCCGAACTACGGCCTGGCATCGCTATTGGCGAATATGTGCTTGATTTACAGGCTTTAAACCGAGCCGGATTTTTCTCCGAACTAGTATTTGACAAGAAAGTTCTACATAAACATACGCTCAACGACTTTATTAGTCAAGGCCGTCCGGTCTGGCGAGCGGTGCGGGAGCGTGTGCAACATCTGCTGACCAACCCAGATCGAGAGCAACAAAGTCTAATAGAAAACTGTCTGGTTCCGCAATCTATGGCCACGATGCACCTGCCAGTAGCCATCGGCGATTACACCGATTTTTATTCCAGTGAAGAACACGCAACCAACGTTGGCAAAATGTTCCGCGACCCGGCCAATGCGCTGTTACCCAATTGGAAACATTTGCCCGTGGCGTATCATGGTCGTGCTAGTTCGATTCGGGTATCAGGTACCAATTTCCACCGGCCCAAAGGACAGATTCGTCCGAATGATGCCGAGCCGCCGCTCTTTTCGCCGACCAAATCACTGGATTTTGAACTGGAAATGGCGGCGATTATTGGGAAAAATAATGACCTCGGCGACCCGGTTTCTACGGCAGAAGCAGAAGACCACGTTTTTGGTTTTGTGTTGTTCAATGACTGGTCGGCGCGGGATATCCAACGTTGGGAATACGTGCCGTTGGGACCGTTTTTGGCCAAAAACTTCTTTTCTTCCATGTCGCCGTGGATAGTCACGCTGGATGCGCTGGAACTATTCCGAGTAACCGGTCCAGAGCAAGACCCAGCCGTATTGCCTTATTTACAATTTGCTGGAAATCATCACTTTGACGTACAACTTGAAGTAGGGCTTAGCTTATTGGGTGGGGAAGAAACAGTGATTTCCCGATCCAATTTCAAGCACATGTACTGGAATGTAGCGCAGCAAATTGCGCACCACACCATAAATGGTTGCAACCTGCAAGTTGGTGATGTGCTGGCCAGCGGCACTATTTCCGGAGCAGAGCCTGATTCATTTGGGTCCATGCTCGAACTGACTTGGGGCGGCAAAAATCCGCTGACTTTGCCCGATGGTTCTGAACGAAAATTTATTCTGGATGGCGACACGGTTACGATGCGTGCTTTTGCGGAAAAAGGTGGAATTCGAGTTGGTTTTGGAGAAGTGCGGAATCGGGTATTGCCTGCGAAATAAGAGGATTTGAATATTAGAGGATGCGAGGATTCGATCAAATCCTCGCATCCTCCAATATTCAAATCCTCAAAAGATTGACGAATGCAGATTACATGATTTATGAGTGTTGATGTGAAAAAAATCCTTTGGCAACCCACCGCCGCTTTCCAAAACGCTTCGCATCTGCGCCGCTATCTGGATTGGCTGCGTGATGACTCACGTTATGGGCTGGATTTTGTCGATTATCATGCCGTCTGGCAATGGTCGGTGGAAGAAGTGGAGGCTTTTTGGCAGTCGGTGTGGGATTATTTTGAGGTGAAAAGTTATACGCGGCACGGAGCCGTTTTGCAGGGGACGATGCCCCACGCGCGTTGGTTTGAAGGGGCAACGTTGAATTACGCTGAACATATTTTCAGAAATTACACCGACGAACGGCCCGCTATTCTTTTTCAATCGGAAAGCATTGATTTAAAAGAAATTAGTTGGCGAGAATTGCGGGAACAGGTAGCTGCGCTGGCCGCGTATTTGCGAGAATTGGGCATTGGGGTAGGGGATAGGGTGGTAGGTTTTTTGCCCAATATTCCGGAGGCGACGGTGGCTTGGCTGGCCACTATTTCATTGGGTGCGATTTGGTCGAGCGCGTCGCCTGATTTTGGGGCGGGCAGTGTGCTGGAACGTTTTGCGCAGATCGAGCCGAAGGTTTTGATTGCCGTAAACGGCTATCGTTACGGCGGCAAAACCTTCGATAAAACGGCAGAGGTGCAACAATTGCAACGCAACCTGCCCACTTTATTGGCGACCGTCGTGATTCCATATTTACCGGAAGCCATTGGTAATTGGGAGAATACTACCTCGTGGGCTATGGCCACCTTAAAGACGAATGCGCCGCTCGAATTTACGCCGGTGCCGTTCAATCATCCGATCTGGGTACTATATTCTTCGGGCACGACGGGTACGCCCAAAGCAATCACCCATTCGCACGGCGGGATGTTGTTGGAACACCTTAAATACGTGCATTTTCACAACGATGTGCAGCCCGGCGAACGATTTTTTTGGTTCACCACCACGGGCTGGATGATGTGGAATTTTCTGCAAGCCACTCTATTAGCGGGCGCAAGCATTGTCCTGTACGATGGCAGTCCTGGTTACCCCAATATGCAGGTGCTCTGGCAGTTGGCCGAACGTACTGGTTTACAGCACTTTGGCGTGAGTGCGGCTTATGTGCTGGCCTGTATGAAAGCGGGTGTGGTGCCGCGGGAGTTGGATTTATCTGCTTTGCGTTCTATTGGGTCTACAGGTTCGCCGCTGCCGCCAGAAGGTTTTGACTGGATTTATGAGCAAGTAAAACCGGATGTGTGGCTGACTTCGATGAGCGGCGGCACCGATGTGTGTACGGCTTTTGTGGGTGGTAATCCGCTGCTGCCCGTCTATGAAGGGGAAATTCAGTGCCGTACGCTCGGTTGTGCGATGCAATCTTTTGATGAACAAGGCCAGCCTTTATTAGATGAAGTGGGCGAAATGGTGATCACCCAGCCAATGCCTTGTATGCCAGTATTTTTTTGGAACGACCCGGATTTTTCTAAATATACGGCCAGTTATTTCGAGGAATATCCCGGCATTTGGCGGCATGGTGACTGGCTGCGCATCACGCCGCGTGATTCATTGGTTATTCTGGGCCGCTCCGACGCGACACTCAATCGGCAGGGCATTCGTATTGGCACCAGCGAAATTTATCGCTCGGTGGAGCAATTGCCGGAAATACAAGATAGCCTGATCGTGAACTTGGAAAGGGCTGACGGTGAGTCATTTATGCCGTTATTCGTAGCCATAAAAGCGGGTTTTGAATGGACGGAGGACTTGAAAAAGAAAATTAATAAGCAATTGCGCACCGATTATTCACCACGCCATGTGCCGGACGCCATTTTTCTGGTGCCGGAAATTCCATATACCATTAGTGGAAAAAAACTGGAACTGCCGGTGAAGCGGATATTGCAGGGCAAACCAATAGAAAAAGCAGTGAATTTGGGTTCAGTACGGAATCCAGGAGCGTTTGAGTTTTTTATGGAGATGGCGGGGCGAGGAAAAATTTGATACTGATATAGATAGAAAATAATATTTATCGGTTGGAACTTGTGTTTTCCTTGACTCGTTAGCATACGTCAGGGGTTTGTTACCACTACTTTAAGTAGGTTTTATTTTGTCAGGATGGGTGGCCCTTACCTTTATCCTGAAATAATTACCCTACATTTTAAAGACATGGAAACTATTGATTTTGCTCCAACATTCCGAAGTCAAACTGCGGACATTGCAGAAATTCTGCAAGCCTTTAACGAGAACAGAAACGAGGCAGATGGCCGCCTCGAATTCTATGAACTGGAAGAAAAAATAGCGCATGAAACCTTGATAAATGGCGAGGTGCTCAATCCTTTATCAAAGATGCGCCTCCTAGAATGTATTGATAGAATAAAAGAAAACATGGCCGCCGTGGTCATGGTTGTTCTGGTGTCATCCATTTTCGAGGCACGAAATAATTACAATGGTTCGTGAAAGAATCAGGCTACCCACTGGGTATAACATGTTGAGAATAAGAGTTCTCTGATTTTAGGGTTATTTTTTGTGTGGGTTGGGTCTAGTCCCAAGGCGTACGAAAATCGTTCGAGCATGTCCAGGTTGTGATAATACATTTTCAGTTCTGCCATTGAAAACGGCCCTCTTTCTTCTTTTGGAACGGGCAGCCAGTGCGTCACCTTGGCCACCGATAAGGCCGTCAAAGCGAGGTTGACGTGGTTTTCGATTTTGGTTTGATCGGTGCTCTGGCAATGGGCGAGGCCCAGGAACTGCTTGGCGTCGCGGAAAAGAAACTCGATTTGGAAACGGATGCCGTAGCGTTCCAATATCCAGTCCCACGCCTTGTCCGTGCCGGTGCAGAAGTACAGTTTTCGGTTCTGCAAACTTCCGTCCTCTTTCAGGTATTCCACCGCGACTAAACGGACGACCCGGCGGAGGCACTTCACCCACACCTCCGCACTCCGCACCCGCTTTTCTTCGTCTGCATAAACGACAGGCAACCTGGCCTCGTCCACATTATCCCACTTGATCTTTGTGCCCTTTCGAGCCGGTCGACCCTTGGGCCTTTTGCCCACCACCTCCACGGGCGCATAGTGGAGTGCTGCATTAGCCTTCAGACAACTGATCACCGTGATGCCCATGCCCACCACCGGGTTGACAAATGTGGAGACCCCAAAATAGCCGTCACCGGCCAAAACACCTCCAAAATGCAGGATATCGCCCGCTCTTTTGCCCACCAGGTCAACATAGTAGGCCATCAGGTTCTTGCCTGCGTCCTTCAAATCGGCACCCGAAGGCGTTAGTTCTGCGTGCAGGTGGAACGCAGTATGGTGCCCCACATCCCCTACCGCAAAACTGCCAATCTCTATGCCCCGCTTGGGTGCTTGTGCCTGCCCTGACCATCGCCAGTCAATCCCCGGCGTACATTTGCCACTCTTGGACATAAAACAGGGATCAAAAATGGTCACCAAGTCCCCTGATCCGTGCCAGTCAATCAACGAGCGGTTGAACTGCTCCAAGCCAAGAAAGCGACCATACCAATTGTGGATAGTGCCCTCGTTATACCCGCTCCACCTGGCCACCTGTTTGAGGTTGTGCCGTTGAGGCAAGGTGAACAGCAGCGGAAGTATCGTCTGCAAAATCCGGCGCTTTATTGCTCCCGTTTTGATTATTCCCCCGATATTTGCAAGCAGGGAATCTCGTGTTCCTGTCATAGCGTGTATGCATTAGGTGTGGTAACCCAAACATACACGCTTTTTTTATTCTAGCATACCAACCCCTACACCCCAGGTTTTTTCACGATCCATTGTAATAATATGGTTATTATTTATAAAAACCTGGATTCGTTAGATAAAGTTGTAGAAATTAGTAAAAAAGGCTTGGCTTTATTTCCAATTACCCACGATACGGTTACTAAAATAAAGACAGAATATAGTTTGTCTCAAAATCTTATTGACCAGGAAAAGTTTGACGAAGCTGCTTTGCGATTAGATACGGCACTGTTGCTCGGTCAAAGGATGCGCCGACCTGATAGCCTTTTTTTAGGGCAAGTTTATGAGGCACTAGGAGTTATTGAAATGAGAAAACATCCTTCTGATCCAGACGAAGTGATTAAATATTTTGAGCAGGCAAGAGCTATTTACTCGCGATTTCCAAACGCAAAAAAATATTTGACGAATGTGTATTTTAATTTGGCAGAGGCTTATGATAACAAAGGCGAATTAGAACAGGCTAATAAATACTACCGTTTATCCAAAGACGCTAACCCTGAAATAAGCGAACAGCTAGATTTCCCTCAACTAATTGAGACCAGGATAGATAATACCAATACCAATATGAAGAAACAAAAACTGGAGATGTGGCTTACTATATCGCTGGTTAGTTTGTTGATCGCTCTACTTATTATTGCATTAATTAATGCCCGTACTAATAGACTTTTTTATATTAGAGAGAAAGAGAAAGCAAAAGCTGACGAAATTACTTACCTTAAAGAAAAAGAAAACGCTACCCTTAGAGAGCAGATGTACCTACTGCGGCATGATATAGTCAAGAATTTTTTGCAGGTAGTGAAAAACCAGATTGCTGACAATGTTCCAGAAAAAACTAATAAAACTTTTGAAGATATTAACTATTTGATCAACAAGTTGTTTGCGCAGATAGGCTACGGCGAAGCGATCGGGAAAACTTCGGCTTCTTTACGGGACTTTGTTACGGAAATGCACCTTTGGGTGGGAATAGTAGCCAGAATGCCAGTGATCAATGCAACTTTTTGGAATGATCTGCCGAATTTGCCGCTCTCTTCCACGCTGCGCGAAGAACTGGAAGCAACTATCACCGAAGCTTTTACAAATATTAGAAAATACGCATTTGATGCCAGTACCGAACCGAAAATAACGAGTTTGCGGTTTGAATATCTTTTCGACCAGGGCCTCGTAATAACCATAGAAGACCAGGGAAAAGGCTTTCCCTCTACCAGCGTAGAGCAGTCTGGTTTGCACAATATGCAAGTAAGAGCCAATAGAATTAATGGAAAATTAAATATTAACTCAGTGGAAGGCAAGGGTACCACCATTAAATTAACTTTGCCTGATTTTCCCGATGTCCAATAAGAAACTAATGTTTTTATTATGATAAAACTCATTGCCGTTGATGATGACTCTGCTTATCTGGATTCTCTATCCAAAGCAGCCTTTTTGCAGGACAACAAAGAATTCCAACTCTCTCTGTGCATTAGCCACATGGAAGACGATTATAATGTCGAATTCATGCTGGAAAAAATCGGCAGGATTCGGCCAGATATAGTCCTGATGGATTTGTCTTTTAAACTCGTTGGCAGACCGACAGACTTTGGCATTGAGCTGGTAAAAAAAATACTGGAAAAGTACCCTGATCAAAAAATAATCATGCTGGTCGGGGATGAAGATGACGCTGATCCCGTACGCGCCGACAAAATACTCCGGTCATTTCAGGCGGGTGCTGCCGCCTACATTGGAAAGCGGGAGATCGTTAATTACCGGGAAGCAATTGTGGAAGCAATCCTCGAAGTGATCGACGGAGATAAATACATTAGTAAAGAAACTTCCAGAATATTGGTAACCGGGATTGGAAAAGCGGCAGAAGGCAGGCGGAAATACAAACTCACTGATCGCCACCTGGAAGTGCTTTGGCTGCTTTCGCGCGATTACGATATTCCTAATGTCGCTTCGCAAATGAAAAACAGTAAAGGAGAGTCTCTGAAAGTCCATACAATTAACTTTCACCTCAAAACTATTCGCACTAAATTAGTAGAGGCTGATGAAATGGGGACGCTGCATGGCATGATCGCCAAAGCACTCCGGTTGGGATTGATTGATTAAGGAAAACGCATAAAACCTTCATTTTAAGGGATAATTTGGCCGATATGGCCAAGTTGTCCCTTTTTCTATGAAACACCCTGTTATGACAGCGTGAGTACTATACTACGGAGTTTAGTAGTCCAGAAAGACGAAAGATATTTTTCCAGAAATTTGTGTCAATGAAACACGAACGGCTGGGGTAGAAAGCGATGATTAGTAAGACGGCTAGTAAGCTAGAGAAAGTACCAGATGAAACTTTCGGATGCCTGCGCAAGTGAATTGCGCAGGCCCCGATACAAGTAGAAATTATTTATTCAGTGGAAGAAAAGTGCAGAGAAATCAACGGACCTGTATAACCCGACGGCTATTAGGCCAATTGCCAAATGAACGCATTTCGACCTGCCTGCGTAAGTTTGCTGATAAAGCAACTACGCAGGCTGCGAAATTTA
This sequence comes from Saprospiraceae bacterium, assembly GCA_965249785.1. Taxonomy (GTDB): domain Bacteria; phylum Bacteroidota; class Bacteroidia; order Chitinophagales; family Saprospiraceae; genus M3007. The sequence goes on along the minus strand of CBDFMU010000005.1, from coordinate 131,570 downwards.
AGGAGAAAAGCATCTAAAACTCTATTAAAAAAAGAACGACACACTCCCCTTTATAAAAAACGGTGTACCAGGTGTATAGTGTAATTCCGACACTGGCGCAGGCTCATTAAATAAGCGGCTTTCCGTATCAAACTGCGCCTCATTCCAATCCACATTTAATAGATTTTCAAACGATAGGCCTAGTTCGTATTTCCGTTTAGTAAAAGTTACGCCGCCATCTAATAGAAAATAGCCGAGCGCAGTGACCGTATTGTCTTCATTAGCGGGCCGATCAGCGATATAGCGATAGCGTAAACTAGCGTTCAGTCCATGTCGGAATTTAGTAGTCAGCCCACCAATACTACTAAAAGTTGGGGCTAGCGGAATGTAATTCTCCCCTTCGGGATCCTCCTTGCTGCGCGGCACCGTGAAATTCAAATCGGCATCAAAAAACAGCCAATCTACTATTTGGTAACGCGCCGAAAAATCTACTCCGTAACGGCGGGTTTTGCCGCTGGGTTCTACTACCGCCTCGTCGCCGACATACACGAATTCTTGTTCCAAATCCAGTCCCCACACTGCGACATTAAGCAGCAGGCGCGGTGTCGGTTTGATAAAAGTACCAAAGTCAACCCCAAAGGCGCGAGGCAGGATTTGGCGACCGTCCTGCGGCACCACTACTCGCGCATCATTAGAGTGAAAACCAATACCGGATTTCAAATAAATCTGCACCGCCGGTGAAGGATTATAGTAAAAGTTCAGTTTCGGACTGGCCACATTGGCGTACACTACTGGATGACTGAATAAACTATCTAACTGATTGACATAGCCAAAACTAAATTGGTCGAAACGTAGCCCGGCATTGATCGTGAACTGATTAGATATTTTCCAGATTTCGTCGGCATATAGAGCGGCATTCAGTTCGTCGATGTCGCCCAGTGCGGAATAACGGAGAAAAGTGAGCCGCTTTTTAGTGTGGGATAATTCGGTGTTTTTGGTTTTATCATACCGAATATTCAGACCCACTTCGGTGCGCAGCGTAGTGTTGCCAGCATCCCGGTCGAAATTGTAAGCCACTTTATAGCCATAAATATCACGGTGTTCTACCTGTTGGATTTCGTCGCCATTAACCGGGTCATTCAGGAAAAAAGTGAAATTGGAGAAGAGTTGAAATTGATTGTGTACATAATACACTTGATTTTTTAGAAAATCGCCGTTAGAAAACGATTTAAGCAGCTGCATATTCACATTACTGCGATTCGTATTACCGCCTTCCGTATCATCAATGGCCCCGAAGCGTTTAATCAGGCCACTTTTGACGGCACGATCTGGCACTTGACCCGAGGCTTCCCACTTGCTGGACATCGTAGACATTGAAACCGTCAGCACTTGGTCACGACCGACCAGACCATTGTATTTACCCATTAAATTGATCCGACTAAAATTTTGTGGACTCTCAAACGGGCCATTCGTAAACAACATTTCCGAAGCTATATAAGCGTTCTGGTTGTTGTTATTATGGCCTAAAAGATCCATCAACGCGACGGCCCGATAAGTATCGAATTCGCCGGCTTCCAGTTTGACCGTGCTGTGATCGAGCGCATTACGAGTATTAAAATCTACATAACCGGCGGTGCAAAAATCTCCCTGCCGGGTATAGTACGGGCCTTTATTAAAGTCCACATTTTGAATGACTTCAGGGATCAGGAAGTGCAGGTCGGCATAGCCCTGGCCGTGGGCATGACTGACCATATTCACGGGCATACCATCCACCGAAACGCGAATGTCTGTGCCGTGATCACAGTCGAAACCGCGCAGATAAATTTGTTCCGCCTTGCCACCGCCCGCGTGTTGTGCCGTAAACAGGCCCGGTACCATGCGCAAAATATCCTGCGAAGATTTGGTTGGCCGCAATTCCAGGTCAATTTTACTAATAACCGTCATGGTTTTGGCCAAGTCGCGCTGGTCATTCACTGTTACTTCCGAGAGGTTAAGTGACTTGGGCACTAATCGAATTACTAGTGGTGCGAGTGGTTGATCCGTTATAGTAACACTAGTATTTTGGGGCTCAAAACCTAATAAAGTTACTTGGAGCGTGTAAGCACCCGGCGATAACCCCCGAATGTGAAACGTGCCAGTTTCATCAGAATGCGTGTGGCTTTCCGAGCCTTGTATAGTAACGGTACTGCCAACCAGCACCTCGCCAGTCAGATCATTAGAAATTTTACCATTAATTATCCCCGTTTGGGCGAAAATGGAGCAAGTGGCAGCCAGCAACCAACCCAGTACTAAAAGGCTGGATATAGGGAAAGTAGATTTTTTCATGTTATGTAGCGACGAAATTGCTTTCGTTCATTTTTTAATTAATGTGTAAAAAGAAAGGAATCATGCTGAATTAATGGCAATACAGTGCAAAGCACTGCACTACGCGTGTCATTCAGACCCACAGGCGTGGCATCCGAGGCCGAAGCGGTGTACGCTGCGTTTTGTCATTCTGTCGGGATCCGTCCGCATCGCGGGACACCTCGCGTCATAAGCCGTAGAGTGGACAATTCTCGACAGGATGACAAACGAAATGTGTTCAGCAACAAGCAGTTAGGCCAATTCGCCGCTAGGCAAACCAGAAAATTGACAAGTCAGAACGACTCACCATACAGCATGGAAAACAGGAAAATCAAGCGGGCCTGGAGTCCCGCCGAGCATCGGGCGGAGGGCAGAACACGTCAGTAATGACGTTGCTATAAGGGAAAAGCCAGTGAACATTCAGCTCGGCCAGTATGCCTGGTGCGACGCCCCGCACCAGAGGCAGGTCCGGCACGAGGTGCGCCGAGAGGCCATCTTTATCAAAAAAGAAAGCGGGTGTGGTATGGTCGCAGTCATTCTCGTGTTCCGTAGCCGCCATTTCCAGACCCACGTGGTGGCTGTGCACCTGCCCGTGGTGGACGTGTTCCAAATGGTCTTGCCAGAAGAACACGTGGGCCACTAAGTCAGATACCCACGGCAGCAGTGCTTGCGCAGCAGCGTTCAGGTAAATCACGAGGAGGGCCCAGGCGGCAATCTTTTTCATTTCTGGCAATACGTGTGTATGGACAGATATACGTGGGGAGTGGGGGAGTGGATTTGGGGAGGTGGAAATACGTTAATTTTTTTTTAACGAAAATGCCATAGGCACATTTTGATTTATCCCTACTTAAGATGAGATTAAATTGGAAAATTGGACACTTTATGACTGATTTTACTAAAAAATACTGTATATTTGCAGGTAGTAAATGGAATAAATGCTGTAAAAAGAAGGGCATATCGAATATTGGGCAAAATCATCAAATGATGATTGGCAAACTGTACAATGGCTTTTTGAGGGAAAACGTTATATACATAGTCTGTTTTTCGCACATTTAACCCTTGAAAAATTATGTAAAGCAATTTGGGTAAAATATAATGACAGTAATTTTCCGCCACGGATACACAATTTAGTAAAAATTCTTCAACAAACGGTTATTACATTAGATGATGAGTATATAGAATTCCTGCAGGCCTTTAATGATTTTCAATTAGAAGGCAGGTATCCGGATTATCTATTTGAAATTGATAAAATATGTAATAAAAAACATACAACTGAACTTTTAGAAACTGTAAAAACTATCCGGATATGCTTACAAGAGAAGTTGCTATAGAAACAGTGAAAAAATTTACCAGGGAATTAATTGCTCATGGTATTCCATTAGAGCGTGTTATTCTATATGGTTCTTATGCTCGTAATGAGCAAAGAGAAGATTCAGATATTGATGTTGCTCTATACTCAAAAATATTTAGTGGATATGGGTTTGCAGATAGAAAGCTATTTGCCAAAATAAATGTAAAAAAAGAGTATGTTGATATTGAGGCGAAAACCTTTTCATATGAGTCTGGGGTAAATGAGAATCCATTTTTGGAAATTGTTGAGAAGACAGGAATAGAAGTATATAAATCGGATAATTGACGGCACCCCCTACAAGTGCATCAACTTAGTAGCATACCCTGCCGGTTTAAAATCCCCAATCTTCCCCGATTTAGGCGGTAAAAACTGCCAGGGCGTAATCTGCTTCGTCCAGTCAAAATCATTCTTTTCTTTATGCCGACGTCGATACTCCACGGGCGTGCAGGCCCGGTATTTCTTGAATAATCGGTTGAAATTCGCCACATTATTGAAGCCGGAACCATAACATATCTGGTTGATGGTTTGGTCGGTGCTGAGCAGCAGTTTGCAGGCGTGACCGATGCGCACATCTAGCAGGAATTGGGTGAAACTCTTAGTGGTGCATTTCTGGAAAAAATGGCTGAACGCCGAACTACTCATGTTGGCCAGCGCGGCCACATCACCGATCTTGATGTGGTGGTCGGCGAAGTTTTTCAGAATATAACTATACACCAATTGTATGCGGTTGCTGTCCGATTGCAGGGCCTGCGGCGAAAAGCCCTCGCTGGCCAGAAAAGTGGCCTCCGTGGATTGCGACAGCAGGTCGAGCAACTGCATGAAATCGATGATGCTGGCGAAACCCTTATCCTCGGTGAGCGCGATCATTTTTTGCATCGCTACCTCAAACGTCTTACCGTGAAAATGAATGCCTCGCGCGGCATCATGTAGCAATTTTCGAATTTTGTAAAACCGCTCTTTTTGAAACAGTGGCCCATCAAACAGCCCGATGGAAAACTGAACCGTGATCACGCGGTAGGGTGCGCCGGAGCGTTGCATGGCCTCGTCGCCGTCCCATTTATGATAAAGATATGGTCCGATCAGCACCAGATCGAAATCGGAATATCGTTCGGTGTTATCGCCGACGATGCGCGTCCCGGAAATGCCCGCCACGAGGTTGAGTTCAAATTCCGGGTGATTATGAATAGGGTAATCGAAACCATTATTGAACGAGTCCAGCACCACGCAAACATCCGGCTCTTTCAAAGGCGTAATTTCCCGGTAGATATTCATTTTTGAAATTTAATTTTTCCGTACAGCCGACCGGCCAATATTGTTTCACAAAAGTATCATCTATTCGCGTAAAAGTATCAAATCGCTTTTGGGAAAAGGCCGACATTTGTCAATAAGTGACAGAGGTGCGGACGCAAGCGGGAGTTTTGGCAGGATTAACATGATTTACCGGATATTCCCTTTAAAAAAGGGCATGATACTCCTGAAATCCTGTCAAAAAAATGACCTGCGTGCGCCAATTCCTTTTAAAGAATCGAATCGGCTGACCATGAAGCACAGTATTTACACAAAGCACTACCAGAATTTTTTCTTTCCACGTCGCCTGGCCTCCGCTTGCCTGGTGCTGTCATTTTTCTTTTTCGGCGTACAAATTGCCACGGCTCAACAGATCACTGTTACTGGTACAGTGACCAGCCCTGGAAACGCAGAACCCCTGATCGGCGTAACGGTGGTGGAAAAAGGCACTACCAACGGCAGGACCACCGATGCGAACGGCCAATACAAACTCACCGTCGATAACGAAGCCGTACTTGTATTTAGTTACACAGGTTTTGCCAGCCAGGAAGTGCCAGTACAAGGCCGCACGGTAGTAGATTTGGTGTTGCAGGAAGAAGCCGCAATGCTCAAAGATGTCGTGGTGACGGGTTATCGCCGGGAAATCCGGGCGGATGTAGCCTCGGCCATTAGCACCGTCAAATCAAAGGATATTGAAAGGCTGGTGGTATCGGGCATTGATCAGGCTTTGCAGGGACAGGCACCCGGCTTGCAGGTGACGCAGACCACTGGCGCGCCCGGCGACGATATTGCGGTGCGCATCCGGGGCGCAGGTACGCTGGGCAACAACAATCCACTGTTTATTGTCGATGGCGTACCGACTACCGGCAACATCAATATGTTCTCTACCAATGATATAGAAAGCATTGAGGTGCTGAAAGACGGCGCGGCGGCGGCTATTTACGGCGCACGGGCGGCCAACGGTGTCATCGTGATTACTACTAAAAAAGGGAAGGCTGGCAAACCGCACTTTCAATTTGATGCTTCGGCGGGTTTTGCTGAAGCCAACCGTTTGCCGGAATTACTTGATTCCCGTGACTACCTGCTCATTCGCAACGAGGCCATCAATAATGCCAACAAGCTGCGCGATGCGCCTCGTCAACTCGACACCTTTAATATAGGCATCCTGGATACGCTGCCCAACATAAACTGGCTCAATCTGGTCTTCAAGCCCGCGCCCGTACAACGCTATAGCTTGAGCGCATCTGGTGGCGGTGAAAATAGCAGCTATTATTTGCAGGGGGAATACCTCAACCAGGATGGCGTATTTCGTGGGCAGGGTTTTGAAAAATACGGGCTACGCTTCAATGGCGAAGTCGGCAATAAATTCCTGAAATTCGGTAATAACCTGTCTTTTGCCTATACAGATCGTCGGGTCATCAATAGCTCTGGCGATGGTTTTGGCCCCGGCAACGAACCCAGTGGCATTCGTTACGCCCTGATTGCCGCGCCAGTCTTCAAGCCGTATTATGCCGATGGTTCCTACGTAAAAGTGTCTTCCGATTTGGGCGATCCGCTGCTCTACGGCGATGGTAATGCCAATCCGCTGGCCATCATTGACGCAACTGACTGGACGATCAAACGTTACCGCATTTTTGGTAGCGTGTTTGCCGAAGCCACCATTTTTAAAGGATTGAAAGTGCGTACCACATTGGGCGGCGACTTTTTGTTTGAGAACGAAAAACGATTCAAAGAGCGACTTTCAGCGGCCATTTACAATCCTACCTCGCTTACGGAGAGCCGGGTTTTTGACCAGAATCTGGTTTGGAATAACGTTATTGATTTACAACATAGTTTTGGTCGCCACCGCGTGTCAGCGCTGCTCGGCATGGAGGCGATTAAAAATCAGACCAATTATCTCTCTGGTTCAGCCAATAACTTCTCGCGCACCGATCCTTTGTTTCGTTATCTGAACAATAGTATAGCTACTGATATTCAGAACGTTAGTGCAGGCGGCATTGTCACTGAATGGGCGTTATTGTCCTATTTCGCGCAGGGCAGTTACACTTTCGATAATCGCTACGTAGTGAGCGCGTCGGTGCGTCGCGATGGTTCTTCCCGTTTTGGCCAAAACAATCGCTACGGCGTGTTCCCATCTTTATCGGGGGCCTGGAATGTATCGAACGAACCATTTTTTCAAAAAATAAAATTCATTTCCGCGCTGAAAGTACGGGCAAGTTGGGGCCGTTTGGGCAACCAGGAAATCGGAGTATATCCATTTAGTTCCCTGGTTTCTACCGGCGACCGCGTCTATTCCTTTAATGGTCAGGTAGTTACCGGGGCGCGGGTGCTGGAAAGCGGCAACAGCAACATCAAATGGGAAACCAGCGAACAACTGGATTACGGTTTGGACCTCAGCATCTGGGGCGACCGTCTGTCGTTTATCGCTGATTATTACCGCAAGCGTACCGATGGTATTTTGGTGCGCGTACCAGTGCCACAAGCTGGCGGCGACCAGAATGCGCCTTATGTCAATGCCGGAAAAGTGGAAAATAAAGGGCTTGGAATTGGGCATCATTTTCAAGAACCGCAGCGGCGATTTCAATTATAGCGTGGGCGGCAATATCTCTTCGGTGCGCAATAAAGTGCTGTCGCTGGCGGGTGGCGAACCTATTTTGGGCGGCTATGGCCTCTCCGACGGGGCCATTACCAAGACCGAAGTGGGCCAACCAATTGGCTCTTTTTTCCTGTACAAAATGGATGGCATTTTCCAAAGTCAGGCCGAAATTGATGCCAGCCCCTTCCAAACCACGGATACTCGCCCTGGCGATGTCAAATTTGCTGATTTGAACGGTGACAATAAAATTGACGATAAAGACCGGGCGCATTTCGGCAATCCGTTCCCTGATTTTATTTACGGACTGAATGCTACAGTCAGTTGGAAACATCTTGACTTATCGGTGCTGGCGCAAGGTGTGCAGGGCAACGATGTGTATTTCTTGTACGGCAATTTTGCCTACGAGACCCAATCGCGCGGTTTCAATTCGTACAAAGAAATCCTGAATCGCTGGACACCGACTAATACAAACACCAATATTCCCAAAGTGAGCGTGGATGACCGCAATGGTAATCGCCGCATTTCGACGCGCTTTTTGGAAGATGGTTCTTATATGCGCATTCGCAATATCACGTTGGGTTATGATTTTAAATCGCTGATTAAAACCGACGCGATTGGTAGTCTGCGCTTCTATGTTACTGCGCAAAACGCTTTCACCTTCACTAAATATCCTGGCTTAGATCCAGAAATACAGGCTAATACCAATGACACGCGCGGCGTAGATATTTCGTCCGATCTGGCGGTGGGTATTGACTGGGGTACGGTGCCTGCGCCGAGGACTTTTATTGCCGGGTTTACCATGGGTTTCTAGGTAACGCGGATTGCACGAAGACAGTAGACTTTGCTTTAAAAAATGTAATAATCAATTGATTATCACAAATCTGTCATTCTGACGATAGGAAGAAACTGACTGCGAGAAGATTGGTTTATTCAGTTTCACACTTGGCTAGTTTCTTCACTGCGTTCAGAGTGAAAAAATGGAAATAGGGCTAAAACCCATAGTTTTCAAGTCTTTTCTACTTCTTACCATTAAGGAGTAATTAAATAAGGAATAAAAGTTTTGCCATGCAAATAAAATTCATAAAATATACTGCTCTACTGGTTGTGCTCGGCCTGGCTTCTTGTCAAGACATTTTAAACAAGGAACCCTTGGGCATATTAGATACAGGCTCCTTCTTCCAAACGGCAGACGATGCCGTTCAGGCGCTCAATGCCGCCTACCAACCGCTGCTGTTTAGTAGTGCCAACAACAACTTCTATTGGGGTTTTGGCGAGCTGCCCTCCGACGAGGCCGTAGTAGGCGGCGATGGTTCCCGTCCAGGTTTGACTGAACTTGACTTTTTCACCTACACCCCACGCACGGAGGAACTCAATGATTTCTGGAAACTAAACTACCAGGGTATTACGCAATGTAATACGGTAATAGATAAAGTGCCAGCGATTACGATGGATGAAGGTTTGAAAAACCGTGTCATCGGCGAAGCCACTTTTCTGCGGGCCTACTATTATTTTATATTGACGCAGGTGTTTGGCGATGTGCCACTGCTCATTAAAGTTACTCCGCCCGACGAACTGAAAGTGCCCGCCACGCCAAAAGCTGATGTGTACCGTCAAATCATCGCCGACTGCGATTTCGCTGGCAACGTATTGCCAGTATCGTATTCGGGAAATGATATTGGTCGTGCCACGCGCGGAGCCGCTTTTGCACTGGCTGCTAAAACGTATTTGTACCAGAAAGACTGGAATCAGGTGCTGAATTATGTAGATAAAGTCAAAAACCTAAACGCGTATTCTCTGGTAGCCGACTACCAGGACAATTTCCGGAAAAATACCCAAAATAACAGCGAATCAGTCTGGGAAATTCAGCACACGAATCTGGAACTAGGGGTCGGTAATTCACTGAACCAATGGTGGGCTTCTAAAAAATTCAACGGCGGTTACGGTTTCGCGGAAGTGACGCAAAGCTACTATGATGCCTTTGAAGCGAGCGACCCGCGCCGGCAGTTTACCATTGCTTCCAACAACGAGCCTTATTTCGGCGTAATTTACAAAAACTCGTTTTCCTCCACCAAGCATAGCCCGCGCAAGTACCTCCAGCCCGACAGTACCGCCAGCCAAAAGGCTGATGGCGACATCAATTATACGGCTATTCGTTACGCCGAAGTGCTGCTTTGGCAAGCCGAAGCCCTGGCCGAACTCGGTCGGGTAGGAGAGGCCGAAGTGCCGCTCGAAGAGGTTCGCGCCCGCGCCCGCGCTCAGGCCACCGATCCTGCTACGGCCTTGCCGAAAGTGATGGGTCTTGACCAGGCGGGCATGATTCAAGCCGTCCGCCACGAACGCGAAGTGGAATTGGGTTTTGAAATGCACCGCTTTTTCGATCTGGTGCGCTGGGGCGTGGCCGCGCAATTGTTGCCGGGATTCCAAGTGGGTAAACATGAGGTGTTTCCAATCCCACAAACGGAAATAGACCTGAATCCGCAATTGAAACAGAATCCGGGTTATTGAAAAATAGAATGTTTATGTGTGGCACACCTTTGATAAATAATTGATTTGCAATGGTTGAATTTAGATGTGCCACACTTTTCGCTTTGCATAGTATTATATTGAAATTACAGGATTACCTGAAAGTTGATTATTTGATTAATGTAGGGTTGAGATAGCCAATCGATGCTGGCGCGGGGAAAGCTTCGCGCCAGCAACCCTGCTAGCGCGAGGTTCTACCTCGTGCTGCGTATGTTCGGGTTTTACCCGATTTTTCCCGTTTGGCCGGGTAAAACCCGACTGATAGTTGACACGAGGTGCAACCTCGCGCCAGCAACACAAAAGCAAATACAATGCGCTACATAAAAAAAATATTACCATCTCTTTGCCTGCTGGCCGCCTTTTCTCTCGCCGCTCAGTCGAATCAAATCGCTGTTCCCCGCGTAGAACTCATGTCCAACCAGCCCGCGCAGTTCAATATCCGCGACTGGAAACAAGTGGCTATTAAGTACGATTCGTTCGTCTATGATGTAAGCAAAACCGGCCAGTATTTGCCTCTGGTAAATATTAAACCCAACGGATTTAATTATCCCCAAAACAAGAGTTTCGGTCTGCATACGTATGTCGGTACCGCTTCGCCGCTGAATGGCGAGGCCATTAACGTGCTACCTTCCATCGTTAGTGCTACCTTGGTTGGTGCCGACAAGACCAATCAATACGGTCAGAATTGGGTACTGATGAGTCAGGATTATTTCAATAAAAATAATGGCGAACTGATTTACCTGAATAACCCGAATACCAGCAGCGGCAACGATTGGTGGTACGATTTGATGCCTAATGTCTATTTCTACCAAATTCACGATCTATACCCGAACGTGGGCGGCGATGCGGCTTTCCAGTTTACTTCTATTGCCGATCGTTTCGCGGAAGCAGTGCGGGCGATGGGCGGAAATGACAAACCCTGGCAGAAGGCATCCATGAATTACCGCGCCTGGAATTTCAAAACCAAGCAACCCAACACCACCAGTGTGCCCGAACCGGAAGCTGCCGGAGCCTACGCCTGGGTGTTATACCATGCTTATCAAAAAACGGGCAATCCAGAATACCTGAAAGCCGCCGAGTGGAGCATGGAATTTCTGAGCGAGTGGCCAAACAATCCAGCCTACGAAATGCAATTGCCCTATGGCACCTACACGGCGGCCCGCATGAACGCCGAACTGGGGACTAAATACGAGGTGGAAAAAATGGTCAATTGGTCGTTCAATCGCGGTGCACTGCGCGGCTGGGGAACGATCGTTGGCAATTGGGGTGGTTTCGATGTATCTGGTTTGGTGGGGGAAGCCAACGACAATGGCAACGACTATGCCTTCCAACTCAATGGTGTGCAACAAGCCGCCGCGCTGGTACCCATGGTGCGCTACGACAAGCGTTTTGCTCGCGCCATTGGCAAATGGATGATGAACCTGACCAGTGCCACGCGGCTTTTCTACCCCGGATTTTTGCCCAGCTCCCTGCAAGATGCTACGGCCTGGACTAATGCTTACGATCCTGAACACGTGATCGGCTACGAAGCCCTGCGGGAAAAGCATCTGGGTCTTTCGCCTTACTCCACTGGCGACGCTTTAGGCGGCGGTTGGGCTGGCACCAATCTTTCACTCTACAGCACTTCGTCCATCGGTTATTTAGGGTCCATCGTGGAGAAAACCAACGTGGATAGAATATTGAAGATCAACCTTTTAAAAACGGATTTCTATCACGCCACTGCTTATCCAACCTATTTGTTTTTCAATCCTTATGCGCAGACCCAGGCCGTGGAACTGGCGGTCGGTGCTGCGCCAGTAGATGTGTACGATGCTGTCTCCGAGACCTTTTTGCTACAAGGCGTTACCGGCACGGTAAATCTATATCTACCTGCCGACCAGGCCCGATTGGTGACGCTGGCCCCTGCTGGGGGCACTATTACTTACGATAAAAATAAAATGCTGATCAACGGTGTAGTGGTGGATTACGCCCAAACCACCCAGCCATTCAAATATGCACCACGCATTCAAGCCGTGGCAGCTGAACAATCAGAAGTAGAATTTGGCGATTCGACCGCTGTGTTTGGTAAAGCCTTCGATCAGGATTCTGGCAATCTGACCTGGACTTGGAGTGCAACTGGCGGCCAACTTTCTGGCACAGGTTCTACCGTAACATGGCATGCTCCGACCACGCCCGGCGACTATACGATCACGGCTATTGTTACCGACGATACGGGTCAAAAAGATACGGCTACCGTCGTACTCCATGCTGTCGCTGAAATCAATTTGGCTCCGCAACTCCTAGAGATTCAAAAGAGTGCGCTTTACGTAGCTCCTAATGGCAGCATTACGGTGACGGCTAATGCGACCGATCCCAATGGCGACCCATTGACTTATACATGGGCCACTAATGGCGGCGGTCTGGTGGGCAGCGGCAGCACGCTTACCTGGAATGCGCCCGCTGCGCCCGGTATTTTCCAGATCAATGTAACCGTGAGTGATAATCATGGATTGTCGGCCCAGGCCAGCACGAATATTTTGGTGAAAATCTTTGCCAATACTGTCGGCAGCATCATCGCCCATTATCCTTTTTCCGGTAACGCGAATGACATCAGTGGTCACCAACTACACGGCCAAACCAGCGGCGGCGTATTGTTTGTCCCCGATTTTTGGGGTAACCCGACCAGTGCAGGCCGTTTCGATGGTTCTAATGACAAAGTGACTGTAGCGAACGATCCGTTACTTAATTTTCAGCAGGCTATTACGGTGAGTGCCTGGATCGAGCCGCTGGCTTTGCCGGATCGGGAGTCGTTTATACTATCGCATGGCAGTTGGCAGAATCGCTGGAAAGTCTCCATTACGCCCGAAAAAAAAATTCGCTGGACGGTCAACACCCTGGTGACTACCGCCGATCTCGATAGTGAAAAAAGCATCGCAGTAGACAGTATTTACCATATCGCTGTGACTTACGATGGCAGTTTGATGGCTCTGTATCTGAATGGTCAACTGCATAGTTACAAGCCTTTGACCGGTCTGATCCGTACTGCCAGCATTCCTTTTCTAATTGGACAAATGCTGCCGGACGTTGCCGACTATAATTTCAAGGGTATTATTGACGAAGTAAAAATATTCGATTACGCTTTGACCCCGGAAGCGGTGCAAACCCTTTACGGCAACATTCCAACGGCAGTATCCGACCTATTCAATCAATCTGAAAAATTGCTGTTATCACCCAATCCAGTTGGCGAAAAATTGACGGTGCAATTTCCAGTGGAGTTAGAATCAGCGGGGAAATTGTCGGTATATAATATAGAAGGGAAACTAATGCAGGAACAAGTGGTGAAAGAAAACATGACGGCAGAAATTGACACAAAAAATTGGAAGTCAGGGGTTTATGTAGTGGTTTTTAAATCAAATTCGGTTTCTACTGCGGCCAGATTTGTGAAGATGTAAGTAGAAATGCACCATTTAAACCTCATAGATCTTTGAAACCTATGAGGTTTAGAAAATCAAGAAAAGAATTAACCAATCAATAAGAACACCCAAATCACATTTTTTTCAAAATTCAAAAATTTACCTGATCATGAAACGGCGTTTACAAATTACGCATTTACTCGTCTTTGGCTGGCTATTTGCTGCCATTGGCGCATTCGCGCAAACTCCGGTCGCCAATTACCCGTTCTCCGGCAGTGCTAAAGACAAGTCGTCTTTTGCCAACAATGCCTCGGTCAATGGCGCGACCCTTACCCAAGACCGCTTTGGCTTGGCAAACAGTGCATTTTCTTTCGATGGTGTACAAAGTGCCATCCACGCTGAAAATGCCGCCCAACTGAATTCGCCCAATGCGACAGTCAGTTTCTGGGTGAAACCGAACGCTTTTCCGGCCACGGGAGAAGTGTATTTGATTTCCCTGGGCGGCTATCAGGAGCGTTTCAAAATCTCGCTGCCCAACCACGGCAAGCCAGTGTTCACCACCCACGCGGGCGGCGTATGTTGCAGCGATCTGGATTCCGGTACCCCATTGACCATCGGTACCTGGACGCACGTCGTTGCAGTACACGATGGCACACAGGACATTATCTATTTCAATGGTGTACAAGTCAACGCGAAAGCCTCAACTGGTGCACTTGATTCGACGACCAAACCACTTGGTATTGGCTACGATGCCATCAACAACAATGGTTCGTTCAACGGGTCTATTGATGACGTGCAATTGTTTGATGTGGCCTTGACCGCTGCTCAAATTGCTATGTTGTATGCCACCCAAAACATTGCGCCAGTGGTACCACAGGGCGAAGTGGCAAACTACACTTTTGACGACAATGGCACTGATGCCACAGATTTCACTAACACCGCTGATATATCGACGGCTAGCTTGACGACCGACCGTTTCGGTTATGGCAACAGTGCATTGTTGTTGGATGGCACGTCTTCTACGGTGAGCGCATCAAATGCCGCACAACTCAATTCGGCTACCACGACCATCAGTTTTTGGGTGAAACCAAATTCTTTACCTACCTCCGGGGAAGTCTATTTGCTCTCTTTTGGTGGCTATCAGGAACGCTTCAAAATCTCGCTGCCTAATCACGGCAAGCCAGTCTTTACCACCCACGCAGGTGGTGTTTGCTGCAGCGACCTGGACTCTGGTACACCGCTGACTGTCGGCACTTGGACGCACGTCGTGATGGTACACGATGGCACGAGCGACATCATTTATTTCAATGGCGTACAAGTAAACTCCAAGGCTTCCGCAGGTGCTTTGGATGCTACCACTAAGACACTGGCTATCGGTTACGATCCATTTAATAACAATGGCTTCTTTGACGGCGCGATTGATGATATTTCCATCTACAATTATGCGCTTACCCCTGCTGCTATTACTGGCTTATACGCTACTGAATCTGCTTTTCCAGGTACAGCAACTGACCTGGTCGCCTCGTATTCCCTCAATGGAAATGGAAAAGATGCCACACAATTTGGTAATGATGCCGAACTGGACGAGGGTGCAGCAGCTACCACCAACCGCTTCGGCATGGCTTCCAATGCACTGACCGGCTATGCAACGGCTGATAATTCCGCAGCCCTGCAATCCGATTATACGACCATCAGTTTTTGGGTGAAACCCGACGCTTTACCTGCTTCGGGCGAGGTGTACCTTCTCTCCAACGGTGGCTATCAGCAGCGTTGGAAAATTTCGTTGCCTAATCATGGCAAGCCAGTTTTCACTACCCACGCGGGCGGTGTGTGCTGTAGCGATCTGGACTCCGGCACGCCATTGACCGTCGGTACCTGGACACATGTCGTTATGGTCCACGATGGCGCACAAGACATCATCTATTTCAATGGCGTACAAGTCAACGCAAAAACGTCTACTGGTGCACTGGATAAAACCAGCTCTCCATTGGGTATTGGTTACGATCCGCTCAACAATAACGGCTTTTTCGACGGTTCGCTGGACGATATTCAGATTTATAACCGCGCTTTGACGGCGATCGAAATTGCTGCCTTATATGCTGCACAAAATGCAACGCCAGTAATTTCCGGCAACTTAGTCGCTGATTATCAGGCTACTGGCAACGCCAACGACGCGACTGCTTACAGCAACAATGCTACCGTGCAAGGTGCACAATTGACGACCGACCGTTTTGGCAAAGCCAATCGCGCCTATTCGTTCAATGGTATAGATCAATCGCTGACCGCCGCTAATTCTCCACAACTAAATTCGGCCAACACGACGATTAGTTTCTGGATCAATCCGGCCTCTTTACCCGCTTCCGGCGAAACCTACATCCTCTCGGATGGCGGTTATCAGGAACGCTGGAAAATTTCGCTGCCCAACCACGGCAAACCAGTATTCACCACCCACGCAGGTGGGGTGTGTTGCAGCGATTTGGATTCCGGTACGCCACTGACAGTTGGCACTTGGACACAAGTCGTGATGGTACACGATGGCAGCCAGGATATTATCTATTTCAATGGCGTGCAAGTTAATGCGAAGACCAGCACTGGCGCACTTGATACGACGACCAAACCACTGGGTATTGGTTTTGATCCAATTAATAACAATAACTATTTCCACGGTTCACTGGACGATATTCAGATTTACAATACTGCGTTGACGGCGGCTGAAATCGCGGCTTTATATGCTGCGCAAAATCAGGCTCCGACCAGCACCGATACCGAAGCACCCTGCGCACCGCTCAATCTGACGGCGGAAGTGAGCTTCACCAATGTGTCGCTGGCCTGGCTTCCAGCAATGGATAATGTGGGTGTAGAAGCATACAATGTGTACCAAGACGGTGCACTGGTAGTGACCACTCCTGATTTGCACACTTCGTTCTCCGCCCTGACCCCGTTGACTCATTTCGTCTTCGGCGTTTCTGCCGTAGATGCGGAGGGCAATGAATCCTTGATTACTACGCTCAATGTGACTTCTGGCGAAGACGAATCGCCCGATACTACTCCACCTACCGCTCCCGGCAACCTGAGCGGTGCGACTGGCTCGCATTCCGTGCTGCTGTCCTGGGATGCTTCCGTAGACGACCGTATTTTAGGCGGCTATGTGGTGACTGTAGATGGTACTTTCTTTGACTCGCTGGCTGCCAATGCTACGTCGGTTTTGATCAATGGACTTGACCCGCAGACGCCATACTCGTTCGAGATTTATGCCTTTGACAATGCTGGCAACAACTCCGATGTGTCGGAAATTACGTTGACGACCGATGCCGAAATCAACACTGGCGAAGCCGGTCTGGTAGCCTGGTACCCGTTTGAAGGGAACGCCAACGATGCCACACCGTATGCTAACCACGGGGTGATTGGTGGTAATCCAGTGTTTGAATCAGCCACTGACCACGCGAATGGTGGCAACCAGGACCTCAAGTTCGACGGCGACCGGGATTCCGTACTGGTTCCTAATGCGGTGCAACTGATTTCTGACTATACCACCGTAGGATTCTGGATTCGTATTGACAGTTTAAATCCATTGGATGCAGAAGCCTATATTCTTGATTTTGGTCACTGGAGCCAACGCTGGAAAATCTCGTTGCCCAAGCACACCAAAATTGTTTGGACAACCAATGGTACCAGTACTCAATTCCCCACAGGCTATATCCACGATATGGATAGCGGCGACGGCAACGAGCTGGTACCTGGCTTCTGGTGGTACGTCACGATGGTCCATGATGGCACGAATGACATTATTTATGTAAACGGCGAAGCAGTCAACACGCTCCCGGCACCTACGGAACTCAACAGTACCAATCGCCCATTGGGTATGGCCAGCAATCCTATCGATGGTGGCCAGTACTTCCACGGTGCACTGGACGAAGTGAAAATCTACAACAAAGCCTTGACTGCCGAAGAAATTCTGCACCTCTACCAAGCTGGTACAACCAGCACGAAGGACGATTTGAGCCTGGCACTACAACAAAAGGTGACGGTATTTCCGAATCCGGCTACCGATCTGCTCTGGATCAAGCACTCGCTCGATACCAAACAGCCAATGTTGCTGCGTGTTTCCGATATTCAAGGTCGCCAGTTAAGTGCTATGCGTTTCGGTAAAAATGAAATGCCAGCAGGACAATTCTCGATGGATGTGCATACCTACCCAGCCGGTACTTACTTCCTCAATTTTGTACAGGATGGAAAGAACATAGGTTCAGTGAAGTTTGAGAAAAAATAAGGGATAGCCAATATTCTTAATGCCGTTGGTAAGGTTGGTGAGGGTTTATAAAAACTAATTTTTAGCTTAAAGTGATTTTAATAAAACGCTTTAATAACTATTAATCAGCCTAGTAAACCTTCATCAACGCTTATCAACTATTTACCCCCATTTTTTCAGCAATCTTCCAACGGAAATTCAGTGAATTTTATGACCAACCGATTTACGCAAAATCCCATTATAAAAACCCAAGACATTCGGCCCAGCCAACCTGGTTTGATGGTGGAATGCGTGCTGAATCCCGGTGTTTTTTCTTTTGACAATAAGACCTGGTTATTGCTGCGTGTAGCAGAGCGGCCTGCCCAAAAAGACGGGATGATCTCTTTTCCGGTCATGCAACCCGACGGGAGCCTGCACATTTTAGAATTTGAAAAAAACGATCCACAACTGGACTTGTCCGATGCCCGGATCATAAATTATAAAGGCAATACTTACCTGACTACTATTTCACACCTGCGAATGGTGTGCAGCGACGACGGTGTGCATTTCTATGAACCCACTGACCGACCAACCAAGATATTTGGACAGGGCCCATTAGAGACCTTTGGGATAGAAGATTGTCGCGTGAGTTTGATAGATGGCATCTATCACCTGACGTATACGCAAGTCTCGGAAAATGGCGTCGGCGTTGGCTTGATGCGCACCCGAGATTGGCGCACTTTCGACCGCGTGGGCATGATTTTGCCACCGCACAATAAAGATTGCTGCCTGTTTGAAGAAAAAATTAATGGAAAATACTACTGTCTGCACCGACCTTCGAGTGTATTTGTGGGCGGTAATTACATTTGGCTGGCTTCTTCACCCGATACGCTCCATTGGGGCGGGCATCATTGCCTCTTGCGGACGCGGGAGGGCATGTGGGACTCGGCGCGCGTCGGGGCGGGTGCTGCTCCTATCAAAACGGAAGCGGGCTGGCTGCAAATCTATCACGGGGCTGACGCCAATCACCGCTATTCCCTGGGGGCTGTTTTACTGGATTTAGAAGATCCTTCCAAAGTACTAGCTCGCTCTGACGAACCACTCTTAGAACCAGTCGCGGACTATGAAATGCGCGGTTTTTTTGGAAATGTGGTTTTTACGAATGGACATCTTGTGAATGGGGACGAAATAACGATGTATTATGGCGCTTCGGATGAGGTTATTTGTGGCGCGAAATTGTCGATCCAAGATATTTTGGTGCAATTAGAAGCAGAGAAAAGTAATAAAGCAGTCTACACAGTAATGTCTTAATGCTGCTTTGGCGGATTAAAAAAATATCATAGCATTTTGTGGCGAAAAGCGAGTGATCCATATTTCTGCATTAGAATGACAGACTAGGGTTGAAGTTAGCAACTTACTATTTAGTCAATAATAGCATTATTAACTGATGTTACGCACGAGATGACCCCGAAGGGGTCAAATACGAATAGCCCCCAGTGAAACTGGGGGTTAAAGAGCAAGATCGAAGCAACCCTGAAAAGGGTTGAACAACGCCAACCAGCGCACCCGGTTCAACCCCTTTCAGAGTTGTCCTAATAATTTTACTTGTTCCCCGCATTTCATACGGGGCTATTTATATTCAACCCTTTTAGGGTTTTTGTAAGTGCAGTTTGGCTTCTATATCATGCGTAACATTACTCATTAAAAGTCACAAACCAACTTTAAAATACCAATACCAATAACTGCTAACTAATAACCACTTACGCTGATTATGTTTAAAAAACTTACACAGGAAATCGCCTTTTTCCAGTCGCATCCACTCGGTATGCGGACGTTGCTCTTGACTAACCTCATCTACGGCATGGTTATACCAGTCATCGAGTTGTTTGTCGGAGCCTACATCATGCGTAATTCTTCCGATATTAGTCTGGTCGTGATCTTTCAGTTAGCCGTCTATACGGGTATTCCCACGACTTTTATGATCAATGGCTTTTTGCTCAATCGCGTGCCAATTTCGCGGCTTTATTCGTTGGGTATGTTGCTCAGTGGCGTGTCTATGGCGGCCATGATGTCACTGGATCAACTTAATACAATTGGCGTATTTTTAGCGGGGCTGATTATGGGGCTTTCTTATGGTTTTTTCTGGGCCAACCGCGATTTCCTGGCGTTAAACACTACCAAAGACAGTAATAGAAATTACTATTATGGAATAGAAACTTTCTTTTACACCATGACTGGTATTGTGGTACCTGCTACGGTAGGTGCTTTTATTGCGTCCACGCAGAAAAACGGCTGGTTTCACGACAATGTGAACTTCGCTTATTACATCGTGACGGCTTGCGTTTTCGTGATGACTATACTGGCCTCTATTCTAGTGCATCGGGGCGAATTCCAGAACCCGAAAAAGTCGCGTTTCCTGTTTTTTAACTTTGACCGTTTGTGGAATAAAATGCTGGGCATGGCCGCACTAAAAGGTGTGGCGCAAGGCTATATTGTAACGGCTCCTACTATGCTGGTAATGCGTCTGGTAGGGCAAGAAGGTTCGCTGGGGGCGATTCAGTCAGTGGTGGCTTTATTGTCGGCTATATTATTGTATTTTCTGGGTCGCTGGGCCCAACCAAAGCACCGTCTCACTATTTACACGATTGGATTGTCGCTCTTTGTATTAGGTGCGCTATTTAATGCGGCCCTGTTTTCTGCTACTGGCGTAATTCTATTTGGCGTCTGTCTGGCTTTCGCTCGCCCACTATTGGATATTGCTTATTTTCCGATTCAGATGAAAGTCATTGATTATGTAGCAGCGAAGGAAAAACGCAATGATTGAGTGGTCAAAATTATCTTTATAAATTTTGAGTTTACCTACATTTTTAACCACGAATTGGGCTTATACATTGGCCGTTTGTTTGGTTGTGGTTTGTTCATTATACTAGCCCGCTACGTCAGTGAATATGTGGCACTGCGTTATGCGCTATTAGTGATTGCTATCGTGCATTTCCTGGGTGTTTTCATGGCCAAATCTATTTTAAACGACCGGGTTTGGAAGGACGAAGCGGCAGTGGAAGAAGAAGGAAATGTGGGTCTGGTGCGGGAACCGATTTAAATAATGTGATGAATTAGATGAAGTGATAAAGTGATCACTTCATTTCTTTATCACTTTATCATTTCATACTCTATTTTATGATGCTCAGAAACACTCTTTTTGTACTAGTAATTCTCGCTTACAACTGGTCTTGCAAAACGGCCAAATCCACCTTCGAGCCGACTGCTACGGCAGTGACACAAGTGGCTATTCCTCGCGTGGAAAAAATGCCGAACCAGCCCAAGCCGTACAAGTTGCGCGACTGGAAAAAGACGGCACTGGATTTCGACCAATACGTGTATGATTTCAACGCAAAAGGTCCATTGTTGCCGCTGATTTGGCTGGATAATGCGAACCGTAATTTTAAAGAACCCACTTATGGTTTCTATACGGCTATTGGCGATGTACGTTTTGGCCCAAAGGTCAATAATGGAGAAAACCACGAAGCACTGGGCGCATTGGGTTCTATATTGGGGGCTACATTAGTCGGTATTGATAAAAGCAAGCAGGATGGGCGCAATTACGTCCGCATGGTGCGCAATTATTTCAATAAAGACAATGGATGGAATGTGATCATGAATTTTACCAATAAAGGCTCGCACGTGGGTGGGGGTTATGGCAATGATTATTGGTACGAAGTCTATAACAACGTCTTGTTTTACGCGGTCGGGAATTATTATCCCAAAGAAGAGGGTTACTCAGATATTATGCACACGATTGCCGATCAGTTCTATAAATCTGATTCGATATTAGGCAAGAATTATAGTTATTCCTTCTTTGATTTCCAGGCGATGAAACCAGGCAAAAATCACATTCCAACCCAGGAAGATGTGGCCGCCGGTTATGCGTTTATTTTGTATGCGGCTTATCAGAAATTTGGCGACGCTAAATACCTCCGCGCTGCGCAAAATGCTTTAACTGTATTATCAAAACAAAAGGAAAACCGCTCTTACGAAATACTGATGGCCTTCGCGCCCTATATGGCCGCTCGATTAAATGCGGAAACCGGCGGACAATACGATGTACAGAAATTCCTGGACTGGACTTTTGACGGCACGGCGGTCGGCCGGGAAGGGTGGGGCGTCATCGTCGGCAACTGGGGTGGCTACGATGTGAGCGGCATGAGCGGCAGCACGGTGGATCACGGCGGCTATGGCTTCGCGATGAATACGTTCGATATGGCCTGGCCCCTCACGGCCATGCTGCGCTACGATCAGCGTTACGCCCGCGGGGTGGGCAAGTGGGCCTTGAATGCTGCCAATACGGCCCGTTTGTTCTATCCAAACGAGATTCCTGACTCGCTGCAAGCACTGCCCGAACGCAAAGCCATCACGCACAACGCTATTGCCTATGAGGGCCTCATCAAAGGCTCTACCTATGATATGCACAAGGGCATTACGCCTTTCGCGCAGGGCGACGGTCCGCAGTGGGCACCGGGTAATCCACAAGAATCTATGTTTTCGGTGTATGGCAGTGGCCACGTCGGCATTTTCGGCGGACTTATTCAACCAACTAATGTGCCGCAGATACTGCAAATAGATTGCCGCGCTACGGATATGTTCAGAAAAACGGATGCTTATCCGACTTATTTGTTCTTTAATCCTTATAAAGAGGTGAAAAGCGTAACTACTAATGTTGGTGCAAAGAGCGTAGATATTTACGATAGCGTAAGCCGCAAAATACTGCAACGTAATGTGAAAGGCTCAGTCACTTTCGATATTACCGGAGATACGGCGCGGCTATTAGTATTTATACCTGCTGGTAGTAAATATATAGTAGAAAGTGGAAAATTAATGGCGGGCGGCGTACCGGTGGATTATCGGTATAATGGAAAATAAAAAACTTTTGTTTTAAATAAAAAACCCGTCGCGAAGTCTTTCGCGACGGGTTTTTATTTATAGTCAACAGCCACATTTTTTCTCTTACCAAGCCACCACTTTCCCACTAACCACTCCTTTCCCATTCTGCACCGAATATAAATACACCCCACTTGGCAGATCACCACGATCGAAAGTGACCGATTCTGACCGCACATTACGATACGTGCGCACGATCTTTCCATTCAAATCGGAGAGCGTAATATTCATCGGCTCCTCATCGCCACGAACGATGAACAGGGTAGTGCTGGTGTAAAATGGATTGGGCTGCGCAAACACCGCGAAAGCCGCCGATCCCGGCGCATCGGTGCTGCTCACTTGCCCAGCTGATACGCAAGGTGGTATGCCTGGCAGCGCATTGACTTCCTGGTAACTGGCATTGACGACGGCGCGAATATCGGCGATGCAGATTTGCGTAGAATCTATTTTATTATAGTGTACGCGCAGTAGATTTCCGGGGAGGATATTCTTTTTAATACCGCTTTCCGTGGGCGATAACGCAACGATGCGCCCTGACACACTGTCGTAACGAATAGTGGCATCAAAATCGGGTACCAGGTTTTCTACTGCCGTCATTCGCAGGCCATGTACCGAAAATTCATAGCCGATGATCTTGCTAAAAGGATTGATCATCTGTACGGTAAAAGTTTTGGCAACAGTATCGAGTTGGCCGGGTTGCAAATAGACGATGTCGTCATCGTTTTTCAGGCCAGTCGGAAACTGGCAGGGGAAACGCACGCCCCAGTGATTGGGATCGTCGCTGTGCAGATTGCATTCTTGCAGCAAAGCCGCATCATACACGTCAATCTGGCCGTCGGCAAAAAGGTCGCGGCATTCGGTTGCGGCAGCCTCGCCGGGAAGCACGGCACTCAGATATGCTTTTACGTCTGCTGTATCGCGCACCGAATTTTTATCCCAGTCGCCTCGCTGCAAAAGGCCATTGCAAACGCCCTCACAATCCGGTTGCGCATCGCCGAAAGGCTGACCCATGCAGTCCACATATTGAGCGCATTGATTTTCCAAAAACTCGACTTGCGCTACGGAACCTACATAATTCAAAGAAAAACAGGCTTGTGCCCAGTTGTTGTCGTAGGTTTTTTCAATTCGCCCAAGCTTGTCGGGACTTTTATCCCAATTGACCCGCACCACGAACGTATAATTATCGGCGGGCAAATCCGTAATGTCTATCCACTGGCAAGGCAGCCCGGAGCTATAAATATCGCCGCAATCAACACTAATTCCCATATTGCCGCAGCTGTACTTACCGAATCCGCCATCTGTACATTCCAGATCGAGGACGCAAAAGCCATTTTTGGTGCCTACTGGCAGGCGTACCCCCGCCGAATTATACAACACGTATTCTGCATAGCCCCGATAGTGCCAGTGGTTGTGGCAGGCATCCCAGACGAATTGCGTGGAAGGTGTGGCTGGATTGCTCGGAGGTGGTCCGATAAAATAATCCTGATTACCAATGTTTTTGATGTGGGTCGTAAAGTTAATGATCCGACGTACACCTGTTCCGCGCAGGCATCCTTCGGATACTGCGCAAGCGTCGGCATTATTCATCACCTCTACACCCATTGAATTTTTCAATTCGTCTTCCAGCACAACCAAATCGGGTGCATTGGGACAAGCCGGATTGCCAGGATATAAACAATCGCCGCTGACCGTCGCCAAAGGGTTGTAATTGCAAGACAATGGATCGGTACAACCCACCACTGGCCCGACATATTGTAGGGAGAAATGAATAGGCTGCAGCCAGCAACTATCAGTTTTATAGCGCAATCGGACGTAATAAGTAGTACCTCCGGCCAGATAAACATTGGCCAGCGCACCGTCTGTACATCCGCCGTCGGCGTAAAAATTAGCACCCGTCTGGTCATTGCTGAGCGTAATACCCGCGCAATGATCGTATAGCCAGATTTGTGTCGGGCAAAGATTGTCGGCAAAACAGGTACTGATCTGGTAAGTGCCGGTATCGGCGGGCGTAAAACTGTACCATACTTCGGGCAATCCTCCTACGGTGACGTAGGTGCCAGTATCCATTACGAAAGGATCATCGCAAAAACTGCCATGCGGACAGTTAAAGTAGATTGTTTCGCCAAAATGGTAGTTGCCGCCAATGTTTTCGTGCACGAGCGTATCGTTGACAAACAGTTTGTAGTAACCGTCGGGCATCATTCCGTCGCCATAGCTATCCTTGATTCGAAAGGCAACACAGCCATCAGTGGGAACACAATAATTGAAAACCGCAAGATCCTGCGAGGGGCAATTACCAGAGCCATAAACCACCGACCCATCAAGATTGGTCAATTTCCAGGATACTTCCATGTAATACTGGTCTGGATCAATCTCCAGCCGGACGGAACTCTGGTTGGCAGGGCATTGAGCGATCATGACGGGGAGCGACCAGAGGCTGGTCAAGAGTAAGAGTAGAAGATGCTTCATATTTTGTGTGAGCTAACTTTGTTTGGCGAAAATACCATCTCTACGTTAATTGAAGCATTTCCTTTTACTGGCTATGGCTAATGTGGACAATTTTATTCCGTTATCCGCTGGCATCCTTTTTTATCCATTTGTTATGGAAATGCTTTTGCTGCATGACCCTTGAAACAAGGGGGAGAATTTGAGCGTTCTTCCAAGCGTTCCTCCCATTCATCCTGTTTTTCAGGTAATTGCCGATTTTTAAACCTACACTATGCACCTGCTTCGTCCCATTTCTTTCATAATTGTGTTGATTGGCTTGTTTAATCCACTTGTTTTTACTCAATCCAACCCCGGTTGGCTACTTAAAAATGACAAGGATAACGTTAAAGTTTTTTATAAAAAGACCGAATCCATTCAGGAAGTTAAGCTGGTTACATCCTTGAAAACAACTTTATCTGGTATGGTAGACTTGTTGTCAGAAGTGGAAAATTACCCAACCTGGGGTTATAAAGTCGTAGAGTCGCGGCTGCTGAAACGCGTCTCCGATACTGAAATGTACTACTATACCCGGCTGGATTTTCCGTGGCCTTTGGCGGATCGCGATCTGGTGATGCACACCATTTTGGAGCAGGACCCTACCACCCACCGGGTCATGTCTACTAGTACCGCCGCCCCAAATTATCTGCCGGAAGTGCCTGATATTGTGCGTATTACCGATGCTCGTACACAATGGCTATTAGTGCCTGGTCAGGATGGCTGGGTGTATGTGGAGTACTTTTTACATACCAATCCAGGGGGCAATATTCCCGATTGGGCAGTCAATATGGCCATTGACGTAGGCCCGCGCGAAACGATTAAGAGTTTGCGCACTTTGCTGCCGCAGACGCGGTATCAGGCGGCCAGATTGGATTATATCAGGGATTAAACGGTCGTGTTTTAATTTTTTCCTCCACAGTTCTCAACCAAAATATATGTCGCTTTCCCCTTCATTTTTTGCCACTTGTCTGTGCCTGTTTTGTTGGGCTGCAACTGCTCCGCTGGCCACCGCTCAGACTGAGCAGGGTTGGGTATTCAAAAATGAAACAGATGGCGTAAAAATCTATCATCAAGAGACACCCGGTATGTTGCACGTTAAGTTGAGCACCACGCTAAAGTCTTCTCTGTCCGGCATTGCTACCTTATTTTCGGAGGTAGAATCGTATCCGGTTTGGGGCTATAAAGTGGCCGAATCAAAACTTCTGCGCCGCGTCTCGCCGACCGAGATGTATTACTATTCCAAATTCGATTTTCCCTGGCCAATGGACGACCGCGACATCGTGTTGCATAGCGTATTGGTACAAGACCCTGTTACGCGTCGCATTACTATTACGAACACGCCCCAGCCAGACTATGTGGCTGAAAACAAAGGGGTTACGCGAATTCGGAATTCCAAAACCAAGTGGACGATCACACCAACTGGCAATGGGGATTTGCAAGTAGAGCAGCAAATTTCGACCGATAGTGGCGCGAATATGCCGGATTGGCTAGTCAAAATGACCATTGATACCGGCCCGCGCGAAACGATCAAAGGCATTCGCAAAACCTTGGGGCAGCAACATTATCAGACGGCCAAACTTGCCCACATCAAGGATTAAAAAGTAATTTGCAAAGGGTAAAAGGCAAAGAGCAAGGCGCAACATTGTGGCTTGCTCTTTGTTTTTTTGCAAATTGCTAATTCGCCTTTTGCCTTTTTGCTAATTTGCCTTTCACTTTATATGCCCTACACAAGCCTGCGCGAAGCTGTTCGCGATCTGGAACGCCACGGGATGCTGTTGCGCATCCGGGAAGAGGTGGATCCCAACCTGGAAATCGCCGAAATCCATCGCCAGGTTTTTGACCAGCAAGGCCCTGCCATTTTGTTTGAACGGGTGAAAGGCAGTCCATTTCAGGCACTAAGCAACTTATATGGCACTTTTCAGCGCACCGAATGGCTGTTTCGACATACCCTCGATCAGGTGAAACGGGTCATCGAACTCAAACAAGACCCTAGTAATTTTCTACGAAAGCCAGCCCGGTACCTTCGTGCGCCGTTTACTGCACTGTCGGCCTTGCCCATACGCAGTCGGTTTGGTGCGCCGGTTACTTACGGGGAAACCACTATTGATAAGCTCCCGCAAATCAAAAGCTGGCCTATGGATGGCGGCGCATTTATTACCATGCCGCAGGTTTACACCGAAGACCCCGACCAGCCTGGCCCAATGCACGCCAATCTG
Source organism: Saprospiraceae bacterium (assembly GCA_965249785.1). Taxonomy (GTDB): domain Bacteria; phylum Bacteroidota; class Bacteroidia; order Chitinophagales; family Saprospiraceae; genus M3007. Next base: position 104,236 of record CBDFMU010000005.1, on the reverse strand, counting down.
GGCATGTATCGCATCCAGCTTTCCGGCAACGAATACCTTCCTAATCAAGAGATTGGCTTACATTATCAACTTCATCGGGGCATTGGCGTGCATCATACCAAATACAACCAACGCAACGAGCCATTTCGATGCAGTATTTTTGTAGGCGGCCCGCCGAGTCACGCATTTTCGGCTATTATGCCCTTGCCGGAAGGTCTTAGTGAACTCACTTTTGCTGGTTTACTTGCCAATCGTCGTTTTCGTTATACGTATCGCGGTGTGCCTGCGTCGCGCCATTTTCTGAGCAGCGATGCCGACTTTGTGATCACTGGCGAAATCCTGAAAAACGTAAAAAAACCGGAAGGCCCTTTTGGCGATCATCTGGGTTATTATTCGCTTACCCACGATTTTCCGGTGATGAAAGTGGACAAAGTGTACCACCGTAAAGACCCGCTTTGGCACTTCAGCGTAGTGGGCCGACCACCGATGGAAGACAGCAGTTTTGGGTGGTTAATCCACGAACTGGTGGCACCGCTAACTCCACAGGAATTTCCCGGATTGAAAGAAATTCATGCCGTAGATGCCGCCGGGGTGCACCCACTGTTGCTGGCCATTGGTCACGAACGCTATATGCCGTTTCGCGAGCGCATTCCGGAAGAAATATTGACGATTGCGAATCGCATTCTGGGTTCGGGGCAGACTTCTTTGACTAAGTTTTTGTTCATCGCAGCCAGTGACGACGATCCAACCCTGAATACCCACGATTTACCTCATTTTTTCCAGCATTTCCTGGAGCGCGTAGATTGGCGGCGCGATCTGCATTTCCAGACCCGCACCACGATTGATACGCTGGATTATTCTGGCTCTGGCTGGAATGAAGGCTCCAAAGTAGTGCTGGCTTGCCGGGGCGAACGTCGGCGTATATTGAAAGCCGAATTGCCTGCTGGTTTTAGTTTACCTGCTGGTTTTAGCAATCCGCAATTTTGTCTGCCTGGCATTCTTGCTGTGCAGGCACCACGTTTTGAGTATGGCGAAATCGCCCGCGCAGAGGTGGAAGCATTTTGCAGATTTATGGAGAATGTTGATTTACAACATATTCCGCTTATTTTGCTGGTGGATGACAGCCAATTTACGGCGGCTACGCTCAACAATTTCGTGTGGGTGGCTTTTACCCGCGCCAATCCAGGCCACGACATGTATGGTGTGCGTTCAGCGATGGAATTCAAACACTGGGGTTGCCAGGGGCCATTGGTGATTGATGCCCGCAAAAAGCCACATCACGCGCCGGAATTGGAGACCGACCCGACGGTAGTGAAACGGGCCGGGGAAATACTGGCCCGACATTGGTCGCCTTAATAGGGTAAAAAGACAAAAAAAATAGTCGCTGATTGTTTTCAACCAGCGACTAAATTAATTCATATACATTTGACTAGCAGGTAGTTGCAGATCAATTGGTGCGATAGTACTTGACCTCCATAATCCGAATCAGGACATAAGAGCCAATCAAGGCCGCAATGATGCCTTCCCCGAAAGTAAACACCCCGGCCATCACTGGATTCAGCGAATCAGCCAATACGCGTGGCGATTGCGCCCGTATGCTATCCATCAATGCAGGGCTGGCAGCCAGAAATAAAGTCAGGAAAATAGCAAAGGCCCCGGCACCCACTCCGGTCGTTAATAGCCCCAAACCTACATTTTCAGAATAATTATCAAAACGATCGGGGTGTTTGCGCACCCAAACGCGCATCACCATCCACAATACACTGAGGTGGATAATCAGGTTGAAATACCTCAATTGCAGCACATCGCTAAGACCAAACAGGTGCATGAGGAAGAAAAAGGCGGTAAATCCTAAAAACATCAGAATACCGTAGCGGAATGCGATCTGTAGCATAGTATATTCAATTTAGTAAAATAAATAATATGATTTTGGGATTACTGATAATAATCTCTGTAAAAAACTATACCATGCTTTGAAAACTTGGACTGAACGGCCCTTCAAAAGCGTAATGGAGGTGCCAGAATTTTGAAAGAAGAAGAAAAATGTAAAAAACTTCCCGCAAGGTTTGGAAATCGGAATGACCTACTGCTATCTTTGCCGCGCTTTCCACAGAAGGTCCGTTCGTCTAGGGGTTAGGACACGTCCCTTTCACGGATGAAACACGGGTTCGATTCCCGTACGGACTACTTGCTTTTAGAATTAAACGCCTCTAAGTGACAACTTAGGGGCGTTCTTGTTTATCTGGCATTCAATCACCTCCTACTATGGCAATCTTCAAAAAGGGCACCAAGGCTTACAGCATCTTTTATTTGAAATGCGCCCGTTGCCACGAAGGGGAGACTTTTTTGACGGGCAGTTGGTCATTTGTCAAGCCTTTCGATATGCCCGAACGCTGCTCCAAGTGCAATCTGAACTACTGGCCTGAACCAGGTTATTATTATGGTGCCATGTTTATCTCGTACACCTGGACGGGTATGTTTTCGCTGGCATTCGTGGCCCTTTTTTACTGGATAATAGGCTGGTCGCAGACCGTAGCATTCTCTTTGCTCACTGCTTTTCTGGTCATTAATTATGTGTACATTTTCCGTATTTCTCGCCTGATGTGGCTGAATTTGAATGTGAAATATAATCCACACGCGATAGAGAAATGGGAAAAAAGGAAAGAGGAAGAGTTAGAACGATGAACGATAAACTAGCTTTCCCGTATTCGTCTGCTTTCCATGAAAAGAGCGGGCTGCCGTTGTCTTAATTTGCTTGTTGCCAATTTGCCCTTTAATTATTATCTTCCTCCTGCTCCCGCGCCATTTCTACCAGATCGGTGGGCAGCGACTTCGTAGTACGTGCACCTAACTCCCTGATCTTCTCGGCTTTACCAATCAGTGTATCGCCTGGACGGACGGCACTGGTGAGTTTGTTCATCGCATCGTCGTACGCATTGCGCGCGCTGTCCAGCCGCATACCGATGGCCCGCAGATCGTCTACGAAAGCAACGAATTTGTCGTATAATATGCCGCTGTGCCGGGCAATTTCCTGTACCGAACGGGTTTGTTTTTCTTGTTTCCACAGATGCGCCACCGTGCGCATAGTCGCTAAAAGACTACTCGTGGTCACCAATACGATGTTGCGATCTAGCGCGTCAGTAAACAGTTTTGGATCGGCATTCGACGCCACATTCAGGGCCTGTTCCAGCGGGATGAAAAGCAGCAGATAATCGGGTGTATTGATCTGATACAACAACTGGTAATTGGTGCTGCTCAGGTTGTCCACATGACTGCGAATGCTGGAAATATGGGCGCGCAGGTGAAGATCGCGCTGGGGCCCGTCTTCAGCATTATGATAGCGTTCAAAAGCCGTGAGCGATACTTTGGCATCTACCACCAGGTGCTTGTTATCGGGCAGTTGAATGATAAAATCCGGGCGTTTCTGGTGGCCATCGTCGTTGCGAAAACTGGCCTGGGTTTGAAAATGAATGTGTTTGGTCAGCCCCGCCTTTTCCAGCAGCACTTCCAGTTGCATTTCTCCCCAATTGCCCTGCACTTTATTTTGGCCTTTTAGGGCGGAGGTGAGGTTATGCGCGTCCTGACTAAGTTGTTGATTTAGATCGCGTAATAGACCGATTTCCACTTTCAGGCTGGCTTTTTCGCGGGTATCTTCCAAAAACTTACGATCCACATTCTCCTCAAATTCCTTGATTTTTTCTCGCAATGGCGAAAGAATAGATTGCAAATGCTGGGTGTTTTGCGTTGTGAATCGCTGTGATTTTTCCTCCAATAGCCGGTTGGCAATGTTCTCAAACTCTGTTTTGAAACGCGCCTGCAATTGCTCTACTTCGCCTCTTTGGGTCCGCAAAGTGGTTTCCAAATGCAGCACGGCCTGGTCGCGGGCGGCCAATTGTGCGTAACTGTCGCGGATTTCCTGCTCTTTGGCCGCCAAATCGCGTCGCAGAGATTCATTTTGAGTCGCGATGGTAGTGTACAGTTCTTTGGGTACGAAACTGTCTTTATCGAAAGCGAGTGGACTACTGGGAATGGACTGGCGGCGCAATAAAACCAACAGTGCCAACACGAGCAGTCCGCCAACAATCAGGTAAAAATTGCTATCCATACATCAAGCATTTTGTTTGCCAAAAGTAGGGTAAGGAAGTAGGAGTTATAAGGTATGAGTGATGAGTTATGAGGTATAAGGCATGAGTTATTAAATGCGTTATACGTAATCAATTGATTGTATTTATTTTGCGAAAGCAATAGTAATTTATTTTATTTTTGAATAATAGATTGACAAAGCACGATTTGATAGCTATGGAGAAAATTTCGACAATAATTGTTTTGGAAAACGGCAAAATATTGGCTAATTCCGAAATCGTAATTTGCCTGCATCATCCTCTTCGAGTTTGTTTTCGTCCAGTAAATAACCGAGTACTTGAGCCACCGCTTCCTGACGTTTTAGGGAAAAAGCCTGCAAAATCTCGCCGAGCGGCAATGCCTCCTGCCGCAGCACTTCCCGGATTTTACGTTCCAGTGTTTCAAATGTTTCTGCCGCTAAGGTTGACTTATTGCGACCCGTGCAGACATCACAAATGCCACAATCCTTACTTTCTGTTTCCCCAAAATACGCCAACAATTGCCGGTTGCGACAACGGCGCGTCTCCGCATATTGGATCGCTTGTTCAGTGCGCTCTTCGGCGCGTTGTTTGCGAAAATTGAATTTGGTGAGGTCAATCGTCATATTTTCCGCTGCTACTCGCTCCTGGGTGAATACGAGTTGCGGCTTTTCCTTACGAGGCTGATATTCCAGAATGCCCTCTTTTTGCGCCGCTTCCAGCACTTGCATGATTACTTCGGTCGGCAATTTGGCATATTTAGCGATCAATGATTCACTCACTTCGGCATAATTCTGTTGCACACCCGGATAGGCGCGTAACAACACTTTGGTCACCGTATCCGCCTGACGATTGCGGAGTTGATAGTCATACAGTGCTTCCCGATCAGCAGTGATATAGGCTCTGGCTGGTGCCATTTGCGCATCGCTCATCGTGATCCAGCCGTCTTGTTCCAGCAGGCGAAGGGCGGCGTAGGTGGGGCCCAGTTCCAGTTTGTAGGTGCTACAAAAATAGGCCAGATCAAAGTCGAAAGATTCTCCTAATCCGGCGCCGATGGCCAGTTGGGTATAATTGCCCAGGGCCTGATAAACGCGCCGCACCAGATCGAGCGGCGGATAACTGGTCTGCAAATGGTGGCGCAATCCATCGGCATCGCCCGGCGTATACAACAGCACCGCATAAGATTTTGCGCCGTCGCGTCCTCCGCGTCCGGCTTCCTGAAAGTAGGCTTCCAGGCTGTCGGGCAAGTTCAGGTGAACGACCGAACGCACATCTGGCTTATCAATACCCATCCCGAACGCATTGGTACACACCATAATACGCGTCCGGCCAGCGATCCAGTCTTCCTGGCGAGTACTGCGTTCTTCGGAGGTCAGGCCAGCGTGGTAGTAGTCGGCACTGATGCGATTTTGGGTCAGGAGTTGTGCGATGTCTTTGGTTTCGCCGCGACTGCGTACATACACGATGCCCGTGCCCGGCACGTTACGCAGGATGTCGAGCATCTTTTCGCGTTTCCGGCTTTCGTACAGCACCGAGTAGGAGAGGTTGCTGCGCTCGAAGCTTTGTCGAAACACGTTTTTTTGTCGAAAGGCCAGTTTTTCCTGAATATCTTCCAGTACTTCGGGCGTAGCCGTGGCGGTCAGGGCGAGAATGGGCACCTTGGGCAACAGGGCGCGCAGGTCCGCAATTTGCAAATATGGTGGCCGAAAATCGTAGCCCCATTGGCTGACGCAGTGGGCTTCATCTACGGCCAGCAAGTTGATGTTCATGCGTTGAATACGCGCCAGGGCCAAATCCGTTTTCAATCGTTCTGGGCTGAGGTACAGGAACTTATACGCGCCCTGGCAGGCATTTTCAAAGATAATATCAATCTCGCGGCGACTCATGCCGGAGAAAATCGCCGTGGCTGAAATGCCTCTTTTTTCCAGATTATACACCTGATCCTTCATCAAGGCAATCAGCGGCGAAACGACCAGACAAATCCCTTCCTGACATAGCGCAGGCACTTGAAAGCAGATGGATTTGCCGCCGCCCGTGGGCAATAGTGCCAGCGTATCGCGACCCGCGAGCGCGGAATGGATGATGTCTTCCTGCATGGGCCGGAAGGCGGCGTGGCCCCAGTATTGTTGGAGGATAGTTAAAGGATCGGCGGGCTGAGGCAACACGTATTACGGATGGTTTGCCGCAAAGGTAAAGATTGCCCGCAAGAACCAGCCAAATCCTCTGCGCTCCTGCGTGGAGCGCAGGTTTCCTGCTGTTGGAGACGCCTATGCCAGGCATCTCTTGTATCATGCTGATTTTTAGTAATTTGCACGCCTAAAATTTGCCCTATGTTCTACATTCTTTCTTACAATCCCTCCTCTCACCGCTTCCGGATAGAGGAGATGGGCAAAACCGAGACGTCTGATACTGCTGGATTTGATTTTATTGGTAGTTCCAGTAATGTAGAGGAACTGCGGGCATTTGCTAAAATGGTCTCCTGCTATGCGGGCCTAAGTGGTGAAAGACCTTCTGTCGCTCGCATAAAGGATACTTTCCAAAATATCCGCGTGATTGAGAACTTTTTTACGTCTGGGGAATATTGATTATTGTGAACTAGGGTATTTGAGGTACTTAACGGAGGGAAAGTAAAAACTAAAAAGCCCGGCACGATTGATCGCGCCGGGCTTTTTTTGTTAATCTAATCGTAAGAATCGTACAAATCGTAAAAATCGCTGCATCTTTGTAGTGATAAAGTAACGCATACAGCGTACCAGTGAGGCTCCCTCTCGGCGATGAAAGAATGGAACATCGATTCACAGCTAAGCTTACAGGGGACATAAGGCCTGACCGTTGCACCGGTTGGGTCTTTTTTTTGCAAAAAAGATACTCCTCACTGGAGGTTTGGGCAACCGGGCTGCCTTGAAAGCCTATTTGTTAACCAAATTTTGCGTTTTATGAATTGCTTTATCGATGAAGATGGCAAGTGCTACCGCTGGATTTACGCCCCCTATATTATCAGGAATGGGCGCAGGGTCTATCCGAAACATTCTCGGGTATTCCGTTTCAAGGTAGAGGTGCCTTGTCCGTCTTGCAAATGAGTTCTAGAACTTGTTGGGGGGTGTGGGTGTGCAAACCTGCGCCCCTTTTTAAAACGAAAAAGCCCGGCACGAGTGATCGCGCCGGGCTTTTTTACTTTACTCAATCTCGCTTGTTGAGCAGATGCTGTACAAAGGCATTAATCACTGTCAGCAAAAGCTTCTCAACAAATGATGCGATTAGGCCCAACCCAACCCGCACTTTTTTGGAGGCAATGCTCCGCCTAGCAGGCTTGCGCCCGCGATCATTCTTAATCATAAAGAAGAATTTGTGGAGAGCTTACGATGTGAGCAGAGAAGATTAAATTATGCTAATAAGTTATCTCTCTGGGTAACAGCTTTACTCCTTGTGAAGAATATAAACCAAAGGTATTGTCCATCTTTATTGACCGAACTCCAAATAATTTAATGTTTTGGTAATGCGTATTAAGGGTTTCTGAAAATGACCAATTTTTGAATTTTATTGGTGTTCAGCTTAACTTGCATTAACAGAGAATTATCTGCCTAGCTCAATCAACCAGGTTAATTTACGAAGGTCCATCCCGCGAAAGCGCTGCACCCTTCTTTACCTTACCAAATACTTGTAGCACTTTTTTGAAGCCAAAGCTCCGCTTGGCAGGCTTGCACCCGCAATCATTCTTAATCATAAAGAAGAATTTGTGGAGAGCTTACAATGTAAGCAGAGAAGATTAAATTATGCTAAATAAGTTATCTCTCTGGGTGATAGCCCTACTCCTTGTGAAGAATATAGCAAAGGTAATTACTAATTTAAATCAAATTAAATTTGGGGTTAACTTTGGTGGAGTTTAACAATGTGCTGGCACAGAAGTATTGTGTTGAAAGTTTTAATTTTTGCCAAATAATTGATTGTAAAAATCAAAAATGCTTACAAAATACTAGATTGAAGGTTTTTCGATAGAAAATGAAGATTTTTTAACTGCTTTCTTTTACTTTTGCACTGCTAAATAAGTTATCTCTTCTGGGTCAGCTAGAATAATACTTTAAAGGTCCGTCCCGCGAAAGTGAGGCAGGCCTTTTTGTTTTGCCCAATACCTGCCATACTTTTTTGGAGGCAATGCTCCGCCTGGCAGACTTGCGCCCGCGATCCTTGTGAATCATAAAAAAGAGAGTTTGTGGAAAGTAGTACTGTAAGCGGAGAGAGCAAATTGCCAAATAAGTTATCTCTCTGTAAACCAGCCCAACTTCAAATGATAGATAGCCAAAGAAACACCAAAAACCTCAAAAACTTCCCAAATTTTCTAAACTATTTTTGCGATGCCCAATAAGTCATCTCCTCTGGCAACCCAAAATGATATATTGACAAAGGCCTGCCCTGCGAAAGTGAGGTGGGCCTTTTTGTATATTAATGAATCCGAACTTTTTGGGTTTTACCCGAATTTTTGATTTAGAATAGGTCATTCCGCAATTTCCGGTATTCTGGATTCACTATCTGCGCATAGTAATAAATCTCGGTAATCGTTGGCTGGCGTGGGTAGGAATTGGCGTCGTATTATACGCGGTGTTGTCTTGACAGGAAAAAGACAAAAAATTAAACAAAAAAGCCAACTGCCTGATAATCAGACAATTGGCTCGTATTCTGCGGAGGAGGAGAGATTCGAACTCCCGGTACCTTTCAGTACGACGGTTTTCAAGACCGCTCCATTAAACCACTCTGGCACTCCTCCGTATGGTGGTGGCCGCAAAACTATGCGTTCTCCATCATTCTACCAACCTATATTTTTTTCCAGCGTTGCTGAAAGATCATCAGTCAGTCGGTGGGCATCCGCAACGTGGTCGGTGCTTCATCTCTCAACTCTACGGCGTTATAAAAAGTTTCCAGATAGGCGATCATATCGGCGGCCGTGGTTTTGCTGATTTGCTTCGAGCGGCAGAGGTCATAAAAGTCTTTTTTGCAGGCTTTGAGCAGTTGTACCGCCCGCTTCAGGGATTCGGAACTAATGCCATTGGCCATCAGAAAACGGTCGCGCACAGTGCGCAGGCCGCTTTCAGAAGAAGGACTGGCGTAGGGTGCGCTGACCAGACCGGAAAAATCGAAATCGTAAGGCACCACGCAGACTTTGCCCGATTCGGCGGCCTGGATGAGGCGGACGTTGCGCATCATGGAAATATCCCAATCGGTATTGCCGATCATATACTCGAACATAGCCACCAAACCGGCTTGATCCATCAGCATACTATCGGCGGGGAGGCCATATTGCTCCACCAATTTACCTTTTAAGCGGCTCACCGTCTCTTCTTCATCTTCCACCAGGATGGCGAGTACCGTCCGTTTGGATTTTTCCACGTGGGTGTCGCGAAGGTTCAGTTTGATAAGTCGCGCCCGGACGCAGGCGGTGCCCATTTTCTCAAACATCCGGTAAGTCAGGTATTCCTTCACGATCAGTTCGTCGCCCTGTGCATTATCAATCGTGGGCAACACGAGTTTGATTTCGTTGAGCGTATCCAGGCCCTCCGCTGTTAAGGCTTTTTTCTTGAACTTCAGTTTGAGGGGGGGTATTTCGGAGATTTTCCGGCGAAATTTCCCCCGTGGTTTTACGTCGATTTTATAGGTTTTTCCATCTTCGGTGGTGAGCATGGCCGGGAAATAAGTTTCGGTTTTCCGATTCTCAATAATGGAGGTAATATCCATTTCCAGGGTGATCTTGGCTCCTTCCTGTTGGGTCAAACGGTCGAAAATGCTGGTTGCTGCTCCGGTCGTCTGTCCGAAGGCTACTCCCGGAGATGGAAAGAAAGTAAAGAGAAAAGCGAAATATATGGCAATTGATTTTAGTGTAAACATAGCGACAGAATTTAATTCTGGAATTTGAAAGTGGTTGTCAGGATTGTCGTTAGTTAATGATGCAAGATACCACTTTACAAAGTTACGTGCAATATTATTCTGTTAATGGTCTATAAAAGGCCATCTAACAGAATTATTGTAAAGTTAACATATATTCAGAGGTCTAAGTTCCAATTTCGTCAAATGTTGGCCGAGTGCCAGGCGAGCAATATCCTTCTCCTGACAGACGGCTTTCTCAGCCAAAGGTTGCAAAATGTCTTTGAAATGTCGGAGGCTGACTTAAGACAAAAGTTTTGTTCCTTACTTTTGCAGGGCGAAGTACAACCCTCGCTTTTTTAAATAATTTCAATATGATGAAAAAAATCATGTTTACGTTGGCCACTGCTCTGCTCCTGGGTACTTCCCTGATGGCACAACAGTCGCCGGGTACTTGCGGTACGACGATAGAAGACCAATTGGCCTCGCGTCCGCGCTTGCGCGAAAATCTGGCAACCGTAGAAGCCAATCAACAGTATACGTCAGATCGGGGAGTTATCCAGTATGTGCCTATTTTCTTCCATCTCGTGGGGAATGCCGATGGCGGTGGGCGGCATAAGGAACGCCTGGTACTCGATCAATTATGCAAGCTCAATGAGGCATACGCGCCGATGGATATTCGCTTCTATCTCCGCCCGCATCCTTTACAGGGTTTGTTCGATTACTCGATCAGTAATGATGGCGTATATGAAGATCAGACGAACACTACACTGATGCAAAACAAGCGCAATGCTAATGCCTTGAATGTATACGTGGTGAATGCGGCGGCGACGAGCAATAATCAGCCGGGCGTCACTTTGGCCTACTACAATACTCAGCGGGATTGGATCGTGGCTCGTAAGGACCGGATCAATGGCAATGCGACCAATAACACTTTGCCGCACGAAGTTGGACACTTTTTTAGCCTGAACCACACGTTTTTTGGCTACGAAAACGATCCTTTTGGCCCGGATGATCCTACCTGGCCGATTGCTCCGGTACTTTCTCCTGAAGGCAGTATTGCCACGGAACGGCAGAACGGTTCCAATTGCCACACTTCAGGGGACGAAATCTGCGATACGCCGCCCGACTATAATTTCGGTTTTGAACAAAGCGATTGCAGTGCCTACAACGCTGGTGCCAAAGACCCGCTGGGTACGCTGGTAGACCCGATGGAAAATAACTATATGAGCTATTTTTCCAATTGCTCTAACTACGTTTTCACGGCGGAACAACAGTCCGTTATTCTGGCTGATCGTAATTCTTCCTCCCGCAATTATCTGGACAATAATTATCAGCCGGAAGCAGAGGAAATCAATACGCCTATTGCTTTCCTGACTGCACCCGCTAACCTGGATACAGTAAATTATTATAATCAGGTGTTGTTTGAATGGAATGCCGTGGCCGGGGCGACGTACTATCTGCTTGAAATAGATATTACAAATGCTTACGCTACCACCAATGCACAGTCGTTCATCGTGACCGGGACTTCCAAATTGATGACCAATCTACAGGCAAATCGCAAGTACTTCTGGCGTGTGCGTCCGTTTAATGCCTACGTGACTTGTGCTACGCCTCGGCAGTTCTCGTTTGTAACCCCCACCACCAGTGCTACGAACGACATCGCTGGACTGTCTGCCTGGCAGGTATCTCCCAACCCCGTGCAGAGCAGTGCTGCTTTCCATGTAGCCGTAAATGCCGACAACAGTTTTGAAGCCAATATCCAAATCTTCGATCCCACTGGTCGCCAAGTATATAGTCAGAACAAGGTGCAATTTCAAGCTGGAGAAACGGTGACCGAAGTACCTGTTGATGGATTGGGCAATGGCCTCTATTTCGTAGTACTTCAAAGTGGCCAGGGCCGCGATGTACGACGCCTGGTTGTTTTGCGTTAAATAAAAAGTACGTTTTTTACGTAGATGATGTAGGCCATTCCGATCAGTTCGGAATGGCCTTATTTATGCTCGCTTCGCGCCCTTTGTTCCTGCCCACAGACTGAGCCATCCGGCAATAAAAAACAGTCCGCCCAATGGCGTCACTGGACCCACCCAATTCACGGAAAATGATAGCATACCTTGCATAGCCAATAAGTACAACGAGCCGGAAAAACAGATAATACCAGCCAGAAAAAGCCAGCCAGCACGGAGGAGCCATTTATTGTCCGGCCTGCTGACTAAAAGCAGCCCCACCAGCCCAATGGCCAGGGTATGATAGAAATGATACTGCACCCCCGTCTCATACGTATGCAGTGGAAGCGTAGCATTGATTTGTTGACGCTCAAAAAAGCCTTTTAGACCGTGTGCGCCAAAAGCACCAATGGCGACCGCCGTAACACCGAGCATAGCCGCCAAGCGAATGAATTTTTCAGACATTGTTATTTTAATTATTTAAAAGGTTGACATTGTTGAAAATAGTAAAAAACAAAAAGATTATGTGTTCGTATCAAAGGAATAAAAGCCAACTTTGTGCTTGCTTTCTACTCCTTACGAATTGCCTTCCGGTACAGCCTTATTGCTTTTGCGAAACATTTTTCGGGGCAAGTTTCCTGAAAATTGCTCTATTTCGCTGCTAAAATTTTGAGTTCATGCTCTTTTCTGCTGTGCGTCGCCGTCAGGTCGGTTGGTTATTAATAGGTGCTCTTGGCGTGCTTTGCCTATATTTGTGGATGCGCAAAGGCCAGTCCGGTGCTTATCAGGCCCTGCCGGAACAAGCAGCTATCGTATTGGAATTCAATGGATTAGCCAAGGGTTTGCAGGTGATTGCCCAATCTTCCAATCCCGCCTGGAAACAGTTTTCCAAAACCAGTCTATTCCGCGCCATGCTCCCCGATGTGACGGCTGCCGAGCGGATTTTCAGGCATGATGCTGCCTGGAAAACAGCCTTTGTGAGCCAACGATTGTTAGCCGCTTTTTCGCTCATTCAAGCTGATAGCCTGCATGGCTTGTTTGTACTGGAAAATGCTGCCGACTTCAATTTGCAGCAGACGCTGGCGACTTCGCCGGAAGTGAAAAAATTCTTTCCCTCAGTCTTTCACGATCAGCAGATTTTTACCGCTTATTTCGCAGATGGCAAGCGCATGGTAGTAGCGCAATCCGGCAATATGCTGATTTTTTCCCGCTTTTCTTACCTGGTTGAAGATGCCTTGTCGCAACTCGAAACCGGGAATAGCTGGTGGACGGGGCGAAAGTATGCGCGCCAGCTTCCGCCCGATGCTCCTTTGAAAATACAGCTCCATCCAGCAGCGTTGGCCAGCCGATACAGTGCTCAACTGGAGCTGAACTGGACACAGATTCCAGCACTGCTGGAGCGCAATATTACTTGGGTCGGTATGGCATTGGATGGTAAAAAGGTGGCTGCATTGATGGAAAGTGCAGGTTTTTTAAGCCAGCTGGATGCCTTCGGAAAGCAGGATCGAGGAGCGATTTTTTCTATTTTGCCGGCTAATACTGCTTTTCTGGCTTGGGCTGGTTTCAGTCATCATCGCCCTTTTTTTAGTAATCTTACTGCTGGACCAGCCTCTGAATTTGAGCAGTTTATACTCCCGTGGGCCGGGCAGGAAGCGGCTTACGTGATCACGGAGCCATTCTCTCCCGCTATGCAGGACGACCGTTTTCTCGTACTTGGTGCAAGGGATACTGCGATGGCCACCCAACGACTACGTGCCTACGCGCAGCAGCGTGGTTCTTTGTCGCAGACGAGCCGTTACCAGGCATTTGAAATTTTCCAGTTTTTGAGTCAATCGGCGTTGCAGCCTTTACTGGGCGATGATGCGGGTTTTCGCAATCCGGTGGCTGCTCTGGTGGGCAATTATGTCGTATTCGCAGGGAATCGGTCAGCATTGGAACTGTGGATTGATAAGTTTACCGTTAACCAGACCTTGGCCAGTGATGCCGATTTTTTGCAGTGGCAACAAAAAATACCGACGAAAAGTCACGCATTGCTATTCCTGAATTCCGCGTATTTGACGGCTTTATTAAAAAACCTGTTTTCTTCGGGCGCATCGCCGGTGGATGGAGAGGACTTGGCCATTGCCGGGCAGATCGGTTTTTTCGGGCTGGATATGTGTCCCGGCGCAAGCGGCGTTTTGACCTTACAAGTGGCTAGCCAATCGAAGGCAGGCGCAGTGCCCACTACGGCTATCCTATGGAAAACTTCTTTGGTAGCCGATGCGGCAACCGCCCCGTTCGTCATCCCGGCGCGCAGTGCTGCGGGAGAGACGGCTATTTTGGTGCAAGATGCAGGGAATCAGTTGTATCGGCTCGATGCGGGTGGTGCAGTGCGCTGGCGACGTACGCTGGCCGACCGCATTATAGGATCGGTACAAGGCATTGATTTTCAAGGCAATCAGACTAATTGTTACCTTTTTAATACGGCTACCCACCTGTGGTTGCTGGATGATGAAGGCCACGATGTAGAGGGCTTTCCTTTGCAGCTACAATCACCGGCCACGAATGGCGTGATCGCTGTTGATTTCGATAAAAGCCTGCGGTACTATTATTTCGTGGCCTGTGCCAACGGTAATTTATATGGCTACGATCAGTTTGGGCGTTCACTGGCGGGCTGGAACCCGCAGAATGGGGTAGGGCTGGTGACGCAACCTTTGTTGCATTGCCAACGCGAGGGCAAAGATTATCTGGTTGCGCTAAATCAGAAAGGCAAACTCTCCGTGTACGGTCGGGACGGGGTGCTGCGTTTCCCGACTGCGCAATTGGCTGGAAACTTTGCTGGGCCGCCACAAGCCGATGCCATTTCTAAATCCCCACGTATTATCGCTATTAATACAACAGGGAAAGCAGTTGGTTGCAATTTTGCCGGAGAGCCGTTCTCGGTACAAGTCGGCCAAACATCGAACAAAAGACCCGTTAAAGGTGCTTTTGTGCCACTCACCGGCGATGCTCGTTTTGAGTACGTGGTGCTGCAAGACAGTTCCTTGCGAGTAGTCGGCTATGAAGGCACGGCGTTGCGCACTATTTTTTCTACTCCTTTGCCCGCCGGGCAAGACACTTTATTCGAGGTGGCCGGGCAGCGGTTAGGTACGCTCGACCGAAGCAAGCGACAAGTGTTTTTAATAGATGGACGTGGACATTTGCATCCTGACTTTCCTTTGGCTGGTACTACGCCGTTCGTGATGACCGATGTATTTCGGGAGGCGGGTCAGCAGGTTTTAGTGGTGGGCAATGGAGCGAGTGTTTATGCTTATAAGGTGCGATGAGGCTTGATGAGGAAGCAAGAACCGGTCATCTGCCAATCAGTAGAGCCTGCCCCAACATATTCTCCACCGCTTGCATTACTAGTGAATAATTGCTTTCTACTGTTTTTATCTGTAATTCATACAATCAATGGATCGTGAAAAAACCTGGGGTGTAGGGGTTGGTATGCTAGAATAAAAAAAGCGTGTATGTTTGGGTTACCACACCTAATGCATACACGCTATGACAGGAACACGAGATTCCCTGCTTGCAAATATCGGGGGAATAATCAAAACGGGAGCAATAAAGCGCCGGATTTTGCAGACGATACTTCCGCTGCTGTTCACCTTGCCTCAACGGCACAACCTCAAACAGGTGGCCAGGTGGAGCGGGTATAACGAGGGCACTATCCACAATTGGTATGGTCGCTTTCTTGGCTTGGAGCAGTTCAACCGCTCGTTGATTGACTGGCACGGATCAGGGGACTTGGTGACCATTTTTGATCCCTGTTTTATGTCCAAGAGTGGCAAATGTACGCCGGGGATTGACTGGCGATGGTCAGGGCAGGCACAAGCACCCAAGCGGGGCATAGAGATTGGCAGTTTTGCGGTAGGGGATGTGGGGCACCATACTGCGTTCCACCTGCACGCAGAACTAACGCCTTCGGGTGCCGATTTGAAGGACGCAGGCAAGAACCTGATGGCCTACTATGTTGACCTGGTGGGCAAAAGAGCGGGCGATATCGTGCATTTTGGAGGTGTTTTGGCCGGTGACGGCTATTTTGGGGTCTCCACATTTGTCAACCCGGTGGTGGGCATGGGCATCACGGTGATCAGTTGTCTGAAGGCTAATGCAGCACTCCACTATGCGCCCGTGGAGGTGGTGGGCAAAAGGCCCAAGGGTCGACCGGCTCGAAAGGGCACAAAGATCAAGTGGGATAATGTGGACGAGGCCAGGTTGCCTGTCGTTTATGCAGACGAAGAAAAGCGGGTGCGGAGTGCGGAGGTGTGGGTGAAGTGCCTCCGCCGGGTCGTCCGTTTAGTCGCGGTGGAATACCTGAAAGAGGACGGAAGTTTGCAGAACCGAAAACTGTACTTCTGCACCGGCACGGACAAGGCGTGGGACTGGATATTGGAACGCTACGGCATCCGTTTCCAAATCGAGTTTCTTTTCCGCGACGCCAAGCAGTTCCTGGGCCTCGCCCATTGCCAGAGCACCGATCAAACCAAAATCGAAAACCACGTCAACCTCGCTTTGACGGCCTTATCGGTGGCCAAGGTGACGCACTGGCTGCCCGTTCCAAAAGAAGAAAGAGGGCCGTTTTCAATGGCAGAACTGAAAATGTATTATCACAACCTGGACATGCTCGAACGATTTTCGTACGCCTTGGGACTAGACCCAACCCACACAAAAAATAACCCTAAAATCAGAGAACTCTTATTCTCAACATGTTATACCCAGTGGGTAGCCTGATTCTTTCACGAACCATTGTACAATATATCCTGCATTAAAAACGCCCGGTGGGTTTCCACTAACTCAGCCAATGGAAAATAGTCGTAGGGATTCTGACCATTGAAATAATCGCGGAACACATAGTTTTTCGCATTGGAATAACGCCAGGTTCGTTGCATATTAGGCTGATCTAGAAAAAACAACCCTTTCAACGTCGGGACGGGGAGACGCAGCACATCCTGCAAGTAACTGCTGCTCTGAACAACTAGTTTTTCTAATTGCAATTCTATATCTTCATCAGTTTTAGGTAATTTACGCCGAAACCTTACCGTTGCTTTTAAAGCATCATTACGCAGATAAATATCCTGGGAAGTGTACTCTACAATGGTCCAATCTGACGGAATGGGAATTTCCAAACGCACGGTGGTATCATTGTAAAAGTCTTGAGCGGCTCGCTGAACAGCATCTGATCGGGATGTCGCTGTCCAACCTATATAATTCTGATAGTTCCGTAGCAAACTAGTATCCAGGAGACTGATGTGATTAGCTTCAAATAAAATTGTTTCTCCAGAACGACTATCTTCCAGACTTACTTCCAGCGGAAAACCTGGCAATTGGTTATATAAATCTATAACCGGAACAGCTTTGGTTTTAATTTTGTCGGTCATCCATCCACTAATAATATTTGATTTTTTGCTACCATCTTTAGGCGTACATACAAAATGCTTACACGAATAACCCAGAATTGTTTTTTTGTCAGTTTCTGATACTTTCAGCTTATAGCGCCTTGCATTACCCAGATCGTTATTGATATTCTTTACCACAGTTGGAATAGTGTCACCATCCATATATACAAACCCTTGACTCTGACCGAGTGGATAATTCAAGACCAGAAACTCGCCGGAACCAGGTTCTTGCGGGCTATTTCTGGACCAAACAGCTGCATCGGGCGAGAAAAGTATTGATAAATTAACCGTATCTGCTACACCAGACGAGTTGGTGCTGGACATACGATAGTGCACCGTTCCCTGTTGCAAAATAGTTTGGGCATTAATCTGCGAAAAAGGGAACAACAAGAAAAAAAAATATGCCAACCAGTGGTTTTGCATGAAATAAAGGGTTGCGTCACTTAAATATCGCCTTCATCAATTCCTGCGCCCTCACAAATCCAGGTTTTGAGTTGGATGAAACCGGGGGCTTTTTTCTGCTTCAAAGTGTTGAGGAATTGCTTCAATTGCTGATTTTCACTGGCATTTTCGCTTTTACAAATATTTCTAAACTGGTTTCGTGTACGGAAGCCATATCTAGAAGGGTCAACATCTACTGCATAGGCATTTTCAAAAATCCAGTTTTCAAAAGCGGGATCAATGACTAAAAGTGTATGGCGAGTATTGGCTTTAAAACGGCGTTGAATACCTGCTACTTCTATGTCTAATGTAAATTCAGCAAAATCGGTAGGTTTCTTCTTGTCATTATCAATAATTCCAACTGCTTTACCATTCCTAAAATTTCTGTCCAAAGCGTTTTTTACCTGTCCGATTCCTAGTTGATGATTTGGTTTGTCAAAACCAAGCACTTCAATCAATAAAGTATCGGCATAACATTCGGGGAGAATGCGAAAATTCATGCAGGAATAAAATGTTTGAGATTAAGAAAAACATCCATTCCATAGTTTAATATATCACTAACTTCCTCTTCCGAAAGTCGCCGGGCATGGGTTTGATAATCCTTAAACCAAGTTATGAATAATGCTACATCTTTTTTATCCTGCAAAATAGGAGTTAAGAGGTATGGGTTGTGTGTAGTGATAAAATATTGATTGCCGCCTTTATCATCCAGAATGTGCTGTGCCAATTGATATACGTATGGCGCATAAGAATGTGCTTCTGGCTCTTCAAAAAGCAGCACCGAATCACGGTTAGACATAATGGCTGCAAGGTGGAATATATATCGCTGGAAGGTATCTGGCACTGAACCCATGGGAATACTTATCGATGATTTTTCTCCCCTTTGAAGAACAGATAAACGTCGTGTCTCTTCATCAAATAGTAATTCGAGTCCATTAGGGCGTAGAAATTGAGCAATTTCTTCTAGCAATTCTGGGTGGCTTTGTGCAATGAAGTAAAAATTTTCTCCATAAGGAGGCTGTAAATAGAAGCCTTTATCTTTATAAGAGTCAATTAAACGAAAAACATATTTCTTAACCTTTTGCAGCATTTTATTCCATCTTGCTCCGCTACAAGAACCTTCGTGAGAAATATGGTCTATCTGAAAAACTGGCTGTGTTGAAAGAACTGCTGCATTTAGATTTATTAGTTTTGCTCCTCTTTCTCCATTATTTTTTTTTTGAGAAGTATCTTCGATATTTATCTTGAATAAAAAATCATTGTTCTCATTTTGGAACTCTAAGGATGCAGTAATATCATCTGCTTTGACATTTATCGGAGAGCGAAAATTGTTATTTGAAAATAACTGCGATATTTTACCATAGCGGATAAAATCACTCATGAACTTATTAGATTCAGAATACTCCGCCCCCAATAGCGAAATAGCCTCCAAAATATTAGACTTCCCGGCATTCGGTTTGCCAATAAAGATATTGATTCGATCACAATCCAACTTCAAGTCGCGCACCGACTTGAAGTTCTTGATGTGGAGATTCTTGATGAGCGTGCTCATATTTGCCTGATTTTTAGCAAAAATACTCAATTATAAAGATACATACTCCGATTTCGCTCCAACTCCCGGAAATACGGGTCTTTCAAATCCTTGATAAAGTAGATCGCCTCGCCCGTACTTTTCATTTCTGGCCCCAGTCGTTTGTCCACATTCTGGAATTTATCAAAACTGAACACCGGAATTTTGATCGCGTAACCGTTTAGTTTGTGTACGATGTCAAAGTCGCGGAGTTTGTGGGTGCCGAGCATCACTTTCGTGGCGATATTGAGGTAAGGCACCCCGTAGGCTTTGGCGATGAAAGGCGTAGTACGCGACGCCCGTGGATTGGCCTCGATGACGTACACTTGATCGTCTTTAATAGCGAACTGAATATTAATCAAGCCCTTGATATTCAAGGCTCTGGCGATACGTTCGGCATACTCCGCCATAGTTTGCACCACAATGGGGCCGAGCGAATAATGCGGTAACACCGCGCTACTGTCGCCGGAGTGGATGCCCGCCGGTTCGATGTGCTCCATGAGGCCCATAATGTGGAAATCCTCGCCGTCGAAAATTGCGTCTATTTCGGCCTCTTTGGCGCGTTCGAGGAATTGATCAATCAGCACCCGGTTGTCGGGCAGGTGTTTGAAAATATGCAGTACCTGGCGTTCCAGTTCGTGATCATTGATGACGATTTTCATGCGCTGACCGCCGAGTACGTAACTGGGACGCACTAAGAGAGGGTAGGGGATACGCTTCGCAACGTCCAACGCCTCGTCCACGTCACGGGCCACGCCGAATTTTGGGTACGGAATTTCCAGTTCGTGCAGCAACTCGGAGAAACGGCCTCGATCTTCGGCGATGTCCATACTGTCGTAACTGGTACCAATGATATTCCAGCCTTTTTTGTGGAGGTCTTCGGCGAGTTTCAGGGCGGTTTGGCCGCCGAGTTGCACGATCACGCCGTCGGGTTTTTCGTGTTCCAGTATTTCTTCCAAATGCTCCCAATACACGGGCTCGAAGTAAAGTTTGTCGGCAATATCGAAATCCGTGGAGACGGTTTCTGGATTGCAATTGACCATAATCGCCTCATAACCAACCTCTTTGATCGCCAAAATACCGTGGACGCAGCAATAATCAAATTCGATGCCTTGTCCAATACGATTGGGACCGGAACCGAGTACCACGATCTTTTTCTTATCCGAAACGATGCTTTCGTTGCGGTCGTCGAAGGTGGAGTAGAAATAATTGGTCTTACTCTCAAACTCGGCGGCGCAGGTATCCACCATCTTGAATACCCGGCGGATGTTGCGTTTTTTGCGCTCGGCGGTCACGAATTTCTCGTCCACTCGCAGCAGCCAGGCGATTTGTGCATCCGAGTATCCGTTCTTTTTTAGGTCAATGAAAAAATCGGTAGGGATGTCGTCCGGCACGTTGAAGCGCAGCAAACGTTCCTCCATTTTTACCAAGTTTTTGATCTGCCCAATAAACCAAGGATCAATGCCGGTGAATTTCTGCACGGTTTTGGACGGAATACCTAAACGCAGTGCATCCTTCACGCGATAAATGCGGTCGTCCGACACGTTTTGCAGACGCTCCATAATATCCTCGGTGCGCAGCCATTCTTTTTTGTCTGCTCCTAAGCCAGTGCGGTTGTTTTCCTGACTTTGACAGGCTTTTTGCAACGCTTCGGTAAAGGTGCGGCCGATGGCCATCACCTCGCCCACCGATTTCATTTGCAAACCCAAACGATGATCCGCGCCATGAAATTTGTCGAAATTCCAGCGCGGCATTTTCACAATTACGTAGTCCAACGTCGGTTCAAAGAAGGCCGAAGTAGTCTTGGTAATCTGGTTTTTCAATTCATCCAGCGAGTAACCGATGGCCAGTTTAGCGGCGATTTTAGCAATCGGATAACCCGTCGCTTTGCTGGCCAGCGCGGAGGAACGCGACACACGCGGGTTGATTTCCACAGCGATCAATTCTTCGGTGGCCGGGTTTTGGGCAAATTGTACGTTGCAACCGCCAGAGAAATTGCCGAGGGCGCGCATCATGGTCATCGCGTCGTCGCGCATTTGCTGGTACGCCGTATCCGAAAGCGTCATCGCGGGAGCCACCGTGATGGAGTCGCCGGTGTGGATGCCCATCGGGTCGAGGTTCTCTACCGTGCAGATAATTACCACATTATCTAAGTGATCGCGCAATAATTCGAGTTCAAATTCTTTCCAACCGAGTACGGCTTTTTCCACTAAAACCTCGTGGGTAGGGAGAGGCCGCGAGACCACGTTTCAGGGCTTCATCAAAATCCTCGTCTTTCATGACGAATCCACCGCCCGTACCGCCCAATGTATATGACGGACGTATAACCAACGGAAAACCAATCTTTTGCGCAGCCTCTTTGCCTTCCAAATACGAGTTGGCGATGAACGACGGCGCGACGTGCATGCCCAGTTCAAGTACCAATTGCTTGAACTTTTCGCGGTTTTCGGTCAATTCGATGGCAGCGGTATCTACGCCGATCATGCGTACGTTGTACTGCGCCCAAATGCCCATTTTCTCGCATTCGATGGCCAGATTGAGCGCCGTTTGGCCGCCCATGGTGGGCAGCACCGCATCAATGGCAGGCAGGTCAGGGTCATCCTGATGTAACTGCAAAATCTGCTCGATACTTTCCGGTGTGAGGGGCCACAAATAAATGTGGTCGGCGGTCACCGGGTCGGTCATGATGGTAGCCGGATTGGAATTGATGAGGCTGACTTGGATGCCCTCTTCGCGCAGCGAGCGGCTGGCCTGGGTGCCGGAATAATCGAATTCGCAGGCTTGGCCGATGACGATGGGGCCGGAGCCGATGATGAGGACAGATTGGATGGAAGTATCGCGTGGCACCGACTTTGTAAGTTATGAGTTATGAGTTATGAGTTATGAATCAACTCATTATGACTGGAAAAGGATTAAAAAAATGCCGCAAACTGGTTCAGCAGAAACCAGTTTGCGGCATAGCCGAAGTGAAGGACGCGAGTAGTCGTTTTTTCATTTCGGGAGGCAAAGGTAAGCAAGAGAAGATCGAAATTGGAAGAATTGAAGGAAAGAATGGATTTTTAATAAGTTAAACCTCCCTCACTGCGTTTAGCCACCAAATATTTTTTGAGCATCCATGAAAATACTACTTACTTTAAAATGCCTGCTTATTTCCGCGCTGGCCTTCGGCCAAATGGATACCACGCATATTATCAAAGTCAATTTTCTCTACGGCTCCAAGCCTATTCGGGCGTATAAAGCGACTGAATCCAAGTATTTTGGCGGCCTGCATGGTGGACACGTAACCATTCAAGTAGGGGATATCGACTATGGTTTTAGACGAGCGACTAAACGCACCCATATTTTTCCACATAAGACTCCTAATTCGGTCTTCGTTGCTAAGGAACTTAATGGTCAACCCAGGTATAGTGCAGACCGAAAAACGGTCACCTTTCTTATTCCAGTGACTCCTCGACAGTATGAATCACTGAGTCACATCCATACTTGTTACCGCGACACCACGCCTTTCGATTATGCGTTTTTTGGAATGCGCTGTGCCTCGACTACCCAGCAGATATTAGGACAAATCGGGGTGGTAAAAAAGAGAAGTCACTTCGGTAATGTTGCTACGGCCTTTTATCCAAAAAGACTGCGTAAAAGGATATTTCGGTTGGCCAAAAAAAATAATTACGAAATTATTAAAACGGAAGGTAAGCCGACCCGTAGATGGGAGCGGGATTAGAAACATAAAAAATGCCGAAACTGTCAAAGAACAGCTCCGGCATTTCTAAAACAATTTCTAACTTTCTACACCGTCATTGGTACTTCCATTAGCAATAATTCTGCATTATTGTCTGCTTTAATAGCAAGTTTATCTGTATCCCAGATGCCCAGACCATCGCGGGCGTTAAGTGCCTGACCATTAATAGTTACATCACCGCTCAAAACGAAGGCATATACACCATTGCCGCTTTTTTTCAAAGTATATTCCGTAGTCTTATCTTTGTCAAACTGACCGAGATGAAACCAGGCATCCTGCTGTATCCATGCACCTGCATCATCGGGATTGGGAGAAATGATTTGTTGCAGTTTATTATGTCTTTCTGCTGCTTTCAAAGTAATCTGATCATAGCGCGGCGTTACGTTGCGCTTATTGGGGAATATCCAGATTTGCAGAAATTTTACTTGTTTATCTTTATTCTTATTGTATTCGGAGTGCGTAATGCCCGTGCCAGCACTCAGTATTTGTACATCTCCATTCTTGATGACGGCGACATTGCCCATGCTGTCTTTATGTTCGAGATCGCCTTCCAGAGGAATAGAGATGATCTCCATATTATCGTGCGGGTGGGTGCCAAAACCTTGCCCGGCTGCTACTTGATCGTCGTTGAGTACCCGCAATACACCGAAGTGCATACGGTCAGGATTGTGGTAATTGGCAAAACTAAAAGTGTGGCGACTATTCAGCCAGCCGTGGTTGGCTACGCCGCGCGTCTCGGCTTTATGTAATACTGTATTGGCCATAATTTTTGATGTTGGATTTGGTAAATGATTGAATCCCAGGACTTCCAGTTCCGTAAGTTCGTCAATATTGTTCTTAATAACATTGCCTAGAGCGGTAGAAGTGGCGAAAATGCCCGTACCCATCAGCCCTTTTTTAATAAAATCTTTGCGGTCCATAAGAATGAGTTGGTGTGAATTGATGCCACAAAGATCAGGGCGCAACAGGGCTGCACCAATAACCTAGATTAAGAAATGAAGTAGAAATGTAAGTAATGCTGAATTTATTTGTCAGGTCGCGACGCAGTGCACACACCAACCCACGCCAGGCGATGTTCCCTATTCATCATTTTTTCAACAAACCTTTTTTCATTTTGCTAAAAAACTCTGGCGTTACGCCAATAAAAGCGGCAATCTGCTTTTGTGGAAGACAATAGACTAGGGAAGGATATTTCTGGCAAAAATGTTCATAGCGTTCCTCCGCTGTCATGCTCAGGTTGTTTATAATACGTTGTTGATTAGAAACCAGCGAATTTTCAATCAGTATCCGAAAGAAGTGCTCGAACTTGGGAACATCTATAAACAAACGCTCTTGATTAATTTTCGACAATAAAAGTACCTCCGTATCTTCCAGTGCTTCGATGTTCAGCACGCCCGGTTTTTGCGTGATGAGGCTATACATATCCGCGATCCACCAGTCAGGCGGGGCAAAAGACAGGACGTGTTCAAAGCCATTATGGTCGGTCGTAAATCCGCGCAGACAGCCTTTCGTCACGAAAATGGAATGGCGACAAATGGTTCCTTCTTCGAGCACCATTTTCTTGTTTCGGTAAGTTCTGGCTTCCAGTAGCGACACGAAATGCTGCGCTTCCTCGGGTGTGAGGTGGATGTGTTTGGCGATGTTGGTGAGGATGAGTTGGTAGTCCATGACGGACAAAGGTAGGGACTATGGCATAAGTGGTTTTGTTTTGCTGGTGTCCGTAATTTACAGTCAATACCGCTGGTCAAATATCGTTCTCTGAGATAAAATTCCCCCCTCATACAACATCCCCAAACCGAATTACGCTACTATTATTTATCCGGTTTTGTGTTCACGGGCACGGCCGGAATGCACATTGTGTCAAAGAAGAAGGCAGAGAGGTCGCTTACCGACGGCCAAATCTCTAAACCTTCGCTCAAATCCCCTCTAAGCCAGCCTATGTAACAATCTAACCGCTCCCTCCCATGCAAGAGCACCCTCTATTGGCCGCTTTCGTGCAGCTCATCGGCGACTTTTTCTTTTTCTCCGAAAATGTATCTCCGCTCCGGGATACCTTGTTACGCCGCCTCGCCCAGGCTTTGTTGCAGGGCCAGGTTCCTGCTACCGCCCGCGATACGTTTCAGTTCGAGCGCATACAGCACTTCAACACACAATATTTGACGGCAGAAGACCGCGTCGCTATTAATGCGATCTTACTGGAAGAGCAGCAGGCTTTGCTGGTGCCAACCCCATCTATTCGGGTGTTCCTGCGGGAAATGCCGACCCGCACCACCTATTTGCGCAGCAGTATTCCTAACTGGGCGCGGTCAGCGGCATTGGAAGAGAGCATTGGCGTGGTGATGAATCGCGATGGTCGCCGTTTCTGGCTGGATGTATATGCGGTGCCGACCGCCGTGGAGGTGCGGATGAATACCAATCAGCGTATCCTGTATTTGGCTCCCGATGTACCGCTGGTAATCAATAGTGCCGTAGTGAGTACCCTTGCCATCGGCGAAGGCACCATCTGGATACAGGCCAAAGTATTTGCTGCTACTGCTGACGAAAAACTCTACTGCGGACTACGCGTCACCAGTGCGGAATTGACTTTTCAACCCACGGCCAGGTATTCTCACGGCATTGTGCTGATGATTGGCAATGGCGCGGCAACGCTCCACGTAAAACTCGCCCCGCTCGCCGTGGTGGGTGCGAACCTGTCACAAGGAGCCGATGCCCAGGCTGCTGAATGCCAACTTCCCGAAGAGTTCGTACTGCATTTGCAACCCAACGCTTCGGCCCTGACCAGCGTGACCGGAGCTGCCTGGAAAGTATACGGCGACGATAAGACTTTTACCTGGACGCAGGCTGCCGCTACGTACAATGGTTTGCTCAATGCCGTGTCCGTGCCAATGGCGACCGACACGAACACGTTTACGGTGAGTAGCAGCCAGTCACCTGTGCTTAATTTATCGGCAGCAGCAGAACTGGAAGTACCCGCCTGGGTACTTCACGCCGCTGAATTGACCGTGCCTTTGGCTGCTGAAGGGGCTGGTGCGCTGGCGATCCGTACCCTGCCGGGACTGGCCGCTACTTGCGCCGGATTACTCGATATTAATGAAGCGGCGACCGCGCGACTGCAACTCCATCGCAGCTGGATTACCGCCGCGCCGGGCAGTTTAGAAATTATTGCCCTGGAAACGGCGACCGAATATGCCTTGCAAACGCTTCATCTTTGGCAAGATGCGCAGGCGCGCTGGAACGACTTGCGGCTGCAATACGTGGAGGAGTTTCCTTTTATCTATCAATCGAGTGCCGCCGGGACAGAAATGGTGGCCTCCATCGCTGATTGTGAGGGCAACCTGGATCGTCCGGTGGGAGCCGACCAGCAGCCGTTTGCGCTGCGCACCAAAGCCTCGCTTTGTCTGCGGTCTTATGGTTCGGAACGTGACTATATAGTATTGTACGATGAAAACATTCTGCGCGATAATACGCCGGTCGTAAATGTGCCTGGTGCCGATCCCGGATTAACTTTTCAGAGCCGCGCTATTGCCCTCAATAATGCCTTATTGACGGTATCGCCGATCAACGGGATGTTGCTGTCTGGCGAATTGCCGCCGCAGGCCAACACATTCACCGAAACCAGCCTGATTTATGCTTTTGCATTAGTTGGTTATTTGCCTGCTTTGCCCGACCCTTATGCCGCCCACTTGGGTACGTTCCGCTATATGCACACTGAATTGGAAGGGCAGGAAGGTCTGTATCGGTTGGATAATGTGCATCGCCTGTTGGTTGGCACGTTGCAGTGGAAAGCCGCTGCAGCACCCGGCACTCGTTTTATTTTTGGCGATCTGGCCGATTATGAAGCCAACCTTTTTATTCATTTAAATCCTTTGCTCGATGCCGGGCGAGCTTCTAATGAGGAATCCGACACCCGCAACCAACGCGATCAAAAAGCGGTGGCGCGTTTCAAATCACAATCTGGTGTTGAGGTACAAGATCACTATTTTTCAGGCCAATATGACATCAATCTAAGTGTCAATGATCGCTACCAGCACTACCAGTTTTTTAGTCTGCTCGACGTAAGTACCGCCGCCGATCTGATGGGCGTGAACCTCGGTTCGATGGACGAAAGGTTCTTTTTTAAACGCGAATTCGAGGTAGTCGCCGATCAAAATCCACTCTCCGCCGATGGCATGGATGTGGTGGCTACCGGGCGACTAGTGCGCCTGTTTACCGTACCGCAGATCAGTTGGGAGCCAGTATTGAACAAATCGGTGCCGACCAACCCGGCCAACGATCCACCGGAAGGTTTGCTGCTGTTCAAGGACGATGGTCCGCCGACGCTCATTGGAAATACGGGCGGCTCGATGGTGCCAATTGCGCCGCTGCCAGTGGTGAAGTACGTGGAGGAACACTACCGCGACGACCCGGATTTTAAGGCGTGGAGCTTCTTTTCGCTGCCTTTCGGAATGCTCGGCATTGCGCGGTACAACCAGGAATTGACCGTCGGGGCCGGCCCGTTGCAAATCGGCGCGACCATCGAAAGTGTGGACGAAAAATTTGATAACGGCATTCAGACTACCTTGCAAATCAGCACCAAAGGATATTTGCATCCGCAGGGCAATCGCAATTTTGAGGGCATGACCAGGCAGCAGTACAACCTGCGCGGGCCACTCGGTCAGGAATTGAACCAGAGTATTCTCTCGGCGATGGTGACTGAGATTTTTAACAAGGAATTTGGGCCAAATGCGGGCGAACTAATTCAGCGCGGCGTACCCGTGGAGCGGTACGATTTCAGTGGCTACGGAGCTAATTTATTTAGTCACTGGCTGAATCCCGACGCACGTATTGCCCAGACTTCACAGGCCAAATTCGATGTGTGGCGTGGCCGTACTGCCCACGAAGTCATTCAAGTACGCAGCATTATTTATCCCTGGGGTATCAAAGTGGTGCGCACCATCACCATGTACCGCAACAGCGCGGGGCTGGTTTATCGCATTGACAGCGGCTGGCGGGCAGAAAGCGATGGCGTGTACGATTTCAAGACCATTGTCAAAGACAAGACCAACGTAGAGCGGCTGGAGACCAATGGCTACGACTTCCACCCCGGCATCGTCAAAGGCGTTTTTCAGGTGCGCAACATTGTGGAAAGCGATGATCTGGCTCCGTTTGAACGCAGTTGGACTAAAACGGCAGGCTATTATATTGACGAAAATGATGGACTGGCCGTAAAAATACCGCCGAACAAGCTGCTGGATTTGAAACTAGTTGCTGTCTATTTTGATGCCGATGTACAAATAGAGGGCATTATTCAGGGCGGTGTGGATGGAAAAACGCCTTCCAAACGGATGGTAGGTTATTTACAGATCGCGCCGCGCGGGGTCGTCATTTCGCCGGAATATTTCCGCGATTTGCTTTTGTTCCAAAATGGACTGGGTGGTCGCGTGGATTGTGTGATTGACATCGGCGGCACTGGTCAGACCATGCGCCTGAGCCGCGTAGAAGTCCAGCCCTCGGTGGATGCTGGCAAAATCGTTTTTGTTACTTCAGCAAAAGGCATGCCTATCCTTCCCAAAGATGGCAGTTGGAGCGTGGTGATGCACAAGAAAGTTACTGGCGAAGTATTGCCGATCAGTGACAACGTAGTGCCACTGGTTCAACGCGGTTTGCTGCCTTTCATCAATAATGTGAATCCGCTGGAACTGGCCAATGCCGCAGATTTATTTACCCTGAATTTAGAGGATCGGGCTGCGCAATTTGCCTTTTTGCAAAATACCGACACCCAGAAAGTGCTGTTCCGCAACCCCTGGTTTACGGCGGGAGAAAAAATGCTGCAAAGTTCCAAACCCGACTTGGCCGATGCTTTCCGTCTGCTCAATAGCAAGGGCATTTTTCCAAAACTGGACGGCACCATGCCCCGCCTGGATTTCAACGATTTCGACTTAAATATTCTGTCCGAAGGGTATAAATTGCTCAATAAAGTAGACCCGGAAAAACTGCTGGCGCAAGTATTGCCAGAAGGACCAGTCTATTTTATCAATGAAAAAGACGTAAAAATCTACGTTGAATACGCCAATAAAGACATCACTGGCGCCAAACAAGGCGATGGAATCGCTAACTTCGATCTCGACAGCTCCGCTCGAAAATGGGTGAACAAACTCAATGACATCACGCTCGTCATTGATTTGCTCGATATGAAACGGCTGTTCCTGATTCGCGGCCAATTTGACACTGCCAAGGGCCAGACACCTTCTTTCACTGCTCCCGAACTGGAATTTGGCAAACCCTTGCAGCCAGTCTACAACATCCTGCAAATCCTGCTCCTCCTCAACGGTGGCGATTATGCGGGCGCGCTCACTAAGGGTCTGAAAGTGGCCATGAGCAATAGCCCAAACAACTGGGAATACAAGTTCCAGGCCGATAAAGAGATCCCGGTGCTGCGCTTTCCGCCACCTGCCGCCGATAGCCCGCTTGCGCCCCTGCGCCTGGAATGTTTCCTAAAAATCGGTTGCTATTTTGGTGTTGGTTCTCCCTTCCCGGAAGGCGGATCGGTGGTGCCCAGTGCTGGCGGCTTTATTGAATTTGGTGCCAAATTGAGTGTGATGTGCCTGTCGGTGGCAGCGGCTACGGTGTATGCCGTAGGTACCGTCACCCTGCGGATCAGCGCAGATACTATCAGTGGGCCGGGTTTGTACATGAAAATGGGCTTCGGTGTCGAGTTGGTGGTGGGTCTTCCCGTCATCGGCAACGTTAGCGTCTATTACGCAGTCGGAGTAGAGATTTCCATTGACACCCGGGTAATTGTGGTTGGCGCATTCATCTTATTCCGGGGTCGAGCCGAATTGATCGCTGGTTTGGTCACTATCCAGATTCAGATTGAGGCCTCCGGCAAGATTCGACGCGAAATTGGTTCTGGCCGCACAGATTGTACCGCGCAGGTAACATTCAGCCTGGATATAAGCATCTTTTTGGTGATTAATATCAATTTCTCGAAGAGTTTTCAAGAGAACCGGCAGATCGCGTAGACCCCACCCCTAACCCCTCCCCTGAAAGGGAGGGGACCTGATCGAGTTTCAATCTATTGATTTCAGTACCTTGGAGAATATTAGTATTGATTTAAAATATGCTTACAGCAAACATAAAACCCCGCAATAACGCATCTCTCTTTTTAAGGAAAGATAATTTAAATTGACTTTCAAAAGATTGATTATCAATTCCTTGGTGAAATATTATTTCAATCCCCAAGGTATTTAAAACGAATAGAAAACACCGCTATCTGATCCCCCTCCCTTTCGGGGGAGGGGCTAGGGGTGGGGTTTAAATAATTAATAACCAGTACCGCATCATGGAAGCCAAAATCAGCCTACTGACCTTTCCGCAACGCATAGAAGGCAATCGCCTGTTCTATAATGCGCTCATTATACCCCGCAATTTCAACCCGCTGCTGGACGACGCGGTGCAGGCACTTTCGCCCGCCTGGGTGGATGCCAATCTGACTATTCAAGCGCAAATATTGACCTCGCTGGCCGAATATCCCCGGCTCGATCTGCCGCCCGATCTCAGTGGTACACTGGGGCCGACGCCAGTGGATTCCGATGCCCGCACGATATTCGAAGCCCTCGCGCTGCGTTTCGATATCAGCAGCGTGGCCACCGCAGAAGCACCCGAAGCACATCATTATGCCCGGAAATACCTGCCGGAAAGCTATCGGGAGGCTTTCAATTTTACCAAACCACGTACCGACCGCGCTGCCATTGACGACAGTTATACCTGCGCAATTGACAAAGAAAAAGAACCTGATCCCTTATTTGTACCCGATAATGACCAGGTGAGTTGGGGACAAGTTTTTGCTTTTTGCCTGCGACAACCGGCGTTGGCGCGAAAATGCGGCTTCATTCGCGATGGTTTCGTGGATTTGGTGGATGCTGCGCAACTGGAAAATGGCGGCTGGCTGTACCTCGATTTTGCGCCCGGCTCGGACTATGATTTTGCCGATAAAACTACGGTGAAACGCTATGCCGCTCGCCTGCCCAAAATCCCCGCTGGTACCAACCGGACGCTGTTCGCTGCCGTGCTTTTTCCCGTCCGCCACGATGCCGTGACACCGCCGCCCGACAACCCGGACGTACCTTCCGTCTACGACGACCTGCTGTTGGAAGCCAGCATTTATGATGACGGTTTTGCCAAAATTATCCACGCCCACCAGCCAGTCAGCGATCATTTGCTGAAAGAAACCCGCGATGCCGAGTTTCCGGTGACCAGCGATGCCGGTATTCGCCTCGCCTGGGATGATGAACAATTGCTGATCTGGGTGAATCGTCAACTCGAAATAGACCCTTTCCATCCCGGTGATTTGCGGCGGGTAGATGCACCGATGGGCGTATTTGGCTACCATGTGGATGCGCGTGAATTCAACGCCGACCCAAACAATCCCAATGCCTGGATTTCCCTTTGTCAGGTGCGTAACAAGGCCGATCTGGGTTTGGGTGCGGCCACCATCGCCGCCGCCGGGGAATCGCTGGAACTGGGCGTGGAAGTCTATCCTGCCATTCCCGACGGGCGAAAAGACAAGCATTTTTGGTTGCCCGCTTACTTCGCTTACTGGACCGGAAAAAGCCTCGTGCTGCCCGACGACGATGCCATTGATCTATATCGGAAGGAACAAAATGACTATTTGGATGAAAAAGGACTGCCACAAAAAGTGCAGAAAAACGCCTTGTACGAGCCAATTGGTTTGGAGACAATTCCACTCCTCTATGGACATTCTTACCAGTTCAGAACGCGCTTCGCCGATATGAGCGGGGGCGGTCCGCGCAGCAATGAGGAGCCGCAATACGACTCCGAGGCTCCCGTGGCTACCCACCATTTCCGACGACATGCTATCCCGCAGACGGTGCGTACCCAAAGTGTGATGCCCGAAGAAGATGGCGTTTATTTTGCAGAAAATCAATTAGTTGTACAACGTCCGCTGTTGGGTTATCCCAGCGTACTATTTACCGGAGCGTACCCGAATGCACTGGATTTGCTGAAAGCCGATTTCGATGTAGCGGCTGGCAAACGTGATATTGGCATCGCCGATCCCAATGTGGATCGCCTGGAAATCGAAGTCGCCGTGCGGGCTTTGGACATGGATACGACCATTAAAAAGCAGAAACCGCAGGATAATTACGCTATTTTGTATACCACGACGCGGGCTTTTCCCGCCGATTTTGACGGCACCCTTTCAGTCCCGTTTACCTTTTTGGATCGTCCAGTGCTCAATTTTAATGGTTCCAAAAACCTGTCGCTGCTCGGCTTGTCCGACAACGCCGATTCCATTGACGACCTGCCTGATCTGGTGCTGCCTACCAACCGCGACATTCAAATCACCATCCGCGCACTTTGCAGCGAGCGACCCAATTACTACGCCAATGATGAACCGTTGGTGGGAATGCGCACCATTTTCATCACCCGCCGCGCTGCCAGCAGCGAAACCGCTTTATTCAAAGCCACTGGCGAACAAACCATGATTCGCGGCATTTATTTGCGTCGTCCGGAAGAAAAGAAGGTTACAGCTAATGTAAAACATATTTTTGTTGGTGCAAAAGCCGCTACCAATCAGGAACCGGAGCTGATCGAACGCCTCGCCCAAGCCATTGACGTAACGAGTAAAGGCTTGTCGCTGCTCGGAAAGCCCGGCCAACGCTGGCAATTCGGAGCCTGCCGCGCCATCCGCAATACCCTCGCGCCAGACAATACCAGCATCACCATCGCCACGCAAGACGACTTGGTCAATCACTGGCTGGTGCCAATCACCCTGCTGCTGGATCGCGATTGGTCGTGGGATGGTATCAAACCGATCAGCATTGACATTTATCGGAAAAAGAAATTTGCGCTGGCCGACGACTGGGAGCCGGAAATGCTGGTGGGGGATATAGAATTGAAAAAAGGCATTAATATTCAGGCCCTTACCAACGCGGATCGTACCCAAACTTTTCTGTGCTTTCTGGATGCCGTGGAGCCAAAATCTGAGGACCCAACTTTGTTTCCCGATGAAATCCTGCTGGAATATCGTATCCAGCCAAATCTCAAAATGGATAATCCCGATCTGGTTCAGGATGAACCCATTACGCTTCATTTGCACTTGCCCATTACCACGCCGCCAGCACAAATGCCAGTGTTGGTCAGCGCGGGCCTGGCCATGAGCAGTTATACCCGGGATGCTGCGTACGCCAATACGGAAGTGCGCCAACGCTATCTCTGGGTAGAATTTGATAAGCCGTTGGCGAATCCCCGCGATGCGTATTTTGGTCGCATCACCGCCTACGCACCCGATCCGCTGCTGGCCGAATGGACCGAAGATTGGATGGTGCCGCGCAGTCCTGGCCCCGCCCTAAGCATCGAGCCGGAGCCAATTCGGATCATCAGCCCCGGCCACAGCGACGATCAAAGCGGCCTGAACGCCATGCAGCAACTCCTGCCCGCCACCGATAGTCAACGCCACTTTTTGGTGCCGCTGCCGCCCGGTCTGCACCCGGAATCGCCAGAACTATTCGGCTTTTTTACCTACGAATTTCGGGTGGGTCACCGCCTGGCCTGGACGACGGGACAGGGTCGTTTTGGTCGCGAATTGCTCTGCCAGGGCGTACAGCATCCGGCACCGCAATTGCTGGGTAATCCTGACCGCAACGAGCAGCGTATCCGCGTCTCGGTTCCCCATGCCCAGGCTGTGTTCGATGGATGCAACATTACCGCTCGCCCGGTGCGCACCCAACTCTGGGCGTTGCTCTACGCTCAGGTTCGCATGGCTGATGATAGCGACAACCGCAACATCCTGCTGAACGACCGGCTGATGCACCCCGCGCCGCGACGGATCATTGACCCGATCACTGGCGCGCTGATTTTTTCTTCCGAAAATAGCGACGCGCCCAAACTCGCCATCGCTGAATGGACGAACGCCGAGATCAGTACGCTGCTCAAAAACTACGGTCTGCCCGCCGACAGCGAATTGAGTATGCTGTGCGTGGAAATGATGCCCACTACCGAACATTTCCTGCTGAACCGCCAGTTTGCCGAGTCGCACCAGTCTTTGGCCCGCCAGGCTGACGACCCGGAGACGGCTCTGAATTTCCTGCGCTACACCGCCGCTGCCCTGCAAGGAACGCAGTCGTACGCCCCGGTAATTCCAGAGGATCTGCTGGCCAAGCCGCTTTCCGATGATCTGGGCTATTACCGGATTTTGCGAACTTCTACTTTGGCGGCGGTGCCGGCGGTTTGTTGTGTGGATTGTTAGGGAAGGGACAAGGCCTGATCCTCTTTCAACAAAAAGTTGCTACAGCCGGATATGGACTGTACTTTTGGCCTCGTTATGGACGCTAAAAATCATCTCACTATACCAAAGCTGATCGAAGAGGCGCAACATTTTTGCGTTGGGCAATCCAAATTTTCCCATAAAGAACTTTATGGGGTTACAGATGGCAAAGCCGTTGGCACATTAATAGAACAGAAGTTTCAAAAACACTTGCATGATAAATACGAAGTAGTAATCGGTTCTTCTGCTAGTGGGGTGGATTTACCTGCTGCGGATATTCTAACCGATATAAAGGTGACATCTATAAAACAACCTCAATCTTCTTGTCCATTTAAAGATGTAAGGCAAAAGATTTTTGGACTTGGCTATAACCTTTTAGTATTCGTTTATGATAAAACCGACGACCCAGCAACTAAAACGGCAATTCTCAATTTTGTAAGTTGCTCTTTTGTTTCCAAAGAAAGAACGGCCGATTATACGACGACTTTCCGTTTGCGGGAAATGGTTAAGGACAATGCGAACGAAGCGGATATTATCGCTTATTTGCAAGACAAGAATATTCCAGCCGACGAAATTACTTTATCCAAATTGGCAGAACAAATCCTGAAAACGCCACCAGAACAAGGTTATCTTACTATTTCGAACGCTTTGCAGTGGAGACTGCAATATCAAAGGATTGTAGCCTTACCTAATGACATTCCTGGCATTTTTAAAATAGTGAGTTATAACAAACCGAAGTAATGCAGGTATTTGACGCAAACATCAGCCAAATAGTTTCAGATTTCTTAAAGGAGGATCTGAAACAAATTACCTCTTTTGAGGCCGCTAATCAAAAAGTGTACACTGCCTTTAAAATCCGGCACTTTTTCGATAATAATGAGGAATTGCAAACATTGAAATCGGTAATTGCCGATCACTCAAATATGGTAGAGGAATCGGATAGAGTAGAATATGGCGATTTTCAAACCAATGCTGAGTTAGCGAACAAAGTAGTTTTGCTTTTAGCCTCGAAAAATATCTCCCCTGATGTAATAGTAGAACCGACTTGCGGCAAAGGCAATTTTATAATTGCTGCTTTACAAAACTTCAAGCATATAAAAAATATATTTGGAGTTGAAATTTACAAACCCTACGTTTGGGAAACCAAATTTAATCTTTTGCAATTTTTTATTAAAAACCCACAACATAATAAGCCTGAAATTTCCATCATTCATTGTAATGTTTTCGATTTTGACTTTAAACAAATTGCTGGGAAACACGCTAAAGATGATATTTTGATCATTGGAAACCCACCCTGGGTGACCAACGCGAAGTTGGGCAGCCTGAACTCTACCAATGTGCCTAAAAAAACCAATTTTAAGAACCATAGTGGTTTAGATGCCATAACTGGCAAGAGTAATTTTGATATTGCCGAATTCATCACCTTAGCTATGATTGACCATTTTCAACTGACCAAAGCGTATTTGTTGTTATTGGTTAAAAACTCGGTTATTAAAAATATTGTTTTTGACCAAAGTAAAAATAGATATAAAGTTGCGTCCATCGAAAAATACTGTATTGATAGCAAAAAAGAATTCAATGTTTCTGTGGAAGCTTCTTTGTTCTATTGTCAATTAAATTCACTTCCAGCATTCAATTGTGAAGAGTTTGATTTTTATGATCATAAAAAATCTTATATAACCTTCGGTTGGTTGAACGATAAATTTGTTTCTAATATTGGTGCCTATCTCTATACCAAAGAAATAGATGGAAAGTGTCCTTTTGTGTGGCGACAAGGCTTGAAGCATGACTGTTCCACCGTGATGGAATTGGCTAAGGTGAATGGGCATTATATAAATGGATTGCAGGAAAAAGTGAAGTTGGAGGAGGACTTAGTTTATGGACTTCTTAAAAGTTCAGACTTGAAAAATACAGTTATTGATCAGACCAGAAAATTTACCATTGTTACGCAAAAGAAAGTTGGGCAAGAAACTAAAAATATAAAATATAACTATCCACAAACTTATCAATATCTGACTACGCATCAAACGCATTTTGATGCAAGAAAATCAAACATTTATAATAATAAACCTTTGTTTTCTATATTTGGGATAGGCGACTATTCTTTTAAACTTTATAAAGTCGCCATATCAGGGCTGTACAAGACGTTTCATTTTACCTTGATTTTGCCGCAAGAAGAAAAACCAGTCATGTTGGACGACACTTGTTACTTCATCGGTTTTGACCAGATTGAATTTGCAGTTTATGCTTTAATACTTTTAAATTCGGCCTTAACCAAGCAATTTCTGCAGTCTATCACCTTTGCGGATGCCAAAAGAACTTTTACCAAGGATGTTCTAATGCGCCTAGACCTCGTAGAATTGGCAAAACTTATTAGCAAGCAAGATTTACAGACAGAATTAGATAGATTGAATGAAATGTATAAACTTCATTTGACCTTGGCGCTATGGCCTGAGTTTTTGCAGGAGATGGCGCCAGTGTACAATGGCCAAATAGCGATGTTTGAATGAGTTAAAGGGGAATATCTACCTTTGCCCCAACACTTCGTTCTTCAATATCTAATCACCATGTGCCACCTGCCAACATCTCGGCCGCTCCTGCTTATTGGTTTTGCATTTTTTTCCAAAACCTGGCTACACAGCACCCGATCGCGCGGGAATAGAACGAAGCGGTTCTCCAAACAGTCAGGGAAGACCTGGCCCGACCGCAGGTGCAGGCGCGCAACCTCTTCCATTTTTCAGTGGCCTACGACGACGAGTCTGATACTTACCTGCTTGTTAGGAAAAAATAGTACCTTATAGCATAACTTGTATAATACTTTGCGAACCATTGTTTAAAAAACGAGTAGCTAAAAGCAAGACAATGCAAAAAACTACAATATTAGTTTGGTTAACTTTAATATTTTCCGCCTGTTCGCACAAGAACATCCCATCCGAAACTGTCGGCTATTCTGGAAACCCTATACTACCCGGCTGGTATGCAGATCCGGAGGGCATTATTTTTAATAATGAATACTGGATTTATCCCACGTATTCCGATGATTATCAGCAGCCAGACCGATCAACCGAATTTTCCAAACAACAGTTGGAAGCGCAGAAAAACACTATTAATAAGCAATATCTTATTCAAACCTTTATAAATGCTTTTTCTTCCAAAGATTTAGTCACCTGGACAAAACATCCACATGTACTGGATATTAAGAATGTAAAATGGGCCGCTTATTCTATTTGGGCACCCGCCATTATTAATGCTAACAATAAATATTACCTGTTTTTCTCTGCGAATGATATACAAAGCGATGCAGAAAATGGCGGTATCGGTGTGGCAGTGGCGGATAGTCCAGCGGGACCATTCGTAGATGCCATTGGCAAACCATTGATCAATGAATTTCATAATGGTGCGCAACCCATCGATCAGGCTGTCTTTGTAGATGATGATGGACAAATCTATATGTACTATGGCGGTTGGCGACACTGCAATGTAGTGAAATTAAGTAAAGACTTATTGAGCCTCGAATCATTCGCTGATGGAGAGCGATTTAAAGAAATTACGCCTGCGAACTATGTAGAAGGTCCATTTGTATTTAAAAGGAAAAACAAGTATTACTTAATGTGGTCGGAAGGTGGCTGGACGGGACCTGATTACAGCGTGGCGTATGCGATGGGTGATTCTCCATTGGGGCCATTTAATCGGATTGGCAAGATTTTGCAACAAGATTCTACTATTGCCACGGGTGCGGGCCATCATTCTGTCATTACCATTCCCAATACAGATGAACACTATATCGTCTATCACCGTCGCCCATTAAATACTCAAAATGCGCATCACCGCGAAACTTGTATTGATTTAATGACTTTCGATGAGAAAGGATATATTAATCCGGTGAAAATGACGAATACAGGCGTGAAAAAGCGTCTGTTAAAAAGCAAGTGAATAATGAATAAAAAGTGTATTAATCCAAAGGAATTGTTTAATTCCGTTCAATACGGATTTTCGCAAATAGTTGTGTGCGATCCCGGTAAAATGGTATTCATCTCAGGTCAAGTGGCTTGGGATGAAAACTTCAATATTATTGGAGAAAACGATCTGAAAATACAAACCCAAAAAGCAATAGATAATTTAAAGATCGCGATGGAATCGGCAGGCGGAACTTTGGAAAATATTGTAATGTTACGCATTTATAAAGTTAATTATAAAAGTGAGCAAGGCGCCATTATAAGCGAAATTTTAAGGAAGAATTTTGGTGTTACCAGCCCTCCCGCCAGTACTTGGATCAATGTAAAAGGTCTTGCCAATGAAGGTTTTATGATAGAAATAGAAGCACAAGCAGTACTATAAAATATAATCCGGACGAGCCATCTTAATTTGACTATACTAAACCAACAGCATTCGCATGCGCATCTTATTAATCTTCCTTTTTTCCGGCTGCATGACCGCCGCATTTGCTCAAAAAACAATTGTTATAGAAACCGATCATTTTGCGCAAGCATTACAGGTGGATGAGGCAAGCCGTTTGCGCGTTATTTATTTCGGTAAAAAATTAGTGGATGCTAGTAGTTATGCTTTGATTGCGGCTCAAAGTAAAAAGGACGATCTCAATTCGGGCATTCAAAATGTCGCTTATACACCTGCTGGCACCTGGAATCTGTCGGAACCGGCCTTACAGATGACCCATGCCGACGGAAATACGTCCACCGAATTGCAGTATGTAGACACACAGATAGAGAAAACGGATGATAACGTCCAGACTACGCGTATCCTGCTACGCGATCCCGTGTATAAGACGGAAGTGACGTTGTTCTATAAAGTTTATAGAAAAGAAGATGTGGTGGAGCAATGGTCAGTAATCAGCAATAAAGAAAAAGGCGGGGTCGTGATGGAAAAATATGCTTCGGCTAATCTGTATTTTACCGCAAAAGACTATTATTTAAAACATTATCACGGTAACTGGGCCAAAGAAATGAAACCGGAGGAAACTTTACTTTCGGCTGGCATTCATACGCTGGATTCCAAATTGGGCACCCGCGCTGATTTGTTCCAGCCGCCTTCTTTTATGCTATCTTTTGACCAGCCCGCAACGGAAGATGCCGGTGAGGTTTTACTTGCTAATCTTTCTTGGTCAGGTAATTTTAAAATGGATTTTGAGATGGATCCTTATCATCATCTTCGTCTGGTAGCAGGTATTAATCCATTTGCTTCGGCTTATACTTTGCAGACAGGCGAGGCTTTTACTACGCCCGCGCTGGTTTATACTTATTCAGAAACGGGAGTTGGTACGGCCAGCCGCAATTTGCATCGCTGGGCGCGTAATTATCGCATTCCTGATGGCAATGGCTTCCGGCTTACGTTGCTCAATAATTGGGAATCAACTTATTTTGATTTCGATGAACAGAAGATAACCGGACTTTTTACAGGGGCTGAAAAACTGGGAGTAGATATGTTTCTGCTGGACGATGGTTGGTTTGCTAATAAGTACCCGCGTAATGATGATAAAGCCGGTTTGGGCGATTGGCAGGAAAACAAGAAAAAACTGCCCAATGGATTAGGTTATCTAGTAAAGGCGGCAGATGAAGCGGGAGTGAAATTTGGTATTTGGGTAGAACCGGAAATGGTAAATCCGAAAAGCGAACTTTATGAAAAACATCGTGATTGGGTAATTCGGGAACCAGAACGTCCCGAACACTATTTCCGCAATCAATTGGTACTTGATCTGTCTAATCCAGAAGTGCAGGATTTTGTGTTTGGAGTACTAGATCAAATGTTTACGCAACATCCGGGTATTGCTTTTGTAAAATGGGATTGTAATGCGGTGATTTATAATGCACATTCTGCTTATCTGGAAAAGCAGAAAAAGCCACAAACGCAGTTATACGTAGATTATGTAAAAGGACTATACAAAGTACTAGATCGACTGCGCGCTAAATACCCAAAAGTTCCGATGATGCTCTGTTCCGGCGGCGGTGGGCGCGTGGACTATGGCGCATTAAAATACTTTACCGAGTTTTGGCTGAGTGATAATACCGATCCGCTCGAAAGGGTATTTATTCAATGGGAAAACGGTTATTTCTTTCCGGCGATTGCACACTGTAATCACGTTACGGATTGGAGTAAAATCGGCATAAAATACCGCACAGATGTGGCCATGATGGGCAAAATGGGCTATGATATTGTCGTAGATCATTTGAGTGCCGATGATTTGGCTTTTAGTCAACAAGCGATTAAAAATTATCACTCTATTACGGATGCTATTTGGCACGGCGACCAGTATCGTTTGGTGAGTCCGTGGGACAATCCTTATGCGGCTATCATGTACGTAGATACCAATCGGGATCATGCAGCAGCGTTTTATTTTGTGGTTACTAATCGGTTTGATTATTTCTATTCTATTGATCCGGTGAAATTTAAAGGATTGGACCCGGCAAAACGCTATAAATTGAAGGAACTGAACATTTATCCGAATACTAAATCGTCTATTGACGAAACGGCGGTTTATACTGGTGATTTTCTAATGAATATTGGTATTAATCCTGACCTGACTGGCAATCGCCGCAGCGTAGTGATTGATGTGGCTGTCGTGAAGTAGTTTTCCGAAAGATGCAACGAAATGGTATTTTCCCTTGTCCATAGTGCAGCAAAATAACCTGACATGGACAATACCACCAATAGAAATATTTGGATAGATTACCTGCGTTCGTTTTTGACGGTTTTGGTGGTAGCGCACCATTCCTCGCTGGCTTACACCACTTTCGCCTATTTTGATACGACTACTTATATCAACTCTACTAATCC
The DNA here is from genome assembly GCA_965249785.1 of Saprospiraceae bacterium. Lineage (GTDB taxonomy): Bacteria > Bacteroidota > Bacteroidia > Chitinophagales > Saprospiraceae > M3007. Next base: position 63,133 of record CBDFMU010000005.1, on the reverse strand, counting down.
TGTGGTGGATGATTCCAGATGGATAGGCATGGACATTTTTGAAAACTTTAATGATATATTTTTTATGTCATTGATGTTTTTCATCAGTGGGCTGTTCGTTTTTAAGAGTTTGCAGAAAAAAGGTGTACGACTATTTTTACGAGAACGATTCAAAAGATTGGGTGTGCCTTTTATTATAGCAGTTTGCCTGATTATTCCTGTGGCTTATTTGCCTTCTTTTTATTTAGTTACTCATCAATTCAATATTTCGCTTTTTATACAGGATTACATTGTACATCAACAATGGCCAGTAGGGCCGCCCTGGTTTATTTGGGAATTACTGGTATTTAATGTTCTTGCCGTTATTATTCCTGCCGGATTTTATGAGCGGGTGTCAGTGGCAACCGCAAGGCTTGCTAAAAGACTTTTTGTATTTTGGTTGACTTGCTTCCTCATCGTTTCTATTGCTTTGATTCCTTTAAGCCTGTGGGTCGGGCAATACAAATGGACGGGTTGGTATCCTTTTGATTTTCAGGTGAATAGGGTGTTGTTTTATTTTACATTCTTTCTTTTTGGAGTTTGTATTGGCAGCGGCGATTGGCAGAATTATTTATTTGCTAATAATAAATGGCTGAACAAGTCGTGGGCATTTTGGGCGATCATTTGTTTGCTTTGTTATACTTCTATTACTTTGCTTTCTATTTTTGGTGCTGATATTGTAAAGTTTTATCAACTGAGTAGTACGGCTGGCTGGTTGATCTACGATTTGTTCTTTGTGGCTTCGTGTTTGGCTAGCAGTTTTGCATTTGTGGCTTTTTTCAGACAAAGAATGAACAAGTATTCCAGGGTTCTTACCAATCTTTCGGCCAATGCATTTGGAATTTACCTGATACACTATATCTTTATTACGTGGGCTCAGTTTTTGTTATTGAATAGTTCACTGTCAGTCATTTTTAAATTTGGGATCGTATTTTCGGGATCGTTGATCGCAAGTTGGGTAATCGTTGATTTTGCCAAAAAATTTAAAGCGATCAATCAAATTATATAGGTAGATATTGCCTCCCTTTCTAAGCACATTCTAAGCCGCCCCATTTTTCCCTGCCCTAACCTTGCACTCTATTCATCAAGGGACGCAAGTACATGCCACACATTCCTTTAGAAGCCCATTTGCCCGGCATTACCGGGCTGCTCGAATACCGCAAGGACGCCGCCGAGCCCATCCGAGACCTCACCCAAATCCCGCTGCGTGGCGAATCCACGCTCACCCAAGGCGAACGAGAATTGATCGCCACCTTCGTTTCGTCGCGCAACGACTGCTTCTTTTGCCAAAATATTCATGGCGCGGTGGCCCAATATTATATCCTGGAAGAAGAAACGCTTGGTGCAACAAGGGTGGAAAAATTATCAGACCGCACTTATTTCAGAAAAGATGAAAGCTTTATTGGCCGTGGCCAAAAGTGTGCAAACGGGTGGAAAATTTGTTACCAAAGACCAAATCGAAATAGCGCGTCAGTTAGGTGCATCCGATCTGGAAATCCACGATACCGTGCTCATTGCGGCAGCCTTTTGTATGTTCAATCGCTATGTGGATGGATTGGGAACGTTTACGCCCGACAACCCGGAAATGTCCCGCGAACGAGCGAAAAAAATTGCCGAGGAGACCGGCTACACAGGCTCTTTGCTACGCTAACTAATATCAATTTTAATGCTAATTTAAGGAATTGCCGGAGTTATTTTTAAATATTTGCGAGATTTAATCATTGCGTATCTCACTTTTTAATGCTAATTATTCGGATGAACAAAATAATACATCGATCTCTTTTTGTTTTATTGCTGATAATATCCTATTCCTGGTCAGCAACAGCACAAAGATCGGTAGCTCGCCGCTGGAATGAAGTGCTACTACAAGGCATCCGCCAGGATCTTGCCCGTCCACCTGTCCACGCCCGCAATCTTTTTCATGTTTCTGTCGCGATGTACGATGCCTGGGCAGCTTATGACAGTGTGGCCAGCACTTATCTGCTGGGGAAGACGGTAGGTACTTACAGCTGCCCTTTTACGGGCGTTCCGGTGCCAGCAGACATCAAGGCAGCACGGGAAAAAGCCATTAGCTACGCGGCTTACCGAGTCATTGTGTGGCGGTTTGCCAACTCGCCCAATGCCTTCGCTACGATCACCAATGCCCGCAACCTGATGACGGCACTGGGCTACGACTACAACGATCTGGCCCTTGACTATGCGTCGGGATCAGCGGCGGCTTTGGGAAATTATATCGGCCAATGCGTTCTGCAACTGGGACAGCAAGACGGCTCTAATGAGATAAACAACTATGCCAACCAGTTTTATCACTCCGTCAATCCGCCGTTGGTGGTGGCCAATCCCGGTAATCCTAATGCAGTGGACCCCAACCGCTGGCAGCCCCTTTACTTGACCACCGCGATTGACCAAAACGGCAATCCGGTGCCTTCCACCCAGAATTTTCAAAGCCCGGAGTGGGGTAGTGTGACACCTTTCGCTTTGACGCAGTTCGACCGAACTATTTACGAGCGCAATGGCGTACAATATCCGGTTTATCACGATCCAGGTCCGCTGCCATTGCTAGATACGACGGCCAATACTGCCGAATCAGAAGAATTTAAGTGGAATTATTTGCTGGTCATGCACTGGTCGTCGCACCACGACCCGGAAGATGGCGTGATGTGGGATATTTCGCCCGCGTCGCTGGGTAATAATCAGTGGTACCCACATGATCTGGCGAGTATGCACGATTTTTACAATTTTGAAGATGGTGGCGATCCTGGTATTGGTCGGACGGTCAATCCAAAAACCGGGCAGCCTTACACGCCGCAGATCGTACCCCGTGGCGACTACACGCGGGTGCTCGCACAGTTTTGGGCCGATGGCCCTAATTCTGAAACGCCGCCCGGACACTGGTTTACGATCATGAATTACGTCGCGGATCAACCCGATTTTGTACGCCGGTTCAATGGTCAGGGCCCTGTGCTGGATACGCTCGAATGGGATGTGAAGGCTTATTTTACCCTGGGAGGTGCTATGCATGATGCTGCTATTTCTTGCTGGGGCATCAAAGGTTGGTACGATGGGACGCGGCCCGTGGCGGCGTTGCGCTACATGGCGGATAAAGGGCAAAGTTCCGACCCTAGTTTACCGCATTATCATCCGGCGGGTGTACCATTGAGTCCAGGCTCCGTTGAATTAGTCATGGCGGGCGATCCTTTAGCTGGGCCAAATGGCGAGAATATCGGCAAGATCAAGTTTTATACCTGGCGGGGACCGCTGACGGTGACCGATCCTGTCAATCAAATCGCCGGGGTGGACTGGATTTTGGCCGAAAACTGGTGGCCATACCAACGCAAAACTTTTGTGACACCGCCCTTTGGAGGTTATATTTCGGGTCACTCCACTTATTCGCGGGCTTCTGCGGAAGTATTGACCATGCTGACGGGCGACGAGTATTTTCCCGGTGGTATGGCTGAATTTTCAATACCCGCCAATGGCACTTTTCTGGGACTGGAAAAAGGCCCCAGTGTGGATATCAAACTACAGTACGCGACTTATCGCGATGCTTCCGACCAAACCAGCCTTTCGCGCATTTGGGGCGGAATTCACCCGCCTTTCGATGATATTCCTGGCCGCTTGATCGGTATTGAAGTGGGTACGGCGGCCTTTAATCTGGCTAAAACCTACTTCTATCAGGATAAGGACGGCGATGGTTATACAAGTATAGATGACTGTGATGATACTAATGCAGCTGTCTATGTAGGCGCGCCCGAACTATGCGACGGCCTTGACAATAATTGCAATGGCCTCGTAGACGATAATATTACTATTAACACCTATTATCTTGATAGTGATGGGGATGGATACGGCGATAGTGCCGTTTCGCTGGATACGTGTTTAACCATTGCGCCAACAGGTTATGTGACTAATGCAATGGATTGTTCCGACCAGAATGCCGCTCTAAATCCCGATGCAGTAGAAATCTGCGATGGAATAGATAATAACTGCAACGGTTTAGTGGACGATGCCATTACTACTTTTACTTATTATGCGGATATTGATGGAGATGGCTATGGTGATGCTGCTATTTCATTGGATACTTGTTTAACTACCGCACCAGTCGGTTATGTGACCAATAAACTGGATTGTTCCGATCAGAATGCCAGTTTAAATCCCGATGCAGTAGAAATCTGCGATGGCCTGGATAATAACTGCAACGGCGTTATAGATGAAGATGTACCAGTTTTCACCTTTTATCTTGATAGCGACGGCGACGGTTTTGGTAACAGCACCTCTGTACAACAGAATTGTACCAATGTATTACCAATCGGGTATGCCATCAATAGTCTGGATTGTGATGATACCAATGCGGCTATTAATCCCAATGCGCTGGAAGTGGTGGACAATGTAGACAACAACTGTAATGGTTTGATAGATGAACCAGTCTCTGCTACTACGGAATTCAGCTTGCAAGCCAAAGTTTATCCGAATCCCGTCCGGGACCTTCTGACCATCCAATTTGCGCAGGAAGGCACTTTTCAGGCCCGACTTATAGATGGGGCGGGCAGAATCCGGCAAGAAGAAATGCTGCACTTAGTGCAGCATACGGCCACGCTGGATTATTCTGGCGTTATGCCTGGCATGTATATTTTGCGGCTATATGATACTAGCAGTGGTAAAATATTACTGCAAAAAATAGTGAAGGCAAATCCTTAAATTATTAGTAAAAGTGGACAGGAGGAGTCGCCGCCTCTCCACTTTTATTATAAGTCCCTCGTAAATCATTTTGCGAGGGACTTATTTTTTATTAGTAGCGATTACTTTTTCTGTCAAATACTGCATGAGCCTCGTAGCGGCCATCAAAGCTGGAGCAGCTAATTGATCTTTAAATAAATCATTGACCGGCCCTTCTCCAAAGTAGAGTCCATCGGATACTAAAAACGTGATCCTAACCATATCTTTAGTGGGATGCGGCCGTCTGGGTTGGTTCCACGGCCCAATTTGCTGGATCACCTTTGCACTTTCCTGAAATAACTGAACCGTTATAAGATTAGATTGGTGATCGGCAGTCTCCCAAATGATCATTTTTCCGGTATGGTTAATATAACGCGCCGTTCCGTCCCTAAATGAGGCTACGACATCCAGGCCATTTTCTAATCCCACTTCTACAATAACGGCCTGCAAGTCTTTTTTATCAATTTTTTGTCCGGCTGCTCTCAGTTGATTATAAGCCAGTATTCTAACCCTTGTTTCCATATTTACGTCTTCCGCTACCTTCTCTACGTCCGCCAAATTGGGCGTTTTGGAAAACAAAATATTCCAGGGATAGACACCAGACTGCTGATTGTTCTTTTTATATAGATCAATATTGTCGCAAAACAATAGCTCGTATACGAAATTGGTAGCGTCGTCCTTGTAAGGTTTATTGGATTTTTTGAAAAGATCAAATAATGCCATATTTTCTTTTTATTGTTAGGTTTGATTTTTCCTGCGTCTGATTTTTAACCGTGTAACGAATGAGGAATGTACTACGTCCAGCGTTAAAATATTGTTTGCCATACAAACGTAGTACTTTCCTCGCTATTACTGAATTAAAGTTTGTCCAGCCAGTCAAGGATATAGTCCGCATTTTCCTTCCAGGTAGATTGTCCTAACACAAAGTGATTGCGGCCCGGAAATTCTTTATAGTCCAGCACGGAATCACTTTTCTCGTACTTTTTAAAATATTGCACATCAATGGTTGTTGTTATCTTGGAAAGTAGTAGTCCCACTTCAAGTGAGACTACCACTGCCTGGTGTGGTAATTTTGTGCTAATACTTTAATCCGGCTATGCGTTGCTGCATCTCCCGTACCTTAGCTTGATCGCCCATGGATGTGTAAACTTCTATTAGATCCTGCATCGTGTTTCTATCCTGGGGATAATTGGTGAGAGCGAGATTAAGGAATTCTAGGGCTGCTTCTGGACTATGCATTTTCCTGAAATAAAGAATATAGCCTACACGGTGACAAAAGAAATTGTAAATATTAGGGTCGGCACTCTTAAAGGACTTCAGCACATCAGTTACCATGGTGAACATATCCCCATTGGCAGGTTGGCCTTGAATCAATTGTTCAAAGCCTTTTAATAGTTTGTCCAAATCTTTATCTGTGTTGAACTTAGCGACTGCCATCTGCACCTTCAACGGTGCAGCCAAACGGTAGCCAGGATTGATTTCCAGCGCACGGTTGACATAGTAAGTAATAGAATCAATCAAGTCTTTTCGTTCTAAAACTGATTTTTGGTCCGTGGCTTTTTCAATTTTCAAGTAGCGGGTTTGGTGCAACATATTGGCATAGTAATAATTCGCCCGATAGCTCTCGCTCGAAACGTTTAGGGTGGCTTGCACCATCCTGCTACCGTTACCACCCCAATCTGGCACCCGTGTCCAGGCACGTAAACCGAACAAAATAACTACTAATCCGACCAAAGCAATACTTCCCCAATTGGGTTGAGTGGCTGGTTTACGGAGTATTTCGGGGAGTTTTTTCGCAGCGAACCAGGCAATGAATAAACAAAAGCCGACCGAGGGCATAAAAAGATAACGTTCATTCAGAAAAGTACTCGTGCGCACAAAAATATTGGATACCACACTGATGGTCAGCAGAAAATATAAAATGCAATAGGCGGGCACGACCGAATTGGCAGCTTTCGGCAGACGGGCTTTTCTCATCTGCCGGAACGCCCAAATGCCCATCGCCAAATAGACCGCCAGCGAGACAATTGCCTGCCAATCCGACCAATTCATTTTTGCAATGTGATATGGATAATAGTCAGTGGTGAGGGGATGAGGCAAAAACAAGAGTTTCAAAGACCAACCCAGCGAGACGAAGATGGTAGCCCACTTTTCCGAACCTGCCATGCCGAAAAATGGATTTAGCACCAATTCGTCAGAATGCTGGATAGGCGTGTCCAAGGCCAAGGCCCGCAGAAAAAGAAAAAGCAACATCGCCATCAACATTGGTGAGCAAGCCGAAAAAATACGCCTGACCGAAAGGTTGGAAAACATCCACAAGGTGAGCGGAATGATTGCCAAAAAAGTTGCTGTGTTTTCTTTGGAGAGCAGGCCAAGGAAAAGGCTTCCCGCCGCGATCCATCGCCAAAGATTTTCCTGTTTGTCAAAATATTTCAGCGTAGCCCACAGCGCACCGAGACTGCCAAGCAGAGCGAGGATTTCGTCGCGGCTTTTGATATTCGCCACCACTTCCACATGGAGCGGGTGCAGCATAAAAATCGCCGCCGCCAAAAACGGTATGCTGAAAAACCATTTACCGCCTTCCTTTATAGGGAGAAAAGCCAGTAGAACACGGTAGAGTAAAACTCCGGTGAGGCCGTAGAGCAACACGTTGAAAAAGTGCGCTACACTGGTATTCCCTGGACCAAACAGTCCAACTTCCATGGCAAAAGTAGCGAGCGGCAGAGGCCGGTAACGCCCGCCTTCAAGCATGATTTTAGGGTCTTTATAGTAACCCAGCAGGCTGTCGTGTCCAAAGATATCGCCTAAGCCTGCCCAACCTTTTTGTACGAACGAATTGTCCCAGATAAACAATTGATCGTCTTGCATATAGCCATACCAAATCGTGACACCATACAGCGCAAAGGCAATCGCCATTAGCAACAATATGGGTAAAAGATGCTGTTTCCAAAAGCCGGGCTGAAAAAAATCGGTGCGGATCATTGGAGCAGCCTGCTTGACGGGTTGCTGTTTTACAGATGTTTTAGGAAGTGTTCTTTTTGTAGCCATGCTGGTATGGAGGAAGAATTGTTTTTACGGGGTAAAAGTATTTTTTTTCAACGCTAAAAAGATATTTGCACAACCAAACAACGTGTTTATCTTGAAATAAAAGTAGATTATGGCGTAGAAAACTCACCAGCGATGCGCGACCACATCTTCATTCGATAAGGCCACCAAGCGGTCCCTTTCCGTCTGTGCCAATCCGACCCACGATGCCCACATGCCGCGCGGGTGGCCGATCCATTGCCAGCGATCATCAAATCGGGTCACATCACCAAAAGGATGATCCAGAATAAAGCGGCGGTGGTGCGGATGGATATTGCGCATAGCGAAACGCGTAAAGCGAAAATAGCGGTTGGCATACGGGTCTTTTCTAATCGTTTCGTAATGTGGCTGGATGGTGTGGTGTTGTTCGTTTTCCAGCAGCATTCTATTACCTGTACTAATACTTTCATCGTTGCTGGCACTAATTTTTTCCCAGCAATCTGCGTATTTATAGGAGTGCGTCTGCTGGTGATCCAGCTTTTCACATACCGATATTAATAGCTGTTGATCTGCCAGAAACAGCTCGTGCTGCCAGGCCAGATTCTCGAAAATATCCTTTGCCACAGCCACGATTTCCTGCGTCAGCACACAGGGGTCCTTGGCAATTTTCACTAAATTTTGCATTCCGAATAATACTTGTCCGCCGGTAAGCCGGGCTAATCCGGCCCAAAGAAATTGCGCTGAATTTTTCTGATATAATTGTTGATAATATAGATACACTCTTTTTAGAATGGGTTCGTTTGCTCTGAAACCTAATGCAGGTTGCCAGTCATTTGGATTGATACCCAGATTTTGATAAGCCTTCTCTTTATAATGTTGCTGGATTTGGTACATGATTGGGGGTTTGATTTAATAGCTGAATTTCAAGAGATTCTAATAATTATTGCACCCGCAACGAAAGGGCATTAATCGTTCGTGGGCGTTCATCGCCCGAACATTTTACTTGAATGTCATCAAATAATAGCCGATCCCCAGACCGAGCTTCTTCTAATAAATGCCGAACTTGTTGATTGAAATCACCTCCCTGATTATGCACTTCTTCCGGGTCTTCGCGGGTACGGAAACGCGTCAGATGAAAATCAATAATTTGACAATCTGCCTGAAAATCAAAGTCTTCCGGGAAACGGGTGTTCAATGCAGTTTGAATAGCTAATAATTCCTGAGTAATAACCTTATCAGAAGATTGATTAGCGAGTGTAGGCAGCGGATCGGGTAGGGGATGAACTTGATATTGAAACTCGGTTTGCGACCCTACTATCAAGGTAACAGAATTAAATGAAGTTGGTAAAAGTGTAAAATGACCGCCTCCTTTGTTCGTAATTATAGCACCTTCCGCAGTTACTTTTACATCATTACAACTACTTCCATAAGCAGCACTCACGCTAATAGGATTTTCTACACCTGCATATAGGTAATAAAGATTGGCAGGCCTATGAGTATAGCACTGTGGGTGAACCACCTGATAGGCGAACTCTTTGGTGACCCGAAAAGTATCTTTATAAAACCTTCTTCCATCTCCATATATATTTATTCCGCTTATATCTACAAAAAAACTACGTTGACCTGCAATAACTGCCTTTGATTCATAGTGACCAGTGCCGTCTTTTATTGGTATGATTTCGCCATTTACTTTTATTTTCATTTCTTTCACATTATTGCTGCTATATGCATATAAGAAAATATCTGCTTCGTAAATATCTCCTTCCATTATATAGGGTACTTTTGCTGATACTGTCGGCAGAAAATAGCAGCCTTCATCTTCTTGGCTACCTATCCGTCTTTCACAATAAGTCAATACCATCGTCATACCAGCACTCGCCGCCGTTTGTAAGTTAGATAACATTGCCAAAGCACCTGTTAATGGCAAATCCTGAAAATTACCAGTGTTTCCCCAAAGTTTATATTTTCCATCAGCAGAAGCGGTAAAATCTATTGGTAAAGCCACGGCAACTGCTTCATCGTCATTAACCAATGCAAGCATGGCAGTCCTAAGAATGCTAGTATACGTTGCAATTTCTGTTATTGCATTGGGTTGTCCGGTCAGTAAAACTTTCTGAACTATCTGTTTATCTGCTTTAATAGTCTGCGAGGTCAAAGGCTGATCAATTGAAAGATTGGCGGCAGTCAACATTTGGTTTCGCAAACTATCAAGAAAAACATAGTAGCGATGTTCCATTTTCTGCAATTGCGGACAGTCATCCAATATTTTTTGACCAATTGGAGTAGGGTAAGCTTCAACAATATAATTGAGTTTAACATACAACTCTTTATTAAAATGTTCCTGCTCTTTATATCCTGCCCGAATACCGACATCCGTCAAAGCAAAAGCCTCACTAAGCCGCCCCTGGTCGCATTGACCAATGCAACACCAGACTGTCGCCAGCACCAGCACCCAGAAACCGATCTTAAAAATCCGTGGATAATTCATTGTTACACCAAAACTATTTAATAGCCTAATTATTCTCCCATTCAAAAGAAAATGAATCAGATTTTTACATATTCTTCCAACCTATTATTGCCCTTAACCGTCTTGCCTTCCAAAAGCACCGTATGAAAAATCTGTCCTCTTGTTTGTTTTCCCTCCTGACTGCGCTGCTCTCGCTGCTGCTTGCCATCGCGAATCTCTGTCCGGTGGTGATCCCATCCGCTTCGACCAATTAGCTGTTGGGCAGCGCAGTCGCTATACTGCCTTCGAAGGGGAAAATTGTCGGAATGGCGATGGCTTGCAATTTACCCATTTTAAGGATACACTGGTGCTTGAAATAGTTGGCCAAGATGCACAAGGTTTTAAAGTGATGGAGACGCTTCATTATGCAGATGGTACAAGTAGTTGGTATAGTTATAATAGAGATAGCACTTATTACTATTACTTCTTAGTAAGCAATGATACGTTGCGCTTGGCACCTATTGGTACCAATTACGTCGTTTCGCGTCTATTTACAGATTATTTCGCTCCTTTTGCTGGACTGCCACTGGCCAATTTTACGGACACGGAGGTAAAAATGAAGGGTTGGTTGACCGACTTGCCTTTTTGTGAATGTAGAAAAATGGGGTTCACCAAAAAATATAAATTGTTCGGCAAAAAATATTCCCGTCTTAATGTCCTGATGGAAAACACTGCGATGCAGGGGGATGGACTGGGCTACACTTATGTGTATTCTGCTATGGATGGGTTGGTAAAATTTTCTACCTGTAGTGCCTTTACTTCCAGCGGCTATGGCTGGGATTTGTTGCCAGAGTGAGATGATTGACTAGTGTTACGCGAAATCTTGCCCAAGTAAGGTGGTGACTTCAAGTCACCACCTTACTAACCCGGTCGGTTCATTAGCAGCGGCGCAGCCGAGACATCTGTTGATATTTTTCTCAGATGTCTTATCAAACTGATTAAGATACGATTAAGAGAAATGAATTATTTACTGTCCCAGCCAAGCCTTTCGTAGTTTCACCTGCGCCTCCGTCGCTGCCGGGTTTACTCGCAAATGGCTATTCTCCCAGAGAATACCCGTTTTTTCAAAAATTTCTGCCAATGGTAATGGCTCCGTCCCCTCTACATAGCGACGAAAAAAATCGCGCAGTGTTGGGTCGGTCAGTTTGGCAATACGGTCAAAAAGTTCTTCTTCGGCAAAGGGCTGTCCGGGACCAAGTTGTTCGGCGAGGTCGTGCATGAGATTTTGGGTGCCATAACGTCCATCTGACCAGATGCGCAGGCGTACATCGAGGCAAAGGCCAACCAGCGCGCCTTTGAGATAGACATTATAGTATTGGTCTTGGCGCGCCAAAGCATTTTCGCTCATGGCAGTCAGCGATAGGGGTAGAATCAAATTTGGTGGACTCCGCCATCTTTTTCTCTACTCTTTTTAGAAAATCCTCGACGGGTTCCAGCCCTTGTTTGACCGGCATGTGAATGGTGGCATATTCAGTCATGCCCTCGTAGAGCCAGAGGTGTTTGGATTGTTTTGGCTGATTAAAGTCGTAACTTTCAATCAGTTGCGAGTGAATATTGAGCGGGGTGACGATGTGGAAAAACTCATGGGCTGCCACATCGCTCACAATGCCACTGACCGAGCCAAGGCTATCAGTCATCAAGAGAAAGAGCGCGGACTGGGAGTGTTCCAGCGCATCGAACGAATAGTCACCGGGACGCGGAGAATTGACCTGATAAATCAAAAAAGCATAGCGATCCACTGGCAGATGGCCACCGAGATAGTCCTTTTGATGTTCCAGCAAACTGCGGATTCCAGCCACTAAATTGGTAGCATAATGACCTGGCTGTTCGGCATAAACCGCCACCAACACCTCGGCATTGGCGACTCGAAAAGTGGCAGTATCCGGTCGGGCGTAGAGCAGCGGTGCATCCACCAGCGCACGATAGGAGAGTACCCGGAACACGTCGGTCATGTCCGTACCGCCATTGCGCTTTTGGGCCGTAGCACCAAAAAAGCCCACGGGGTGCTGGTAAGTAACCTCGTAGGGCCAATCTTTCAATTTGTCAAAATAGCCCACCACGCAATTGTGGTTAATGACCATTACACTATCGCGCCGCCACATACTGCCTGCCGATTTGTAAAAACCATTGGCAAAGACCTTCTCAAAATCGTCCCACGTATCGTCTACTGTGTAGTGAAGACTGGCGAGTGAATGCGCCAGATGGATTTCCCAGGTATTTGTATCCAACAGAGCGACAGGCAGTGCTTTACCCTGTGCGTCAAGTGCTTGAAAATCATGCACATATTGTCCGAAATTCATGGCTCCGTAGATGCCTGGCACAATACGCGGCAGGTAGAAACGCAGCGTGTCTGGCCGCGGCCCGGGCACTGGTTGACCTGGTAAAGGCAGCGGCGAAAACACGCGGCACTCTACGGAGGCGCGGTCGCCAGCGAGCGTTTTTAAATCTACTTTACAGACAATAGCTCCATGCGGCTGGGCAGTGGCGTTAAAAGATAAAAGAGCGAGCAGTGAGTAGAAAAGTCGTTTTTTCATGTAAAAAATGTGGATGATTTTGGGGCGGCAATTTAAGGGGCTGTAAACTAATGGATGCAGGGAGATAGACCTGTATCTGAAAAGAACCTCATTTCCCCTTCCAAATCCTTATGCTTTTCGCATCAACTTTCAATACATACCAGCCTGGTGCCAACCCCGCCAACGGCCACGCAAAAGCCTCTTCCAAGCCGCGCCAGGTTTGTTTCGCCACTACTTTTCCGATGGCATCGTATAATATTCCATCCAGCAGTTTTCCTATATATGCAGCATCCGTATGCACCCATAATTCGTCGCCGACTGGATTAGGATAAACCTGCATATAAATCTGCGTTTTATTCAATATTTCTATTCCCGTGGTTAAAAATCCAGCAATTTGGCTCAGCGTACTATCATGGCGTTGCAGCAAAAAAGGCTTGATGCCATAAGGCGTGTGGCCATCCACTGTTTGCTCAAAGCCATTATGAAAGTCGGTCATATCGTAACCATAGTCCAGGGGGCGAAAAGGGTCGGCGGCAGCAGCGGGGATAATCATACCGTGCAGCGTTTCGATGCGGGGAAAAATGGAATCCGGCAGCGTCACGAAGCGAGTAATAGTATCCAGATAACGAACGAACTGGTCATGAAAAACAGGTACAGCGAGCAGTTTTGTAGCCAGCGGGCGTGGTTCGGTGGCCTGCTGCCAGGCCAGGGCGTTGCGCTTGGCCCAGTCCTTACCAAGCCAGTCCACGCCAAAGGTGTTGTCGGTATCGTAAGTGACAAATTCAAAGCGTCCGGTGTTCGGATTGTCGTAGAGATAGTAGTTGTTTTTGTTGTAAAAGTAGTCGTCCCAATTGCCGGTCGCTACATCGAGGGCGAAGGCTTTGAGTACGGCATTTACGTTCAGAATTTGGCCGATCTGGTCTGGAAAATTAGCAGAGACGGGCTGATTTAATGCCGTAATTAGTGTCACAAGATGCGAGTAATCGTCCGTCGCTTCGTTGGTGCTGAGGTCGTAGGCGCGGGTCGTTGGGTTATTGAGAATAGTCTTGTAAGCTGACTGATTGGAGCCAAGATAGGCGAGGTCGGCGGGATAAGTGCATTTGAAAAGATTACCATCGTTATTGCCGTAAGCGCGGGTAAGCCATTGTTTATCAATCTCTTCCACATCAGTGTACAGGCCGCGATACTGCTGATTGACGTAAACTTTTACAAACGCCGTTCGCCGCTCCGGCATCCCGGCTTTCTTCCAGACTTCGTAGAAGAGTTTTTCCCGAATCATGGTTGGGTCGTTGTGCGAGCCATTGAGGTTGAGCTTGCGCACGCCCTGGTATTCGCGGCCAGGCACAAACGCGTTGAAACTGATTTTGAAAGACTTTTTCTCGGCACTAAGCGACGTATTGCCACGTAAGCGCAGACCAACTTGCTGTACGGTATCGCGGTGCTGACCATCGTCGAAGATGAAACGTGCCTGGGTGTATTGGTCGTTGACCAGATTATCCAGCATATAATTGAACGAGGCGACGGGCAATTCCAGATAAATGGAAGCGATTTTACTATCGTCGTACAGGGCGTTGGACTGCGCGGCCAGTGGAGCGACGGAAAAAATCGCCAGGCAGACCAGAAGTGCAAGTTGTTTCATCCAACGAAGATCGGCATAAATTTAATATTAGCCATTCTGCCAATACATTTTCATATTATACTACTTATATTGTGCTTTCACCAGTTTTCATTGCCGTATTGGCAGGCATTATGCTGCTGCTGAGTAGTATATTTATTAAAGACTGGAAGTAGTATAGGTATTTAAACCTCCTAGGTTTTAAAAACCTACGAGGTTTAGTAAAAGTTAATCCAGCAACGTTGCCTGTACTTTCTTTGGCAACTTAGCCTTTGCTAATTCATAGGCTTGCCGCAAATAATGTTTCCAATCTTGTTCCTCTAAATAATCGAAAGCAGTAACCTGTATACAGTGAAATTTAGCCCCACCATAGGGCGCAGCACGAATGCCGACTCGATCACACATTTCCTCAAACTCTTCTTCCCGCACCTTAAAAGCGATTTTATCCAGATTTTTTATTTGCGAAGAGCAAAATACTTTTCCAGCGACCGTAAAACAGAGTTGGTCGCCATATTTGATGCCTTCGCTGGTGCCGGGTAAGGAAAGGCAAAAATCGCGTAGTTTTTCTATGTCCATATAGTTTTCAATTAGTGGTAGTCTGACTCAAAGTCAGACTACCACTTTCTAAATTTACAAATTCCGCAGCATTCGATCTTTCGGATATTTTACTTCGTAACTGAATAACAGTTTTTTACTGTCTTTCGGATCCAGTTTTAAGTCCCAGATCAATTTTCCAGTATCTGGATTAAATCGCGCTTTGGAGTATTCCAGATAGTCAATTTTAATAGCAGCATCCTGTACAATTGGCATTTGATCTTCCACAATCAGACGAATGGGTACATTCTTGGTATTGCGCACCGAAATTTCAAAGGTTTTGGTAACGATTTTCTGATCGCTCATCGTTTTTTCCTTGGATTTATCTTTGACTTTAATGCGTTTTACCACAATGCTTTTATCGCGCCCTAAATTAACCTGCAAAGTATCGCCGATATTGTTTGGGTTCAAATGCGTTTGGCCTACATAACTACCGTCAAAATAAACGCGGGCCGGGCCAGGCAGCAGGTTCATTTCTTCCCAATCGGTAAGGCGGGCCACCAGAAAAACATCCGGGTCGAGTTTTGGGACCACCGTATAATTATACACCGCCGGGATTTTGCGCTCCTGAATCACTACATTATGTGGTTTTCCATCTGATTGAATAGTATAAGGCACACTAATCTCATATTCTATGCGCAGCATATTTTCATTGACCGTAACATAATCAGACACCCCATCTTTATCTTCCACTACTTCTTCGAGCGTAGTAGTAACTTCACTTTCGGGCTTGGTAACAGGCATATTCGTATAGTTATTGAGATTGCCTGCCGCCATTTTTGCCCGATCGTCGCGTCCGTAGGCAATTGGAACATCGAAATTCAGATACGTGGGCGATAAAATGGGCTTATCATTGGATTGATTTGGATTGCCAGTAGACAAGGTGAGCAATACTTTAGACCAATCGAGGCCAGTACTTTGGTATACCCCCGCCTGATGATTCAGTTCGATTTCCGGGGAGGCTTTGGCGGCGCGGAGGTCATACGAAGCCGTCCAGCCAGCCTGTGGGACGAAGTAATGGACAGTAATTTGCGTGGACACTGCTCGTTCGGCCAGCACCGTCACAATGATTTGCGGCACTGGCTGCGGGTTAGCTTCTTCCTCCTGGTAGTTGCCGGATAACAGGGTTTGTAAGGCTGCCTGGCGCGTTTCCAATAGGTGTTGGATCAATAAAAGGCGATACTTTTCACGGTCGAGTTGCAGTAGTTCGGCATCAATATCATTGAGCCGAAGCCGCAGAAAATCAATGCTTTGCGTAAATAAACGCAGAGAATCGCGTTGCAATTCGCCGCGCATCAGCCGATTTTGAAGTAACACTTGTCGCTCGGTCGTAAAGTTATTCGTACGATTTTGCACCCCTTTGGTAACGAAGCCCAATTCAATGAGGGAATCGGTCACAATTTTTAGGTCGCGTTCCAATTTTTTTCGGGCGGGATCGGCGATTTTGGGAACTGCTGTGGCGTATTTCAGGTTATAGCGCACGTCCATAATTACTGCGTCGCCAGAAATATTGGCTTGGAGGGAGTTTTGGGACAAATAAGGAGAAATATTTTCAAAAATAATGTCGGTGGGGCCGATTGGAAGATTAACGGTCTCGGTGGAAAAAAGTTCGGCACCCTGCGTAAAAACGGTGGCTTTCTGAACGGAAGTTTTGATGATTTTTTCGGTTTGCGCACCTAGTAAAGCGGGCAAAAAAAGCAGGAAAAAGATTGTTTTTCTCATTGTTTTTAAATACTTTATTTCGTGAACCAGGTGGATGCTTTTTTTGCAAAATGTGCATAAACTACTCTGCTTATACATTGGAAGGCAGAATCATTTACAATAATTTCAACCCCCTCTACGATAAAAATGATTTTCAGAGAAGCCACCGTTCCAGACATTGATGACTTGATGGCCGTGCGATTTTCCGTATTGGAAAATCCGCTAAACACTCCCGGTTTAGTCACCGAAAAAGACTGCGAAGAATATATAATGCGACGTGGAAAAGGCTGGGTCTGCGAAATCAACTATAAAGTAGTAGGCTTTTCTATTGTTGATCTGCAAGAACATAATGTTTGGGCCTTATTTGTGCGCCCCGAACAAGAGGGTAGGGGCATTGGCACAACCTTGCACCGCCTGATGATGGACTGGTATTTTAGCCAAACCAAAGAAAAAGCCTGGTTGGGCACTGCGCCGAAAACGAAAGCGGAATTGTTTTACCCAAAAAATGGCTGGACCGCCGTGGGCATGGTCAATAAAGGAGAAGTGAAATTTGAAATGACTGCGGAGGATTGGCAGCGCATGAAAAACAGGGAGCAGCCAACATGATCATTGGGGTCTTGATCTTTGCAGTATAACTTCGTATCTTTGCACTAAATTATAACCGCAGCAAGCACTGCATTACTAACACAAAATCATCAGATTATGTCCGAAGATAAAAACGATTCGATTCCAAACGAGCAGCCTGCCGAGCCGAAAAAACCGAAAGTTGCGGCTCCAAAGAAGAATACGGTGCCTTCTTTCAATACCAAAAACAATCGCTCCTTGTCTTCTAAATTCGGCAATTCAAGTGCCAAAGGTGGTGGACAAAAAGGCGGCGGTATGAAGAAGGGGAAGTAAATAAAATGACCTTTCCGAAAGAATTTCAACTTTCGGAAAGGTTTACTAATTTATCCTTTAACTAGTGTATATTTCAACGAACCAATTTTCTCCACGCCATCGCCGTTCTTTGGCTGAATGGCCTCATACAATTCCAGCGTAGTACCTTTAAATTTATAATGGTAATACGATTCTTTGGTGTCATCTGCTTTTTCCCGCATGACTACTTCGTCGAAGTCTAGTGGGCCGCCCATATAGTCATATATCGGCTGGTACGTCTTTTCCGTGCCTAAGCCAGTCAGCGTTCCGTCCGCCTGGAAACGGATAGTTGTTTTTGTTTTCGCATCCGTATAATTTCCGGCAAACAACACCGCTCGTAGTGCAGAATCGACATCTGGGACTTTGTGGTAAGTATAGGTCTTTCCAGATTTTGGAAAAGTCAGTTGCACACTGCCATCCACAGCGACCTTCAATTCAAAAGCATCGAGGCCGGGCATACTCTTACTCATGTAATTTTTTGTGTTTTTGTCAAAAGTCAGCTCGGTATCATCGCCACCTTCATGTACACCGTAACCACGGAATTGGGTGGGCGTAAAGGAAAATCCGAATACTGGATAATCGGCTGTTTTGCTAACGATATAGGGCGATTTGGTCTTGGCAACCGCCACTAGAAAATCATCAATTAAGTAAGTACTATTGGAATCAATTTGGGGAGCCGCCACCACTGGCTGCTTCTCCGTAGTAAGGGTTTGCGTAGTTGGATTATTTTGAGTACAAGCTACTACTATAAAAGTCAGTAGCCCGAAAAATAGAACGTTTTTCATCGTTTGAATTGATCTTAAAAAATTGGATTAAGAGTTAGAGAACGTTGTAATTGGCAATGATTTATTTGCTTCAAAAGAACATGATCACAAGGCTACAAACTTGATTTCAACAAATTCATAATTCATAATTATTTAAAAATCTTGCCCCGCGCCACCGCCGCCAAATTGTCCGCCCCCAAACGACTCTGGTCGTGCCACTGGTGCAGTTTGACTAGCAATGGTTTGTTCCACTAATTGTTGTTCTATTTCTTGTACCAATGACTTTTCCGAACCAGCTGCGTAAGTATAAACCTGATCGTTTTTACGCAGATAACGAATAGAAAAATAAGCAATGGCGAAGAGAACCGCCCCCGCCAAAGTAGCCGCCCAAGACAGTGGAAGTACGTGGAAATAGTAGCGGAAAGTAAAGACCATCGCTGCCACGCAGGCAAGTCCAATATCTAGTAAAAGCCGATCTTTTTGGCGCAAACCCAGGAAAATGTATAGCAGCGGCACCGCATAAGTAAACGACCAGAAAAACCAACTCAATGGCACTTGTTCTAGTTGGAACATTTCTGCGCCCGCTTGTTGAACGACCCAGAAATTGCCGCTGGCGTAAAAGGTAATGAGGGCTAACGTTTCTATTACTCCAAATATACTGTGCCAGTGCCGTTTTTCGGTGTCCTTTTGTCCTCGCCTGGCGAACCAAAAAGCCCCTGCCGAAAACAGCATTCCAGAAAAGGGTAATAAGAAAAGAGCCAGTCCCGGTATCTTTTTAACTACTATAAATACAATCAACAAAGAGCAGACAAAAGCCGCCGCTGCCAGTAATCGGTCCAGGTAACGAATACTACCTATTACTAGAAATGGCAAGGCAACACAACAATAAACCAGGAAATCCGAGTCGTTGGGCAACAAGACGCATATTCCAGTCACTATTCCTCCTACGCCATAGTATAGTAGTATATCATCTATGCCGCTACCATAGTGCCGCGACGATTGAATAGACCATTTTTCCAGCACGAATATCCAAATGATTCCCCATAACAGGCTGAATACTGCAAATCCTGTTGCGCCATCCAAACCACAGAATATAGCCGACAGCCCCATGGCCGAGGATAATAAGATCGAACCAAAAATGACCAGTCCAATGCGCACAAACCCATTGGGCGAATAGAAATTAGTTGGATATGCCGCCTGTATAGCCTGCAATTGCTGATTAGACAATTGCCCTTTACTCTGCCACTCTTGTGCGGCTTCCGTAGTAATCAGTGCATCCAGCGAAGAAATTGGATAGGCAATCATGGCGCGTCAGTTTTTAGAAATTGCTTGTAATTACGTAGAAATACAATAATCATCACGCAGGAAAGGATGAAATACAGGAAATAAAAAGTCGGGTCCAGTTCCGGCAATAGATGGAATATCATGTAAGTCACGCCAATATAACCATACAAAACGGCCAGCAACAGGAAATAAAAAGAGTCGTTTTTGCGAGCATACCAAATACAAAATCCAACCGATAAAACCAGTAAAGGAAAGTAAATTAATGGCATTTCCAGGATCATCATACCCGCGAGACAGGCAACCATTAGAATATGAACTCCAAAATTCAGGTAAGTCAGCGAAAAGTGTTTTTTTACCTTAAAACGTTCGCCTGCGAAAGTCACCGCCAACAGTAATGCGCCCAGAAAAATGCCCGTATTTACCAGAGTGCTACTATTAAAATCATTCTTTATTAATAACTCATTAGTCGTCACCGTCACTCCCAGCCAGGAAGCCAGGGCGGTAATAGCCATCGTCAATACGCCCCGATTATCAAAGCGATAAGCCACTATAAAAAACAGCACCATTGGAATAAGCGTCGCCAGACCGTAGCGCGTCCCGAAAATCGCGTATTCGTATTGCCAATAACCTTCCATTAATAGAAAAGTGAGGCAACCCAGCAGCAAAATATAGTCGTAATAAGGCGTGGGACTTTCTACTTCTCCCAATGAAAAAGGCCGCCGGTGTTGAATGGCATACCAGAAACAACCCGCACTAATTGCCCCGATCAACGCGATAATAACCGCGTGACCGATGCTGTCAATATTTTCGTAGATGATGAAGCCCAGTCCCACATTGAGCAGCACTACGCCGAGATAGAGCAGGGATTTCAGTTCCCAGTGTAATGAAAACGGTTGAGTACGGCTGAACTGCTCGATTCTTTCCGCATCTTCGGGAGCGATCAGCCCTTTTTGCAATAGATCGCCGAGGATTTTTTCCCGCATGGTGCCTATGTTTTTGCCGGTCAAGGTAGGGTGATTATTTCAATTTATTTAGGCATCCATCGCCTCCAAATTTCCCGCTACCTTTGCCCGCTTTATCCGCCATAGCCTTTTTCACCGCCATAGCCACAGCGAAGGAGGTAAGGCGAAGGAGGGTTCTCAATTTCTCCACTTTGGCAAAACCTATTTTAGTCATCAAATTCGGCACCGGCTCGATTACCCTGCCCGATGGAGAGCCGGAAGAAGCAGTGATCCGGGAAATTGCCCGGCAAGTGGCCGCGCTCCAAAGCCAATATCGCATCGTATTAGTGTCGTCGGGCGCAGTGGGCGCGGGCAAACGCCGATTTCCAAATTATCGCGGCACCCTGACCGAACGCAAAGCTGCCGCCGCCGTTGGCAATCCGCTGCTCCTGCAACTGTATGCCAGACATTTCGAACCGTTTGGTATTACCATCGCCCAAAGCCTCTGCGAACGCCATCATTTTGCCCACCGGCAGCAGTTTTTGCAACTGAAAGAAACCTACGATACGCTCTGGGACAACGGTATTATTCCCATCGCCAATGAGAATGATGTGGTGAGTAACCTGGAACTGAAATTCTCAGACAACGACGAACTGGCCACGCTCATCGCCACGGGTTTTGGCGCGACGGATCTGCTCATCAGTACTTCCGTCGGTGGTTACTTGACCGCTCCTGGCCAGATTATTCCGCAGATTGAAACCATCAATCAAGATATTTTAGGCCTGGTCAGCAGCGAAAAATCTGCCCTCGGACTCGGCGGTATGCTTTCCAAACTCACCTATACTCGCCTAGCTACCCGCATGGGCATTCGCACCGTGTTCTTCGATGTGCGTACGCCCGATGGCATTCTGCGGGCCTTGCGGGCCGAAGTCGGTACTTCCTTCCAGCCGCAACCCGCCACCACGCTCAATGCCCGGCGCAAATGGCTCGGCAGCGGCAGCCTCATTGTCGGGCGACTCACCCTCGATCCCGGAGCGGCGAAGGCTATTCAAAATCGAAAAAGCCTATTAGCGGTTGGCGTACGTAAAGTGAAAGGGGAGTTTGAAAAAGGCGAAGTCATCGAACTGGCTGATAGTCACAATGATGTGTTGGCCTTAGCGCGTGTAAAACATAGCGCGGCTATTATTCGGGAAAATCTGCTGGCGCAAAATTTCGAGATTGCCCACACCGATGAAATTGTGTTGATCTAATCGGAGCGCGGGATTTATTCCGCATTGCATCCTATTATAAAGCGTTTTATGAAAAATCTGGCGCAATAAATCGCGTCCTCCACCATGACTACTATTCTTCCTTTACTCGAACAAACCCACCTCGCCGCTTCCGCCGTTCGTGCGCTGACCGATGCACAAAAGCAGGCATTGCTACATCGTATAGCTGATTTAGTAATAGAGAATCAAAGCACTATCCTGCGGGAAAATCAACTGGATGCCGAAAAAATGGCTGTCGACGATCCCAAAAAAGATCGCCTGCTCCTCAACGAAAAACGCTTAATGGACCTCGCCCAAAGCATTCGCGATATAGCCGCTTTACCCGATCCATCCGGCCAATTATTGCTGGAACGAACGCTCCCTAATGGCATCCAACTACGCAAAATCGCCGTCCCTCTGGGCGTAGTGGGGATTATCTACGAATCCCGCCCCAACGTGACCCTCGATGTGAGTGCGCTCTGCCTGCGTTCCGGCAACGCGGTCGTGTTACGTGGCGGCTCCGAAGCTATCCATAGTAATCGTGCTTTGGTCGCGGTCATTCACCAGGCTTTGGACGAAATGGCCATTCCCCGCGCCGCCGTCACGTTATTGCCCACCGACCGCGCATTGATGCAGGAGTTGCTTACCGCTACGCGCTACGTGGACATCATTATTCCGCGCGGCTCGGATGCGCTGATTCAGTTTGTCCGCAAACACGCCACCGTGCCGACCATCGAAACCGGGGCGGGCGTTTGCCATACTTATGTGCATCGCGCTGCCAATTTAGACAAAGCGCAGGCCATCGTAGTGAACGCCAAAGTATCGCGGCCTTCGGTATGTAACTCCCTGGATACCATATTAGTAGATAAAGAAGTGGCAGAAGCGTTTCTACCCATGCTGCAAACCGATTTTGATAAATGGCAGGTGGAAGTATTTGCTGATGAAATCGCGTTTCCAATTTTGCAAAAAGCAGGTTTTAATCGTCTGCAAATGGCGCAACCAGCCGATTTTGGCCGGGAATTTCTGGATTTCAAATGTTCTGTAAAAGTAGTGGAAGGGGTAGAAACCGCTTTGGAACACATTCGACAGCATTCTTCCCGGCATTCGGAGGCTATTCTGTCGGAGGACGCGGCCGTTTGTCAGCAATTCATCAAACGGGTAGATGCTGCTGTGGTGTATGCAAATGCTTCCACTCGTTTTACCGACGGTGGTGAGTTTGGTTTGGGCGCGGAAATCGGCATTTCCACCCAGAAACTACACGCCCGTGGGCCATTTGCGTTGGAAAAATTAGTCACTGAAAAATGGATTGCCGTCGGCGATGGGCAGGTGCGCTGGTGATAGAATGTTGTGAGCATGGAAAGTGGTAGTCTCACTTCAAGTGAGACTACCACTACCTCCAGTTCATTAGCAGTATAGCGTGGCATGTGAAGACGTTAGTCCGAAGTCGTTTACAAGTTAATCACCTTCTTTCAGAACAAATAGTTTGACAAAAGCCAACATTTTTCCCAGCTCCCGCGTTCCTGTTTTGTATTTTTCAGGCAAGCACGATTTTTTCGCCTGCCAGTTTCAAAAAACGCTATTTTCTGATGAAAAAATGTTTGCCCTTTCTGCTGCTGACCATCCTGTGGAGCAGTGGGTTGTTTGCCCAAACCCTCATTTCCGCCACGCTCCTCGGTAGCCGCACCAAAGCACAAATCGCCGCACAATCCGGTGTACCCCTGGTCCAATATGGGGCCAAATTCTATCGCCTGCTCTACACTACGACCGCTATCAATGGCACGCTGGATACGGCGTCGGGCCTGCTCGCCGTGCCGGATAATCTGACCAAGGTGTACCCGCGTCTCGTCTATCAGCACGGGACTTCGGGTTCCAGATTCGATGTACCTTCTTATAATGCTACTACTGGCGAGGGTACTATCGGAATACTATTGGCTGGGCTGGGTTTCGTCACTTTGGCTCCCGATTATCTGGGATTGGGTGCTTCCAAAGGTTTCCATCCATACGTCCACGCGGCCAGCGAAGCCTCCGTCGCGATTGATCTGTTGCGGGCTGTCGACCAATATACGTCACAGAACGGCATTCATACCAATTCGCAACTTTTCATCACTGGTTATTCGCAAGGCGGCCACGCGGCAATGGCACTGCACCGGGCTATTGAGCAGGATTCTACGCATGAATTTACGGTTACAGCGGCGGCACCAATGTCTGGGCCGTACAGCCTTTCCGGGGTGATGCGCAACTTGATTCTGACCGACGCAGTCTATTATTATCCGGCCTATATTCCGAATACTGCGCTGTCGTTTCAGACCGTATATGGCAATTTATTTACCCAGCCCAGCGATATTTTTCGTCCGGCTTACGCGCCAGTGATTACCCAGTTTTATAATGGACAAATCTCGCTGACGCAACTCAATACGCAGTTAATCAGTCTGTTAACGACCAATGAAGGTTCCAGCCGACCGATCAAGTTGCTGAAAGAGGAAGTAGTGCAGTCCATTATGAACGACCCTACCTATCCGATCAATGTGGCTTTAGCCAAAAACGACACCTATAATAACTGGGTGCCCCAAGCCCCGATGCGGTTGTTTTACTGTATGGCCGACGACCAAGTGCCGTTTGAAAACAGTATCGTGGCCCGCGATGCACTGACTGCTGCAGGTGCACCTAATTTTCTGGCTACCGACGTAGATCCTACCGCTGATCATGGTGGCTGTGTTACGCCCGCTCTTACAGCTACGGTAATCTTCTTCCTTGGTTTTCAACAAATTACTACGGCTGTCACCGATCCGCTCAAAGAATGGCAACTGAAAATGTCGCCCAATCCAGCGAACAATACGGTCTCGTTGCAAGCCATTCCAGCCGCTGGAAAATTTGAAATCGTGGATCTGCGTGGTCGAGTCTTACTGACCCAGGCAGTACGTAAAGGCGAACACAATTTGGACATTTCTACGCTCGAAAATGGCGTATATCTGGCTCGTTTCACCGCGCCCGGCAAAGAGGCTTGGGTAGAAAAATTGTTGATTCGGCGGTAGGGAAAGGTAAGGGAAATTAGCAAAATGCCCCTTGCTTTATTGTCCCGGAATAGCGTCCATCAACTTCTGCACGTACTCGCTTTCTGGATGGGCATAAATCTGTTCCGGGAAACCGAGCGTTTCGACCTGCCCGCGATTCATGATGAGCAGGCGGTCGCACATTTGTTTAACCACGCTCAGGTCGTGCGAGATGAACAGATAAGTAAGGCTGAATTGCTCTCGCAAATCAAGCAATAAGTTGAGCACCGTGGCTTGTACCGATACGTCGAGCGCGGATACCATTTCATCACAGATCAGTAACTTCGGTTCCAACGCCAGCGCGCGGGCAATGCAAATGCGCTGGCGTTGGCCGCCCGAAAACTCGTGCGGGTAACGTTGAAAATGATCGGCTTCCAAGTCTACCGTTTTTAGCAATTCCATCGCTCGTTCGCGGCGTGCGCGATCATTGCCGTGCATTTTGTGGACCTGCATCGGCTCTACAATAGCTTGTCCAATGGTCATGCGCGGATTTAGCGACGAGTAGGGATCTTGAAATACCACTTGAATGTCGCGGCGATAAGGGCGCATCTCCACTTCATTTAATTCCAACAGGTTCACGCCTTTATAAATAACCTCGCCACTGTGAACAGGCGTTAATCGGGCGATGGCGCGGCCCAGCGAAGTCTTTCCGCAGCCTGATTCGCCGGCCAGTCCGAAAGTTTCGCCGGGATATACTTCAAAACCCACGTCGTTTACGGCATTCAGCCATTCGGTGGGTTGACCGAGCCAATTCTTATGGGCCGGGTAGCGTACAGTGAGATGGTTGATTTGTAATATGGGAGGCTGCGCGTATAAATTTTTTTGGCGGGCTTCGGTTTCGGCAGCGGTGACTACGCGGCTGTGCGCGGCGATTTCGGGTTGGACGATCAAAGGGGTTTCCGCTACGAAGTCCGCGATGGTGGGCAACCGATGCAATTTGTAGTGCAGTGAAGGTCGGCAAGCCACCAACCCTTTGGTGTACGGATGCTGGGGATCGCGCAATACTTGGGCTACAGGCCCGCTCTCCACAATGTCGCCACGGTACATGACCATTACTCGGTCGCATATTTCGGAAATAACGCCGAGGTCGTGGCTAATAAACAGCATGGACAAATTGCGCTCGTCCCGCAAATCGCGCATGAGTTCAAGGATGGTTTTTTGTACCGTCACGTCCAGCGCGGTGGTTGGCTCGTCGGCGATGAGCAGCGCAGGCTGGCATGACATGGCCATCGCAATCATGACGCGTTGTTTTTGGCCGCCACTGATTTCGTGCGGATAGGCTTTAAAAATACGTACCGGGTCGGGCAGTTTTACTCTTTCAAAAAGGGCCAGTGTTTGGGTACGCGCGGTTTCAAAATCTACTTTCTGGTGCAATTGAATCGCCTCCGTCACTTGGTGGCCGCAACGAAATACCGGATTTAGTGAGGTCATCGGCTCCTGAAAAATCATGGCGATTTCCGCGCCGCGATAGTGTTGGAGGCTTTTTTCCGGCAATTTCAACAAATCCACGGCCTCTGTTTGGCGAGGCGATTGGTAGAGTATTTCACCACTAATTTTGGTGCCGATTGTATTAGCCAACAGCCGCATAATCGCCAGCGAAGTGACCGATTTGCCTGATCCAGATTCCCCGACAATGCCCAACGTCTCGCCCGAAGCGAGTTGCAGCGAAATACCATCCACCGCCTTAGTATGCCCTCGGTCGGAATGGAAATCAACCTGTAAGTTGTTGATAGTTAATAGATTGGGCATAAATTAAATAGGCAAATCTGCAAAAAGCAATAACTAGTGAAAGTCAGATGATAATGAGGCCTTTTATAAAATCTGGTTCTACGTAATTCCATAAATTATAACCCATAACTCATAACTTTTTACATGGTCAACTGGCAAACATCGCCCTCCCAATTCATTTTCACCCGCTTCCCTTTTTTCAGCCAGTCCACCAGTTCTGCGCCCATGAGCTCGGCGCGCCAGCCGGATAAAAGGCTTTGATCAAAATCGGGGCTGCCCGATTTCAGGCGGTTAAAATCACCCTTCGGAAAGAGCAAGGCGGCACTAATTTCACGTTCCAGGCATTTCTTTTTGATGAAATGATAAAGCAACTCCATCGTCCATTCGCGTTCCGGGTCTTCCGGCGCAGGCTTAGGCAATTTTTCGAGAAAAGTGCGTTCTTCGGCAGTGGAGGGCGTTTTCCACAGTAGTTGCCAGGCATCCAAATTGCGTTTCCAGACGTTCTCCTGCAAAGTACGGTTGGAACGGAAAGCATTGGGGCCATCCTTGGTGGCTCGCAGCACCGTGCTGATGTGGCGGCTTTCGAGTACGCGCTCTTTGGGGACGTTGAGTTCCGTGGCCCGCTCGCGTCGCCAGCGATACAGGCGCATCAGCAGCAGTTTTTCGCGGGCATCGAGTTGGTGCACGAAGTCATTGGCTAGCAGCTCTTTATTGGGATCCACGAGGTAAAAATCGGGCGTTTCCCACTTCCGATTCTCTTCACGCGCCCAGGTCTCCCGCTGGTGGCGGCGTAATTTTTCGGTCAATTTAATATGTAGTGCAGGCAAATACTTTACATCTTCAATGGCGTAGTCGAGCGCTTTTCGTTCAATCGGACGCGCCTCCCAATCGGCAACGGTATGGCTTTTGGCCAGCGTCACGTGCAGTTCGCGCTCCACGATTTTGCCAAAACCAGCGGGATAGTTGTAGCCCACGAAACCGGCGGCAATCTGCGTGTCGAAGGTATTTTGCGGCACAGTCTTGAAAAGCGTGTTCAGCAGACGATAATCGTTGTCGCCCGCATGGGTGATTTTCAGGATGGCGGGATTGGATAGCAAGGTGAGAAAACTATCCAGATTCTTGATGTGCAGCGTGTCCACTAAGTAAATGTCTGCTTCGGCGACGATCTGGAGCAGGCACAGTACGGGGACGTAGGTCTTTTCGCCAACAAATTCGGTGTCGAAACCGAGCCACGCTGCCTGGGTCAGTCCGGCCATCACAGAGTCAAATTCCTGCTGTTTTTCGAGGAAATGTATGCGGTATTCCATGCGGTAAAAGTACAGCAGCCAGTTCATATTTAGAACGGCTGGAGCGGGGGTTTAGAATGTTTAGGTGGGTTTATTCATTTGGTCGTCCATATTTTGACTTTAGCCCGGGCGAAAACGTTACGTAATAGAAAAGTGACCAAAGATTCATTTTCCCGTTTGTGTAAAAAATATCCTCCGAACATCGTTTACTTTGCTCCGCCCAACCAAATGTTTTGCTATCGCATCTTTTAATTTTACACAATTGGCAATCAACCACTTAAACATATAGTTATTCATGAAAAAATTTCTTTTTGGCCTGGCCGTCTTTTTTGTGCTCCTGATCGGGGTATTGATCGCGGTGCCATATTTATTTAAAGATCAAATCACTGCCCAAATAAAAAAGGCTGCCAACGAAAGTCTGAATGCCACGCTCGATTTTAAGGACGTAAACTTGTCGGTATTCCGGCATTTTCCAAAATTATCGGTTGGTTTGGACGGGCTGGACATCACTGGTGTAGGTGCTTTCGACGGGGTGAAACTCGTGCAATGCGAGCGTTTGGATGTGACTGTGGATTTGTGGTCAGCCATTTTTGGTAGTCAAGTGGACATCAAAGGCTTGTTTTTTAAAAGCCCGGACATTCGCGTTTACGTGCTTTCCAATGGGCAGGCCAACTACGATATTACCAAAGCCCAAGACGTGACCAAGCCTACGGCTACCGAGGAAGGCAGTACTGCCATTCGTTTGGAAAAATACAGCATTGAGGATGGAAAATTACTCTACGACGATAAATCCCTGGGAGTTCGTGCGGAATTTTTGGGTTTGGAACATGAAGGCAGTGGCGAATTTACGTCTGACATCTACGATTTGGTGATGAAAACGGCGGTGCAAAAAGCCTCGTTTGACTACGGTGGTACGTCGTATTTGGTCAATTCCCGCACTGACTGGAACGTGACGTTGAATGCCGACATGAAGGCGATGAAGTTTACTTTGAAGGATAATGATTTGAAAGTGAATGACTTGCAACTGCTACTGGATGGCTGGGTACAGATGCCGGCAGGGAGCGAGGACATCAAGATGGACCTGACGTTCAGCACGCCGCAAAATACATTCAAGAGTTTTCTATCCATTATTCCCGGAGCATACACCGCAGATTTTAAGGATGTGCAGACCAACGGGACGGTGCAATTTTCCGGCTTCGCCAAAGGCACTTATAACGAGAAAACCTATCCGGCTTTCAAACTGGACTTCAAAGTGGGCAATGCGGATTTCAAATATCCGAGCCTGCCATTGGGCGTGACCAACATCAACGTGGATGCTTCCATCAACAGCCCGTCGCAGCGGCTGAATGATATGACCGTGAATATTCCGGCTTTCAGCTTGAAAATCGGTTCTAATCCGCTGGAAGGCCGCTTTTTCCTGAAAACGCCGGAAAGCGATCCGAACGTGGATACGCGCCTCAACGGTACGCTGAATCTCGGCGAACTGGCCAAGGCGTTCCCGATGGCTGGTGTGCAGGAATTGAGCGGTATTATCAAGGCCAATATGACGATCAAAGCCGCTATGAGCCAGATCGAACATCAACTATATGACCAGGTGCAAATGGCGGGCGACTTCGGTATGACGGGGGTGAATTATCGCGCCGAGGGTACGCCAGCGGTGACGATCAATTCCTTGAGCACCAGCCTGACCCCGCAACGTGTGGAGATTAAGAATTTTGATGCCAAACTAGGGCGTAGCGATCTGCGTGCCTCGGGAAGCATAGATAATATATTGGCGTATTTCAGCACCACCAAAACCATGCGCGGCAACCTCGTTTTCACCTCCAATTATTTCGATGCCAACGAGTGGATGGAACCTGCACCCACCGATGGCAGCAAGGCCCCTGCCGATGTACCAGCCGCTGCGACGACCACTACTGCCGCCAGCGAAAAGGTGTTTGACCGCTGGGATTTTACGATGGACGGCAAGATCAATAAGTTGAAATACGACACCTATGATATGTCCAATCTGGATATGAAGGGCCACTTTACGCCCAACAAAATGACGATCAATGATTTCGGGATGAAGATCGGAGCCAGTGATTTGCACGGCAGCGGCACCATTTTGAATGCCTGGGATTACTTGTTTGACAACCGTACCGTGTCGGGTGTTATCAACTTGGGTTCCATGTATTTTGATGCCAATTATTTCATGACCGATGCGCCCGCCGCTACTGCTGCACCCGCCAACAAAACAGCGGCTGTACCACCTGCCGAGGTCATGCTGGTGCCGGAAAATGTGGATATGACGATCAATGCCAAGTTCGATAAGATCAAGTACACCAACATGGATCTCGATAATCTGGATGGCCAGATCATCGTCAAAAACGGGGCCGCTAAACTAAAAGATTGCACGGCACAGGTATTGGGCGGCAAGGTCGGTTTGAATGGCGAATACAACACTCAAAATGCTGCCAAACCTGCCTTTAATATAGATTTGGCTTTGCTGAATATGGGCTTCAAAGACGCTTTCCAAACTTTCGCCACGGTGAAAGCACTGGCTCCGGTGGCGCAGTTGATTGATGGAAGATTCAACACTACATTGTCCATGAGCGGACTGCTGGGCAAGAATATGACCCCCGATTTTTCTACTTTGTCGGCGGCTGGTTTCATTGAGACGCTGAGTGCTATTCTCAACAATTTCAAACCGTTGACTGAAATTAGCACGAAATTGAACGTGCCATATTTGAGCAAACTGGAATTGAAAAATACCAAAAACTGGTTTGAAATAAAAGATGGCACCGTCACGATCAAACCCTTCGATGTGAAGATGCGCGATGTGGCGATGAAGATCGGTGGCACGCATAGTCTTACCAATGAAATGAATTACCAGATCACCACCAAAGCCCCCCGCAAATTGCTCGGTACGGCGGCTAATTCCGGTATAGACTTTCTTGCCAAAGAAGCCTCTAAGTATAATGTGAACATTGCTCAAGGCGAATTTATCAACGTTCGCTTCGACCTGACTGGCTCGCTGTTTAGCCCAAAAGTGGCCATGAAAGTGCTAGGTTCTGACGGCGAAAGCACCTTGAAAGACGAGGCTTCTGCGACCTTGCAAGCGACGGTAGACAAAGCCCGCGATTCACTCAAAAATGTTGCCAGCCGCGAGCTGGATAAAGGCAAACAGAAAGCTGCCGCCGCTGCCCAAAAGGCTGCCGACAGCCTGAAAGTGATTGCTGACAAGAAAATAAAAGAAGCCACCGATAAGGCGACCCAAGCAGCCAAGGATAAACTCGGCCAGGAAGTTGGTGGAAAAGTTGGGGCAGAAGCGACCAAAAAGGCCGAGGAAGTATTAGGCGGCGACAAAGGCACAAAAACGGTGGAAGAAGCCAAGAAAAAACTGGAAACCTGGGATCCGTTTAAAAAGAAGAAAAAGGAAAATTAAATAAAAATGTGGCCAATCGGTTAAATGTGGTCCATGTGTTACGTTCGCGTTTCAGCACATTGACCACATTTTCACATTGACCATATTTATTATTTGTTCACATTAGCCACATTTACCACATTAAGTATATGCAAATTCCCTGGTGGAAAAAATGGATCTCGCACGTCACGCCGCTGACGCTGGAGGAGACTGGCTCGGAACAAAATCCGGAACTCACCGTCACGCTGGATAAAGGGCGGGTGCAATTGCTGAGCGGTGATGCGATTTATTCCTGGGACGACTTGTACCGCAATTTCGATATTGCTTTTGGCGAACTGAAACTGGAACAATACGTATTCGAGGATGTGCTGTTGCTGGGCCTGGGTCTGGGTAGTATTCCGGTGTTGCTGGAGCAGAAATACGGGCGTAGCTACCACTATACGGCGGTAGAATGGGACGAGACGGTGACAGAACTGGCCCTGCGTTATACGATCTCCCGCTTGAAAAGTTCGGTAGATGTAATTACTGCCGATGCAGAAGTCTTCGTGGAGGTTTGTCAGGATACTTTCGATATGGTCATCGTCGATGTTTTTGAGGATGATTTGACCCCGCCGCAGTTCGAGACCCCGGAGTTTTTGCGCAACTGCGATATGCTGATTCGCCCCGGCGGGATGCTTTTATTCAATCGCCTGCATGGAGCACCGAAAGATAAAGTAGCCGCCGAAAGATTTTATGAGCGTACCTTCAAAAAAATATTTCCTGATTCCTGGGCGATTGATACCCAGGGCAACTGGATACTGTGCGCCAAAAAAATGGGGTCTTCAGCCGCCCATTCCTGATAATCTGAAAAAAATAACAGCATTTTGACCGTTACCTGACAGTTTTATACCGTATAAACAATATTCTTACAAAGAAGCGGTAAAGTTTTTGCACGTAAATGAAATTAATACCTTTGCATTTGTTTCTCTCATCCCATGATTAGTTTCTGCCCGCCCCGCGGCAGTCGGTGAATTTTATTCATCATCCCACCGTCTTTTAATGTTCCACTACCGCCTTTACGCCGGTCGGCCCTCCGACTGTTGGTACACTCTTTGACTATACCGAAATCAAAACTTGTTTCGTTACGATAACTTTAGTGGCAGAAACCCTTTTTTAAATATTAAACTTTCAGCGCTTGTGAAGAATATTACCTCTCGTTTGCGACATCTCTTAGTTCCGGCTTTCGTCCTCTTTGTGCTCGCGCTGAGCGCCCAGGATATTCACTTCTCCCAATTTGGCAATTCGCCGATCAATCTGAATCCAGGGCTGACCGGAGCCTTCGGTGGTGATATGCGCTTTGTAGCCAATTATCGGAATCAATGGCGCGTGGACCCCAGCAAACTGGTGCCTTACCTCACCTTTGCGGGCAGCATAGAGAACAAAATCTACTACAATAAGGGTAAATACGACCGTTACATCACGGCTGGCCTGTTATTTGATTACGACCGGCAGGGCGATTTGCGGCTTACCTCCACCCAGATCGGTATTCCGGTATCATTCACGCACGTACTAGGACGCAATAAATTCCTGACGCTAGGGGTTACACCAGCTTTTGGCCAGCGCGCTTTCAGCACCAACAGCATCTCTTTCGATGCGCAATGGATTGATTGTGTGTATGATCCAAACGCCGATGTTCGTGAAAGTCAGTTGTTTGAAAATAATAGCCTCAAATATTTCGACCTGAGTGCGGGCCTCAATTTCCGTTTGCAAGCAGACAAAGAACGCAGCCGACTCGATATTGGCGGCGGGCTACACCACATCAATCGGCCCAACCACGATTTCTGGAATTATAATGTATCTGATAATGCTGGCGAAGTACGGCTGCGCTCCAAAATGTCGCTGTATGCCATTGGCCTGGCGCAGTTGACGGGTGCGATGGATTTGGTAGGTCAAGTGCAGTATCAGAAACAGGGCACTTATCAGGAAATCGTGTACGGCATCGGTGGACGGCTTCACCTGAACCGCAACGCCTATGAAGAACTGGCCCTGCAAATCGGCGTGGATTTCCGTCACCGCTATAGTGATGCTTTCATTCCTCACGTCGAAGTACTGTGGCGCACCTGGACGCTTGGCTTTTCTTACGACATGAATAGCTGGTCGGAAATCAACAAGCTGACCAATGGCCGCGGTGGCCCCGAATTGTCACTTATCTATCGTCTTTACAAAGTAAAACCATTGCCAGTCTTTAAATCCTGTCCATTCATTTAAAAGTACTCTTCATGGAGAGGGTTTTGATTTTGATTTTGATCATGAAATTTAATTTTGTTAATGCTCAGACATTGAAGTACAATTTTGGTCAAATGTTCTATAACTCCAAGACTGTTACTCCTGTGATTAATCAATATGAAGAAT
The DNA here is from genome assembly GCA_965249785.1 of Saprospiraceae bacterium. Lineage (GTDB taxonomy): Bacteria > Bacteroidota > Bacteroidia > Chitinophagales > Saprospiraceae > M3007. Next base: position 29,437 of record CBDFMU010000005.1, on the reverse strand, counting down.
ACACAAACCGTAACTTTAATATGTTTCAATATCAACACTCTTTCGGCAAAAGGTGGAGGGCTTCTCTTGGCTATTCTTACTTCGAAGGTTGGACAGATTTTAGTATTGATCGCCCTTATGATCCAAATATTGGATATAGTTGGGGTGGAAGTGGAGCGAGTTACTTAAATGTTCGCAGGTTTAGTATTGGTGCTGGATATGATTTGCTGAAAAAAGACTGGCTTTACTGTAAGCCAATATTAATGATGAATCTTCAAAAATCATTTCCAACTAATGAGGCTGAAATATCAGATGTAATTGATAGTCGAACGGATGCAGAGATTGCAGGGATTGTTTATAATTACCCATATTCAACCACGCAGATAGTACCAGAGGTTGGTTTTGAGTTTGGAGTCATTTTATTCAAAAGAATTGATATTGGATTGAATATTAGTTATGCTTTTGGGCATAAATCATTTCAAGATTTGACTTTTGAATATACTTATCAAAATATTTCGCAACCTCCTGCAAAATGGTATGCAGATGGTACCGCATGGTTTTCTACAATTGGCATAGGCTTCAAGTTTTTTTAAATCATCTCAGGGCCTTTTTTCTTAATATTATGAGCAAATCACTTTACCCATACCTATTATCTTTTCTCTTCTTGCTTGGCTGGCAAGTAGCGAGTGCCCAGCTCGGCGTGTCTGACCGTATTAATAAAGAGACCGACCGGGCACCCTCCAAGGCATCCATGCTGGAGTCTGCCGAAAAAGCCTATGATGCTGGCGATTACAATACCGCTATGCAATACAGTTATCGCATTGTGCAAGCAGATAGCCTCAATATGGCTGCGCTGGACGGCGTTGGCAAAGCAGCAGTGGCCCTATCCGCTTTCGAGCGGGCCGATACGGCGTATGGACGCATGGTGGCCAATAAAATGGTTGGTCTGGATGGACTGGCCCTTTTGCACTGGGCCGACGTGAAGTTTCGCCTGGAGCGTTTCAGCGAAGCCAACGCACTATACGTCCGTTTCCTGAATGGTGAAATGCCGCCCAATACTTCGCAGGCCACCATCGAGCAGGCAAAAGAAAGTCAAAAAAATGCCGAATGGGCCGCCGATATATTGCTGAACGATCATTCCGATATTCCGCTCACGCTGTTGCCAGACGTCAATACAGTGGAGTATTCGGAGTTTTCTCCCTTGATGGTCCACGATACGTTGTATTATTCCTCGTATAGTTTTCCTTTTGAAAAAGACAAGCGTTTTCCAAAACGCCATTTGATAAAAGTCATGACCGGGACGCAGCAGGCCGATACGCTCCTGGTGCAGCCAACCAATTTCAACGAAGACAATCTGCATACTGCACACGTGACCTTCAATCAGGCCGGGAATGTGATGTACTATACCATCGGTGAATTTGTCGAAACGGCCATTATCCGCTGTGATATTTATCAGCGTCACCGACTGCCAAATGGTACCTGGGGGCCAGCCATGAAGTTGCCGGAACCCGTAAATGCAGCTGGTTACACCACCACCGAGCCGAGCGTAGGCCACGCCCCAAACAGCACCCAGGAAGTGCTATATTTCGTGAGCGACCGTCCCGGCGGTAAAGGCAAACGCGATATTTGGGCCAGCCAGATACTGGCAGATGGATTCTCGGTGCCCGTAAACCTGAGCACCATTAATACCAAAGAGGACGACGTTACACCATTTTATCATTCCAAATCGGCGACGCTGTATTTCAGCACGATGGGCCGTCGCACTTTGGGTGGATTCGATATTTACAGTAGCAAAGGCTTTGATAATCAATGGTCTGAACCAATGCACATGGGTTTGCCTTACAATTCCTCGGCCAACGATGTGTATTACACTTTGAGCGATGGTGAGCGGTCTGTTTTCATGGCTTCCAATCGGCGCGGCAGTTTCAACGACTCGGAAGAAGCCTGCTGCTACGATATCTATAAAGCCGACCTTATCAAGCCGCAAATGCTGGCGGTGACCTTTATCAAAGGAACCCAGGATTCGCTGCGTGGTACGGAAATCCGACTGATCGAAATGACCTCACACGGCCCTGGCGAGGAAATAAAAACCAAGGTGCCGGGTGCTTTTACGCCCTTCGCCGTGTCGCCGGGCCGGGATTATATGCTCATCGCTACCAAGGAAGGGTATGAGCCGGATACTGTTCGCTTCACTACGCCTAAAAGCATTTGGCGCGACGTGATGGTGCAAAAACTTTACCTCGCGCCCGCCAAGGTCAATTTGGTAGCCACCGTATTTGAAAAAGGGACTAACGTGCCAATTCCCGGTGCTACCGTGCGCTTTATGGACCTCGGTTCGCCCAGTATTACTGCCACAGGAGGAACCAGTGCCGTGACTACCCGCACGGATATGCACCCGGCTGACAACACTTATAATTACGACTTGCAGTTCAATCACCGCTACAAGGTGGTCGTCTCCAAAGCCGGTTACACCATTGATTCTTCGGAAGTAACGACAGTAGGTTTGACAGGTAGCCAAACGCTGACTACAAAACTTTATCTACGTCGGGGGCTTGATTTCAAAGCCCTTTCCTATGATTATGTTAGCAAAGAACCACTGAACAACGTCACTTTCCGGCTGGTAGAAATTACGAAGGCTGGTGAAAAAATCGTTGGCGATTACACCAGCAGCACTATCAGCAACCTGTACGAAACGACCATTGATTTCAAAAAACGTTATCGGATCACCGCCACCAAAGCGGATTATTCGCGAGATTCGCTGGAATTCAATACGGAAGAACAAAACCTGCAAGAAGTTGATTTTCAGACTGTTGTTCAGAAATTATACCTGCGTCCACTGATTCTTACCCGTTATTTGCCGATCAAATTGTATTTCGACAACGACGAACCGGACAAGCGTACGCTGGCTACGCTGACCAAGCAGGAATACCGGGCCACTTACGTGACCTACATTCGCCGGAAACAGGATTTTATTGAAACATATACTGCTGGGATGACTGGCAATGAATTGCAACAGGAAAGCGATTCGCTGGATGTCTTCTTCGAGCGCGACATACGGGGCGGCTGGAATAAGTTGATGAACTTCTCCGAAATCCTGTACGAACTGATGAGTCGGGGCGATAAGATTGAAATTACCCTGAAAGGTTATGCCTCGCCGCGCGCCGGAAGTGCCTACAATCTAAACCTGACCGCTCGTCGGGTATCCAGCGTACTCAATCACTTTTTGATTTTTGACGGCGGGATTTACAAGAAATTCGTAGAATCTGGCCAGCTCATCATCAAGCAGGAACCCAACGGCGAAGCGAAAGCCCCACCCGGCATCAGTGATAATATTGATGACGTGCGGCGATCGTGGTATAGTGTACCCGCTTCCCGCGAACGCCGACTGGAAATCATCGGTGTACAAGTCAATGTTGACAAAAAATTGTAATCGTCCTCAAATTGGAGACCATGAAATATATGTACTGCAAAATACTCAACTGCATGAAATACAGCTTTTTATCCGCATTTTGGATGCTTTTGCTGTGCAATGTGCAGCAATTGACTGGCCAGACTATCCAGCTGTCCTTTTCCTCAGTGCCACCCGCTTGCGCGGGCTACACTGACGGCACCGTCACAGTGAATGCTACTGGCGGTGTCGGCCCCTACGCTTATCTGTGGGATAATGGCCAGGCCGGGCAAACCAATTTCGGCGTGGGTGCCGGAGTCGTTTCGGTGACGGTGACAGATCAGCATGGACTGACCGCTACTGGCACGACCACTATTACCCAGCCTACCCAGATCGTGGCAGCGATCACTCCAACTGGTGTGCATTGCCTGACTACTGGTGGTACGCTTACTGGGTCGGCTACCGGTGGAACTCCGCCCTACACTTATGTATGGGGAGATGGGTCTACTTCGGCTACTATTCCAATCACCAGTGCTGGCGCATATTTATTAACCGTCACGGATGCAAAGGGCTGTTCTGATCTGGAAAATTATTTCGTCCATTCGCCGCTGGCAGTGTCAATTGTGGTGCAAAATATTGCCTGCTTCATGTTTTGTGATGGGGTAGCTCATGCCATTGTCACTGGCGGTACGCCTCCTTACTCGTATTTATGGAGTAATGGCGGCACAAGCGAACAAATTGTCGAGCTGACTCCTGGCTGGTTTCATGTAATTGTCACTGATGCTGCTGGTTGCAGTATAGCCGACAGTGCTTACATATATGAGCCACCTACCATTACCATTGATTTCAATACAGTGGTACCCGCTTGTGGCGGCAGCAATGGCAGCGTCACTGCGCAGGCAGGTGGCGGTACACCACCTTATACCTATTTGTGGAATTATAATAACGTGGTTGGGCCTACGCTCTCCAACGTACCGGCGGGCACCTACTACGTGCAGGTCACTGATGCCAATGGTTGCCAGAAAAGTATGCCGGTTAGCATTCCGGTAGGTACCGGGTTGAATGTCTCGCTTTCCATGCAGAGTGCAGCGTGTTCGGGATTGAATAATGGCAGCGCAACGGCAGTCGTTTCGCCGAGTAGTGGCACTTATTCCTATCAGTGGAATATTCAAAATGCTACTACGCCTACGGTAAATGGTCTTGCGGCTGGTACTTCTGTCTGTGTCACCGTCACTGATGTGAACAGCGGTTGCAAAGGCGTTGCTTGCGGCGTAGTGGACGCGCAGGGGACTATTAGCTTACAGGTCACCGATACAGATGTTAGTTGTCAGGCTGATTTGACTGGCACGGCAACTGCTCTGGCCTCTAGTGGCTTAGCTCCATATACTTATGTTTGGACCTATCCTAACGGAACTATTTCCAACGATCCAAGCCTTGCTAATGTCGGTGCTGGCACGTATAACTTGCAAGTGACCGACGCACACGGCTGTACGGCTACTGGTGCAGCAAACATTGGGGTGGTATCCACTTTGAATGCCGCTTATGAACTTTCCATTGTAGAATGCCTAGGGGATTCGGTACGCATTCAATTTACCGATAAATCTACCGACACGGGCAGCACCATCGTTGCCTGGAACTGGACCATCGTTTGGCCCAGTGGTACTGTCTTCAACAATGCCCAGAATCCACCAATCATTACCTTGCCCGCCAATGATTCGGGTACTGTCCAATTAACCGTCACTTCAGCGGCAGGCTGTACAGCTACTATCACGGCTCCATTTACTGTAGATTCTCTTACCAGCGTCCAGATAGACGTTAATTCTCCCGCTTTCAATTGTGACGGTTCGCCAGTGCACATCAATGTAACGGGCGATGCTTCTTACACTTATACCTGGTTCCCAATGACGGGGCTGACCTTCGATCCCGGCCCGCAAAACGTAATTGCCAATCCCGCTCAGACCCAAATCTATACTTTGGTGGCGAGCAATGGTTCTTGCGTAGATACGGTGCAAGTAGAAGTAATTCGGCAAACGCCACTGGCACTCTCCGTAGGTGCGCATGAAATGGTGGTTTGTACTCCCACAGCTACCCTGAATGCTACGGTCAATGTGACTGCAACCATAGAATGGTTCAATGCCAACGGGACTTCACTGGGGACTTCGGTTGGAAATGGGGCTACTATAAACGTACCCGCTTCGGCAGTACCCACCAAATATCATGTGGTGGCTACGGATGCCTTGGGCTGCGTCCAAACCGACAGTATCACGGTGACTGGGAAGAACGTCTCGATTGCCCTCAACGTCCTGCCAGAAGTCTTTAGTTGTACTAATGACTCCATCCCGATTGACGTGGTTGGCGCACCGGCATTCACTTACACCTGGTCACCAACGACCGGGCTGTTTTTCCCCGATCCAAATTCTCCAAACATTATTGCCAATCCAGCGGTCACTACGAATTATCAATTGATAGCGACCAACGGTTTTTGCAGCGATACGACGCAGGTAAAAGTTATTCGCGTAACACCAATTAATTTGTCGGTGCAAAATGCAACCGTTGCTCCCTGCGAACCCAACGCTACTTTAGAAGCAAAAATTAATGCTGCTTCCAATGCAGAGGTCGTATGGCATCCGGGCAATCAAACCACTATGAGTATTACTGTACCCGCAACTAGTACGCCTACCATTTACACGGTGACAGCAACTGATCCGGTGTATGGTTGTACACAATCAGCCACCGCAACTGTAGTTGGTCGGGCAGCAAAAGTAGAAATTGCGGCCAATTCGCCAACCGTAGCTTGCGAAAACCGCCCTATTGCGTTGATTGCTAATAACTTGCAACCTGGTGATACATTGACCTACCACTGGTCGGCTCCCTCCGCGCTGACCATCACACCGAACAATACTGCGGATGTAACGGTCACTGGCACGGCGGGCACTTATACTATTACAGTGACGGCGACCAACCAATATGGATGTACTACGCAAAAAGAAATAGGTGTAGCCTTTCAACAAGAAGGCACCGTGGTGGCTGGTATACAAGTAAAAAACTGTGGTGGGTTGACCGTTGAATTTCAAAATCTGGGCATAGTTCCCGGTGTTTGGAACTTTGGTGACGGTCAAAGTAATAACGCTGGTCAGCCTTACACCTCGCATACTTACGCTTCAGTTGGGGCTTATACCGTAACTTTCGTTCCTGCCGGAGCGGAGTGTGCTGCGCCATTCAACACCACAGTCAATGTACAGCCCACTTCGGTAGTAACACCGTCTATTACGTCTAATTTAGTCAGTTGCTCCGAGCAAGCGGTGTATAATTTCACCGGTCAACCAGCTACTGGTAGCTATGTCTGGACCATTGGCGGACAAACTTCTACGGAGCAAAACCCTACTTTCACGCTGACTCAGTCTGGACTTGACACGGTTCAATTGACGGTAACGGATGCGCAAGGCTGTACGGGTACGGCTGCGCTTCCAGTGGACGTGAAGGTGATTAATGAGGAAATTGCCAGCAGCATGAATTTCTGTCCTGGCAACTCCGTGCAACTGAACCCGGACTTCGACCCGACTTACACCTATCTGTGGAGTTCCAATCCCGTTGATTCGAGCTTAAATATCCATAGCCCGAATCCAACCGTCACGCCAGTTACTGCTACTACTTATACGGTACAAGTTTCCAATGGCAATTGTACGGTACAATATACCACCCAAGTAACGCCACAATCCACGGCACTACTGAGTGCCGGGCCGGACCAAAGAGTCTGCGACGATACACCAGTGACGCTATCGGTTCAAAATCCGGTAACTGGGGAAAATTATCAATGGTCGCAATCACCGACTTTCAACACTATTTTGGCGGAAGGTGCTTCGGTACAAATCACGCCGGAGAAAAATGGCGTTTACTACGTGCGTTCCGAAGGTGGTGCTTGTCCTGCCTCGGGTTCGGTGCGGGTAAACAATGCCAAAGTGGTCGTGGATGCCCTGCCGAAAGACCAGAACCTTTGTCGCGGACAATCCTCACAGTTGAATATCACGAATCTTAACGCTGGTGACACCCTGACTTATACCTGGACACCAATCCTCAATGGAGGAGCCAACCCAACGGTCACGCCAGACAGTACCGCTATTTACTCAGCGGTCGTCGCGAACCAGTTTGGCTGCCAGGATACGGTAGCATTCAAAGTGGACGTGGTGGCACTGGCAGTGACCGCCGAAGTAGTCGGTAAAGACACCATCTGCCCCGGCCAAGCCGCCTCGCTGTTGGCTACTGCTACGGGTACAGGCACCATCTACACTTATAACTGGACACCGGCTGGCTCCCTGAACAACCCTAACATTGCCAATCCAATGGCTCGTCCAGATGTCGAAACAGTGTACACCGTAACCGCTACCGCCGATGGTCTTTGCCCGAACACGGCTTCCGTGACCATCTACTTCATGGGCGATCAGTGCATCGAACCGTACATCTTCGTACCCAAAGCCTTCACGCCCAACGGCGATGAAAGCAACGATCGTTTCATCGTGCGTGGTGTGAATATCAAGGATTTATACATGGTGGTCTGGGATCGCTGGGGCGAGAAAGTGTACGAAACCGAAGATACCCAGGCCCTCGGCTGGGACGGTACTTACAAAGGTGCTTCCCTCACGCCCGATGCTTATGCCTGGTATGTGAAGGCTACTTGCGGCAATGGCGCGGTGTATGAGAAAAAGGGGAATGTGACTTTGTTGAAGTAATTCTACTAATAGATATAAAAAAGTCCCTGTCAATGTCTTAAAGCTATTGGCAGGGGCTTTTTAGTAGAAACCTAATAAGCTTTATTCTACTGTATTTATTTTCGGCCATTGACAAACATGAAATATATTCTACTATTATTTTTATTTTCTTGTGCCTCCCACCTTAGGGGAGATGTAGGTAGCTGTATTGTTTACCAAGCGAAATTCGTTTTTAAAAACGGCACCTCTATAATTGGCAATGTTCCTATGTATGGCTATGATGACTATGCTTCGTTAAATGATCATGGTAAAAATTTGTATTGTGAAGATAAAGCTTTTCAAAGGTTGTTAAACAAGTTTTTTTACATACAACAACATGAAACTAATATAAGAATATATCCCCAAATCCATTTAGTAAAATGTATGACGGGACAGATGCCAATCACTTTTGGCTGCGTTGACTCTACTAAGATAGTCATTGCACACTTGGATAGTATTAAATATACAGTTTTTATTAGTGCGGAACGTGCCCAATACGAGTGGTATTCCTCTTATTTGCATGAGTTTAGCCCATCTACCATAGAGACTATAAGGCAACAAAGCCCTTTTAACTTTGAGACATTGAATACTACGCCCCCTGAAGGAGATGGAGATGGCGGGGGTAGCGAAATATATTTGGTCAATTTTAATCCTGCTATTGACTCAAAAGAACTTTATAGACTTATGGTTGCGGCCTCCAGACAAATGAGACTAAAAGGATCTGGCCTGTTAGTGCTTCCAGAAGAACAAATTAAAAGTTTTTATTTGAAAGGTATTTTTCTTTTTTACACCTCATGGGGCCCTTGCTAAAAAGCAAATATAGTGGGCAATCGAAAAGTATCCGCGTAACCGCCGGTAATTACGAGTTCCTGACCGGGCGTGATCGCCATATCACAGATGCGGACAAAATTATTGGGAAATTCACGACGCCAGAGCAGCGTGTCATTCTGAATAAAGTGAAGAATCTGCCTAGGAGCGAAGATGGATGCTCACTTTCTTCGTAGCCAAATTCTTCACTGCGTTCAGAATGACAGTCCGATATAGGATGATCGAGCGTTTTCCCTGACTATTTTGATGCGTTTAACATGGTTGAGACTAAAAATTTTTATTCTTTCCAACTTTTTCGCTATACCGCAAGTAAATCTATTTACAACACTGTGGAGAAGTAATTTACGAAGCATTATAACATCAATACAAATTATGAAAATCAAAATATTGCTACCTCTTCTAACAGTATTCTCCTTATTTTCAAACTTCCAATGTGAGGAAGATGCAGAACTCCATGTGAAGGGGAGAATAATGTCGCCAGGCTAGATGTAAAGGTTCTTCCAAACCAGAAAGAATATCTAGTGGGTGATACTATATGGTTGACTACCTATTTTGATACATATCTGGAACTAACCAATGGACAAAGTTCCATTAGACTCGATACTGCAAGCGGAAGTATCGTGATCACTATATTTAAAATAATGTCGGGTCAGCTAGAAGTCGCTATTCGAGATAATACTTTTGTAGTGGATGATTATAATGAAGAACTTTTAAATGAACTGGGCATCAATGGTTGGCTGGAAGAGACAGGGGGAAGTGGAATTACTGGTTATATTCAGATAGTTGATAACCCCGGAGCACACGTCTTTAAAGTGAATTGACGCAAATCAGCCTATAAGCAATAGGATGATTCCAAATTTTACTCAATCAACCCCCGACCTTCTTTCACAATTTTCTCTTCCTTCATTAATTTCTTCATCAATCGGTCCAGAATGCCGTTGATAAAGTCTTTGCTCTTATCAGTGGAATAAACTTTGGAGATTTCCACAAATTCGTTGAGCGTTACTTTGGTCGGGATGGTCGGGAAGTACAATAGTTCCGAGAGGGCCATTTTCAGCATAATCATGTCGAGGATAGCAACACGTTCGGCATCCCAGTTTTTGAGGGTCGGCTCAATGTGTTCCAGCAAAGCCACGTCTTCCTGGCAGGTTTTGCGCAGCAATTCTTCCCCAAATTCGCGCACTGTCTCGTCCGAAGGCTCGAATTCTTTGTAGAATTCTTCGCCGAGCGGCATGGCTTTCAGCGTCTTTTTCATCGCTCCGACCACCAGCGATTCGTCGTCCTGCCAATTATTGAAGCGATCTTCCGTCATCTCCACAAACACATCGTGGTTGATCAAAAAACGATACATTTCCAGTAAAAACTTATTGGTTTCCTCCGTTGTTGGCTCTTCAATTGCCAAATAAGCCTTGTATTCCGGCGTTTCGCCAAGCGCGAGATAGAGCGTGCGAATATGGTCTTCGTCCAGATTGTCTTGCGCCTTATATTTGGCCACGATATTCAGAAAAGACGTGTGGTTGGCCAGACTTTGAATGGACGGATTCTGATAAAGACGCGGGCTGAATACTTTGTCGTCGTCTGAAGGCAGGTACTTGGCAGCCCGATTCTGGGCGTCTTTCTCAGCGTATTGCGCCACTTTCAGCAGCAAATGCAATTGGAAAATGTACAGTTCGTAAGCCTTCCAGATGCCTTCATTATAATCTTTGACCAGATCCGTGAACGACAATTGTTCATCCCGGTTGAGCATGTACAACAACTGCATGACCTTGATACGGACGCTGCGACGACTAAGCATAGAATTTCAAAGGACTTTATGTGCGTGATAAAACCGCCGCAAAGAAACAAAATTTTATCAACCCCTATCAACTTTTTTACCCGCCGTAGCCTTTTCAAGCGAAGGAGGTGGAGGGTTATTCCAGTGCCTCTTCCAATTCCCGGAGCAGAATATCGCGGCGCACCGGCACCACACCGGGAAATTCGCAGACTTGTCCGCCTGCCAGATTAGAGAGCAATGCAATAGTTGGCCAATCCAATCCAGCCGCCAGACCCAGCGACGCGATGCTGATTACCGTATCGCCCGCGCCGCTCACGTCGGCCACGTTGCGGGCCACAGTAGGGTAGAGGTGGCCTTCGCCATCGGCATCCAGAAACAGTCCGCGTTCGGATAAAGTGATCATGGTCAATGAATTACGTAATTGCTCGCGCAAAAAATCCACTGCTTGTCGCAGCGATTCCGGTTCGGCTTGCACGGCAAAAGGGGCGCTGTCGCGGATTTCTTTCAAGTTTGGTTTGAACAAAGTGACCCCTTGATAAGCGAAAAAGTTCGCTTTTTTGGGGTCCACGGTGGTCGGAATACCACGTTGTTGGGCTTCCGAAATGACCGCCGTAATTATTCCCGTAGTCAACACGCCTTTATTATAGTCCTGCAAAATCACCACCCGAATATCCTGCGTGTCGAGCAGCGACTTTATTTTTTCCAATAATAATTCCCCTTCCGAAATAGTCAAAGGATGCGTGTCCTCGCTATCGATGCGCAACATTTGCTGGTTATTACCTAACACCCTGGTTTTCACCGTCGTGCAACGGTCATTGGAGAACACCAAGCCCTCGGCAGAAATGCCATGCTGCGGAAGAATGCGCTGAAATACCTGACCATCCGCATCATTCCCGACCACGCTACACAGCAGCGGTTTGCCACCCAAAGCCAGCACGTTCAAAGCAACGTTAGCGGCTCCGCCTAGCCGATCTTCGGTGGAGGTACGCAGCACTACGGGCACCGGGGCTTCGGGCGAAATGCGGTGTACGCTACCAGTCAGGTAACGATCAAGCATCACGTCACCGACAATCAGCACAGATTGATTTTCAAGTGTTCGCAGAATCCCAGCAGCGGAGACATTTGAATAATTCATAATTTATAATTCATAATTTTCCCCCGCTTGTTTACCGCAACAAAACAGCAGATCAAGCGCAGACAAATTGGCCATAAAACCGTGTCGTTCCGTAAAAACCTGCGGATATGAAACGGCCTGAAACCACGCTGGCAACTCACTGATTTCCCCTGAAAAGGCCTTGCGGAAATCACTGTTTTCTGTTAATTGACTGGACGGCAAATACTGTTCAGATAAATGTAGTTTGCCCGGCCAACCAAATTTGCGCAACAAAAATTGCAGAATTTCCAGATTGAAATCGAACAAAAAATCATAGCGTTTTTGAAAAAATGGCATTAACTCCTCGGCATAATGTTCAAAAAACGGAGCGTTCCCATAAGCCGTACGAATGCTGCGCCAGTGCTGCCGTTGCCAGGCCTCGTCATAAGCGATACGTACCTCCCGAACAGGTTTTTGTTGGTGTTTGCCCGTCTCCAAAGGAATACTTAATCGCTGCACACCATTCGGGCCAGCCAGATAACAACGATTGCGCAGGCTGCCTTTCTGGTAATTTTCGCAGGCTTCCAGCGTCACTTCTTCTGATCGCCAAAGCATTGACAACCAAGCCACTGGCGGAAAATAGAGGAGCGGAAGAAGCGGTTGTGGCATAAATTGAAAGGGCAATTGACATAAGGGCAAATAGCATATTGGACGACCACAAGGGTCGCCCTTACCGCAAAAACAATGAAATTTGTCACAAATATTGGCAAAAAACAGAATGTGGATAAATTGGTGATCATCGTTGGGGCGACCCTTATGGTCGCCCTAATCCTGTTTGCCGTTGTCAATACTGGCTTTTTCCACCGCCCGCACTTTAAACCCCGCTTTTTTCAACAAGCGCAACATCCCTTTTTGACCAGCCAAATGCCCCGCACCCACCGCGCAAAAAAGCGACTGCGACTCGGCTATTTCTGCGAAACGCTTGGTCATCAACTTATTACGATCATATAACAGTACTTTCCGTAAACCTTTCGCATCTTTTTTGGCGGCTTGGTATAGACCTTGCAGATCGGCTTCGGCGTACAAATTCATCATCTTGTGCAGGCGGCGACGTTGACGACTAAAATTTTTAAGAAGCCAAGTCAAGCCTTTCAAATGTTGTTCAAGCGGAATTTTTTTCAACGTTTGCAGCTGCTCTTCAAAGGTTTCCACGCCAGTGCATTGCTTGCCTGCGGCTTGGGCAGCGTGCCACAGCGTTTCATCCAGCGAATGCGCCTGTTCTTCTGACATAAACACTGCCGTCAAGGTCGTGCTGACCATCATTGGGTGCTGATGATCGAAGCGAGCGGCTGGAACGCCGAGTTTTTTTAGGGCATAATAATCCAGTTTTTTCCAGACGCCTGGCTTCAACAGTTGGTGCAGCGAAGTGTCATTGGGAAGACGTAATACCTCCGCCAGGGCCTGATTGTCTGTTTCAGAGAAGTCAAATTCGGTGGCAAATACTTCACAATCAGCCAAATGTGACAGGGCTGTATCCAGCCAGCCGAACGCCCGCGCGTCGCGAACGTGCATGGTGCCGAACAGGTAGGAAGATGGGCCGCCATCGGCAGGCGTGATTTGCCAGAGCAAAGAGTCTTTGGTCATTTGTGTGTGTTCAGCAGTTCCCGACAGGGAATTTTTTGCCATTTTTCCGCCTGTCGATTCCAGGGTTGGACGGTCAGAATGTACAAACCGGCGCTATCGGGTTGCGTGGTGCAGCCGCAAAGGTAGGATGCTGTTTGACGAAAACTATGTTTGCTGGCAAACATTGGTGCGTGCAATTCCGCGTTGGCCCAGTCATCCAGCAATAATTTAGTGCCATTATCAAAAGCATTTTTCTCCCAAAAAGCCTGTTGTTCAACGGTTTGCGTAAAAGAATGAGCAGGAGCATAAAAAGTCGCTTCGGACTGCGTATTGCTGTACAATTTCCAGGAAAGTGCTTCTGGCCAAGCACCAAAAAGATTGAGCAGCGGAGCCACGCCTGCGAAAATCAGCACCAGCCGTTGGCCACTATTTTTTGGCAAAAGAGTCTGGTGCTTTTCAGCAAAAACCAGCCACACCAAGCCCGCCAAAGCGATATTCCACGGAATAACTACGGTGTTCCAATTCAAGCCTAATGGGCTGAGCATCAAAACAATAATACTGTGAAAAACAACTACCAGCCAGCGAAAAACGGGGCGTGTGCGCGGCCACATTAGTCCAAAAGCGAGCGACATTTCCAGCAAGGCAACTGTATAACCCAAAGCAGGAGAATGTGCCAACGATTTGGTAAAGGAAAACGCCGAACAGAACCAGTCGAAATTATCCTCCGCGAAATAGGGTGTTAATTTATGAAAACCGCTCCAAGCATAAATAGCAGCGAGGAGCCAGCGTAAAGTATCACGCGTTTCGGCAGTTGATTTTCCAAATGCAATGCTCGCCAATATCAATCCGTACATCCAAACCCACGGTTGCAGACGATTTACATCGAGACAACAAAGTATTGATAAACAAGCCAATAGCGCAATAATTGACCCTTTTTTAGCCGAAAAAACTAATGATGTTGTAATTGATAGCAGTAATAGAACAATGCCAATTAAAGACAACCACGCCGTTTCGGAATGAGCAGCACCTATTATTAGTAATACAGGAAACGACGTGCGAGCCGCAGAATTCCAAAGTGGCCATGACAGGATAACACCACCCAATAGGCCCAGCGTAGTGAGCATATTTACTTTTTGTGTCAGCGAAAAACGGTCGAAAATCACAGCAGGCGTTTGACGGAAGGTTTGGCTATCAACAATCCATAGCGTTGCAACGCCTTTTCATAGTTGGCCGCCTGTTTGACGGCTTCCTCGCGCGAGGGCTGGACTTTCCCTAACCACACCACGTACCCACTTCTGCTCGCTTCGATGCACGTATTACTTACCAATTCAGCGGTCAAACCTTTTTTGCGCAAAGCGGCAACCCGTTCCGTAGCGTTGGCGCGGGTGATGTATAGGTTGTCCTGCACCAGCCAGCCATGTTTATCATTCAGCACTGCGCAGAGATCGGGCAACGAAGGTTTGGCGGTCGGCTGATCTTTTGCGTCGGTCGTTTTGTCCTCATTACCAGAAAGGTTGATGGTATTTTCATCGTCGTCACTGCTCGATAAACTTATGGTTTGTACTTCCTCCTGTTTGGTCTCGGCAAATTGCTTGGGAACGCCAGTCGGTTCGCCACCGTAGGGAATAATTTCGTCATTGGGTTTGTAACCGGGCTGATCTTCGGGATTGGGGCCAGCCCGCATTTTTTGCAAGCTGGTCACATCCGCCGTGGTAATTTTATGCGCATTTAGCACCCGCCAAACCAGCGGAATAAGCAGCAAAAACGCCAGTCCACACACCCATTTTTGTACTTGCTGCCCACTCATAAAACGATTATAGGCACTGGAAGTGTGGCCAAGCGGCCGATTCAGGACTTTCCTGGCGGGCTCCAATAAGAGGTAGCGCACCGGACGCGACACCTTATTCCAGGCAATCGTTAGTGTACCGGGCGGAGCCAAACGCGCCACTTCGCCGCTAGCAGACGTATTAGTAATCGCCTGGTACCAATCGGCGCGCGTGACCCAATGCGTGATATGCCGATCCTGACCATAAAGGCCTAAGCGTGAAGGATTTGCAAGAGAGCGAACGCCATTTTCGGCACTGACTACGGCTAGCCCAAAGCCGCTGAACACGCATTGATTTCGCAGTTCAATTAAGTAAGGATCGGTAGGCGAAGGGAACACATCTTCGGCGATGGCCACCCATTGTTCGTCGGCCTGATATTGCTTAAATTGCTCAATAGCAAAGATATAGCGATACTTGCGCCAGTTGCGCAGCAGAAAAAACCACAACAAAGAAGTGATCAAAGCCACGCCAAAGATGAGGCCGAGATTGCCCTCGAAACGCAGGCCGACCAGCCAGTTCGGGCGCGTGACGTAAAAGATCGCGTACAACACAGCGGTCGCAATTGCCCCAAAAGCCGCCGAATCCCAGGCCAGATAAAGATCGTTGATGGCGTATTTTACTTCCTCCGCTTTGTCGCGGGAAGTGGCCTCGTAGGTACAAACGAAGGGCGAACCATCGACCTTGCGGAAGGTCATTTTGCCATCGGCGACGATGCCACCTTCACCCACATTGTCGAGTTCCACGGACTCCGAACCCGCAATCGGCTCGAACCGCTGGCGGTAAAAATTGCGCAGGAACGGCACGAAGCGTCGCTTCACCTCGTCTTCGGAGAGGCCCGGTGTGCGTCGTTCAAAAGGCTGGCTATTCATGCGTAAAGGTTGATAAAAGTTGATGAAGAGTTTATAAAGGTTGATAATAAACCCTCATAAACCCTATAAACCTTTATCAACCTTTTTGTTCACGCTTTTTTCGGCATCTGATAATCCACTTTTCGCGCGTCGTTCTGCCGTTGCTGAATGGTCTGGATGTAGTTGCGGGCCTTTTTGTTGCCATATTTGGTCCATGATTTTTTGGCCCAATCCAGCGCAACGTCGAGATTTCCGCTCACTTCAGAGGCTACGGCCATATTATAGGCAGCGCGTCCGGCGGCTTTGGGATTATCGGTGGCGCGGACCTCAATGTTTTTCCAGATTTCAGCGGCTTTGTTCCATTCATTACCACGGGCGTAGCGGGTGGCCTGCTCCATCTGAGTTTTGTAGCCTTTGGCATTGTCGTAATAAGCACGGCTCACCTGCACATACAGCGGCGCAATGCGCGAGCCATAGCGTTGACCGCCATTGTAGGCCACATCTCGCGACACATTGACGGGCGAAGGCAGATTATTCAAGGCCGTTCTTTCGTCTTTGCCAGTCGCGTCTTTTTCCAGATAATCGTCGGTGGTGAATTCGTCGAGGATGATTTTCGTTTTTGGGTCGTACATGCGCCAGCCCATCCGAATGCCCGTTCGCATGTGCGCATTGTATTGAACGTCAATGTATTCCTTACCATTTTTGTCTTTGCGTTTGGTCTCGCTGCGGCGGGCAGCGGCGGCATTATCCGAATCAAACGACTCAATGGTGACCACGGCATCCGCGCCGTATTGCTGACAAATGCGTTCCACTTCGCTCCATTCGAGGGGCGCGGGCAGGTTGACTCCGGCCTTGCTGCCGGTCATTTCGATGCCCGTATTTTTGACGGAAAAACGCGGTGTGCGGGTCAATGCTGCTGACAATCCGCGCACGGCTTCGGCGCGACTTTGGCGATCCTGGCCGATGGCTTCGCCAGTGACGAGGCCTTCCAGCACGTTTAGCCAGCCTTTGGAGGGTTTACTGCGATCCACGACGGCCACGGTGGCGATGTGTTCGGGGATTTTCATTTCGGCGGGTTGCAACACCGTCAGGCTGGTGTGTTTGCTGCAACTGGCGAGGCCAATCAGGAGAAACAAACAGGCGGGAATTCTGGCCTTTAAAAGGCAAATCTTAAACATGAGGAATTCATTGTTAACTGGTTAGGAAGAAATTGTTGAGGTTGTTGAGGAGTTGAGAAATGCTCTCTATGACTGAACCATTTTTGTGAAAAAGTATTCGGAAGGAAGATTAAATTATGCGCAATTTAACAATTGTAGAGGCGGTGGATTGGCAAACTCCCGACATCATTCTGGCGGGCGGCGGACTTTCCGGCTTGACTTTGGCACTGGAATTGGCTCGTCAACCTTTTTTTCAACATTACAAAATCCTGTTACTGGATCGCGATGAGAAGGAAAAGAATGATCGTACCTGGTGCTTTTGGGCCACAAAGGAAGAGCCGTTGCCGCCAGTGACGTTCAAAACTTGGGACGAATGCCGCTTTTTTAGCGACGATTTGGCGATTCCGCTGGATATTGCGCCCTATCGCTACCACATGGTGCGCGGGCTGGATTTCTATCGCTGGGCTAAACAGGAGTTGACAAAATACCCAAATATTCGGCGCATCACGGCAAATATAATTGACATAAATTCTCAAAATGGTTTGGTTAAAACCGACCAAGGCGACTTCACCGGAACATGGGTTTTTAATAGTGCTTTTACCCAAAAACCATTACTGCCAACTGCCAATGCGCAGTATCCGCAGCCGCCGTTTACGCCAAAAAATACCGCAAAAATTGACTCTCACTACGTCCATTTGTTGCAGCATTTTCAGGGTTGGATTATTGAAACACCTAATGCGACTTTTGACGAAAATGTCATGACGTTCATGGATTATCGGCTGGAACAACAGGGCGAAACGCGTTTTGTCTACGTATTGCCTTTGTCTGAAAATCGCGCTTTGGTGGAGTTTACAGTGTTTTCTCCTGACTTACTTTTGCCAGAAGAGTATGACAGAGAATTGAATAAATATATTGGCAATATACTGAAAATCAATGATTTTGAAATTGCAGAGCGAGAGTTTGGCGTGATTCCAATGACCGATCAACCGTTTTCTAATATAGAAGGTCGGGTTATGAATATCGGTACGGCGGGCGGTTTTGTCAAGGCATCTAGTGGCTATGCGTTCTTGCGAACCCAACGGCGTTTGCGCAAATTTGTGGACGCGTGGGTAAAGACGGGAAAGCCGGACACTACAGTGTTGCGCTCGGCTTGGTATTATCGTTTTTTTGATAGCGTAATGTTACATGTGTTGCGCGAGGGTAGGGTAGCGGGCAAAGACTTTTTTGCGCGTTTGTTTGCCCGGCTTCCTGCTCCGTTGGTGTTTCGTTTTCTGGATGAAGATGCCAATTTTGGGGAAATTCTTCGCCTACTTTCCGCACCGCCGACCTGGCCTTTCTTAGCAACAGCAATATCACGGCTACGCCGTTTTTGGAAATAGATTACGTTTACAATCAAAATTTAAACCGCATAGCGGTGACATTATGGAAACGCATCTCTCTCTTCGCGTCGGCATCACAGGCGGCATTGGCAGTGGCAAAACCACGGTCTGCGAAATTTTTCGAGAACTGGATGTGCCGGTGTATTATGCCGACATTCGGGCAAAATGGCTGACGCAGGGTGATGAAGATTTGAAAAAAGGCATAATCGAGATATTTGGACCGTCTGCTTACACACCGGATGGAAAATATGACCGTCCGTGGGTGGCGCAAGTGGCCTTCGGAAACCCGGCAAAACTGGCTGCATTAAATGCTTTGGTGCATCCAGCAGTAGAAAAAGACAGCCTTATCTGGCACGAGGAGCAGGCTATGTACGGCGCACCTTATACCTTGAAAGAAGCCGCCCTGATGGTTGAAAGTGGTAGCCATTTGAAATTAGATGTGTTAATCGTCGTGACCGCGCCGGAGCAACTGCGTATCGAACGCGTGATGGAGCGCGACAACCTTTCTGCGGAACAGGTAAAGGCGCGGATAAACCACCAATTGCCGGAAGCGGAAAAGGTGAAATTGGCTGATTTTGTGATTAATAATGATGGCGAACAAGAATTAGAGCCACAGGTGATGGAGATTCATCGCCAATTACTGGCCAAATCGGCGGCTAACCGGATTATTTCCTGAATTTTTCCCGAAAAACATTTTGTTAAGCCGGGCAATGTGCGTACATTTGCGGCTCGAATTTCGAGATTCTGAATTTACCACAACTTTTAGTACAATAGTCATGAAAAAAGACATCCATCCGTCCTCTTATCGCACGGTGATCTTCAAGGATATTTCCACAGACGAGGCATTCCTCGGTAAATCCTGCACCAACTCCAAAGAAACGGTGACCTGGGAAGATGGCAACGAATACCCTTTGGTGAAGATGGACATCTCGGCTTATAGCCATCCGTTCTTTACTGGCAAAATGAAATTCGTGGATACCGCTGGTCGTATCGACAAATTCAACAAGAAATTTGCTAATTCCAAGTTCGCCAAGTCTGAGAGCGAACCTGCCGCAGAATAATACCAATTTTTATTTGGCATTTTTTTGGAAAAGTCCCGATAGGCTATGCGCACATTGGGACTTTTTTTATGGCCCTGTACAGGCGGGTTCAGTCGCCTCTGTCGTGAAGGCGACTGAACCGGCCTGTACAAATATTGACCTGCCTCTACACCATGTTGAATATCATCCTTTTTGACACCGATGCGCGCGGCCACTTGTTGCCGCTCACGGCCACGCGACCCATCGGCGAACTTCGCTTGGGCATCCTCACGCTGCGGGAAAAATGGGAACGTTACCTGCGCGGCTCGGTGTCGTACATTACGCAGGAATATTTGCAGCCGAAATATCCGATTCATTTGGAAGAGGAAAACCTGATTATCAGCGGCAATATTCTGCCAAATACGGCTCTTTGTCAGCGTTTGCAAGAGATAAAGTTGGGAGAAGCCCTGTTAAGCGATGGTGAATTAGTGGCCGCCCGATTGAATGAAGACCAGATCGAAATCCTGCTCGAAGACGAAGAAGTACGCGAACTGCGCGGCACAGAACTCGAAGCGGATTTTCCCCTATTGCAAATTAACCATCTTTGGGATTTTGCCCAAATGAACGGTGCTGCGCTCGCCGACGATTTCAAATTAGTCACCGCAGCCCGCAAATCGCTCCCTATTTCACCTTCCAATCAAGTCATTGGCCCCATCCAAAACCTGTTTGTGGAGCCGGGGTTAAAAATGGAATGCTGCATCCTCAATCTGAGCGCCGGGCCGATTTATATTGGTGCTAATGTGGAGATTATGGAAGGCAGTATGTTGCGCGGGCCACTATCCATTGGGGAAAATTCGATCATCAAAATGGGTTCAAAAATTTATGGCCCCACTACTATTGGCCCTGGTTGTCGGGTGGGCGGCGAAGTGACACGTTCGATTATGTTGGCTAATTCCAATAAAGGCCACGATGGGTTTCTGGGGGATGCAGTACTCGGTGAATGGTGCAATCTCGGGGCCGACACCAACAATTCCAACCTGAAAAACAACTATTCAGAAGTCAAACTCTGGAACTACGAGAGCGAACGCTTCGATAAAACTGGTCAGCAATTCATGGGCCTCATTATGGGCGATCACGCCAAATGCGGCATTAATACCATGTTCAATACGGGTACGGTAGTTGGTGCTTTTGCCAACGTGTTTGGAGCCGGTTATCCGCGCAATTTCATCCCCGATTTTTCCTGGGGCGGTGCCGATGGCGGTTATCGCACCTACAAAATAGAGGAAGCCTACACCACTGCCGCCGCCGTAGTAGCTCGTCGCCAAATGGTTTTTACCGATTTAGATAAAGCGATTTTGCGCCATGTATACGACGACACGGCTAAGTATCGGACTTGGGAAAAGCCTTAAAAGTTATAAGGGATGAGTTATGAGTTATTTCCGCTGGCGATAACTTACGCCTCATAATTTATAACTCATAATTCATAACTTATAACTCATAATTCCCTTGAAGTACGATTTGCGCGGCGTTTCTGCCTCCAAAGATGAAGTGCATGCCGCTATCCAGCACCTGGATAAAGGCTTGTATCCCAATGCTTTCTGCAAAATATTGCCCGACTTGGCCGCTGGCAGTATCAAACACTGCAACCTGCTGCATGCTGATACGGCTGGCACCAAAACCAGTCTGGCATATCTCTACTGGCGCGAAACAGGCGACCTTTCCGTGTGGGCAGGCGTAGCGCAGGATGCCATTGTGATGAACCTCGACGATATGGCTTGCGTGGGTTGCATTGACAATATTCTGCTCAGCAGCACCATTGGGCGTAACAAAACGCGCATCCCGGCGGAGGTAATCGCGGCAGTGATTCGGGGTACTTCCGATTTTGTGGAAAATATGCAGGCGCAGGGCATTGAACTGCATTTGGCGGGCGGCGAAACGGCTGATGTGGGCGATATTGTGCGCACTATCGACGTGGGCGTGACGGCTTTTGCGCGCATGAAACGCAGTGACGTGTTGGTCAATCAAATTCGGCCCGGCGATGTAATAGTGGGTTTGGCCTCGTTTGGACAGACTACTTACGAAACCGAATATAACGGCGGCATGGGCAGCAACGGCTTAACCGCCGCCCGGCACGATGTATTATCGCACGACTACGCTGCGCAATATCCAGAGAGTTTTGAACCGAATTTGCCGAAAGAAGTAGTCTATACTGGCCAACGCCGCTTGACGGAAATGGTACAAATAAATGGGCAGGAAATAAGCGTCGGGAAACTGATCTTGTCGCCGACTCGCACTTATTTACCCATTCTGAAAGAGATGCTGGCAGCCCACCGCAAACAGATTCACGGCCTGATCCACGTCACTGGCGGCGGTCAATCCAAAGTGCTGAAATTTGTCGAAAACGTCCATATTATCAAGGACAACCTTTTTGCTTTACCACCGTTGTTTCGCCTGATTCAGGAGAGCAGCGGCACCGACTGGCGCGAGATGTATCAAGTGTTCAATATGGGCCACCGCATGGAGATTTATCTGTCGCCTAAACACGTGGACGGAATCCTAGCCATCGCGGAAAAATACGGTGTAGCGGCGCAGATCATCGGTCAGGTAAAATCGGCGCAAGGGCAGCGCGTCACGGTGAAAAGTCCGTTTGGAGAATTTGATTATTGATAGAAAATTGGTTTATAAGGGTTTATAGAGTTGATAAGTGTTGATAGCCCGACATCAGTATATTGACCACATTCATTACTTTGATCACATTTTAGAATATGACCTCTCATTTTCTCGGTTTACGCACGGTCCTCTATCCCGCCCCTGATTTGGCCGCCACCAAGGATTGGTATATCCAGGCCCTCGGTTTTCCGCCCTATTTTGACGAGCCTTTTTATGTAGGTTTCAATGTCGGTGGCTACGAACTGGGCCTCGATCCCAACGCTACTCCTGGTGAAAGCGGTCAGCAAATTTATTGGGGTGTGGCTAACATACAGGCTGCTGTGGAACACCTGGAATCTTTGGGTGCGACTATTAGTAGTGCCATTCAGGATGTCGGCGATGGTATTTTGGTGGCTACTTTGCGCGACCCTTTTGGTAATGCGCTAGGGGTTATTGAAAACCCGCATTTTGCGCTGCCTTCCGAGTAAATCAAGTAATTCCAACCATCATTTTATAATGAAATATACCCTATTCGTCTCGTCGGCAATACTTTTCTTAGGCTTGGTGTCGGCTTGCAAAAACACGCCAAAGCCTGACCAAACGGCTACGCTGGAACAATCCCTATTGCAACTGGACAAAGAAATGACCGCTCCCAATGGCACTGTTGCTGACAGCGCGAAAGCGAATGCTTTTATCAAAACTGCAGAAGAATACGCGGCGTCGGTAGAAACTACACAGCCCGATAAATATGCTGATTTATTGCTAAAAGCCGCTGGTGTTGCCAAAAGCATCGGCAGTTCCACCAAAGCACTTCAACTCTACACCACCGTAGCTGAAAAACTGCCACAGCATCCGAAAGCACCGATGGCTTTGTTCATGGAAGGCTTTATCCTTGAAAATGACCGTGGCGACACGGCGATGGCCCGCGTGAAATACCAGGATTTCTTAAAAAAATATCCGAACGATCCTGATTTCGCTGACGATGCGCAGAATGCCTTGAAGTATTTGGGCAAGTCGCCGGAAGAGATGATTAAGGAATTTGAGAAGGCCAACAAAGAGCGTCCGCAATAATATGTCTTTCAGGGCCGAGTTTCTGGCTTTTGCAGACATCATTGAGGCAAATAGCCGCCTACGTTTGGCACCGACTCCTTCCGGCTTTCTACATTCTGGCAATGCCCTGAATTTTACCCTTAACTGGTTGGCCGCCCGGCTGCAACCCGGTGCAAAATTGCTGCTTCGCATTGATGATCTGGATGCTGATCGCAAACGTCCGGAGTATGTCACCAATATTTTTGACTCTCTCCATTGGTTAGGTTTAAACTGGGACGAAGGGCCAAAAGACGCTGATGATTTTGAGCAAAATTGGTCACAAGTGCGGCGTTTGCCTTTGTACGTAAAGGCATTGGAACAAGTTCAAGATAATAATCTGGTTTTCGCCTGCGCCAAATCGCGACGTGATTTGGTCCCTTTTGATGGTAAATATCCTCCTGAATTTCGAAATCAAAATCTCTCTTTAAATGCGCCCAATGTAGCGTGGCGCGCTTTTACTCCGCCAGAATTTTCTTTACCAAATTTCATTGTTCGTAGGAAAGATGGCGTACCTGCTTATCAGTTGGCTAGCATAGTAGATGATTTACATTTTCAGGTAAGCCATGTGATTCGTGGGGCAGATTTAATCTCTTCTACTTTGGCGCAACAATGGTTGGCGCAACAATTAGGCTGGGCAGATTTTCAGAAAATTCACTTCTTGCATCATCCGCTAATTATGGACGAACGAGGTGAAAAACTCTCCAAATCGGCGGGTTCGGGGGCTTTGCGTAGTTTATCTGCCGAAACTGGACCGGAAAGTATTTTCAAGCAAGTGGCGACGTTGCTGAATATTTCGCCGGAGGGAATTCCTACGGCAAACGATCTTCTAAAAGCATTGCACATTGCTTTAAACAAAACGCCTTGATCACTGGTAAAGTGACCAAGGCGTCAGGCCAGGCAAAATATATTACAAATAGTGGCAGTTCAATACATTGATTATCATACCTTTGCAACCCCACCCCTAACCCCTCCCCCGAAAGGGAGGGGGATATGATTGAGGTGATTTTTATTCATTGTCAGTACCTTGGGAAAAGAATAAATATTTTATCAAGGTACTGTAAACCAATGGCTTGAAACTCAATTTAGTCCCCTCCCTTTCGGGGAGGGGTTAGGGGTGGGGTTTAGCCTGACGGCTATGGTAAAGCGATCAAGGCGTTTTGTTATAATAAGTTGATTTATAATTATTCGGACATCATTTCATTGTTATATTTCTGCTGTGCATCTTCCACTTTTTTAGTGGATTTTCCACCTTCGGCAGCAACCAGATCGGAGAACTCTTTTACCCGCTTGGCAACCATCGTACCGGAGTATTTCTCTTGCACGTATTTCCACATTTTGGCAAAATCGGCACTCACGGTTTTTGTTTCCCCATCGAAGACAGGGGTATTATCGGCACCATTGGTGAGCGCATGCAGAAGCCATCTTTGCGACTCTTTGGTCTCCTCATTTAGTACAAAGTAGGGATGGTCCTGGTTGAATTTCTCCCAAAATACCGCCCGATCCGCGACTTGTTCCATCGGAATGGAAAAACCGCCATCGTCCATTATATTATTTGTCTTTTCCAACGTAGTTTGTTGGAGATAATTTTTCATCGGTGGCGTAACCCTTCCAACAAAGAAATCGGACAGTTTATTCCAGTCCACCACGGGATAGACCATGCCTTCGCCAGTAGCGAGGCTGAATCCGTTGTCGCCCAAAGTTTTAGCCGCCGGGTATTTATTCATGTCAAAACGGCGTTCGCTGATGGCTTTATAATCCTCATCGGCCCATTTAACTTTTTCCGTCATTTTATAAAACTCGCCTTCCGTTTCCATACGAAACAGAAAATTTTCGAGCAAAATAAAGGCAGCATCGGAGAGCGTACCTTTTGAATCAGCAAGATTGGATTTCACATAGTCCCAAGCCTGTTTGCCACTCTCCAACTTCTTGACATCCAGTGTTTTAAGAAACATGGATAGTTGGGTCAGCTTGCCTAAATCCGGGCTGGTCGCGCGTGGGCCGCCGTATACGCGTTGCAAAGCACCACCATAAGCCCAGCCAGTATGTTGCTCTGGCGTAGTGGAAGTGACTTTGTAGTATGGTTCATCCCATTCAATGCCGCGCAAAGTGGCCTTCTCTTTGTTGGCCGACACCTCGCCGGTGGCTTCCACGAAATCGCCTTCTTTGAATTGGGTGATTACTTTGCCGCCCTTGTTGGGTTGGTCGCGCAAATTGAGTTTGTCAACCTTAGCAATGTACAAGTAAATTTCAGGCTTGGCCGAGGGTGGGGGAGTGGCGGGTATGGGTGGCGCAGTTAAAGCCGAGGGTGTGCCGGAGTTGGTGGGCGCATTAGAATCGCCGCAGGCGGCAAATACAGTAAGGGCCGCAAACAGCGTTGGAACGGCAATTTTGGTCAAGGACATATATTTGATAATGAAGAACTTGTAATGAAAAATCGACTATTGGATCAGGGCATACACGCTGCCCGGAACCAAGGTCAGCAATACAATCAGCAATAATCCAGTCAACACCACCCAACGCACGGCCATCGGTACAGGTACGGCCAACGTACTGTCTTCTCGCGAGAAATACATAGAGATGATGATTTTGAAATAGTAAAAGATCGAAATAGCCGAGTTCATAACGGCCAAAACAACCAGCCAGGGATATTTGCCAAAAGCAGCAGTAAACAGGAAATATTTACCAAAAAAGCCGGCAGTAGGCGGAATACCCGCCAATGATAACATAGAAACGGCCATTACGGCCGCCAGAAAAGGCTGTCTTTTTCCCAACCCTTTGAACGCTTCAAAAGAGCCATCGCCGCCGGGTTCGGCCACCGCCATGTAGCAACCGAAAGCGCAAATCGTGGCAATGGAATAGGTAAGTGTGTAAAGCAAAATGGCTCCTGCGCTCCCGGCCTGCCCAATAGCCAGGATGGCCAACAACAAATAACCAGCATGGGAAATGGACGAATACGCCATCATGCGCTTGAAATCGGTCTGGAAAATCGCGGTTACATTGGCCAAGGTCATAGTCAAGGCTGCCATTACCGCCACGGAAATGCTCCAAAATGATTCGGCTCCGGCAAAAGCCATCGAAAATAGCCGATAAAATGCCGCAAAACCAGCCGTTTTTACCACTGTGGCCATGAAAGCCGTTACCAGATTAGGACTACCCTGTATAAACATCCGGTGCCCAAAAATGGAAATGGCACTGCCGACACTTTGAAACCCAAGCCAACCAACATCAGCAGAATTCCTACGTGTAACATGCCCGCTGAATGCCGACCATCATTAACAGCAGCAGCGATGTTTTTTAGATCGAAGGTCGCGGTAGCACCGTAAATCAGGGCGATGCCAAAGAGCAAAAAGCCAGTAGCAAAGGCACCCATCAAGAAGTATTTGAGGGCGGCTTCGTTGGAACGTTGATCGTCGCGACGACTACCCGCCAGCACATATAGCGGAATACTTAATATTTCGATACCGAGGAATAGCATGACCAGATTGGTAAAAGAGGCCATGCACAAAGCACCACATAAACTGAACAGTATCAAGGCGTAGTTATCCCCCAGCGTATTATGCAGCCCACGAAAGCCCCAACTGGTCAGCCCGATCAGCAGTACCGTGGAGACCAGCAATACCGACGAGAAAGCCAGCGCGTAGTTGTCGAACTGGAACATGGTGGCGTAGTGGAAATTCCAGACTGCGCCCGTTTGGTTAGCCAGATCGAAACATGTAACGCCCAAAGCCAGCAGCGTACCAATCAGAGTAATAGGCTGTAACAGCCGCCGTTGTTGGGTCAAACCCGCGAACAAGACGACGATAGCCGTGGCAAAGAGTATTAGTAGAGCGTTCATTTATATTCAGCGATAATTGCTTCAATTCTTGTCAAAAAGTCTGGCAAAAGGTCGGTGACAGTTTCCCAAACGATAGTAAAATCCGTTCCGGCATAATCGTGAGCCAGTTTATCACGCATTCCTATGGCAGCCTTCCAATTCAGTTCAGGATGTTTATCCCGGAAATCATTGGTCAAATTTTTAGAGGCTTCACCAATGACTTCTAAAAATCGGACACATGCATATTTAGCCATGCTATGTCGATAAAAATCATCCTCGGAAAAGCCGTCGATACAGTTTATAGCAAGTTCGCAATTTTCCTTGATATAGATTAAATGGAAAAGATTGCCTTTTTTAATCATGCTGCTTTGGAGATAATTTGCAAATCTTGCTCGACAATAGGTTTCAAAAAAGGGTGAAGCGCGCGCCTAGTTACCAAATCCACTTTTCGACCCAGTTTTTCTTCCAACTCATCTCCAATATGTACCAAATCGAATAGATTAATTCGAGTTGTACCAAAGTCAATTAAAATATCAATATCGCTCTCCGGTCTTTCTTCCCCACGCGCAAACGAACCAAAAATGCCTACTTCCACCGGATTAAATGGTTGAAGTACTTCAAGAATGATGGCTTGCTGTTGTGGTGTAAGCATTTTGACAATCAATTTTTATTACTATCCCTAAAACTGCACCGCGCCCAATATCCGGCTCACACTTCCGTCGGTCATATTCAAAATCACCTGTGGAAAAAAGCCGAGTACCAGTACCAAAGTCGCAATTGTTCCGAGTACCAAACCTTCGCGAGTTGTCACGTCAGCAAAACGCGCCGTTTCTGTATTCGTTTCACCAAACATGGCCATGCCATAAGCCCTAAGCATATATACCGCGCCGTAAATAATGGTCAATCCCGCTACGGCACCCAACCAGAAGTTATAATTCCAAACGCCGTTTAATAGCAGAAATTCGCCGACAAAACCATTGGTTAGCGGCACCGCTACGGAGCCAAGCATGATGATCATAAACAAGGTAGCAAACTTTGGTGCCGACTTCGCAATGCCGCCTAAATCCGCTAACGAACGCGTACCCAAACGACGCTCAATAAGATCAGCCACAAAAAATAAACCCACGACATTTATACCGTGATTAAGCATTTGTATTAGTCCGCCCTGCATCCCGGTCTTGTTCCAGGCCAAAATACCCGCTGCAATCAACCCAACGTGGGCAATAGAAGAATAGGCCAATAATCGTTTCAGGTCATTTTGTTTCACCGCTATTATACTGGCATATACAATACCGATTACTGCCAAAGTAATAAAAATCGGCAACCAAGTTGCCAGTGCTTCGGGCGACAACGGAATCATCCAGCGAATGACGCCATAAATGCCCATTTTAAGCATAATACCAGCCAAGAGCATAGTGCCGCCGGTTGGAGCTGTCGTATAAGTATCTGGTTGCCAGGTATGAAAGGGGAAGACTGGTATCTTTACTGCGAAAGCCAGAAAAAAGCCCAGCATCACCCAACAGGCCGCATTGGGTGTCAATTGTACCGCTACCAGATCGGCCCAGGCAAAAGAGTGACTGCCCGGCGTTTGCAAGTACACGTATAAGAGCGATAGCAGCATAAACAGCGACCCGATAAACGTGTAAATAAAGAATTTTAACGTCACTCGAATCCGATCCTGACCGCCCCATATTGCACAAATAAAGTAAATTGGAATTAATGCTAATTCATAGAAAATGTAGAATAGTAATCCATCGGTAGCCAGAAAAACGCCATTGAGTGCGCCGATCATTAATAGTACCAGACCATAATAACGTGGCTCATTGTCGAACGTGCGACTAAAACTACTAAGCACAATTAATGGTGCCAATAGGTTAGTCAACAACACCATCAATAGGCTGATGCCATCCATGCCCAGGGCGAAGTGAATACCGGCACCTGGCACCCACGGCAGGTCGAAGGCGCATTGGTCGGCTCGGCTGTGATCGAACGTTAGTCCACAATAAGCAGTGACGACCAAGTTGACAAGCGTAGCAATGAGGGCAATGTTTCTGACCGCCATTCCGCGCAAAGCGAAAATGGCGAAAGAAGCAAGAATGGGGATGAGTATAAAAAGTAAAGACATTAGTCTTTTTTTATTTTAAAAATTCGGAATTCGTTGTCTTCAAAAAGCATGGGGTATGGAATAGAATCAGCCAATTTAGTGCGGTCAATAATAACATATTG
>CBDFMU010000004.1:0-62741 GCA_965249785.1 Saprospiraceae bacterium | reverse complement strand
ATCTCGGCGGTGTCGCCTTCGGTAAAAGTCAGCGTGGGCATCGGTATTTGCCCGTTCACGGCGATGGCTCGCTTGGCCTTGCCGGTAAAATTGACCGTGGTGTCGCGGATGTAGAGGTCGTAGTGGACGGTCCGGGAGGGCGTAGTATTGACCAGGGTGGCCTTGGGAAGGCCCGTGGCTTTGGGCATTTTTTCCATTTTCATGTCGTCCATTTTACCCATATCCATCTCCATCGGTTTTGCTGGCGGGGCATCGTTTTTTAGGGGTGGATGGTCCATTTTGCCCATCTCCATGCCCGGTGCTTTTGCCGTGTCCTTTGGCATCGGCATGGTTACGTGGGCTTCCTGCTCGGGCTTGGGTTTTGGCTTCACCTTTTTGCCTTTTACTTTCACCAAAGCCATGCCGCAGAGCGGGCAGGTTCCGGGCGCATCATTGTGTATTTTAGGGTCCATCGTACAAGTGTAGTACGAGCCGTCGGGCAGCGATTTACCATTGTTTTGGGCAAAAACGGTGCAGAAATTGACGCAAAACAGCGCAAAAGCCAACGCAGTCAATTTCATCTTTTTGGAGACCGGCAACCCGCCAATACGCGCTAGCGCTGGCAACATTTTTTGAGCAATATTTTTTTGAAAATCCATGGAGGAAATTTAATTTTTATTGGTGAGACTATCCCTGGCACTATTGGCCCAGGTGATGATCAAATCTTTATCGGTTTGCGCAAGAATGGCCTTTTTATGCATCCAGGTGTAGGAGCATAAAGGCATTTCATCGTCTTCCAGTTGACCAGCAATGGCTTTCAATTTGCTTTCCTGTCTGCGTTTCGACAAGGAACCGAAATCGCTGAAATTCAATTCTTCCCGGCCATTCCGAACATGGTAGCTCATCAGCCAGCCAATTGGCTGCACACAGGTGTACCAGGGATAAGCGGTGTTATTGCTGTGGCAGTCGTAACAAGCGTTCTGTAGGAGCACTTGCACCTCATCCGGCACCAGCACTATTTTGGCGATATCCGTAGCCCTTACCTGCCCGCTTTGGTTGCGGGCAGGTTGGATAAACTGGATCAGGACAATGACTATGGCTACGACTGCTAATATTCTTTTAAAACGTGCCTTCATTTTTTACTTGATTTCTTCTTTCACTTTGCCGCAGGTCGACATTTTCTGGCCATAATAGGGGTTCTTGATTTCTTTGGTTTCGCTCAACCAAATGGCCCCCTTGCCTTTATTATACATCGGGCAGAAATCCTGATACAAGGGTTGGTCAGCCACGCCGAAGGTTTTTACCAAATCGTACATATCCTTGCTCAGCATGGCAAAGTGTTCCCGCTGATGCTCGATTTTGCCACCGTTTGCCCCGATATGTTCGGCGTGTTCCCTGGCATCATCTTCCATATCTTCATACGTCTTTTTTTGCCCGGCCGTCAAAGTGCTTTTATCGAAACCTTTAAAGGCAACTTCCAAGGCCTTGCCTGCGGCAGCGGCATCCCGCGTATTATCGGTCGTGAAGGCATTTTTCATCTGTAGGTAGTCCTCTACTAGTGGTTTAATAGAAACCGTAGTGCCTGCTGGAACGCTAGCAGTGGTGGCAGTTGTAGTGGTGCTGGCTGTCGTGCCCTTTACCTCGGTCAGTTCCATCCCACATTTGGAGCACTTGTCGCCTTTCTTTCCCGTTATTTCCGGGTGCATCGGACAGGCATATACGGTTTCCACACCCGATGTGGGCTGTATGGAATTTTGTGACGTGTTCTCATTTTTCGCCTGGTTGTTCTTGCAAGCGGTAAGTGCCAGCAACAAGACACAGAAAATTATCATTGAATTTTTCATTTTTTAAAATTTGAAAGTGAGAAGCAATTGTTTCAAAGCCATATAGCCCAGCTCACTGCCAGCAGCAGTGACTATGATGATATTAAACACCACATAATCCATCTTGTACTTACCTTTAAAAGGCCGGTACACCAGGCAAAACGGGAAATTTACAATCGAAAAGGCACACGTCGGGCTGACGCGGCACTAAGCCACCAACTTAGGTGGCTGCCAGACGGGGAGATAAACGGCTTCGGGCTGACGCTCGGCAAAGTAGAAAGCTTGACGTATCACCCTAACATCGGTGGGCAGTACATTTGAATTGACAGGCAACCAACTAATCACTGCGCTGGCACAAGCTCCGCCAACACCTGGGCACTGACAATGACCATCCCCGTTCCCGGAACAAGGTTGTCCGGAATGACCTTTTTCGCAATTGCAATTATGACCAGCAGCAAGAGCAGTGTTTCGAGTTCTAGCACAACAGGATTTCTGATCAGGGTCGCGCCGCGATTTGGCTGCATGACCACTATTATCATGGTTGCCACAAGCCCAGGCATAGTCCGTTGGCACTGCTGCAAACAGACCCAACAGAAAAGACAATATGGCTAAGCGAAACATCATGGTCATTAAAAAGCAAAGTGGTGGGCAGGGTTCAAATAGGTTGCATGGGGCTTGGGATAACGCTAATTTTTTAGAACAATTTTTTGACTGAATTGCTGGTTTGAACTCCGTATTTCTAAAAAATAAATCCCCGCTGGTAAGCCGGAAACCGAAAGTATTTTGGACGAAGTATCGCTCCAGGTACGGTATACCTGGCCGTTCAAATCGAGCAAGCGAATAGCGGTAGGTATAAACGCTGCATCACCTGTTTCCCATATTATGCTTTCCGTTGCGGGATTCGGATAGACGTAAATCCTGGATTCTTCAGTAACTTCTTTCGTGGCTACTGACGGCTGTCCCGGCAAAATCCGCACAATCCGCGCTACTGCCGGAATATCATCTACCATGGCCCATAGCAAATACCAACCGGGCAGGACTTGCAGCGAATCATTGGGAATAACAGCTTCGATAGATTGGCCCTGTTGTACGAAACCGAGATCGAGGAAACGGTTTTCGCCACAGTTCATCATATGGGTAACGTCTTGAGTACTTTGCAGCACTACGGCGGTAAGCGCGTTGGTACGGCCAATATCGAAGTGGATCGCTTCTCCACGTTGATAATCCGTTTTTTCTAGGTTCAATAATTGTGGACGAACGCCCCGAAACAGGTAAGGCGGCTGGAATACATCGATGATGCTTAAAGGCGGCTCATTACCCGGCGAGCCTTCACCGCCAGTAACCACTATCCTGCCGTCAGGCACCAGAATAGCCAGCGCGTGGTATTCCCGCTTGCGGGGCATGGATGCCAGTCGCCGCCATGTCTCGGCATAAGGATTATAGAGATCGGTCAAATCCATGTATCCCCATTGGTTTACCGGGGTAGGGTCATTGGGATCTTCTTTAAAACCAGCGATAGTAAGAATATGGCGATTAGGCAGTAAGACGGTCTCCGGGCGGGAGCGCAGCGGGGCGAAATCCGCACCCAGTTTCCAAGTATTAGTGGCTGGGTCGTAGCGTTCTACCAAATTGCCCCCACTGCCAGCTGGGAAGGGTTTGAAGCCGATGGCAATTACTTCATCATCCGGCATATGAACCAGTTCATGGTCGACGTGATCACCATTGGGCATCCGATTGCCCTGCAAGAAATCAGCCGCCAGGTCCCACTGTTTGGTCACAGGGTCGAAGAGCTGCGGCGGCCGGAAAGTCATCAGAGCCTTACCATTATAGAGAGTCAAGATAGGTGATTGCTCGTTACGGATAGCAACGGTGTCCGCCCACTCAGTTACACCAGTTAGCGGATTATACAGTTCCGAAGTGTTGACCCGAACAGGGTTGTTCAAACCACCGCCGCCAACGATCAGCAAACGGCCGTCCGCCAGTTGGGTCATCGAAGGATACCAGCGATAATCGAGCATGAGCGGCAGGGCTTGCCAAGTCTTCGTGAAAACATTGTATTGCTTTATTTTCCTGGTGCCGGGGCCATATATTTCCTGTTCGGTGCCACCAGCCATGATGATATTACCATTCCAGAGCAGCTTTGGAGCCACGCAGCCCTGTACTTTGGTATCGCCGATCATGGGTATGGTATCGCCAGTAGTGGGGTCAAATGCAAAAGGGTCTTTGGTGCTGTGGCAGTAATAGGTGCGCCCATCGGGCAGCAGTACGCCCAGATCAGTCCCACCCAGTGCTTCAGGTGACTCGATCACCGTGGTCCATGCACCGGGCTGGGTTTCAGGCTCAAGTTCGGCATTATGGATAACCGTACCGATAATGCCCGTAGTGGCATTTTCAAAATACTCAAAATCAGGTTTTGCCACCCCGAAAAAAAGATATGGTCCGCCGCCCGGTAAATTCTCAAACAGATACTGGCCGTTTTCATCGGTACGAGCTTCCCAGAATAAGGTCGTATCACCGTTGAATAAGGTCACGCGGGCGTTAGAAACTGGAATGCCATTGGCAGTGACCGTACCGGTGAGGGTTTGTGCCTTTATGGAAAAAGCGGTGAGTAGAAATAAAAACAACACAGAGAAAAGTAGGCGCATAGCAATGGATTTAAAACGTAGTGTTTTTGCGTACATATATTTTAAAAGTGCCTTAAGAACAGCAATCTTGCCTCCTTCCTGCATCAAGTGTTTGATGGGAGAAAAGCGAAAACACTGCCAATTAGAGAGGTGATAGTTTTCATCCTATTTAACCAGGTCCTTTTTCAAAAGTTGCGCGTTCACCGCCACCCTTAGCACGAACAGCTACCCTGCATTCAAATATGGTGTAGACACTTGCCTTCCAATCACCTTACTGAGTAACGACTTCGCGGACAACAAAACCCGCTTTCTTCACCAGCGCGACGGCCTCTTGCTCCGTAAGGTCACCTTCAATCGTTAATATTTTGTCAGGGGTAGTCGTGTCCACCGCCCAAGCGTGTACGCCCTCAGCGTTTTGGATATGTGGGGTGAACTTGGCGATACAGCCGCCACAGTTGATATTGGTTTTGAACTTTAATTTTTCCATGATATGGAGTGTTTGATAGTTTGAAAAAATGTTGGAGGGTTTGGAAATTAGAGTTTTAATTGGCGCAACCGCAAACTGTTAGTCACTACGGATACCGAACTCAGCGCCATGGCCGCACCGGCCAGCATCGGGTTGAGCAGGAACCCGAATACCGGGTACAATACCCCCGCCGCAATCGGAATACCAATCAAATTGTAGATAAAAGCCCAGAACAGATTCTGGCGAATGGTGCCAACCGTTTTGCGTGACAGGCGGAACAGTTGGGGCAAAGCAGTCAGATCGGAGCGCATCAGGGTGATTGCCGCCACCTCCATGGCAATGTCCGTACCCTTACCCATGGCTATGCTTACGTCGGCTTGCGCCAGGGCAGGGGAGTCGTTAATACCGTCGCCCACCATCGCCACCGTTTTTCCTTCGGCTTGTAGTTTTTGAATGAATCCGGCTTTATCGCCTGGCATTACCTGAGCCTGAAAGTGCGTGATACCGACTTGCCGGGCAATGGATGCCGCCGTTTGCGGATTATCACCGGTGAGCATATAGACCTCGATCCCCTGCTCCTGGAGCTGAGCCACAGCTTCGCGCGAAGTAGGTTTTATCGGATCGGCAATCGCCAGGGCCGCGATAACGCCTTCTTTAACACCGGCAAAAAAGACAACGGTTCGGGCAGCCTCTTGCCAATTCTTGGTCAATTCTTTTGCAGCATCAGGCAGCGTAAGCCCGTGGTGTTCAAGCATCTTTTCATTGCCAACCAAGTAAACGTGACCTTCGTGTATTGCTTGGATGCCTTGCCCGGTGATGCTCTCGAACTGTTCCAGCCGGGGTCGGCCAATTATACCCTCCGCTTCCAATTTTCGCATGACTGCCTCGGCCAGCGGGTGTTCCGAACGGCTTTCCATGGAGAGCAGTAGTCTTTGGTACTGCGCATCCGTAGTATGCCAATACCAATCAGTCACCTCGGGCTTGCCTTGGGTAATGGTGCCGGTCTTATCCAGTACAACCGCATTGACGCGGTGGGCAATCTCTAAACTTTCCGCATCCTTGATAAGAATATGATTTTCAGCCCCTTTACCCACGCCGACCGTAATGGCCGTAGGCGTGGCCAAACCCAAAGCGCATGGGCAGGCAATGACCAGCACCGTCACCAGCGCCAGCAGCGCATGCGTAAAGGCGTTTTCGCCGCCAAAAATCATCCAAACAGCAAAACTCAACAGCGCAATCCCCATGACGACGGGCACGAAGATGCCGGCAATTTTATCCACCAGCCGCTGTACCGGGGCTTTGCTGCCCTGGGCCTGCTGCACGGTCTGAATGATTTGGGCCAGCAGGGTTTGGCTACCCACTTTCTCAGCGCGAAACTGGAAACTGCCTTTTTGATTCAGCGTGCCTGCAAATACCTGGTTTTGGGGATGCTTTTCTACCGGCAAAGGTTCTCCGTTCAGCATGCTTTCGTCCACGAAAGACTTGCCTTCGGTCAACACGCCATCCACAGCAATCTTTTCGCCGGGCCGCACCAGAATCAATTCCCCGATCTGTACTTCGCTGATCGGAAGGGTCTGTTCCTGCCCATCGCGAATGACCCGTACGGTCTTCGGTTGTAGCCCTATCAGCTTTTTGATGGCGGAAGAGGTTTGTCCTTTGGCGCGCTCCTCCAAATATTTGCCCAGTAAAATAAAGGCAATGATGACCACCGCCGCCTCGAAGTATACGTGTGGTTGCAAACCGTTTTGCAGCCAGTATTGGGGATAAATCGTGGTAAAAGTGCTGAAAAGAAATGCGACCCCCGTACTGAGGGCTACCAGTGTATCCATGTTGGCCTTGCCCCGTCTTGCCTGCCGGAAAGCATTGACAAAGAAATCTTTGCCGAACAAAACCAGCGCCGGTAGCGACAGGCCGAGCATAATCCAGTTGGCATAGGGCATATTCATAAAGAACATACCGATGATGACGGTTGGGGCGGCTAGCAACATAGCGCCGAGGGTTCGGCGGCGCAGATTTTCAGCATGGATGTGTTTCGCTTCGGCCTGTTTCTCAGCGGCGTGCTCCACTTCGACAATTAAATCAAAGCCAACGGTTTGTACGGCTTTCTGCATATCGAGCGGCGCGACCACCTGTTGGTCATACTCGACCTGCACCGTCTGAGTCGCGAAATTGACCGTGGCCGATTTTATGCCTGGTGTATCGTTCAAAACAGATTCCACGCTGACGGCGCAAGTAGCACAGCTCATGCCCAGAACGGGCATGTTGATCTTGGTGCTGGCGGCGTTACTTTTTGCAGGAAGTAGGGTAGAGAGTGACATCGTAAATATGGATTTTTGATGCCACAAAGTTCGCGGGCCAGGCTGCTGCCAGCGTTATACAATTCGGAGGAAATGGTGTATGATTATGGATTATACCTCATCTAAGGTTTTTCTTCCGGATCCACGCCTGCCATGCTCCGCTTTAAATTGCGTTGGCGTCATGCCAGTCACCTGGTGAAACTGTTTGCTGAGGTGCTGCGTACTACTATAACCAGTCTGCCAGGCAATCTCGCCGAGCGATAGTTCATCATACGCCAACAATTCCTTTACCCGCTCGATCTTTTGGGCGATGATGTATTTCTCAATCGTTATGCCTTCCACTGCTGAGAACAGTTTGCTAAGCTGCGAATATTCATGTCCAGTCTCTCGAGCTAGAAAGTCGGAGAAATTTATCGTCTCCGACTTTTTGCCCGCCGAGTGGTGTATTTCGTTGACAATCAAATTTTTGATTTGTTCGACCAGGCGACTGTTGCGGTTGTCAAGCATTTCAAACCCCTCCGCTTCGAGGCTTTGGCGCAGTGCGGCCAACTGTACGTGGCTGGGCGAAGCGGCCAATATCGCTTCGCCCAATTGCACGTTTTTTGCTTCCAATCCTGCTTCGGCCAATAAGTGTTCCACGCTGCGGATGCAACGCGGGCAGACCATGTTCTTAATATAGAGTATCATTTACGGTTTTTGTCAAGCCAAGCCTGAAATTCTGCAATTTCCCGCTGCTGATCGTCAATCATCATCTGCGCCATCTTTTTCAGTTCGGCGTGTTTGCCCTTGGTGAGTTCCTCCTGGGCCATTGTGACCGCACCCTGGTGGTGAGCGATCATCATACTGGCAAAATCCTGATCCACCATGCCACTCATGGGCATAGATTTCATCTGGTCGTGCATCGCCTGCATACTGGCACCCGCCATTGGCTGCTGCGCCGTCATCGGATGCGCCTGCACGAACTCCCGCAATTTGGCGATTTCTGATTTTTGTGCCGTGATGATCCGTTGTGCCATATCCTTCATTTGAGTATCGGAGCCTTCTTTCACTTCAATTTCGGACATATCAATAGCCCCTTGATGGTGCTCTGTCATCATATTGGCAAAGTCAACATCGTGATCCCCGGTCATTTTCAAGGCATTCGTACGTTGCATCATAGCATCCATGCTCTTCATCATGGCCATGCTATGCTGGCTATGAGCCTCCGTCTTGGCAACGTCAGTAGAATGTGTAGGCGCGTTGCTATGGTTATTGCAGGCA
Organism: Saprospiraceae bacterium; assembly: GCA_965249785.1. Taxonomy (GTDB): domain Bacteria; phylum Bacteroidota; class Bacteroidia; order Chitinophagales; family Saprospiraceae; genus M3007. The sequence goes on along the minus strand of CBDFMU010000004.1, from coordinate 54,292 downwards.
CTCAAAAAGGTAGCCAGCAAGGTAATCATCAGAATGTTTGGTGTGTTTGTCATGGCGTTACTGTGTTTAATTAATTAAAAATTGGTGGCATTACAGCATAATATCTAGTGCATATTCTGGAAAACTACACCTTAGCAGAACTGTGAAGCGTACCTCAAGCTGAAGGCTCCCATGTTCCATTGTTAACTTGACTTAAGCAGCCATTTTCCGGCACTCTTCCGCGCACTTCCGGCAGGCCTCGGCGCATTCGCGGCAGTGGTCATGGTGCATAGCGTGTTTTTCGCACTCAGCACCGCAGGCTTCGCAGACCCGAGCACATAGGGCACAGAATTCGTGCATGAACTGCGAACCCCGTGCCTGTAAACGAGCGCACAGAGCGCAGAAGTCGGCGCAGTCGCGGCAGAGTTGGGCGCAAAGGGCCATTTCAACGCCTTCTTTAATGTCTTCAGTAGCACAGTGTTCGCAAGCGGTGAGGCAGGCTAAGCAGGCTTCAATACAGGCAGCATGATTGTGGTGCATAATGTTTGTTTTAAGTATGAAAAAAGAGGGTTGAGTACTTTAGAAAGGAGACTTAAAAGCTGGGTTCGTCGTAAAAGAATCATCAGTAAGCGTTCTCAAGAAGGCTACCAAATCCGCTTTATTCTGCACCGTTAATTGCAGGCCACCGGGCTGCAAACTATATTGCAGCAGCTCATCGGCGGTAGCGGAGGCTTTCGCTCCGCTGTTATAATGCTCTACCACTTCTTCCAATGTGGCAAATCGCCCATCGTGCATATAGGGTGCAGTCAAGGCAATATTTCGTAAACTCGGCACCCGGAACCTGGCATGGTCCGCCGGGTCATTGGTCACTTTCTGGCGGCCTATATCATTTTGGTCGGCATCGGCATCGAGCGCATTATTCATATACTCGTCATTGGAAAAGTTGAAACCGCCATGACAGTGGAAACATTCTGCGCCATGCTCCGTGCCAAAGGGATCGAACTCCTCAAAAAAAAGTTTGCGCCCACGTTCCTCGCTGTCTGTAAGGGTCGCCTCATTGCGCTTATAGTGATCGTACTTCGATTGGTTCGACACTAAGGTGAACATAAATTGTTCGAGTGCCAGCCCAGCGCGATCGCTCGTTACCGTGGCATCGCCGAACGCCCGGATGAACTGGTCCGTGTAACGTTTGTCCGCCGATAGCTTGCTGACCACATTGGAGAGTGTTTCATTCATTTCCAATGGGTCTTGAATAGGCTTTAATGCCTGGTCACGCCCATGCGGCGCACGACCGTCCCAGAACAGGCCATTTTGCGCCCAAGCCATGTTCATCACCGCCATGGCCTGACGATGCCCCGGCAATCCGGCCACCCCAATGCTGAGTTTGCGAATATCCGAAAACCCATCCTGCTGCTTATGGCAATCAGCGCAAGCCTGCGATCCATCTTGCGAAAGCATCTTTTCATAAAAAAGCATCCGGCCCAATTGGACACCGGCCACAGTGGGCAGATTATCGGCAGGCAGCTCGGGGGCCGGGAAGTCACCGAGGCTCAAAATGTAGGGCGTAGGATCATAAGTTGCCGGTATTTCGACCGGGTCTTTTGTACCGCAGGCGGTTATAGTTAAGATCAGCGACACCAGGCCGAGGAGAAATTTTTTCATCTTGCGTTGAAAATCAATGTTGAATGAATTTTGGATTACTGACGAATTGCTCGTCGCTTAGGCTTTTCAAGAAAGCCACCAAATCGGCCTTTTCACCTGCGGTCAAGCCCAGCGGCCGTACCAAAGTACTCTTATTCGGGTGCGGTTGTCCACCGGCATTATAATGCTCCACCACGGCTTCTAAATTCAACAAAGAGCCATCGTGCATATAAGGCCCAATAAGGGCCACGTTGCGCAGGGTTGGTACTTTAAAGCGGGCACGGTCGCTTTCCAGTTCAGTCAGGCGATAGCGTCCGGGATCAGGATAATCGGCGTAAAGACCGTTGCACTCAAAAGCATAATTGGTAAAGTTGAAACCTGCATGGCACTGCGAGCAGTCGGTTTTTGCCGAGAAAAACAGAGCCATGCCCCGCTGCTCCTGGTCCGTTAGAGCATCTTTTTTGTGCTGAAAAAAATACTGGTCGTAGCGGCTTTGCCCGGAAATGAAAGTGCGCTCGAAACAAGCCAGCGATCTGGTGATAACGAATGGATCGGGGTTGCGCTGATAGGCTTCCTGGCTTTGGCGGACATAGGCTGTGTCTCGTGCGAGTCTTTCAGCGATCAGTAGGATATTGAAATCAAATTCATTATGTTCCTGAATGGGCACCAGGATTTGCATTTCCAGCGTCGGCACACCGCCCTCCCGCGTATAGTAGGGATGATAAGCCACATTGACCAGCGTCGGCACGTTACGGGTACCCGGCAAGCCGCCTACACCAGGGCTAAAAGCCACTATGTCGCTGAAAGCATTCTCGGGGTGATGGCAGGAAACACAGGCCAGTGTGCTGTCGCGCGATAGCACAGGATCATAAAACAACCGCCTGCCGAGTGCCCAGCGGGCCGGGGTCAGCTCATTGCCAATTGGAAATAGCGGGGCTGGAAAACCCGGCGGCACTACCAGCATGGGTGCAGGTTCCACGACTGGCGCAGGTTCCGCCGAATCTTTCCGGCAGGCCCAAAGGCCAACGGCCAGCAAGACAATGAGGAGAATAGTTTTTTTCATTTGAAAAGACGGTGCGCAATCAGGGGACTGCGCACCGTATGTTATAAATGCTACTGCGCAATTATCAGTTTTTCGATCACTACTGGGCGACCGTCTTGCCATAAATGAATGAAATAGGTTCCTGCCAGCAACCCTTCCTGGAAGGTAAATTGTTGACTGCCATCCATGAGTGGCACTGCCTGTACTACCCTTCCCAACAGATCGGTCACCGTTAGCCGATAGTCGCCACCAGCCGGAAGTACCATGCTGGCTATTGCCCGTCCTGCGGAAGCCGGATTGGGCGACAGCGTAAACGAACCAGTAAAAGCCGGGTCAACTGTACCGGATGTTTCAGCGGAGAAGACCATAGTTTTCATGTTGTTAAGCAACGTCACCGCCTTCCCCGTGGAGCCATGGACGATAAGGCCTCCTGATACATTGATACCCGTCAATATTTTGGAGTAATCCGCTATAAGGTGAATCGTCTGGCCGTCAGAGGTTGCCTCAGCAGCAGTAGAGAGCACTACGGTTTTATAATTGGCATCGCCCAGCGCGTGGACTTCAAAAGAGTTGACGAAATTGCTACCGGCCACCCCTTCGATTGCGGCAAAGCGATAACCTGCCGCCCAGCCCCATTGCATCTCCGGATTCTGCGGAGCCAGTGGATGATTAGCAGGGTAAGCGGAAGGATCGTCATGATTATGCGCCGCATCCACGCCGATAGAAAAAGTAATGCCTTCCACGTTGGTGATATCAGGATGAGCACCAAGGTCATACATACTATCTTGCGCCGGGCGCACCAGCAGATACAGGTCAGTCATGGAAGTTACCTGGCCACCATCATGGGTAATGCTGATGCCGGAGATATAATATTCCAGGCGGGTGAACTTGTACTGATAACTGCCAGCAGATACAGCTTCGTCAAGTTGAAAAGGCGCATTTCCTAGTCGCGGGGCCAAATGCAGCATGATGTTATTCTGTGCGAGGAGGGCGTAGCCACTGGCCAGAAACAGTAAGGAGAGGAGAATTTTTCTCATGAAATTAGTGAATTGAAATTAGAAGAAAGCAGGTGATCAAAAATGGAAGGTCAGGCCAGTTGTTAATGCCAATCCGGTTTGACCCTTCTGGATAAAGATCGATGGCGCAACGGATAGACCTATATACCGGGTCAGGCGATAATCGAATCCACCGCCTAACAACCAGGCTATGGAGGCCTTTTCATGCTCCTGCACCACGAGGGTTGGCAAAAGGTTGCTGGAAAAGCACAGGTCAATGCACTGTTCGGTGAAATGCTCTACGCGCATATCGGTTCTGCCCGATATATGCAGGGCCAGACCGCCTTGCATAAAGCCCTGGCCGCGCCCACGCCCAAAGTGACGCTTCAGGGTAAGCGGCAGTACCCAGTCCGTATGTCGGCGAGTAGTCCGCATGTCCAGCGTGAAAGGCTCGTCGGTTGGCATATTGTTCGTACTATCGACTTGCGCAACACGCACCGTTACTTGGGTTGGAACAGTACTGGATTGAAGCGCGTATTGAAACTCATACTCCTTCGGACCGAGATCAGAGGGATTTAGGCAGACTCCATCCATCAGCCGCAGCATAGCCTGGTGCGAAGAAACCTGTAAGGTCGAACGCCGCGAAAGACCCAGGCCAATCTGCCAGCGGGCTTTTAGCGCGAAATCTGCTGAAAGCCCTGTTTGCCACCCGGTCGCCGGTCCATCGTTATTCTCTGGGAAAGCCATAGTCGGCATATGGTGCGGCGGGGTAAAGCTGGCAGACTGCCATAGCCATACCGGACCAGCAAGCACAGCGATCTGCCAACGGGAATGCTGTTTATGAACAATTACTGGCTGAAAAGAGGACAAGGCTGGTATGTCGTTCTTCAATAATGGAACAGCAGTTTTTGGCTGAATTTTTAGAAAGAGAAAACCTGCCTTTTCCAGCAAACTATCTGCAAAGTGACTGGTAGGCAGGTTAAGTGCTGTTGTTTCCTGCTTTTTTTGAATAGTGCCACCGTCAGTATTCAGAACTTTGGGTAGAAATTTTTTTTCTGTGGTCCTCGGACTTATCGGTAGAAGCGCAGCTGTATACGGCGTGGTTCTACCTACGGAAATAACCTGATTTGAAACTATCGTAGTTCTATCTGTTGTCCAATCCGGCACAACTGTTTCCGCCATAGGTTTTGCCAAAGCCGTCGGCTGTTCGCCAAACTCGCTTTTATCCTGTATACTGGCCAAAACTATTTCCTCCCCAGTTTCATAACCACCGTAACGGTAGGTTGCGCCGGTAAGGATCGCTACCATGCTTAGCCCACTCAGCCACCATAATATTGGGCGACGCTTCCGACGCTTTGGCAAACGGGCTTCAATCCCTAACCAGAGATGGTCGGGGGCTTCAGGAGCATAGTCGCGCAGGTTAATGCCTAAGTGCTGCTCCAATTCGTCGCGTTCAGAATAATGCGCAGGAGGGTTCATAACAGAAGCAATGTTTTATCTAAAAGTCGCCGCAGAAATGCCTTGGCGCGATGAAGTTGCGATTTAGAGGTGCCGACCGAAATACCCATCATACGGGAGATTTCCTCGTGGCTGCGTTCTTCAATGACATACAGGTTAAGCACAGCACGGAAACCCGGTGGTAATTGTTGCAGCAGCGCGATCAGATGACCTGGTTCATCCTCCCCCGTTTCCCCAGAGACTTCTTCCGCGATGCGAAAGACCTGTTCCCACTGATGGTCATCCAGCATCTCAGTAGCCAGGCGTTGCTTTTGCAGCTGTTGCAGGGCCGTCCTTACCGTGATCCGGCGCATCCAGCCTTCCAGGCTTCCCTCCCCCCGGTACTGTTCCAGATCGCGAAATACCCGCACGAAAGCTTCCTGTAGCCAATCTTCGGCTTCCGGCCGGGAAGCCGCGAACCGCAGGCAGATGCCGAACATTTGATTCTTATACCGCTCCCACAAAGCACGCTGTGCCAGACGATCACCTGCACAGCAGGCTTTCGCCAACGCCAACTCGGAAGGGTTGGGCGGCATAGCATGTCCCGGATTACCGGGTAAAGGGGGTATCATATCTGAATGTTCAATGGACAAGTGCGAGCGGGTTGGGAAAAGGGTTGCACGGTAGAAAAAAAATACCCCATCGAAGCAATGAATGCTCCGATGGGGTATCCCGAACTTTTAAATAATCTAAAAAAGACTCGCCCTGGGACGCTGATCTTACGGGTAGCGTGGCGAGTACTGTTGGAACAAAGATACCTATGTTTTCAATGCTAGTCAACCCTTAAACTTACATGCCCAAAACCGCTTTCGTCCATTCCCCTTTTGCGCAAACGAGCATTTAAGCAAATGCCCAAAAACACGACCCTTACTAACCGATGCCAAATTTCAGTCTTCCAATAAAAACTGTTTTATCATCCTCACGGCTTCCAAGCGTTCCCTGTTCTCCTCCATGGATTGGAGGACAGTTTTATGGGGCGGTTTTCCCTGCTCTCTTCGCTTTTCCTCCTTTTCAAGCGAAGATTGGTAACGCTCCCTGAACCTGATTTCAAGCCTGGCCAGATTCCGCTCCGTGTATGGATTATCACCAGTTGGACATCGTAAAAAGTTGCTCCTGAATTTATGAGGTTCGTGATGTATAAAGCCCGTTCTGAGACGGGCTGAACACGTTTCCCAGTAACGGATTTTTCATTTCCATCTCTGAAAAAACCTGCCCTTCTTCTTTTTGAGGCTCCTGCTTTTCATCCAGGTCCGGCAAGGCTGCCCGGTTCGGCAGGCCTTTGACGAACCGCTCAAATTCATCGCGGGCGACATAAAAGTTCTTCAACTCCTGCCACTGCGCCTGATTCTGGTACAACTCCATTTGCGTCACAAAAGAGGTTTCCCGCAAGATCATAATCTCCAGCCCCCACCAGATCACCATCAAGGTAGAAACCGAAATCGTTCAGGAAAGGCCGTAAGGCAACATCACCAAAATTGCCTCGCAAAGCGACAGTATAAGCAGGGCGGTGGCAGCAATAACCCCGAATGAAAATAGGCTTTGAATCCGGGCAGGGTTCAGCTGGAAAAGAACACCAGAGTTCCCCGACCTATCTGGATGGCAAGCGGCACTAGGAAGGCCGCAATCGCAAAGCCAAGGTTCGGTGCGTTCTGTGCATGAAATATGCCCATGATCAGGGCCGATAGCCATAAAAGTAATTAATCTGGAAACAGGTATCTATGGTGTAGGCGGAGATAATATGCCGTATAACTAACAAGCAATATGGGGTGGCACACCTGCTCAGGTGTGCCACCCTTTTTTAAAATGCATATCGCAGGGTTATCCCATAAGTGCGTTGGTCGCCAAGCACGCCCGCATATTGCCCTGCATTGCCGGCAGCGACTAACAACTGCTCAAAATAATCCTGATCAAGCAGGTTACGCGCCCATATAAAGGCAGAAATTCCTTCCGGTGTGCGGAAACCAATGCGGCCATTGAGCAAAGCGTAGCCATCAATATTCAGGTAAGCCGAGGGAGAGGGGCTGGAAGAAAAAGAGGAGCGATAATAACCATCGAGGGCGAGAAAGAAAAGACCTTCATGTTCCAGGAAATTACCCAAATGGCTCAGTTCGCCGCCCAAAGTACCGATCCATTTAGAGACGCCAGGCAAGTCACTGCCCGAAATATCCTTAAATGCGGATGGTCCACCAGTCTCCTCTAGGGGTACCGGAGCGTTTTTAAAGGTGATGTACTTACCATCAGTGTAAGTCAGTGCCCCGTTAAACGACAAAAACCGGCTGGCGCGGACGTTAGCGTCCAGTTCAAGCCCGTACACGCGCACCCGCTCGGCATTGGCGAGATAACCCCGATTTACGCCCACTTCAGCGGTCTGCACCAGCGTCTGAAAGTCCTTTATCTCGGTATGATGAAATACTAAATTCACCATGGAGCGTGATGTCGGCGTAGTCTTCACGCCCACTTCGAAGTGGGTCACGTACTCAGGTTTGATGTGGGCCAAATCAATCAAAATTTCCCCGCTCGCCGTAGGCAGGCCGCCTACATTAACCCCCCCTGGCTTGTAACTATTGGAATAAGTGGCAAAAGTATTGATGCGTTTCGAGGCTTTGAAAGACAGGGTCAGTTGTCCCGATACGTTGTTTTCATCGGCATTGGTCTTGAAAGCCTGGTTGGTATAAACGGCGTTTTTCAAGGCTAACAATGCGGGGTCGGTGGTTTGCAAACCGCCATAGGTCTCCCGCTTATAATTCAGGTCTTTTTTGTCATAGTTATACCGGATGCCGGGCAGCAAGTGCAGGCGATTGGTAATGGCCCAGTCAATTTGACCAAATGCCGCTCCGCTGAAGCTTTGAAGCCGGGAAGTAGTTTTGGTGCCAAATCCATCCAAAAGACCGGGGGTTTTCCATAATTCGCTGGTCGAACTCTGCACAAAACGCCACTGGGCCGAGCCGGATTCCTCAATTTGCACGGGGTCGGATTGTAGGTCTTGCCCTAGGGCAAAAACGCCGACCACGCCGCTCAGGTGCTCGGAAAAATTCCCGGCATAGCGAACTTCCTGCGAACATTGGTGATGCTTCGAGGTGGCTTGCGATAGACTCAACACCGATAAGCCCGTAAAATCGCGGTCGCTCGAAGGATCCCAGTACCAGTAACGCCAGGCGGTCGTCGAGGTCAGCGTACCTTTTTTCAACTTGATATCAATATTGAGCGAAACGCCGCCGAGATCGTTGCCCGACCGCGCCGTAGTATTGTGGTCAATGATTCGGTCGAACGGATTCTCGCTGGGGAGCTTATAATTGAGGTCGGCGATGATTTGGTTGAATTGCCGGTACGGAGCGCGCAACGTGGGAGCCACACCGGCGTATACCTGCGCATAACCATCAGGGTTCTGACTCGAAGCATCGCCCGCCAGGGTTATCCTGACGTTGTCGGTTGGCGTGAATAACAACTGGCCCCGAATACCCAGGTTGTTGAGGGTGTTCACATATCTTTGCGTAGCGACGTTGTAAATCAATCCGTTACGTTGCGTACCAGAGAAAGAAATCCGTCCGGCAAACTTCTTACCCAATGGGCCGGTGATCGAACTTTTGGCTTGAATGTAGCCATAGTTGCCATAACTCACTTCAAAGCTGGCACCCGGCTTAAAACTGGGCGCACGAGTAACTATATTGAAAGCACCGGCAGTGGTGTTCTTGCCAAATAGCGTTCCTTGTGGTCCACGCAGCACCTCAATACGCTCTATATCAATGAAATCGAGCGTGGTGGCCGCAGGACGGGCGTAATAAACACCATCTACGTAGAAACCGACCCCGGGATCAATGCCGTCGTTGGTCAGTCCGAAGGTCGAACCTAAGCCGCGAATGTTGAGGGTGGTGTTGCGTGGATTGGAAGAATACAATTGCACCGAAGGGACCAGTTCTTTCACCCGATTCACGTTGAAGGCCCCGGCATCTGCGACCACCCCGCCGTTCAGCACCGAAACTGCAATGGGAATTTCTTGCGCCGTCTCGGTACGCCGCCGGGAGGTGACTACGACTTCTGTCAGATTGTCGTCGGCCAGCAAAATAATGTCCAGTGGTGCTGTGGACAGTTCAGAAATCCTCACTTCCTGCGGTAGGTAGCCCACCGAGTTAATGAGCAGGGAGAACGGTGGATTTTGGGATGCCTTGAGACTGAATTGGCCGACGCTATCCGCTGTGGCATGCACGTTGGTGCCGATGATCGCCACGGTAGCGTACGAGATGTATTCGCCTTGCGTATCCTTTATCACGCCATTCAAAATACCCTGCGCCAATGCAAGGTGACTCAGCACCATAAGTAAAGCAAATAATGGTAATGTTTTTTTCATGATCAAAAAAGTAGTTGGAAACTGTGTTAGTTTGAACGTAAAGCAAAAAGCCCTTTGGCGATGGACACCAAAGGGCTTTTAGACCTGTACTTTTTGAATGCTGCGCTATCGCATATCTGTCCAAAAAGTCGAGGTTGCCGCTTCGGTAAGCCGAGTGGGACAGCAACAACACATGGACATATCAGGCATGCAAACGTTCATAATCGTAGTTAAGATGTGGCAAAGGTAAAAACTCGTTTCAAAACCCTACTAATTTAGTAGACTTATTTTGAAAAAAACGTATGCACCGCGCGGAAAAGGTTGATTTGGTGCATTTTAAATTGTCGTCTGATAGCGATGACATCATAAGGGATCCCGATTATACTTGTCGAGGAAGGAACAGCGTCCCAAAATATTGGTAGAAATATCCAGCTAATATAAGTTGGAGGTGCAGCGTCCCAAAATATATTCCGCTGCGCTGCACCTCTCAATAGGGGATGGACTATGGAATCTACCAATATTCTACCGCTCTGCGGCTACCTCCAAACAATCAATAAAATTCGGGATGAGGCATGTTCTATTATAGGTTGAACGGTTATCTAGTCAGCAGCCCGGCGTCCAGCACAAATTGCGAGCCTGTAATAAAACGTGCTTTATCGGACGCCAGAAAAACTACGGCGTTCGCCACATCCTCAGTTTCTACCCAGGGTACTGGAAGGAGATTGCCCGCCGAACGCTCGGCTACTTCGTTGGGTGTGAGCCCTTCCAATGCTGCCAAGCCATCATTCATAGGCGTATTCACCCCGGTCGGATGGATAGATATAACGCGGATATTGTGCGGCGCGAGTTCAATAGCCCAAGATTTGGTGAGGCCAACCAGGCCCCATTTGGAAGCCGCATAATGGCTCAATCGGTTCATTCCCCGCAACCCGGCGATGGAGGAGTTATTGATGATCACCCCCGATTTTTGGGCGATCATGCCCGGAATAACCCGTCGGGCAACGAGCCATGCGCCTTTCAAATTAATATCCAGCATGGCATCCCACTCCTCTTCCGGCAGTTCATGCACCAGGCCATAGGCGCAAATGCCCGCATTGTTGAACAAAATATCAATCCGTCCGAATGCACTCAGCGTATGTTCCACGGCCTCGGTAATCTCCCGGTCGTTGCGCACATCGACAGAAAAGACCAGACTGCGCGAGCCAATGGCTTCCACCTCTCGCTTCAAGGAGGTCAATTCGTCCTCCGACCCCAGCGTATAACCGGGGTAGGTTTGCGGTCGGGCAATATCGACACCGACGATGTGTACGCCCTCGCGGGCCAGTGCCAGCGCGGTTGCCCGGCCTTGTCCGTGGGCGGCACCAGTGATAAAAGCGACTTTGTTTTTTAGATCATTAGCCATATTAAGAGGTTAAGGTGAGGGGTAAATATGGAACAAGGTAGCCGTCTATCTCGGTCTCGATCACGTTATTGAAAATATTGGTCGCAATCATCTGCCCGGCAAAAGCCACCAGCAGCACCAACTGTTCATCGTTGTAAAGGACGCTCACCGAACTATACAATTGATCGGGTACCTGACCATGCGAACGGGCGATGGTACTGCCAAAATCGAGGATCAGTTGTTCTTCGGAAGTTAATTGCAACTGCTCCGGCTTTTCACCGGCCTCCATGATAATCTTGCGGAAAAAAGTGCTGCACAAAGGGCAATTCGATGCTTCTGAAATAGAAAAGGCGTACAAGTAGGCCAATCGCGCCCCCAGAATTTGCTGCACCTGCTCGTACAATGGATACCACTGCATATACACCTCGAAAGCCAGCAACGAATGTCCCAGCGTGGCTTTCATATTAGTGATGCGGCCTTTATATTCGGATACATGTTTGAAAAAAGCGGCCTTTATCGGTGCAGCAGCTTTCTCTATGGGAACGGGTTGTATACGTGCCATGTGGATATCAAATTGAGTTGGGAATTAGTAAAGGAGACAACGGTCCTTAGTTTTGTTTGATAGTTGAACATAATGACCTCTGTTTTTTTGAAAAAAATAAAACATGAGTCATCCCGAATCTTGGCAAATGACGCGGGCAGGGGCAGCACCCCACAATATTGGTAGTAAAAACCGAATGCATGCCAATTGGAGGTGCGGCGCAACGAAATATATTTCGGTGCGCCGCACTTCTAATACTGGTTGATAAGCTATTTTCTACCAACGTTTCGCCGCGCTGCGGCTAATCCAGACAATCTATAGAATTCGGGATGATTCATGTATGAATCACTTAAACTCCTATTCAGCCTTGTCTATTTCGCCAAAATTGCTTGCGTAATTTTTTCAAACACAAGTTTTAAAAAATGTGGTGATGAATAGTGGGAAAAATAATTATGGGTGAATAAAAACGAAAAGCCCTTTGGCGATGATCACCAAAGGGCTTTTAGACTTGTACTTTTGGAATGCTGCACTATCGCATAATCATCCAAAAGTCGAGGCTGCCGCTTCGGTAAGCCGAGTAGGATAGTAACAACACATAGATATATTCATCCCGCCCCTCAACGTATGAGCAACACTTTGCCCTCCGTCACGGCATCTTTATCCTCGTATTTCATGCCTGCCCAAAGACGGCCACTATAAAAACGCGCCCGCGCTTTCCACCAGTAAAGGCCTTGCGGTAATAATTTTCCTTTGTACGTGCCGTCCCAAGCCTCATCGGGCCGACCATCGGTCAAGTGATTGGAGTACCAGACGCGCTCGCCATTGGAAGCAAAAATCGAAATTTCAAACTCGATCAATCCCTCGCCTACTGGCAGAAATTCCCGCGATCCGGCATCGCCCGCTTCCGGCGACAGGGCGTTGGGAATGAACAGGCCGCCAAAATTCTCCGGCTTGATAATCTGTACCAGCGTATCGGAGCAGCCAGTGTTGTTGAAAACGATCAGGGTGACCACTTTCGGACCGTTCAGGTAGTAACGATGCACCGGATTTTGCTGTACCGACGTGTCGCCATCGCCGAAATCCCAGTGCCAGCGCACGGCATTGAGCGAAGCGTCAAAAAAGCGGAAAATACCATTGGGCTGCACGGTCGTGTCATTTACGGCTTCGTAAGTGAAGGCAGCGGTCGGCGAAGGCAGCACCGTAATCAGATTCGTAAACGTCAGAGAATCAAAGCAAAGCGAGTCTGCCGAAGCAAAGAGCGTCACCGAATACTGGCCCGCGTGTTCAAAAATATGATGGGGCGAAGAAATGTTGTCCGTCGCGCCGTCGCCAAAATGCCAGGCGTATTGATTAACTCCCATGGAAGAATTTTCAAACAAAATCAGCAAAGGCTCGCAGCCCTTGTCTGGTTGTGGTTCAAAGTCGAGCATGGGTTTGGTGTAAACTTTTATTTCGCCCATTATCGTATCGCGACAGTGATATTGGCTTTCGGCATACAGTGTGACGGGCAGCGTGATCGGATTATTGACGGTCAATACCGGATTTTCTTCATTGGAAATTCCCAGCGGCCCGAAATCCCAGCGATAAGTGTCAGCATCTATTGACTGATTTTGGAACTGCACCAACGCGGGGGTTACACATAGTTCGGCCTGATCGTAACTGTAATTGGCGATGGGTTTCGGAAAGACGTTGAGCGGCGTGTAAGACCAGGTATTTTTACAACCAAATAAGTCGGTGACTTGCAGGCCGACGGTGTAAGCGCCGGGCTGCGGATAAATATAAATTGGCTCGGCCTCGGTAGAAGTGACATTATTGCCAAAATCCCAGACGTAGAAATTGGTGCCAGCCGTCCCATTGTGCGGTTTAAAAACAAAAGGCTGACAACCAAAAGTGTCCGGCAAAGTCACCATTGGCACTGGTAAAGCTCTCACCTCCACAGTACTGCTCACCGTATTTGGGCAGCCCGTAGTAATCGCCAAACCCCGCAGCGTTAGTACGTAATTTCCAGCTTGGGTATATATATGGCCCGGCGAAGTGTGCGTAGAATCGCCCGTGCCATCGCCGAAATCCCAGTAACTACCGACCAAATTGGGAGAAGTATTTTGTAGAAATAGCGTGTCGCCCACGCATACAAACGGCAGGTGTGTGAAACTTACTTCCGGGAGCGGCAGCACCGTAATGGTCACCTCCGCCGTATCGAAACCGCAACCATTGTTGACAAATTCCTGGATTAAATATTGGCCGACCAGCGGAAATGTATGCACCACTGTATCGCCCGTGGCAAAATTATTATCGCCCAAATCCCAGCTAATATACAGCCCCTGCGTACTATAATCAATCAGCCGCACCGTAAACGGCTGGCACCCGATCAACGTGTCGGTATTAAAAAAAGCCAGCACTGGATTGGGTTTTACCAGCACGGTGTGAATGATAGTGTCCAGGCCGCATTCATTGCCCGCAATGAGCATGATATAGTACGTGGAATCATGATCGGTGGTCAGGAACACCTGTTGCGGCAATTGGAACTGCGTGTCCACCACTACCCCATTTATATACCACTGAAAAAAATCCGGTTCACCCACCGAGACATTGTTAAAATTAACTTCCAATGGCGTACATCCACTGCTCACATCCGACCCAAAACGCACCTGGGGACGCGGAAAAACCGTCACCGAATCCTGATCTGTAGCCTCCCCACATTGATTAACAGCCTTTAAAATAATAGTGTAAGTTGTGTCATGTTCGCCCTGATAAAAGGTGATCGTGCCAGGCTGGGGCAGTGTATCGCGCCGTCCATCTCCGTAATCCCAGATGTAAAGCGTGTAATCGTTCAGCGCACTTTGGTTGCTGATATTAATGGGCAAATCGGCACAGCCTTCGGACGTATCAATGGAAAAAACAGCATTGGGCGGCGTTACGATCTGCAATTCTACCGAAGCGGTATCCTTGCAGCCCGCCGTATTTTCTACGTAAAAAATTAATGTATAATTGCCTGACATAGTGTAAGTATGCAGCGGATCGCACTGATTGGAAGTAGCATTGTCACCAAAATCCCAGAAACAATTTACAATGTCCGTACCACCAGAAAATGGCCCGAAATCCTTCTCTTCCCCCACACAAATATTACCAATGCTATCCAAAGCTGCCGCTGGCGGGCCTAGCACGGTTAGAACTATTGTATCGGTATTGATGCAATGCGTGGTCATATCTTCAAAAGTATAGATCAGCGTATGCGGGCCATTGCCTGCCGTGACGGGGTTGAAATAACCACTTACCGTCACCGAATCGCCTGACCAAAGGCCACCATTGGGGCTGGCGGGCAAGGTCAATGCCGCCGAATTGGCGCATAGGCCACGGTCGTCGCCTAGATTTACCGCCGTCCCCTGTACCAACACCAACAGCGTGTCTTTTACCAAACAGGAGGCGGAACCGTATTGATAATATAAAGGAATGTAGCTATTTAATAAGTTATCCGGCACTTGGCCCGGATCGAAAAGCCCGCCTGGCGTGATGCCAATACCGCTCCAGCCATCGCTGCTCAGCGGAGTGGCTTGTAGTTGGACGGGCGCAACACTATTGCAAAACGGCCCCGCTGGAGTGAGGGCGATGGTGGCGGGTTCCAATATTTCAAAACTATCCACCGCACTCACCAGGCCACAGGCATTCTGGGCCATCAGTGAAATAAAATGTTGACCGTAGCCACTGAAATTGACCGGGCCGGGGCTAAGACCCGTAGCCGTAGCCGGGCTGCCGCCGCCAAAAGTCCAGAAGATGCTCTGCGCCACGCCCCCGCTGATATGGCCATAGTCCAACGGCTGGAGCGTGACATCCACACAACCTGTTGGTACTTCGGGCGTTAGGCTGACGATGGGCGTGAGCAGCACATGCACCACGGTATCCCAGGTGGGATGGCCGCAACCGTTCACGTTGAGCGTCAGTGTGTAGAGGCCTTCCTGCATAAATTCCAGTTGCGGCAACGCACTGCTCGCCGAGGTGCCACTGACGAAAGAATTGCCCGTGGCGGGTGTTAGGGACCAATGATAGGACGAGGCAAAAGTGGAGGTATTGGTACTGACGATCAATAATTCCGCCGGAGCACACAGCGAATCGTCGGCGATAGTAGCCGCAGCCGTAGCGGGAGCCAGTATTTGAAAGGTATCAGTCACGGTTTGCATTCCGCATTCGTTGCCTACTGTGACGGTAATACCATGTGACCCAAAACCAGTAAAAGTAACTGGCGGCGGATTTGGTCCGCTAAAAGTAGATGGAGTGCCATTCAGAAAAGTCCAAGTGGTATTGTCCGCTGCGCCGCCGCTGAAAGTGGTGAGGCTGGCGGGCGAGAACGTTATTGTTTGTTGGCAGGTATCCGGCGTAGCCATCAGGGTGGCCGTAGGCCGCAGGCGCACGTGGACCATTGCGTTGGCGGTGGGACTGCCACAAGCATTGATTTTCAAGGTAATCGTATAATTACCCTCCACCGTAAACTTATATTTCGGCTGGGCAGAAGTGTCGCTACTCCCACCCACGTAAGTAAAACCCGAGTTGGGCGACACCGTCCATTTATAGTGATTATCGCCATTAGTAGAAGTATTTGTCACCGTAACGATACTATCTGGCCCACAAATGCTACTGCTGGGAATAGTGAAAGCAGCGGTAGCGGCGGGGGCTATACTGAAAGTATCCATGTCAACGGACATCCCACAAATACTGGTAGAAGTAGTGGCGATGACGATGTAGGTGCCTTGCCCGGAGTAAGTCACTGGCCCGGGATTGGCACCGCTGCCGGTGGTAGGGTTGCCGCCGGGGAATTGCCAGGTCACGGTAGTGCCCGTGCCGCCCAAATTGGCGGTAGGATTTATAGTGACGGCTGTGGCCGCGCAATTATCGGGGATAGTCACGATGTTGACGGCTGGCGGTGCTAGCACTTCAATATCAACCATCCATTTGGGGCTGCCACAGCCATTGACTTCGAGTTTGATAGTGTAGGTGCCGGGGATGGTAAAGCGAATGGATGGATTGGGCGAATGGAAGGTAGTATTGTTGACGAATGTAACGCCAGCCGAGGGTGTCACCGTCCAAGTATAGGGATTAAAAATAGCCGCGTTGGTAGATTGATTGGTAAAACTAACAATACCGCCTGCACAAATTGGAGTAGCCGAGGCGGTGGCAGCGGCAGTAGCAGGCTGGGTGACGGATATGGATTGCGAATAAGTATCTTGTCCACAACCATCTGGTGCTGGTGGCTGCGTTACTGTAAGCATTACATTATAAGTACCAGCAGCAGCATACGTGTGGGATGGGCTTTCGAGGGTAGACGTATTTCCATCGCCAAAATTCCAGAGATAAGTAGGATTCTCGGTGTTTTCGCAGCTTAGATTGGTAAAATTAATTGGGTCGTTAATACATACTACGTAATCTGATGCAGTAAACTTTGCCACCGGCTTGAATAATATAATAATATCCGTAGTAATGGAGTGAAAACTGCGTTTTTGCCCATTATCACAAGTCTTTTCTGCACCCATCCGAAGTTGAAGACCGATGCTACCGCTCGGCATTACACAAGTATCATCGGGGAAATTATAATTATGGGTAAATGTGGGTACATTGGCTGGGTATTGCTCGCAAATGCCATCCCCCCAGTCTAAATAAATAGTTTGAATATTATAGATAGAACTAGTATTATTCTGAAACACTACTGGTACACCTTCGCAAAAGACGGGCGAGCCTTGTGACAAGCCGCCATTAGCCAGAATGGTGCCGCAGCCAATGGAAGTAGTCCAGTTTAAGCCAGTACATTGCGCCAGCGCACCCTGTCCTAAAGTCAATATACTAAACAGCAGCAGCGCACTTTTTAGCAGCAGTTTTTTTTCAGTTTTCATCGTTGCTTTGGTTGTTTTTGAAAAAAATAAAAGGCGAAAACGTTAGTTAGAAATAGGCTTTAAAAATAAATATTTCTTTGTAAATCAAAATTTTGTTTTTTTAAAATTAAGTAGTTGGACAAAATTATTTGACGACACGACGGGCTACTACGAATAATTTTTTCATTATCAATAAACTACATCGTATTCGTTGTGTCGTTGTGGTTTAATTTATTCTGTCCACCTACTTAAAAACAAAAAGCACTATAAAATTTAGAAAAAACCAGTGTATCCTTTCCCGGCAAATTTGAAGCAATTGGTGCTACCTCTTTTTCCCCATCCTTTATCATTCACGCCGCGCAATACACAGGCCTGCGGAAAAGAGAAAATAGCCGTCAGTTCATGCGCTCCGCCGCTGGCCGCCTGGGCCAGTCCGCTCAATCCGCCTTCATAACTGTACTGCAACTGACAGTGGAGGGTTTTGCCCGTCACCACATTGCCGCCCAGTACTATGCTCAATGTATTGGTGTTGCCTGAGTTTACGGGGTTGCGGTTACTATGGTACAGCAGCCCGAAATTGACCGCGTCGTACTGAAAAATGACTCCTGCCGTACTCCGTTGCAACGTCGCTTCCCACTCCATACGCAGCAAAGCGTTGATGTAAAGTACAGCTTGTTTCTTGAATTGAGTGGAGACGGGAAAAGCCACTGCCAAGTGCGTAGTATAGTGCGTTACCTGACCCTGGCCCAGCCGCAAGAAGGACACATCCCGCCCGCCTACGAAGTGATGCACCACAAAACCAGCACTCACGGGCATTTCGTAGTGCTTACCCACGTGCAGCGGTCCGCGCAACACCCCGCCGATGCCCATATCAAAGGTTTGTACCCGACTGCCATCGCCCTGCAAAAATGGCGTGGGGCTGCCCACAATCCCGAAAAGCGGGTCGAGTTGGCCCGAAAATAACAGCTGGGCAAAATCCACCCGATGCTCTCCAAATCCCGCCTGGCCACCCACGTGCGCCGACCAGCCATCGTCGCCGCGCCCGAAAAATCCCCCGAATTGCACCCCTGCTTCCTGCTGGCGGTAACTGAAATATGGCTCGTGCATATCACTTGCGTACACCCCAAAAGCCAGCGGCAAATGGCAGCTGCGCAGGGCCGCCGCCGCATACGCCGTCTGAAAGCCATCCTGTACTTGTCCCCATTGGCGACGATAACCGGCGGTCACTTCTATCCCATCGGCAGTGGAAACATAGGCAGGATTGAGCGCAGTGCGCAGGTTGTAGAACTGGGAGAAAGCAGTGGTTTGGGCGGGAAGAAAGCGGGCCGACAAAAACAGGGCGGCAAAAAGGATCATAAGGCGCATAAGGGGACGAGGCGGATTGTTTCGAGGGCTAAGGACGTAAAAATTCCGCAACTGCTGGCTACACACATGGCAAAAAACACCAGAGGGTGTGATTGCCTGTCAGACGGCCTCTTTTTATACTCCATCAGAAATAAAAAAGGCCGCCAACACAGCGAACTGTGCGGCGGCCTCCTCATTTATCAATCGTCATTCTTTATTAGACAATAAACGGATCTACGATGGCTAACACTTGTGCCATCGTCAATGGCTCATCAAAGCTTTCAGTAGCGGCATCCGTGGAGATAGCTTGTCCACCAATATTCACGATACTTGTTCCAGCTTGTACAGTATTTTCTTCCCCGTCATAGCTGGCTTGCACCAGGCTATTGGCAGCGCCCAAGCCAGGCTCTTTGCCCGTGATCCACGGTTTTACATCTCCAAAGTTGTTTGCTTTACGCATTTGGCGAATATGCGATGCGTGACGTGCTTCCACGGAGTGGATATTCAGTGCCGCTTCCAGCACATCACCTGTCCCGATCAGGGCACCAGCTTGTCCTTTGTAAGCACGTACACCCGTATCTTCCAATGTTTGTGCCACCGCCAGGAAAAGTTCATAGTTACTAAAAGCAGTAGCAAATGGACCGGTACCACTACCATTACCTCCCGAGAAGTCGAAAGTTGGCTTAGCCACCGGAGTACCACCCGCAGCAGTGATAGCGGTGGTCAGGAAAACAACGTGCTGCGCCTCATGGTCACGGATAGTCGTGATGGCGTTGGTAGCTGCACCCGCTGGAATCAAGCCTGCGCTGCCTACAGCGGTAGCGTAGAATTCGTACTCGAGGTACTCCAGGGTGAGTGCGAAGTTGAGCACTGCTATTACATTCGTTGGAGTTTGTCCATACGCTTTATTGAACATCGAGCCCAATGCAAACGGAATGGAGGTAAGAGCCAGTTTTTTGCCAAGGCCGGCAAAAGAGCGCATGGCAGCACGGCGTGTGTCGAGCCGACCGAGGATTTCCGGGTCCTGCTCTTCTATTTGATTGAAAATTTGAAGGAAATTCATAGTCTAAAACAGTTGAGAAGGTTAGTTAGGCAGGGAGAGTGCTGACGTCGAGCTTGGTTTTGACATACGTAGCGGCGATGCCGATTACTTCACGTGGTTTGCGCGATTTATCCAAACCATTGGCTCCTACTACATCAGAAGCAGCGAAAGAGCCGTTGCTGAGCAGGTCACGGATATAAGCTGCGTGACGAGCTTCCACCGACACAATTTTGCCTGCCAATCCCAAATAGGCTACATCGGCGATATAACGACCAGCACCATTATAGGCCGACACACCGAGGTCTTCAAATGCCTTAGCTGTATTCAATACACTGTCGCGGCTCGTAAAATTGATGGTGGAAAAGTCCACTTCCAAACCAGCGATGGCCTTAGTTGCCAATGCCGCTTTGAAAAATTCACGGTGGGCTATTTCGTGGTCGCGTACATCAGTCAGTAAAGCCTTTTCGCCCGTGGTCATGCCAGAAAAAGGCGTAGCTATTACTTGGGTATAGAAAGCTGCTTCCAATTGCTCCAGTGCATAAGCATAATTCAGAATAGCGAAGTCGCCAGTGCCAAAGCTAACGCCGTTGTCTACTGGTGAATCGTCCTTCTTGCAAGAAGCCAGAGATACAAGTGAGCCGGCAGCAATGGCTGTGCCTGCATAACCAGTGTATCGCAAAAACGTGCGACGGTGAAGGGTCTTTTGTAACTCGAGGGGATCGTAGTTCTCAAGTCCATTTTTTTCTGGTACTTTCATCGATAGAATGTTTAAAGTGATGAAAAATAAAAGTGTCTGATTGATGCTACGAATACCAGGCTCCAGGTCCTTATTACCCGCATCTCTGCTCACATTTACGAGCGGTCAGGCAGGATTGGTTTTATGAAAATGCAAAAAAAATTTCGCAGAATTTATTCATTATCAAATTGTTATATCATAGCAATGTGGCATTAATTTTTACGCAATTGGCATGGCTGGCGGGTTGGGAAATTCTTTCCCCACTTTTATACAAGCCCTCGATGCACTTATTATGTCCGTACTTTTTCGCCGTTTGGCTATTGGTTTATTGGTCTTACTGGCCTTGATCGGCGTGGCCGGATTTGTCTTTGCCCGGTTCTGGCTGGACGATTATTTGAAGGAGCAGATCATCGGTATTACCGACCGTGGCAGCCACCAGCTATACACTTTGCAAATGGAAAAGCTGCACGTAAATATCTTCACTGGCTCGGCAGAAGCCACTGGTGTGCAGCTTCAAACCGACTCGCTGCGCTGGGAAAATATGCATCAGGAAAAGCCGGATTCTACGCCACTGAAAATTGATTTGAAAGTCAATACCATAGCCATCCGCTATTTCAACTGGGGTGCCTATTGGCGCAACAAAGAGTTGAACGTGAATGGCATAGAGTTCATCGAGCCGCAATTAAAATTGACCTCCGTAAAAGACTCGCTGCTAAAAAAAGATCCCAAAACGGATACGCTCTCCCAAAGTATGCTCGATCGGTTGCCGCAATTATTGGCCGCTCGTACCCCATCGTTGAGCATCGGCTCCGTGGTCATTCGCAATGGCAAAATCACCTATAGCACCAAGCAACCGCGCGGCACCACTTACCTGCAGGCCGATAGTATTGACTGCTTTCTTTCGGGAATCAACATCGTGCCTGGCGATACGATGCAGACCAGCAAGGCCCTCTATGCCAACAACATTTCTTTGACCCTGCACAACTGTGAATTGTATCCAGCGGGCAGTGTGTACGGCTACCGCATCAAGTCGGCGACGATAGGCGGGCAGGACGAACTGGTGCAAATGGAAGAGGTAAGTATCCTCCCCAAAGTGTCCGATGTGGAATTTATGCAACGATTGACGATTCGGAAACCGCGATTGAAGCTTAAAGCAAGCGAAGTAGTGATCCGAAAATTAAATTTATTTCGGGCGTTGCACAGACAGGAATGGACGATGGAATCACTAGCGGTGGAACACGCCAATATTAATATTTTTCAAAACAAAAACCTGCCGCCGAAGCTGAATAAGAAGATGCCCAATGAGCTGTTTCGTGACCTCAAGGGCTACCTGAATATAGATACGGTTATAATGCGTAATGCTCACCTCTTATACACAGAAGTGATAGAAGATGGTAAAGGGCTGCTAGAATTTGATCACATAAATGGGGTCGTCCTGAACATTACCAACGACACTTTGAAAATGAGTGCTGCTACTCCAGCCCTTATTTATGCCCGCGCCGAACTCATGGGCGCAGGCGTACTTGATGTATCGCTCAAAATGCCGCTGCTAACCCGGACATTTGAATGCAGTTATGTAGCCAATCTAGGCAAGATGAACATGGTTTATCTGAATCGCCTGTTGACCGACAAAGATCATTTGCGCGTAGATTCCGGCGAATCTGAAAACATCATTGCTAAGGTCAATATAAAGGGTAATGTAGCGCAGGGTAGCGTAGAAGCAACTTATGGCGACCTGAAATTGAGCCTGTTGCGGGAGGAAGACAATAGCAAAAAGAAGCTGTTATCCGCAGTGGCCAATCTGCTTATTCGAGGAAAGAATGACCGCGAAGAAACCTCCCGACCTTTTAAAATCGGTACTGTGGAATACACGCGCGAACCTGCCGATGGCTTCATTCGCTACCTGTGGCGGGCCGCCCAGACGGGTTTGATGGCTACGCTGTTGCCAGTGAAGGTGAAACTGGGGAAGAAGCGGGATTGAATTGATCTTTGGGTGTTAGTCTTTGGCCTCCGGCAAAATCTTGCTGCCGCCAATAAAACCAAAGACCAATACCCAAAGACTTATACATATCGGTTAATCAAATTCTCAAACATCTCCTGCTGCCCACTCCGCTGCGTAGGTTCGCCATTCCGCTGCGCAATTTTCTGCAAATCCAGCAAAGTCAGTTTCCCCGTTTCAAAATCCTGCCCTTCGCCGCTATCAAAAGAAGCATAGCGGTCGCTTAGCATATTCCGGTATTTGGAATTTTCCAGCATCTCGTGCGCCGCCAGCAATGCCCGTGCAAAAGCATCCATACCACCAATATGTGCGTAGAAAATGTCGGCCAAATCGGTGGAATTGCGGCGCGTTTTTGCATCAAAATTGACGCCGCCGCCCTGCAAACCGCCCGCTTCTAAAACGACCAGCATGGCTTCCGTCAATTCGTATACATTATTGGGAAACTGGTCGGTGTCCCAGCCATTTTGGTAGTCGCCGCGATTGGCGTCCATCGAACCGAGCATCCCGGCGTTGGCAGAGACTTGCAATTCATGCTGGAAAGTATGGTGCGCCAGCGTAGCGTGATTTACTTCAATATTTAGTTTGAAATCTTGATCCAAACCATATTCCCGTAAAAATCCAATACAAGTCGCCGCATCAAAATCATACTGATGCTTCATTGGCTCCATCGGCTTGGGCTCAATGAAAAATGTTCCTTGAAAGCCCTGCTGACGAGCATAATCCTTCGCCAAATGCAGGAACTGCGCCATGTGATCGAGTTCCTTTTTCAGATTCGTATTCAGCAAACTCATATAGCCCTCGCGGCCACCCCAGAACACGTAGTTTTCACCGCCCAGTTTGATCGTTGCATCTAATGCATTTTTCACCTGCGCCGCCGCATAAGCCACCACCTCGAAATCAGGATTAGTCGCCGCACCATTCATGTAGCGCGGGTGACTGAACAGATTGGCTGTTCCCCAGAGCAGTTTTACGCCCGAAGCCTTTTGTTTTTCTAATGCATAATCAGTAATTTCTACCAATCGGCGTTCACTTTCAGCCAGCGTATCGCCCTCTTGCACCAGATCAAAATCATGGAAACAATAGTACGGAATGCCAATTTTACTAATAAACTCAAAGGCCGCGTCCATTTTATCGCGCGCCTGTTGCATCGGATCGGTAGCCGACAACCAGGGAAAAGCCTTCGTGCCGGGACCGAAGGGATCGCCACCCGTACCCGTCAGCGTATGCCAGTAGGCTACCGCGAATTTGAAGTGGTCGCGCATGGTTTTTTCGCCAACCATTTGGTCTTCGTTGTACCAGCGGAAAGCGAGTAAGTTATCGGTTCTTGGGCCTTCGTATTGGATTTTGGGGATGTTGGGGAAGTATTCGCAGGTGGCTTGCATTATGATTAATGATTAGATTGTTAATAGAAGATTGCCGAGAAATTCAGGGTTTAAATTTATTCAAAAATTGCTTTTAATTCAACTTTAAAGTAATTGTTATCAGAGGTTTTAAAATATAAAACCTCGTCGGTTTGCCAGACAATATCTGCTACATCACCACTCCCATAGTTATTATCTGGAAGTTGCAAACCAAAGGACCGTATAGCATAAGAATCGAATATTTCCAGCCCTCCGGTATTAAATATGTCTCCATATGACTGAGCAGATGGAAAAACCCAAAAGTGATTACTGGGAGAAGAGAGAGGAATACTTCCGCCACTACCCAGAGAATGAAATTCTTTACCATCCGTTGCTTTAATAAACCAATAGTCAACCCATTCCCAATAGTTCGCATCAATAATATACCAACCGTTTTCTTTATCTAAAAGAGTATAATCTTCGAATCCTTCTCCATCGCCCATATAATCACGAATAATTTTCTCACGTCCCTTCACCATAATTTTTATTGGAGTAGAATCTCGCTTGGGAATAGTAGGATCAGGGATAGAAAAATGACGCAAAGTATCCGCTTTGGCCTTTTTCCTAACTTTAATAAAAGTAGTAGAATCTGCTTCTTCTAAAATTAACCAACGTTTTATAAGAATCGTAGCAGAATCCAATGAGGAACCACAATCAATAACATGGGGCGCAACGCAACCTTCATAAATCCATGGATTATTTGGGCTCTCGTTTTGTAGATCAACTTGTAACCAAGGCAAGGGTTGCGACTTTCCACGAATTGGTATTGATTCTTTAAAAGAAGTCTCTATACCCGTCCAAAATAGAATTGTTCCCTTCGGCACACCCCATGAAGATGCAGATTTAATACTCGGCGTATCACGTAATAAAGCATTCTCTACAATTGTAGTAAACCAGACTTTGGGGTAGGTAAGGCCCCGGTCTGTAATATCAGTTTCTATTACATTAATTAAAGTGTCTCTTGAATCATTGGTAGAGGTTGTATCTGATACAGGTGCGCTTTTTGTATTTGGTTTACAATTTGACCATAGAAACAATGATGTTAGTAATAAAAAGGAAATCTGTTTCATTTGAAGGCGCAAAACTTTAAACTGGTAATTTACGAAACCTGCTTCGCCAATTCCCCTTTCCATCGACTATATACCTCTTCATAAATCCCCCGCTCCGCAAAAGGCCCATACCTTCCCACTAATTCCACACTTCCCATCGCTTCTTCCACCGAGCCGAAAACGCCCACTCCAACACCCGCACCCTTCGCCGCGCCCGCCGCGCCGTTTGTGTTCAGCATTTCGATGTCCACGCCCACGAGCGTCGCGATGGTGTGAGAAAAAATAGCCGATTGAAATAAATTATCATTGCCCACCCGCAGCACTTTCAGTGGAAGACCGATCTCACGCATCGCCTCCATGCCATACACGAAAGGAGAACGCAATACCTTCCAAGGCCGCCCGACACAGGTGTTCGCGGCTATGGCGATTGAAATTTAGCCCCAATATTTCTGCGCCCGGCGCACGATTGCCGAGCATTCGTTCTGCACCATTTCCGAAGGGTAACATAATTAACCCGTCCGCTCCGACGGGCGCGTTGGCGGCGAGTTGTTCCATTTGTGCATAATCCAGATCGCCCAACATCTGGCGCAACCAGCGGTATTGACTGCCGGAGCCATTGATGCAAAGTAGCACGCCCGTCAAGGGCTGTTCGGGCGTGTAATTGACGTGCGCGAAACTATTGACCCGCATTTCCAGATCGGGGCGCGGCTGATCGGTGACGGCATAAACTACGCCGGAAGTGCCACCTGTGCCCGCTACGTCGCCGGGACGCAACACGTTGAGGGAGAGCGCATTATTGGGCTGATCGCCTGCCCGATAACTAACCGGAATACCTGCTGCCAAACCTAAGTAAGCCGCCGCTTCTGCCGTCATTTTTCCCTGCTGCGCAAAAACTGGCACCACCTCGGGCAGCATTTTTTCGGGAATGCCGTAATAATCTAAAAGCGACTGCGCAGGCTTGTTTTCTTTGAAATCCCAGCAAATACCTTCCGAAAGTCCCGTCACCGTGGTGCACATTTCGCCCGTCATTCGGTAAGCGATGTAGTCGCCCGGCAGCAGGAATTTGTGGATTTTTTCAAAAATGGCAGGCTCATTTTGGCGTACCCAGTTCAGTTTGGAAGCCGTAAAATTGCCCGGCGATTGCAGCAAATGTTCCAGACAATAATGCGCCCCCAGCGCAGCAAATGCCTGATTGCCATTATTGACCGCACGACTATCGCACCAGATAATGGCTGGGCGCAACACCTCGCCTTGCGCATCCAGCAGCACCAGACCGTGCATTTGATAGGCGATGCCGATGCCCGCGATTTTGTCGGGAGCAATATTGGTAGTCGCTAATAGTCGTCGCGTTACTTGCCCAACGGCTTCCCACCAGGTTTTCGGCTCTTGTTCCGCCCAGTCCGGTTGCGGAGCCAGGATCGCCATTTCCGTATCCGGGTAATGCGCCGTACCCACCGTCGCGCCATCGGAGGCACGGACGAGGGCCGCTTTTACGGAAGAAGAACCGAGGTCGTAGCCGAGGAGATACATAAGTGAATGAGCAAAGGGCAAGAAAGCAAAGGGCAAATGGAACGCAATGACCCCGATTTTTCATAGGGAAAACAAACAAGTCAGCAGTTCTGCTCGATGTACTCCCCCCATTATGGGGGGGTAAGGGGGGGGCTTAATCTTCGCTGGTAAATGCCGCGCAACTTTAAACCCAAAGCGACCAGCAGCACGCCAAAAAACAGCGCATACATCCCAATCCACCAGACGATAGAAACGGCTCCAGCACCGGGACGCACTAGCATTAATACGCCCAGCGCAATAGAAACCACGCCTGCTGCGCCCAACATCCACTCATTATCTATTTCCTCGCGGAGTCGGATGGCGGTAGAAATTTCAAAAACGCCAGTCACCAGACACCACAAAGCCACAAAGGTTACCAGTAGTGCGGCGGTTACATTGGGATAAAACAGCATAGCCAACCCCAGTCCAACACTCAGCAAACCTTCCAGCAAGACGACCCATTCGCCGTGGTCGGCGCGGGTACGCAGGGCAAGCACGACGGTCGTCAAACCATCAATCAGGATGAATATGCCGAGCATGAACACCAAAGTGGCAAAAGTTTGTCCAGGCAGGGTGAAGGCCAACACGGCAAAAAGAATGGACACCAGGCCGCGCAGGACGAGCATCCACCAGTGTTTGAGCATACTTGTGAACATGGTTTCGTTTGTTTTGAATGTAGAAATTGTTCGGGCAAGGTAAGCAGGCTTTTCACCTTCCGCCAACCGCTTTCGCCAAATTTGCCGTCAATTTTAATGGAAAAGGAGAGAAAAACACATCAATCAAAAATCTATGCCGTCTTTTCGTCCTGGTTTTGTCCGGCTTTATCCAAAATGGGCATTTGAACGGCGGCAAACTCTCTCAAATGCCGTACTTTGTTCCACTAAAATCAACCTTTCCATTTTGAA
Source organism: Saprospiraceae bacterium (assembly GCA_965249785.1). Taxonomy (GTDB): domain Bacteria; phylum Bacteroidota; class Bacteroidia; order Chitinophagales; family Saprospiraceae; genus M3007. Next base: position 27,011 of record CBDFMU010000004.1, on the reverse strand, counting down.
ATTTTCACGACACTTCCTCTCCCGCGCGCTGGCCGTTCTGCTTACCTGCTCGGGGTACGCCTCCTTATTGGGACAAACTTTTCAACCCACGGTGGCCTCGCTGCTTTCACAGGAAGTGGAATTGGAACAGGCGAACGAGATTTATTTGTACTTAAATAACCCTTCTGGCGATACGCTGCACCTCAAATGGCGGCAACTGGAAATGAGCCTGCCGGAAGGTTGGAGCATGGATTTATGCGACTATGGTACGTGCTATGTTGGCGTACCGCATAACGGCACGATGAACCCGGTGTTCGATACTATCCAGCCCTATCTGAAATTGATCGTTCAGCCTGGAACAACGCCCGGCGCGGCCTGGTGCTGGTTTCGAGTGCAGGACGCGGAAAATTCTGCCAATTTTCTGGACTTGTATTTCAGTTTGTTTACTGCTGGCGTAACGGCAACCACTAATATTGAACCGACCGAAACACATGTTTTCCCCAACCCTGCCCGCGACCTCTTAGTCATTGATTATCAGCATCCTATGGCCACTTCCGCTCGTTTGTCTAATGTAAGCGGGCAAATTGTTTGGCAGGGAAACATCAGACCCCACACCCAAACCAATGTTTCCGTCGTTGATTGGCCCGCCGGATTGTATTTTTTGCAAATGGGGAAAGAGAGTCAGCGCGTGGTGATTAATAGGCAATAGGCAAATGGAGCGTAGCGACATCCCGATTTTTCACCGGGAAAACAATAAGTAAAAAGCACAAATCCCAATTCCGACTCAATCTACCCTCCCCCCATTACGGGGGGAGTAGGAGGGGGCCTAACACCTTCGCATTCAACAACCTGCTGTTTTATATGAAAAATCTGATTACATTCATCCTCTACTGCCTTTCCATCACGGCGGTGGTCGCCCAGGCCAAAAGCGAATCGCGCGTATCGGTGCTGGCCAAATCCAAAACGGAAACCACCCTGCGCTTCTCGCTCAATGATGTGGATCGCCTGAGCGTGACCACGCCACAAGGCCCGGCCTATATTCTTTCAATGGATAAAGGCACACCGCTGCTGCAAAAAGGCGCGCCCGATGTACCGAAATTTGCCACCTCGCTGCTCATTCCCGGCACCGGCAACATGGCCGTAGAAATCGTGGATTCAGAATACCAGGATTTCCCCAACGTGGCCGTGGCCCCTTCCAAAGGCGATCTGAAACGGACCATTGATCCGGCTAAAATACCCTACGAATTTGGTTCCGTATACGAACACGATGCGTTCTTCCCCGGTCGTTTGGCCGATTTGCAACAGCCTTTCGTGATGCGCGACGCCCGTGGCCAAGCCGTGTGGCTGTACCCGGTACAGTATAATCCGGTCAGCAAAGTATTGCGCATTTATACCCATGTGACTGTGCGCGTGTATCACGTGGGTGGTAGTGGAGAAAATGAAATAACGACTAATAAAACCCGGAATCGCAGCCGCGCTTTTGAGCAGATTTATCAAAATTTATTCCTGAATTACGATGCCAGTTTTCTGGGTCGGAGCGATGCGGCCCCGGAAAGAATGCTGGTGATTGCCAAAGACGAATACCTCGCCGATCTGGAACCATTGATTCTTTGGAAACGCCAAATGGGCATTTATACTACGGTGGTGCCAATTTCTGAAATCGGCTCTTCGCAGGCATCGGCCATCTATAACGTTGTGCAACAGCATTATACAGAAGAAGGTATTAGTTATGTTTTGCTGGTGGGCGACGAAAATGATATTGAACCAGAACTGCGCGCCGATGGTAGCCAGTACTCCTGCGACAACTGTTTTGGCTACATGGACGGCACCGATCACTTTCCCGAAGTCTTCGTGGGCCGCTTCAACGCTTCCACCTTGGGGCAGTTGAAAATCATGGTCAATCGCAATCTGGAATACGAAAAAAATCCGCTGATAGACCCCGCTCAAAACTGGTGCGGCACGGCGATGGCTTCCACTTCCGATCAAGGACAAGGCATTGGCGATGACAACCAGGCCGACTACGAACAAGGGAATGAATGGAAAACCAAGCATTTAGCCGATGGCTATGAAAAAGTCTGGGAATTCTATGATGGCAATCAGAGCGGTATCTCCCCTACCCCCGGCGACGAAACCGCCGATAAGGCTGGCAATCCGACCAGTGCCCAACTATTGGACTTAATGAACAACCGTGGCGTGGGCCTCTACAATTACTGCGGCCACGGCTGGGAACAAGGTCTGGTAAGTGGCAATTTTGATGTTGATGCGGCAAATACCATGCGCAATCATGGTCGTTATCCCATCGTGATTGCTGTGGCTTGTTGCGCTGGCAATTTCACCAATAATAGCGGTGGCGACTGCCTGGGCGAGGCCTTGCAACGCGCTGGCGATGAGACTTCCGGCGAAGCGCGCGGTGGGATTGCGGGTTTCTTTTCCAGCGATTTCCAGAGTTGGGCACCGCCAATGGAAGGCCAGGATGGTATGAATCAATACCTGATTGACGCTGACGGCGTAACCTTAACGCCAAGTATCGGTCCGATGCTGGCCTTCGGTAATGCTAAAATGATCGCAGCTTATGCGGAAGGTGGCGAACTAATGGCCGACTTCTGGAATGCGTTTGCTGACCCAACCACCGTACCGCGCACTCGCTTACCACAGGTGTTAACTGCTACGCATGTGCCAACAACGTTCATTGGTACCACCAGTCTCACCGTAAACAGCCCCATAGAAGGTGCGTTGGTAAGTCTATATTGGCAGGGCCAAACCCTAGCTGTAGGGGTGGTATCGGGCGGGGTGGCCAGCCTCAATTTCGTGCCGCTCAACAACGTCGGCAACATCACCGTAACGGTAACCCAGTTCAATTATGTGCCTTATCAAGGTACGGTGGTGGTTACGCCTGCCTCCGGTCCCTTTGTTGTAAATCAATCAGTTATGCTGGATGATGCGGTATTAGGCAATAATAACCAGCAAGCCGATTTTGGCGAAACGGTAGCTTTTAACGTGACATTAGCCAACGTTGGTCTCGAATTGGCGACCGCTGCTACAGCCACGCTTACCACCATTGATGCGAATGTCACTATCACCGATGGAACGGAGGTATTTGGTGATATTGCGCAAAATGAGGCGGTGGCTAAAACGGCCGCTTTTGCTTTTACCGTAGAAAATGACATCGTAGATGGACACGTGGTAAATTTCAATTTGCATATTGAATATAGCAACGGCCAGACTTTTGAAACCGTAATTCCGGTGAAATTGCAGGCACCACTACTCAAAACCACGACCTACCAACTGAGTGACGCAACTGGCGGCAACGGCAATAAACGCCTGGAAAGCGGCGAGACGGCCACCATCGTGATTAAGAATCTGAACGTGGGCCACAGTCAAAGTACCATCGCTACTGGAACCCTGACTACTGACTCGCCGTGGTTGACTATCAGCAGCGCCGTGGTGTTAGGCAACATTGATGCCCTTACTGGTCAGGCCGATGCCACTTTTACCGTAACCGTTGCGCCCAATGCCCCGCAGGCTGCGCTCGCTAATTTTCACTACGCCGTGCAAGCTGAACCTTACGCAGCCGCGCAGGATTTCGGACCGCTAACGATCAATGCGATTTTGGAAACCTTTGAGACCCATAATTTTACTTCCTACCCGTGGACTTTTGAGGGTAACAAACCCTGGGTGATTACGTCGCCCATCGCTTACACGGGAGCATATAGTTCGCGTTCTGGCTCTATTGCTAATAACCAGCAATCGGTGATGAACCTCACGCTCAACATTTTAGCCGAAGGCACCATCGGTTTTGCCCGGCGCGTCAGTTCTGAAGCAGACTACGATTTTTTGCGCTTTCTGATAGACGATGTGGAAGTGGAAAGTTGGAGCGGCGAAGTGGCATGGGGAGAAGTATCATACCCAGTACCAGCCGGTTTGCATAAACTTACCTGGAGTTATGAAAAAGACGAGGTTGGTATAGGCGGCTCCGACCATGCCTGGGTGGATGATATTGTGCTGCCTCCTTACGAAGTGGTGGTGGGAACCCATAACCCGACGCTGGAAGCGCTGCGCATGGAAGTTAGTCCTAACCCTACGAATGGTCGTGCCTGGCTAAATGTCCAACTGACTGATGAACAGCAACTTAGCGTAGCTTTATTTGATTGCCTGGGTCGTCGTATCCAAATCCTGCAAACAAATAACCGCCAGCCAGCCGGTGACTGGACCTTGCCTTTGGATTTGTCCGGTTTGTCTGCCGGAGTGTACTTGGTACAGGTGAGTACAGGGACGGAAGTGCGGACAATGAAGGTGGTGAAGCAGTAAAGCAATGGCCAGAGACAAGTTTCATAATATTGGCTGCCTAAATACTCGATCTCAAACAATAAGTGCCGCGTCCTTCTTGGGGCGCGGCACTTTGTTTTATTGCTAAACTAACGTTACAGTATGTATTTTAAGGTCGAATAAGCGGACGGGTTTTCGGGAGCGCGGTGCTGGTTACTGTCTGCGGGGTGTCCGTTTTGGGGGCAGGTTTTGTTGCACCAGCCTGGAAATAAATGAAAGCCCCCAAGGCCAAATGCAGCGCAAGGGCCAGCATAAAAGCATTTTGCCGATTGCGACGTTCATTTTTTTCGATGATATGGTACATAAGAGCAAGGTTTTGAATCCAGCGACTGGAGAAGTCTTTTCAAAACGCTTTGATCTAAAAGGTTATTCTTTAATAAATTCTCAAATGTTCGTTAAAAAAACAATAAAATAACCTTCTAAGCCCCTCCTTTTCCTCCCCCATAATTGTCAAGGTACATCGAGCAGGATTTGCATTTGTACTTTTTGCCTATTGCAAATTGCTTGTGGTCCTTTCAGTCCAACAGTCCGCCCGGCAAATCCATGAGCAGCGTCCGTTTTTTTTCATCAATAGAAACGATGAACTGGGCATTAAGCGGAATGAGTACTTCGCGGCCTTTGTAGTCCAGAAAAGCCATTTCCTGCTGCGGCATATCCAGTATTTCTTTGACCAGGCCAATCTCGCCCAGCGTCTGGTCGGTGAGCAGAAAACCTGCTACGTGCGCATATTCGAGTTCCTCTTCCAGTTCGATTTCAATTTCCCGCTGATGATCGGGAATGAGGTCTTGCTCCCGCAGGTGAATTTCCCGCGATTGCAGGGCAAAAGCTGCTTCTTTGCTTTCTACCTCTTCGAGAAGCAGAATTAGTTCGCCTTTGCCACGCACACTGGCCACGAAATAGGGCACTTTCACTCCTTTCACATCCAGGAAAATGCGCTCGTTTTTCAGAAAATCTTCCAAATAACGCTCTTCAATGTTGATCTTCATTTCGCCATTCACGCCGTGGGTTTTACGGGTGTGGCCAATATTGATATAAATGTGGTCTGCCATATTGTTGGAGGAGTTGAAGATTTGAGGATGCGAGGATTTGATCAGATACTCGTATCCTCAAATCTTCAAAATCAGTTAAATTCCAGCACCACTTGCCGCAGTACATAGCCTTTTTCCGCTTTTTCGAGCCAGGGCTTGGTAGTACAATCGTCGGGAGGCGGTGATTGATTGCAATACTGCGAATCGAGAATGAGTTGTTCGCGCCAAACTACCCCGACGTGCTTCGCATATTTGACGCGAGATAAACGCCGCTCAATCACGTTATTATCGTCGGCTTCAGTCACTACCAGCACCGAATCAAAAGCAAATTGCCCGATCTGATTAGGTACGTCAATCGAGTCCACCTCATAATTCCAGTTGGTGAAGGGTCGCATCCGCTCGCCTGCTATTTCGATCTCGCGATTTACATCCAGCCACAAATTCCCGTCCCACTCGCTGCGCTTATCCATCGGGAAAATCAGTTTCAAAAACGGAAAATTATTCTCCGTACGAATAGCCTGACTGGCGGTGCGCTCGGCACTGGTGATGCTGCGCAATTCCCAGGCACTGGTGTCGCTCGCACGTTCGTAGCGTTCGATCTTATAAATCAATTGACCCGTACTATTGCGCAGCGTATCGCCTACTAATTCTTTCACCAGCGTGTGGGAGGAATCCTGCACGATACCGCCATTCGCCGAAAAGTCGTACACTATACTGTCCACGGCATACACGACGTATTTCCCCATTTCGAGCGGGAAATAGGCATACTGCTCGGCAGCTTGCGACTTGGGAATAGCAATCTGGCGGTCACAGGCGGCCAGGCTGAATAGCAAAAGGGCAAGAAGTGGAAAAAAACGGGTAAAAGAACAGAACATGACGAGTCGTTTTTGTGCGCAAAGATAACGCATTGACGCTCGCGTGTCCCGATTGGTTGTCGGGAGATGGTAAAGGTTTGCGGTTACATCTCCCAACGTTTAGGCAAACCTTCATTTTTAGCGAGCTGAGCGGTCGGTCGGAAATCCCACAGAAAAAGTAGCACTTCATTCAAATCACGACGAAATTCGATGAAATAATCCTCGTGAAGTTTTTCGGCTTTGCCGAGCAGCGTCTTAGTGCGACGCACCACGTAGGGCGCGAGGGTATCGCTGCGGCGATCCGGAAAACGACGCAGCATGGTGCCAAGAACACGGAAGGCTTCGGCGAGCATAAAAACGGTGAGAATCACTTCGCCCGGCTTGTCTTTGGTAGCCTGTACGTGCTCTACAATACGAGCATTCCAATGACGGAAATACATCAGCAGGTAGCCGGGCGTCATGTCCTTGACGGGCAGTTCGAGCAGGTTTTTTTGCATCAGTTCGCGCAGTTCGTCGGCTCGACTATCGCGGGTTTCGCCGCTTTCGAGCAGCTCGAAGGTGAGTCGGCGCAGCAATTTGTCGTCTTTAGCCGCCAGCCGCAGCAGGAGTTTGTCTTTCTCCTTTACGGGCATTTTCAGGATGGCCGCCTTGAGTTGCTCTTCGAGTTTAGCCATATTATTGGAGGCGATAAATGGTGGAGGAAGTTAGGGTGAGAGAGAAAATGCGAAGAAACGAAAAGGTGCGATTTTTTCAACCTTTGTTTTATTTCTCTCCTTCGCCACAAAAACCGACTTTTGCCGTTCATACCTGTAGCGGCGGGTTCAGCCGCCGCGCACGATGACGGCGGCTGAACCCGCCGCTACAGCAAACCTGCACTTCATGACCCTAGCCCAACCATACTGGCTGCTCCTACTTCTTCTCCTGCCTGCCATGATGTACTGGTATCGGCGGGTGGAGCCAAAGCGCCACGTCACGTTGCAAGTATCGCGGCAGTCGGCCATGACGGGAGTTAAGACTTGGGTGGTGTACGCCAGGAGTTGGATCCAAGTGCTGCGTTGGGCAGCGATGGCCTTGATTATCATTGCTTTGGCGCGTCCGCAGCGACTTTGGCAAGAAGAAAAGACGGAGGCCGAAGCAGTAGACATTCTGCTCACGATGGATATTTCGCCGAGCATGCTGACCCAGGATTTCAAGCCCGACCGCCTTACGGTAGCCAAGCAAATGGCCAATGACTTTGCCAGCCGTCGCCCGTATGATCGTTTGGGATTGGTCGTTTTTTCTGGTGGTGCTTTTACCCAATGTCCGCTCACCAACGACCGCCGCATTCTACAAGCCTTTATCAATAACCTGCAAGTCGGTCGCTTAAAAGACGGTACGGCGATTGGCATGGGGCTGGCTACGGCAGTCAATCACCTCAAAGACAGCGAGGCCAAAAGCAAAGTCGTCATCCTGATTACCGATGGCGAGAACAACGCGGGCGACATCGGCCCGATTCGGGCGGCGGAGATTGCCAAGACGCTCGGGGTGCGGGTGTATACCGTCGGCATCGGTTCGGAGGGCGTAGTGCAGTCGCCCACTTACCAACGCGACGATGGTTCTTTCGCCTTCGCGCCGCGTACCATGCACTTCGATACGCAACTGCTGGTAGATGTGGCTACATTGACGGGCGGCAAATTTTATCGGGCGGAGACACCGCAGGATTTGCAGGCCATTTATGCAGAAATAGAGGGTTTGGAAAAAACCAAAATCACGACCACCACGCTGAAACACATCACCGAGATGTTTTTCTGGTTTCTCAATATTGCTTTTTGCCTGTTGGTGCTGGAAATGCTGCTGCGTTGGGGTCCGTTGCGCGTAATAACGGTGTGAAACTATGAACTATGATGGATGAACTATAAAGTGTTCACCATCATAAGTTAGAGTTCATACTTTATAGTTCATAGTTCATAGTTAAGAAATGCTTCGTTTTGAAAATCCCATTTTGTTGCACCTGTTGTGGGGCCTGGCGTTGCAGGCCTTGTTGCTGCTGGTCTATTGGCAGTGGCGGCAGCGGAAATTGAAGCGATTGGGATCGCCGCAACTGGCGCAGCGACTACTGCTGGGTTTTTCGGAACGGCGATTTTGGTTCAAAAACCTGCTTTTCGCAGCGTCGCTGGCGTTGGTCGCTTTGGCCATTGCCAACCCGGTGCACGCCGTACAGCGTGATGGGAAAAGCCGCGAAAGTGCGGATGTGCTGATCGCGCTGGATATTTCGACCAGTATGCTGGCCAAAGACGTAAGTCCCAGCCGATTGGCGCAAGCCAAACAATTTATCGAAAAACTGGTGCAGGCCCTGGAAGGGGAACGCATTGGACTGATCTTTTTTGCAGGCGATGCTTATCCGCAAATGCCACTCTCGACGGACTATCAATCGCTGCTACTCTTTGTACGCAATGCCAATCCCAATTTCGTGACCGACCAGGGCACGGATATGGCCACGGCCATTGATCTGGCCCAACGCCTGTTCGAGTCTAATGCACTGGCAGGCAGGGGATTAATCCTCATCACCGACGGAGAAGACCATGAGGAGAAAGCCCTGCAACGGGCGCGCGAAGCCAAAGCAGATGGTATGGTCATTCACACGGTCGGCGTGGGTACAGCGGGCGGCGCGACCATCCCGGCAGCGAATGGCGGCTTTCAGCGTGACTACACTGGTCAGACTATTCGCACCAGTTTGAACGAACCTTTTCTGCGCGAACTGGCCCAGGCGGGCGGCGGGGTGAGCCTCGCGATCAATGATTCCGAAACGATCAGCACGCTGAAAGCGCAAATAGACCGTCTGCAAAAAAGTGCCGTGGAAGCCCAGGTGCAGACCGAATATGTCTCGTATTTTCAATGGTTGCTGGTGCCGCTGCTGCTGTTTTTGGCGATGGAACAACTGATGTGGTGGCGAAATAAGCGGAAGCCCGGAGAGGAACTGGCGAAGTAAATTTTAAAATTGATTGATGAATGTTGATTACATGAATGTTGATTTTTGATGTTTTACAAAAAATCAACATTAAACTTTTATCATAAATGATTGATTTTAAAAGACATATAATTTTTTCCGGGCTAATTATAATTGGTTTTTTGCCGATCATAAACGCCCAGAATAGTCCGCTCCGCAAAGGGGACCGCTTGTACGACAAAAAAGAGTACAGCCAGGCCGAAGCTGCTTATCGCGAAGCCGTGGCCGGTCCCGTAGCGTCTTACAATGCAGGCAACGCCGCCTACCAGCAGGGCAAATACGCCGAGGCGGCTACTCTATATCAGAATGCTTCCCGCACCGCTGCCACGGCGCCCGCTAAAGCCAGCGCGCTCTGTAATATGGGCAACGCCTACCTGCGCGACAGCAAATACGCCGAGGCTATCGAAGCCTACGAAAACAGTCTGCGCCGCCAGCCGAACCAGCCCGATGCCAAAAAGAATTTGCAGATTGCCAAAAAGAAACTGCGGGAGCAACAGGATCCACCGCCACCACCATTGCCGCCCCCTCCTCCACCGCCCCCGCCAAAGCAACATCCGCGCAATAATTACCTTGATCAGGCCACTCCACTGCAAAAACGCGAAGTACCCACCGGCGGACTTACCCCCGAATCGGCCCGTGCTTTACTGGAAACGCGTGTGACTCGTCAGGAGCAACAAAACGCCCAGGAATATCGCCAGTTGGCGGCTCCGAATCGGCCCTCGCGGGTGAAAAAGGACTGGTAGAAGTGAAAATTGGTGATTAATGTTGAGGATACGAGTATTCGAGTATTCGATCAATTACCTGATAATCAGTTGCTTTGATCGAATACTCAAATCTTCAAATACTCATTTTAAAAGGTGCTTAGTCCTCACGGCTTATCTTTCCACCCATCATTTCCGGCATTATTGTCCGGCAGCACGTGATCGGGGTCAGTCATTACCGAGGTGATGGCCTTGGTAGATTCGAGTTGCAACGTCCATTTTGCGCCGTGCTGCCACACTTCCACCGGCAATTTGATCCGCTGCTTGGTGTTGTCGGCATAAACAATGTCAACATCCACGGGTAAAGCCATTTTCTGGTGGAGTTCGAGGACGATTTGTGCCCCTTTGGCAGAATCATTATCCTTATAAGTCACGCTGGTAACGCCTAAGTCAAAAGTCCAGGTTTCATAAAACCATGCTTTCCAGTACCAGCCCAGGTCTTCGCCCGCTCCATCTTCTATAGTTTTGAAAAAATCGAAAGGCGTGGGATGCTTGAACGCCCACCGTTGGACATAAGTACGAAAAGCATAGTCAAATCGCTCCGGGCCAAGGATGGTGTTACGCAACAGAGCTAGGCCAGCTCCCGGTTTAGCATAAGCTTCTAACCCAAGGTGGCGGGGCAATATCACGTCGGGAATAGTCATAATTGGATCGGCATCCTTGGGAAACAGATGGATGGCCGCCTGGTGCATATCTTGCGGGCCATCATCGTATTCCCCTTTATTAAAGGCTTTATTCGCCAGGCCGTTGATAAAAGTATTAAAACCTTCATCCATCCAGGCGAATTTGCGCTCGTTGCTGCCGACAATCATCGGAAACCAGTTATGTCCAAATTCGTGGCTGGTCACGCCCCACAGCCGACCTTTTTTCGCACCATGATAACAGAAAACCAGTCCGGGATATTCCATACCATACTCCGCCCCGGCCACATTCACGGCCACGGGATAAGAGTATTCATAAATGTATTGAGAGTAAAATTCGATAGCACCCTTCACGTATTCCGTCGCGCGATTCCACATAGAATCTTGCGCACTCTCCACGGGATAAGCCGACATCGCCAACGCTTTTTTGCCACTGGGCAAATTGATACGGGCGGCATCAATCACGAAGGCTTTGGAAGCACCCCAAGCCACGTCGCGGGCGTTTTTACAGCGGAAATGCCAAGAGAGACGACCGTCTTTGCCGGGGCGCGAATCGGGACGGGTGACTTCTTCTTTGCTACGAATCATTACCGTTTTGTCGCTTTCGGCGGCGGCTTTGAGGCGGCGATTTTGCTCGGCGGTATACACTTCATTGGGATTGAGTAATTCCCCGGAACCTACGACGATGAAACTTGCCGGTACATTTACTGTGTAATCCAGATCGCCATATTCCAGATAAAACTCGCCCGACCCCAAATAAGGCAGCACGTTCCAGCCTTCCAGGTCATCGTACACACACATCCGGGGATACCACTGTGCCACTTCATAAATGCGGCCATTGGGCGTATCCATCTGGCCCATGCGCATGGACTGGCCATCATGGATTTTGAAATTATAGGTAATAAAAATCTTGATTTTACCGCCTTTGGGAGCCACCGCCTGGTTGAGCCGGATTTGCATTCGGGTGTCCGCGATCTCAAATTTGGCGGTGACTTTTTTGCCATCCTGTTCCACCATCACCGACTGAATATCGTAACCGCCCTTGAAACCCGATGCGCCATCCTTGCCATCGGTGAATGCCGCCCGTGAATCTTGTTTGAACAGATTTTGATCGAGTTGCAACCACAAAAAAGGCAATTGATCCGGCGAATTATTGATGTAGTCAATCTGCACGTCGCCGCTAATCGCATCAGTAGTCTCATCAAGGCGAGCATTGATGTTATAATTGGCCATATTCTGCCAATAAGCGGCCCCAGGCGCGCCCGTGCCGCTGCGGGTACTGGTCAGCAGCGTATAATTGAACAGCGGATCAAACAGTTCACGCTGGTTATAAGGAGAAACCACTTTGGCGGTATCCGGTGCGGGTCTCTGAGCGTAGGTCATCGTCGCCACGGAGAGCAGCAACAGCAAGGTTAATTTGTTCATCCTGAAAAATATTGATGTGATCGGCTGGTAGCCGAGGCAAACGTAAGGAATCGTGCCATACAGAGCCAATTTTTTCAGTCAATGACGAATTTGTAGCAGCAAAGGACGGGTTTTAAAGGGTGGATGAATACCTTAAAAACCCAACACAAGGCTGCCTCAACGCAGCATTTTGCCAGAGGCACCAAATAGCGAATCTTTGCGCCTCACCTCAGCCTCCTATACCATGCAGTCATCGGCGCGCTGGATACGAGCCGCTTCTTTGACCTTCTTACCATGTTAGGTGAAAATATGGGACAACGTCGTACCAGATTTCAATTTTGGAATAGAGACAGTTGCGCCAGTGAGCGGTTCACTATTTATAGCATCGCGAACGTAACCATTTATAGTAATGTTTTAAGAAAAAAAGGCTGGCTTGCTCCCAGTAACAGGGCAATTATTGCAAAGTACTTCATCATAAAGTTCCTGGATTTACTAATCAAATGTTCCCTTTTACGACAAAGGTCAAATCTGATTTTGGAGGAAAATTGGAGATCTCAATTACGAGGGAAGTAGATAGAAGTAGTCCAAATATCGCGACTGAAATCGAGTTTTAGTAAAAAACCGTTCTTTTCACAGATTTCCTGGACCATAGACAAACCCAGGCCTAAGCCTTCATTAGAAGTAGTGCCCCGCGCAAAACGTTCCAATAGTTTTTCAGGCGAAGCAGTGGGTAGTTTTGCAGTGTTCGCAATAGTTAGTTCATTGGCAGTTAATAGAATTTCTATTTGACCATTAAAAATATTGTGCTTTACGGCATTCGTGAGCAAATTGGTTACTAGCGTTTCGGCGATGATGGGATTTATATTAATAATGACTGACTCAAGATCAGTTTGTAATACTAATTGCTTTTCCAGGAAGAAATCTTCCAGCCAGCGCAGCCTTTTTTCTAATAAAGGTTTTAAATCAAGCTGATCTTGGGTAGTAAATTGATCGTTTTCTATTTTGACTAATAATAGCAGGGTTTGATTTAGCCGCGCCATACGCCGGGTGTTCTGGGCAATCAAGACAAGCTGTTGCATTTGCGATTCAGATAATGTTTCGTCTTGCAACAAAGCGTCTATTTTGTTTTGAATCACGGCGAGCGGGGTTTGCAATTCGTGGCTGGCATTCTCGGTGAACTGTTTTACAGTACGAAAATCGCGCTGCACTTTTTCCACCAGTTCTTCTAAGGTGCGATGCAATTCGTGGAATTCGGCGACCGAGGAATCCGGCAAATGAAGCGGTGTCGGATCGGCGAGTCTAAATTGGTGCATCCGGTCGAGTACCTGGAAAAAAGGTTGCCAGACCCGCCGCGAAACCGAGCGATTGACCCACAACAAAATACCAAATAACAAGACAAACAGGGCCACCAGCAGTCCGGCTACCGTCGCTGCAATATCTTCGTGCTCCACTGAACTTTGCAACAAAGTCACTTGCCACACTTGGCCATGCATTTTTACGGGAAACGTCAATTGTAGAAACGGCTCTATTTCGTTTTCCAGCGGGTTGAGCAGCAGGGTATCGGAAAGTGTAGTTGGCAGGATTGTCCCGTCCGGCAGTAAGTTACTATAAAGGCGATTATCTATACTTTGGAAAAAAGCGGGCAGGGTACCATGCAGCAAGATGTAGAATTCAATTTCCTGCTTGGCATTGCGCATTTTTTCCTCCGCAAAATGTTGGAGCGACCATTCCAACGCAAAAAACATAGCCACTCCTGCTACTAAAAACACTGGTGCAGCTACTTGTAAAAACAGGCGTTGGGTGCGTTGCAAGAGTTTCTTCATAGCTTGCGGTCGGTAAATTTGTAGCCAATACCATACACCATGCGGATATAGTCGGCGCAGCCCTGAGCAAGTAGTTTTTTGCGCAAATTCTTGACGTGCGAATAGATGAAATTGAAATCGTCCATCTGATCTACATCGTCGCCGAGCAGATGTTCGGCGATAATTTCCCGACGCAGCACACGGTGTTGATTGGCTAAAAAATAGAGCAGCAAATCGTATTCTTTCGGCGTAAGATCGAGCGGTTGCCCCAGCACGCTCACTTCACGCCGGTCCGGGTTGACCTTTAAATCGCCAAACGTAATGTCGGTGTTGCCACCAAACTGCCGCCGCCGGAGGATGGCTTTCAGGCGAGCATTCAATTCGGGCAGGTGGAAAGGTTTGGTCAAGTAATCGTCGGCACCCAGATCGAGGCCAGTGATGCGGTCGTCCAGGGCGTTCCGGGCGCTGACGATGATCACGCCGGTTGTCGGATGATGTTTTTTTAGCTGGCGCAGTACATCCAATCCGCTACCGCCAGGCAGATTAATATCTACCACCAGGCAATCATATTCATAGAGGGCCACTTTCTCCTTGGCGGCGGGAAAGTCGGCAGCGTATTCTACTAAATAGCCTTCGGCGAGCAGAAATTCCTGCATAGAGGCTGCCAACGCAGGCTCATCTTCGATCAGCAAAATTTTCACTTGGCAAAGGTAGGCGACGATTTTGGAGTAAATTAGGAGTAAATTTTACTTCTATCCACCAAAACCGACCAGTAATCTCTGCTTCCCATATTGACCTTGAAAAAACAGTAGTAAAGTTGGAAGTCAAATAAATAGCCAGTCTCCCCGCTGTGTAGCGGTAAAAATGGCTATCCATAAAAACTGATTTGAGCTAATATAATGTGCAATAGGCTTTTCCGTTGAACAGGGGTTCGACGGTACATATTACTTTACTGCACCACTACGCTACCGCTTCCCACGATTTTCCCATCCGCCATTTTTACCACATAATTATACATGCCGTTCGGCAAATCGCCCCGCTGTAAGGTGAATTGTTCGCCATTAAATTTCCATTGGCGTTGCTGTTTGCCTGCTGTGTCGAAGAGTTCCAATAGAAAACCACCTGGTATCGACGGGGCATTTTTCAAAGTCAGTATCGTCGTTGTATGAAACGGATTGGGCGAACATTGCACTGTTGCCAAAGGCATTATCGGTTGTTTTATAGCCGTCACCACCGGAATGCCCACCGTATGTAGCGTCGTATTGGTCAGCACTGGCGCATTATAATCGAAGTAGATAGCCGCGCGATTGTGAATAGCCGAGCCAAATGGATTGTCTGGTTGTTGCCGAATGCGGAATTGGACGAAACCATGCGAAGCGGGCTCATTGATATTAGAATCGGGTAGCAAGATATTTTCAAAACTATATAGCAACACCCCGCTTGGCGTCAGGCGCAGTTGACAAGGGCTACTACTGGCCAGTATTTCCACACTAGCCGGATCAAGCAGTACTGATAAAGTATCGCGGACAGTAATATTGAAAGCAGTATCGGTACCAGTATTCTGGAAACGAATTAAGTATTGGAGCGACTGTTCCTGCTCAATAAAGCCTTGATCGGTGAGGCCCGCCGGGAAGCCAATCTTCTCATTGGGATCGTGCGCCCCGATGTTTTGTTGGCAAAATACATCGGTAGAAGGGCCTTCCTCATCTTCATTGACAATACTAAGCGGGTCATTGCTGTCCGGCGCACAACCGCGAATAATTGTCGTAGAATTTGTATTAAAAGGATATTGAGGATCTTGTCGCGCTACAAAATCAATGGTCGGATAGATCGCGGGCAGACTGGTCACAAAACTTCCTCCGGCGGGCAATTGTATTTCGCCATTAGCCAGCATATTATATGGCGGCTGAAAATCATTGGGATCGAGGGCGTACCAGGATTGTGGCGCGCTCATGTTTGCCGTACCAACATTCTCAATACGCAATTGAAGCGAATCACCAAGGCAAGTCGCACTGGTGCGGAGATGGGGTGTATTAAGTGCCGGACAAAGTTCATCGGGGAAAATATGTGCTTTCAGGCAGTGCGTATATCCCAGGGGCGCGTCGCAAGAAGGGGTGCAATGGAGTATTAGTACACCCTTTTGATCTACTGCTAAATTGCCTAATAGAAATTTGTAAGTCGCGCCATTTTGAACTGCGACAGGCAAAGAAGCACTATTGAAAATTAAGGAAGAATCTATTGTAATTTCCAGATAAGCATCCTGGGCTGGGATTGTTCCAGTGTTGCGATAATGCACATACACCTGACCGGGAAAGCAGCGACGCAAAAAAGGTGCCGTAATATTCACCTCTGCGTAGGGACATTCGGTCACTACTTTCAAACCCACATCGGCAGAGTCTATTATGCCAATAGCATTATTACTAGGAATATTAACTGCTCCATTACAACTGGCCCAGTAATCGTTGGGTGTTTCTATTTTAAGTTGATAATTGCCTGTATTAACAGGAAGGATATAGTGCCCCGCCGGATTAGTATAGCCATAGACTACTTCGCTATTTTTGGTAGCCTTCAATAAACGACCGGGATAAAGCGTATCTGGATTGGCTAGTGCGCAATCATCATTAATATCACGGAAAATACTGCCAGTGAGGAGTTTTACCTGGGTAGTAGGGTTGGTGGTGCGATAAATACCATTATTGCGCGTTTTTTGAAAGAGGTATTGGGACGAATTAAGACTAATTTGATCGTAGTAAACAATATTTTCTTCGGATGCTTGTGGTAAAGGATTAAAGGTTAAACCGTGATCCACTGAACGATAGACTGTGCTATTTAGATTATTAAAAACATACATATAGCCGGAGGAATTTATAATCATTTTGCCAGGCCATTGAGTTGGAAGGTCCCTTGTTATAGAATCCCAAGTGAACCCATTATCAGGGGAATAATAGAGTATTGATGCGGTGTTATCAACTGCATATAAACCACCAGTTGGGCTAATAGAGTAAAGCAAATAGTCAGAAAAAGGTATCCATGTATTACCACCATCAACTGATTTGTGCATACTTGGATTGTTGGCCAATAGACTACCGTCTGATAAAAACGCAAGGCCGTTCATATCAAAAGAATTAACAAAGACCCAATTTTCACCACCATCAACAGAACGATAATGACCATCCCAAGTAGATAAATATACTACTCCATTTTGATAAGGATTAGCCCACAGCCCATTATAATCATATAAATGCGGAATAGGTACATTTAATAAAGTGTGTTGCTGACCTTCGTTAGTAAACTTAATCAAATTAAAATCATTCCAAAGATACCAGGCACCATCAGGCCCAATGCTTAATCCATGCCCTTCGCCAATAACAAAACTGTTTCCAGCAGTAATCTCACTCCAAACTAACTTCCAAGAGTCTCCGCTATCTTTACTATAAAACAATCCATCCCAAGTCAAAGCTAACATATGCGTCTCATCTATATGTTGCAAAGTAGTAACGAAAGAATGTAAAATACCGTTTGCCGAAAAAGTCCAAGTAGTACCATTGTCGGTTGAACGATGTAAACTGCCATCGTGACTATTGCGTAAGGCAAACAATGTCCCGTCTGACAAAACGGTAAAGTCAGAAAAAGGGTTACCAACGTTATCTGCGAACACTTGCCAAGTATCCCCATTATCATCGGAATATTTTGATCGAAAATTTGAGAAAGCCAATAAACGTCCTGTTGCAAGCGCAGCAATCTGCACATCTGCAAGAGAGTTGCTCAGTGCCGGATTTATGCTTGTCCAGCTAGTACCATTATTAGTGGAGCGCCATATTAAATCTATTGATCCAATAAATATAGTACCGTTGGGCGCGAAAGCCATTTGAGACGGTTGGACGCCAGTTTGCGTAAAGATTACCGACCACGTCTGGCCATGATCGGTAGAGCGAATCACCTTCGCCAAATTGTCGGCACCTAAAGACCCTCGCCAAGTGTATACCGCATCGGTGGCAGGATCGTAGGCAAAACCTCCAGAAGTATTCAGCCCACTGTACACTGTAGTCCAGTTTTGCCCATTGTCGGTAGAACGTTTGATTTCACCGGAATCACTAACCAGAATTTCACCACTGGGCAGGGCGGTAATCTTATCCTGATAAATCGTGCTGATTTGGTTCCAGGTTTCGCCATTGTCGGTGGAGCGATAGAGTTTATCATTTTGTCCGGCGTAGAGATTGCCATCTGGTGCTACCACCAACGGCCAGTACCAGATATTGGCAGGCGTAGGCGGCATCTTTTGCCAACTGTCTCCATTATCACCAGAGCGATACAAGACATTGTCTTGGAAAATCATAAATAGAAACCCCTGTTTGCCCGCATAGACTTTACTGCCACCACCAAAAGGACCACCTAGTTGTTGCCAGGAAAAGTTTTGGCTACGCAAAGGCAAGGCTATAAGGCAGCAGCCCAGCAACAGTAAATAGAAGAAATTTTTCATTGGAAAGATTGAAGGAATAGAGGAAGTTCTACCGCCTAAAATCTGTTTACGCAAGAAAGCACGCAATGGTGAGGGTGTGTTGATAAATAAATTTTCAGCTACTTCTCTCCCACTAAAAATCGCCCAGTAGCCTCCAGCTTTCCATTGACCTTGACCGTGAAAAAATACACGCCCGAAGGCAACGTATACTTCCAGTTAGATTGATTCTCCCCCTTTTGCAGCTGGTCTTTCCATTCCCCCACTTGCCGCCCCAGCTGGTCGAATACTTGAATGAGTGCCGGGCCACTCTGCTGCACCTGGTATTGGAAGGTTACTGTGCCGTAAGAAGGATTGGGCGAAATGATGGCTGGTAAAACGCTCTGCGGCTCGTTCACCGCGACGGGAAAACCTTGCAGGGCGCCATCCATCCAGTGCAGGCGATTGAGTACCCACGCACGGAGGTAAGCGGTGTGTGCACTATAGGGGCCGCAGCAAAACGGATTGGGCCAGGTATATTCGTTCAAAATGGGCCATTGCTGGAAGTTGCGCACTTGCGCCGATTCTAACAGCGTGGTCATGGAATCTATTTGGCCCGTGATGTGATTATCGCTAAATATGTCGGTACGCAACTGCTGCCAACGACTACGGACTTGGGAGCGAAAGTTTGGATCCTGCCAAAGTTTGGTCCACCAAAAATGGATTACCCAGTAGTCTTGTGGACAAATTTGGTTGAAATTAATGGCCCAGCCGGTGTAATCGTTGCCGCCACAGTAGTCGGCATTGCCGAAGGCGATATTAAAATCCCAGACCGGCCCGGCGTGTAGGCGCGGGTCTACGCTGTCGCGGTCTTTCCAGAAATAAGTGCTCAGCCGGTAAGCGTCCACATTTTTGGACATTTCATTGATCAGCACAAAGTCCACAAACGAGGCCACATCCAGATATTTTGGGTAGCCAATAACCGGGTTTCCAAAATTCGGACCCTGGGCCATGATCTCAAAATTCGTCACCCACTGTTTTATATACTGCTTTTGTACGGGAGTAATATCTTCCGGTTTCGGGTAATCGTATTGATAGTAGGTAGTTTGTGGCTGACCTATAATAGGTGGAAACGGCGAGGTCCAGCCATCGGTCACAGCCCCCGTGGTCTTGTCCATTTTGATAATGTAGCCGCCGGTGAGCGCATCGCCCGCTACATCAGTGCTTTTCAGTTTCTCGATATTTACTCGTTCTTCGGCTCGTTTGATCTTTTCCGTCACCATATAAATACCGCGATAGCCGCCATTTAGCACGACTTCCACGAAGCGGGTACGCGAAGCCCAGGGCATGATTTCCCGCGCCAGTTCCAGGGCCAGCGCATCACGCAGGAGGGATTTGTCGCTGTAAGGAGCCAAAAATGCCCAGTCAGATTCCGCAGGCATACCCAATAATGGAAACTTCAAATCGCTGCTATCCGCCTGACGGGTTTCGATGGCGTAAGGCTTTTTCTCGCTGAGGTCTTGGGAGGTACTGCCCCGGCGTTCGATGCCGATAAGACCTGAATAGTCATTAGGCGTATCGGTGAGGTGGTTGATCTGGCCGGGGCCATTATCAATGACCTGCATGGTGGCCATTATTTTTGGCTCGTCGGGGATTTCCTGTCCGTTGGTTTGAATCAGGACAATCGGTAAATTGGAAGAAGTAAAATTGACCTGTGCCCGTCCAGCCAACGGGAGCATTATTACGCTCAAAAACACCCAAATACTTTTCATGCCAAGTAGTTACCGATTAGTGGTGAATGGTTATCGAGAATAATTTTCATTGGTTTTTGCCTTCCCAATAAAACCGGGATGTCACTGCATGCCATTGGCAAATTGCCATTTTTCCTTATTCCGCTGGCTCGCCCGCCATCTGCCGCTCAAACAATTCCGCATAATAACCGCCCCGCGCCAGCAATTGCTCGTGGGTGCCTATCTGACCAACCGTGTGGTCTTCCAACACGATGATCTTATCAAATTGCAGCATTCCGTAAATACGGTGGGTAATAATAATGGCTGTTTTAGCGGCTAATGCCTGGTCGAGATAGCCAAGAATGCGGCTTTCAGTGTTCGTGTCTACCGCCGAGAGACAGTCATCGAGCAAGATGATGTCGGGCTTTTTGGCGAAGGCGCGGGCAATACTTACGCGTTGCTTTTGACCACCAGAAAGGGTAACACCGCGTTCGCCGACCATAGTTTCGTAGCCGTTCGGCAAGCCCATGATTTCTTCGTGTACGGCGGCACTTTTAGCATAAAATTCCGCTTCCGGGCGCATCAGGTCGGCATTTCCGAAGGAAATATTGGCCAAAATGGTGTCGGAAAATAAAAATACATCTTGTGGTACATAGCCAAAGCGGCGGCGCAAATTGGCCAGATCATGCTCGCGAACGTCGCGCCCATCCACCAGAATACGACCGGAAGTCACGTCGTACATGCGCACCAGCAAGTCGGCGATGGTGGTTTTGCCGCTGCCCGTCCGCCCGATAATAGCCATTTTCTGGCCGGGTAGCACCTCGAAGTTTACATTTTCCAAGGCCATAATTCCCGTGTCGGGATAGGTAAAACTGACATTTTCAAAGACAATATGGCCTTTCAAAGGCGCGACCGATGGAACCTGGCCATGGGCAGATAATGGGCTAACGATGGACGGCTGGGTTTTCAAAAATTCGTTGATCCGCTTCTGGCTGGCCGCCGCCTGTTGCGTCAACGAAGCAATCCAGCCGATCGCTGTCACGGGCCAAGTCAGCATATTAATATAAATAACGAACTCCGCGATGTTGCCCGGCGTGATCTGACCCGCTACTACTTGCAAGCCGCCCACGTACACCGTGATGATGGTGCTGATACCGATCAGCAGCGACATGAGGGGAAAGAAAAACGAGTCTATACGAATGAGTTCCAGGGATTTACGCCGGAATTCTTCGCTCTGATCGGCAAACCAGCGTCCCATTGCTTGCTCCTGGACATAGCTTTTCACCACCCGAATACCGCTGTACACTTCCTGTGCTGTACCAGTTAATGTGGCCAGTTGTTGCTGTATTTTTTCGCTGCGCTTGTTGATGAGGGTGCTGACCCAATAAATGGAAACGCTCAAAAACGGTAGTGGCAGCAGCGACCAAAGCGTGAGGCTGACGCTCACGTGCAGCATGGAACCGATGGTCAGAAAAAACAAAAAGAACAGATCGAGGCCGTACAAAATAGCGGGGCCGAGGAACATCCGCACTTTGGAGACATCCTCCGAAATGCGCGACATGAGGTCGCCAGTGCTGTTACGTTTGTAAAAAGCCAGGTCGAGCGTTTCGTAGTGCGCGAAGATTTCCTTGCGCATATCGTACTCGATCAGGCGGCTCATCACAATCACCGTCTGGCGCATGAAAAACATGAACAGGCCCATCAACAAGGCCAGCCCGATCACGCCGAGACCAAACCATGCCACTTGTTGGCTCAGTTCGCTGAATGCTTCGGGGTGCGTCGAGATGCCGCCGTGGCCCTGGTAATATTTCACCCGCTCCACGACCGTATCCAATGCCTGGCGAATCATGCGCGGTTGCCAGACCCGAAATAAGTTGGCCAGCCCGACAAACAGAATGCCCAGGGAGAAACGATAGCGATAAGTCCAGAAAAATTTTTTGAGGTAGGCGAGATGCTTCAAAAGAAGTTATGAGTTATAAGTTATGAGTTATTTGGCATAACAACCAGCGATCAAAACGGTTGGGCAGCGGTGTAAATATTAGAAGTACGGCCAAAATTGTTAAGGAAAAATGGGTTGAGAAGGTTGAGAAAATGTTGAAGTTGCTGAGAAATAAGCTCTATGTCCTCCTTTTTTTTCAACAATTTCCACCATCTCAATCCTCTTTTCACTCCGAAATATACAAAATAGTATCCACGACGGGGCGCGTCTGCAGCGAGACATCCACGCGCAAACTGCCATACACGGAGTGGGGAAAGTACAGACTATCGTACCCAAAGGCCACTAACCAATGACGACCTTCCGGCACCGGGGCAATGCAAGCCCGCGCATCATTCCCTGCCTGAAAGGAAGCATCGTAATAGCTGGGCGGCTTGTCATAACCGGGGAACGAATCGGCGTTGTACTTCACATAGACTATGGCGTGAGGAATGGGCTGGTGATGGTGTTGCGTTTTGATGCAAATTTTGGTGGGCAAAAGTAGTACTTCCGGTTCGGATGGACGACAGGCAGAATAGGTAATCACCAATAGAAAAAAAGACAGGAAACGCATATTGCAGGTTCGATTTAAAGATGGGCGACCAAGAGGGTTGCCCTTGTACAATAACAATGCAGCAAGCCGATTTCTGCCCATTCCACCGAAAGAAACGCGCCACCGGGTCAATTGGCCATTTTTCTCTAATTTTGGCACTGCCTTAACCATTTAACGGAGTTTCGGGTACACCCGACCTCTACACCAACCAAATTATTTGACAAAAATGTCCTCCAACAACAAAAAAGTTGCCGACCAGGGTCCATCGCTCGCGGTCGCCATTCCCGGCAATCGCATCGTCACCCTCGACGAATTTATCATCCGTTCTGAAAAGGATTTTGAATACGCCACCGGCGAACTGACTGGCCTGCTCCGCGACATCGGCGTAGCCGCTAAAATCGTCAATCGCGAAGTGAATAAAGCGGGTCTGGTCAATATTCTCGGTGTATCTGACGGTTCGGAAAATACCTCCGGCGATACCCAGCAGAAACTCGACGTGTTCGCCAACGAAAAGTTCATCGAATGCCTCAAAAACTCCGGCGAATGTTGCGCCATTGCCTCCGAGGAAAACGACGACATCATCCACATTCCGCCAGTTGGTTCTAAAACCAGCCAGTATATCGTCATGTTTGATCCGCTCGACGGCTCTTCCAATATTGACGTAAATGTATCCGTAGGAACCATATTTGCCATTTATCGCCGCGAAAGCGAAGCCTCTGGCCCAGCCACTAAAGCCGATTTTCTGCAAGCCGGTACGAAACAAGTGGCCGCTGGCTACGTGTTGTATGGCACCTCCACTATCCTGGTTTATACCACTGGACGCGGTGTCAATGGCTTTACGCTTGATCCAAGTATCGGCGAGTTTTGCCTTAGCCATCGCAATATGCGCATCCCGGAAAATGGCCAGACATATTCGGTCAACCAGGGTTATTATTCTAAATTTGACTTGGAAATGCGTCGCTATATTGACCACTGTTCCGATCAAAATTACGGCCTGCGCTACATTGGTTCGATGGTCAGTGATATTCACCGCATCCTGATTCAGGGCGGCATTTTTCTATATCCCAGCACGCGTAAATACCCGAAAGGCAAGTTGCGTTTATTGTACGAATGCAATCCCCTGTCGCTTATCGTGGAGCAGGCTGGCGGCAAAGCGATGAATAGTCAACTGAAACGTATCCTCGATCTGGTGCCCACGGAACTCCACCAGCGCGGCACCATCGCCATCGGCTCGCCAGGTATGGTGGATGAATTGAAGGCGTTTATTGAACGTTATGCGGCGTTACCGATTTAAGAAGGGGTTGAGAATGTTGAAGAGTGAGAATGTTGAGAAATTTAAATAGCACGAACTGATTACATTGTAAATTAAAATGCTTGAGGATGCGAGTATTTGAGTATTCGATTAAAACACTTGATAATCAGGTATTTGATCGAATACTCAAATCTTCAAATACGCAAAATAACTTAGTTTGCAATGTACTGATAATGAATGTACATATCTGTTTTCTCAACGTTCTCAACTCCTCAACATCCTCAACATCCTCAACTTTTCTTTCCACCTATCTCAATTTCCTACATGCAATTCTCCGACCTCGGAAATTACTTTGCCAAAAAACAGCGGCGACAGGCATTTATCATCAAAATGATGTATGCTTTCATCTACCCGTTCAATAGTGGCATCGTGATTTATGCGGGACTAATGACTTTTTCGGTAGTGGTGACCAATGTGACGGGCTTGTTGCCGCAGATTGCCAAGGACTTATACGAAGGACGAATCAATACGGCGGGTTCTATTTTCCTGTGGCTATTTGCGTTTTTTCTGGGCGGCTTTTTCGCTGGCTTTTGCGTGGAACGCGAGAAACTACGCCAATGGCGATACTTGCATTTGCTGCCGTTATTGGTCGCGGCTGTTATTTATTTTTTGGTCGGCAACTCCGGCGACCGGGCGGAAGGATTGCACTTAGTCGCTTTTCCCGGCCTAGTATTATTCTCCATTGGCATCCAAAATGCAATGGTCAGCCTGACGACTTCTTCGCTCATCAAGGCCAGCCAAATGACCGGTGTCATCAACGAACTTGGCGTAGATATTGCCGAAATATTCCACTCGGAAGGGGAAAAAAGGCGGCTGATTCAGCGGGAAGCACTATTACGGGTGATTGTTATGAGCAGTTTTTTGCTGGGCGCACTATTCAGTGTGGCTTTGTTCCCAATGCTCAAAACGCACATTTTCTTTTATCCAGCGGGCATCATTTTAGCAGTCATGGCGCATGATGTGTGGCGCTTCTGAATGCGGGATTATTTCAGATTTTTATTAGTAATCTGAATCACGGGTTTTATTAATTAACTGTTTGAATATTAAGCACTTGGATCGTCCTAGCTTTCTAAGAATCAGCACCCAATTTTAACTCGTGATTCGCATTAATAGGCGTTTTTGGATAGTTTTTGATTTCCGGCGAGAAATGAAAGTAAGGTATTAAATCTTACACATACCCTTTCGCCTGCAACCGAAACAACTCCGCATACTTTCCGCCCTGCGCCACCAATTCCTCGTGGCTACCCAGTTCCAGCAATTGACCATGTTCCAAAAACAAAATTCGGTCGGCCATACGCACCGTACTGAAACGGTGGGAAATCAGCACCGCTGCTTTGCCTTTCATCAGTTCCGCGAAGCGGACGAACACCTCATGCTCAGCGCGGGCATCCAGCGAAGCGGTCGGTTCGTCAAGGATAATGAGTTGGGCCTCCCGCATATAAGCGCGGGCGAGGGCCACCTTTTGCCATTGGCCGCCAGAGAGGTCCACGCCGCCAGTGAAGCGTTTGCCGAGCATTTGGTCGTAGCCGTTGGGCAGTTGTTCCACCACGGTGTCGGCGAGACTTTTGTGCGCAGCGTCCACAATCTGCGGTTGGTTTTTTCCTTCGTCAATATTTCCGACAGCAATGTTCTCCCGCGCCGAAAACATGAAGCGAACGTAGTCCTGAAAGATAATCCCGATCTCGCTGCGCAGGTCTTCGGGATCGTATTCGCAGAGGTCCACGCCGTCCAGTAGGATGCGGCCTTCGGAGGGTTCATAGAGGTGGGCGAGGAGTTTGACGAGTGTGGTTTTGCCTGCGCCGTTTTCGCCGACCAAGGCCAGTTTTTCGCCGGGATGTAACGTAAAACTCAGATGACGCAAAGCCCAAATGTCCGTTTCGGGGTATCTAAAACCAACATTTTCAAAGACAAAACCCTGTTTCATGGGGCGTGGCACTTTGCGCGTTGCAGTGTGATTTTCCGTCATTGGTTTTAATTCCAGAAAATCAAACAGGTCTTGCAAATACAAAGATGTCTCGGCAATCCGCGAAAAACGACTGACAATGCCCTGCAATAAGCCTTGCAATTGCCGAAACGAACCGGCCAAAAATGTCAGCGTACCCACCGTAATCTGGGCCACAACCGTCTGCCAAATAACGAAGACGTAGGCCGCGTAATAACTCATCGTACCCAACGTACTGAACAGACTGCCCCAGGCGGCGCGTTTGAGGGCGAGTTTTTAATTGGCCAGAAAATATTTGTCGGAAATAGATTTGAAACGATCGGCGATGAAATTTTCCAGCCCGAAAATCTTGATTTCCTTGGCCGTTTCATTGCTCGCACCGATGTAGCGGAGGTAGTCAATTTCGCGGCGTTCGGGGGTCCAGGAGCGCGAGAGCGAGTACGATTCCTGATTAAATTTTGATTCCCCAATGAACGACGGAATAACCGCGACCACCAGAATGATCAGCAGCCAGGGATTGAACGCTATTAAACCAGCCATCAAAAAGCCAACCGTGAGGAAATCCTGGGCCTGCGAAAGTACCATACTCATCAGCGCAGTACGGCCAGCGGTCTGGGTGCGGGCGCGTTCCAGTTTGTCGTAAAAAGTAGCGTCCTCGAATTGATACAAATCCAGCGTAGCCGCGTGGCGAATGATGCGTACCGAAGAATCATTGTTGACCAAATCCCCTAAAAGACTGTCTGTCAGCGTGATAGCGCGGCCAAAAAGATTGGAAAAAATGGCTAACAGCAATTCCGCCACCACCCAACCCCAAAGATGGGAGGGCAAAGAAGCAAAAGACGTGACGGCCGTAGAGGTCTTGATGAGGGCCAGCACTGAGTCGATGATTTCCTTACCGACGTACAGCATTAGTAGTGGAATGGCCGACTGAATGAGGCGCAGCACGATGTTCCAAGTGGCCAGCCGGGGACTTACATCCCAGATCATGCTGAAAAAGCGCGGGACGTTGCGCAGGGAGGAGAATTGAGTCCAAAAACCCTTTTTATCTTTATTGACCGACATAGTACCGTTGTTGAATGCCTCCCGCTGCGCGCGCCGATAATTTCTATCTTTCGTCATATCTGGCAAGACTGGTTGGTTAATTTTGCCCATCGGGCAATCGAACCAAACCCATTATCCATGAAAAAGTTGCTGCACACGCTCGCTTGGTGACCAGGTTTTCAGTTGATGGCACCAGCGCAAAAAATTTATTTGAGACCTTGATAACCATTCAGCGTCTCCAT
>CBDFMU010000003.1:0-42042 GCA_965249785.1 Saprospiraceae bacterium | reverse complement strand
CGGCAACGGATTCGCCGTGCTGGAACAAGTGGCCCTGCCGCAATTGCAGGTCATTTTTGTGAGCGCGTATGGTCAGTTTGCCGTGCAGGCTTTTCGGGCCGACAACACGGTGGATTTTTTGCAAAAACCCATCGAAGAAACGGAATTGCGCCAGGCCGTTGATCGCGCCTTGACCGAGCGGACATTACGACAAAACGATGCGCAATACCGTTTTTGGCGTGACACGCTTATTCATCTCAAGCGGCCCCGCATTGCGCTGGCCGATCAGCAGCGTATCCTCTTTCCATACATTGATACGATCCTGCACGTCAAGGCCGAGGGCACTTCCAGTATTTTCTATTTCGAGCCGCCCCAGGGCAAGATGCTGGTGACTAAAAACATCGGTGTTTATTCCAAAATGGAAGAGGAATATCCCAGCATTTTGATGCAGGTACATCGTTCGCACATTTTGAATCTGGCCAAGGTAGTTGAGTACCAACGCCCGATGCGGCAAGCAGTAATGACCACTGGCGAGAAAGTGCCGATTGCCGCTGATAAACTCGATGAATTCCTGCGCCGACTCTCCCAGGCCAACATTTAAGTTACGCTTCGTTGGAAAAAATGGGCCTTCTGTTTAAGAAACAGGGAGGCCCATTTGTATTGTTTGCACAAGACAATGGCAAACCCCCATGTTTGTACTATTGGTTTTGGCGACTAATACATCCTGAGACAATGAAAACTGCATTTAACAAGTAAACAAAAATATTTACCATGAAAAAAGTAATTATTCTGGCATTCGTTGGCTTCCTCGCCGCAAGCACGCTGGCATACACGGCCCATCAAGATCGCCCCTGTCACCCCGGTGGGGATATTGTACCATGCGGACACGTTATGCACTATGCGGGCGATATTATTCCCTGCGGACATGTCTGCGTCAATAATTGGGGCAATGCGGTGCCCTGTCATCCCGCCGGCGACTTGGTGCCTTGCGGTCATATTCTGCATCCCGGTGGCGATGTAGTGCCTTGTGTGCACGTTTGCTATTAGAAGAAACATTCTTCCCTAGCAGATAATGCAACAATAAATCGGCCTGTCACTATTTCAAAATTATAAACCCAAATGAAAGCGACCTCAAAAAACTGCTTTTGTCAATGAAGTTAGCAGATATAAGCAACCTAGTAGTTGTTTTGAATAGAATGAATAGATAATGGACCGACCATCAGCCTTTCCCACATTCTCCACATTTACTATATATCCGCCATACTCAAAGGGGAGTACTCTGAAAAGCCCTGCTAAAATGAGTAAGACGCAAAGCTGAACGCGATAGTGTAAGCAATAAAAATCCTCCCTGTGATTATGTCAAAGGTTTTACTAATAATACCCTTCTTTATTGCCAGCCTGTTTTTTTCTTCGTGCGAGAAACCAGCAAGAGGATGCACTGATGCCAGGGCATTGAACAAAGATTATCTTGCTGATGAAGACGATGGATCGTGTACTTATTCAAGAGCAGTATTTTACCAGGCATTTGCAACTGTAAATTTCAGAACCATTACTGGTGTAGAAGTAACCGTTGATGGTATTTTATTAGGCTCCACTTTTGCTATTTACCCCGGCGGTCCTGGAAATTGCAGCGCAGTTGGCACACTGGTCTACCAGTTTCAGGATGGGGAATCTGTAGACTGGAATTCAAAGATTTACTTGGAAGACGGCACCATACTCTTAGGCTCAGGAACTGCGCGAGCTGATGCCAGAAATGATTGTATTAAAATAAATGCCACTCCATTTTGAGGATTAGGCCAATCATGTAGTCCACTACGAAAATCAAATAAGCAAAGTGGTTTTTCACACCATTTATCCGTCGTGTTAAAACAGCACACCTGGCCACTTTGTGCTTTTGTCTCATTCAAAAACATTTAAAAAATGCAAGTAAAAATCTTTTTCCTGCTCTTGAGCGGGCTGGCACTGCTCGCCCCAAAAGCTAACAGCCAATCCGTGTTGGCGGGAGGTGGAGGTGCGGCCACCAATGGCCAACTTCAAGTCGCCTGGACATTGGGCGAACCCATTATCCAAACGGCCGGACCCGTGACCCAGGGCTTTCACAGCCCGGAAGTTCAGGTGTTATCCCGTACGAAATCCGTAGCGATCCCCAGTCTCGTACAAGCATTCCCCAATCCCGTGGAACATACGCTCACTCTCCAATTTAATGGCACAACATCTCGCACAGCAGTACAGGCGGTCATCTGGAATGTGCTGGCCCAGCAAATGCTCGCCGTGGATATCCCGATTGGCACAGCCGACTATGCGTTGGATTGTACAGTATTAGTACCCGGCATGTACTGGTTATTGCTGCGCAAAAAAGACGGTTCCCCACTGGCTACCATGCAGTTTACAAAAAACTAAACTTTTCAAAATCAATCTGTTAAAATTTAAAATGCACCAATTCATGAAATACAAATTCTTCCTTTTCCTGCTTACTGCGACCCTTTTCGCACCATCCATTTTTGCACAAAATGCTGCCCCGCAGGGCTTCAGCTACCAGGCCATTGTCCGCGATGCTAAGGGAGCAGTGCTGGCCAACCAGGCCGTCGTATTTTACTTCGATGTGCGGGAGGGAACGCCACAAGGCAACACCGCCTACTCCGAATCGCAGGAGGCCACCACCAATGAATTTGGTTTGGTCAACCTCTACGTAGGTCAGGGCAAGCCAGTGGGTGCCGCTCGGTTTTCGAGCGTAGACTGGGCCGCCAGTTCTAAATTCCTGACTATTTCTCTCGATCCCGGCACCGGGCTCATCACCAATTTGGGTACCAGCCAACTCATGTCTGTGCCTTATGCGCTCTACGCTGCCAAATGCGGAGAAAGCAGCGGCGACAACGATGCTTCCGACGATGTACTCGTTACCACCTCAGCAGGCGGGCAGATCACTGGTACTTTCAGCAATTTACAGATCGCCCAACAGGGTGCCTACGTGGGCCAAGTCTTGAAATGGGACGGTACGAAGTGGGCACCAGGTGAGGACGAAAAGGGGAAAGAGACACCAGAATTTAATCCAGCCGGACAGGTACCAGTGGGTACGATTTTACCGTGGGCCAGTAACCTGACTAGTCCTCCTGCTGGTTACCTTTTTTGCAACGGCAATATCGTCAGCTCGACGCAATACCCGGATTTATGGGCCGTCATCGGTACTACTTGGGGGGCGGGACTTTCCACCAGTAATATTGATTTTCATTTGCCTGATCTGCGGGGACGATTTATGCGTGGCGTATCAGGAGCCAGTGGGGGTGACCCCGACGCATCTGCCCGGACGGCCAGCAATACGGGTGGCCTAGTTGGGAATAATGTAGGCAGCTTTCAAGGGGATGGTCTAGCTAACCATGTACATACTGTTCCGGGTGCGCATGGCACAACCGGAATTGGCAGTGGCCATTATTATTTAACTGGATCACTTGCAGGCGGTGCTGATAACCGTAATGTATCGTCCACTGGTGGCTCCGAAACGAGGCCTAGAAACGTCAATGTAGTATATATTATAAAGTATTAATACCAGAAGCCAAATGAAAACTCAACCCCAAAAAACTATTTTTTATAAGCTCATTTTAAATTTCTCCTTCTTATGGATGAAAACAGAAGATTTAAACTTGCCGTCTGGACGCTTGGTATTGGCATCCTGATGATGTTTTTGCTTGCTACGTTTATGGTTATAATGAGTAGCGACCACGATATATCTTCAAAAAAAGCCTTTGATTCCTTAGTACCACTAATCGCCACCTGGATCGGTGCTATTATCGCCTTCTATTTTGGACGTGAAAACTTCGAGGCGGCCCAAAAGCAAATCCAGAAAATACTGGATAAAGACACTCTAGACAACATTGAGGTAAAAAATGTCATGATTAACTTGAGTACTATGGTTTTCAAAAAGCCTGTCATGGTCAATACACCTCTGTCTGAATACAGCGATTTCCTTAAAGGCATTGATAAAACCCGACTGCCTTTGCTGGATGACAATGGTAGTCCGCAATATATACTTCATAAAAGTACTATTGACGATGCATTGATTAAAGACCAAGCCGCTACACTTCAGGTTTTATTGACTAACAATACAGGTCAATTTGGCTTCAATCAACCTAAAGGTTTCGTCACTGTATCACAAACAGTAACCCTGGAGGAAGCGACTAAGAAAATGAAGGATATGGAAAATTGTCACGACATTTTCGTGACTGATACTGGTGAAGGTAGCGGTAAAGTAGTTGGCTGGATTACGGATAGTCTGATTAATAGTTTTCTTGACCTTAAGAACCCATAAACACTTACATTCACTTAATTATAAACCTAAATCAACATTGAATCATGAGTCACAGCTTTAGAATTTCTCTTAAAAGTGTTTTCTTACTTGAAAATGGAGAAAAATTAGATCCAAAAGGACATACGCTTATTTCTGTTGACCTTTTTTATCCACGAGATGGAGTAAAACTAATTGAGAATATTAAGACATTGCCTTTGAATCCTAAAGACGATGAAAAGAAACGACCGCTAAAAATAAAGGAGGAGTATTTGTTGGTCAATGAGCCTTTTGAAGATAAAATCCTTTTTAGAGAATCTATTCAGGGTGATTCCATTATAAAGATAACCTTGGGTTTAGTTTCATCACCGAAAAAAATTGATGCAATAGTAAGAAAATTGGTAGAAACTGGAATTGTAGCAGTAGTCGGTACATTAACTGGGGGAATAGGGATTACCGTAACAACTGCAATGGTGACCAAAGGAATTGAATCCATTTTTGAATCTGCCAAAAAAGAAGAGGAAGTAATCGTTTTAGGTATAGCAAGTCGAGGTATTAGTAATCGTACAGAGGAAGGTGAATTCATTTTCCATCTGGTTACTACTGACGAAATTAAATATACTATTGACAGAAAAATAGTAGATGACCAACTTATTGAAACAGTAAGAACCATACCCAAAGGGTATGGGATTGCTAAGGTAGTCTTGGATATTGTAAAGGTACCAGAAGAGGAAACCAAGCCTGTTCTTGCCTTGGCAGAGCAATAATTGGAAAAACACCGCCCGAGTATTAACATACTTGCCTTTACCCACTAACTTGTCTATCTTCGTCCCTTTACAAAATTCGAAGAAGCATATAATGTACGGCAGAAAGAAGCGAAGCAGTTACGGCGGCTGGTATGACCAACCCAAAAAACCAACTATTGAGCCGGGCAGCGGCATTCGGGGAAGCAAGAATTATGGCAGCACCTGGTGGGGTCAGCAGTGGCTCAATGCCTTTACCCAGATCAGCGATGCCAACCGCCTGCCGCGTGGGCGCACCTATGCCAATAATGGTTCTGTGCGCTCTATCCGCCTTGATAATAATAATGTGGAGGCGACCGTGCAAGGCAGTCATTTGTATAAGGTACATATTCGCATTCCGGTTTTTTCGGAAAAGGAACAGGAAAAAATCACTGCGCTGATCGCGGAGAACCCGGCTCTGCTCTCTCGACTGCTCAACCGGGAACTGCCCACCGAACTCCAGGCCGCCTGCCAGCAGGAAGGTATTCAGCTTTTTCCGCAGCGGTGGCACGATTTCAAGGCGACCTGCTCCTGCCCCGACTCTGCCGCCCCCTGCAAACATTTGGCGGCCATCATTTATCTGCTGGCCAACGAAATAGATAAAAACCCCTTTGTGGTCTTTGACCTGCACCGTTTCGATCTGCTCGGCGCGCTGGAGCAGGAGGGCTTTGCCGCCGATCAAACCCGGCAATTGGGTATCACGGCCCTCTCCGACCTCTGGCATCCTCTGGAAGAGAAGGCTGTAAAAGAAATGCTGGTGGAAGGCGAAAACCTGCCGGAGGAAGCTATTGATTTTTCAATACTGCCCGATTGCCGCGACAATTTGCTGGCGATTTTGGTGGAAAAACCCGTGTTTTATCCCAGCGATTTCAAAAGCATCCTGAAAAAAATCTGGGTCAACGTTGCCAAATTCGCCCAAAAGGAACTCACCATCACCACCAACTCAGTTGCCGATGGCGACTATGACCGCGCAGAAAGGGTAGAAATGTATCTCTACGAAGACGGGGTGCCGGTGGAATTCAAGGTGCTGGACGCGGGGGACGAAAGTATGTTGGAAGCCGATAACGTGGCCGATTTGGTGCAATGGCTGGCTGGTTTGCCCGCTGGTCGGCTCGAACATTTTTCCGCCGAACTGCGCGGACTGTGGTTGAGTTGGCGTTTTGCGGAAGCCTGCGCCCGACATGGAGCGTTTGTGCCGCAACTGTTGAAATTAGCTGATAATCAATACATTGTGCGCTGGTTGCCAGCACTAAATCAGGAGATAGTACGCGCAGTGTTCCAACAATTGGCGGTAGCCCTGCCCGACGGCTTATTACACTATATTTCGGACGATGATGTTTTTGCACCCATCGAACGTGATTATGCCCAAGCCGTAATTTCCGTTTTCATTAATCATTATGTCCATACGGCGCATGGCCTGGACGATGCCCAGTTGCGGGAAACCGTCGTCGCGCTTTTTGTCGGTAGCGAACCGCAAACCTTCGAGCGTTTTGAAACCCGAGAATACCCGGCGGCTATCGCGCTGTGGCTCAATCGCTTTTTTCTGGGCGAAAAAGACCTGGTACCCGTGCTTGTCGTCACCGAACCGGAAGAAAATGCCGAGACGTTCGAGGTCAGTATGTCCATCGAAAACCGTCGTAATGTGCTGCAACCGCCGCTGCCTTTGCGCGAAGTACTTGAGTCCCCCGCTTTCGCGGCCAACCGTCTCGAACTCTTGCGCGATCTGAGTGCGCTCGCCGATTTTTTCCCTGATTTGCGCGGCCTACTCACCGATAAAGGTCAGCAGCCCTTAAGCTACGCCGCCCGCGATTTCGCGCAGGTTTTATTTGAAAAATTGCCTATTATCGCTTTGTTTGGCCTGCGGGTGCTGTTGCCCAAATCCTTATCCAAAATCCTGCGGCCCCAGCTCAGTCTGCGGCTCGCCGAAAATCCGGGTCGGGTATTCAGTAATTCCATGATTAGTTTGCAGGAGATGTTAAAATACCAGTGGCAAGTGGCCATTGGCGACCAGGATTTGATGCCCGAAGAGTTTTTACAGTTGCTGAAAAGCACCGCCGGTTTGGTCAAAATTCGGGGGGAATATGTCCATTTGAACGAAAAAGAAATGAAGGCCCTGGCGGAAAAACTCGCCAAACCACCTGCGCTCAGTGGCCCCGAATTACTACAAATCGCTTTTGCGGAGGAATACAATGGAATCAGTATTTCGCTTACGCCCGAAGTGCGCCGTCTGATGGACGAATTGATTAGTACCGAATTAATGCCGCTGCCTGCCGGACTGCAAGCTACGCTGCGCCCTTACCAGCATCGCGGCTACTCCTGGCTGGCCAAAAACGCCCGCATCGGCTTTGGCAGCATCCTGGCCGACGATATGGGCCTCGGCAAAACCCTGCAAGTGATCACCATGCTGCTGCATCTCAAACAAGGCGGTGCAATGGCCGGTGGTCGCCAAGCCCTCGTGGTAGCACCCACTACCCTGCTCACCAACTGGCAACGCGAAGTGGCCCGCTTTGCGCCCGACCTGACAACCTTCATTTATCACGGGGGCGCCCGTAATCTGGCGGCTTCCCAAGCGGCTGACATTGTGCTTACATCGTACGGGGTTGTGCGCAGTGATACGGCGAAACTGGAAAAAACCGATTGGCTGGCCCTTATTATTGATGAAGCCCAAAACATCAAAAATGCTGGTACGGAGCAGTCGAAAGCTCTCAAAAAAATACCGGCGGCAATACGCATCGCTATGAGCGGCACCCCGGTGGAAAACCGCTTGAGTGAATACTGGAGCGTGTTCGATTTTTCCAATAAAGGCTACCTCGGCGGCCCCGATGTGTTCAAGACGCGCTACGCCATTCCGATTGAAGGGGAGCGCGACGAACGGACGCTGCGCCGTTTCCGCAAAGTGACCGCGCCCTTCGTGCTGCGCCGTTTGAAGACAGATAAGAGTATCATCAATGACCTGCCCGACAAGGTGGAACAAGACCAGTTGTGTACACTGGCACCGGCCCAGGCCGCCCTTTACCAGAGTGTGGTGGATCGTTCGCTGGCGGAAATCGCTAAAAATCAAGGGATTGCGCGTCGAGGCATGATCCTGCAATTGATCACTGCGCTCAAACAAATCTGC
The DNA here is from genome assembly GCA_965249785.1 of Saprospiraceae bacterium. GTDB lineage: Bacteria > Bacteroidota > Bacteroidia > Chitinophagales > Saprospiraceae > M3007. The sequence goes on along the minus strand of CBDFMU010000003.1, from coordinate 33,884 downwards.
AACCACCCGGCGCAGTTCCTCAAAAAAGGCTCGCCCGATCCCGACCTGTCCGGCAAATGCCCGTTGCTACTCGATCTGGTGGGGCAGGCGTTAGAAAACGATGAGAAAGTGTTGATTTTCACGCAGTTCCGGGAGATGGGCGATTTGCTGGCTGCGATGATCGAAGCACGATTTGGCATTACGGCTCCTTTTTTACACGGCGGCGTGAGTCGTAAGGGCCGCGACGAGATGGTCGAAGATTTCCAGCACCAACGTAGTAGCCGTCTCCTGATTCTTTCCTTGAAAGCTGGTGGCACGGGCCTCAACCTGACTGCCGCTTCTCAGGTAATCCATTTTGATCTGTGGTGGAATCCTGCGGTGGAAGCACAAGCCACCGACCGCGCTTTTCGCATCGGACAAAAACGCAATGTGCAGGTGCATCGCTTCATTACTTCGGCCTCTTTTGAGGAGCGTATCAATGAAATGATTCAGTCCAAGAAAGAACTGGCGGATTTAACGGTGGCGACTGGGGAGACCTGGATTGGGGAATTGTCGGATAAAGATTTGAAGGGATTATTTGAATTGGGTTGAGCGTTTTGCGGCACGCTTACCATAGTTTCCGAAATAGGTGTTTCAAATTTTCATCTTGTCTTTATAAACAAGAGCCATCCCCAACATTTGAAATGGCTCTTGTCTCCTGTTTCTAAGCTTTCTCCTAATACCGCCGCTGCTCCTTCCCGAATACAAACTGCGCATACACTCCGTTCACTGGCACTTTTACCACTATTCTATCCCGGAAATAAGGGTCGCTTTTTACCTTGATCAAGCCTTGCACCGATTCGCCGCTATACAGGGTTTGCGTACGCAATAGGCCATCCGTGGACGCGTATGGCGGACGTGGGTCAGATTCGATAAAAACAGTCGGTGCCGACCAGGCCCACCACCACCAGTTGTTATTGCCATTATAATAGTGGCCGTTGCCTGGTTCCAGATTGGAACTGCTGGCCGCGCTGTTATTCGCCACCACCACGGTAGCGACTGTAGCCGCGATAATAGCCCCGGCGATGATCGCGTTTTGCCGGTTGCGATGGCGAATGAATTGTTCTGCCGTAAAAACCCGAAATTCCCGGCCTTCCCCAGCGGCGTTATAGCCGTACACGCGTACCCCTTCGGGTTGGAAAGTGACCAGCGAATCGCTGTCGTTGCGGACGAAAATGCCCAGATTCAACATACTTTGGCCTTGCGAAGTAAGATCGGTAGCCACTTCCGCATCGGGTACCAGAGAACGCAGCGAGGGCACGCCCTGGTTGTAAATTAGGGTGGTTTGATCGGGTTGATCAGCCGTCGGACGGTAATAAAAAGAATGGGAACAGGAAGTACTGAATAAGGCAAGAGCGAGAAAAAGGAAAATTGGTTTCATAAGCTGATGAGTATAGTTAGGTCATGAAAATGTAATATTGATACGCCAAAGATGTCTACCTAAATCCCAAACTTGAAAGCTTGCACGATGGCTTTAACGAGGGTTTAACCAACATTGGCTTGCACGAAAGTGATATGTTAAAATTGCCTGAAAATTATTGCCGCTTTTCTACCAATCTCACCCTCGCAGTCGCCCCAAACTATAAACGCCACCCCGATTACATCGAGATGGCGTCCATGATTTATTTTTCGTTTTGCCGCAATAGAGACTTTCGTCTATACTACTACCGGAAGCGTAAGTGCTTGATAGAGAAGTAACAAATAGTGCCAAAACCCATTGCCAGCATGGAGTGAAAGAGTACGAAAGCGGTATTATGCGTAGCAATACCCAGCACCACAGCGGAAGCAAACAGGAGTGCCATAAACCCTTCGGCCACCGTCACCCAGGAAATTTTCTTGGCCACGTAACTCGCTTTCTTGAAAGTTTTCTGTTCGCCATCAATACCGAATTTTGGGGTCCGTACAAAAGCTGAAGCCTTGCCACGGTAGCCTTCAATCACGGCAATGGCGTTGTATAGCGACAGCCCCATCGAGATCGGCATGAACGAGATGAACAGACCAAAAAAGCGCAGTTTTTCCCGGAACGTCGGCGGAGCCGTGCGGTGCAGCGCAGCGGTAATATTGGCCGTATAAGAAATCCCAACCACGGAGAAAAGACCCAATACCGAGAACGATAGGAAGTGCGTCGAAATACCCAGTTCGCTGAAAGCAAAAGCCAGTGGAATGCTGCTCACCGCAGCGATGAATACCCACAGGAACACGCCGTAAGCCAGCAATTGGCTGGTTGCGTGCAATTTCTGGATCATATTCAATTTGTTGCCGCTTTCTTTCCAGATCAGGTGGAGCAATTTGCGGGCGTTTTGTGCGCCGCCTTTATTCCAGCGAAATTGTTGACCTTTCAAGCCATTCATTTCCACCGGAAGTTCGGCGGGGCTACCCAGTTTTTCCAAATATTGAATTTTGTAACCCAAAATCTGGGCGCGGAAACTCAAATCCAAATCTTCGGTCAGCGTATCACTCTGCCAGCCACCGGCTTCACCGATCACATTTTTGCGCCATACGCCAGCCGTACCATTGAATTGCAGCAGCAAATTGCCATAAGAACGACCGGCCTGCTCTACCGTGAAGTGGACATTCAATTGCAACGCCTGCAAGCGGGTCAGGAAACTATAATCAGCATTAATATGCTCCCAGCGCGTCTGTACAATACCTACTTTTGGATTTTCAAAATACGGCATCGTCGTACGCAGAAAGTCGAAACGTGGTGTAAAGTCGGCATCAAAAATAGCGATGAACTCCCCGTTGACGCGCGGCATCGCTTCTTGCAAAGCACCGGCTTTATAGCCCTGACGGTTCACGCGGTGGATGTGTTCGATGTTGAAACCCAACGCTTTATATTCCGCTACTTTCGCGGCTACAATGTCGACCGTTTCGTCGGTAGAGTCGTCCAGCACGTGAATTTCGAAGCGATCTTTGGGATATTCCTGTTTCGCAATACAGTCGATGATGCGCTCGGCCACGTACATTTCATTATACATCGGCAGTTGCACGGTCACGAACGGCACTTGTTCGTCGTTGGCGGCGTATTGCGTGTATTGAATATTCGGATTTTCCCGGTGGTGGCGTTTGTAGAGGTATAAAAGGTGGAACTGCAACAGGCAGTAAATAGTCACCGCACTCATAGCAGTAAAATAAACCAGCAGCATCAAGTAGCCAAAATCGACAAAGGCTTGATACTCAAAGGCTTGAAACAGGGAATGGAGACCGAACATATTTTGATATTGAGTTTTATTGATGATTGGTTTTCATTTTTTTGGAGGATGGGAGGATTTGATCAAATACTCCCCTAATTCACCGATATTTAAAGATGGTGCTGATGATTTTCACGCCAGCCAGTACCGCACCCTTGATGGTTCCAGAGACCTTACTCTTCCCGCCCGCCCGTTTGCGATAGCGCATGGGAACTTCGGTACAGCGCAATTTTTGCTTGGCAGCTTTCACTTGCATCTCCACCGTCCAGCCAAAATTCCGATCCTGCATATCCAAAGCCAGCAATTTTTCCCACCGAATGGCCCGAAACGGCCCCAAATCACTAAACCGATACCCATAAAACCAGCGAATCATCAGCGGAGCCAGCCAATTGCCAAAACGCTGCGGTAAGGTCATCGCGCCTGGTTCCATGCCAGCCAACTGCCGCGAACCAATCACCATGTCGTGTGTCCCGGCGATGATTGGAGCCACCAATTCGGGCAATTGTTCCGGGTAGTCCGAATAGTCGCCATCCAAAAACACCACGATTTCAGGCTGTTCAGACGGCGGCAAACTTTGCAGGTAACGCATCCCGGCGAGGCAGGCATTGCCATAACCGCGTTCGGGTTGATGCACTACTACTGCTCCGCCTGCTTCGGCCACTGCTCCGGTTCGATCCGTAGACCCATTATCACAAACCACCACTCGGCGCACCCAACTTTTTGGGAGGTCAGCCAGCACCAACGGCAGCGATTTTTCTTCATTCCAGGCCGGAATCAGCACATCTATGTTGGGTATTTGCTGCATATTATGCTTAGCCCGGTCCTTGCGTACGTCGCTCATCGCTCCTTGATGAAAGGCGATGCAAAACTAACGTAAGCAGTTAAGAAAAAGTTAAAAAGGGTGCAAAATGCGATGTTAAAGTTTTGCAAACAATCGCTCGAACACATGGATTTTCACCCCGCAAAAGTTGACATTCCAAATATGATTCGGAAAACTGCTGCTCGCAAAACCATTTACCAAACTATACTTGCCCAAAAACAGGCGTTTTCGATGAATTAAGGCAAATGAATTTTAACTAAAAGCGTTAAATTTTTTAACAAAAAAGGAGATACATAATGAGCCGCAGGCAACCTGTTGGGGCAAATAGACAACAAAGTAGAAGGAAATATTGTCGGAAAAGTCGTAGCGCGAGTGAATGACCTAAAACAACTCTAATACTCCATAATGCTCGCTTTCTTGGAGCGATTGAATCTCGTGGAGGCGTAAGCGCAACATGGCTGCAACTGATCTAGTGGACTGATTGCGCATGCACAGCATTATAATTTTTGGTGGGAAACCTTTTTGAATCAATAAATTGAAAAAATCCTCATCACTAGTGACAATCATATAATCGTTTGCCTTGGCCCAATCCCAAATGTCAGTATCTTCTGCGGGAATGGGCAGACCAGTACGCTCCACATGGAGGACATGGGGAAAAGTCGGCATCAGTTGATTGACCAATCGCCAAGAAAGGTTGGCATCCAGCAGGATCTTCATGCCGCCGAAGCAATGATTTTTACGACGTTTTCACGTTCTGTGGCAAAAGCCAACGCGGCCAGAATGTGTTCACGTTTCAGGAAAGGGAAATCTTCCAGAATTTCCTCAAAAGACATATCCGCAGCCAGCCAGCCCAAGATGTCACCTACGCTAATACGGGTGCCGACAATGCATGGTTTGCCAAAACGAATATTTGGGTTGATGCTAATGTATTTTCGAAAGTCTTCCATAAAATGCAGATTTTCAACAAAAATAGAACGTAGCCGAACGCTTTTGGTTGGCAAAGTTCGTGTTTAGGTACGTGTTGAAACGTTTTTTCCGCAGTGCTTTTTTGCCCATCGCCTTCCCGATGAAAAATTGGGATGTCGCTGCGCTCCATTTGCCTATTGCCATACCTTTGCCCGCTTTCAAAAAAAATCCAACCCATGACACGACGGCTCAAAACCGCCCTACTGATACTGCCGCTGTTTGCCCTGCTGCTCACGCTTTGCCAGAAAGAACGCTTTACGACCAATAGCGGCGGACAAACTCGAATTTAGCAGCGACACCCTACGTTTCGATACGGTATTTACGCAACTCGGCTCGGCCACGCGCATTCTGAAAATCTATAACCGGCACTCGGAAAGCATTCGGATTTCCCGGATTTACCTCGCCAACGGCGCCAGTTCACGCTTCAACCTGAACATAGATGGGTTGCCCGGCGATAGTCAGCGCGATATTGAAATTGCGCCTCACGACAGTCTGTACGTGTTTGCCGAAGTGGTGATTAATCCCAATCAGCCCGTCAGTGCCAGCCCGTTTGTGCTGGATGAACAGCTGGTTTTTGAAACCAATGGCAATGTGCAGCAAGTAACCCTGGAAGCCTTTGGCCAAAATGCGCACTACCTGCCTTCGCGCTTTGGGGCGAGCGGTGTGTCGGGCTACCAATGCACCAACGGCGATGATATTCTTTGGGATGATTCCCTGCCTTACGTGATCTATGGTATTCTGGTGATTGATGGTTGTACGCTACGTATAGCCGCCGGTACGCATATATATGTGCATGGAGGTTTGGGCAAACTCATCAGTAACGATACTGTGTACCGCTACAATGACGGATATATTAGTTTTATCAATGGTGGACGACTAATGGTGGAAGGCACGCAGGAAAAACCGGTTATTTTTGAAGGAGATCGTCTGGAATCCGAATTCAACCAGGAATCGGGTCAATGGGTAGGATTATGGTTGCAAAATAGTACGGTTGGTCACCTGGAACACTGCATTATTCGCAACTCGATTATCGGTCTGCGCGTAGATTCGGCAGCGGACTTGACCCTGCGTAACGTGCAGATTTACAATACTTCCAATAGCGGACTGATCGCTTATCGCGCCAAAATAGACGCTGAGAACTGCCTTTTCTACAACAATGTGTCTTTTTGCCTCCAACTGGAATGGGGCGGCGATTATGATTTTAAATACTGTACGGCGGCCAGTTACGGAGTAGATGGCGAGACACTGGCCCTAACCAATTTTCTTTGCCTCGATGCCAATTGCAACACCTACGATCTAAATCCGCTGAAAGCCCGTTTCCGCAACTGTATTTTTTATGGCAGTAAAGCCGACCAGATCACGCTGGCTGATTACTCGGAAAATGACCCTACTCAATTTAATTACCAACTTCAAAATTGCATTGTGCGGGTAAAAGACTTATTGAAGCCCAATGCTTACCCGAATTTCCTCGAGCATTGCCAGCCCTGCATCAATGCTATGTCGCAAGACACGCTCTTTTTGGACCCTAATCAGGACAATTACCGTTTGGATACAATGGGCTCTGTGGCCAATGGTTATGCCGTGCCGTTGACTGGAGTTGACAAGGATTTGGATGGTAAAATGCGCGACCCAGTGCAGCCAGATGCCGGGGCGTTTGAGATTGAATTTTAGGATACAACGCTTTGTCATTCTGTCGGAAACCGTCCACGCTACGCGTGTGCGCCGCGTAAAGTGGACGGTTTTCGGCAGAATGACAAACGAGATGGGTACGTGCGCCTCTTACAACTGCACCGTATAAGAATAAATGGGTGAAGCAGGCTTGTCCGCAACAGTCGGCGCAGACGCGGCGGGCGTTACCGTATAATTCACCTGCATGGCAGAGGCGGCCACGGGAACCGGCTTTTTGAATTGCACCCGCAGTTTTTGATGGAAAGTCACCTTCATATTTCGATTGGTCGGTACATCGAATTTGAGCAGACGTGCCAGACGGCAAGCCTCTTCATCGCAGCCATGACCAATACCTTGTAGTACGTGGGTAGTGGTTACATTTCCTTGATAATCAATATCATAGTCTACCAAAACCGTTCCTTCCACGCCTGCTTCCAAAGCACCAGCGGGGTAGCGCAGATGTTCATAAATAAACTTGCTCATCCCCTTCGGCCCGCCCGGATACTCTGGCTGATGGATAAATCGCTGCTTTTTCTTATCTTTTTCCATCTGTATTTAATGGTCAAATGTATAATATCACAATATCCAATAGTCCAGCCGCTATGCTAATTGCAAGGTTTTTTTCTGCTGCAAATATTTGTCCAACAACTTTAAAGAAAAAAACGTGAGGGCCGACCCCACCGTATAGTACACGATTGGATTGGCCAAAACCCCACCCCAATTCACGGCGGGTAAACCATAATCGGCAGGTAACATCGGGCCTTGACCTTGCAAAGTAGTTACCAGCAAAACCGCCAGCGGCAACAATAGCAACAATCCAAAGACACCACTGATGGCCAAAACCATCCAGTCACGTCCTTTTTCGGGCGAGCGAACAGCTTGCGTTTGTTCCACCGCCCAGGCCGCCAGCACCCGCTCCGAGAAGCCAGGTTTGGGCGTTTCCAAAGGCAACGCAGCGAAGGATTTTTTTTCCGCCAAAATATCCGCCAGCCGAGATTGCGCTTCGGGAAAATGACGCAAATTCTCCGTCACCCGTTCGTGTTCGGCAGCATCTAGAAAGCCGTCGGCATAGTCCCACAGCAAATCATCGGTCAATAGCGAGTTATTTTCCATAAAAAATGTCTTTGGCAATTAGTCTCTGGTCTTTGGCAGGCTCATCACTTATAACTCATACCTCATAACTTCCTTAACGCATTTGCCCCGCAAACCTTTCATCCAGAATCGTTTTTAAACGCTGGCGAGCGCGACAAAGTTTAGTTTTGGCATTGGTCATCGTGAGGTCCATCATTTGGCAAATCTCGTCGAGACTATGCTCATATAGGTAAAAAAGCGTAATAATACTCGCGTCATCCGGCGAAAGTAACGCAATGGCTCGTTGCAACGCGGCATTGCGGTCGTCGCGTTCGAGTGTGTGTCCGGCATCTGGCGTAGCATCATTTGCCAGTTTCAGCGGACGGCTGTCATCGTCGAGCGATAGCAAGTCGGGATTCACCTTGCGCAAGTGATTCAACGACGTGGAATAGACGATTTTGTACAGCCAAGTCGTGAATTTTGCCTCTCCGCGAAAGTCCGGCAAGTACCGAAACGCCCGCAAAAAACAATCCTGCGCCACCTCCTGCGCATCATCCCGACTCTTGACGAAACGCAAAGCCAGCGTGAACACGTATTGTTCGTAGCGTTTCACGAGCATCGCGTAGGCACTTTGCCGCCCGGCGATGGCTTGCTGGATCAGAGACTCGTCAGAAAGAATGGCGGCCATTTATGTAAATAAGCAATATTGCAAAAAGTAAGTTGCAAAAAGATAGACACGGTTGGCTGGTGCGGGGTTACAGTACGGACAGAAAATATTAGTATCCGCAAATCTACTTATTTGCGGTTATTTCAAGTACAAAACGTTCGGTGCTGACGTGAATACATTTTTCCATCTTTGCACGACTCAAATCTGCCTTTTGAGAAAAAAAGACGCCACATGCTAACACCCGAAGATGCCCGCGATTATCCCGCTGAAAATAATAACTACGAACGTCAATATGCTGACAATCAACGTCGAGCGCAACCTTCGATCTGGCAAAACGGCTGGGCGACTTTGGCGATTATCGGCATAAATGTCGCCGTATTTGTCCTAATGGGCATCAAAGGTGTCAACATCATGCAGCCGCAAACCCAAGACCTGCTCGATTGGGGCGCAAATTTCAAACCGCTCACCCTCGACGGCCAATGGTGGCGGCTGCTCACGGCTTGTTTTCTGCACATCGGCATTTTGCATTTGGCGGTGAATATGTATTCCTTGTTCAATGTCGGCGTTTTGCTGGAAAATATGCTGGGTCGGGCGCAGTACATCATCGCCTATCTCGTCTGCGGATTAGCGGGCAGCGCGGGCAGTTTGTGGTGGCATGATGCCACCGTGAGCGCGGGAGCTTCGGGAGCGATTTTCGGGATGTTCGGCCTTTTTTATGCCTGGGTCACGACTTCGCATTTGATTTCCAGTGAAGAGAAAAAGGCGCAACTGGCCAGCGGAGGTACATTTTTGGCCTTCAATTTATTCATGGGTTTAAGCGGACGAATAGATAATGCGGCGCATATTGGCGGCTTGCTGGCGGGCATTATTATTGGATTATTAGTCAGTAAATGGCATGGCGTCGGAGCGTGGCGACCAGTGATAGTTGGATGTGTGGCGGCATTAGCATTGTCTGGTGTCTTGATCGCTAATTCAAAAAGCGACGTGAAGGCTTTTCAGGATAAAATTAAGGAAATCTCCGCTATCGAGGAATCGGTGAATCAGCAATTAGCGACCTCGTCGTCCATAGCCGATAAGCAGTCATTGATGCAGTTTTATAAAGAAATTATTACCGAATGGAGCAAAGCAACAGCCATCGCGCAAGAAGTAAAGGGCTACGAATTGCCCGGTCACATGCACGCTTTTACTGTACTTTTGGAGGATTACTGCGAAAAACGCGGCCAATTATTCGAGTTATCGCAGCAAGAAGCCACCAATTCCTCTCCGGAAACGCAAAATACTATTGATTCACTAAATAGCGAATTGGCGAGAATTAATAGAGATATAGAAAGTCTATCGAAATAGTTATTTACCACATAGGGCACATAGATACATAGAAATCAGCATCGCATTAGTCTATGTTTTCTATGTGGTAAAACTAATAATCAAATTATGTCTACTCTTCGCACTCACCTAGTGGATCTCCATAATCGCCGCATTTTTCCCGCCGAAATCCACATCGAAGCCGGAAAAATAGCCGCTATACAAGAACTCGATTCACTGCCAGCCGATGCTGGCTACATCCTGCCCGGTTTCGTGGATGCGCACGTACACATTGAGAGCAGCATGTTGCCGCCCACCGAATTCGCGCGGATGGCCGTCGTGCATGGCACCGTCGCTACGGTTTCCGACCCACATGAAATCGCCAACGTACTCGGCGCGGCGGGCGTACAATACATGCTCGACGATGCCAAACGCAGCCCTTTCAAATTTTGCTTCGGTGCCCCTTCCTGCGTGCCCGCCACCACTTTCGAGACCGCCGGAGCCACGCTCAATTCCGCCGCCGTAGACCAATTGCTGCAACAACCCGACATCGGCTACCTCTCCGAAGTGATGAATTTCCCCGGTGTGCTCTACGCTGACCCGGAAATGATGGCCAAAATCGCCGCCGCCAAACCCATAGATGGCCACGCGCCCGGTCTCCGTGGATTGTCGCTGTGGGTACCGACGATACTGCCCTTTGCGATGCCGTGAATGCGGTCATTGCCATGCAAGGCGGTATCAGTGCGAGGGACGGGAAAGGTAATACGCAAACGCTGGCTTTACCCATCGCCGGGCTGATGAGTCAACTGGATGGCTACACGCTGGCGCAGACCTATGCGCTAGTGGATCTGGACGAAAAACACGCTTGGCTGCACTTTGCGTGCGCCGTTTATGGCTTTGTCTTTTTTGGCCTTACCCGTTATTCCGGCTTTGAAAATGACTGATTTGGGGCTGTTCGATGTGGGGAGGTTTCAGTTTACGGAAGTGGAGGTAGAGAACATTTAATTGAAAGATCAATTAATTACTAGCTAATGCTCCTTTGACCTTTTGTGCTAAATCAGGCAAGTGGTTTCGACAGACATCCATAATAATCTCATATTCCATGCCTTCGTAGTGGTGAGAAATGTAATCCCGAAAGCGAATAATGGGCTGAGCATCTATTCCCAGACTTTTCCAGTAGCCCGGCGAACGCTTTTCAATCATTTTAATTTTTTCTCCAACGTTTTGCAATCTCATAGAGATAGCATCCAACAATGTTAGATTGTCTTCTGACAAGATTAATTCTTCCTGATCTTCAATTTTTTGGAATCGGCTAGCAATCAGACTAAGCGCTTGATCAATTACTTCCAGACCCTCGATTATCCTTGAATCAAGCATAAATAATTTCCGGCTCAATTGATTTCAAGAATTTGTCCCGTATGTGTGGTCCCTTTCTAAGTATATCAACTGGTCGGCCCAAACGATCTTCCAGAAAAAGTAAAACGGACATCAGTTTCATAAAACTCGGCTCCATTTCCACTAAAATGTCAATATCACTATCGGGCCGCTGGGTGCCTTTGGCAAATGACCCGAACAGCCCAATGCGTTGTACCCCCATTTCCTGCAAGACGGGTTTGTGCTCGCGCAAAAATTGCATGATGGATTCGCTGGTCATAATGTAGACAAAAGTAAGGGGAAAGCCTGAGATTAGTATTGTTTACCTGCCATTTGTACGCCGCCATCTTCTAATCCCCCAAACCGCCAGGACCACCAATAAAATAATACTCCACCCCTGCGCCAGCAAGATCGCCAGTTCGCGCAGCAGTAATGCTCCTTCCACCAATCCCTCGCCAATACTCACCCAAAAGCCGCGCTCTAATGGCCGAATCTCCGTGTTGGTGACCATCCGTTGCTGAATTTGCGCAGGCTGATAAATATCCACCTCGATAGTACTGTATTGAATCGCGTCTTCCAATTTTAGTCGTTCGAGGCGACTTTGATCGGCGGAGGCGCGGCTGCCTAAGGTGCGGTCGGCGGCTTCGAGTTGGGTGTTGGGTTTTCCGGACTGAGCAGCGGCATTTACGCTTTGCTGGTAGTTGCTTTGCCGAAGTTGGAGGAGTTGGTCTTCCATCATTTTCAGGGCCACGTCTTCGGCGCGGGCGTTGCGATAATCCAGAAATTCGGCCAGGCGATTCATGCTTCGCAAAGCGGTATCCAACTGGGGATAAGGTACACGCAACACCAGATGGCTCTGCACCGAAAAGCGCGTCGTTTCCACCGCTGAATCCCGGCTGATCGGTTGCTCGTTACGATATTCCACCTCAGTGCGCAGGTTGCTGACCGTGACGAAACCACGATTGCGCAAGGCGACATCTTCCAATTGCAAAGTGGCCGACAACACGTCCCGCACCCGAAATTTCACCTCCGCCGTCCGCACAAATTTCCGCAACGAATCCAGCCAACTGACCGCCGCCACCGAGGTGCCGAAAGGATTCAGCGCGTCTTTTCCGGCAGCTCTTCCTTCTGTTTCTGCCGGGGCAGAAGCCGGAGCCTCGCTTGTCATAGCGGAATCATTGACCATTTGAGCGGACGATGATTTTTCACTTCGTTGGCAAGCTAGGGTGAGAATGGAGAGTAAAATGGCGGTAAAAAGCAGGCTTTTTGAAAATAGGAAAGACATAGGAAGATGGAAGTGAGGTAGTTATGAAATGTGTTGAGGGGTGGAGAATGTTGAGGAGTTGAGAAAATACGGAGAGTACTCCAAGCGTCGCCGCAGGTTGTTTGCAGAAAAAGTGACCAAAGGATGAAAAAATTCTGCCAATTGCATAAAAACCTTTTTTTAATCTGCTCGTTGGTATTTATATTTGCAGCGAAAATTCGCTATTTTAATTTCATCCATCATTTTTCTACTCATATATCCCATGGGAGACACCTTAATTAAGCAGCAAGAAGTACTCAAAGGCGGGGAATTTCTCATTCGCCCCAGCCGCCCGGAAGAGACCTTTATTCCCGAAGAACTCAACGAAGAACAGTTGATGGTCAAGCAGATGTCGCTTGATTTCATCAAAAACGAGATTGATCCAGTACGGCTTAGAATTGAGAAACAGGAGCCAGGTCTGGTGCCAGGTCTACTGAAAAAGATGGGTGATCTCGGCCTGTTGGGTGCGCATATTCCCGGCGAATATAGTGGCACCGAAATGGACACGAATACCAATACAGTCATCTCGGAGGTATTCGGGCCAGCCGGTTCGTTCATCGTTTCTTTCGCGGCGCACACGGGCATCGGGATGTTGCCGATTCTGTATTTCGGTACGGAAGAGCAAAAACAGCAGTATTTGCCGGGTCTGGTGGCTGGTGATTTGAAGGCGGCGTACTGCCTCACCGAGCCGGGCAGCGGTTCGGATGCGTTGGCGGCCAAAACCCGCGCCGATTTGAGCGCAGATGGCACGCACTATGTGCTGAACGGTCAGAAAATGTGGATTTCCAACGCTGGTTTTGCCGACGTTTTCATTGTTTTTGCCAAAATCAACGGCGATAAATTCACGGGTTTTATCGTAGATGCCCACACGCCCGGCATTACGCTTGGCAATGAGGAAGATAAACTCGGCATTAAAGGCTCTTCCACGCGGCAGGTGTTTTTTGAAAATGCCAAAATCCCCGCCGAAAACGTGCTGGGCGAAATTGGCAAAGGTCACTTGATCGCTTTCAATGCGTTGAATATTGGCCGCTACAAACTCGGCGTGATGTGCATCGGCGGCAGCAAAGCCGTGGTTGATTTTGCCACACAATACGCCAATGAACGTCACCAGTTTGGTCAGCCAATCGGTAGTTTTGGGGCAATGCAATATAAATTGGCAGAAATGGCTATTCGCACTTTTGCGGGTGAAAGCGCGGCTTATCGCACGTCGCAATTAATGCAGGATAAAAAGGCGCAGGAGGAAGAGGAAGGCAAATCGTTCGGTCAGGCCACGTTGGAAGCCGCCGAGGAATACGCCATCGAGTGCTCCATTTTGAAAGTGCTGGGTTCGGAGATAACCGACTATTGCGTGGACGAAAACGTGCAAATCCACGGCGGGATCGGGTTTAGTGAGGAGTACGGTGCTGCCCGCGCCTACCGTGATAGCCGCATCAATCGCATCTACGAAGGCACCAACGAAATCAACCGGATGCTGATGGTGGATCAGTTGTTTAAACGTGCGCTGAAAGGTCAATTGGACATCGTCAGTCCAGCTTGGGCGGTGCAAAAGGAACTGACTTCCATGCCGTCTTTTGAAAAAATAGAAGGTGACTACGCGGAGGAAGAAAAGGCTATCGCCGATTTCCGCAAGATCATCCTGATGGTCGCTGGCGGGGCCGCCAAAATGCAGATGGACGGCAAACTAAACCTGAAAGAAGAACAGGAAGTGCTGATGAATGTCGCGGATATGCTGATTGATCTGTACGCCGCTGAATCCATGTTGCTGCGGATACAAAAACTGGCCAACATGGAAAAGGAGCAGCCGCAGGAAGTATATAACGCCATGTTACAAGTCTATTTCCACGATGCGAGTGCGCGGATGGGCAAAAATGCGACCGATGCATTGGCCTCTTTTGCCGAAGGCGATCTATTGAAAACCTTCCTGTTAGGTGTAAAACGCTTTGTGAAATATCCGCCAGTAAATGTAAAAGTGAAACGCCGTCTGGTGGCCGAGGCGTTGCGCAAGGCGAATGGCTGGTGTTTTTAATTCAGGAGTCAGGAAATAGTAATTAGGAGACAGGCGGCAATCCGAAGATTCGGATTGTCGCCTGTCTTTTTTATGTAGTGGAAGGGAAGGCTTTATTTGCCAAAATAATAGCGGTAGCCAGCGGAGAGTTGGGTGGAAGTATTGTAAATGCGAACAGTACCCAGATTTTGACCGTTCTGGTCTGTAAGGGTTAGATCAGATAATGGCGTAATTCCAATAGTATGTCGCGCTCCCACAAAGAAGTTTTCCCCAAATTGATATTCCAAGCCTCCTAATACGCCGAGATCAAAATCATTGTATTGATCCACAAAACCTTCCGCATCAAAGGTCTCTACTGCGGTTTTACCACGGCTATCTAATAAATACTCCGCTTCCAGGCCCATTTGCAGCGATAAACCCTTCCAAATTCTGAAACTGCCGGCTATTGGCACATTAATATAGTGCAGCACATAATCAACATCCACAAACCCATCACCCGGAAGGGCCTGGGTGGTCGCGTAACCTTTCCGGGCATATTGCAAACCACTTAGTATTGCGAAGCGTTTTCCCAGTTCTACCCGGCTTTCCAGACCAGTATGAAAGCCGGATAAGGGTCTTTGTGCGCCTGCAAAAACATCTGCATATTGGCCACGAAAAGATAGATCACTAAGCGAATATCCACCGCGAACGCCTAATGAAAAACGTTGAGCAGAGAGATGCACCGTAAATAATAAAAGACTGGCAACAAGGAGAATCGTTTTGTAGAGCATAGTGGAGATATTAGTTGGTTCTTCTAAGTGACACAAAACGGACTGATTAGGTTGCCTATCAGCACTTTGCCTGTTCCTACCGATTAGCCGCTACTTCCTGCACCGTCACCACGCCATCCCTACCCTGCAAACGAGCGACCAAATATTTCGGTTGGCTGCGCATACCGTCGCAGGATTCTACTAGAAAAGACACTTCCCAGATCCAGGGATCGGTAGCGGCAGTGCCGGAAATACGCTTGCACTCGGCTATATTTTGGCAAGTATAGGTGGTTACGGAAGTAGGCGCTACGGTGAGCCCATTACCAAAACAAGTCCAGATAATCCGCTGGCTGGCTGGGTCGAAATCCAGTCGGCAGAGCGTATGGTCGGCATTCATAAACTGGATAGAGGTCAGTAGCTGGGATACAAACTGATCCCGGTACTCCTGACAAGTACTGCAATCAGGCGGTGCAGGATTGAAGTCATTCACATAGCGCGGCGTATACGATAGGAAATTGGCTATTTTACCCCGGTCAAACGCATTGGATAATGTCTGTAAGTTCTTCTGGAGGACGTTATTACATTCGTAAGTCAACACATCCAGATGCGTATATAATGTATCAGCCACAATCGCGTACAAGCCGGTATATTGGAACAAATTGCAATCCAGATACAAGAATTTCAAGTCGTTCTCTTTATCGCGGGGCCGGAAATCGCGAATAAGATTATAACTCATGTCCAGCGAAGACAGGTTTTTGTGTACTAATGGAACCTTGGTCAGGAAGTTGTGGGCCAGTGATACCATTTGTAGATGTTCAAAACTGCGCAATGTATCCAGGTTCAATTGGTCTTCCAGACCACAGGCTTCCAAGGTCAACCAGCCGAGTCTTGGATAAGCACTGTGCAGTTGTTCCAGCAGATTTTCGCAGTGGTCATTCAGTTTTTTTATTCGGATAAAGCGTAGTTCACGCAGATCACCCAGCAGTTCTTTTTCCAGTTTAAATGCCTCCAAACTATCCAGGCTGCTATCCGAGAAAGTGAGCGAAATAATCTCCTGATGGCATTTGGCGTACAACCGGCTTTTCGGGTCCAATTGCCGCAACTGGTCATTGATATTCTGTAAATGCAAGTAAGGGCAATTGACAAAAGTCAGTTCAAACAATTCACTAAAATCGCCCAGTTCAACCGGCAGTGCGCGCCAATGAGCATTCCGAATCGTAATATGTTCTACTTTTCGCTGGAAATTTTTCCACGATGCAGTGTGGTCCTTATTATATAGGCGGTCGGCCAAAAACATCCGCAGTGTATCAAGTATTTTCTGGTCGCTTTCCACTGATTGGTCGCCTGTAATAATGATTTGTTCAATAGTGGATTTGCGCAGCTGGGCCATGCCGCGTTGGAGCGAGTCATAGGTAAAAAGCGTCTGGCTATCGGCGACAGTAGAGAGGCCAAGCAGGCAACTGACTATTAAATGAAAACAAAAAGGCTTCATGTGGAGATCGGTTATTATGGCAGGTTTAAAAGGTGTAGTTTTTGATCATCAGTAGGTTACATTTCATCTTTATTCAAAACCACTCTGCGTTGACTAGAGCAGATGGGCCGCAGCCTTCACTTTTCATTCGGATAATATATGTCGGTGTTTAATTCATAATAAAAGCGTGGTCGCTGGTAGTATAGCGGCTGGCTTTCCCAGGGAAATAACGGCGAATGCACTCCTTTGAAGGCTTTAAAAAATATACGCTGCGCAAAATTTTGCGGCAAATGCGCGTAGCCTTGATGGGCAAAACGCTGCATATTACGTCCCCACTGTAAATCGTCTTTGCCAAACAGGCCACCAACCCCATAAAAGCCCGTTTCCACACGCAGTCGTATACCGTAATAGCCGTGAAAGCTGTTTTTTAAACCCAATACATCATAATTACCAGAACGTGCCTGATTCGTAGTGGTCCGCTTGGCTGTACGCCGATCTGTAATCATGCGCAGCGAAGCTCCAAACTCAATCTTTTCTACATCCCGCGAACGATAGTCAAAAACCTCGTTGGCATTTTTAACCACGTAGGCATTTGGGCGAATATAAGCCGTGGTATAAATAGAATTTGTTTCACCGTGGTCGTGATTGGTCAGGAAATCGCGCAGGCGGCTGAGGATAAACACGTCATTTCCCCAATTAAAATTCACCCCCCAGCGGTCGTCCAAAGCGGCCACATTGAGCGTGATATAGCCGACTGTATTACTCAATTTGCGATAATAATAGGAGTGATAACGCGACACCACATCATAGCGCACACGAAAACGGGTACGCTTCCGAAAAGCATCGGTGAGGTCGCCACTTTCCAAATCAGCCAGATGCCCCGGCCGGTACAAGCCTGCTTCCGCTGATATACCTACGCCGGTGTAA
The DNA here is from genome assembly GCA_965249785.1 of Saprospiraceae bacterium. Taxonomy (GTDB): domain Bacteria; phylum Bacteroidota; class Bacteroidia; order Chitinophagales; family Saprospiraceae; genus M3007. The sequence goes on along the minus strand of CBDFMU010000003.1, from coordinate 16,352 downwards.
TAGGTCCAGGAGAGATTTCTAAACTGTACGTCAGGACTGCGTTTAGAAAAAAGAGTCCCGTAGAGTTTAAAATCCTTGATCGTTTCGAGTTTGAGATGCAGGTTGCCCCGAAATTGATTCAGGCGCAGTTGCTCGTGCAGATCGCGTGGAGGTCGCGCAAAGTGATTATACGCACACGAGAAACAGAAATCCGTTTCCGTAAAGAAATACAGCTGGCGATTTTGGTTGCTGAATTGAAAGCCTACGCCCACCCGACCACTCAACCACGTGGCACTACGCGCATCCCAACGCGGGAAAAGCGGGTCTTGGGCACACAGTGTTTTCAAGAGGCAGCACAGTGCCAATACGGCGCAAATACGGAAGAGGTTCATCAGTCAAGAGGTTCGTTTTCAAAAGTAATTCGGTTTTCAAAACCGTATGGCCCGTAGCGCAATGCCACGAGCCATACGTGTATGTTATGCAAGCAAAAAACGTGAACAAATGGTTCCTAGCTTGACTTAAATTTCTACAAAAGATCATTTACTTTTCCAGCCGCTCCAATAACCGCGCAGTAATTCGCAGAAAATCCATCTCCGTAATTACGCCCACCAGTTCCTTACCTTTCACGACGGGCAGACAACCGATGCGTTGTTCCTGCATTTTATGCATCGCTTCCAGAATAGTCGTCTCGGGTGTCACCGTCACTGGCTTCTCAATCATAATATCTTTTACGGCCAATTTATTTTCTTCCAGTAAGTCGTTCTGGTGCACGAAATGGCGGAGCAGCATCCGGGAAGAGATCAGACCGATCAATTCACCTTTGCTGTTTTCTACGGGCATATAGCGGATTTTACGCCAGTCCATAATCTCGGCTACCAATTCAATTAAATCCTCTTTCTGAACGGTAAATAAATCGGTCGACATGAATTCCTCTACCTTCATTTTAGAAGGTTGCCAGTTTCCGAGATCACTCAAATTGGCTTCTTCCCAAGTGTGCACGGGCTTATTTTCTTTTTGATTTTTCAAAATAGCGGCCGTTACGGCGGTGACGGCTTCGTCGTTGGTGACTTCTTTTTTGAGGGCAGTAAAAGTGCGCAAAGCCCAGCGGGCACCCGTTTTGTGTTCGCGGGCGCGGGCTTCGATGATGTCCATATATTTACTAATATCGGCGGGAGCCACTTTACGTTGTTTCAGTCCCTCTCTGGCCATTGGCACCAATTCCTTGATAATCAATTCTGTAACCGGGACTTTTTTATCTTGTAACCAGGAAAAAGTCGTGTCAATACCAAATTTGGCGGCTTTCAAGAAATTGTCGCGGGCATCCACAAAATCAATCTGCTTGGTAATGTCCTCGTGCTGATCGCCCATCGCCACCATACATCCCAGCCAGAGGGCCGCGTTAGCGACTTCGTCCACGGAGGTAGGACCAGCGGGCATCACGCGATTTTCGATGCGCAGGTGGGGCTTTCCGTTCGGACTGATGCCATAACACGGGCGATTCCAGCGATACACGGTAGAGTTGTGGATTTGTAGCGCGCGCAGTTTGGGCGTGATGCCGTCCTTGACCATTTGCAGCGAATCTTCATCAATCGAGCCAGCCAATAACACCCGGAAGCGACTAATATCTTCTTTATAAATCTCGGTAATATCGCCGCGCAGCCAGCCTGAACCAAAATTAACGCGCGGCAGACGCTCACGCATGTGATCGTGCGTGGTACGCGTATCGAGGCTCTGCTGGAATAAAGCAATCCGCGTTTCGTGCCAAAGCCTGCGACCAAATACCAGCGGCGAATTGGCAGAAATAGCAATTACCGGCGCGGCCAATACCTGAGAAATATTGTACAATTTTACAAATTCCTTCGGTGTGACCTGCAAATGCACCTGAAAACTAGTGTTGCACGCTTCCAACAAAGGTGAATCGTGTTTTACCAGTAATTCATCTACTCCTTCCACCCGCAATTCAAAAGAAGTACCCAGCAAATGCTTCTGAATAGCCGCCATCAGCGCGTAATAGCGATCCTTAGGGGTCAAATTGTGCATTTCCAGATCGTGCTTGCGCAACGTAGGCAATATGCCACACAAGACAATACTCGCATCAAACTCATCCAGTACTTTCTGGATCAGCGAAAGATAATGCAGGTTTTCGGCCTCCATGTCGCTCAGGCAAGTACCCGTGAATTCGCGCGGACTGAGATTGGTTTCCAGATTAAATTTGGCCAATTCGGTGACGCACCAGGGCTTGTCGTCGCCCAGTTTCGCCAGCACTTCCATATTAATAGTGGCCGGTTTGAGCGTTTTATTGTGCACCAGGCACATTTCCTGCTCCGCGCCAATACGAATAATGTCCGTTTCAAACCAGTCATGTTCGAGCATATACTCGAAGGCTTGTACGTCATCCAGCAAGCTACGCACAAAATGCTGCATCTCGCTTTTACTTTCTACAGTACTTACTTTTTGAAATCCCATATTTATCGTCTGCCGGAATGGTTGAGCGTGAACATCCGGCACGGCAATATTATTTATTTTGTGCAAAACATTCAAAAGATGTTTTTTGGTGCTGGCCGAAAGTGTGGATTTGGAAGCACCCAACAACTCCTTGCTTTACGAAGGAAAGGTATGCAGGTCGTAATTCCGTCACTACTCCCGTTGTTTAATGTGTACTTGGGAAAAATTAACCCGCGATTGAAATTGCAGGCTGAAATTCCTCGCTTATACGAATACGCCGCTCTACCCCACTATGAAAAAACCTTTCCCAAGTATAAGAATAGACAAATTTACGCCACTTAGTCGCTGCCAAAGTTGGAAATATGCCTGCTAAAACAACAGGCCATCTAGGCTGAACGTACTTTTTTTTAGAACTTTTCAATGCGTTTACCTTTTCTATTTGTCAAAATACCAACAAGCAAAAACCAGCGTTTTGATAAATATCGGAAAGAAAATTTGCAAATCTGCTGAAATATTAGTGTGGCAGACGCTGTTTATTTAAAATCGTCAAAAAATTAAAAAGACGATATAAAATCATTAATTAATTGATAATCAACATTTTAATTATTATATAATATTTGATATGGCTTCCTTCTATCCGAATAATCGCACTTTTATTCCTTTTTAGTGTCAATTAAAAATAAATAATTAGCTGAATTAAAATTAAAACGCTTAATCTTGCCGTATGAATTCTGCAATGGCATTAGATCATTTGCAACAAGATACACTGCTCAAACGTGTGATAGAGCAGACCGTTTTGGCTGCTTCTACCCCTTCCCGACGAATCTATTATGATCTCCTGGATTCTATTGTCTCCCAACAACTTAGTGTAAAAGTCGCGACAGTCATTTTTAATCGTTTTTGTGCTTTGTTTCCCGATAACTATCCGCATCCTGAATTAGTGATCGCCCTCGAACCGGAGCAACTACGCAGTGTCGGTTTATCTGGACAGAAAGCTGGTTACCTGCAAAACGTAGCCTCTTTCTCCCTGAAAAATGACTTAGAAAATCATCATTGGGATATGATGAGTGATGAGGAGATTATTGATTTTCTGTCGCAAATAAAAGGAGTCGGAAAATGGACGGTGCAAATGTTACTGATGTTTACGTTAGGACGGCCCGATGTTTTTCCAATAGATGATCTGGGTATTCAGCAGGCAATGGTACGCTTATATGGACTGACGGAAACCGGAAAAGAACTAAAAAAACGTATGCTGGAATTAGCCGAACCCTGGCAACCTCACCGCACCCTGGCCAGCCGCTACTTGTGGCGTTGGAAAGATAGTAATAAAACCCAAGCCGAAGCAGTAATGCTTTTAACATAAAATAATTCAATTCAACAATTCAAGCAATGAAAGAACAGGATAATCGCCGCTACCCCATTGGACAATTTGAATATGGAGGTACTTATTCTTTGGACGACACTCGTAAGCACATTAAAGCGCTGGACAAGTTTCCAAAAGAATTAAAAAGAACAATCAAGAAGCTACGCGGAAATGATCTCGATAAGCCTTACCGCGCTGGCGGCTGGACTATTCGGCAAGTAGTACACCATATTGCAGATAGTCATTTGAACGCTTATGTCCGGCTAAAACTGGCTGTGACGGAAAATACACCTATTATTAAGCCTTATGAAGAGCAACTTTGGGCACAAACGGAAGATGCTCAGAATGGCCCCGTGAAAATGTCGCTTAAATTGCTCGCTGCTCTCCACACCCGCTGGGTAGCGTTTTTAGAGTCGCTTTCCGAAGAAGACCTCGAACGTGGTTACTACCATCCCGATGCCAAGCGCACTGTATTAGTGCAGGAAGCTATTGCCTTATATGTTTGGCATAGCCAGCACCACCTGCACCATATACGACTGATTGCAGATGGCAAGAGCAAAGGAGAAGAAGCTGCTCTGCCTACCGCCGACGCACTAATGATTGTGGATGATGAATCGGCACCAAAAAAACGTGGTCCAAAGCCAAAAGCAAAACCAGAATTAGCGGCCAATGCCGAGCCTAAGAAACGTGGCATGAGCGAAGACCATAAAGCCAAAATTCGCGCTGCTCACCAGGCTCGCCGCATCGCCAGAGGAGGAGAAGCTACGCCTGCGACACCTGCGCCTACCGAAGGAAGACGTACTCGCCGTACCAAAGAACAGATGGCCGCCGACCGCGCCGCTGTCCCTGCTGTCGCTACCGAACGCAGAAAGCCCGGTCCAAAGCCTAAGGCCGCCGCCGCAGAAAGTGCTACAAGCGCACCCACCGCCGCGAAACGGACCCGCCGCACCAAGGAACAAATGGCCATTGATCGCGCCGCTCAGGCGACCCAAACAACTGGTGAACGTCGCAAGCCCGGCCGTCCGGCCCAGCCCAAAGCAGAAAAATCTGCCAATGACGCACCAAAAAAACGTGGCATGAGTCCAGAACACATGGCTAAAATCCGCGAAGCCCGCATGGCCAAACGCGCCGAAGCTATCTCCTCCGGGATCATTACGCCGAAAGCGAAAAAGGAGAAAGCCACCGACGAAAATGGCGCACCGAAAAAACGCGGCATGAGCCCAGAGCACATGGCTAAAATCCGCGAAGCCCGTATGTCTAAACGCGCCGCAGCTGCCGACAATGGGGCAGCCACTGCTACTACTTCTACTGCGAAAACTGCAAAACCAAAAAAGGAAAAAGCAGCACCAGCTACCGACGACGAAAATGGCGCACCGAAAAAACGCGGCATGAGCCCGGAACACATGGCTAAAATCCGCGAAGCCCGCATGGCTAAACGCGCTTTATCTGCCGACAATGGAGCAGAAAGTGCTACCACTTCTACCGCGAAAACTGCGAAACCGAAGAAGGAAAAAGCAGCGCCAGCTACCGACGAAAATGGCGCGCCTAAAAAACGCGGCATGAGCCCGGAACACATGGCTAAAATCCGCGAAGCCCGTATGGCCAAACGCGCTTTATCGGCCGACAGCGGAGCAGAAACTGCCAGTACTACCACAAAAACTGCGAAACCGAAGAAGGAAAAAGCAGCACCAGCCACCGACGAAAATGGCGCGCCTAAAAAACGCGGTATGAGCCCGGAGCACATGGCCAAAATCCGCGAAGCCCGTATGACTAAACGCGCGGAATCTAATGCGACTGCCGATATTACGCCGAAGGCAAAAAAGGAAAAAGCCGTAGCAACGGACGAAAATGGCGCGCCTAAAAAACGCGGCATGAGCCCAGAGCACATGGCTAAAATCCGGGAGGCTCGCATGGCTAAAATCGCTGCGAAGAAGGCTCAGGGTAATTAAGGCTAGTCTGGTGGAAATTGACAATTTTTTGATTGCCAATATTTTATAGACTTCTTTTAAAATAACATTCAGAAATACCAGATATGAGTCATCCCGAAACTTTCGGGGTGGCTCATGTCATTTTGAGGAACTACATCTATATGGACAGAATAATCGGGCAATACGGCGGCACACAATCTGGTCCTTTGGTGGTCGCCATTGGTGCCATACATGGTAACGAAACGGCTGGTGTGCAGGCATTGAAAGAGGTTTTTCAAATGCTGGAACGCGAAGCGGTCGCACATCCTGATTTTGAATTTAAAGGCAAATTAGTGGGCTTGATCGGCCATCGACAGGCTTTCAAGCGTGGTTTGCGTTTCATTAAACAAGACCTGAATCGCTTGTGGCTGCCAAATGAAGTGCAGCAAATATTGGAAGAAGACCCAGCCAACCTGCGTGATGAGCAACTTGAAATCCGGGAATTGTATTCGGCTGTTTGCCATGCCGTGCAGACAGATTTGCCCGCTACGCTCGTTTTGCTTGATCTACATACGACCTCTGCCACAGGCGGCATTTTCTGTATTCCTACCGATGAAACGGAGAGTCTCGCCCTTTCTCGCGAGTTGCGCGCGCCGGTCATTCTTGACCTTTTTAAAGGTGTACACGGAACTTTGTTGCGATTTACCACGGAAGGCCATTTTGATCAGCCAGGTTTCCCCAAACGCGCATTAGGTGCAGCATTCGAGGCGGGACAGCACGATGATCCGCACTCGGTCAGTCGTTCTATTTCGGCTATCGTGCATTGCTTGCGGGCGGTAGGTTGCATTCCCGTGAACGCGCTGAGTAGCCACCACGATGTGACTTTACAGGAATCCAGCGCGGGTTTGCCGGAGGTGACGCGATTGCATTATGTGCATCGCATTGTACCCGGCGATCATTTTAAAATGCGGCCTGGCTACCTGAATTTTCAACCTATTCACCAAGGGGAAATCCTCGCTGACGATGTAAACGGGCCAGTCAAGGCTTTGGAAGATGGATTAATTTTAATGCCATTGTACCAGCCGCAGGGCGCAGATGGGTTTTTTGTAGTTCAAAAAGTGTAAGGGAGTTATGAGGTATGAGTTATAAGTTATGCTGCTTATGATAACTCATCACTTATCACTCATAACTACTTTTTCCTTGCTTCCACAATGCGCTCGTAAGCCGCATTAATCTGCTGAAATTTCTCCTTGGCATGCCGCAAAGCATCTGGTGAGCCGCCACGCGCCGATACCTTATCCGGGTGCCACTGCATAGCCAGGGTATGAAATTTCTTTTTAATTACGTCCAACGGTTCCGTGGGCTTGGCCCCCAAAATGGCGTAGTGCGGATCGAGTGGATTCCAACGCAACTCTTGTTGCGGAATGTTGAAATAGCGACTTTTAATACTATTGTACTTGGCCCCCGTAAATCCGAAAATATGGGCGGCTTGTTTCAACAGCATTTCTTCGCGGGGATGCAGTCCACCATCGGCGGCGGCGGCGGCGAAAAGTAAGTCCATCATGTTTAAAACGTGGTGACGTTCGCGGCCAAAATCCTGGTAGAACGCCCGCACCAATAATTCAAAAGAGTCGAAAGAATCTTTGGAGTTTTTCCAGGTTTTGATGGCTTGGGCGCGGCCCCGATCATTGAGGCGAAACTGCTGCCGCATCAATTGTTCCATGAAATTGATTTCTCCGCGCGACACCGAACCATCTGCTTTGGCCACTTTGGCACAAAGCGTAAAAACGTGGTAAATAAATGCCCCTTGTCGCCGCTGGTAAGCCTTAAAATCACTTTGCTCCGCCTCCTGTTCCTTCGGCTGATCCAGCAGATAATGCCCCAGCATAGACCCAAAGAAAAAGCCCATGACACCCCCCAACGGTGGCTTCACGATGCCGCCGATGAAAGCACCGAGCAACCCGGTAAAGAGTTTGCCTTTGAGTTCCAAAGAGGAGCGTTGAGTGTTGAGCACGAATTAAGTTATGGGTTATAAGTTATGAGTTATAATTCATGAATTATCGCGAACGGCAATAACTTATAATTCATAACTCATAACTACTTTTTATCGTATACTAAAGCCGCTCGGCCAGCCAGCCGCCGGACTCACAAAACTGAGCTTGCCGTTCGCATCTTCCGCCATTAAAATCATGCCTTGCGATTCGATGCCCATCATGAGACGCGGCGCGAGATTGGCTAACACGATGACCTGTTGACCAATAACCTCCTCCGGGGAAAAATGTTCGGCAATACCCGACAGAATTGTGCGCTCTTCCAGTCCCAAATCCACTTGCAGTTTGAGCAGTTTTTTGGATTTCGCCATTTTTTCCGCCATCAATATTTTGCCAGTGCGGATGTCCATTTTGGCAAAATCATCAAATTGAATCATATCTTTCAAAGGTGGATAAGTGGGCGTAGAAGTGACTGAATTCATTTCCGTTTCTACCGGAGTAACAACGGGTTGATTGGCAGCATTGGTACTTTCGAGTTTTTCTATTTGCTGCTGAATCACTTCATCGGTGATGCGGCTGAACAAATGTTCGGCCTGTCCGATGGCGTGACCAGCCTCCAAAACCGAATTGCCTTCTACCAATTCGTTCAAGATCGCGAGCAAATCACCTTCGTTTTTTAAAGGTGTCAAATTCAGCATTTTACGCAGTTTATCCGCTGAATTTGGCAGAAAAGGCTGTGCCACTACGGACAACGTCGCGACAATTTGAAGACTGAGATTCAGCACCACTTTTACCGTTTCCGGATCGTCTTTGATGGTTTTCCACGGCTCGTTGAATTGCAGTAGAGCATTTCCCGCACTCGAAATTTCCAGCAGAATACGCAGGGCTTCGCGCAAGTTGAAATGCTCGATTTCGCGGCCCAGTTCTTCCAGTTTCTTGTGTAATAGCCCTAATTCCTCATTATACTGCCCTTCCGTATCATTCGCCCAACCGCTTTTAAACGGCAACTCTACGTTCACGTTGGGTACCAAACCGTTGTAATATTTATGTGTCAACACCAACACGCGATGGACGAAATTGGCCAAATTATTTACCAATTCCGTGTTGTTGGTTTCCTGAAAACCTTTCCAGGTAAATTCGCTGTCGCGCTGTTCCGGCATATTTTTCACCAGATTATAACGCAGCGCATCTTCTTGCCCGGGAAAATCGGCGCAATATTCATGCACCCACACCGCCCAGTTTTTGGAAGTCGAAAGTTTGCGGCCTTCGAGATTCATAAACTGATTAGCAGGTACATTGACGGGCAAAATGAAGCCGCCGTGCGCTTTCAAAATGGCCGGAAAAATGAGGCAGTGAAAGACGATATTGTCTTTGCCAATAAAATGGATAAGGGCTGTTTCCGGGTCTTGCCAGTATGGTTCCCACTCCCGATTATTGTCCAAAGCCCATTGCTTAGTCGCTGAAATGTAACCGATGGGCGCATCCAGCCAGACGTACAATTTCTTGCCCGCCGAATGCGGTATTTCCGACGGCACGTCCACGCCCCATTCGAGGTCGCGGGTCATAGCACGGGGCTGCAAACCCTGGTCGAGCCAACTATTACACTGCCCGATGACGTGGTTTTTCCAGTCGGCGGGATTGTGCAGCGTCACGCCGTTGAGTTGGCCGGTATTGATCCACTCGCGAAGCCAGGCTTCGTGTTCGTTGAGTTTCAAAAACCAGTGCGCCGTCGGACGTTTTACGGGTGTACTACCGCTGAGCGTAGAGCGCGGTTCGATCAAATCGGTTGGACTGAGGGCAGTGCCACAGCGTTCACATTGATCGCCGTAAGCATCCGGATTGGCACAAACCGGGCAAGTGCCGATAATGTAGCGGTCGGCCAGAAATTGGCCCGCTACCTCATCATAATACTGTAAGGTCGTCTCTTCCTTAAACTCGCCGTTGGCATACAATTTCCGGAAAAAATCCTGCGACGTCTCGTGATGAATCGGTTCGCTGGTGCGGTGGTAAATGTCGAACGCGATGCCAATTTGCTGAAAAGTATCGCGCAACATGCCGTGGTACTTGTCCACGATGGCCTGCGGAGTCGTGTTTTCTTTGCGGGCTTTCACCGTGATGGCGGCCCCATGTTCATCGGAACCACACACGAACACCACGTCTTTACCCATCAGCCGCAAGTAGCGGACATAAATATCTGCTGGCAGGTAGGCCCCCGCCAAATGACCTATATGCAGCGGCCCATTCGCATAGGGCAACGCCGCCGTGACTAAATATCTCTTTTTCATTGGAAGGCAAAAGTAGGAAGATAAGGGGCAAAAGGGCAAATTTGCAAAAAAGCAAAAGGCAAGAAGTGACTCTTATAATCTTAGGTTGTCATGTCGTAGTGAAACGAAGATACCTACACAAGCCATGCAAACCAGAAACCTTGGCCAAATCCTTTCGAATAACCCGGCTTGTGTAGATGTCTTCACTACGTTACGACATGACAGGTTTCGCTGATTCCTCTGGCGGAGGAGGGTTGCGCAAGGCTTGGTAATACTCACCCCAAATTTTTCTTGGTGGCCATTCTCCACACCATTCATCATTTAGAAATTTCCATTTGGGATTAAAACTAGTAACCAGTTCATTTTTCAGTTCACGCCGCCAGTCTTTTAGTTCGGTCTCTCTTTCAATAGCATTATCTACGTATTGAAACAATTCCAGATAAACCAAGCAGTAACAGTAATATTGCCCGGCAAAAGTGTCCTTTTTACCCCGATTCGCGTAGTGCTCTACCAATCTGCGAGCAATATCATTCGTCATGCCGATGTATAACGTAGTACGATTGGGATTGGTAATAAAGTAAACGTAGTACTCGTGCTGTTTCATGCGGCTTAATTAAGTAGCACTTGTCATGTCGCAACGCAGTGCAGATAACTACACAAGCCGGGCTATTCGAGACGATTTGGCCAAGATTTCTGGTTTGCATGGCTTGTGTAGGTGTCTTCGTTTCACTACGACATGACAACTCCACGTTAGGTTGCCCTTTGCTTTTTGAAAATCACCCTGTCAACATCACCGCAATCAAATAATCCGCTAACAAAATCAAAATATCGCTGTACACCACCGCGCGGGTGCTAGCCTGTCCAAGTTCGACGCTGCCGCCGCGTACATAGTAGCCTTGATAGCAGGAAACCGTGGTTAGAATGTAGGCAAACACAAAGGATTTGACATACATCATCACCACATTATATGGCAGGAAAAAAGACCGTACGCCCTGAATATACTCCGAATCGGTGATCAAACCAGTCGGTACGCTCGACAAATAACCGCCCAACACTGCCACGAAAGCCGAAAACGTCACGAGCAACGGAATCACGACCAACGAAGCAATGACCTTTGGCATAATGAGATACGCCGCCGTATTCACGCCCATCACTTCCATCGCGTCCACGTGTTCTTTCTGGCGCATCCCCCCGATCTCGGCGGCCATATTGGAACCAACTTTACCCGCCAAAACCAAACAAGTGATGGTCGGCGAGAGTTCGATAAGGGCCAAATCGCGCACGATATAGCCGATGTAGTAGCGCGGCACGAGTTGGCCATCCAATTGATAAGCAAACTGCACCGCCGCCACCGCCCCGATAAACACGGAAATCAGGCAGACAATGATGAGCGAACCGACGCCGATGTCGTTCATTTGGCGCGCCGTTTCTTTCCAGTACATGATGAGTTTCTCCGGGCGACCGAAGGCTTGCTTCATCATAATCAGGTACCGACCGAGGTGGCCGAGGTAATTATATTGCGAAAGGGTTTCCATGCGTGAGCGGGTGAGAAAAGTGAGAGAAATGTGGGAGGGTGAGAATATTAGAGTTGACTACTGACCCTGAAAATCCTCGCTTTTCGCTGCTTTTCTCGACTAATTGTACATAACGGTGATAAGTAGGATGGAGTTCTATTTTAAAACTCAAAGGTTCGCGTTTTTTCTAAAACTTTGGGGCGAATAATTATAAAATCGCAAGATGAGAAAAACCGCTGTTATCACGGGTGCCACGAAGGGTCTGGGACGCGCTATTGCCGAAATATTTGCCGAAAATGGCTTCGATGTGTGCGTGTGCGCCCGTACGCAAGCCGATTTGGATGCGATGCAGAGCGATTGGGAAAACCGTTTTACCAACAGTCAACTTATGACCTTCGCTGCGGACGTGGGCAAAAGATCGGAAGTGATGGAGTTTGCTGCATTTGTTTGCAAACAGTGGCCTCGCGTAGATGTTTTGGTGAATAATGCCGGGATTTTTATGCCCGGTGCCGTCACCGAAGAATCCAATGGCACGTTGGAAACAATGCTGGAAACCAATTTGTATAGTGCTTACCACCTTACACGTGGACTGTTGCCAGCGATTTTGCCGCATCGCAGCGGACATATTTTCAATATGTGTTCGGTGGCCAGCATTGTGGCTTATCCCAATGGCGGTTCGTATAGTATTTCCAAATTTGCGCTGCTGGGTTTTTCCAAAGTGTTGCGCGAAGAACTGAAAACGCAGGGCATTCGCGTGACGGCTATTTTGCCCGGGGCGACCTGGTCGGATTCGTGGCGTGGTGCAGATTTCCCCGAAAACCGTTTAATGCAAGCCGCCGATGTGGCCAAGGCGGTGTGGGGGGCGTATAATTTATCGGAAACGGCGGTAGTGGAGGAATTGTTGATTCGGCCGCAATTGGGGGACCTATAAACCCCACCCCTAACCCCTCCCCTGAAAGGGAGGGGGACTTGATTGAGTTTCAATATATTGATTTTTCTCACCTTGGAGAAATGAAGCGTTGTAGCGATGGACAAATTTTATTAACTTTGATAATTAGAATAAATTCCCCAAGGTGCTGAAATTCAACAAGAAAGCATTACGATCAGACCCCCTTCCCTTTCGGGGGAAGGGTTAGGGATGGGGTTGACTGTGCATATTGACCACATTTATTATTTATGGAACTACAACCAACAATTGACGCGACCCGTGCGCTCATCCGCGAGGGCGAAACCGGCAAGGCGTTGCAAACGCTCATTTCGGCTTTGGAAAAGGAACCGCGCTATGCGGCGACGGTGCGTACCTTGCAGGTGTTGGAAGGCAATTATAACGCCGCGCGACAGCAGGAATTGAAAGGAATTTTGTCGTTTCAGGAGGCGCAACGCAGTTATAGTCAGGTGAGTGATGCGTTGTTATCCATATTAAATGACCTGCATAGTGGGCGCGTTCCCGTTGTGCGCAACCGTTCCAAGTACATGATGTGGCTGATAATTGGCGTTTTGTTGCTTTTAGGAAGCATAGGCGGCTATTTATATTCTACTTCTTTCCAGGGTAAAGTGGCGGGAGGTTGCAGCGTGGAGTTTCAGGACGGCGGCCCGAAGGTGTTGATTTTGCCCTTTAAGAATGTAGCACGAGGAGCAGCAAAGCCGGAACTTGTGATTCAATCGCGCATTCAAACTTTGGCAAACAACAAAAATTTCCCCGTTTCCGCCGAAATATTGACCAAATTGTCGCTCACAAGTTTCAATGCCAATGGTACGCGGGATGCGGCGGAATTGGCTCAACGTTGCGGGGCGGATATGGTAATCTGGGGCTACTACGAGCATTCCGACTCGCTGTATATTGATCTGCGTTTCCTGGCTGTACACAATCCCGGCAGTGCTTTTGAGACGGGTTTTCAGGCTTTTCGGAACTTACCGGAGGTACAATCCGGCAAATTATTAACGCGCATGGATGATGCTATTTTTGGTGTTTGTGGCATCATGGCCTTGCGAACCGGCAACGCCAAGGTCGCGCGGGAGTGGTTTGGGAAAATGCAGGAAAAAGGCGAAGTGGTGGAGGAGATGGAGAAAATATTGAACGAATGATGTTGAGGGAGTTGAGATTGTTGAGGGGTTGAGAAAATTTGATCTTCAACCTTCTATTAATATTCCAACAGTTTTAACGTCCTTAACCCTCTAATAATCTCAACAATCTCAACCCTCTCAACATCCTCAACAAATTTTCATGTACGCCAAGAAATCATACGGCCAGCATTTTCTAAAAAACGACGACATCGCCGAGCGCATCGCGGATAGTCTCCAACAAGCCGAGCGGACAGGCCAGGTACTGGAAGTCGGTCCCGGACAGGGCATGCTGACCAGGCATTTATTGGCGCATACTAATTACACCACCTACGCTGTAGAAGCCGATAAGGATATGGTGGAATATTTGCAGCAACACTATCCGGCTTTAAGTGCGCATTTGATTTATCAGGATTTTCTGGCCTTTGATCCACGCACCGTTTTTGGCGAACGCGAGTTTTCTTTAATTGGCAATTTTCCCTACAATATTTCCTCGCAGATTCTTTTTAAAATGCTGGATTACCGGACGTTAATTCCGGAAATGGTCGGCATGTTCCAGAAAGAAGTCGCCGATCGTGTAGTGGCGGAACCTGGTTCGCGAGTGTATGGCATTACCAGTGTTTTATTACAACCTTTCTATAAAACCGAATATTTATTCAAAGTAGAACCCGGCTCTTTTAATCCGCCGCCGAAAGTAATGTCTGCCGTAATTCGTTTGACGCGACACGATAATATAGAATTGGGTTGTGATGAGGGAAAATTTCGCACACTAGTTAAAACGGCTTTTGGACAGCGGCGCAAAATGCTACGCAATACGCTCAAACCTTTCTTCTCCGGCGAACGACTGATGGAAGACCCGTTTTTCGAGCAGCGCCCGGAACAATTAGGATGGGAAGTGTATGTGCGATTGACCAAAGAATGGCAAAATGAACTATGAAGTATAAACTATGAAATATTAGAATGACGCCTCCTAATTATCACGAACTAGTCCACGCCGTCGCCCGCCAAATTCCGCGCGGCCGCGTCACGACGTATGGAGCCATCGCGGATTTTCTGGCCTTGGGTGCGTCGCGTATGGTGGGTTGGGCACTCTATAACTTGCAGCCCGGCGACCGCGTGCCCGCGCATCGCGTAGTGAATCGTAAAGGAGAACTGAGTGGTCGCCATCATTTCCCGACGCCAGATATGATGCAAAAACTATTAGAAGCAGAAGGTGTGAAAGTAGAAGATGACAAAGTGGTGGATTTCAAGCAGTTATTCTGGCATCCGGTGGAGGATTTGGGGGAAGATTGGGAGCCGGAGATATTAGAGAAAAAGGTTGATAAAAGTTGATGAAGGTTTATTAGGGTTGATAGTTGCGATCAATAAACTATTGAATTTCACACTCTCCATTTTATCAACTTTTATAAACCCTTATCCACCTTCATCAACTTCTATCAACTACCCAAAAGACTTTGTATCCGCCGAAGGGCCATAAATAGACGGAATAAGAATATCGTTCAGTCGCATGTACACGACCAATTCGCCGCGGTGATGCACCCAATGGTTGAGCGTAGAACCGATGGCTTCCTGTGTACTTTGACTGTACATGAGTTTGCCATTTACTTTTAGTTCAAAAGTGCCATCAAAATCCTCGGCTTTCATCTTTTGCAGGGCGGCTTCGGCACCGCGTATGTTGTCATCGAAGTGCTGCAACAGGTCTTCCGTGGAGGAAAACTCCCAACGCGAATAGGTAGCGAGATCAATCACTTTGTCTTCAATAATAGAAGTAATCCAGCGGGGAATATCGGCCACCAGAATAGTCAGATAGCCCATTTGCATAGACTTTTCGTGGGGTTTGTAGTCGAACGTGCTGCGGTCAATACGTTCCAGGCACTGACGGGTGGCGGGCACTTCGGCGCGCAGTTCTGCGAGATAGAGTTCAGCAAGAGAAAGGTCTTTCATACTTTTGTTGTTTTAAAGTTGGAGGATGATATAGTAGAACGGATAGGTAGGCAGTATGTTTTTTACCGAAAGGGGTATCGGTTGATGAAGGTTGTGGCAGAGTTTTTCGGGCGACACCAAGTGATGAGTGATAAATGCAGATAATTTTATTGAAAATTAATATCCCATCCAAATGGACTTTCTTCTTTTCAACACTTTCTTTTTTACACTGCTGCTATTTTGCGCCTTTGTGGCTTTCTCCCAATGGCGAATGAGTAAGGATCAGGCTATGCTGTGGTATATTGGCTACCTGTTATGTACCTTTGCGCATTACGGGCGACAATTCTGGATCAATGGTGCCGAAGAATCCGGTTTTTTCCCACCACCTAATCCACCACTGCGCTGGGACAGTTCTTTGAGTTACGCCGCTTTTGCCTGCTACTTTCTTTTTATTGAGCGGTTGATGGATTTCCGGCTTTATGCATCGCGTCTGTCGCAAGTACTGATAATGTTGGCCCATTTGTTTGCCGGGATGGTTGGGCTGAATCTGCTCCTGCAAGTGTTTGGCAATGATGCCATTGCACACCGACTGCACCAGATTGTGCAGGTGCTTTTATTACCCACCATGCTTTGGCTGCTAGTTCACTTGTTCCGCAACGCCCGGCTTTTTTATCAAAAACTGGTTTTGGTAGGTACATTGGCTCTGGTGTTGGGCTTCATCTGCGTCCTTGCTACCAGTCAACTGGAAGTGCGATATGATCTGGTCCGTGATGCCATTCGCTGTTTTCCAACGCGGTGGGGCATTGATATTTGTTGGTGTCACTTGAAAGTGGGAATCGCAGTAGATGTTATCTGTTTTTCTTGGGCACTAACATTGCGGCAGAAAGATTTGCTGTCATCGGCTG
>CBDFMU010000002.1:0-35763 GCA_965249785.1 Saprospiraceae bacterium | reverse complement strand
CGACGGTGACCCCACCACTGGCATCGGCGGCGGCGCCTGGCGTTTCCGGCATCGCATATTGCAGGATTACTTTGCGGGGTTGTGGGTGGAACCAACAGAACAAGCCAAGTCTTAAATAAAGCAATCTCAGCCAAGCGATTATATAGAGCGCAGAAGACGTTACCGAAAGATTAATACGCCTTCCAAACGTTGCGGAAACACTTGATTATTACTCAATTATCCGCTGAAGTGCAGTCCCTCTTTCTCAAGTATCATTTTCCAAATCCGATGGCCTGCCATCTTTCACCCATGCGTCAAACGCCGCTGTACAGGACGCACACTCGCTGAGATGCCGGTAGAGTGCCTTTTCTTCCCGCTCACTCATATCCCCGCTATCCATCCGCGCGAAATCGCTCGTCGTGGCATGGTGATCTTCGGTGTAGGAAAAGTCGTCGTCAACTGGTCGGCCTATCATGCAGCAAATATGCGGGTAAAAGAGGCAGAAATGCAAAAGTCCTGCAGCAAGTGGTAGTGCCAGCCAAGTCTTAAATAATTCATCGCTCTGGATTACGTTTTACCTGTTAAAAATCTAATCAGATGAACCACCCAACAAAATACTGGCTCCTTGTTGCTTCCAAAGACCACGTCCAAATCGGTGTGCAAGGCGGTTTTTGTCAAGCCAACCACGGCAAGGCCAACAATCTGAAAAGAATGAAACAGGGCGACGGCCTGGTATTTTATTCCTCCAAAGAACATTACGGAGATAAAACGCCCTGTCAGAAATTTACCGCCATCGGTCAGGTGCGCGACGAGGAGCTGTACCAGGGCATTATGGCCGGGGGCTTTGAGCCCTATCGAAGAAATATCTCCTTTGAAAAAAGTGAGGAAGCGGCCATACAGCCCTTGATCGAAGACCTCTCGTTTATCAAGGACAAAAAACACTGGGGCTATCCCTTCCGCTTCGGATTTTTTGAGATACCGGAAGCGGATTTTAAGCGGATTGAGAGAGAGATGATACCATCCGTAGTCAAATAAAAACGCTCTGTAAGTATTTGACTTACAGAGCGTTACATTTTAAAACTTGTAGCCCCGACGGGAATCGAACCCCATATCATAGGTACCGGAAACCTACATTCTATCCGTTGAACTACGGAGCCAGATCGCTTTTAGCGGGCACAAAGGTAATCCCTGCTGTGGATTTTTAAAATATTTCCACTCAAAACCCCTGTGCGATCTTCAAAAGTTCCGCGTCTATCCAGGTTTTCGTCTGTTGTAACAACACTTCCGGGTCGTGGTTTTGCAAGGTTGGCCCAAAGTGTAAATGCGCATACATCCGTTTTTCCCTGAAACGACGTAAAAAATGCGCCAGAAAAGTATCCGTACCGACCCAATAATCTGCCGGATCGCGATATTCTACCGCCACCGGCACGATGGGAATGCCGTTTTCGGCGGCCAGCTTAAATCCACCGATCTTAAAGGGTATTGTCTGCGGTTCGGCATGGGTAGTTCCCTCCGGGAAAAGCATGACCGGAAATCCCTCCCGCACTTTTTCAGCAATTCCCTGCAAAGTGGTACGGCGACTGGAGGCACTTTCGCGTTGCAAAAAAAGCACCCCAGTCACCTTTAATCCATAACCAAGGATGGGCCAACTGGCCACTTCTGCCTTGGAGACCGGGTATGAATTGGGAACGTAGCGAACCAGCAAGGCCGGATCCAGGTAGGAACGGTGGTTGCTCATGAGAATGCAGGGAAAATCGGGCGATACGCCTTGCACATCCACGCGCACGCCAATAGTGGGTAACAAATGGGTGATCCACTGTTGCCGAATACGCAAGGCCCTCGCGCCCGTGGCACCTGGCAATAGACTACCCATCACCACCTGAACAATGCGGAGGGAAGTGTACACCGCAAAATATAGCAGCCGCCATGTAGCCCGAAAAAAATAAATCAGCATATAAGCAAAATTGTAAATAGAACGTATTGACATTCCATTTTTATCGGTATGTCAATGAAAATCAATATATTACGTAAGATTTATATTAAACTAATTACATTGTAAAATAAGTTTATTTGAGTATTTGAAGATTCGAGTATTTGATCAATTACCTGATTATCAAGTGCTTTGGTCGAATACTCAAATACTCGCATCCTCAAGGAATTTAATTTACAGTGTACTAATCTCCATGAACTACTTAGATTTTATGGTTCAACGACCAGGTGGATATTTTTCCAGATGCGCATTGATCCAGCTACGCACCGCTTGCATTAATACTTCGGTGTCCGTGTTTTGAAAAGCCGGGCCGTAACAAAGCCGAATAGAGATCGTTTTTTTTTGAAAACACCGGACGGCATGCGCTAAAAAGCCTTCGGTGCCAACCCAAAAATCGCGTTCATCAGCGAAGCAAAGTGCTACCGGTACGATTGGCAGACCACTTCTGGCCGCCATTTGAAACGCCCCTTTTTTGAAAGGCAAAGTGTCCGGCAAGCCCGAAGTGGTCCCTTCCGGGAATAGAATGACCGGAAATCCCTCCTGGATTTTCGCCTCGATCTGCCGAAGGGTATTGGCGCGGCTGCCCGAATTGTCGCGTTTCAAATACAAAATGCCTGCCGAGGCCGCCCCTTTGCCGAGTATGGGCCAACTCGCCAGTTCTGCTTTGGCGACGGGTAAGGCATCCAGATCGCGCAAAAGCAAGATCGGGTCGAGATAGGAGCGATGGTTGGATACAAGGAGTGCTGCAAAATCGGGCGGCGTGCCGATCACCTCGATACGGATGCCAATCGTGTGCAGCAAATGCCGCGCCCAGCGTTGGCGCACCCGCATGGCCGCTCGCAGGTCAGGCCCTTTGAACAGGCTGCGCAGCCAGATTTCAAAGACAATAAAAGTAGTATAACCGACGAAAAAACAGAGTCGCCAGGCAAGTCGAACGAATTTTACCACCGGCAAAAATAAAAAAGGCACTCGGGTTATTCCGGGTGCCTTTGAAAATCGGTCTATTTTTAACAACATGGTTTACTTCGCGACCGAAGCAAGTGCCTCTTTCAACTCTTCCACCCGGATATCGAGATGGGAAGCGTCGTACACACATTCGCCAGCGACGATCAATAGCACCTGCGGCGACTCATGATACACGTCAAAAGTTTCCGCAATGTAAGCCGAAACGGGGCGAAAGCGCAATAAATCCAGGTAATAAGGCTCTAGAACATTCGGCTCAAAATCCCAGTCTGTATCCAGCCTGTACTTGGCAATAGCACTGATATTACAACTCGTACTATGCTTCAAAATCAGGCAGGGGACGGTGTAAGAATGCTCTTTTATGCTTTCCACCTCGGCGGCGGAAGTAAGGGAATTCCAATGTAAACTCATGCGAACAAGAAAGTCAAAAGAATTAGAAATCAGCACCCGGGCAGCCACTGCCACGGTGGCAGGCTTCGAGCAGTAATAAGGAGGTCATGAAGGCAAACGCGAGAAATTTCTTCCAGTTTTTCATTATTGTAAGATTTTTATTTTTGATAAATCTGGTGGCAAAACGGACGGGTCGAAAATTTATTATTTACAAACGGTGTGCCATCTGTCAATTTTTTCACAAAGTTGCGTCACTTTGGCACAGTAATTCAAAATAAACCTTGGAAAACTGCCTTAGAATGACAGTCATTCAGAATTTAATTTCTCCGAAATACCAGACCCTCCCCTGCTGACAGGTCAATTATGGAAATATTTCCTGTTTGTATTTTTCCTTCCACTTGTTCCCGTGCAGTCGAAAAGACCAACTCCCAATTACCCGTAGACACCGGAATCTGTACATTTGGTTGGGCATTGGCCGTATTAAAATTGGCTACAAAAATAAATCGTGCATCCTCCGCTTGCGTCCAGGCAATCACGTTATGCTCGATACCTGCATTTGGGCGCAGCAGCCATTTTACCCGGGCATGCTGAATATCGGGCATTATTTCCTCGGCCAGTTGTTTTTGCCGGACAAGCCGGTCGTATAAACCCCGATTTTGTCCCCAACGATAGGGTCCAGAAGTACCCTTTGGACCATTAGGCATAGAAAACACGTAGAGTTTGGTATAATATTCATTGGGCGCAGGGGTCGGATGCGGATCGCGGCATTCAAATCCCAAGCCCATGTACGAGGGCATATCAGTCAAAAACAAGGCGATAAAATAGCGAATTTCGTTGCCTGTCAAATAAAAATTATCAAAGCGCGGATCGTCTTTGTCGGCAGTCATTATGGTAAAATTGGGCGCGAACTGGCGAGTTTCGAGTAAGGTCCGGTATTGCTGAAAAGACTGCAAAAATCTGGCCGTCCCGACCGGCTCCGACTGCAAATCCCCCAACGTGGAATCCGCAAAAGACGCTTCCAGATGATCGGCCTCTTCTCCGTACGCCATTTCGCCGGGCGGGGCCAAAAAACTCTCCGCAAAATAACCAAAATAAGGTTTTTCGCGCAATACTGCCTGCTTCACCGCTCCCAGCAAGTCATAATATTCATCTGGTTGCGCTGGCACTCCGTCGGGCCGCATTTGCACGTGCGACATATCACCGCGCATAAAATCGAACCCAAACTCCGCCTGTATCTGCCGATAATGCTGAATAACGTAGGTCCAGACCGGATGGTTGGGTCGCTCAAAATCCAGTGCCCAATCCCGATTATCATCCAGCGATTCATATAATTTATATCGTGCCAGTGGCCCGAAAACGCGGGAAAACCCTTCGGGCTGCGTAATTCGGTAGTCCCGCCAAACCCGTCCAGCCTCATCCGTCACTTTGGCTTCCGCGTGAGGGTCTACCTCCAAGCCCCGATAAGGCGGCCCCATCGTCGCTGGCACCGTCTCGAATCCGCCAGCAAAAAGCCGGTCAATCATCATTTTACGGCGTTCCAATCGTCCTGCATAGTTTTCGGGCAGGCCAAAAAGGACTTTCAGACGTTCTGCCTCCGGCATTTCTTCAAAAAATTCCCGCTCCGTTTTTGGCAGATTTAACTCAGTGACCGCGCTACCATGTTCCTGTATAAATTCAAAAAGCTGGTTTTGCACGGTCTGATACACCCTGGAATCATGGCGGGTAATCACTACATCGCGGCGTTGCAGCCACTCGAAATACGCGGGATTCGCCAGGGCCATTTCAGAATAGCGATCCGTATGCGGCACCACATCCATGCCCACTGTTTTGCCCAATAAGTGGAGCAAATTGACCACCACTTTCAATTGTTTTTCTATGGTGTCGAGATGCGGAAAAAAACTGACCAGTTCCGGGCTAAAAAATTCGGGATTTACATTCCAGCTCACTGGCCCATAGAGGCTGGAAACTACGCCGGGTTCCCAGATGGGCAGCAGATGAATAGCATTCTGCGCGCCCGGCAAGGTGAGCGCATAGGGCACTACTTTCCAAAAATGCTGGATGGTGCGCACATTTATGCCCACCGTATTCGCGGTTTTCAACCAATTGGTATTGGTATTCGCGGCGATCGGACTGGGCACATAAGTCGCAGGATCGAAGGCGGCATAAAGCGACTGCCCAAATTGTGGCTCCAGCAGTTGGATAATCTCCGGCAAGGAGGCACTTAGCGCATCTTCTGGCAAAAAGTGCAACAGTGGCGCGAAATTTTTATAAGGAGGAGCAGGCACAGAATAATATTGAGTGAAAAGCCAGAACTGGCAATTTGACCCGGCTAATATCCTTCGATATTTGAGAAAAGCAGTACTTTCGTCATAACATAAAACAATTGTTTCATTCATTGTTTCAGCATTATCGGCGTTTGAACCGCCATCCCCTCCCCTCTGCATCAGCCCGCGTCGGCTTCTTAAGTAGACGCTTTTCCCTAAAACAATCAGTAATGTCTTTGTAATCTAATTATGACAGACAAAACATCTTGTTTTGAATATCCGTTTTCTCCTGTTTTTTTGTTTAATCTTAGTGCATGGCCGTTTGCCATGCGCCTGATTGCCTTGCCTTCTACCTGTGAACCGATTAAATATTTGAAAAAGTGATTTACAAAGTAAAATTGAAGAATGCCGACGATATGGTCTTGCTGGATGACCACGTCTATGAATGGCTGACCAATGACCCTTATTTGAGTAAGGTGAAGCTAATTCAAAATTTGCGCAAGCATTCCAGCGGCTGCGCCGTGTTTCAAAAAACCTGGAAAAAAGCCGATGGAGATTTCAAAACTGAAACGATCTACCTGCACAAGCTGATTGCTGAAAAGTTTTTAGGCGATCAACGTTCCGGGAATCGTAGCCTGGTAGGTGCTAAGAATGGTGACAAACTGGATTGTCGGCTGGAAAATCTCGCTTACCGGACGCGTTCGGTGGCCAGTCGCCAGCGGAAAACTAGTAGCCGCACCGGATTTACTGGCGTATACCAGGAACATAATCGTTATCGGGCAGTAATTTCCGTGAATGGGCGTTCCGTGCATATTGGAATGTTCGATACGCCGGAGGAAGCCGCCGCCGCCTACAATAAAATGTCGAAAGACATGTATGGCGAAGAAGGAAAGATCAATAAAGTACGCGGCTGGTAGGCTTTGACAAGCAAGAGACAAAAAACAAGGGGCAAAAAAAGCAAGAAGCAAAAAACAAAAGGCAATGCGCTTGACGGTGTAAATTGCCTTTTGCTTTTTTGCGAGTTAGCCCCCTCCTACTCCCCCATAAGGGAGAGGGTGTATGGTGCAAAAGCAAAAATCTGTACTTTTTTCTTTGCCCTTTGCTTCTTTGTTCTTCTAGTGCATACGGTCGCCGCGAGGCTGGAGATTTTGTACGACTGTTGCTTCGTATTGTAAGTATTCCTGCCAACGCTGGCGCACTTTTTCTTTGCCAAAATACTGCTCGGCCAGTTCGAGAAACAGCCGGTAATGCTCCGCTTCGGCCACCATAAACTGGTGGTACCAGCTGCGCAACGATTCATCGGCGCAGTGTAGTGACAGCAATCGAAAACGTTCGCAGCTGCGGGCTTCGATGAGCGCACAGACTAACAGTCGCTCCAAGAGTGCTTCCTCCTTTGACAGGCCTTTACGTTGAAAATCAAGCAGTTTGTTGACGTATTCGTCTTTGCGCTGATGGCCCAGCCGCAGGTCGCGCTTTTTCAATTGCGCCAAAACCAGGCGAAAATGGCCCCACTCTTCGGTGACAATGGGTGCTAATTCTTCCACCAACTCGATTCGCTCCGGGTACGCCTGGATGAGCGATATACAGGCCGTGGCCGCCTTTTGCTCACAATAGGCATGATCGGTCAATATTTCGGCCAGGTCTATTTCGGCCAGATTCACCCAGCGAGGATCGGTGGGTAGTTTCAACCCCAGTTTGGTATTTTGCAATGGCGATTCCATCCACAAAGGTACTTTTGCGGCATGGAAAAACTAAGCATGAGTGCACTCGACCGACTTTCTTTAGCAGGATTTCGAGCGGCGGAAAAATGGCCCGTCGTGCTGGTGCTCGATAATGTGCGGTCGGCCCTCAATGTGGGCTCTATCTTTCGCACGGCAGATGCTTTTTTGCTGGAAAAAATCCTGCTTTGTGGCATTACGGCGCAACCACCGCACCGCGAAATCCTGAAAACAGCTTTGGGCAGCACGGAATCGGTGAGCTGGGAATATCTAGCTGCTACGGAGCAGGGAGTGGCGGAATTGAAAACGCTGGGCTACCACATTTTCGCCCTGGAACAAACGACTAATAGTGTGTGGTTGCATGATTTTCAACCGATTAGCGGCGAAAAATACGCCTTTGTGCTCGGCAATGAAGTGGAGGGCGTAGGTCAGGCCACACTGGAACTTTGCGATGGCGTGATTGAAATACCGCAATTTGGCACCAAACATTCGCTGAATGTAGCAGTGGCGGCGGGCATTGTAGTGTGGGAAGCGGTGAGGAAAATGAGGGTACAATAAATTGGCCGAATGACTTCCCAGTCATCCGGCCAATATTTTCGCCAATATTATTTTTTACCGCAGCAGGGTAACTTCTCCTACGTATATCCGTAAAGCACCATCGCCACGCCGCCAGCGCACGGTACAGGCGTAGACATCCGAGGGAGCCTCTTTTCCATCTACGCGACCGTCCCATTCGGCAGCGGGGTCCTTACTGTCAAAGACTTTTTGTCCCCAGCGGTTGTAGATTTCCATCTGCTCAATAGTCGCAAAACCCTCCAGTATCACCATTTTGAAAGTGCTGTTCACATTGTCGCCGTTGGGCGTGAAAGCATTCGGGAAGGTGACATTGGGCTGGATGAGGCGGAAGGTAATATCATCGGTTTGGCGGCAGCCATTCGGTGATACAACTTCTACCAGATAGGTGACTGTACTATCCGATACGGCTGGCTTGACGGTAATATTTTCGTTCGTACCGCTCAACAAAGTAGTGTTTTCAAGCCAACTATATTGGAAGCCATTCAAACTCTGGGAAGGAGATATTTTGGCAAACAGATCAATAGATTCCCCCAGGTTAATAATACTGGTGTCCGGCGTAGCGAGGATTTCAACATCGAAACTAGGAACTACCATCACCTTTACCGATTCTTCCAGGGTACAGCCGTCGCCATACGTATACACTACCTGGTAAGTATTGGAGGAAGCAGATGGTGTCACCGTCAGTGACGATGCGGTGGATCCGCCGGGTGTCCAGAGATAAGTGCCGGTGGCGGACCCGTGGGCAATCAACTTGACACTATCTTTAGCGCAAATAGTAGTATCGTTGCTAAGCGTCAGGGTAACACCGCTGAAAACGACCACGTCCACCGATTGGGTACTCACGCAGCTCCCCAAAGTAGTGGTCACCGTATATTCTGTCGTCTGAGTGGGAGTCACGGTAGGGTCAGCGGAAGTAGAAGTGAAGTTGCCAGGCGCACTGCTCCACGCATAAGTAGCCCCAGGTGTCACCAAACTATTTAAGAGGACACTTTCTCCGGGGCATAGGGCTACATCAGTTGGAAACTGCACTTTCGCAATTTGGCCATCCACAGTAACTGTTACAGAATCAGTCAATTGGCAGTCCGTCCCAAAATTAAAAGTAACGGTATAAGTGGTCGTCTCCGTAGGCGACACATTCACGGCACTGCCCGAACCGGCACCATTATT
Source organism: Saprospiraceae bacterium (assembly GCA_965249785.1). Taxonomy (GTDB): domain Bacteria; phylum Bacteroidota; class Bacteroidia; order Chitinophagales; family Saprospiraceae; genus M3007. Next base: position 26,716 of record CBDFMU010000002.1, on the reverse strand, counting down.
CCACTGTAAAGTACCCGGTATATTGGTATTGGCACTCAATACTGTGGTCACCCCCTGGCAAATGGTCGTATCACCAAAAGCCTCCAGCGTACCATTGGCCACAGTGATCGTCACCTGATCTTCCACGGAACAACCGCCATTATTGGCTTTCAGGAAATAGGTGACCGTTTTTTGAGTAGGGGTAACGACTGGCTGCGGCCCGTTGAAAGTACCAAACGTCGGGTCGGTCGAAGTCCAGGTGTAGGTAGCACCCGCGTCGAAGATTTCATTGAGCGTGATAGATTGCCCTGCGCAAAGCATCACATCGGTAGGGAAACGGTAAGACGGCGAATTTTTTATAGTTACCGTAGCGGATGTGCCCGTACTGCAACCCATGAATTTGCCACTCACATTATAAGTTGTAGTGGCGGTCGGCGTGGCAGTCGGAACATCACAATCGCTACAGCTCAAACTGGCGGCCGGTGTCCACATGATGTCGGTTATACCTGCCGTGTAGGTTAAATGAAGCACTACACTTTGCCCACCACAAACACTGGTATCGGCTGGTACAATGTGCATTTCGGCCAGTGGAATGACATTCACCGTGGCCTGGGCCGTATCCACACAACCGCCATTGCGGGTAATGCGTTGATAAATAGTGGTTTCGGGCGGTTGTACGACCAAATTGTACAAGCTATCCCCGGTAAGCTGACCAACTGGCGGCAGCCATTGAAATTCAATATTTTTAAAATCGGCGGGTTCATAGATCAGCGAATGCAGGATGACCGTGCCGCCCTGACAGACCATCGTGTCCATCGGGGATATGTCCAGATTTTGCGGCAAGCTATCCACTTGTACAAACACGTGTTCTGTCCGCATACAACCCGGCAACGCTACCTGAGCGGTGTACAGCGTGGATTCCAGGGGAGTGGCAATTACGGTCGCTCCATTGGCCGCAATTTGCAAACTGGTGGATGGTGACCAGTTCACCGTTGTGCCAACCGGGGATACATTGGCCTGAATATTCAGACTGCTGCCCAGACAAAGAAATGCTGTATCGGGAACGTTGAGTGAGATGGATAGTGGCACCACGGCCACCTGAACCTGGCGAACTTCAGTGCAGCCTGGATTATGCGCCGTCAATGTGTACACGGTGGTCTGGGCGGGAGTAGCAACAGGATTGGCACTGGAAGGATTGTCCAGGCCGTCGGCAGGTGTCCAGCTATAAGTCACTCCTGTCTGAGGCGTAGTCGTACTGAGCAACACGCTGCTGCCACTACAGACTATAGTATCCGGCTGCACCACCAGAATGGGGGACTGGTACACTTGTAGTCGAACACTATCGAGCGCAGGCACCGGACAGCTGCCATTAGTAGCCGATAAATAATAGGTGACCGTGGAGTCAGGCATCACCGCAGGATTGGCCGCAGTAGAAATAAAACCTGACGGCGAAGAAGACCAGTTGTAAGTCGTACCAGCTACGGTGGCGCCGCCCAGATTCACCGTCTGGCCATTACAGATCACCTGATCGTCGGCGATGTTATATTGCGGTTGTTGCCCTGCCACCACGGTTATCACCACAGTATCCTTAGAAGTACACTGGGGCGAAGTAAGGGTAGCAATGAACATATAAGTGCCAGTAGCTAAGCCACTTACCTGCGGAGAAGGACAATCATAACAGCTCAAACCAGGTACATTATCCCAGGTATATTGTACATTGGGAAATGGCTCTGGATCGAGGGTGAAATCTGCGCCATTACACACCGTCACGTCAGGACCGAGGTTCACATCCAGCACACTTACTTTTACTAGACGGGAGACGGTTTGGCAAGCCGATACAATTTGTACCTGATAGACAGTAGAAGTAGGAATTGTAGATACGGGGTTTGAGCAATTAGTACAACTCAATCCTATATCCGGCGACCAATAATAGGCAACGCCACCCGTAGCCGAGAGTTGCACTGGCTGCCCTATACATACTGCTGTATCTGGAGTGACCGCAATCTGACTATCCAAGGCATCCAGCACCCCATCAGTAGTGCCGCCAAAATCAATGGCAATCCCTCCGTGCTCAATGGCTTGTCCAAAATCGTCCAGCAGAATAACGTAGACTTTTCCGGCCTGGACATCCAGCCGACTCACAAAATCATCGGCATTAACCCCAACGCCAGGCGTAGCGGGGCTGCCACAGTCAAAATCGTCCAGCACCGGCGTACCGAGTGTAGGATGCACATCCGCGAGGCCCGTGATATAGGGCTGCGACTGATCTTCATAGGCTGCCCAGGTAGAACGGGCGGGTTGGTTATTGGTCACAAAATCACAAATATCCTCTACATTATCAATCGGCCCCCACACGCTGAGGTCAATATCCGACGATTCCGTTACGTCGGCTGCCTGCGCCACAAAGCCGAATTTTCCGTCTGCCCCGGCGGTAAAATAAAAGAAGGAGAAATTGCCCGGCGAAGTAATGAAACAACCTGCATTAACGCCCGGCTGTAAAAATGATGGATCGCCGGAACCGGGATTTAAAGCAATTATTTCTGGCAACTGGTTGCTGCATCCGCCAATATTCAGGGCGTGGTCGCAACTGGCGGCAGGCGGCAATATGATTGGGCAGGTGATGGTATCTACGCTGATATTGAACGCCGAACAATCGTCGCCGGAGCCAAACACCAAGTAATACGTACCCGGATTTTCCAGAAAAGCGGCCTGAATAGTCGGGTCACCACCTCCAAAACCGCCTCCCGCTGTAGCAATACACGTAGCATCCGGCAGCGACGGACAAAGGCTGTAAATACCGATGCCCGCTTCATCATTCGCGCCAGTGATATTGACGTGAATACATTCGTCGCCAGGAGAAGTATAAGCAAAAACATAGTCGTTGCCCGACAGGAAATCGTCGTCGCAAGGGCCATTATTAATAGTATTCCCAGACAAACAGTTGCTTAAATTATCAGCGGTGTAAGGCAGACTCGGGATAGTAGCCGGTGCCGCACAAGTAGTAGGCGGCTGGGCGGTACATGGACTCGCCGAACAAGCCCAGGTCAGCTCGAAACCGCTATTTTCGGTGGAGACATCGGCAGAAAACGCGATAGTCGCGCAGTTGCCCGGTATTTGAACTTCCAGGTTTTGTCCATTCCCCGACAGCTGGGTGATCTGCGTACCCGTCACATCATTGCCCTGATAAATTTGCAAATAGTCAAACCCGCTTTCCGTGTTATAATTTACCACATTCAGGATAATACACTGGTGGAAATCGGTCGGACAAATAGTAAACGTAGCATCGTCGTTCGCACTGTAATCTCCGTCCGGGCCGCCACTGTCGAACAGCGTACCAGTACACGTCTGCGACCCGAGTACCGTACCGATATTAATCTGTGGCACATATTTTTCTATACAAAGCCGGAAAGTGCCCGCGTTGGCAGCCGCCGTAGCCGAAAAATCATTGATACGCAGATAATATATCAAACCCGGAGTAAGCCCGAATTGATCGAGATGCACCTCGTTCACATCTACCCCGGCAGCGGCGCAATCCAATTCTGCCAACTGTCCGAAAGCGCAATCGCCCCGATAAATGGCCACCTGCGGCATTTGCAAGGTACCATTGCCAGCTACATCGCCGAAAACAGAAATGCTGACGTCCAAAATACTGCCATCGTCGGGAACAGTAAATTGAAACCACACATCCCGGTCAACAGTGCCGTTGAAACAGTTGGGGATATTATTTACCGGATCAATGTTGCTGGCCGTAGCACCCACATTTGTGTATTGCGCCGGGTTGGAACAATAAGGGACCATCCCCACGTCAATCAAACCGGAACAGTCATCATTGACTGGGGCTTGTGAAAAAACGGTCAGGGTGCTCAGAAAAAAACAAAATGTAAAAAAAGCCTTCATGCAAGAAAGTTACGTTGAAATCAGGGCGAAAAATAACACGAAATAATTCCCCGACAGCATTGGATTTTGGTCGGGCACGACAAAACTTCAATCTCTTTGTTTAAAACGCAAAACTACCTCCGCTTTCTCTCAATAACCGAATATTCCGACACTGATTGCCGACATTCTGCTACTTTTGCCGTCCAAAAATTTATTGTTTTGACCGTCAAGATCATTAATCGTTCTCCTTTTGCCTTACCACAATACGAGACTGCTGGCAGTGCTGGTCTGGACCTGCGCGCTAATCTGCTCGAAAAAGTCCATCTTGGGCCGCTCGAACGTACTGTAGTCCCAACGGGCTTGTTCATCGAATTATCGCCGGGTTACGAAGCCCAGGTGCGCCCTCGCAGCGGACTGGCCGTACAGCGCGGACTCACGATGCTCAATTCGCCGGGTACTATTGATAGCGACTACCGGGGGGAAATTAAGTGTATTGTCGTCAATCTATCAAACGATACGCAAATTATTTCGCCGGGAGAGCGCATTGCTCAACTGGTAATAGCTCGTTATGAACGCATTGAATGGGCAGAAACAACCGATCTGGCTACCTCAGTCCGGGGAGCCGGTGGATTTGGCAGTACGGGCAAATAGCCTGCCCAAATTTTATAAAAAAAACTTCAAATCTTCCTACCATCTAACTATCCAAACACCCAGTATGAACATTATAATCCCCATGGCCGGCCGTGGCACCCGCCTGCGTCCACATACCCTGACTGTACCCAAACCCCTCATTCCGGTTGCCGGAAAACCGATTATTGAGCGATTAGTGGAAGATATGGTGGTTTCCTACCGTGGGAAAATTGACGAAATTGCCTTTATAGTCGGCGATCTGGGCATAGAAGTAGAGCGCGAACTGGTCGCTATTGCCGAGCGATTTGGTGCGCGGGGCCGTATTTACCATCAGGAGAAGGCTTTGGGGGTCGGCCACGCCATTTATTGTGCCTGGGAAAGCCTGTCTGGCCAATGCCTGATTGCGTTCGCCGATACCTTATTTAAAGCCGATTTCACTTTCGACGACCGCGAAGACGGCGTTATTTGGGTGCAGCGCGTCCAGAATCCGTCTGCTTTCGGGGTGGTTAAGCTCGATGCCGAAGGGTACATCACTGAATTTGTCGAAAAGCCCGCTACTTTTGTGTCCGATCTGGCCATCGTCGGTATTTATTATTTTCGGGAAGGCGAGAAACTGCGGTCGGCACTACACCATATTATTAATGATGATCTCAAAGAGAAAAACGAATTTCAGATTACTACGGCGTTAGAGTTGCTCAAAAATGAAGGCACTCGTTTCCGCACCGGCGAAATAGACGAATGGCTCGACTGTGGCAATAAGGACGCGATCCTGTATTCCAATGAGCGAATGCTGGAATTCCATCGGCACGATGGTTTGATTGCCAAAACTGCCGTGGTCGAAAACAGTATTATTATCGAACCCTGCTTTTTGGGCGAAAATGCCGTTGTCCGCAATTCGGTGGTTGGCCCTTATGTCAGTGTCGGGCATAATTCCACGGTAGAAAACACCGTTATTACCAATAGCATCATTCAAAATGAGTCGCAGATCAAAAATGCGCTGCTGGACCATTCGATGATTGGCAATTCGAGCGTGTTTCTGGGGGCCAAAGACGAACTGAACCTCGGTGATTTCTCTAATTTTTCCAAAGGATAAAGGGAAAACTCAGTACATTGTAAACTAAGTTATTTTGAGTATTTGAAGATTTGAGTATTCGATTAATTACCTGATTATCAAGTATTTTAATCAAATACTCAAATACTCGCATCCTCCATAAATTTAATTTACAAATGTACTCAGACTACCGGATATTTGGACATTGGACGGATTTGCACAATCAACGTTCCTGTAGTCTAAGGTCCAACCATCCAATTATCCAACATCCAATTACTTTTTTGCTTTGAAATACTTATTCCTGCTGTGTATTTTGCTCCCCACGCTGGCCCTCCACGCCCAAAACACGATTGGCGGGGTGGCGAGCATCGTGCCCGAAGCGGAGGTATCCCGCCAGGCTGATTTTGTGTCGGCTGAACGCGAACGCTTGCTGGAGCACTGGGACAAAGCCATTCAGTTGTACCAGAAGTTTGTGTACGATAATCCCAAACACGATGCTGGCTGGTATGGCCTGGGCCGCGCTTTTGTCGGCAAGAAAGGACCTCGCCTCGGCTCTGGAAGCCGTGACCAAAGCAGTCGCTCTGGCTCCCGACAACGAGTGGTATCAAGTCCAAAAAGCCGATATTTATGAACAACTGGATCGCCCGCAAGACGCGGCGTTGATCTATACGGAATTGGTCAAACGCTTTCCACACACGGAAGAATTTTATCAGCGGCTGGCCTACCTGTCAGTGCTGGCAGGCGATCCGAAAAGTGGCTTGAAAGCCCTGGATCAGCTGGAAAAGGTAGCAGGTTTCAGCCCGGAAATAGCCGATAAGCGACACATTATTTATGTAGCTTTGAAAGATGATCGCCATGCCGCCGCCGAATTGCAGCGATTAATTGACGCTTATCCCGACGAAATAAAATATCGCTACGGCCTCGCAGAGTTTTATACCACCATCAAAGATGCGGCAAATGCGCAACGCGTGTATGCAGATATTCTGCGCCTTCGCCCCAATGATCCGGTGGCCCAACTGGCCGTAGCCAAGCAAAGTAAAGGCAGCACAGAGGTGACTTACCTGACTTCTTTGCAGCCACTTTTTGCCGATCCGAAGATTTCGATTGATGCCAAAGTGCAGGAAATTTTGCCGTTTTTCACCAAACTGGACGCTGGAACAGACGCGGCATTGACCCAAAAAATGCTCGAACTCGGCGATTTGCTGGAAAAAACCCACCCGAACGACGCAAAAGCCTGGAGCCTTTCCGGTGACCTGCGTTACCATGCCAATCAGCCTGCTGCTGCCCTCGAACGCTATCAGCACTGCCTGCAACTCAATCCCAAAGTGTTCGCGGTATGGGAAAATACCCTCACCATTCTGGCCGACCAGAAAAATTACGATGAACTGCTGCGTACCGCCGAAAAAGCGATGGATGCTTTCCCCAATCAGCCCAAAGCCTATTATTTCTACGCCATAGCCGCTACCGAAAAGGGTCAACCCGACGATGCACTATCTCAACTCGAACAAGCCACTTTGATGGTCGGCAGTAATAAGGCATTGCGCCTCGATTTGCTGGATCAGACTGGGCTGGCCCTGTTAAAAAAGAAAGATTTTGAAGGGGCTGCGAGTCGTTATGCGGCGGCCCTGACCCAGGGAGGCGACCAGCATCCGGGCATACTGGAACACTACGGCGATGCACTTTTTCAGGCTGGCCAGCGCGAACAGGCCCGTCAGCAATGGCAAAAAGCCCAAACCCTGCGCCCTTCTCCGGCGTTGGAACAAAAACTCAATCCGGGGAAACTCTAATTATGGAGCAAATTATTGCTAAAACTTTCGCTGGCCTGGAGCCGGTGCTGGCCGACGAACTGCGCGCCCTGGGTGCTACCGATATTCGGATCATCAAGCGCGCGGTATCTTTCGAGGGCGACCTGCGTCTCCTCTACCGTGCCAACTATGAACTGCGTACAGCACTCCGTATTTTACTGCCAATCCATTCATTTCCAGCGCATAACGAACAAAGCTTGTACGAAGGCATTCGCGAAATAGACTGGAGCAATTATATGAATGTCTCCGATACGCTCGCGGTGGATGCGGTGGCGCAGGGCGAGGTATTCCGTCATTCCCAGTACGTGGGTTTGCTTACCAAAGACGCGATTGTGGATCAATTTCGCGACCGCTACCAACGCCGCCCGAACGTGAATACGCTCTCCCCCACCCTGCGGGTAAATGTACACGTGTTGGGTACACACTGTGATATTACCCTGGATTCGACCAGTGGCTCGCTGCATCGTCGCAATTATCGGCGCGATACCGTGGAAGCCCCGCTCAATGAAGTGCTGGCAGCGGGCCTGGTGATGCTGTCGGGCTGGAATGGTCGCGGTTCTTTTGTGGATCCGATGTGTGGCTCCGGTACACTGGCGATTGAGGCCGCCATGCTGGCCCTGAATATTCCGCCCCAGTTCATGCGCGAGGGATTCGGGTTTTTCAAATGGCCCGATTTCAATCGAAAAACCTGGGAATCCGTGAAAAAAGAAGCCGATAGCCGCTCCCAAACATCTTTTGAGTTTCCCATTCTTGCTGCCGACAAAGATGTCCGCGCCCGCAATGCGACGGCGGTAAACGTGCTGTCCGCTGGTTTGGAGAAGGTCATCCAAGTGGAAAAAAGGACTTTTGAAAATCTGGTGCCGCCAGAAATACCCGGTACGCTGCTGACTAATCCGCCCTACGACGAGCGATTGAAACTGGATAATGCCACTGCTTTCTACCAGGAAGTGGGCGACCGGCTGAAACAAGCGTGGTCGGGCTGGGATGCCTGGCTGATTTCTTCTGATCGGGAAGCCCTGAAAAGCATTGGCCTGCGCCCTTCCAAACGCATTACTTTATTCAATGGCGCGCTGGAATGCAGTTTTCAAAAGTTTGAATTGTACGCGGGCACCCGTCGAAAGGAAGAAGAACTGGCGGTGGAATTGCCCTGAATTTTCGGGGTTGGAGTAGGTGGAACAGCCTTACATGAACAGTCCCATTGGACGGCGCAGCATAGGTAACAAAAAAATAACCCTGGATTTTTTACTTGGGCAACCGTCTCACTACGCTATAATTAGCATATCGGCAAACAGTATCTAAAAAAAGCACTCGACTTAGCATGGCGACACTTTTCCGCAAGAAATAATACGTGTATGTACTTATCTTTGGCGCAAAAATATTGTTGCAGGGAGAGTAGATTTCAAAATTCGTATTCTGCTCCATTTAACGTATTCTTTTACAACCCTTTACCCTCCTTCTGTTTTCTGGAAGGCATTGGGGAAGGAATTGTTATCCAATAAATATTAATATTTTAAGTAAATTTTTTGAATAAAATTTGCATATTGTCTGCGGAAACTGCTGCTTTGTGTGGTTTTTCCGTTTTGATGACGCCACGGAACACAGTGCGTAAGGAATTTTTACTCGATCACCCTTGTCTAACCAGTATCCTGCGCCTGATGATAAAATGGCTGTTCTTCCTACTCCTTTTTGGGTACTCCCCCTGGAGTATAGTCGCTCAAGGCACCTGCGCACCATCCTGTACAACAGGTAATACGCCAGGCCTTACCATGCGCTCGTCTGCGGTGGAGGCTGGCACAGTTCTTTCCGAAAGTCCGAATAATCCACTTTTCAATGCACATTTCCTGAGCCGACCCCTGCTATTTTCGCCGCATCTTCCCCCGGCTCCCGTAGCGGGGAAATTGTTGCCGAAATGGACTCCCGATGAGTTGCCTTTCTTTTGCCGGGTGGAGCACGATATGGGTAAAAAATTGCCATTTGCTTTCAAATTTCGTCTTGGCTCCGTCGAATATGTAGACTGGCTGGAAGGAAAAAGCACCTGGATCAACCCATAAAACCAGTATTGTCGAACGAAATCAGCACATAGTTATTTGTGCCTCTACACGAACCATCATTGCCTTTCTGATAAAAATCGGGATATTATTCCGTCCCATTTGCCTTTTGCAATTTTGTGTATTTATTTATTGTTTTAATCCGGTACCTATTTTTTTCCAAAAGCTCATTTTACTGTGTTTGTTCTAAGTCGCACCAATCATGCGAATCACATTAAAACTCTTGTATTTAACAACCATTTGCACACCATGAAAAGAATACTTTACCTCGCCCTGGGACTGTTTTTAACAGCTACCCTACCCGCTCAGACTCCGTGTAATTCGGAGAGCTTTCTCAGAACCTTTACCAGTAATAGTAGCATTGGCGTTGGACTTACGCTTTGCGCTTCCGGTGACGGCAATCTTTATGCCAGTGGCACGGAAGATAACCGGACGACCTTGCTAAAAGTGACCCCAGCCGGCGACGTGATCTGGTCGCGTTCCTTTTCCCTGGATGTACTGGTACCAGTAGCCATCAGCGAAATGATCGTTGACTCGGATGGTATGTTGGTAGCGGCTGGCATTCGCGCCGGTCTGCAACAAACCAATCCGCAGAGCGTCGTATTTCGCTACAATCCGAACACTAATGCCGTGCTTTGGAGCAAAACCTTAGCTGCCGACAGTATTATGGTAGATGGGGTGATCGAAAAAAATCCAGGTGGCAACTATGTTTTCTACCAAACCTCCTCGCAGCCGTTCACGCAGGGGATTCAGGCAGAAATCCTGGAACTGAACCGCACGACTGGTGCCGTGGTACCGGGTCTGTCCCGTCGCTATAGCCTGAATGGTTTTACCGGACTGGCGCGGGTGGTTTCTCACCAGGGTGCTTTGTATGCCGTAGGAACGGCCCAAACGCTAGCCGTGGCGGTGCCTAGTTTTCGCACTTTGCTCATGCGCCTGGACCCTAACAGTGGTGCCCCGACCTGGTCGAATGTCAGCTATGGTGCTACCACACAAGAAGACCTCATTGGGGTGGATGTATTGGCTGATGATGAATGCTTTGATGACGCTTTCCAGTGGTGCTTATATTGGTACTGCCAATACGAACCCGTTGAATCCGGTGAACGCCGTGAGTATGTATTTGCAAAAAAATACGCTGGATGGAGCCATCGTTTGGGTTAAGAAATATACCTTTTCAGCTTTTTCCAATGTGCTTGCTTCCGAGATCGTCAAACTTGGCAGTGGATATGCCGTTTATGGCGCTGGTGTCGGTAATCTTCAGACCAGCCAATTGCTGATGCTGTTGGATGCTGATGGTAACGTACTGTCTTCCAAAGGATTGACTGGCTTCAGCCAATCGGCTCCTCTGGCTCTGCGCGGAGAAGCAATTGTGGTAGACAATCACTTATTCGTAACTGGGACTGCCGCCGCAGATAATGATATTGACTGGACGTTGCTCAAAACCGACGCTTCCCTGACCCTCAACACCAGCTGCAATTTTCTGCAAACACTGGCTGCTCCACAGGTGGAATCGGTTGTAAACCCGGTCGTCACGCCCGTCACTTTGCTAAACGTTGCCAGCAGTACTCCGGCCATCAATCGGCCTATTACGCTGGCGAACACTACCATAGCGACCCAACTGACTTGCTCCGGTTGCCAGACCAATTGCAGTGTATTTAACGATCAAACCGTGCAATTGGCTCCAGGTGGTTCGGTCGTCGTAAACGGCGTAACCTACACTGCTCCTGCCACCGTGACGGTCATGGTGCCATCCACTACGGGCGGTTGCGACGTTACGACTACTTATACGATTCAATTTTCCACTACCGTGCCTCCGGGCCAGTGCAACGCGAGCAGTTTCCTGAAAACGTTCACTAACAACAGCACTTTTGGTACTGGCCAAACCCTCTGCGCTTCCGGCGACGGCAATCTCTACGCCAGCGGTCTGGAAGGCAATCGGACGACTATTTTGAAAGTAAATCCAAACGGCGACGTACTCTGGTCACGCTCTTTCGTCATCAATGATCTATCGGCTTGTGCCATCAGCGAGATGATCGTTGACTCCGATGGCATGTTGGTAGCTGCTGGTATTCAGGCAGGCGTAAACCAGACGAATCCAGCCAGCCTGGTATTCCGTTATAACCCGAACACCAACGCGGTGCTTTGGAGCAAGAGCTTCGCCGCCGATAGCGTGACGGTAGATGGTATTATTGAGAAAAGCCCAGGTGGCAACTATGTTTTCTACCAAACCTCCTTTGCTCCTTTCACAACGGGCGTTCAGGCTGAAGTATTGGAAGTGAACCGCACAACGGGTGCTATCGTACCGGGCCTGGCAAAGCGTTATTCTTTGAATAACACTGCTGGATTGGCGCGCATACGGTCTTATCAAGGTGCGCTGTACGCGGTGGGTACTGCACAAACATTGCCAATACCCGTCCCTAGTTTCCGCACTTTGCTGGCTAAACTGGATGCTTCCACTGGTCAGCCCAGCTGGTCGAACGTGACTTATGGGAATGCAAACACCGCTGAGGATTTTATCGGAGTGGATATGTTGATTGACAACAATGCTATTCTGACGCTTTCCAGTAGCACCTATATCAATGGGACTACTGCCACTCCGGTGACTATGTATTTGCAAAAGAACTCCCTGAATGGCGATATTATCTGGATGAAAAAGTACGATTCTGCAACTCTCTCGAATGTACTTGGCTCCGAAATTGTTAAACTTGACGACGGCTATGCCATCGTTGGGGCTGGTACTTCGGGTCTTAGTGTGAGCCAAATGCTGGTTTTGATAGATAATGATGGCAATGTGAAAACGACGCGTCGCTTGGGCGGTTTTGAACAATCATCTCCTCTGGCCCTGCGCGGCGAAGCCATTGCTTTGGACAATCAACTCTACGTGAACGGTACAGTAGCCGATGGCAGCAACAGCATTGATACCGATTGGTCGCTGATGAAAGCGGATTCTGCATTGACCATCAATAGCGACTGTAGCTATTTGCAAAACACTGGCTCTTTGCAGGCACAGGCAGTTGCCAATCCGGTTTCTGTAGCCGTCGCACTGGATGTTACCAATAGCAGCACCCCTGCTATTAACAAGACCATTGCTTTCAACACTACCTCTATTGCGAGCACGCTGTTGTGCTATTCCTGCGAATTTACGGGTGTCCTGACCATTGCTTGCGATGCAAATATCACCGCTACGACCAATGCCGGTGAACCAACGACGGTAGTAGACTATGATCTACCTACTGGGACGACCACCTGTCCAACCAGCCCGGTCATCACGTACACCCTGATCTCTGGTTTGCCAGTGGGTGCTGCATTCCCAGTCGGTGTGACTACTGTTTGCTATCTGGCTCAGGATCAATGCGGTAATACTTCTACCTGCTGCTTCCAGGTGACAGTAGCCCAAGGAGAATCTACTTGTGATGTGAAGACGACTGGCTGTTTCCGTTGGGAATTACTGCCTATCAAACTGAATGCTGTCGGCGAGCGTCGCTACCGTATCAAAGTGACCAACAACTGTCCTTCTGAATTGGATTACGTGTTGTTCCAGGTCCCTAATGGTGTAACTGCCGTGGCTCCAGCAGATGGTTCTACCTATACCGATGCGGTCAGCGGTCGTAACTACCTCGTGCGGAATCCGAATTTCTCGCCTTTCTACTCCGTTCGTTTCAAAACTATGCCTGGTGTGGTCATGAACAACGGTGTGTCTGACATACTGGAATACACGCTACCACAACAATCAATCCCGCAGTATATCCACACGCTGGCCAAATTCAAAGATGGCACTACGTTAGAAGCCTACCTGAATACGTTCAACTGCCCGATCGTTCCTTTCCCGTTGACTCCGAATGCAGGCAACGAAATGCGCGTCGCAAATCAGAACCTGAGTCTGTTCCCTAACCCAACCAGCGGCAATCTGCTGATTGATCTGGGTGCCTGGGATCAACAATCGGTGCGACTGGAAGTGTTGAATGCACAGGGTCGTTTAGTACAAACGATCAAAATGGATGCCTCCGTTGGTCTGCAGAGCATTGATGTGGATGCTCATTTGCCCAATGGTCTGTATCAGCTGGTGGTTCGCCCAAGCCAGGGTGCTTCGGCCGCTGAACCGTTCATTTTACAGCGCGACTAGTTTTTAGATCAATAGAATTCTTAATAAAAGGGGTCGGGACAATATGTCCCGGCCCCTTTGTAGTTTATGTATGGTAGCAAGTTTGTTGGTTCTCTGACTATTTGCTTTTTATTTGAAATCAGACCTGCCAAAATCATCGCCACTCTGGTGATCTGCTGCAAATGGTAGGCTTTTTGCAAAAACTCGGACAAGCCTTGTTTTTAATTCCCTCTTTTTCATAGCACTGCTTTCATCTCCTTGTCTCTTCGTTTGACGGCGAAAGAGCAATTATTTACTGCTTTTTGTCCGTAAAACCTCCACTATAACATACATCAACAAACTTTTTATTTTAACGAACACCATTGCAAATAATGAAAAAAATTCTCCACTTAGCGGTAGCCCTGCTCTTCACGAACATGTTGCACGCTCAAACCACTGATTCGTGTCAGTCGGAAACTTTCCTCCGCACTTTTGGCACCAGTAGTACCCTGGAAGTTGGCTTGACGCTTTGCCCTTCGGGCGACGGCAATATTTACGCCAGCGGAGTGCAAGGCAGCGAAACAGTGCTGCAAAAGATCACCCCGACCGGGAGTGTACTTTGGTCGCGCTCGTTTGCATTTGCTTCGCATTTACCCTGCCTGATCAATGAAATGATCGTAGATTCGGACGGAAAACTGGTGGTAGCTGGCCTGGAAACGGGGACCAACCTGCAACAGCTGAACCCATCCAGTTTAGTTTTTCGGTACGATCCAGTCGCCGATAGTACCTTGTGGATCAAGCGATTCAGCGGCGATAGCATTCCTACGAACGGCATTATCGAGAAAAAACCGGGCGGCAATTTCATCTTCTATCAGAACACTATTTCGGCGGCCACCTTTATTGCCCGCGCCGAAGTGCTGGAATTAGACCGCGCCACCGGAAAAATAGTGCCAGGTGTAGCCCAGCTAATTTCCATCAACAATGTGGCCGAAATCACTCGCCTGGTCTCCTACGGAGGTTCTTTGTATGCCGTCGGCACGGCACAAGTGCTGCCTTACCCAGTGCTGCGCCTGCGTACGGTGTTGCTGCGTTTTGATACGATCAATGGCAAAATCACCTGGTCTAAATTCAGTTCCATCTCCGGTTTTTCGGCGACGAATACCATTGGCCTGGATCTATTGGTAGATAATGATACCTTAGTTTCGCTTTCGACGGCGGCCAACCTGGTCGGGTCTGCGCTGGGACCAGGGCAAATTTATTTGCAAAAAAATACGCTGGATGGCAATTTAGTCTGGTTAAAAAAATATGATTTCCCGGCATTCTCCGGGGAAATAGGGATAGAAGTAGTGAAGATTGGTAGTCATTATGCCGTGTATGGCACCGGCACGCTGGAAGGCAAATCTGCGCAATTGCTCCTTCTGGTGGATCACGATGGCAATGTAATCCAGGCAAAGCAACTGGCCAATACCAATGAATCCACGGTGCTTCCCTTGTCGAAAGGCGAAGCGGTGGCTTTTGGGAATCACCTGGTTTTTGCTGGCACCATCGGAGACTTGACCAATACCGATTGGTCACTGTTGAAAACTGACTCTATTCTGGATTTAAAAGACGAATGCAGCAATCTGCAATTCACGCCATTCGTGACTGTTGCGACGGTGACGGGGCCGCTAAACTATAATGCAACGGTGCGCAACTTCACCATTCCTACGGTATTTAGCAGTGTTGCTGCGCCAGTCATCACCAACATTTCCCTGGAAAGTCATCTGCTGTGTCCGGTTTGTAATGCCATCATTGGTACGCCTGACGTGGGGGATCGTGGCCAACAGCCGAAAGACCAGTATTTGCACCTGTATCCCAATCCGACGAGTGGTCAGTTGCTGTTCGACCTGACCGCCTGGGACAATCAGACGGTGCAAATTCAAGTATTGAATGCCCAGGGAAAAATAGTACAAACTTTAAAAACCGTAGCCACAGCAGGTTTGCAAAGCATTGTCTTAAATGGCCAATTGCCTGCCGGACTATACCAACTGGTGATTCGTCCCAACGAGGGTGCGCCAGTGGCTAAGCCATTCATCCTGGAACGCTAATATACTTCTATCAACCTCGTAGGTTTCCAAAAACCTATCCCCCTTTAGAGGGGGTGGCCTTTAGGCCGGGGGAGGCCAAGTCTCGCTCGGTTCGACCAAGAAACTTATTTTACAGTAGGTTTTTTGAAATCTACAAGGTTTATGATACAAATAAAAAACAAGCAAGGGGCCGGAACATCGCGTTTCGGCCCTTTATATTTTTATCGTTCTACGGTTTGCTATCTTTGCTTTTCAACAGAAACCGTTTTTGATGTTCCAAAATTTTGTCTTTCTCGCCGCAGTTGCCCTCCTGCTGGGTAGTAGTTGCCGGGAAAATAGTCCTGCCCCCAATCCCTCTACTACTTCCGCTGCTCCACTTTTTACGCTGCTTCCCACCTCCGTTACTGGCATTGATTTTCGCAATGATCTGGTGTACGACAAGGATTTCAACGTGTACAAATACCGCAATTTTTACAACGGCGGCGGCGTGGGTATTGGCGACGTGAACAATGACGGGCTGCCCGACGTGTTTTTTTCTTCCAACATGGGCAAAAACCGACTCTACCTGAATCGGGGCAATTTTAAATTTGATGATATAACCGATCAGGCGGGCGTGGCCGGCAAAGGATCGTGGTCTACTGGTGTGAGCATGGCCGACGTAAATGGTGATGGCTGGCTGGATATTTATGTCTGCAATTCCGGCAATCCGCGCGAGGAAGAAGCACAGAATCAATCGTTTAGCCGCGAAAATGAATTATTTATCAACAACCACGATGGCACTTTTACGGAGCGCGCCAAAGAATATGGGCTGAACGATGGCGGCCTCACTACACACGCCGCTTTCTTCGATTACGATCACGATGGCGACCTGGATGTTTACATTTTGAACAACTCTTTCCGTCCCATTGGTTCTTTCGATCTGCGTCGCGATTTGCGCAATACGCGCGATAGCCTCGGTGGACACAAATTACTACGCAACGACAACGGCCATTTCCATGATGTGAGCGCGCAAGCCGGGATACTGGGCAGCGTCATCGCTTTTGGTCTGGGGGTCACGGTCGGCGATCTGGATCAGGACGGCTGGCCGGATATTTATGTCTCGAACGATTTTTTTGAACGTGATTATTTATACCATAATAACCACGATGGCACCTTCAGCGAAGTGTTGGAAAAGGAAATGCGTCATATCAGCGCGGCCAGTATGGGGGCCGATATGGCCGATATTAATAACGATGCATATCCCGATATTTTTGTGACCGATATGTTGCCCGAACCCGACCGCCGTATCAAAACAACGACCACTTTCGATGGCCCCGACCGATTTCGCTACACCACTGGCACCGGATATTACAACCAGTTTACCCGCAATATGCTGCACCTCAATAATGCGGACGGCACTTTTTCGGAAATTGCCTGCATGGCCAGTGCTGAAGCGACCGATTGGAGTTGGGGCGCACTCTTGCTCGATATGGACAACGATGGCTGGCGCGACATCTATGTCGCCAACGGTATTGCCCAGGATTTGACCAATCAGGACTATTTAATGTTTGCTTCCGATCCTACTATTCAGCAGGAAATTATTAACGGAGGAAAAGTAGACTACAAAAGATTAATAGATTCTATTCCCAGTGAAAAAATTCCTAACTATGTTTTTCACAACAATCACAACCTGACTTTTTCCAGCGTGGCACCCGCCTGGGGAATGGCGCAGCCGAGCTTTTCCAACGGCTCAGCCTACGGTGATCTGGACAACGACGGCGATCTGGATTTGGTGGTCAATAATGTGAACATGGATGCCTTTGTTTATCGGAATGAGACGGATAAACAATTGAAAGACAATCATTTCCTGAAATTTGAACTACAAGGCGAAGGCATGAATACGGCGGCTTTCGGCACCAAAATCTTCTTGCGGGCGGGCGGAAAAATGTTTTATCAGGAACAAATGCCGATGCGTGGTTTTCAAAGTTCGATGGATCCACGGCCCAACCTTGGAGTGGGCCAATTGACCACCATAGACACGGTATTGGTCGTTTGGCCGGGCAGCCAGCGCACTACCCTGCTCACCCAGGTGCCAACCAACCAAATCCTGAAACTCAAGCAAACCGAGGCCAATGCCGGTCCGCCCAACCTTTCTTTCCTGCGCCCGCCGGCCAAGCCACTTTTCCAGGACGTGACCGCCGCCGTACATATTCCCTGGCAGCATCACGAAAGCACTTTTTACGATTGGGATCGCGACCGATTGCTGTTCTTTCTTTATTCCACCGAAGGCCCGCGCCTGGCAACGGGCGACGTGAATGGCGATGGCCGCGAAGATTTTTTCGTGGGTGGAGCGGCAGGCCAACCGGGAGCCATTTTCCTGCAAACAGCGGATGGGCATTTCCAGGCCACCAAGCAACCTGCTTTGGAAGCCGATGCCGCCTGTGAGGATGTAGATGCCGCCCTTTTCGACGCTGATGGGGACGGCGATCTGGATATGTACGTGGCTTCCGGGAGCAATGAGGCCGAGCCACTGAGCAAAGCCCTCGCCGATCGGCTCTATATAAATGACGGCAAAGGGCATTTCACCCGCAAGGAAGATGCAGTGCCCGGCCAAAAACCCTTCGCCACCGCCTGCGTCCGTCCGGCAGATATAGATGGCGACGGCGATCTGGATTTGTTCGTGGGAATGCGGCTGCTGCCCGGCAAAGTGGGCCAGCCAGTCGGCGGCTTTCTGCTGCTCAACGATGGCAAAGGCTACTTTACTATGCAGCAAACGGAGGTGCTTAAAAATCTGGGAATGCCCACCGATGCCACCTGGGCCGATATAGATGGCGATAAAGACCCCGACCTGATCGTGGTGGGCGAATGGATGCCGATCCGGGTTTTTATCAATGACAAAGGCCAGCTCCGTGCTGCCGATGCCGGGCTGAACCAGACCGCTGGCCTCTGGAAACGCATTACGCCCGGCGACTTTAATGGGGACGGGAAAGTGGACTTTCTGGTCGGCAATAATGGCCTCAATTCCCGGCTGGATGCCTCGGCAGAGCAGCCGTTGTGCCTGTTTTTCAATGACTTCGATAAAAATGGCACTTCGGAGGCTATCCTCAATCGCTATAATGGCGGGGTGTTGCTGCCTTTCGTCCTGCGCGGCGATTTGGTTAGCAATATGCCCATCCTGAAAAAGAAATACCTGCACTACAATCGTTATGTTGGACAAGGCATGACCGATATTTTCACGCCCGAACAAATGCAGGGTGCAACTGAACTACAGGCCACCACCCTGGCCAGCGGTGTACTCCTCAACCTCGGCAATGGCCAGTTTTCCTTCAAGCCCCTGCCCAGCGAAGCCCAATTTGCGCCCATGTATGGCATCACGGTCGGCGATTTTGATGGCGATGGCAAGCAGGATGCCCTGACGGGCGGCAATTTCCTGGGCAACAAGCCGGAGTTTGGCTATGAGGATGCCGATTACGGCTTATTTCTGAAAGGCGATGGACAGGGTGGCTTTCAGGCGGAACGCTCCTGCCAAACCGGGTTTCGGGTGGATGGCGAAGTGCGGGATATAAAGACGGTGAAAGTAGGTGGTAAAAGCTATTTTTTGGTGGCGCGGAATAATGCGGGAATTGCGGTGTTTCGGTAGATATTATCTTTTTTCATTGCTATTGGAGAGGACACCATAGCCGTCAGGCTAAGCAATGAAACTGGGGTAATAAACTTTGAGGCATCAAAACCTGAATTTGCCGTAAATTGGACGAACTATGCGGTGATGCAGTAGAAAATTTACCAATTGGGCTTATAGGGTTTTATCCCGTCCATTTTCACTTTTTTCCAAATCGTGTACCTGCTTTGCTCCATTTCTCTTCTCAAGGCAGGGAATAAAGAATAAACGCTGTATGCTAAATCTCTTATATAATTGTTTTAGTAACTGATGTTACGCACGATATAGAAGCCTAACTGTATGTAGCCTCCATTAGGTTACCAAAACCCTGCAAGGGTTCAATATGAATAGCCCCGCATGAAATGCGGGGAAACAGATAAAATGATGGGGAACAACCCGGAAAGGGTTGAACATCGTTGAGAGAGACATCCGGTTCAACCTTATCAGGCAGGGTTGTTTACCTTCAACCCTTGCCGGGTTTTGTTAAATGAATTAATTTCTATACGGCATGGTTTCTATATCGTGTGTAAAATCAGATATTACTTTCACCCCTAATTCAAACACCATGACCAAGCATTATGGAACAGGATTATTCATAGTAATGATTTTAGCATTAATTTGCTGCAATAAATCCTACGCACAAACCTCCGCTCAACTAAAAGAAATCAAAAAATACGGTCTTGTATTTCGCTTACAAGATTACAAACGGCGTATTGAGTATTTTGAGAGTAAAGGATCAAGTGATCGCGCCAAAGAAGAAAAAGCAAAGATCGAGCAGGAAAATCGGGATTTGGTGCAGTATTTTCAACAAGAATTTGACTTCTGTATAGTGCGTTTTTATTATGTAAGTCAACAAGAGGAACTACTAAAAGGCAAACCTATACTATTAAACAGTGCGATGCAACCAGATGCTGCTATTCCATTGCCTGAAAAACTAATTTTATCTAGTATTGATTTGGGAGAAATAGTAGATAATACTTTTAAATGGCGGGCTTTCCGGGTCGTAGGCACTTCTATTGATATACGCCCAACGTACTTTACCTCGTGGTTCGATAAACCAGTACAAGCAAAAGATGTGCGCAGAATAAACCGGGAACTAAAAAAAATGGATAAGCCAAAGTCTACACCTATTAATTAGTAAATTACTTTTTAATTATAAACCAGGAAAACACATGCCATCGTCTAACCAAACCGACTTATCAGAAACCCACGCGCTATTCCCCAGCGGCGAATGGGAAGGCTTTTATACCCACGAATATGGGCCAAATGCGCAACGCCACATGATGTCTTTTACGCTTCATTTTCAGTCGAATATAGTCACGGGCAGCGGCAGCGACGAGGTAGCGATTTTTCGTTGGGAAGGGTCGTATGATACGACAGAGTTATGGTGCAAAATGACCAAACGCTACACCTCCCACACGGTTTTCTACGACGGCCATGTGGACGAAAACGGGATTTGGGGCACCTGGAACATCTGGAATTTCACGAAAGGCGGCTTTCATATTTGGCCAAAAGCCAGCGCAGAAAATCTCGCCGCCAAAGAAAAAGAAAGCATTCCCGAGATGGAGCAGGTTGAACGCAGGTTTTTGTAATCTTGCGGGATATTTTAATCGGTATGTTAGTGAGAGTCCCCTCCAAGTGAGACGCTCACTAGTGAATCGTTCTAACCAATTGCATCAATCAAATCAATCATTTCATGAAGTCCTTCTCCTTCCTTTTGCTCCTCTTGGCAACGGCCGCGCAAGCGCAACAGTCTACCATTAATATTATTCCACAACCTGTTGATCTTCAAACCTCTGCAGGTGCCTACACTTTATCAAAAGCGACCACCATTGGTTACAACAAACCGGAAGCCCACGCCGTCGCCGAGATGCTGTCGCAAAGATTGAACACGCCAACCGGGCTGGGTTTGACCTCAAAAACCGGCAAAACGGGGGCCATTCAACTAAACTTGCTCGACACCGACAATGCTCAGATCGGTCGGGAAGGTTACGTATTGGAAGCCACGCCAAAAGGCGTCGTGATTTCAGCCAATCAACCGGCGGGCTTGTTTTACGGCATGCAAACTTTGGTGCAACTACTGCCCAAAGAAATTGAAAGCAAGAAAGCGGCAAAAGCAGTCTGGACCATTCCGGCAGTCAAAATCACCGATTATCCGCGCTTTGGCTGGCGGGGCCTTATGCTCGACGTGAGTCGCAATTTCTTTTCCAAAGCCGATGTCAAAACCTACATTGACGAGATGGCGCAATTGAAATACAACACTTTCCACTGGCATTTGACCGACGATGAAGGCTGGCGCATCGAGATCAAAGCACTGCCAAAACTGACCAGCGTCGGTGCCTGGCGCGTCGAACGGGCGGGCCATTATGGCGACCGCGAAGACCCAAAACCCGGCGAACCAGCCACGCACGGCGGTTTTTATACGCAAGAGGACATCAAAGAAATCATCAAGTATGCCCAGGATCGGAACATTACCATTATTCCCGAAATTGACATTCCCGGCCACAGCATGGCCGCTGTCGCCGCTTATCCAGAACTGAGCTGCACCAAGAATCCGAACACTTTTGTCAATCCCGGTACCGCTTTTTCGGAATGGTATGGCAACGGCACGTTCAAAATGAAAGTAGAAAATACCCTCAATCCATCCGATGAGAAAGTATATGATTTCCTGGACAAGGTCTTTACGGAAGTAGCTGCCCTGTTCCCCAGCCAATATATCCACGTGGGCGGTGATGAATGTTACAAAGGCTACTGGGCGCAAGACAGCAGTTGTCAGGCCCTAATGAAGAAACTGAATATTCGCCACGTCGAGGATTTGCAGGGCTATTTCATGGGTCGGGTGGAGAAAATACTGCAATCGAAAGGCAAAAAACTGCTCGGCTGGGATGAAATTCTGGAAGGCGGTATTTCTCCGGGAGCCACGGTGATGAGCTGGCGCGGTATTAAAGGCGGCATCGAAGCGGCGCAGATGGGGCATGATGTGGTAATGACGCCTACAACTTTCGCTTATCTGGATTATAATCAAGGTGATGCGACTATTGATCCACCGATTTATGCTGGTTTGCGGGTCAGCAAAAGTTATAGTTTCGAGCCAGTGCCCGATGGTGTGGACGCTAAATATATTCTGGGCGGACAGGGTAATCTCTGGACAGAGCAGGTTCCTACATTGCGCCACGCCCAGTACATGATCTTTCCACGTGCCTGGGCTTTGGCCGATGTTTATTGGTCACCGAAAGCCAGCAAGAATTGGGATAATTTTGCCAAACGTATGGAAGCCCACTTCGACCGCGCTGATGTAGCGGAAATTAATTATTCCAAAGCCGTCTATGATGCCATTATAAAAACCAGCATGAAAGACGGTAAATTAATGCTGGAACTGGGCAGCGAACTCTCCGATCTGGATATTTTCTACACCATAGATGATACTATGCCGGATCAGTATTCCACTAAATATTCGCAACCAATTACTATTCCCGACGGGCCTGTCAATCTCCGTGTAATTACTTATCGCCAAGGCAAACCAATTGGCCATTTAATTACTTTAAAACGGGAACAGATGGAAAAACGCGCGAAATAAGTCGGGAACTATGAAGTATGAACTATAAACTATGAGTGTACTCTACATTTTGTCATCCTTCCGGAACCGTCCGCTCTACGCAGTTTTCCGCGACGTGGACAGTTCCCGGAAGGATGACAAATGTAATGTTCCCACTAATAACCAATACACCAATAACCAGTCAACCAACCTAGTCCGTGCAAAAAATCCTGGTCGCCAATCGCGGCGAAATCGCCCTCCGCATCATGCGCACTGCCCGCCGAATGGGCATCCAAACCGTGGCCGTTTATTCCGAAGCGGATCGCCATGCGCCACACGTGCGCTTTGCCGATGAGGCCGTGTACATCGGGCCGGCACCATCCGCGCAGAGTTATTTGCGCGGCGAAAAAATACTGGAAGCCGCCCGCCAAACTGGTGCAGAAGGGATTCATCCCGGTTATGGTTTTTTGAGTGAAAATGCCGTTTTCGCCAGACAAGTTGCCGAAGCAGGCTTGACTTTTATTGGCCCCAGCCCACAGAGCATCGAAATGATGGGCAGCAAACTGGCCGCCAAAGAAGCAGCCAAACGCTTCGGCGTGCCGATGGTACCGGGTATTGAAGAGGCTATTACCGACGTGGCAATGGCCCGCGAGATCGGTCAAAGAGTCGGTTATCCAATATTGATTAAAGCCTCAGCGGGTGGCGGCGGCAAGGGCATGCGCATTGTAGAACGCGAAGAAGAAGTGCAGGAACAGATGGAACGCGCCATTTCGGAGGCCATTTCCGCTTTCGGCGATGGATCGGTTTTTATTGAAAAATACGTGACTTCGCCGCGCCACATCGAGATACAAGTGCTGGGTGATACGCAAGGAAATATTGTGTATCTCTTTGAACGTGAATGTTCTATCCAACGACGGCACCAGAAAGTCGTGGAAGAAGCACCCAGTGCCATTCTCACGCCAGCCCTTCGTCAGGCGATGGGCGAAGCGGCGGTGCGAGTCGCCAAAGCCTGCAATTACGTTGGGGCTGGTACCGTAGAATTTCTGGTGGACGATCAGCGCAATTTCTATTTTCTCGAAATGAACACCCGCCTCCAAGTGGAGCATCCAGTGACGGAAATGATTACCGGGCTGGATTTGGTGGAATGGCAGATTCGCGTTGCGCGCGGCGAAACTTTGGCTTTCCAACAAGATGATTTACGCATCCAGGGCCACGCACTGGAACTCCGCGTATATGCCGAAGACCCGCTCAATAATTTTCTGCCGTCGGTCGGAACTTTGCAACGCTATCGTCTGCCGACTGGCCCCGGCATTCGCGTGGATGGCGGTTACACGGAAGGCATGGAGGTGCCGATTTATTACGATCCAATGCTGGCCAAACTGGCTGGTCCACGCGCCGACCCGCGCCGAAGCCATCCAATTGATGAAGGAGGCCATCGCCGATTACGAGGTGGAAGGGGTGGCCACTACCCTACCCTTTGGCCGCTTCGTCATGGATCATCCGGCCTTTGTGAGCGGCGATTTTGACACGCATTTTGTGCAGCAGTATTTTAGCCCGGAAAAATTATTGGATAGCCAAAAAGAGGCGGCAGAAGTGGCGGCACGGTGGGCTTTGCAATTGCATTTGGCGGAGAAAAGGGTATTGAAGGTCGTGGGAAGTAGATAATAGTAAAATCGTAATAAGTAGTTATTGGCTAATGGCGCATTATGTTGATAGCCAATGCTTTGCTTGAATTTTAGGCTAAACTGATTTAGCTGAAGTGTATACATTTACTTAACGACATAAATTTTCATATTAAATTCTTCTCCACATGAGCAAAGGGAACTTCAAACCAATTAAAGCAGATTTTTCATCATTTGAACAGGTTACCTTCGTCGAAGTAGCATTAACGGGTGAAATAGAAAAAGGAACGACCCGGTTTCGGGCAGATTTACTACTTCACTTTTGTTCCACCGAAAACGAAACGGAACTGAAGGCCCTTTTGGAAAATACCGATGGGTCGACTTACGAAAATCAACAGAAAAAAACGTGCAATGCGTGTGTTGATTGAACAATCCAAATTGGATATCGCTTTGTTGTTCAGGGCCGGCTTCGAGAATAAAGAAAGGTCTGGCACTTCCGAAAATAAAGCGGAATTGCAACCTGCTTCTGCACCTTCTTTTATTGGCAAAGAGAAGGTCGCTAGTGGACATACTGTCCGGGAATACCGCTTTTCGTACGAAAGTACTACGGACAACTTCAGCCACAGTAAAAAAACCTACGGCGTATTACAAAAAACTTGGTACTATCAGAATGCTACTTCCCTACAGGCGATTTGGGAAACGACACGGATGAACGAACTACGGCTTATTTACCGTTATGATGCCGTACCATTTAATCCGAATAAGATGCTGATCGATAGCATTTTCGCTTCCGAAGCCATAAATGACGCACACTTTGCAAAGGCATACCAGCTTACGATTAGTATACCAACTTTACGGCAACTCTTTAGTCCGGCCAAGAGCTCCCGGTTGAACCGTGTCCATTCATACTGGCTATATGGCGGGTTAGCATTTTTGTTTTTTTACCTATTTCCTGGATCAGCAGCAACGTACTGTGCCGCTATTCGACAGTAATTTATCTGCCTACTCCTGGGGCCTTATGGCTACAGCGCTAGGGGTTTGTCAGTTAAGTTTTTGGTACAAGAACCGGCTTGTAGCCTACGGGGTGGGGGCGACGAGTCTGGGAACGCTCGCTTGGTGGCGCGATTGGGATATTCCCCTACTGCATTCGTACGAACCATTGTTAGTTCTTGGCATACTATTATTGGTCCTCGGCCTTTTCCCGGCCCTAATCGGCGTACCGATGGTAGTAGGTGGCACCTTTTTTCTCTGTAACTTACTATATCGAGTTTCTAATTACGGCTTTTCATCAGTTCCATTGGCTAACTGGCTGATCGTTATTGTGTCTATCGTAGTGGGACTGTGGTTAAATAAGTACCACGAGCACCTAAACACCCAAGGCCGGTTTAGAAAATCCTGAAGGTGTTATAAACAAATATAGAGTCTTTCATGATTCGGGAAAATACGGCCTATTTCAAAATTAAACATGATTTGCCTCGGCGGTCTCATGCCCTCACTCGAACAAGGTAACCTTGCAAAAATTTCGCTCAAAAAGGGCGATTGTATTGTGCTACACATTTAAATGCCTCCAGTATCCGCATAGGAAAAACTGAAGTACAATCTATTCCTTTGTCGTTTCCTGTAATAACTTCCGATAAGTGCTCTGGACATCTGATACGCTTCTTCCTGCCGCTATTCTATCCGGCACCGAAAAACAATAAAGATTTTGCTACCAGTACTGATGATCACACGCAATACAGTCGAGTTGTTTTTAACCCTAAACAAAAATTGAAATCAAATCACTCTTCGTTTTTTAATAACAATTTATATATTATAACAACGCATTCACCAAATGAATATTTTGTATTTTTCTGATATTCAATATCTGACGTAGATAAGGCAATTCCAACTTTGCTTAGAATACTATCAACATTATTTTTACCGTCAATACTTTTCCTAGTCACTTCTATTACCTTGCGCAGGCAGTCAATTTTGCTGGGAAATTTATTTATTAAAGGGATATAAATTGACTTGTCTGAATTGTAAAATATTATCAAAAACCAATAAACCTGGTTGTGTAAAATGACTTCCTTCTCCAAACAAGGATTGCAATATTGTATAATTGGCATTAGATTTATTATCGAATTTGAATAATTTATCCAAGTCTTCATCATCAACAAATGTCAATGTATCAACAGTATCATTCACAGCATACAATATCATTATTTTTATCACCTGATTCTGCGGCGAGCGCGCCGGATTTAACAAAAGAAAGTATATCTAAATCGAATTCGTGATCAAATGCAAGGAAGCAAAATATCCCTTGATGTTTTTCTACGCAAACTGTTCAATTATTTTTTTGTCTAAAAAGAGTTTCCCATTCACGGACTAATCCTGTCGAGTTTTT
>CBDFMU010000001.1:0-42906 GCA_965249785.1 Saprospiraceae bacterium | reverse complement strand
TTTGTTGCCAAGTTTAGTACATCGGGAAATTTGGTTTGGGCAAAACAACTTGGTGGAACGGGAAGTGATATTGGTTACTCAATCGCCATCAACGCCATCGGAAACGTTTCTACAACAGGCTCTTTTAGGAATACAGCAGACTTTGACCCTGGTAGTGCAACCTATAATCTTACTGCTGGCTATATTGATATTTTTGTTTCCACGCTCGATGCTTCTGGGAATTTTCTTTGGGCAAAACGCATGGGTGGCGGGTTTAACGGTAACGGGAATACTGGAAGCAGTGGCAACTCTATTACCACTGACAACAGCGGAAATGTTTATACAACTGGTTTTTTTTCTGCCACAGGTGACTTTGACCCTGGTACAGGGACTTATAATCTGACCGCTATTCCAAGCAGTACTGATATTTTTGTTTCCAAACTTGACCCTTCCGGTAATTTCATCTGGGCAAAGCAATTGGGCGGTCAAGGCTTTGAGGCAGGTAATTCCATTACAGTTGATGCCAATAGAAATATATTTCTTACGGGAAACTTTGACGGCACAGCAGACTTTGACCCCAGTCCTTTTGGAGTGTTTAACTTAACTGCAAGCCAAGGAGATGCCTTTGTTTCCAAACTTGATGCTAATGGCGACTTTATTTGGGCGAAGCAATTGGGTGGGGTTTTTCCAGATAAAGGAACTTCAATCAAATTGGATGGTAATGGAAACATCTATACGACTGGCACTTTCTATGGTAATGGTAATACTATGGTCGATTTTGACCCCGGTTTGGGAACCTACAATTTAACCAGTAAGGGTGATAAGGATGTTTATATTTCTAAACTTAACCCCTCAGGGGATTTCGTTTGGGCAATACAAATGGGCGGACAATCAGAAGATAACAGTAATTCACTGTATTTGGATGCCAACGGAAGTATTTATACAACAGGGTCTTTTTATGGAACATCTGATTTTGACCCCGGAAATGGAATATACAATCTTACATCAGGTAACGATGGATTTTTTACTTATGAAGATGTCTTTATCTCTAAACTTTGCCAAATAGAAACCCCAACGATTTCAGGTTCGCCTTCTTTTTGTCAAGGAGGTTCAACTATTCTTACTTCAAGTTTGGCGAATTCATATTTGTGGAGCAACGGGGCGACGACACAAAGCATAACCGTTTCAACTTCTGGAAATTATTCGGTTATTACAACAAACGCAAGCGGTTGTACTGCTGCCTCTACTATTTTAACCGTTTTTGCAAACCCAGTTCCGACCATAATGGTGAACAGCCCGGTGATTTGCGCCGGACAATCGGCAACCTTGACGGCAAGCGGGGCAACATCTTATTTGTGGAGCAACGGGTTGACAAGCAATTCAATATCCGTAAACCCGACCGCTACCACAACATATACAGTGACGGGAACGACCTCGGGATGCACGTCCTCGCCTGCTTCTGCACAAGTTACAGTTAACCAAGTTCCTACCGTAACCGTGAATAGTCCGACGATTTGCGCCGGGCAGTCGGCTACTTTAACGGCAAGTGGGGCAACAACCTACGTTTGGAGCAACGGGATGACAGGCAATTCAATTTCCGTAAACCCTGCCGCTACAACAACCTACACGCTGACAGGAACAACTTCGGGATGTACGTCCTTGCCGGTCTCTGCGCAAGTTACAATTAACCAAGTTCCGACAGTTACAGTAAACAGCCCGATGATTTGTGTCGGGCAGTCGGCTACTTTGACGGCAAATGGAGCGGCAAATTATCTATGGAGCACCGGGGAAACTTCCAACAGCATTAATGTAAGCCCGACCACTACTACAACCTATACGGTTACAGGAACAATGGCAGGATGTTCCTCTGCTCCTGTTTCTGCCCAAATTACGGTTAACCAAGTTCCGAGCGTAACGGTGAACAACCCGACGATTTGCGCCGGACAACCTGTAACTTTGATAGCGATCGGCGCAACAAACTATATTTGGAGCAATGGGGCTACAACCAACTCAATTACCGTTAGCCCGACCGCAACCACGACTTATACCGTAACCGGAACAACGGCGGGTTGCTCGTCCACACCAGCATCAGCATTGGTGACGGTTAACCCAAGCCCAACCGTAAATGTTGACGGGGCAACAATTTGTGTTGGTCAATCGGCAACCTTGACGGCAATCGGAGCAGCAAACTACGTTTGGAGCAATGGGGCGACGACGAATAGCATAGCGGTAAGCCCGACTTCGACTACAACCTACACCGTGACCGGAACAACGGCTGGTTGCCCGTCTGCACCTGCAGACGCACAAGTTACGGTGAACCCGCTCCCAACTGTTACAGTGGACAACCAAACTATTTGCGCCGGGCAGTCGGCTACTTTGACGGCAAATGGAGCCGCAAATTACCTATGGAGCACCGGGGAGACCACCAATAACATTACTGTAAGCCCAACCTCGACCACAACCTACACCGTGACCGGAACAACGGCTGGTTGCCTGTCCGCACCTTCATCTGCACAAGTTACCGTGAACTCGCTCCCAACCGTTACAGTAAATAACCAAACCATTTGCGCTGGGCAGTCAGCAACTTTGACAGCAAACGGTGCAACAAACTACCTTTGGAGCAATGCGGCAACGACGAATAGCATTACCATCAGCCCGACATCAACCACGACCTACACCGTAATCGGAACAACGGCGGGTTGCTCGTCCGCACCCGCATCCGCATTGGTGACGGTTAACCCCAATCCAGCAATAGATTTAGGTTCAGATGTAACCTTCCAACAAGGCCAACAGGCTGTACTTGATGCAACGGGAACAGGGTTTACTACTTATCTTTGGTCGAATGGTGCAACTACGCCGACGATTACGGTAACAACGATGGGAACATTCTCCGTAACTATTACTAATATTTTTGGCTGTACCGCTGCGGATGCCGTAGTGGTCAATGTAACGACTTCGACCGCTGACCAAAATAATAAATATAAAATAAGCGTCTCGCCCAACCCTGCACACGATTTAATAAATATTAGGTGTGAGGGCAATTCCACGTCATCAGTTGAATTGATTGATAACTTGGGGCGAATACTTCTCGAAGACAATTCATTCGCCCCTGACGGTGCAATTCGCAGCATGAAGGTTGATGAAATCCCCGCAGGAACTTATTATTTGAAGGTTTCTGGGAAAGATTTTAGTAAAACCATTTCAATCATAAAACAATGAAACCCAATAAAATATAAAAGCGCAGAACAACGCACTCCCGACCATGCCGCCCAAGCCCGACCCGCAAGCCAACGCAGGGCGGCACGGACGGGAGTGCCCACGTTCCCGGTAATAAGAAATAAAAATATATGCCGCAGCAGTTTGATAGATTTTTAACTCTTGAAAATTTCAGTTTAGCACTTCGGATCTTACAAACGCTGGACTTTAGTCACTTGGTAACTCGGGTATAAACAGTAAATACTTGTCGACTCAGAAGAACAACACCAAATAAACATGGCAAAATTGAAAGACATTCCCACCCACTGCTTTATTCAGCACTGCGCAACGATCATCTGCCTGTTCATGGCATCGTCCCTTTTTGCACAACAGCAGGAACAACAACTTGAGTGGAAAAAGAACAATTATATATCCGAGACCTATAGTTTGGATGAGCAGGGAACCGCTTATATCGAACGGGATGGATTACAATTTACAAGGGTAAACTACTTTTCTGCCGATGGGAAAACGTTTTGGAAATCAAAAAAAACAATAAAACAGTTAAGTTATCGAGGGGGTTGCTTCAGTGACAAGACCGGGTTCACAGTGTATGATAAACCTCTTACGATGGTTGGTAACAATAGAGTGCTCGAATTTATCCGCTTTGATTATGCAGGGAATATGGTAGAAGATGGGAAACAAAAATTTGATTATCCTGTAATCTCGCATATTCAATCGGATGGAAAGTTTTGGGTTTTAATGGAGTCGGTAAGTAATGACGTCATATCAGCTGATTGGTTAACAACCTTATACCTTCAGGAGATTGACCCTAAGAATTTAAAACCCTTGGGAGAACCTCAAAAAATAGACCTGCCCGCCAAAAAATACGAGCAGCACTCCACCGCTTCATTGGGTAATATAAAGGGAACAGTCGCATTTTATTGGACGCTTGCAGGATATGATGAAAAAACCCTGCTGTTTTATGGAAAAAGAACCGATATGACAGCGGGTAAAGTATCTTATGAATTTGTAAAAACCGACTTTTCCGGTAAAAAACTGGAGGAATTCAACGTGGAAATCCTGCTGGAAAATGCAAAATTCGTTAATCGAACAGTTGTTCAGAAAAACATCAATGAAACATCGGAGGCATATACCTCCTCCTCCGCTCCTGGTAGTGGTTACTATGGTAGTCAGACCATTGATCCCGGAAATTTTGGCGGCTGTCACGTTGACTGGCAACAAAAAGGCCTCTATTTCTATGGCTGTTACGGTAATGAACCGGACTATGCCAGAACAAAAGTGGCGGGATACTTTATCCAGAAATTTTCACTATCCGGTAAAAATATCTGGCGTTACCAGACAAAGGATGATGTCATCAGTCCGGCAAAAAAGTATGAACCCTGGTGGCCAACACATTTGATTGTCAATAATAAAACCGGCCGCGTTATTTTATTTGACTTTCCTGTCAACGTTTTTTCCCTTGACTCTACCGGGTTAAATGCCGAATTTTATTCTTATCCGGCTTTTCAGGATAAAAAAGATGATGAGAAAAAAGGGTTTTATGCAGGGGTGGCCAACACCTATCTGCAGCCGCATTTATACGCCCTGCAGCATAGTGAAATCATGACGCCTACGCTGCCACAATCTATTCTTGGCACACAGGCAGTTGAAACGTTACAGACGTTCTTGGAAAAAAACGGGCATACAACCTCCACTTACATGATCCAGCAGAATAAAACGACTTTTCAAGTATTGGAAATGGACTTGAAAGGAAAGATGTTCCGGTTTTGGACGCTCGGATACTAAATTCCCGTAGTTTAAAACTGATTCTCTGATACCCCTTATTTATCCAACGCAGCAATAAATACCCTCGACATACTCTACCTTTATTATCAGCATGTCGATCAAAACCCTTCTTGTAGTACTCTTTTCGGCCTTTATGCACTGCTTAAATGCGCAGCAACCTTTTTTCAAAAACTATCAGATCAACGAAGGGCTGTTATCAAACTATGTCTATTCCGTTTTTCAGGACAGCTATGAAGGATTTGTTTCTTTTCAATCCAAAACCAAACTGATTGAACACTACGAATTATCACTTGGTGCAACTCATGTTGGGGGACACAAAATGGTAATTTTCCCAGCGGCTGCGCTCAAACTTATCAAACAGTATTTTAAAACATAAAGAGATGGGGTACATAAAAGAACCCACAGGCGTTGATCTCAATATAAGTCCCATGCCGTTCTCCGACGAAGATCGTCAAGAGATAAGTGCCATCATTGCACAATATAAAAGTACGGGCGAGATACCTAAGCCGGTACGGAAACCTAAGACAAAAAGAAAAAAATCTGCTGCGATTACAGATGGTACTCGTGCACGGCTAAAATCTACAAGGGTAAAGAAAAAATCAACTGTTTCAGAATCAGATAAATTATAATGCCGCGAACACTACTTCCGTGCCAACCACTCGCTAAACGCAGCGGTTTGGCACGGAAGTCAAACGTTGGGCGTAACAAAAAAAACAAATGTCAATATATAAAGAAATACTTGAATTACGAAAGATTGTAGATAATTCTACAAGAGGTTATAAATTTGAACAAGCGATTCGAGAACTCCTTCCTTGGGATAGGAAGCCGCCGATTGCCTTGGCATTGCCAAATGTCAGCGAGCAATTAGATGCTATATTTATATGGAAAAATTATCCATATTTAATTGAGTGTAAAGCAAAATCAGATACGATAACCCCAGGTTCAAGTGATTGGGAAGATTTTGAGCTAAAAATCCGAAAAAGGAAAAACAATGTCTTTGGTATTTTTTGTTCACTTGGAGAGGTGAGCGAAAAAGTATATGCGAATGCTGAAATTTTAAATAGAGAGGGGCATTCATTATTTATCTTAGCAGGGGATTTTTGGGAAGAACTTGAAAAAACCGGATTGCCTATTATTGATTTACTTGAGTATATGCAGCTTTTTGGAAAAATTAAATTTTTGCCAAAGCCACCAAACCTTAATAATATAAAAAGTTGGTTTTATGATAAAGAATCGGTTAATAATAAACTTAGCGATATTGCAAAAAAATATTCTTCAACTTTTTTAAGGCGGTATAAGTTACCCAATCATGAGATTCTCTATGTAAGGCGTGATTTAGATATTCAATTTGAAAATTATATAAAAGAGAATAGACCTAACTCATTAAAAATAAAAGAGGAATCCAAAGAAAAGCAACCTCGACAGATAACAATAATTCGTGATTTCTCAGGTGCTGGCAAAACAACCTTCGCTGTAGAAGCAGCACTTCAAAGTAATTTGTGTTTTAGTGTGGTAATAGCAGCAAATGAAGAACATATAGACGAGAAATTCACAAAATTCTTTACTGAACTTGGTAATGATTGCGGGCTTTTTGAACTTGTATCCGTAAACAAACCAATCGTTTTCTTTGTGGACTCGCTTGATGAAGCATCATTTAATTTAACGCAAAAAAGACATGAAATATTGTCAATATTAAGATATGCAGAAGATTATTTATCTTTAAAATGTTCTATTCAGAATTTGTCAGCCTTCCCCATAATGATTGCCTTCTCAATACGTGAAGAATACTGGAGAGACTGGGAATATCTATTCGAAGGAAGGAGAAAAAATGAAATAAGGACAAGGATTTCATCCTTTTCTGAACCTGAATTTGACAAAGCATTGAAGAACTATTCAATAGGTTTTGATTACAAAATTACAAATCCAGTCAATTCTAATCTTAAAAGAGTATTATCCGTTCCAATTAATCTTCAAATATTTTCTGAAGCACATAAGCACGAAGGAAATATTGAAATATTTGAGGCTTGGGAATCTGGTGTCTTAATTCAATACTTTAACAGAAAACAAGACGATATAGGCAAAAGAAATATCATCCCTTTCCGTCCGCAAATATTCATAAAATTAATTTGCAATATTGCCTATTTAATAGTTGAAAAGAGAGAAAACAAAATATTATTTTCAGAATTTAACGAATTAGTAGGAAGCAAGTTCAATTCTCTAACTTCCTATGAAGACGAAATAATAATAGCACTTACTTCGGAACACATATTAGTAAGAGATATTGAACAATTTCAATCTTATAGATTCAGGCATTCAAGATTTATTGAATTTTTATTGGCTATGCATATAGTATCACTGGTACATGACACTGACGATGTTCAATGTCTGGATATGTATACCCAAATAGCATTCGATTCCGGTATGGTGTTAATGTTCAGAATACATGAAGACATAAAAACCATATGCAAAGTTAGATATCCTAATTTATTAGATAAAATAAATAAATATTATGGTGGCTCTACTGTTTTTATGTCAAGAAAACTTTCATTTCTTAGGGCTAGCCTTGCAGTTTCTCCAAAAACTGATGAAGAAGATTTGAACTTTATTTTAAAAAATATTGCGCCTGAACAACCTGATACCATGTGGGATGCCTTTTTCATCCTAACCGCAAAGGCGAATAATCAAGGTCAAGAAATTTTACTTCATATGTTTGATATTGTTTGGGCAACAAATGAATGTAGGACCAGCGATTCTCGGTTTAGAAAGAAGAGTTTATATGATTTGAATTTTTGACTGATTAGTTGATTATCAATACCTTTCGTTCAAAAAGATGAATGATAGACGAATTGATAAAACTGATAAGAGTCGGCTTTGCAGGTATTAAGGATCATCGTAGAGCCAATTCGACATACTCATTGACAGAGTTGTTAAGTGCCGGTTTTGCTATTTTTTCACTCAAAGACCCGTCGCTGCTGGCTTTTCGCCAACAATTTGCGCGTCGAAGTGAGAACTTGAAGCGAATTTATGGCATTGAGCAAATTGCGGAGGACAGTGCACTTCGCGAAGGGTTAGATGGGGTTGATCCAAGCGTTTTACAAGCCCAGTTTAAGCCGTTAGTGGATCAATTACGCTTAAAAAAGGTGTTTGAAAAGCGACAGGCATTAGGTGCTTACACCGTTTTGGCAGTCGATGGAACGCAGCATTTTTGTTCTTCCGATCGCTCTTGCCCCAATTGCCTGACCAAAAAGCACCGTAATGGTTCTTTGACTTATCATCATCAAATGTTGGGTGCCGTTTGGGTGCAGGCGGGCGAAAAAACCGTTTTCCCTGTGGCCGTCGAGCCCATTGTCCGCCAGGACGGTTGCGAAAAAAATGATTGCGAACGCAATGCGGCTAAACGTCTGGTGCCACAAATCCGGCAAGTTTTGCCGACCGAAAAAGTGCTCATTACCTTCGATGCCCTCTATGCCAATGCGCCGCTGATTCGCTTGTTGCAAGAACACCGCCTTTCCTACCTCATCGGCATAAAAGAAGGTTATGTGTCCATTCAGGTGGAACAATTAGCCAAACAAAACAAATTGAACGAAGTGTTTTGGGAAACGAAAGACCGATTATGCTGCGTCCGTTTTGTTAACCAGTTGATTCTCAATGGGCAAAACCAAGACCTGTTGGTCAACTATTTGGAATACATAGAAGTCGACCCCCAAAGCAGCCAAATCGTATTTTTCAGCTCCTGGATCACCGATGTACTTATCAATGAGCAAAATGCGCCCGAATTAGTCAACGTCGCCCGATCCCGGTGGAAAATTGAAAACGAGACTTTTAATACCCTGAAAAACCAGGGATACCATTTAGAACACAACTATGGCCACGGAAAAAAGTACCTCGCTACCAACTTCGCCATCCTTACTTTCTTAGCCTTCCTTGTCGATCAGATGGCTCAGTACCTGGACCAAACATTCCAAAAAGCATTGGAAGTGTGCCAATCCAAAAAAGTCTTGTGGGAAAAAGTCCGACAAGTTTTTGATCTCTTACCAGCCTTATCAATGAACGCTATTTATCGTTTTATTGCCCTGAATAAACAAGCAAATCATCCTTTAATCGAATAGATAAATCTAAACCGAGAATCGCTGATGTAGGACTGATAGGTGGAAATTAATAACAAAGTTATCATACCATAATCTTTTATTAAATGATAAAGTTGTTTCCATGGTTTTAGATAGCAATGTTGCTAAAGAATGGGAAGTTTATATGGGTGAAATTGTAGAAAAAAAATTAATTGACGATTTCGTGGATGTTTGGAATGATGTAAATGGCCATTCCACATTAGAATTAAAAAGCGCACAATATGTTGGTGATTTTGACTATATCATAAAACTTGTCAATTCTATAGTTAAAAATCGAGTATTTGAAAAAGGCTCAATATATTAACGTCCAACAATGCACTGCTTTTCACAGCCGACTAAGCGTGGCTACGTCAGCAGTGCCCCCGTTCAACGCAAAAAAATAAAAATAACCAACATGAAAAATATTAATTTTCTCGTCATTTTGCTTATCATCCTCAATTCAGGATGCAAAATCTTAAGACAACCACAAATTGAAAACATCAAAAAAGTCATTCATTTTTGCGGTGAGTTTAAACATGGCGACCAACCCTCTCCTGATTGCGATTGTACAGCGGAAAAAAAGCAGGATGCCACAGGGCAAATAGTAACAACACCAAAATACACTTATTTTGACCGTTTTGGTAACAAGTATTGTAACCTTAATATAAAAGACCCTTGCGCCACTTCTGGAATTAACCAAAGGTCTATCGTGCCAGGTGTTAATTTTACTGGCTCTCCCAATCGCACAAGTTCAGGTGGCTTGTTCAACCTTTATATTTCTGATATACAGAACGGTTTAACAACTGGGTTTGGCAATACATCAAATGCGGTTTTTCTTGATGTCCTTACACAGGTTTTCAGCGATTTAGACGCAATGCTTGTACATCCTACATCTTCTTGTGGTATTCCATTTGTGCCAGTAAATATTGAAATTCAGTCAATAGATAGTCCTGGTTCGGGTATTTTAGGTGAGGCATCGCTATATTGGGAAAACTTAGGAGAAACCAACGGAATATTGCACAATGAAGTTTGGAAGGGGATATGTAGTGGTGCCAATGACCCCAATCTTTGGGATGGGTTTATCAGAATTAATCTTGGTTATAGCAATTGGTACACTGGTTATGATGGTATAGTGCCTGTCGGTAAAGTTGATTTATATACCGTTGTTTTGCATGAGGTCTTGCATGCTATGGGGTTTGCTTCGTTGGTTGCACAAGATGGAAAAAGCAAGCGATGGGTCAACGGAACACCGTCAAACCTTTACAATATTTTTGACCAAAACCTCAAATTTGAAGGTACATCGCCATTAAATAATGCTCCGCTTATTACCAATTCAGGTGGCTATAATACAATCTATAACACAATTTCCAACCCAACAAACGACCTCCGCTCTGGTTGCCAAAATCCGACACCATCAGGCCCTGATATTAAATTTTCGGGTGGTAATAACCCCTTAACTTATATTTATGCACCTGCCACTTGGTCAAATGGTTCAAGTCTTTCGCACTTTCAAATCAACTGTGATGGTTCACCCACTTCACAGTTTGTAATGAATGCCTCCATAACCCCTGGAGTGGCAAGGAGAATAAACCCAGAAGAAACCAAAGCACTTTGTGATTTAGGATATAAACTTTCAGGAACTTATGGAACTCCAACCTTGGATGTAGGCGGGGGTTCTAACCCTAATATTAAGTCTATTCCTGCCTGTGGTGAGTTGTTGGTGGCCGTGGACGACGATGGGCCATGCTGTACTACCAATAAATTCACTGTACAGTATTGTCCAGGGAACACACTGACAATCTCGCCAAGTGACCTCACTTGTAATGACGTATATTCAGGAACAGTTAATGTGATTGATTTTGAAAATGTATTAACTGGGGCCCCCAATGCCTTTTTCGGGAGGGAATTTTGTATTTACACCTTTACAATTTGGCGAACAGATATTCAGATATAGATTACAGCACTCTTCAGGCATTTATAGCAACTATGCTTATGTTAAAATAGTGACATTATTATGTCCAGGTTCAAATTGCCTTAACACATCGACATGTAATATTATATGTAATCCTGAATTTGATTTTGTTTTAGGAAATTGCATTTCAACTAATTGTGGATTTGCAGGCCCTTTTGAAAATACAATTTGCATGAACGGCTGGCATTTCATGTATGGCTCACCTGACCCGTTTACGGGCATTTGTAATCAATTGCCATTTAGTTCTGGTGGGAAAATGCATATTTATGGAAAAGAAGTTTACTCCTCTGCAATTAAAGGATTAGGGGAAACTGAGGCAGTTTTCACCAATACTCAATTTAGTCAAGGAAAAACATATATTTCTTCAATTTATTTGCAACATTACAATCCTATTCCAGGTTTAACGCCTCCCTCTGATATTGCATTTTCATTATTAAATTCAAATACGTTAAATTTTAATACGAATATATCGATTGGAAGTGAGATAATTCCGGGCAACTATCCAAATACAAACATAGTTTCAATATCAAATACATTAATAAATACGAATTGGAAACAATTTGTAAATTGTTTCACCGTACCAGCAAATTATGATATTTTTTCGATACTTGCAACAAGACCTGATGGTATCAGTGGTTACTCTATTTTAGACCATGTTGAGATTATTGAGGACAAAATTGAACAAATTCCAAACTCATATTCTGTGCAATGCGGTCAATCTCAAATAATCGGCGACAACCTCTGCACAATCACTAACATGAACTACTCTTGGTGGGATGTCACCAACTCTGGCAGCCCAATTCAACTCACCAATGGCACCACAGTTTTGGCAGGTGGCGTAAGCATTCCGGGAGGCAATACTAATGGCTCACAAATACAAGTATCCCCAAATCAAACCACCGTTTATGAACTTCGGCGTAAAATAATTTCTACTAATGGATTCCCAATTGCCATGAATAACTGCGACAAAAACGTGCAAGTTACTGTCAATGTTAATACTAATATAGTCATTCAGAAGAATGTGACATCTGGGTCGAGCGCCGTGCCGGGAAGCACGGTTCAGTTTCAATTGACTGTAACCAACTCAACAGGTGACAACTTAACGAATGTAGCCGTTGAGGACGTTTTGCATCCTGATTTGCTGGCGGGAACACTTTCTGTTACTGCGAATTCCAATGTGTCGCATTCTGTTGGCATCAATACCATTAATTTTAATGTTCTCAACCTTCCCGATGGTACGACCGAGACCATTAATTATGCAGTTCAATTAAGTCCCGGTACTATTCAAACATCCATAACGAATTGCGCCAAAGTGGAATACGCTGGATGTTTTCAGGAAGATTGTGTTGTCCTGAATATCGGGGCGTGTGCCTGCCCGGGCTGGCCACAAAGCATTCCTAATGGTTCAACGTTTCCAACTACTGAAATACAGGTTGCTACCAATGGCGACGTGTACGTAACAGGAGGCATGGACGCTCCGGCGACTATTGTAAACTGCGGCAATACATTTAATGTCAATGGCCCCGGCGGCTTTTTGGCAAAGTATAACTCTTGCGGCAAATTGATATGGATTGACGCACTGCCAATTCCGGGTGTTGACATTTCTCTGTATGAATCAGGAGGTACCACCCAAGTGTTTTTGGTTGGGCATTGGGAAGCGCCACCTTATGGTTCTTTCATTGCTCGTATTGACGACAATGGCACAACTCATTCATTAGGGTGGCAACATAACATGCCAGGGCAAAATAATGTCAATGCGATTGACATTGACAATTCTGGAAATATTTATATTATTGGTGGGTATAGGAATAGTGTTAACATGCCGGGAGGCACTACATTTTCCACCACAAATGATTTTGCTGTTTTTCTCGCAAAGTACAATGGTTCCGGCAATCATCTATGGTCTCAAAACATCGTAAATACAAGCCCTGTAATTCCTGCGTGCGGAATTAACGCCCGTAGTCTTGAATGCAAAGGGATTGCCGTAAATGGGGCAGGAAGTATCATTTACGTATTAGGGAGTGGACAAAATGCGACTGTTGATTTTTCAGGTTGTTCCCTCGCAATTACACCAAATGACCCTATGTTCTGCACCGGAGGAGATATTTATATTGCTACCTATGAAGGGGGCGGTGCAAGTTATACCTGTCAATGGGCAGAAAAAATCTACGGTGTTGGGACAAATGCACCGAGTGGTATTGCTTGCGACAAAAATTCTGGTAATTTTTATGTCGCTGGATGGGTAACTAATACGTCCACTTCAGTTTCGGGGTTTAGTCTGCCACCATTATCTGGCCCACCGAATGACACAAGAGGTCATTTTATTGCCAAGTATAATTATACTTCTGGCGTTGGAGGTGCATTTCAATCCGTGTATAGGGATGATTTTACCAACCAAACACAATATACTGACCATTTTGAAGATGTATTTTGGGACAAGAGTAACAATTTATTGTATGTAACTGCTACGCAAGATGAAGGAGGTAAACCTTATTTACATAAGCATAGTCCCAATGCTATATCAACACCGATTTGGAGAATACCACAACCGACTATTGATGGGACACGAGGCCATTCAAGTGTCTCAACCAATGGACTGTCAAATGGTAGTGGTTATAGAGAAATATTCATGACTGGCAATCACGATGCTGGCGTTGTAATTAATGTCAATACAAATAGCGGTATCGTACCTGTATCATTTCCACAAGCGGGTATATTCATCTTAAAGATTGAAGACCAAGGAGCGAATGGACTGATTAAAGAATAGAATGCGTTGAACAATCGCTTTCCGAAAATTGCTCCTAAGCGTCGCAAATTCGTAAAGCGTAACGTTAGCACCAACTAGAAAAGCAAAAAAATACAAAAATATTTAATGGAAAAGGCTTGGGATATACTCCAGACTACTGGACATTTTATGTTTCTCAAGACATAAGATTGGCTTCTGGTGTGCCTGCTTCCGCTGGCCTGCACACTGAACCTGTACAAAATGAAAGACTACGTCGGCAGGGTGTTGGGAACCGAGCGTTCAAAAGCCGATAGTCATTATAAACGGCTGATCCGTTTTTTTCAGGTTTGGGGAAAGCAGTGGGTTGTTACACGATTTTGATGCGCCACAACCTTCGGTTTTTGCGTGGTCTGGGCTTTGAAACGCTGATCATGGATGGCACGAGTTGGCTGATCGGGAATACGTGGGCAAAACCTGGTTTAACTTCCTCACAAAGAACAAGATATATTTTGTTATTTGGCTTCGTGTTGCCTATATTTGTGCGTCATGCATCATTCCTCTTTTCTTGCATGACGCAGATTTAGGTGTCCCCGCTAACAATTTAATCAAGCCATTCTTAAATTTTTTCAAACACATTTCTTAAACCGTAACTGTGAAAAAATTGCCTCTTTTACTCGTCTTTTGTATGACTGGCTTGGCCAGTATTACATCAGGCCAAACCCCTAAAAAATCTGCTCCTGTGAAAACTACATCCACCACATCTATGACTGCACCTGCCGAAGACTCCCTAAGAAAAGCCGACTTGGTGGACTATCTGTTCACGGAGCAGTCGTACCTGAATGCGCAGATTATTGATAAATGCTTTACGCTGAAACTCTCGCCAAGCTGCTGGGACATGCTGACCGACAAGTCCAATGATGGCAACCAGAATGGTTATCGGGTCTTAGGTTCCTGGGTGCGCTACGCCGTGGAATACGCCAAACGCGAGAAAATCGGCGACTTCTATGCCCTGGCCGTTGACGATAAGAAGATTGAGAAGGAGAACCGTCCTATGATTGACGAGATGATTAAAGTCCTGCAGAGTAAATTTTCGATGACCATCGAAGCACCCTATCCCTGCACCGGCAAAGGTTATGAATTTTTGATCCGCTACCCCGACCAGATAATGAGCCGGATCGGGTACGATGGTTTAGAATGGTCGCCAGAGAGTGGGGAGGCCCACTTCACGACGGTAATGAGTACCACCGCTACCGATATATCCGTCAAAGCCAGTGCCGATGGGAAACACTTCACGATAACCGGCCCCGCCTATGTGGAAGCCTACGACACCCAGAGCAAAATCTCCAAAGGCTTGAATCGGTGGAATAAGAATCGCTAAGAGGCAGTTTTAAAACCGGGAACGGAGTGGAAAGGTCTGAATTTTGACAGTAGATAAAGATTTATTTTTGGTGCATAGCGGGGACTATTCGCTAAAAATAAAGCAAAATATAATGGCAAAAGGCGGGACTTTACACCCGATGAGGGGTTTTAAAACAGCCTCTAAGGTGATCGAAGAGATAGAGTCAGTTTAGCGTGGTTTAAAAGGATGTAGTTTTTGATCGTCAGTACATTGCTTTCGTTCTCTACTCAAAACCATTTTGCGTTGCCTATAAAAAATGCAGCCTGCCAATTCAGACTTGAGTTGGCAGGCTGCATTTTTGGTTTGACTGTGATAGCACTTTGAATGGATTGAAAATTACCTGCCGCGATACAAAAACCTTGAAGCAAACCAGAAAATAGCCTCAATAATCAAATTATAAAAAAGCAATCGAGGCCTTTTAAAATATAAATAATACAGCGAACGCTACATATTCGCCTATGCCGCCCAAGCCCAACGCAGGCGGCGATATGCGTGAGTGCCCGCGCCGCTGAGACTCTATAAGCATCCTGCAAACTTGAAACTTTACAATTTTGAACGAACATTTTTGACAGACATAAACAAGTAATTTCATCAAATGAAAAAAACAACCATTGCCATCTTACTATTTCTCACCGTAAATTTTGTTTACGCTCAAACAAACCTTGTAACATACGCAGGTGGCACAGGGAAGGAAACTTTTTATGATGTAATGCAAATTACGGATGGAACATTTTTGGTTTGCGGTTACGCTGAAAACCTGAATTGGATTAGCAGTGAGGTTCCACAAACGCAACTCACTTTCCCCGGAACAATTCCAAATTCATTGGGAACAAATCGCTACGGTTTCATTTTGCAATTGTCAACCGACTTGCAAAGTATTTTACAAGTTGTACATTTTCCGCAAGGTGCTGTGGAAGATATTCGCTTCATGAAAACAAATACGCAGCCTTACACGCCAACGGGAGATTTATATATCAGTTGCAATACATCAGATACTGACCCGAATAATGGCGGTTACATTATTGCAAAACTTGACAACAATTTTGTCAATGGGGTTCCAACTTCGCTTTCGTGGTTCCATGCTGTCTGGGCAAAATCTGCTCCTAAAGATTATCATCCATGGGATGTTACAAGCGATGGAAAAGTTTTTTACATCTCCGGTGAATCGTATGCTTATGACTGGAGTGCGATTTATTGTCTTGACCAAAACGGACAACGCACCGTTGTAAATAATTGGAGAACGCATTGGCTCACCAATGGATCAGAATGGAAAGGAACGCCTGCTTCGGCCAATCCTTTGGGTAGTATGGATTCAGTAAGTTTTAGTGGCATCGTTTTAAAAATTTGGGGACGATGCGATTTGCGTTCCTGGACTGTATCTGATTACAACACCTACTTGCCTGATGAAAATGGCGGAATGAAAAAAGGAAAGTGGCCAGTGGATATTTTATTTGATTCCCCTTGCGATCCGCTCCATCCAACTGCGGTAAGTCCTGGTTACACTGGTTATTCCGCTTCGGGAACTCCCGTGTATGGTGGCGAATGTATCGCCATTGACAAGCGAAATAATAATCTTTATATCGGAATGAATTTCAAAAGTGTGTTGCCGAATGGTGGACTTCCGGATTTTGAACCTGCTGTAATTGCTATGGATTCATCTGGTATGTTGCAATGGTGGAGTCGTTTGTATCACGAAATTACGCCTGCTGGCGACACCGTTAATTCTTCTCCCGACCAATACATAGATGCATTGGCAATAGATTACGCAAACAATAAATTAGTGGTTGGTGCAAGATGTCATGGAAATAATGTGGAAAATTTTTGGGAAGGAAATACCATCCACATGGACAACACCGCTTACGGATTTCAAAATAATTTTACAGGTAGCAGTGGAAATATTCACATATCCTGGTTAGGAAAATTTCGGTTGAATGATGGAGCGTTAACCAATTCAACTTACATGGCAGAGTTGGCAGAAGGCACTGGTTCATTGGGCACACCACATACCGACCCCAACTTAGACGGATGGCCCAACCCAAATTCTGGCTGGCCAAATATGAACACTACACGAATGGCAAAAAATAATATGAAAGTTACCAGCAGTGGCGATGTGTGTGTGTTGGCTGTCGGACGAAGAACTATCACCACTGCAAACGCTTATCAAAAAATGGTGAAGCCAAACAACGGCGGTTACAGTTGTTGGAACAATTTTGTAAGAGTTTACGATTCGCAATTTCATGTTCCGAAATATTCTTCGCTCATTGTTGGTGTGTGGGATACGCTCACACAAGCAGGCGGAGACAACACCGAAATGTTTGGAATTTACAAAACCAATCTTGGTGTTATATGTGTAGGCAGACAAAAAGCAGGTGAAAGTGGAGTACCTGTTGGAAATAATATTCCTGTTACAAATGTTCCATCGTGGGGAAACGCCGCACCGCAAAACGAAACTGCAATTCTTGTTTAC
This sequence comes from Saprospiraceae bacterium, assembly GCA_965249785.1. Taxonomy (GTDB): domain Bacteria; phylum Bacteroidota; class Bacteroidia; order Chitinophagales; family Saprospiraceae; genus M3007. The sequence goes on along the minus strand of CBDFMU010000001.1, from coordinate 25,257 downwards.
TATCAGGCAGCAAACCTTTACAATCCAAACGACAGTATCATTGCCACAGAAATAGTTGCAACAAATTCTAATGGTAATGCGGATGACATTATTGTTTATCCCAATCCAACTTCCACTAAAATTTTTATTTCATTTCACGAAGAAATATATGGCAATATAAAATGGAATTACAAACTGACAGATTTACTGGGAAGAGTTGTTCAGCAAGGGAATTTACAAAACCAAGTAATTGATTTGAATCAAATTTCGGCTGGCATATATCAATTGCAAATTTCAAATGAAAGAAATTTTTACAGCAGGAAAATAATTGTTGAAAGATAAAATAACGTAATAAACAACATGGACTTTTCACCCATAATACCCGACTCGATCATCATCACCATCATCTACACGATCCTGCTGTTTTGGGGAGTCTGGGTCGGTGTGCGTCAGGTGTACCAGGGATTCCGCCGACCGCAGCAACTGTTGAACCCGCTCTTCGGCAATAGAACGGCGTTAACCATCTTCACAGCGCATTTAAACTCCATCTGTTCGTCTGCGGACCATTAGCGCTGCACTACAAAAGCAAGCTATGGTATTGGGGCGGACGCATTGCGCTGCTGACCGCTTCGCTCCCGCTCGCCTTTTACTTCAGTGGGGCAGCCTTTTGAGTGGTCGCTAGTGGTGGCCCTCAACGTGGCTATTGCCATGTTTTTTGGAACCTTGTTGCGAAAATATACCGGGACGGGACCTGCTGCTGATCTATTATCGCCTACCGAAACGAAAGCAGCGGAGACTTCCACGGGTGGCTATTTAAAATAACCTAAATGCAAAAAAGCCGTAAAGGCGTTTTAAGCAGAAATTACTTCCATGAAAGCAGTTGCGCTAGTACGATAATTAGCAGCCATTGTAACCTGACCTTCAAAACACAGTATTAAAGAATGGAAAATAAAATTACAGAATTTGGTGGGACTAACGTTTTAGATGGCGGGCCATTTTATCACGGGACGAAAGCAGACTTGCAGGTTGGTGATTTGTTGACAGCAGGGTTCAGGTCGAATTACAAGACCGAAGTCATCATGAATCATATTTATTTTACAGCCTTGGTGAATGGGGCAGGACTTGCCGCTGCCTTGGCTAAAGGTGATGGACACGAACGTGTTTATATCGTCGAACCGACAGGAAGTTTTGAAAATGACCCCAACGTTACCGACAAAAAATTTCCGGGCAACCCAACGCGTTCGTATCGAAGCCAGGCACCATTAAAAATCGTTGGTGAAGTCACCGATTGGGTGAGACAAACACCTGAGGAACTGCAAAAATGGCGAGAAATCGTGGCGAATATTAAAGGAGACATTATAAATTAATGCAGGCGTAGGTGGCATTGTTTCAAATGCAAAGACCCCAAATGATTACTTCTTCCCATTCGCCAAGATAGCGTTCGCATCACTCAGAAATTTCACTTCTTCCTTACCCACTTCCATGCCCTGCGGATAACCCAGCGAACCCAGGGCCGACAAATTCATGTTTTGGGAATTGGCAGGGTCGGGAGTCACGTAAAAAAGCCAGACGGTTGGATAGCCTTTGATACCAAAGGCCTGTTGCAGTGCCTGGTTTTGCTGCACCAGGTCGGCGGGCTGTTCTTTGCTGCGCGGGAAATCCAGTTCCAACAGAATTACATTTTTCTGCGCCCATTCCACAAAAGATTTTTTCGCAAAAACGTCAGACTGCAATTTACGGCACCATCCGCACCAATCACTGCCAGTAAAAAACCCGAAAATGGGTTTATGGCTAACGTCGGACAACTCCCGGGCTTTGTCCAGATTGGTGTACCAGGTGAGGCCACCGGTCGTAGTGGGTTCTGTTTGAGCGATACCGGAAAACTGAGTACCCAATAAAAACAGGGCAAATAAGAGGACTGACTTCATAAAAGTGCTTGTTTGAAGAAAGTTTTTTACAATAAATGGTATTGAATCTGTTACTAGAAAACCGCCTTACCAATAAATGGCAAGGCGGTCCCGAAATCAAAATTTCCTGATTTTCTAATTTTTTCCGCCCGATTTCCCAGGCGTTTTCTTATCCTTATCCGCTGGCTTTTTTGCTTCCTCCTTCCGTTGGATCGTAATACTCGTCGGTCCAGTCAGGATTTTGAATTCTGTGCGACGATTGAAACGGTGGTCTTCTTCTTCACAATCCACTCCATTAGTACAGCCATTCAGGATTTGGGTTTCGCCGTAGCCTTTCGGCGTAATGCGCGCATCCTTGATACCTTTGGCTACCATCCAACGCTTGGCACTTTCGGCGCGGCGTTGCGAGAGACCCATGTTGTAATCATCTTTACCGCGCGAGTCCGTGTGTGAAGATAGCTCAATGGTCATTTCCGGGTATTTATTCATCAAATCCACCAGAAATTGCAAGTCCGGCTCCGATTGGGCCAGGATTTTATCGTCGTCATAATCGTAGTAAATCTTATTGAGGCGGATCGGCTCATTGATCGTGACGACGATGCTATCCGGCTCGACTTTCACTGGCTTCACCATGCGCAAAGTCAGTTTTTTGTCCACACTGGCGGTTTTTTTGATGCCAACAGTGTTGAATTCCAGCGTGTCGGGCACATAACCTTCATGCAGGGCGATCACGCGGTAGGATTTATCCGGGACGAGCGCGAAAGCAAAATCGTTGGTGGCCGCGTTGGTTTTTTCTTCCACGTTCACCGGATTTTTGTCCGTTACATCGAAGACCTGCACCGTAGAGCCGGTCAATGGCTGGTTATCTTTCTCGCCCACGCGTTTGCGACGTAGCACGAGCGCATTGAGGTTGACTTTGATGCGCTCGTATTCCCAGGAATAAATATCGTCGCAACAGGTTTTGCTTTTCAAGTTGTTGGGGCCAGGGCGATTACTCACCACAAAACCGCTCATGCCATCCGCATCCTGCGTGTAATACTGATCGTCCAGACTGGTATTGACACCCATCGGCAGGGGCTTTGGATCGCTCCATTTCGCACCGTTCCACTGGCTCTCAAACACATCCAATCCACCCAAAGACGGGCGACCATTACTGCTGAAATACAGTTTGCCGTCGCGGTAAAAAGGACTGGCTTCTTCGTCAATGGTGTTGATTACATCGCCGAGGTTAACTGGCAGGCCAAACTGACCTTCCGATTTTTTCGGTGCGTAATACAGGTCGTAACCGCCTTTACCGCCCGGCATATTAGAAGCAAAAAACAGGACTTTTTCACCAAAAAGTTCGCCTTCGCAAGGATGTTTGGCAATGTAATCGCCGTTCACGCCAGTTACTTCATTGGCGGCTCCCCAGCCATCTGCGCCCTTGATAGAATAGTAAATTTTGCTTTCCTTCAAGGTTTGGCCTTTCTCTTCCAACTGCACGCGAGTGAAATACATGGTCTTGCCATCTGGCGTGACGCTTACGTTTCCCTGGTGCCAACCTTCGCGGTTGATCTGTTCACCGAGCGGGGTCGGTTCGCTGAATTCTTCCCCGGCACGATTGGCCGTCACTACTTTGGCCTGCCAATCGCCCTGCTTGCCATCCAGTGTCACCACGTCTTTGGCTTGCAGAGAACTGTAGTAAAGTTCGCCCCCGCTAAAGGAAGGCGACGATTCGGTCTGCGGGCTGTTGGCTTTTTTGCCGATGTTTCCGACGAGCAGATTGTCGGGTTGCTTGGCTTTTTTACCCAATTCGCAGCCCGCCACTTCTATTTTACTGTCGGCTACCATTGCCGGGTCTTTGCCTTCGGCAATGTACTGGTTGAACATATCGGCGGCATCGGCATAGTTACCGTTGAATTTCATGGACATTGCGTACCAATATTTCAACTCCGAAAACTCCTGCTTGCGATCACGCAACACCAGCTTAGCGAAGCCTTTTTCGGCCTTTTCGTAGTCGCGCAGATCGTAATTTATCTTCGCAATTTTGGCGGCCACACCCTTGTCCTTATTACTCTCGTACACCTTCTCGTACAAATCGAGCGCGGCGTAGAGGTTGTTGTTGGCCACCGCCTCATCAGCCGCTTTCAGATTGGCTTCGGGGGTAGCGCGATTGATCGGCTGGGCAAGGGCCATCCCCGTTGAGAAGCCCACCAGAACGGCCAGAAAAAAAAGTTTTTTCATGTGTATTTGTGAAAAATTCAGGATTCAATAAATAGTGGTCAATGGGTGATGGAACGGGCTAAAAGGTTGTCTGTGAGACTTTTGTTATCTCGACAGAAGAGCAAAAACAACCAGAATCAGTGCTCCACCTGGACAAATATTCAGACAAACAACAACTGTTGATTCATTTCGATTAAAAATCCTTGCCTTAAAAACGTGGGCAAAGAATTTTTGTCTTGGTCACCGGTGCCTTGTAAATTTTGACGATGTAATTGGCCGCCAATTCAAAGCCACCACGATAGTTACTGGCCGAATTCAGATCGGAGGTATTAATATCGTAAGCCAGGCCCACGCGGAGGTCTTTGTATTTCGCACCCACCAAGGCTTGCAGGGCATCCCCAAGGCGATAACCCAAACCAAAATTCAAAGTAATATCGCGTTCTTTATCAAACAAATAGCCACCCACCGCCTGTACAGCAATTTCGTCCGCGCCACTAATGGTCTGGTACAGGAAAGTCGGACTGAGGCTGAATTTATCGTTCAGTGCCACGTTGAACTGGCCATGAAATACGGCTCTGCGTTTCAGATCGGTATCACCGTTGGTAGCACTGCCTCCACCGCCGAGCAGGCTGGCTTTCGGTTGATTGACGTGAAACATAGAGAAGCCCACGTTGAAATCCATCATTTTATTCAGGCGAGTAGACAGCACCACTCCACCATCAATGTCGGTGTAGTTCACATTGTCTTTGGACAGCAAACCGAAGTCCTGACTCTGGTTAGGTTGGTAATTAGTGGCCCCGCCATTCTCGATCAAACCATCGGCAAAGAGAAATTTGTCGCCATCGAGTTTGCGCCCCATCTTACCGTACTGCACGCCCAGCGAAATAGCGCTGGTGCCGCGTTTGTTCAGCGCCAGGTGATAAGCAGCCCCCAATTTGGCACCGGAAGTTTTCAATCCCGCTATACCTGCTTTGTCATTAATAAAGACCAGTCCAACGCCGAGCCAATCCTGTTTGCGGAAACCACGCACAATGGGAGCATCCACCCAAAAAGAGGGCGTCTTATACTGGCTACCGCTACCAATGACACTAGCCCATTGGCCGCGATAAATGCCGCCGATCCGCACGGTGCCCTCGAAACGCCCGATGTTTCCGGGGTTGAGGGTCATGGGTGACATATTGAATTGGGTAAAGTGAATATCCTGCGCGGCCAGGCTGCCCAAGGTCAGGAATGCGGCAAAAAAAGTGAGTAGTTGTCTAACGTGCATATTCAATCTGTTTTGGAAAATGGGTTCTCTTTGATTATCCGGCGAAAAGTAGCGCAAAATTGGTATTTCAAATCAGAAGAATGAACCGACAATTGTTAAAAACTGCTTTTTGGAATATCGCGGTCATTTCATTTTTGGAAAATACCCACTTTTATTCCCTGTATTGTCTTTAAATATCGCCAGTTTTCAATCAAAATTTTAATTTTAAAAAATTGATTATCAACAATTTAGTAATTCTACATATCGCAGTCAACTAAATTCGGTGTTATTGCAGGGCAGCACAAATCTGATCTTCCGATTGATCGCGCATACAACGAAAATGTCCGCGCGGACAAGCGGCATACCCGATTTTGGAACAAGGGCGACAAGATAAGCCCTGTACTTCCATTGACGTATTCAGATTCATCCCGGTTGGGTACCACGGGTACATCCCGAAGCGTGGTGTGGTATTTCCCCATACCGACACAATGGGCTTGCGCAAGGCCGCAGCAATGTGCATCAGGCCGGTATCGGGCGTGAGTACCCGCGCGGACTGACGCAGCACGGAAGCAGACTGGTGCAGCGTGAGTTGGCCACAAAGATTGGTCACGTGCGGTCCCGCTCCCTCGGCCAAAGCTTCTCCCAACGCCTGTTCCGCTTTACCACCCAGTAAAAGCACCGGCTGCGACAAACCCCGACAAATAGCCAGGGCTTTTTCCAGCGGCAATTGCTTGGTGGCATGAGCGGCACCGATCACAAACGCCACAAACTGCCCTGTTCTCCACTGCGGCGACAAATTACTCAAATCTACCTCTTCGCCAGCCGGAATAAAATAATCCAGCCCTTTGCCATCGTCTTGTACACCCAAATGCTGCACCGTCGCCAAATATCGCTGCACAATATGCACTTTTGGCAGCACATCAATTTTAAAATTGACCAGTAGCCATTTGGCAAGGTTCGCTTTATTCAAGGATCGTGCCGGATGCCCCAGCGCCCACTTCACCCGCAGACTGCGCAGGTTGTGGTGCAGATCAATGACCCAGTCGTAGCCTTCTTTTTTCAAATCCGGCAACACTTCCGTGACTTCTTTTTGGAAGGAAAAAACGCGCGTGAGGTAGGGATTAGCCGTCAAAATAGGCGCAAAAGCCTGTTTGGTCAGAAAATGCACCTCTGCGCCCAGTTGCTCGTGCAGGCAGCGGATCACCGGCGTGGTCAGCACGAGGTCGCCAATAGAGCTGAATCGGAGCAACAGAATCTTCATTGACCTACACGTTTCAGCCGAAAGTTTTTAGCGGGATTCAACAGGAGCGGCACTTTTTCTACTTCTACGGAGTCGGTATCGAGACCAAACCAGTTTTTAGGAGAAGACGTGATGCTTTTTACACTGATAAAGATGCTCATAATGATCTTCTCAAAAAAAGGCAGGTCATTCTCGTGCGAAAGAAATTCCTGGACGATGACAAATTTAAAATCGCCGGTCGGAATGTCATCGCGTTCGATGTGATAACGCGTTTCGATGTGTACTTCGTCGCTTTCAATCAGTTCGCGGACTACTTTTTTGAGGAATAAATTCATGCGCTGCTCCACCCGAAAACCGAGGCGAAAATTGATTTTATACACGTCGTCGGGAGCTATCGTATGGGCCTCGTATTCCATGGTATAGGGTTCGTCGGTCACGGCAATATGGACGAACCAATAATTGTCGGCACGTTTGGGTTGCGTCTGCAAAATGGAATAGAGAATTTTTTCCTCGATCATATTTAAGCTGGCCGTTTCGCTCAAAAAAACGAGATTGGTGGCGTAGCGCGGCTGGGCTTTGTCATTGCCCAAAGTAATAAGCTGGTCGAGATAATCACTCAATTCTACGGTTTGCGCCAACCGGCTTTTGATTTTTTTGGCGCGCAGCCAGACATACATTAAACTAAAAAGAGCGGACGCAAAAAGTAAAGTCAGAATACCACCCTGACCGATTTTTAAGAGATTGGCCAGCAGGAAATCCAGTTCCAGGCCCAGATAGAAGATTAAAAAACCAAAGATGAGCCACGGCGATTTTTTGCGCAATTCGAAATAATTGGTCAGCAAAACGGTAGTCATCAACATAGTGATGGTCACTGATACGCCATAGGCAGCTTCCATCGCAACACTCTCGCGAAAGTATAACGTCACGAAAATACATCCCGCCAGCAGTAGCCAGCTCACCGTCGGAACGTACAATTGGCCTTTCAGTTTTGCTGGAAAAACGACCGTCATCTTGGGCAGTAACCCCAATCGGATGGCCTCGCTCACGAGCGTGAACGTACCGGAAATAATGCCCTGGCTGGCTACGACTGCTGCCACCACCGCCAGCGCAATGCCAACGGGTAAAAACCAGTCCGGCATAATATCAAAAAACGGATTGGAGTTTCGACCGGAGAGCGTCTGGCCTTCATGCTGCATACACCAGGCTGCCTGGCCCAGGTAGTTGAGTACCAAAGCCGTTTTGACCAGAATCCAGGTAATCTGAATATTCTTTCGCCCGCAGTAACCCAGATCGGCATACAGGGCTTCCGCTCCCGTAGTGCACAGAAATACCGTGCCGAGCAAGACCAAAGCACCCGGCTGATGAAGCAGCATATCAATGCCAAGCAAGGGATTGAGGGCCCGCAATACGCCCGGAAAATGGATCAGTTGCATGAATCCCAAGCCGCCCAGCATGAGAAACCAGACCAGCATGACCGGCCCAAAATAGCGCGCGGTGCGGCCAGTGCCAAATTGCTGAATAGAGAACAAAGCGGTAATAATGGCGATGGTGATCCAAACAGTCGGGATGGGCGTATTTTCCAGAAAATCAAGACAGTGCAGCCCTTCTACTGCTGCTGCCACTGTAATCGGAGGAGTCAACATGCCTTCCGCCAGCACCGCGCTGCCCCCGATCATGGCGAGGTAAATGAGGCCGCGTCGTTGTCGGCGAACGAGCGTAAAAAGGGAAAAAATGCCGCCTTCGCCGCGATTGTCGGCGCGGAGGGCGAGCAACACGTATTTGATCGTCGTTTGGAAAGTCAGCGTCCAGAGAATGAGCGAAACGCTGCCCAAAATTATTTCCCCCCGGATAGCTCCATCGCCAATAATAGCCCGCATGACGTAGAGCGGCGAGGTGCCAATATCGCCAAAGATGATGCCCAGCGTGAACAGCAGCGCAGGGATGGTCAGGCGTTTATATCGGTCGGGGCGTGCGCGTTTATCAGGCATTTTTGGTGAGTCAGGAACAGTTATTTATTGGTCAATACCAAATATTCCCAGGGTTTCAGATTCAATTGCATTTCCTGGGTGACCTGTACCGTGCTCGCCACGAAGAGGTTCAGATAAGCACCCGACGTTTCACTATCCGGGCGTAAAGTAACAGTGCGATTATCACGACTGAGGTTCATCACGACAATAATGCGGTTGCCGTCTTTGGCGCGCGTAAAGGCGTAGATATGGTCGTCGGCATCGGTGGGTATTTTGACCAGTGGCCCCCCATCTTGTCCCGACCATAGTGCCTGGTTGTTGTGCCGTAATTCGCAGAGGCGTTGGAAAAATTCGGAGCGGGCGGATTTGCCCCAGTGAATAGGGTCTCTTTTGAAAAAAGCCAGTTTTTGCTGCAAGCCATCTTCCTGGCCATTATAGATCATCGGCATACCCTGCCAGGTAAAAGCCAGCACCGTAAAAAGGTCTGCCGAAGCACCATATAGTTGCGTTTCGGTGCCGTTCCAGGTATTTTCGTCGTGGTTTTGGGTAAAATACATTTGGGTATAACCCGGCGGATAGAAGTCGTTCAGGTAGTCCAGTAAAGTATCCAGCGATTGCGCGGATTGCTTGCCTGCCCAAATATCTTTGGTAATATTCTTCCAACGCCAGCCATAATTGGCATTGAAAGCGGAGCGGAAATGCTGCGGTTCTTCCTCCCATTCAGCCAGCATAAATACCGGCTTGATCGAGTCCAGTGCCGGGCGCGCTTCGGCCCAAAAATCGTTGGGCACCAGACCAGCCATGTCCATCCGGTAGCCGTCGATGTCCGTTTCGCGAAGCCAGTATTGCAGTGCGCCGATCATGGCTTTGCGCAGGCCAGGTTCCTTGTAGTCCAGATCGGCTACATCGGTCCAGCCCGTGGATTCGCCTTTTTCGTTGAGCGGTTCGGTGAATTGGCCATTCACTTTCGTATAGTATTCCGGGTGCGTTTTAGTCCAGACGGCATCCCAGGCGGTATGATTGGGTACCCAATCGAGGATAACTTTCAGGCCCAGCGCGTGCGCTTCCTGCACCAGCAGTTTGAATTCAGCGAGGGTGCCGTAGTCGGGATTGACGGCCAGATAATCCCGCACCGAATAAGGGCTGCCCAGGTCGCCGGGATGTTCCTTGCGCTTTTCCTGGCCGATGGGATGAATAGGCATCAGCCAGAGAATATCTATGCCGAGGGCTTTCAGTCGGGGCAATTGCTTCCGCACTCCATGGAAATTGCCTTCCGAGGAGAACTGCCGTACATTGCATTCGTACAAGATAGCTTGACTTGCCCATTCCGGTGCCTGTATCCGGGCATTTTCTGGATGGGACTGCGATTGGTTTTGCACGATTGGCGCGAGCGTCGGTGATTGGCAGAAGAGGAAAAAAACGCTTGATAAAAGCAAGCAAAAATATTTCATGCGCGTGGTAGAGAGTAAAGCTCCCCGGCGGAAAACGAACTGGCTGCTGGTTAGTTGCGCGGTGGCGGAGTCTTGGTGCCAATCAACCGAACTTGAATGCCGGTTACATTCAGATCGGTATTGCCAATCCAAACCATCACGAAACCTTTTTCATTGACTCGCCAGGTATTGTTGAGGTAAGGGTCGCGGCAGGAAATATAGATGATATTGGCATCATCATCCCAGTTCCAGCGGCCAGTGTTGACTATTTCATTATTAATCAGCACATCAAAAGTCTGATCTTCCCTGAATCTCAGCCATTTTTGTTTGTATTGGCGGTATATCGTGGTATCGCTTCCCTGAAAGGCCATATTCAAATGCCACCAACCCGTAGCCAGATACGCCCGACGGCTGGCAGAAGCCGGTGGTAGCTGATCGAGTGGCACGTCCACCATCCTCGGCGGCGTCAATACCTGCATAGTGCCTGCGCTGTCCGGGTTGCTGCCTTCGTGAAAAGAAGAAACCGTCAGACCGCCCAGTCTGGTGCGCTCTGGCGGCGGCGGTGGAGCGGGCGTTTCCTGCAAAACGGCAGCGGTTTGCACGGCTTTTTTAGGGCTGTGACAGGCCACGCAGCCAAGTAATATTGCCATCACGGGCAAGTATGCCTTCAATTTCATCTTACAAACAATTATATAGACATTAAATGGTCGCCAGGCCGTGCATCTGCATGGTTTCCATTTGGTGCATCAATGCTAAAAATGACAATCCCTGAAACCCGTCAATCACCGTCCGGGCGTTGGGCAAGTGCTGACGCTCCCCAATACCCACTACCGGAAAACCACCCGCTTTACCCGCTGCTATACCGACTGCCGCATCTTCAAACACCAGGCATTCCGCTGGCGCATACCCTAATTCCGCTGCCGCCAGCAAAAAGCATTCCGGGTGCGGTTTGCTCCGGCGAATATCGTTTCCGTCCACAATCACCTCGAAAAGAAATTCCACCCCCGTGGATTTCAGCACGGAACGGGCATTTTTAGAGTCGGACGAAAGTGCTATATGTTTGCCAGCCTGCCGTACTTCTTCCAAAAAAGACAGCACGCCAGGCAGCACCTCGGTGGGCTTCATATTGACAATCAGCTCTTTATACCAGTTATTTTTCACATCCGACCAATGCAGCTTTTCAGCTTCGGTCATGTACAGGCCGCCCCAATCCAGAATGCGTTCCAGACTGGCCATCCGGCTCAGCCCACGCAGCGTCTCGTGCTGTTCCGGCGAAAAATCGAAGCCCATTTCATTGGCCAGCCGCCGCCAGGCGATGTAATGATACTTCGCCGTATCTACGATAACGCCATCGAGATTGAAAATACAGCCCTTGATGTTGCTCAGCCAATCAGCCATGCGCCTGTTCAATTTTGGGCGGCAAAGGTAGGGCAATTTTGGGATATGGAGTTGGTTGATTGGTTATTTGAAAGGGTTCTTGGGTTGTTCTGTATTCGTTGAGGCTGGTTGGCATTTTTCTTTGAGTAGAGGGTGCGCCCTTCTTTCTGGCTACTGCTTTTGTTGTTTTGACGTGTTTTGATGGTGGAAATAGGGCGCGAATGGTGGGCCAAGTGCGGGAAATGTGGCATGAATCTGGGCGAGCGGCCGGGTCTGTGTTACAAATGGAAGGTTTTTTGGGGTGTTTGTTGTACAGAAGGTACATTTGCCCGGGTAGTGATTATCTCATTGCTAAATTCTCCCTCCAATTTTACAGTAGCACATCTTGTCAAAACCTTAACCATGGCCAACGCTGAACATTTGAAGATTTTGAATGAGGGGGTGGAGGTTTGGAATCGGTGGAGGAGGGAAAACAGATCTGAGAAGCCAGATTTGACAGATACTGATTTAGGCAATGTTGATTTAAGGATAATCAACTTAGTTGGCGCTAACCTACATGGCAGCAACTTACAAGGTGCCGATTTGAGACATGCAAATATGCATAATGCTATTCTGACCATGACCAACCTTAGAAGCACGATCATGAGAAATGCTGTCCTATCAAATGCTAGGCTAGGATTTGCAAAAATGAATGGCGCCGATCTAACCGCTGCTTCTCTAGATAGCGCCGATTTGAGGGTCGCTAATTTAACCGCCGCCAACCTTTCTCGTGCTAATTTGAGAGGTGCTAATTTAAAAAGCGTGATACTTAAACAAGGTAAATTATATAACACCGTAATTGGAGATACCGCATTGGGCTTAGCGGACCTAAGTGATTGCGAAGGCCTGGAAACAGTTGAAGTTAATTCCCCATGTATCATTGATTTCCATACCCTCCGCGCCTCTAAAAACCTCCCCAAATCCTTCCTCTTAAAACTTGGCCTACCAGAACTATACATCGACTACCTCCCCGACTTCTACCAAAACGAAGGTATCCGACTCTACCCAGCCTTCCTCTCCCACTCCTGGGCCAACAAACCCTTCGCCCGCAAACTCTACGAAGCCCTGATTGCCAAAGGGGTCAACGTGTTTTTTGATGAGAAGAAGATCAAGCCCGGTGATGAAATGTTTACCGCCCTGGGCCGCGGGATTGAACATTACGATAAGACCATTTTGGTGTGTTCCGAGGCTTCGCTGAGCAGTTGGTGGGTAGATCACGAACTGGAAATGGTGTTTGATAAGGAACGTGCCCTGCAGAAAGAGATCGGGGAGAAATTTGGGCTGTTGATCCCCATTACTATCGATGATCATATTTTCAAATGGACAGACGGCAAGCGTATGGCCATCGAGAAACGGAATATTGGCGATTTTCGGAATTGGGAGGATGAGGGGGCTTTTGAAAAGGCTTTGGAGGGGTTGATGGTTGCTTTGAATGTGGATCGGCCAGACGTTAAGCCTGTATCGCACTTGCCTCGTAAGGGTAAATCGTAAACTGTACAAATCCGTTTCATTTGAAAACACCTTCCACCAAAGGCATCTTTATCATCCTGCTCATTGCTTCTCTGGCTGTGACCGCTCCAGTCATACCGGATATCATTTCGCAGTATATGGCCGATGGAAGTGAGAAGATGTTTGGGAAAGGGTATGAGCCGTATTTTTTGGCTTATTTCGTGGTGGGGTCTGTTGTCTTTTTGTTTTTGACGACGGATTTTGGAAAGTATCTTAGGCCATCCAAGCCAGAAACTGACCATTTATATCCTGCCATACCCGATCCAATACTCATTGGTAAAATCAGAAGTTACCTTATCACTCGCTATAAACATCGTCTCAGCCAAAAACTGGCTGGGCGGCAGCCGGTGAATTTAAGGATTTTGCCGTCTTTGGCAGGCACATCCCCCGAGAGCGCGGAAAACTACATTACCCTGCAGGAGGAGGAAGTACGGGCTGCTATTGGGGATATTTTTGACCGGGCGAATGGTCGGTTGTTGATCGTGGGGCTGCCTGGGTTCGGCAAAACCACGTTGGTGCTGCAACTGGCGCTCCATTTGCTTGAACGGTCGAGCAAGCAAATGCCAGCAGTGCTCAACTTGGCTACTTGGCGGACGGAGTTCGGCACTTTCGATAACTGGCTGCGTCAGATCCTGCCGGCCGAACTTGGCGCCAGCAAGGGATTGGCGGATCAGATCTGGAAAAACAGTTCGCTTGTGCTACTCCTGGATGGCCTTGATGAAGTACCGGAGGCTGATCGTGATTCCTGCCTGACCGCCATCGGAGAATTTGGGGTTGATGCAAGCCGGCAATTTCTGATCAGTTCACGGATCGATGAATATGCCGGTACAAAGGATGCGCCGGTTTATGTACAAGTGGAGGTGGAGCAATTGACGATTGAGCAGGTGGAGGCTGGGCTTTTGGCAAGTGTTCAGCCGGAATCCAGACGGCTGCTAAATGCATTGAAAAGAGATCCATTGTTACGGCAAGCTGTTGAAAATCCCTTTTACCTCAATACTGCGCAGCTGTTGTTTGCTTCGGGGAAGAATTGGTCGGAGTTTGGCTTTGTGGCGGAGAATGTGGCTGGGCGACAGCGGGAATTAGTGGAGCGGTTTGTGGATGGCGCTTTGGCTCGGAAAGCAGAGAAGGATTATCTGGCCGACAAGGCCCAGCATTGGCTTTCTTTTTTGGCTTCGCGGATGAGCCAGCGGAATATGGTGGTTTTTGAGTTGCGAGATTTGCAACCGGGATGGAACGAAAATTGGAATTTTTTTGAGAAAAATAGTTTCTTATTATTAAACGAGCAAGTTATGATGATGGGTCAATCGTGGTTAATGGTTGGAATTTTTGGAATTATATTTATTCCTATATTGTTTTTAAAAAACCTATTAGGCGAACGAACAAAGATTCATTACTTATTCAATCATTTTGGTTTGGATGAGCAAAGTATGCTGGGCAAGGGATTGTTTGGTCCAGCCTCCCTAATCTTACTAATGCTATCCACATTTGTATTCATAGTATGTATCAGTTTTTTTACCAATTTAATTCGCATGATAAAAGGCAAAAGGCCTCATCCGCTTATAAATACCATTGATGTAGTTCCTTGGAAATTTGCAATTTTTGCTAAGAACATAACAAGTGCTGTACGCGAGGATGAATTTGCTAGGCCATTTATCTTTATGTCACTTTTTTTACTTTTTTGTGTGCCATTCCTTTCCGTTTGGTGTAAAATTCCACTGATTGCAAGCATTACAGGTATTCTAGTAATTTGTGCATTTTGCTCAATCATGGTTTTAACTATTAGCCTACAACGAATGATAATTTTTTCAAATTATTCATTGTTGCAAATCGCACACCCTTACCAGCGCTTTTATGCTTCAATGAAAGTGTTTTTACTTTTCGATATTAGAGCATTGGAATTTAAGAATATTGTTACACATGAAAAATTTCCTTCCTATTGATTTCCCCAACTTCCTAAACGAAATGTCCCACCGCCACCTTCTAGAAACCGACGGCGCCACCTGGCGTTTCCGGCACCGGATTTTGCAGGATTATTTTTCTGGGTTGTGGGTGGAGACGGGAGAACCAAACAAATCTTAAATAAGTAGGCTCATACCTCAAAATAACTGACATATTGAGTCAACTATCGGTTATGTTATTGGCTTCCAGCCAAATAGGAATATGAGCCAAAGCCTCTTTATCAAGTATCATTCTCCAAGTCTGACGGCCTCCCATCTTTCACCCATGCGTCAAACGCCGCTGTACAGGATGCGCACCCGCTGAGATGCTGGTAGAGTGCCTCTTCTTCCCGCTCACTCATATCCCCACTACCCATCCGGGCGAAATCGCTCGTCGTGGCATGGAGATCTTCGGTGTAGGAAAAGTCGTCGTCAACTGGTCGGCCTATCATGCAGCAAAGATGCGGGTAAAAGATGCAGAAATGCAAAAGTCCTGAAGCAAGTGGTGGTGTCAGCCAAGCCTTAAATAATTCATCGCTCTGGATTACGTTTCACGTTTTAAAAATCTAATCAGATGAACCACCCAACAAAATACTGGCTCCTTGTGGCCTCCAAAGACCACGTCCAAATCGGTGTGCAAGGCGGTTTTTGTCAAGCCAATCATGGCAAGGCTAACAACCTGAAACGAATGAAGCAGGGCGACGGCCTGGTATTTTATTCTTCCAAAGAGCACTATGGAGATAAAACGCCCTGTCAGAAATTTACCGCCATCGGTCAGGTGCGCGACGAGGAGCTGTACCAGGGCATCATGGCCGCTGGCTTTGAGCCCTATCGGAGAAATATATCCTTTGAAAAAAGCGAGGAAGCGGACATACAGCCCTTGATCGAAGACCTCTCGTTTATCAAGGACAAAAAACACTGGGGCTATCCTTTCCGCTTCGGATTTTTTGAGATACCGGAAGCGGATTTTAAGCGGATTGAGAGAGAGATGATACCATCCGTAGTCAAATAAAAACGCTCTGTAAGTGATTAACTTACAGAGCATTACATTTTACAACTTGTAGCCCCGACGGGAATCGAACCCATATCATAGGTACCGGAAACCTACATTCTATCCGTTGAACTACGGAGCCAGATCGCTTTTAGCGGGCACAAAGGTAATCCCTGCTGCGGATTTTTAAAATATTTCCACTCAAAACCCCTGCCTGATCTTCAAAAGTTCCGCGTCTATCCAGGTTTTGGTCTGCTGTAACAACACTTCCGGGTCGTGGTTTTGCAATGTTGGCCCAAAGTGTAAATATGCATACATCCGTTTTTCCCTGAAACGACGTAAAAAATGCGCCAGAAAGGTATCCGTACCGACCCAATAATCTGCCGGATCGCGATATTCTACCGCCACCGGCACGATGGGAATACCGTTTTCGGCGGCCAGCTTAAATCCACCGATCTTAAACGGTATTGTCTGCGGTTCGGCATGGGTAGTCCCCTCCGGGAAAAGCATGACCGGAAAGCCCTCCCGCACTTTTTCAGCAATTCCCTGTAAAGTGGTACGGCGACTGGAGGCACTTTCGCGTTGCAAAAAAAGCACCCCGGTCACCTTTAATCCATACCCAAGGATGGGCCAACTGGCCACTTCTACCTTGGAGACCGGGTATGAATTGGGAACGTAGCGAACCAGCAAGGCCGGATCCAGGTAAGAACGGTGGTTGCTCATAAGAATGCAGGGAAAATCAGGCGATACGCCTTGCACCTCCACGCGCACGCCAATAGTGGGTAACAAATGGGTGATCCACTGTTGCCGAATACGCAAGGCCCTCGCGCCCGTGGCACCTGGCAATAGACTACCCATCACCACCTGAACAATGCGGAGGGAAGTGTACACCGCAAAATATAGCAGCCGCCATGTAGCCCGAAAAGAATAAATTAGCATATCAACAAAATTATAAATAGAAATTACATTGTAAAATAAGTTTTGGCACGTTTTGCTTACCCTCTACGGCCTCCCCCGGCCTAAAGGCCACCCCCTGGATACCGAGCGCGACTTCCGCTTATTAGCTCTTAGCCAAGTGCGGAAACTATCCCCCTTTGGAGGGGGTGGCCGTAGGCCGGGGAGGTAAACGCGCTCGGTTTTTGCTAAACAATTTAATTTACAGTGTACTAATCTCCATGAACTACTTAGATTTTATGGTTCAACGACCGGGTGGATATTTTTCCAGATGCGCATTGATCCAGCTACGCACCGCTTGCATTAATACTTCGGTGTCCGTGTTTTGAAAAGCCGGGCCGTAACAAAGCCGAATGGAGATCGTTTTTTTTTGAAAACACCGGACGGCATGCGCTAAAAAGCCTTCGGTGCCAACCCAAAAATCGCGTTCATCAGCGAAGCAAAGTGCTACCGGTACGATTGGCAGACCACTTCTGGCCGCCATTTGAAACGCCCCTTTTTTGAAAGGCAAAGTGTCTGGCAAGCCCGAAGTGGTCCCTTCCGGGAAGAGGATGACCGGAAATCCCTCCTGTATTTTGGCCTCGATCTGCCGAAGGGTATTGGCGCGGCTGCCCGAATTGTCGCGTTTCAAATACAAAATGCCTGCCGAGGCCGCTCCTTTACCGAGTATCGGCCAACTCGCCAGTTCTGCTTTGGCGACGGGTAAGGCATCCAGATCACGCAAAAGCAAGATCGGATCGAGATAGGAGCGATGGTTGGATACAAGGAGTGCCGCAAAATCGGGCGGCGTGCCGATCACCTCGATACGGATGCCAATCGTGTGCAGCAAATGCCGCGCCCAGCGTTGGCGCACCCGCATGGCCGCTCGCAGGTCAGGCCCTTTGAACAGGCTGCGCAGCCAGATTTCAAAGACAATAAAAGTAGTATAACCGACGAAAAAACAGAGTCGCCAGGCAAGTCGAACGAATTTTACCACCGGCAAAAATAAAAAAGGCACTCGGGTTATTCCGGGTGCCTTTGAAAATCGGTCTATTTTTAACAACATGGTTTATTTCGCGACCGAAGCAAGTGCCTCTTTCAACTCTTCCACCCGGATATCCAGATGGGAAGCGTCGTACACACATTCGCCAGCGACGATCAATAGCACCTGCGGCGACTCATGATACACGTCAAAAGTTTCCGCAATGTAGGCCGAGACGGGACGAAAGCGCAATAAATCCAGGTAATAAGGCTCCAGAACATTTGGCTCAAAATCCCAGTCGGTATCCAGCCTGTACTTGGCAATAGCACTGATATTACAACTCGTACTATGCTTCAAAATCAGGCAGGGAACGGTGTAAGAATGCTCTTTTATGCTTTCCACCTCGGCGGCGGAAGTAAGGGAATTCCAATGTAAACTCATGCGAACAAGGAAGTCAAAAGAATTAGAAATCAGCACCCGGGCAGCCACTGCCACGGTGGCAGGCTTCGAGCAGCAACAAGGAGGTCATGAAGGCAAACGCGAGAAATTTCTTCCAGTTTTTCATTATTGTAAGATTTTTATTTTTGATAAATCTGGTGGCAAAACGGACGGGTCGAAAATTTATTATTTACAAACGGTGTGCCACCTGTCAATTTTTTCACAAAGTTGCGTCACTTTGGCACAGTAATTCAAAATAAACCTTGGAAAACTGCCTTAGAATGACAGTCATTCAGAATTTAATTTCTCCGAAATACCAGACCCTCCCCTGCTGACAGGTTAATTATGGAAATATTCCCTGTTTGTTTTTTTCCTTCCACTTGTTCCCGTGCAGTCGAAAAGACCAACTCCCAATTACCCACAGACACCGGAATCTGTACATTTGGTTGGGCATTGGCCGTATTAAAATTGGCTACAAAAATAAATCGTGCATCCTCCGCTTGTGTCCAGGCAATCACGTTATGCTCGATACCTGCATCTGGGCGCAACAGCCATTTTACCGGGGCATGCTGAATATCGGGCATTATTTCCTCGGCCAGTTGTTTTTGCCGGACAAGCCGGTCGTACAAACCCCGATTTTGTCCCCAACGATAGGGTCCAGAAGTACCCTTTGGACCATTAGGCATAGAAAACACGTAGAGTTTGGTATAATATTCATTGGGCGCAGGGGTCGGATGCGGATCGCGGCATTCAAATCCCAAGCCCATGTACGAGGGCATATCAGTCAAAAACAAGGCGATAAAATAGCGAATTTCGTTGCCTGTCAAATAAAAATTATCAAAGCGCGGATCATCTTTATCGGCAGTCATTATGGTAAAATTGGGCGCGAACTGGCGAGTTTCGAGTAAGGTCCGGTATTGCTGAAAAGACTGCAAAAATCTGGCCGTCCCAACCGGCTCCGACTGCAAATCCCCCAACGTGGAATCCGCAAAAGACGCTTCCAGATGATCGGCCTCTTCTCCGTACGCCATTTCGCCGGGCGGGGCCAAAAAACTCTCCGCAAAATAACCAAAATAAGGTTTTTCGCGCAATACTGCCTGCTTCACCGCTCCCAGCAAGTCATAATATTCATCTGGTTGCGCTGGCACTCCGTCGGGCCGCATTTGCACGTGCGACATATCACCGCGCATAAAATCGAACCCAAACTCCGCCTGTATCTGCCGATAATGCTGAATAACGTAGGTCCAGGCCGGATGGTTGGGTCGCTCAAAATCCAGTGCCCAATCCCGATTATCATCCAGCGATTCATATAATTTATACCGTGCCAGTGGTCCGAAAACGCGGGAAAACCCTTCGGGCTGCGTGATTCGGTAGTCCCGCCAAACCCGTCCAGCCTCATCCGTCACCTTGGCTTCCGCGTGAGGGTCTACCTCTAGTCCCCGATAAGGCGGCCCCATCGTGGCTGGCACCGTCTCGAATCCGCCAGCAAAAAGCCGGTCAATCATCATTTTACGTCGTTCCAATCGCCCTGCATAGTTTTCGGGCAGGCCAAAAAGGACTTTCAGACGTTCTGCCTCCGGCATTTCTTCAAAAAAGTCCCGCGCTGTTTTTGGCAGATTCAACTCAGTGACCGCGCTACCATGTTCCTGTATAAATTCAAAAAGCTGGTTTTGCACGGTCTGATACACCCTGGAATCATGGCGGGTAATCACTACATCACGGCGTTGCAGCCACTCGAAATACGCGGGATTCGCCAGGGCCATTTCAGAATAGCGATCGGTATGCGGCACCACATCCATGCCCACTGTTTTGCCCAATAAGTGGAGCAAATTGACCACCACTTTCAATTGTTTTTCTATGGTGTCGAGCTGTGGGAAAAAACTGACCAGTTCCGGGCTAAAAAATTCAGGATTTATATTCCAGCTCACTGGCCCATAAAGGCTGGAAACTACGCCGGGTTCCCAGATGGGCAGCAGATGAATAGCATTCTGCGCGCCCGGCAAGGTGAGCGCATAGGGCACTACTTTCCAAAAGTGCTGGATGGTGCGCACATTTATGCCCACCGTATTCGCGGTTTTCAACCAATTGGTATTGGTATTCGCGGCGATCGGACTGGGCACATAAGTCGCAGGATCGAAGGCGGCATAAAGCGACTGCCCAAATTGTGGCTCCAGCAGTTGGATAATCTCCGGCAAGGAGGCACTTAGCGCATCTTCTGGCAAAAAGTGCAACAGTGGCGCGAAATTTTTATAAGGAGGAGCAGGCACAGAATAATATTGAGTGAAAAGCCAGAACTGGCAATTTGACCCGGCTAATATCCTTCGATATTTGAGAAAAGCAGTACTTTCGTCATAACATAAAACAATTGTTTCATTCATTGTTTCAGCATTATCGGCGTTTGAACCGCCATCCCCTCCCCTCTGCATCAGCCCGCGTCCGCTTCTTAAGTAGACGCTTTTCCCTAAAACAATCAGTAATGTCTTTGTAATCTAATTATGACAGACAAAACATCTTGTTTTGAATATCCGTTTTCTCCTGTTTTTTTGTTTAATCTTAGTGCATGGCCGTTTGCCATGCGCCTGATTGCCTTGCCTTCTACCTGTGAACCGATTAAATATTTGAAAAAGTGATTTACAAAGTAAAATTGAAGAATGCCGACGATATGGTCTTGCTGGATGACCACGTCTATGAATGGCTGACCAATGACCCTTATTTGAGTAAGGTGAAGCTAATTCAAAATTTGCGCAAGCATTCCAGCGGCTGCGCCGTGTTTCAGAAAACCTGGAAAAAAGCCGATGGAGATTTCAAAACTGAAACGATCTACCTGCACAAGCTGATTGCTGAAAAGTTTTTAGGCGATCAACGTTCCGGGAATCGTAGCCTGGTAGGTGCCAAGAATGGTGACAAACTGGATTGTCGGCTGGAAAATCTCGCTTACCGGACGCGTTCGGTGGCCAGTCGCCAGCGCAAAACCAGTAGCCGCACCGGATTTACTGGCGTGTACCAGGAACATAATCGTTACCGGGCAGTGATCTCCGTGAATGGGCGTTCCGTGCATATCGGAATGTTTGATACGCCGGAGGAAGCCGCCGCTGCCTACAATAAAATGTCGAAAGACATGTATGGCGAAGAAGGAAAGATCAATAAGGTACGCGGCTGGTAGGCTTTGACAAGCAAGAGGCAAAAAACAAGGGGCAAAGGGCAAAAAAAGCAAGAAGCAAAAGGCAATGCGCTTGACGGTGCAAATTGCCTTTTGCTTTTTTGCGAGTTAGCCCCCTCCTACTCCCCCATAAGGGAGAGGGTGTATGGTGCAAAAGCAAAAATCTGTACTTTTTTCTTTGCCTTTTGCTTCTTTGTTTCTTTGTTTTTCTAGTGCATACGGTCGCCGCGAGGCTGGAGATTTTGTACGACTGTTGCTTCGTATTGTAAGTATTCCTGCCAACGCTGGCGCACTTTTTCTTTGCCAAAATACTGCTCGGCCAGTTCGAGAAACAGCCGGTAATGCTCCGCTTCGGCCACCATAAACTGGTGGTACCAGCTGCGCAACGATTCGTCGGCGCAGTGTAGTGACAGCAATCGAAAACGTTCGCAGCTGCGGGCTTCGATGAGCGCACAGACTAACAGTCGCTCCAAGAGTGCTTCCTCCTTTGACAGGCCTTTACGTTGAAAATCAAGCAGTTTGTTGACGTATTCGTCTTTGCGCTGATGGCCCAGCCGCAGGTCGCGCTTTTTCAATTGCGCCAAAACCAGGCGAAAATGGCCCCACTCTTCGGTGACAATGGGTGCTAATTCTTCCACCAACTCGATTCGCTCCGGGTACGCCTGGATGAGCGATATACAGGCCGTGGCCGCTTTTTGCTCACAATAGGCATGATCGGTCAATATTTCGGCCAGGTCTATTTCGGCCAGATTCACCCAGCGAGGATCGGTGGGCAGTTTCAACCCCAGTTTGGTATTTTGCAATGGCGATTCCATCCACAAAGGTACTTTTGCGGCATGGAAAAACTAAGCATGAGTGCCCTCGACCGACTTTCTTTAGCAGGATTTCGAGCGGCGGAAAAATGGCCCGTCGTGCTGGTGCTCGATAATGTGCGGTCGGCCCTCAATGTGGGCTCTATCTTTCGCACGGCAGATGCTTTTTTGCTGGAAAAAATCCTGCTTTGTGGCATTACGGCGCAGCCACCGCACCGCGAAATCCTGAAAACAGCTTTGGGTAGTACGGAATCGGTGACCTGGGAATATCTGGCCGCTACAGAACTAGGGGTTGCGAAATTGAAAACGCTGGGCTATCACATTTTCGCCCTGGAACAAACGACTAATAGCGTGTGGTTGCATGATTTTCAACCGATTAGCGGCGAAAAATACGCTTTTGTGCTCGGCAATGAAGTGGAGGGCGTAGGTCAGGCCACCCTGGAACTTTGCGATGGCGTGATTGAAATACCGCAATTTGGCACCAAACATTCGCTGAATGTAGCGGTGGCGGCGGGCATTGTAGTGTGGGAAGCGGTGAGGAAAATGAGGGTTCCATAAAATAAATTGGCCGAATGACTCTGAGTACACTGTAATTTAAATTGTTCTGAGTATTGGAAGATTTGAGTATTCGATCAATTACCTGATTGTCAAGTGTTTTAATCAAATATGCGTATCCTCAAGGAACTTAAATTACAGCGTAGTAAGTCATCCGGCCAATAATTTTACTGGTATTATTCTTTACCGCAGGAGGGTAATTTGTCCATAATCAATCTTCAAAGCACCATCTCCACGCCGCCAGCGCACCGTCCAGACGTACACATCTGCGGGGGCTTCTTTACCGTCTACACGTCCATCCCACTCGGCAGCAGGGTCGTTGCTTTCAAAGACTTTTTGTCCCCAGCGATTGTAGACTTCCAGTTTTTCGACGGTGGCTGCCCCTTCCAGGATCACCATTTTGAAGGTGCCGTTCACATTGTCGCCGTTGGGCGTGAAGGCATTCGGGAAAACTACCCGTGGCTGGATGAGGCGGAAGGTAATATCATCGGTTTGGCGACACCCATTCGGTGATACAACTTCTACCAGATAGGTAACCGTACTATCCGATACGGCTGGCTGGACGGTGATATTTTCGTTCGTACCGCTCAACAAAGTAGTTTTTTCAAACCAACTATATTGGAAGCCATTCAAACTCTGGGAAGGGGATATTTTGGCAAACAGATCAATAGATTCCCCCAGGTTAATAATACTGGTGTCCGGCGTAGCGAGGATTTCAACATCGAAACTAGGAACTACCATCACCTTTACCGATTCTTCCAGGGTACAGCCGTCGCCATACGTATACACTACCTGGTAAGTAGTGGAAGGATCAGATGGTGTCACCGTCAGGGAAGATGCCGTGGATCCGCCGGGTGTCCAGAGATAAGTGCCGGTGGCGGACCCGTGGGCAATCAACTTGACACTATCTTTAGCACAAATAGTAGTATCGTTGCTAAGCGTCAGGGTAACACCGCTGAAAACGACCACGTCCACCGATTGGGTACTCACGCAGCTCCCCAAAGTAGTGGTCACCGTATATTCTGTCGTCTGAGTGGGAGTCACGGTAGGGTCAGCGGAAGTAGAAGTGAAGTTGCCAGGCGCACTGCTCCAGGCATAAGTAGCCCCAGGTGTCACCAAACTATTTAAGAGGACACTTTCTCCGGGGCATAGGGCTACATCAGTTGGAAACTGCACTTTCGCAATTTGGCCATCTACAGTAACTGTTACAGAATCAGTCAATTGGCAGTCCATCCCAAAATTAAAAGTAACGGTATAAGTGGTCGTCTCCGTAGGCGACACATTCACGGCACTGCCCGAACCGGCACCGTGATTCCACTGTAAAGTACCCGGTATATTGGTATTGGCACTCAATACTGTGGTCACCCCCTGGCAAATGGTCGTATCACCAAAAGCCTCCAGCGTACCATTGGCCACGGTGATCGTCACTTGATCTTCTATGGAACAACCGCCGTTATTAGCTTTCAGGAAATAAGTAACCGTTTTTTGAGTAGGGGTAACGACTGGCTGCGGCCCATTGAAAGTACCAAACGTCGGGTCGGTCGAAGTCCAGGTGTAGGTAGCACCCGCGTCGAAGATTTCATTGAGCGTGATCGATTGCCCTGCGCAAAGCATCACATCGGTAGGGAAACGGTAAGACGGCGAATTTTTTATAGTTACCATAGCGGATGTGCCCGTACTGCAACCCATGAATTTGCCAGTTACATTATAAGTTGTAGTGGCGGTCGGCGTGGCAGTCGGAACATCACAATCGCTACAGCTCAAACTGGCGGCCGGTGTCCACATGATGTCGGTTATACCTGCCGTGTAGGTTAAATGAAGCACTACACTTTGCCCACCACAAACACTGGTATCGGCTGGTACAATGTGCATTTCGGCCAGTGGAATGACATTCACCGTGGCCTGGGCCGTATCCACACAACCGCCATTGCGGGTAATGCGTTGATAAATAGTGGTTTCGGGAGGTTGTACGACCAAATTGTACAAACTATCCCCGGTAAGCTGACCAACTGGCGGCAGCCATTGAAATTCAATATTTTTAAAATCGGCGGGTTCATAGATCAGCGAATGCAGGATGACCGTGCCGCCCTGACAGACCATCGTGTCCATCGGGGATATGTCCAGATTTTGTGGCAAGCTATCCACTTGTACAAACACGTGTTCTGTCCGCATACAACCCGGCAACGCTACCTGAGCGGTGTACAGCGTGGATTCCAGGGGAGTGGCAATTACGGTCGCTCCATTGGCCGCAATTTGCAAACTGGTGGATGGTGACCAGTTCACCGTTGTGCCAACCGGGGATACATTGGCCTGAATGTTCAAACTGCTGCCCAGACAAAGAAATGCTGTATCGGGAACGTTGAGTGAGATGGATAGTGGCACCACGGCCACCTGAACCTGGCGAACTTCGGTGCAGCCTGGATTATGCGCCGTCAGCGTATAAACGGTGGTCTGGGCGGGAGTAGCAACAGGATTAGCACTGGAAGGATTGTCCAGGCCGTCGGCAGGGGTCCAGCTATAAGTTACTCCTGCCTGAGGTGTAGTCGTACTGAG